>CAMCUD010000004.1 GCA_945878865.1 Bifidobacterium breve | reverse complement strand
AGCGCCGGCCAGTGCCGTTGGTACAGCAGCCCTGAGGCATGCGGATCACCGGCGGCGGCGGCGCGCAGCAGCGTGGTCTCGCGGGTGGTGGAGGTGATCGTGGAGGTCATGACGCGCATGCTCCGCCGCCTCGAGATCCCCGCCCACGGGAGCCGACCCGGGATTTCACCCTGGTCCTGACCCTGGGGTCGCCATAGGGTGCCGGGACCACGATGGACTCGCACGCGGCAGACAGCACCGGCGTCTCGGGGGCGGGAACGCTCCTCGAGCGCGAGGAGCAGGAGCGCGTGCTCGCCGGCGCACTGACGGCAGCGCTCGACGGGGCGGGCACCACCGTCCTGGTCGTCGGCGAGGCCGGCGTCGGCAAGACGGTGCTCATGGGGCGCCTCACCGACCGGGCGTCCGCGGACTTCACGGTCCTGCGAGCGCGCGGGGACGAGCTCGAGCAGGACTACCCCTACGGGGTCGTACGGCAGCTGCTCGAACCGGCGTTGCGCGCCGTCGCCGACGCCGACGCCCTCTGGGCCGGCCCGGCTGCGCTGGCGCGCCCGGTGTTCGGACTGGATGCCGGTCAGCCCACCCCCTCGAGCCCGGAGGACGCCGGGTTCGGCCGCCAACAGGGCCTGTACTGGCTGTGCGCGAATCTCGCGGACGCGCTCGGTCCGCTGGTCCTGGCCGTCGACGATGCGCACCGTGCCGACGAGCTGTCCCTGCGCTTCCTGCGCTTCCTCGGCCACCGGGTGGACGGCCTGCGCATCGTCGAGCTCATCGCCACCCGTCCCGCCCAGGAGATCGACGGGCGGCCGGCCCTGGCCGACATGCTCGACGACCCGCTGTGCCGCCACCTGCCGGTCGACCGGCTGTCACCCGAGGCCACCGCGCAGTACCTGCGCCAGACGTGGGGCGATGCGAGTGCGCGTCTCGGCCCGGTCTGCCACGAGCTGACGTCCGGGAATCCACTCCTGCTGCGCGCCCTCATCGCCGAGGCCCAGCGCGGCGGGCTGCAGGCGCAGACCGCACGCGCCGAGGACCTGCGCATGCTCGGGTCCCGTTCCATCGGGCACCGGGTGCGACGGGCGCTGGAGACGGCGCCCCCGGGAGCGATGGGCGTCGCCCAAGCCGTCTCGATCCTCGGCGACGGCGTGGACCCGGCTGAGGCCGTCGCGTTCGCGGGTCTCGACGAGCACGACGCCGCCGCGGGCACCGACGCGCTGCTGCGGCTCGGATTCCTCGACGACGACGCGCCGGGGCTGCGGTTCGTCCATCCCCTTGTCCGCACCTCGGTCTACCGCCTGTTGTCGCCGGTCGAGCGGCAGGCCGCGCACCTGCGGGCCGCCCAGACGCTGCGGGCCCAGGGCACGTCCAGCAGCGAGGCGCTTGCTGCACACCTGGCCGCCGCGCCCGTCGCCGGCGAAGCGTGGGCCGCCCAGGCGCTGGCAGACGCGGCGGAGCGGGCATTCGTCCTCGGCGCTCCCGAGACCGCCGTGCGCTACCTGCGCCGCGCGCTGCAGGAGCCTCCGGCCGCCGGGACCCCGCGCCCCGCGCTCGTCGCCGCGCTCGCGCGCGCGGAGTCGTCGGCGGGGGACCCGGCCGCCCTGCCGACCTACGCCGAGGCGATCGACCTGGCCGAGGGGCCGGAGGCCAGGACCGAGATCTCGCTGCATTACGCCGGAGCCCTCTCGATGGCCGGTCAGACGTCGCGCGGCATGGCGGTCCTGCGTGAGGTTCTCCGCGACCAGCCGGGCGCGCCTTCGCCGGCGTTGCGGTCCGCGCTGCACGCCGCGGCGCTCTTCGCGAGCTCGCCCGAAGCGCTGGCGTACCGCCATGACGAAGCCGTGCGCATCGACCCGACCGGCGCGGCCGAGGACGACCCGACGTGGCCGCTGCTCGCCGCCACCCACGCCATCGAACTGGCCGTCCGGGGACGCCCCGCGACGGAGGTCGCGGCCGTCATCGGGCCCGCCGCGGGCGCGCTCGAGGGCGTATTCGACCTGTCGACCGGCCCGCAGTGGGGCTACGGCGTGTGGGCGCTGATCCTCAGCGAGCGCTTCGACCAGGCGCACGACGTGGCAGACCGGGGCGTGGAGCTCGGGCGGCGCACGGGCTCGGTCTCGGTCCTCGGGCTGGCGCTGTGCCTGCGCGCCGGAGTGCGACTGCGCCAGGGGGATCTGCGCAACGGCGAGGCGGACGCCCTCGAGTCGCTGGGTCTTTCCGAGTACCCGAGCTGGCGGTTCGGCGCCGCCGCATGCACGCAGTTCCTGGTGCAGATCCTCCTCGAGCAGGGCCGGGTCACCGAGGCCGGCCAGGCCATGGCCGCGCTCACCGAGGAGCACCGCGAACGCGAGGCGCTGTCGGTCGACGCGACCGTCGAGTACGCCCACGCGCTGCTGCGGCTGCGCTCGCGCGACCACACCGGAGCGCTCAGCCAAGCCGAGGCGCTCGGGCGCCGCCTCGCGGACGCCGAGTTCGACGGCGGCGGGTTCGTCCCATGGCGGCCGGTCGCAGTGCGGGCCGCAGCCGCGCTCGGTGAGGATGCGCGCGCGGCGGCGCTCGCCGCCGAGGAGGTGGACGCCGCCCGGCGCGTCGGCGTCCCGGGCGGGCTGGCCGACGCCCTCCTCTGCGCGGCGGAGGTCGCCTCCGCACAGGACCACCAAGCCCTCATCGACGAAGCCGTCGCCCTCGCCGAAGGCTCAGCCGTGCCACTCACCCACGCAAAGGCGCTGCTGGCCGCCGGCCGCGCCCGCCGGGTCGCCGGGCAGCGCACCGAGGCGCGGGCACTGCTCCACGAGGCCGTCGACCTCGCCACGGCCTCCGGGGCGGGCGCCACGGTCGACGCCGCCCTCGACGAGCTCGCCGCGTCTGGTGGCCGGCCGCGGCGCCGCGATGGGGGCGGCGCGAGCCTGCTCACGGCAAGCGAGACCCGCGTCGCACGCCTCGCCGCCGAGGGCGCGAGCAACCGCGAGATCGCCCAGTCGCTGTTCGTCACCCAGAAGACGGTCGAGATGCACCTCTCCAGCACGTATCGCAAGCTCGACATCCGCAGCCGCGCCCAGCTCGCGACACGCCTTGGCGCGTAGGCGCTCGCCGATGTCGTCATGGCGGCGGTCGCTCGGCGCTTGAGAGGGCGTGGAGCCCCCCGAGCTGGCCACCTGCCCCGTGTGCTTGCGCCCCTTCGTCGTGGTCGACGCCCTCCTCGGCATGCCCGACGACGACTGGTACGAGGCGAGGTTCCGGTGTGAGAACTGCGCGTGGACGTCATGCGGCGTCTGCCCTGCCGAGGTGATCGACGGCCTCACCACGCACTTCGAGGACACCCGGGCCCAGATGGCGGCGTCCTCCTGGCCGTGGACGACCGGGTGACCGGGCCGCGTAACTCGTCGGCACGTCCGCCGTTTCCTGACCATGCCGCGATTCGCCTGCCTCCTGCTCTTCGCCCTCACCCTCGCGCTGCCCGCCCAGGCCCAGGCACGCTGCGGCCCCGCGAACGCGAAGCGCGTCGCCGCCAAGGGCGCGATCCAGGTGACCGCCGAGCGGCGCGGAGACGAGCGCCTGCTGCACGTGTGCCGCGGCGAGGCCCGCGCGATCCTGCTGAGCGACAACGCCGAGCGCGCCAGCGTGCTGTTGACGACCGGGCGGCGCGCGGTGATCGCGAGCGGCTACGACGCCGCACGGAGCGACGGGGCGCAGCTGCCGGCCAGCTGGAGCCTCGCGGTGGTGGACTTCACGCGGCGCAAGGTCTCCGAGGCCCCGGCGGAGCTGCAGTACCGCCCGCGGCCGCGAGAGGTCGGCCTGACGCGCGCAGGCGACCTCGTCTGGGCCGAGCAGGCCGGCTTCGAGGTCCTGCGGGTGTTCCGGGGCCGGCACATCACGGATCTCGACGCGGCCAGGACGCGGTCGGAGCGCCCCGGCCGGGTCGCGGTCCGCGGCGACCGGATCCGGTGGACGCCCGCCGGCCTGCCCGTCCGCTCGGGGGCCCTTCCCGCGCAGCTGCAGCGCGCAGCGACGTGCTTTCCCCGGGGCGGTGGCTATGTCGCCGCGGGAGACTTCGGCCTCGTGCGCGTGGTCGGGCAGGCGATGTACTTCTGCGCCCCCGGCCCGGCGCAGCGCACGCGCATCGGTGGCGCCTGCGCGCCCCGCCTCTCGCGCGGCGACGTCGTCATGGCGTGGAACGACCACATGACGTGGACCTGCCCGAGGAACCGCGTGCAGGTCGTCCACGTCTACGCGTTCTCGTCGCGGGCGCTCCTGCTCACCCAGCGGACGAACCTCGTCCAGAACTCCGACGCCGTCGAGCTCACGCTCAGTGACTTCGGCGCCGTCGCGTGGGTCGACCGTCCGTCGGGCACCGGCGACCGCACCACGATGCGCGTCTTCGCCCCCGGCCTGGGCGTGCAGTCCTTCGACGAGGGCGGCGCGTTCGTCGCCGACCCGTCGTGGACGGGCCGGACGATCACGTGGCTGTGGTTCCGCACGACGTCCTCGCCGGACGTCGCGCGGTCGTACACCGTGCCGTCGTGATCAGCGGGTGATGGTGAACGCGACCGACCGCGCCGGCGTGGTCGTGCCGTTCGCCGTCGCCGTGACCCACATCCGCCAGCGGCCGCGGCTCAGCGGGGAACCGTTGAGCCGGCCCGAGAACGGGATGGCGTTCGTGCCCTTCGGGACGTCACGACTGAGGACCGGGCGCGGCAGCCAGCCCGGCTCGGGCGTGAACGGGCTCGCCTTGCGCAGGGAGACCTGGATCTCCGCCGCCTCGGAGACCTTCAGCCGGATCGTCGTTCCGCGGTGGATCGCGGTGATCGCCGTGTTCCTGCGGCCCGGTGCGAAGCGCCCGTGCGACAGCCAAAGCTGGGTGAGGGCCAGGCCGGGCGTCGGGGCTGGGCTGGGCGCGGGCGACGGGCTCGGGGTCGGCGTGGGACTGGGCGACGGGCTCGGGCTCGGCGAAGGCGTCGGGCTCGGGCTCGGGCTCGGGCTCGGCGAAGGCGTCGGGGTCGGGGTCGGGGTCGGAGAAGGCGACGGCGGCGTGGGATCCGGCGGGCCCGGCGTCGTGGCCTTCGCCGTCCTGGGCGTCGACCATCCGCCCGGCCCGACCGCCTCGACGCTGTAGCGGTAGGCCGTGGCCGGCGCGGCCGTCGAGTCGGTGAAGCTCGTCGTGCGCGCGCTCCTGGCCAGGACCGTCCAGGCACCACCTGCCGCAGCCCGGCGACGCACCCGCCAGCGCTTGACCGGGTCGGGCTGGGTCCACCGCAGCTGCACCTCGGTGCGGCCCGTCGCCTTCGCGTGGAGCCGGCCGGGCGCCAGCGGCGGAGCCACGACCGCGAGCAGTTGCGGATCGTTCGGCGCTGAGGAGAACCAGCCCGGGTCGGCACCCTGGCCGTCCAGGCGGACCCGGCCGATCTGCCCGGTGCCCGGACACGTCCAGTACATCCAGCCGTTGAGGTAGGTGAGCCCCCACGGCGTGCAGCCGACCGACACCCACGCCGGGTCCTGGCCGGTGCCGTCGAGCGCCGCGCGGCCGATGGCGCCCTGTTTGCGGTCCGCCCAGTACAGGTGGTCGTCGGCGACCACGAGGCCGGCGCGCGCCCCAGGCTGGTCGATGAAGGTGCCGACGACACCGCTGCCGTCGAGGTTCGAACGGGAGATGCCGCCGGTCTGGTTCGTCCAGTACACGGCGCGCGGCGCGACCGCGGTCTGGAAGGGGAGCGACGGCGTCAGGGCGAGCAGCTGCGGGGTCCGCCATGCCGTCCCCGCCCGGATGCGCCCCAGCTTCCTCAGCCCGTCATCGACGTAGTACACCCACCCGTCGCGCGACGAGAGCCCCAGTGGCTGCCAGGCGTAGCCCTGCTCGATGCGGAACTTCACCCGCGAGAGCGGCGGCTGCCCGGCCCGGCTCAGCCGGCTGGGGTCGAGCTCGCGCGAGAAGACCCCCGGATACGTGACGAAATAGAGATACCGACGCCAGCGGGCCTCCGGCGTGCCCTTGCGCTCCACGAGCGGCACGAGCACCATCCCGTTCGGGTTGCTCGCCGTCCAGTTGACGGCCTGCCAGGGCACCTGCGGATTGGCCACGTCGAGGCCGAACATGCCCTCACCGGCGATGGAGTAGTAGAGGGAAAGGCCGCGCGCCCCCGCGCTCGCAGGCAGCACCGCGCACGCCGCGACGGCGGCCAGCGCGGCGATCCACCGGACGCGGGGCGACATGTCACAGTCGTCGCCCGCGCCGCGGTGTGCTTGAGCCCGTCCTGCTAGGCGACCGCGGCCGCCGCGACCGCCTTCTCGAGGACGATCTCGCCCTCGGCGGCGTCCGCGCGGACCGTGTCGCCCTCGACGAACTCGCCCTGGAGGATCGCCAGCGCCAGCTTGTCGACGAGCTGCTTCTGGATGACCCGCTTGAGCGGCCGGGCGCCGTACGTCGGGTCGTAGCCCAGGTTGCCGAGGAGCGTGCGCGCCTCGTCGGTGAGCTCGACCTCGATCCCGCGCTCGCGGACCCGCTGGATGAGCCGCTCGACCTGGAGGTCCACGACCTCGCCGATCTGCTCGCGGGACAGCGCGGCGAACTCCACGATGTCGTCGAGGCGGTTGATGAACTCGGGCTTGAAGTGCGCCTCCGCCCCGATCCGGCCTCCCGGAATGTTCGAGGTCATGATCACCACGACGTTGCGGAAGTCGACCGTGCGGCCCTGGCCGTCGGTCAGCCGCCCGTCGTCGAGGAGCTGGAGCAGGATGTTGAAGACGTCCGGGTGGGCCTTCTCGATCTCGTCGAGCAGCACGACGGAGTAGGGACGGCGGCGCACCGCCTCGGTGAGCTGGCCGCCCTCGTCGTAGCCGACGTAGCCGGGAGGCGCGCCCACGAGCCGCGAGACGGCGTGCTTCTCCATGTACTCCGACATGTCGATGCGGACCATCGCGTCGGCGCTGTCGAACATGAACTCCGCGAGCGCCCGGGCAAGCTCGGTCTTGCCGACGCCTGTGGGCCCGAGGAAGAGGAACGAACCGATCGGTCTGTCTGGGTCGGCGAGGCCCGACCGCGACCGGCGCAGGGCGTTCGAGACCGCCTCGACGGCCTCCTCCTGCCCGATGACGCGCTGGTGCAGCCGCTCCTCCATGTGGACGAGCTTCTCGATCTCGCCCTCCATGAGCCGGCTCACGGGGATGTTCGTCCAGCGGGCCACGACCTCGGCGATGTCCTCGCTGGTGACCTCCTCCTGGAGGAACCCGTCGTTGCCGTCGGCGGCCTCCTCGGCGGCCGCGAGCTCGCGCTCGAGCTCCGGGATCCGGCCGTGGCGCAGCTCGGCCGCGCGCTGGAGGTCGGCGGTGCGCTGGGCGTGCTCGAGCTCGCGGTGCGCCGCCTCGATCTTCTCCTTCGTGGCACTGACGGCCGTGATCTTGTCCTTCTCGGCCTGCCACTGGAGCTTCATCTCCGACGACTTCTCACGGACGTCGGCGAGCTCGCGCTCGAGCGCCTCGCGGCGGGCAACCGACGCGTCGTCGGTCTCCTGCTCGAGCGAGGTCAGCTCGATCTCGAGCTGCATGACGCGGCGGTCGAGCTCGTCGATCTCCTCGGGCAGCGAGTCGATCTCGATGCGCAACCGCGACGCGGCCTCGTCGACGAGGTCGATCGCCTTGTCGGGGAGGAAGCGGTCGGCGATGTAGCGGTGCGACAGCGTCGCCGCGGCGATGACCGCGGTGTCCTGGATGCGCACGCCGTGGTGGACCTCGTACTTCTCCTTGAGGCCGCGGAGGATCGCGATGGTGTCCTCGACGGTCGGCTCGCCGACCATCACCGGCTGGAAGCGGCGCTCGAGCGCGGCGTCCTTCTCGATGTGCTTGCGGTACTCGTCGAGCGTCGTGGCGCCGACGGCCCGCAGCTCGCCGCGGGCGAGCATCGGCTTGAGGAGGTTCGCGGCGTCGACGGCGCCCTCGGCGGCGCCCGCGCCAACAATGGTGTGCAGCTCGTCCATGAAGAGGACGACCTGGCCGCCGGCGTCCTTGATGTCCTGGAGCACGGCCTTCATGCGCTCCTCGAACTCGCCGCGGTACTTCGAGCCGGCGAGCAGCGAGCCGATGTCGAGCGAGACGACGCGCCGGTCGCGCAGGGACTCGGGGACGTCGCCGTCGACGATGCGCTGGGCGAGGCCCTCGACGATCGCCGTCTTGCCGACGCCCGGCTCACCGATGAGGACGGGGTTGTTCTTGCGCCGGCGCGAGAGGACCTGGATGACCCGGCGGATCTCGTCGTCGCGGCCGATGACGGGGTCGAGCTGGCCCTGCTCGGCGGCCTCGGTGAGGTCGCGCCCGTACTTCTCCAGGGCGCCGACCTTCTCTTCGGGGTTCTGGTCGGTCACGCGGTGGCTTCCGCGCAGCTCGCCGAGCGCCTCGAGGAGCGCGTCCTTGCGGGCGCCCGCGGCGCGCAGCGCATCGCCGGCCTTGGAGTTGTGGCCCGCCAGCGAGATGAGGAGGTGCTCGGTGGAGATGAACTCGTCCTTGAGCTCGCGCATCTCGTGCTCGGCGGCCCGCAGGACCTGCATGAGCTCGGGCGCGGTGGTGGGCTCGGCGGCGGAGCCGAGCGTGGGCAGCGCGTCGAGCGCGGCGTTGACCTCGCCGCGGAGCGCGCCCGTGTTGACGCCCACCTTCCGCAGAAGGCTGGGAACGAGCGAGTCGTCCTGCTCGAGGAGGACGGTGAGCAGATGCTCGGGGAGCACCTGCGGCTGGTTGCGGGAGGCGGCAAGGCCGATCGCGGCCTGCAGGGCCTCCTGGGACTTGATGGTGAAGCGGTCGGCCTGCATATGGATCTCAGTGTAGCTGACTGAGATTTTCTTCTCAACCCCTCACGGTCCAGCCGCTTTGGACACTGAACCTCATTCAGGTTGGAAGAAGTGCATTGCGCCGCTATCTTTCTGGGTGTTGGTGCTCTGCCCCGGCCCGCCATATCCCCTGCGGACGGCTCGCGGCGCACCGCTCGGCACCCCGCCGGGCGCCTCCACTCCACCCTCCCGTTGATCACCTCCCGCGCATTACGGCATCTTGGCCTGACCATGTCGATGGTCGTGGCGTGGGCTGCGCCGGCGGCCGCCGACCCGGGGCAGACCGGGCGCTGGAGCGCCGTGCAGGAGTACCCCGTCGTCCCGATCTCGGCCGCCGTGACGACAGACGGGAAGATCGTCGCGTGGGATCAGGCCGACCCGGGCCTGCCGCACTCGCTGGCGCCGAACAACGGCAAGGCGATGATCCTCGACCCCAAGACCGGGGCGATCGTGCGCAGCGCCAACCTCGCCCCGGCCTCGGTCTTCTGCCCGCTCATCACGACGCTGCCCGACGGCAAGGTCGTCATCGCGGGCGGCGGCAACGACAGCACCGACAGCGACCTCGTGCAGGTCTACGACCCGAAGACGAAGATGTTCGGCGCCTGGTCGCGGATGTCCGTCGGCCGATGGTACGGCGGCGGCAACATCACCAAGACGGGCGACGTCGTCACCCTCGGCGGCCGCGGCGGCTCGGGCGCAGACGTGGTCGACGCCGAGACCGGGAAGACCCGCCGGCTCGACGTGGACTTCGGCGCCGACTGGTACCCGATGGCGATCCGCATGCCGGACGGCCGCTTCACCATCGAGAACGTCACGGACCTGCGCACCAGCGGCACGCCGTCGCGCCAGATCCTCGACGTCACCGGCGCCGGCGCGCTGACCGGCGCCGACGATCTCACGCTGCTGCAGGAGCGCAAGCGGATGACGGCCACGATGGTCGGCCCGTACACGATGCTCGGCATCACCGGCGGGACCTCGAAGGCGGCGTACCTGCTCGACGTGGGCGCCGACGGCCGACCCGTGCCGCACGCCACGGGCTCGACGAAGGCGCCGCACATCACCGGCACCGCGGTGACGCTCCCTGACGGCGCGGCGCTCGTCGTCGGCGGCAACTCGACCGGGAGCGAGACCTACGGGACCGCCGTGTACGCGACCGAGCGCTGGTCCCCGGCGACGGGACAGTGGTCGTCGATGGCCAGTTCGCCGCGCCAGCGCCAGTACCACTCCGTCAGCGCGCTGCTGCCCGACGGCCGGGTGTGGTCGGCGGGTACGTCGATCAACGGGTCGGGCGTCAACGAGTACAACGGCGCGTACTTCACGCCGCCGTACCTCTACAAGCAGGACGGCTCGGGCGAGCTGGCCGCGCGACCGCAGATCACCGGCGCGCCCGACGCCGCGGCGTGGGGCGAGACGATGACGTTCCGCTCGCCGCAGGCCGCCTCGATCCGCAAGGCCTCGCTCGTGCGCCTCTCCGCCACGACGCATCAGTACGACTTCGCCGGCACGTACGTCCCGCTGGACGTCAGCGTCTCCGGCGACGAGGTGTCGGTCACCGTGCCCGACAACGGCAACACCGTGCCGGCGGGGCCCTACATGGTCTTCCTGCTGGACAGCGCCGGGGTCCCGTCGAAGGCCGCGATCGTCCGCATCGACCCGGCGGCCGACGCCACGCCGTACGCGAACGCGATGCAGTCCACGCAGGACGGTGGCGCCGCGGCCTGGAAGGGCAACGACGGCGACGGCGCGTCGGCCGGCCCGAAGACCGAGGTCGAGGACGATCCGTGGTGGCAGCTTGATCTGGGCCGGTCCCGCGCGATCACCGACGTGGCGATCGCCGGCGCGGGCGCGCTCGGATCGGCGTGGGTGTTCGCCTCCGACGAGCCGTTCACCTCGACGTCGGTCAGTGACACCCGCGCGCAGGAGGGCGTCACCGCCGTCCAGCTCGGCGCCGCGCCCGGCGCCACGGCGACCGTGGGCCTCCATCGCACCGCGCGGTACCTGCGAGTGCAGCGCCCCGGGCACGGCGCCCTGACGTTCAACGAGATCACGCCGTCGTTCGGCGCCGCGCCCGCGCCGAAGCTCGTCCTCACGAGGGTCTCGGAGACCGACACGACGGTCGTGGCGAAGGTGCGCAACGCGGGATCCGGCGATGGCGCCGTGACGTCGGTGAGCCTTCCCGGCGCGGGGTGGTCCGGCCCGACCGCCGGGTTCACCGTCGCGGCTGGCGCCGAGACGACGATCACGCTCGCGCGCGGGACTGCGGACGGCGACCTCGTCGTCCGCCCCGCCGGCAGCGCCGCGCTGCGGCTCTCCCTCGACGGGACCCCGCCGGCCGCCGGCGCGGCGAGCACGGTGCCCGACGCGGCGGCGGGCGGCTGGCAGCTCAACGGGTCGGCCGCCGTGGCCGGCCGCGCGCTGCGGCTCACGCCGAACGCCACCGAGCAGACGGGGACCGCGTTCTGGCCCACGGCACTCGACACCACGCGCGAGCTGACCATCGCGTTCGACGCCACGGTCGAAGGCGGCACGGGCGCCGACGGCATGGCGATGATCCTGGCCGACCCGTCGCATGGCGCGACACCGTCCTCGATCGGCACCGGCGGCGGCGCCCTCGGCTTCGGGGGGATCCCCGGAGTCGCGGTGACCCTCTCGACGTACCCCGAGAGCACGGTCGGCATCTCCGACGGCCCGAAGTCCGGGGCGTGGCAGACGCTGAACTGGCTCGGGACGAGCACGCTGATCGCGCCGCTGCAGGACACGACGCACCGTGTCCGCGTCGTCCTCTCCGGCGGCACGCTGACCGCCACGATCGACGGGCGGACCGTCACCCGCGCGGTCTCCGTTCCCGACCGGGTCCTGCTCGGCTTCAGCGCCGCGACCGGCACGATGACGAACCGGCACGAGGTCAGCGACCTCATGGTCACCGGCGGCCTCGTCGACACGACGCCGCCCGATGCGCCGACGGTCGCGTCCGGCCCGTCCTCGCCGACGAACGCCACGAGCGCGAGCATCGCGTTCACCGGCGCGGAGGCCGGTGGCACCTTCCGCTGCCGCGTCGACACAGGAGCGTGGGGTGCGTGCACGAGCCCGTTCGCCATCACGGGGCTCGCCGAGGGCGCCCACACGTTCGCCGTTCGCCACACCGACGACGCCGGCAACGAGAGCGTCGCGGGGACGCACGCGTGGACCGTCGACCTCTCCGCGCCGGAGACGACGATCGACGCCGGACCGACGGGCACGACGGCGTCCGCGTCCGGCTCGGTGTCGTTCACAAGCGAGCCGGACGCCACGTTCACCTGCCGGCTCGACGGCGGGACATGGGAGTCGTGCACGAGCCCGCGCGCGCTGACCGGGCTCGCCGACGGCGCGCACGCGTTCGAGGTGCGCGCCCATGACGCCGCGGGGAACACCGGCCTCTCCGCCACGCGGACGTGGACGGTGCACACCGCCCCGCCTCCGGCCGACCCCGCCCCGACACCTGAGCCCGAGCGCCAGCCTGTCCCGCCGCCCGCCACGACCACCACGCCGGCGCCACCACCGCCGGCGCCCGACGAGCGCGCGACGCCGCAGCCGCTGGCGACCCCGAGGCCGAAGCCCGATCCGGCAAGGACCCTCGCCCGCCTGCGCGGCGCCACCCTCATCGCGCCGGCGAGCGGCACGACCACCACGGCCGACGTGGGCATGAAGGCGCCCGGCATCAACCTGCGCACGAAGCGCGTGTCGATGGGCCAGCTGACGGCGACCGCGCGCATCCGCGTCTCCGTGTCGTACCGCGCGCGGCTGGCGAACGCCCGCGCCATCGAGCTCGGTCGCCGCTCGCTGGTCCTTCGCCCGGGCCAAACCGGCGCACTCGGCGCCGCGCTGCGCGGCCGCCTGGGCGACGCCCGGCGGGTGAAGGTCACCATGACGCTCCGTGTCGTCGGGCCGGACGGGAAACCCGCGTCGCTGACACGAACACGGACGCTCGCCGTGGTCACGCCCCGGAACTGAACGAGATTCCTTCGCCGGACAGAGATCCGGTGATACGGTCACGGGCGCCCGTGGCCGCTCGAATGATCCTGTCCATCCTGGCGGCGGCGTTCGTCCTCGCTGCCCCTGCCCAGGCTGCCGACCCGGCCTCCACCGGCCGCTGGAGCCCCCTGCAGACCTATCCGGTCACGCCGATCTCCGCGGCCGTCACCGCAGACGGCAAGATCGTCGCCTGGGATCAGGCCGACCCGAACCCGCCCCACGGCATCTCTCCGAACAACGGCAAGGCCGTGATCATCGATCCGAACGTCGGGGTCATCGCGCGGAGCGTGAACCTCGCGCCGACCTCCGTCTTCTGCCCGCTCATCACGACGCTGCCCGACGGGAAGGTCGCGATCGTGGGCGGCGGCAACAACACGTACAACAGCGACAAGAGCGTCCTGTTCGACCCCGTCTCCAAGACCTTCGGCGCGTGGGGCTCGATCTCCCGCGGTCGCTGGTACGGCGGTGGGAACATCGACGCGCGCTCGAACATCGTCACCCTCGGCGGCCGCGGGGGCGACGGCGCTGACGTCGTGGATGCGACGACGGGTCTCTCGCGCCGGCTGAACGTGAAGTTCGGCGCCGACTGGTACCCGCACCTGCTGCGCGCGCCCGACGGCCGGTTCCTCGTGGAGAACATCTCGCAGGTCAACACGCCCACCCGTGGGTGGCTCGACATCAACGGCGCGGGCACGCTCTCGTCGATCGGCGACACGACGCTGCTGCAGAACCGCCGCCGCCTGACGAGCACGTCGATCGGGCCGTTCCAGACGCTCATGATCGCCGGCGGCAGCTCCACGGCGGCATACATCGTCGACCTCTCCAGTGGCGCCCCGGTGTTCCGGCCGACCGGCTCCACGCGCTCCCCGCACATGACCGGCACCTCGGTGACGCTGCCCGACGGCAGCGCGATGGTCATCGGCGGCAACATCGGCGACAGCGAGACGCTCGGCACCCCGGTGATGACGCCGGAGCTGTGGTCCCCGGCGACCGGCCGATGGACGCCGCTGGAGGACTCGCCCAAGCGGCGCCTCTATCACTCCGTCGCGGCGCTGCTGCCCGACGGGCGCGTGTGGTCGGCGGGCAGCTCGGCCAGCGGGCAGAACGAGTACAACGGCGCGTACTTCTCGCCGCCCTACCTCTTCAAGAAGGACGGCTCCGGTGCGCTGGCGGCGCGCCCGACGCTCTCCGGCGCGCCCTCCCGGGTCGCCTGGGGCGAGCGCTTCAGCGTGACGTCGCCGGACGCTGCGCGCATCCGCAGCGTCGCTCTGATCCGGCTGGCCGCCACGACGCACCAGTACGCGTTCGACCAGGTCTACGTGCCGCTGGAGTTCAGCCGCGACGGCGACCGGCTCGCGCTGCGCGTCCCGGAGAACGGCAACGCGATCCCGGCCGGCCAGTACATGCTCTTCCTCACCGACCAGGACGGCGTCCCGTCCAAGGCGCCGACCATCGAGGTGACGCCCACCGCCGACACGCCGCCCGCGCCGATCACCACGCAGAGCACGATGTACGTCTCCGCATGGGGCCAGCCGTGGAAGGCGTTCGACGGCGACACCCGCAACGACATCGGCGGCCTGTGGAACGGCAGCCACACCGACCTGCAGACCGAGCCGTGGTGGCAGGTCGACCTCGGCCGCTCGCGCGACCTCGAGCGCATCACGCTCTACAACCGCACCGACCGCTACGGCACCCGCCTGCGCGGCGCCTGGGTGTTCGCCTCCGACGAGCCGTTCACCTCAACGGGCCTTGCCGCCACCCGCGCGCAGCCCGGTGTCACCGCCGTGCAGATCACGAACTCCCCGGGTGCGACGGTGGAGGTGCCGATCAGCCGCAGCGCGCGGTACCTGCGCGTGCAGCTGCCGCGCACCGATTACCTGCACCTGCGGGAGGTCGTCCCGCGCTACGCCGAAGCGCCGAGCGCGAAGCTCGCCGTGACCAAGCTCAGCGAGACGGACGGCGAGACCGTCGTCCAGGTCACCAACGGCGGGAACGCCGAAGGGGCGGTCACCTCGGTGACCCTGCCGGGCGCCGGGTGGCGGCAGACCGCCGGGCCGGGTGCCCCCTTCACGATCGCCGCGGGCGGGCAGACGACGCTGACGCTCGCGCGCGGCGCCGTCGACGGCGACCTCGTCCTCGGGACCGCGGGCGGCGGGACGCTGAAGCTCGCGCTCACCGCGCCGCCGGCCCCGCCTGCGCCGGTGCCGTCGTTCTCGGTGCAGAAGACGGGGCAGACGGACACCGAGGTCACCGTGCGGGTCACGAACTCGGGCACCGCGGCGGGTGCGATCGAGCGCGTCGCGCTGCCGGGCGCGGGGTGGTCGCAGGTCAGCGGCCCGGGCGCGCCGTTCTCCGTCCCCGCCGGCGGCGCGGCGGTGCTGACGCTCGCGCGCGGCGTCGCCGGCGGCGATCTCGTGCTCACACCGTCCGCGGGCGATCCGCTCCGCCTCGCGCTGGATCCGGTCGTGCCGGCGGGCGCGCCGGCGTTTACCGTCTCACCTGGCAGCCTCGCGTTCTCCGCGCGGATCGGGCGGTCGAGCGCCGTGTCGTTCGTGACGGTGACCAATACCGGCACCGCGCCCGGCGCACCCGCGGCGATCGCGCTGAGCGCCAACACCTCGGCGTTCGGGATCACCTCGTCGACGTGCGGCACGGTCGTCGGCAACCGGTCCGTGACGAACCTCGTGACGCTCGGCCCCGGCGGGTCGTGCACGGTGGGGATCGGGTTCCTCTCCTCCTCGCTGCTGCCGTCGTACGGAACCCTGGCCGCCGCGGGCGCGACGGTCACGCTGTCCGGTCGCACGCGCCTCTTCTAGCGCGATCTGGACACCGCGCCCGCAACGCCGCGGGCGTCCTTGGTATTTCGGTGCAATGGGCGCTATGGTCCGCCGCCTCGCTGGTGCCGCGCGCCCTGTCCCAGCATCGCGCGCCGCCCACGAGACCGACCACCACGGGGGAATTTCAGCGTGCTCACTCGCCTGCTTCTGGCGGCCCTTGCGGCTGCCTCGATCACCGGCGCCTCGCCGGCGCTCGCCGCCGATCCGGGCCAGACCGGGCGGTGGAGCCTGCTGCAGAACTACCCCGTCGTCCCGATCTCGGCCGCGGTCACCCCGGACGGCAAGATCGTCGCCTGGGACCAGGCCGACCCGGGCACGCCGCACTCGATCGCCGCGAAGAACGGCAAGGCGATCATCATCGACCCGGAGACGGGGGTCGTCGCGCGCAGCGCCAACCTCGCGCCGGCGTCCGTGTTCTGCCCGCTCATCACGACGCTGCCCGACGGCAAGGTCGTCATCGCCGGCGGCGGCAACGACAGCACGAACAGCGACCTCGTGCAGATCTACGACCCTGATTCGAAGACGTTCGGCGCGTGGTCGACGATGTCCAACGGCCGGTGGTACCCGGGCGGCAGCATCACGAAGAACGGCGACATCCTCGCGCTCGGAGGCCGCGGCGGCACCGGCGCCGACGTCGTCGATGCGGCGACCGGCAAGAACCGCCGGCTGAACGTCGACTTCGGCGGCGACTGGTACCCGCTCGCGCTGCGGATGCCCGACGGCCGGTTCACCATCGAGAACGTCACCGACCTGCGCACGAGCAGCAAGCCGTCGCGCCAGGTCCTCGACATCAACGGCACCGGCACGCTCACCGGCGCCGATGACCTCACGCTGCTGCAGGTCCGCAAGCGCATGACGGCGACGATGGTCGGCCCCTACACGATGCTCGGCGTCACCGGGGGCACGTCGAAGGAGACGTACCTGCTCGACGTCGGCACCGGCGGCCGCCCCGTCCCGAAGGCGACGGGCTCGACGAAGGACCCGCACATCACCGGCACCGCGGTGACGCTGCCCGACGGCTCGGCGATGGTCGTCGGCGGCAACTCGTCCGGCAGCGAGACGTACGGCACCCCGGTGCTCGGCACCGAGCTGTGGTCGCCGGCGACCGGCCAGTGGTCCTCGATGGAGAACACGCCCCGCCAGCGCCAGTACCACTCGGTCAGCGCGCTGCTGCCCGACGGCCGGGTGTGGTCGGCGGGCACGTCGATCAACGGGTCGGCGCAGGAGTACAACGGCGCGTACTTCTCGCCGCCGTACCTCTTCAAGAAGGACGGCTCCGGCGAACTCGCCGCGCGCCCGCAGATCACCGACGCGCCGGCCTCCGCTTCGTGGGGTGAGCGCCTGACGGTCCGCTCGCCGCAGGCCGCGTCGATCCGCCGCGCCTCGCTCGTCCGCCTGTCGGCCACCACGCATCAGTACGACTTCGGCGGCACCTACGTCCCGCTCGACGTCAGCGTCGACGGCGACCGCGTGTCGGTCGACGTCCCGGGCAACGGGAACACCGTCCCGGCCGGCCAGTACATGCTCTTCCTGCTCGACAGCGCCGGGGTCCCGTCGAAGGCCGCGACGCTGCGCATCGACCCGGCCGCCGACAGCACGCCGAACGCGACGACGCTCATGAGCTCGCAGTACCAGTCGCAGTACCCGTCGTGGAAGGGCTTTGACGGCGACAGCTCCTCGAACGCGCAGATCGTCCACACGAAGCTCGAGAACGAGCCGTGGTGGCAGGTCGACCTCGGCCGCTCCCGCGCGCTGACCGGGCTGAAGATCTTCAACCGCACCGACAGCTACAGCAGCCGCCTGCGCTCGGCGTGGATCTTCGCGTCGGACCGTCCGTTCGAGTCGACGACCGTCGCGGGCACCCGCGCGCAGGCGGGGGTGACGGCGATCCAGCTGCCGAGCAGCGTCGGCGCGACGCCGTCGGTGACGCTGAACCGCACCGCGCGCTACATCCGCGTGCAGCTCCCGCGCAACGACTACCTGCACTTCCGCGAACTCGTGCCCACCTACGGGGTCGTCGCCGCGCCGAAGCTCGCGCTGACGAAGGTGACGCAGACCGACACCTCGGTGACGGTGAAGGTCGCGAACACCGGTGACGCATCGGGCACGATCCAGAGCGTCGCGCTGCCCGGCGCCGGATGGGCGCAGACCGCTGGCCCGAGCGCGCCGTTCACCGTCGCCGCGGGCGGCGAGACGACCCTGACGCTGACGCGGGGAACCGTCGACGGCGACCTCGTCCTCACGCCGTCGAGCGGCAGCGCGCTGCGCCTCGCCCTCGAGAAGGCCGCGGTGGCGAACGTCACGCTCGCGAAGGTCGCGCAGACCGACGACCAGGTGACCGTGCGGGTGGCGAACACCGGCACCGCCGCGACGACGATCGCGTCGGTCGCGCTGCCCGGCGACGGGTGGGCGCAGCTCGCCGGGCCGGGTGCGCCGTTCGCGCTGCCCGCGGGCACCCAGGCCGACCTCACGCTGACGCGCGGCACGATCGACGGCGACCTCGTCGTCACGCCGGCCGGCGGTGCGGCGATCAAGCTCGCGCTCAACGCCAAGCCCAAGCCGAGCTCGGTGCCGGACCCGGCGGCCGGCGGCTGGAAGCTCAACGGCTCGGCGTCGGTCACCGGCGGTGCACTGCAGCTCACGCCCGCGACCGAGGATCAGAAGGGCAGCGCGTTCTGGCCCACGGCGCTCGACACGAGCGGCGGCCTGACCGTCGAGTTCGACGCGTCGGTCGAGGGCGGCAGCGGCGCGGACGGCCTGACCATGACGCTCGGCGACCCGGCGCGCGGCGCGACGGCGTCCTCGCTGGGCGGGGGCGGCGGATCGCTCGGCTTCGGCGGCATCCCCGGCACCGCCGTCGCGCTGGCGAGCTTCCCGAACGGCACGCAGACCACCGGCAACTTCGTCGGCATCAGCGACGGCGCCGTCAGCGGGAAGTGGCAGACGCTGAACTGGCTGAGCAGCGCGCCGCTCGGCTCGCGCCTGCAGGACACCACGCGCCACGTGAAGGTGACGATCGCCGGCGGCACGGTGACCGCGGCCGTCGACGGCGTGACGGTCTCGCACAGCACGACGGGCACCGACCGCGTGCTGCTCGGCTTCACCGCCGCGACCGGCGGGCTGACGAACCGCCACGTGATCCGCAACCTCAGCGTGGTCGGCGGCGTCACCACCCCGCCGCCGACGCCCGACCCCACGCCGTCCTCCGTGCCTGACCCGGCGCAGGGCGGCTGGCAGCTCAACGGCTCGTCCTCGATCACCGCAGGCAAGCTCCAGCTCACGCCGCCCTCCGACGAGGTGAAGGGCAGCGCGTTCTGGCCGACGGCGCTCGACGTCAAGGACGGGCTGACGGTGCAGTTCGACGCCGCGATCTCCGACGGCACCGGCGCCGACGGGCTGACGTTCGCGCTCGGCGACCCGGCGCGCGGCGCCACCGCCCGCTCACTGGGCGGCGGCGGCGGATCGCTCGGCTTCGGCGGCATCCCCGGGCTTGCGGTCGCGCTGTCGAGCTACGCCAACGGCACGCAGACCACCGGCAACTTCGTCGGCATCAGCGACGGCGCGGCGGCCGGCCAGTGGCAGACGCTGAGCTGGCTGTCGGGCACGCCGCTGCTCACCCCGCTGCAGAACACCCTGCGTTCGGTGAAGGTGACGATTACGCCGAGCTCCATCACCGCGGTCGTCGACGGCGGCGTGACGGTGACGAAGGCGGTCGCCGTCCCGTCGAAGGTGCTGCTCGGCTTCACCGCCGCGACGGGCGGGCTGACGAACCGGCACGTGATCTCCAACGTGCGCGTGAGCGCGACCTGATGCCGCTGCGAGGCGCCCGTTTCTCGCGTGAAGAGCCCGCCGCGGACCACTGGCCGCGGCGGCGGCCGGTCGCGAGCGAGTTCGCCGAGGGCGAGGCGATCCGCTGGCGTTCCCGCGAAGGGACGGTGCTCGGGCGGGTTGTCCGCCGGATCACCGGAGACGGGGACGACGACCCGCGCTATCTCGTGCGCACCGCCGACGGGCACGAGATGGTCCGGCGGCCTGGCGCGATCGAGCGACTCTGAGCCGCCAGCCGCGGGTAGGCTCGCGGCATGGGCATCCGCCGGATGGAACACCTCGGCGTCGTCGTGGACGACCTCCCGGCCGCGATCGACTTCTTCGTCGCCATCGGGCTGGAGCTCGACGGCCAGACGAGCGTCGAGGGTGAGGTCGTCGACCGCATCACCGGCCTGCAGGGCGTGCGCAGCGACCTCGCGTTCCTGCGCGCGCCCGGGGACACGGTCGCACTCGAGCTCACGCGCTTTCAGACGCCACCGAGCCCGCCCGGCGACGGTGCGGCGCCTTCCCACGCGCTCGGGATCCGTCATGTCCTGTTCTCCGTCGACGACCTCGACGTGGCCGTCGAAGCCGCGCTCGCGCACGGCGGAGAGCTCGTCGGCACGGTCGAGAACTACGAGGACATGTTCCGCCTCTGCTACCTGCGCGGGCCGGCGGGGATCATCGTCGAACTCGCCGAGCGGCTGAGCTGACGCGACACCGTCAGGCGGGTCGCCGCGGCTGCAGCGCGTTCTTGACGTCCTTGTAGAGGACGATGTCCGCCTTGGCCTGGCGGGCGCGCGCCTCGAGCTCGGCGACCTCGGCCTCCAGCTCGTCGCGCCGGCGCTCGAGCTGCTCGACCTTGCGGCGCGTGCGCTCGAGCTGCTCCTCGAGCTCGAGGACCTTCTCCACCCCGGCGAGGTTCAGGCCGAGCTCGGCGGTCATCTGCTGGATGCGCCGCAGCCGCTCGACGTCGGCCTGCGAGTACAGCCGCGTGCCCTTCGGCGAGCGCTTGGGCTCGATGAGCCCGCGCTGCTCGTACATGCGCAGGGTCTGCGGATGCATCTCCGCCAGCTCGGCGGCGACACTGATCATGAACACGCCGCGGTCGTGCGAGACCTCGACGCGGGTGGTGGTTCTGCGGCGGGGCGTGGCCATCGCGATCAGCTCGCCTTCTTCTCGTGCGCGAACAACGACGCGCGCGGGTCGCCGTTCATGACCTTGCTCAGCGCGTCGACGGCCTTGCGCTGCTCCTTCGTCAGCTCCTTCGGGACGTCGATGACGAAGCGGTAGTGGATGTCCCCTTGGCCCTTCCCGCCGAGCTTGGGCGGGCCCTCGCCGCGCAGGCGCTGGACCGTGCCGTGCTTCGTGCCGGCCGGGACGCGCAGCTTCTTCCGGCCGTGGAGCGTGGGCACCTCGACCTCGGCGCCATTCAGCGCCTCGACGACGGAGAGGGGCACCTCGACCTCGACGTTGTCGCCCTTGCGCGCGAACACGGGGGAATCATCGACGTGGACCACGACGTACAGGTCGCCCGGCGGGCCGCCCTGGCGCCCGGGCTCGCCCTTGCCGGCGAGCCGGACCCGGCTGCCCTCCTTGACGCCCGCAGGGATGTTCACGCGGTACTTCTTCACCGTGCGCGTGCGACCGGAGCCGGTGCACGTCGGGCACGGCTGCTCGATGACGGTCCCGGCACCGCCGCAGCGCGAGCACGGCTGGCTGATGGAGAAGAGGCCCTGGCCCTGGGACTCGACGCCGCGGCCCTGGCACTTCGGGCAGACCTTCGGCGACGTGCCCGGCTTCGCGCCGGTGCCGCCGCAGGTGTTGCAGCGCGAGTACGTCGGCACGGACAGCTGGACCTGCGCGCCGTCGACCGCCTGCTCGAACGTCACGGAGACCTCGGCCTCGAGGTCACGCCCGCGCTCGGCCCGCACGCCGCCGGCCGCGCCGCCGCGACCGCCGCCGCCACCCGGGCCGGAGCGGCCCGCGCCGAACAGATCGCTGAGGATGTCGGCGAACCCGCCGGCCGCGCCACCCGCCGCGCCACCGAAGCCGCCGCCACCGCCGCCTCCGCCCCCGAACGGGTTGGAGGCGCCGAAGAGGCCGCCGCGGTCGTACTCCTTGCGCTTGTCCGGATCGCCCACGATGTCGTAGGCGTGCTGGACCTCCTTGAACTTCTCCTCGGCCTTGGGATCGTCGGGGTTGCGATCAGGGTGGTACTGGCGCGCGAGCTTGCGGTACGCCTTCTTGATCTCGTCCGCCGACGCCTTCTTGTCGACGCCGAGGGTCTTGTAGGGGTCCTGGGTGGCCACGCGCGCTCCTGACCTACGCTGCGACGACGACCTTCGCGGGACGCAGGACCGTGTCGTTCAGGCGGTAGCCCGCCTGGTAGACCTCCACGATCGTGCCCGACTCGGCGCCCTCGACGGGCGTCTGCGCGATGGCCTCGTGCTGCTCGGGGTCGAACGTCTCGCCCTTCGGGTCGAAGTGCTCGATGCCGGCACGGCCCAGCGCCGCCGTCAACTCGCTCTGCACGAGCCGCACGCCGTTGGCGAAATCGCTGCCGTCGTCACCGGCGGCCTCGACCGCGCGGGCGAGGCTGTCCAGCGCCGGGAAGATCTCCTTCGCCAGGGTGCCAACGCCGCGCTCGCGCGCCACGCCGACGTCCCGCGCCATGCGCTTGCGGTAGTTCTCGAAATCGGCCTGGGTGCGCTGCGCCAGCGCGAGGTACTCGTCGCGCTCGGCCGCCTTCTTCTGGAGATCCGCGAGATCGGCCTCGACCGCCTCAGCGGCCTGCTCCTCCTCGACGACCTCCGCGTCGGTCATGGCCTCGACCTCGGCCTCGGAGGCCGCCGTCTCCTCGACGGCGACCTCCTCGCGCTCGGTCTCATCGAACGGCCGCATGGCTAGCGGCCCTCGTCCACGACCTCGGCGTCGACGACGTCCTCGGCCTCGTCCGCGGCGTCAGCGGCGCCGTTGGCGCTCGCCCCGTTGTCCGCGGCGGCCTCGGCCTGCGCGTTCGCCTGGGCCTGCTCGTACATGCGCTCGGAGACCTTGTGGAACGCGGTCTGCAGCGCCTCGGTCTTGGCGTTGATCGCGGCCGCGTCGTCGGAGGTGACCGACTCGCGGACCTCCTTGATCAGGCCCTCGATCTCGGTCTTCGACTCGGCGTCGACGGCCTCGCCCAGGTCCGTGAGCTGCTTCTCGGCCTGGTACGCCGCGTTCTCGGCGGTGTTCCGGGCCTCAGCCAGCTCGCGCGCCTTGCGGTCCTCGTCGGCGTTCGCCTCGGCGTCGGAGACCATCTTCTTGATCTCGTCGTCGCTCAGGCCGCCGCCGGCCTTGATCTCGATCTTCTGCTCCTTGCCGGTGCCCAGGTCCTTCGCGGACACGGAGAGGATGCCGTTCGCGTCGATGTCGAACGCGACCTCGATCTGCGGGATGCCGCGGGGCGCCGGCGGGATGCCCGTCAGCTGGAACTTGCCGAGCGACTTGTTGTACGTCGCCATCTCGCGCTCGCCCTGCAGGACGTGGATCTCCACCGACGGCTGGTTGTCCTCTGCCGTGCTGAAGATCTCGCTCTTGCGGGTCGGGATCGTCGTGTTGCGCTCGATGAGCTTCGTCATGACGCCGCCCTTGGTCTCGATGCCCAGCGTCAGCGGGGTCACGTCGAGCAGGAGGACGTCCTTGACGTCGCCGGCCAGGACGCCCGCCTGGATGGCGGCGCCGACGGCCACGACCTCGTCGGGGTTGACGCCGCGGTGCGGCTCCTTGCCCGTGAGCTCCTTGACCTTCTCCTGGACGGCCGGCATGCGGGTCATGCCGCCGACGAGGACGATGTGGTCGATCTCGGCCGCGCCCTTGTCCTTCGCGTCCTCCATCGCCTGGCGCACCGGGGCGACCACGCGATCGAGCAGATCGCTCGTCAGCTCGGTGAGCTTCGAGCGGGTCAGGCGGGTGTCGAGGTGCTTCGGGCCCGTCGCGTCCGCCGTGATGAACGGCAGGTTGATCTGCGACTCCTGCGCGGTCGACAGCTCGATCTTCGCCTTCTCGGCCGCCTCGTAGAGCCGCTGGAGCGCCATCGGGTCGGCCGTGAGGTCGATGCCCTGGTCCTTCTTGAACTCGCCGGCGAGCCAGTCGACGATCGCCTTGTCGAAGTTGTCGCCACCGAGGTGGTTGTCACCGGCGGTCGACTTGACCTCGAACACGCCGTCGCCGATCTCCAGGACGGACACGTCGAACGTGCCGCCGCCGAGGTCGAAGACGAGGATCGTCTGGTCGGACTCCTTGTCGAGGCCGTACGCCAGCGAGGCGGCGGTCGGCTCGTTGATGATGCGCTTGACGTCGAGGCCGGCGATCTTGCCGGCGTCCTTCGTCGCCTGACGCTGGTCGTCGTTGAAGTACGCGGGGACGGTGATGACCGCGCTGTCGACCGTCTCGCCGAGGTACGCCTCGGCGTCGGCCTTGAGCTTCGCGAGGATCATCGCGCTGATCTCCGGCGGGCTGTACTCCTTGTCGCCCGCCTCGATGCGCGCGTCACCGTTGGCGCCGCTGACGACCTTGTACGGGACGATCGACTCCTCCTCGCGCACCTCGGCCTCCTTGCGGCCCATGAAGCGCTTGACGGAGAAGATCGTGTTCTGCGGGTTGGTGACCGCCTGCCGCTTGGCGACGGTGCCGACGAGGCGCTCGCCGGACTGTGCGAACGCGACGACCGACGGGGTCGTACGCCCGCCCTCTGCGTTCTCGATGACCGTGGGCTCGCCGCCTTCGAGGACGGCCATGCACGAGTTCGTGGTGCCCAGGTCGATGCCGATGGTCTTGCCCATGTGGCGTCTCCTGTGGAAGAAGGTTCAGTTACGGGGGGACAAAATCTGCGTCAGACGGTAGCAGATTTGTGTCCGCGGGCTGTGATCCGGCGCGCCCAGGGGTGTGACGGATTCCGGGACAATCTCGCCCGAAATCCGTCACACCCTGGTCGTCAGCGGCAGGGCGGGGTGGTGAATCCGCGATGGCGGGGCCGGGCGGCCAGCCGCATCACAGCGGAAGCGACAGGCCCGTCGCCGCCACCATCGCCCGCTTCGCCGACCCCTCGATCGCCGCGTACGCCGGCATGCCGGTGAACCGGTGGGCGTCGCGCGACGGGATGCCGAGGTCGTGCATCCGGGCCTCCGCGCGGTCGATCTTGCAGTGGCAGGCCGGTCCGAGCGCGCCGCGGAACGACCCGGTGAAGCTGGAGTAACTCGCCAGGTCGACGACCTCCACCCCGGGAAGCGGCGTGCCCTTCGCGCCGGTGCGGAACCACGTGGCAAGCCGCGCGCAGAGGTCCTGCGGCAGCGCCGCGAACGCCCGCACCGTCGCGAGGTGCTTGCGCCAGGCCGCCCGGCCTGATCGCAGGCGCGCGTCGGCGGTCGAGACGGCGTCGAGGGCGGCGACGAAGCGCTCGTGCTCGCCGACCGTCGGTGCGAGCGCAGCGGCCCGGCCCGCGCTCATCCAGAGCGTAAAGGCCCGGTCGTATCGCGCCTTCGAGCTGCCGGCAGCCGTGAATACGAGCTCCTCGCCGATCTTCCCGCAGGGCTCCAACGACGAGCGGCGCGCGTCGATCTGGGCGGAGATCGCCGGCGCGTCGGTCCAGAGCTCCTGGGTGAATGTGAAGGCCGCGCCGGCGAATACCCGGGCCGCCGCCGCATCCTGGGCGTGCGCGGGGGCCGTCGCGACGAGCGCCAGGATCAGCGCGACCTGCATGGTGAAGAGCCTCCGTGCCATTCACGGAGCCTACCGACGCCAGCTCCGGAAGGGGGTGTCGCCCGAAACGGTCGAGATCGGACCGTTTTCGGCAACACCCCCGCGTGACTCAGCGCCGCACGCCCCCCGGCAGGCCCACCACCGACGGCGTCGCATCGGACATGCTCGCCGTCCCCGTCACTGCGGACTGCGCCGCAGCGGCCCCGAGGTTGTTGCGCGCCACCACCACGAACACGAACCGCGTCCCGGCGGGGGCGCTGGAGGGCGTGAACGTCTGGCCCGTCGCCCCCGTGAAGTAGCAGACGTTCGACCCCGGGGCGCACGACGCCCAGTAGTACGTGAACGTCATCGGCAGCGCGCCGTTCCACGTCCCCGGATTCGCCGTCAGCGTCGCGCCGGCGGCCACCGTGCCGCTGATCGTCGGCGTGCTCTTCGGGATCGGCGGGCCGCTCGGAGCCGCAGGCTTCGGAGCCACGACGACCGGCTCGGAGTAGACGACGACCGTGCCCTTCGCATTCTTTGCCGTCACCCGCATCCGCAGCTGGCGGTTCTGGTCGTTGGTGGTCGTCACCAGGGTCGTCTTTGTGGCCCCGGCGACGACGGCGCACGTCGTGACCGACGCAGCCGTGCAGCGCATCCACTGCAGCGCGTACGTGATCGGCGCGGCGCCCGTCCACGTCCCCGTCGTCGCCGTCAGGGTCTGGCCCACGACAGCAGTCCCGGAGATCGCCGGCTTGACCGTGTTCACCGGCGCGGTCGCGACGGGCGGCGTCGGGGGTGTCGGGGTCGTCGAAGTGGCGCTGAACCGCGTGCTCGCGAGGTAGCCGTAGGTGCGGCCGGAGACCGGGCGCGTCGGATCGCCGGCGAAGCCGCTCGACGGCGCGGCCGCCGACTGATCCGCCGCCGCCTTGCGCAGGATCGAGACGACCTCCGCCGGCGCCTTGCCCAGGCACGGCCCGCGGGTCGCGCCGTCGCCCATGCACAGCGCGGCCAAGCCCGCGACGTGCGGCGTCGCCATGCTCGTCCCGGAGATCGTCCGGTAGCCGCCGCCCATCCACGTCGACGTGATGCAGGAGCCGGGCGCGGCGATCAGGTGCGCGGCGTCGGCCGCCCGCGTCGCGTAGTTGCTGTAGCTCGCCGCGGTGTCATCGCCGTTGCCGATACACGAGAGCGAACCACCGGTGCCGCCGGGGAGGCCGTCGCTGTCGCTGACCGAGCTCACCGTGAGCACCTCGGGATACGACGCCGGCGCGGAGTTCTGCAGGTCCGCGCCGTCATTCCCGGCCGCGACGACGTACGTCACGCCCGCAGCGACGCTCGTGCAGATCGCCTGGTGCATGACATCGCCGTTGGTCTTCCCGCAGTTGCCGTCCGGAACGGCGCCGCGGCCGCCGAGGCTCATGTTCGCCACGCTGATGTCGTTCGTGGTGACCGTGTCCTTGCGCGTGGAGGTCACCCAGTCGATGCCGCAGATGACGCCCGAGGTCGAGCCCGAGCCGTTGCTGCCGAGCACGCGGACGGCCCACACCTTCGTGCCGGGCACCACGCCGGTCACCCCGGTCCCGTTGTTCTTCGCGGCGATCGTGCCCGCGACGTGCGTGCCGTGGCCGTTGCCGTCGTCGGTCGTGCCGCTGCCGGTGCAGTCCCGGCCGGCCGCTGCGTTGAGGTCCGGGTGGTCGAGATCGATGCCCGTGTCGATGACGGCGACGTTCACCGGACTCGCCTCGCGCACCTGCGTAGTCGTCGCCGCGCCGGCCCGGCGGATGCCCGACGGCGCGCTGTCGCCTCCAGCCAAGGAGACGAGCCCGGTTGCCTGCACCGGGAGATCCGGGGCGACGGCCGCCACGCGCGGGTCGGCCTTCAGGTCCTTGACCTCGCTCTTCGTGAGGTCCGCGGAGAATCCCTGGACCGCGGTGCCGTAGCGGAGCTCCGGGTCGATGTCGGTGTCACGGTCCGCGACGATGTCCTTCGTCGTCTCCTGCCCGACGGCTTTGGACTGCGTCTTGTAGACGACGATGTACGGCTGCTCGGCGGCAGCGTCGGCGCCGGCGACGACGGAGAAGGGGGCAAGCACGGCGAGCAGCGCCACGGCCCCCTGCGGCAGTGACAGTCCCATATCCGGCGTATCGGGGCTCGCTCGACCGCGGCCGAGCCGAATTGAGACAGCCTGGACGAACGACCGGGCGTCAGGTCACCCGCTGCCCGGAGGCGCGTACGACGCCACGAGGCTCTGCGAGATGCGCAGGTGCTCGGCGAGCATGCCCTCGACGGTGAAGCGCTTGGCCCGGCGCGACGTCTGTCCGAGCCGAGAGAGGCGCGCGGCGCCCCGCTGGATCACGGCGTTCCCGCGACTTCCCGCGCCCGAGGCGAAGACCTTCCCCGCGGGCCCCAAGTCGACCTGCGGGAACAGCGGCGCAGTCGCGCCAGCGTCGACCCACGCCGCGAACTGCGTACACCCGTCGGGGGGAAGTGCCGTGGCGACCACGATTTCAAGGTCGGCGACGTACCGCCGCCACGCCGCCCGCGCCGACCGCAGCGCGGGGTCGGTGGTCCGGATGGCGTCAAGGGCGCCGACAAAGCGCTGGAGCGGCGCGAGCGTGCGGTCGAACGCCAGCTGACGCACGAGCGTGTTGCCCAGGACCTGGAACCGGGCGAGCGTCTCGGGGGACGGATTGAGCGCCGCGAACCTCGGCACCGCCGGACCGCACCGAGCGAAGTCGGAGGCCGCGATGTCGACACGCGTCTGCGGCGCGAGCCCGCGGATCTCGTTCGACGTCCGCGTCGCCGCCCCGGCGAACGCCGCGGCCTCCGACCGTGCTGAGGCGTGCACGGCCGAAGGGGCGAGCAGCACAACGATCCCAGCAAGCAGACCCAGCGTGTGACGCACGACACACACATTCCCACGCCCGTCCCGACTGGTCAAACTTCTTGGTCAGGTGTCCAGCGACACCGCCACCGCCCGCGCCAGCCGCCCCACCGCGCCCTCGCCATACTCGAAGTACAGGGACGGCTCCGTGAGCTCGGCCTCCATGAGCAGCGGCTCGCCGTCCGACCCTTCGACGAGGTCGATCCGCGCATACGTCAGCGGTCCGAATCGCTGGCGCACGTAGAGCAGCACCCAGTCGGCCACGGCACGCTGCGCGGTCGTCGCCTCCCGCGCGGTGATCGTCTCCCCTGCGTACATCGCCGCGGCCGCGGGCAGGCCGCCGACGGGGTCGACGAGCGACGCGACACCCTCGCCCGTCAGGATCGGCGCCTTGCGGAACGCGTGCGAGAAGGCGCCGCCGAGATAGACGAGCCCCGTCTCGCCCTCTTCGTCGACGGTGGGGACGTACGGCTGGACCATCGCCACGGCGCCGGCGTCCTGCAACGCCGCGACGTGCTCGGCGGCCGCGACGGGATCGGCGAAGCGACCCGTGTCGCGCGCGCCCGCCGAGACCGTCGGCTTGACCACGACCTCGCCCTCGATGACCACCGGCTCCACGGGCTCGCCGGGGGCGATGAAGCGCGTGGGCACGACGGGAAGCCCGGCCAGCGCCAACTCGCCGAGGTAGCGCTTGTCGGTGTTCCACGCCAAGACGTCGGCCGGGTTGGCGATCCGCGGCACTCCCTGAGCCCATGCCACGAAGGCATCGCGCCGGTCCGTGTAGTCCCACGGCGAGCGGACAAGGACGAGGTCGAACGCGTCCCAGGCGACCGAGGGGTCGTCCCAGACCTCCCAGGCGGCATCGAGCCCCTCGGCCCGGAGCGCTTCGGGGAGCGGGCGGTCGTCGGGGTCGCCCTCGGGCAGGGCGCGACAGGTGGCCAGGGCGATGCGGGGGCGGGTCACTGCCGGGGATGTTCGTACACGAGCACGTCGACCGGTCCCCATCCAGGCGCAGTCGGGCCGCGACCGACCTCCACGAGGCCCGTGCTCGCCGGCGGCCGTGCGCGCACGAGCGGGTCCTCACGCACCACTAGGAGGTAGACACGGTTGCCCGGCGCGATCCGCGAGGCGCGTTCCCAGATCCGCGCGTCATCGAGGCCGAGGAACTCCTGCGCGAGCGGATGGTCCATGGACCGCACGAGCACCTGGTCGATCGCGGTGCCCTTGAACCCGAACATCGAGTGCACGACGAGGTCGCCGGGCTTCGCCACGCGGTCGAGGTACGCCGCGATCCGCGCGTAGTCGGGGCGGCGGTTGTCGGGATCAAGGGTGCGGACCGCGCCGAACACCAGCGGCGCGAGCAGCGCGCTCACCGCGACCGCCCGCCACCAGCCCGCGCGCACCGACCACGCCGCGACGGCCAGGATGACGATCGCCGCCGGCAGGGATGGCGTGAGACTCCGCGGGAAGAAGACGGTGTACCGGTCGGCCAGGCTGAAGAGCCCCAGCGAGACCGGCGTGGCCAGCGCCGCGACGAGCACCGCGCCGCTCGGGCCGCGTAGGAGCCGCGCCCACGCCGCGCGCCGCGGGCCGAGCCGCCACAGCGCCGCCACGCAGACGCTCGCCGCCGCCACGGCGAAGAGGCCCAGCGCCGGCAGACCGGGGATCGTCCTCAGGAGGATGAGCGGGTGGCCGGGAAGCGCGCGGGCGAACACCTCGAGGACGTCGGCCACGGTCTTCGGGGCGAACTTGTCGTACGAGTACAGCGGGTCGGTCCGCAGCTCCCCGACCCACGGCAGGAACGAGACCGCCGCCAGGACGTACGTGGCGACGATCGCGCGCCGCGCGGGCGGGTGGGCGACAAACGCCCAGGCGGCGATGGCGATGATCACGGTGACCCCGGTGTAATGCGTGTAGACCGCCGCGGAGGCCAGCGCCCCGGCGACCACCCACCGCCACGTCCCGCCGCGCTCGAGAGCCACGAGCAGCGCCAGCACCGCCCCGGCCACCGTCGCGGCGAGCAGCGCGTACGGCCGCGCCTCGCTGCCGTAGAAGATCGCGAACGGCGAGAACGTCCAGATCGCCGCGGCGACCAGACCAGGGCCGGGGCCCGCCACCCGCCGGCCCAGCGCGAAGACGAGCCACACCGTGACCACCGAGGCGATGACCGAGGGCGCGCGCAGTGCCTCGTCGACCGGCGCGACCGCGTGCGCGGCCCACGCGAGCAGGAAGTACAGCGGCGGCGAGACCTCAGGCGAGTAGGACGATCCCTCCCGCAGCCGGTCGACGACATCCGCCGGACCGCCGTCGAGCACGTCATACCGGGCGAACAGCTCGTCGCCGGCCAGCGAATCCGTCAGCAGAACGGCGCGCAGGGCGAAGGCCACGACGGCGAGCAGGACGACCCATGCCCATGCCGGGACACGCTCGACACGGGCGATCGCCGGAGGGTGAGCGGCGAGCACTCCGCCATCCTTACCCACTCAGCGGTCGGCGCGCACCACGAGCCGAGCCGGGCACATCCGCGCCAGCGCACACTCACCGCACCGCGGCCGCTGCGCCGCGCACGTCCGCCGGCCGTGGCGCAGGAGGTTGACGTGCAGCTCCCACTCCGCCCCGCGCGGGGTCAGCGCGAGCATCGCGTCGTGCAGCTCGTCGAACCCGGCCCCGGGACGGAGCAGGCCGAGCCGCGTGCCGACCCGCGAGACGTGGGTGTCGACCGGCACGTCGCGCAGATCGAAGCTGAACAGCAGGACGCACGCCGCCGTCTTGCGCCCGACGCCCGGAAGCGAGCACAGGTACGCCTGCCCGTCGGCGACGGTGGCGTCTGCAAGCCACGTGAGGTCGAGCGGATCCCCGATGGCCTCGAGGATGTCCTTGATCCGCTTGGACTTCACCTTGCTGATCCCGCCGGGGCGGATCGCCTCCTCGATCTCCCCGACCGGCGCCTCGCGCACCGCGTCCCACGACACGAACCGGTCGCGCAGGCGCAGGTAGGCGACATCGCGGTTGCGATCGTTCGTCGACTGCGACAGGACCGTGAGGACGAGCTCGGCGATCGCGTCGCCGTGCGGCCGGACCACGGGGATGCCGTAGACCTCCCGCAGCCGCGCCCGGACGCGCGTGACGCGGGCGGGCTTCGGCGGGACCCAGTCCTTGCGGGGGACGGTGGGCAGCTCAGCCAAGCGCGCCCCACGACTCGGTGGCGCGTGCGCCTGCGGCCATCGCCGCGTCGAGCGCGTCCGGCAGGACATCGCCGTCGAAGCCCGCGGCGGCCAGCGCCGCGAGGAGCGTGCCGGCGACGGCGTCCCCGGCGCCGGTCGTGCAGATGACGCCGGCGGGAACCCCGGCGGCCCGGTGGCGCAGCCCGCCGGGGCCGGCGAGCACCGCGCCCGCCGCGCCGATCGTGACCACCGCGTAGCGCGCGCCGCGCTCCAGCAGGGCGGCCGCGGCGTCGGTCGGCTCGGCGCAGCCGGTGATGCGCGCCGCCTCGTCGGCGTTGCACTTGCACAGGAACGCGTCCTCGACGCATGCCGCCGCGAGCTCCGCCGCGGCGGCGGGATCGCGCCAGCGGTGCAGGCGGAGGTTCGGGTCGAAGACGACAGGCCGGCCCGCCTGCAGCGCGGCCCGGCGCGCCGCCAGCGTGATGATCCGCTCGGGCTCCCCGACGAGCGTGTTCGAGGCGAAGAAGAACGCCCCGGCGCCCGCCGCTGCGCGCTCGGCCTCCTCGCCGAGCGCCGCGACCGCCGCCTCGATCCCCGCGCCGTAGATCGCGTAGCTCGGCTCCCCGCGATCGTCGACGGCGACGAACGCCACCGCCGTCTGCTGCCCGGCCCGCACGTGGAAGTGGTCGAGCCCGACCCCCTCGGCGAGGAGCCGCTCGCGCAGCCAGACGCCCCAGGCGTCGTCCCCCGCGCCGCCGGCGAGCGCCACGGCGGCCCCGGCCCGCGCCGCCGCCACCGCGACGTTCGCCGTCGCGCCGCCGGGGTGCGGGACGAACGCGTCAGCGTCGGCCAGGCGCGTGACCGGGCGCTCGCAGACGAGGTCGACGAGCGCCTCACCGAGACAGAGGATGTGCGGCGTGCCCACGGCGCGCGAGGGTATCTTCCGCGCCAGTGGTGGAGGAGCACACCGACGACCTTGACGGGCAGCCGCTGTTCTGGCGCAGCGCCGGAGCGCTCGACGGCACGCCGACCCTCTACCTCCACGGCGTCCCGACCTCCAGCGACGACTGGGTGCCGTTCCTGGAGGCCGGCGGCGGCCTCGCGCCCGACCTGCCGGGCTTCGGGCGCAGCGGCAAGCGCGGCGACGGCGACTTCACGATGGAGGGCTACGCCGCCTTCGTCGACCGGTTCCTCGAGCACATGGGCGTCGACCGGGTACGGCTCGTCGTCCACGACTGGGGCGCGGTCGGGCTGCTGTGGGCGATGCGCGATCCCGCCCGGGTCGAGCGCCTCGTCGTGATGAACGCCGTCCCGTTCCTTCCCGGCTTCACGTGGCACCGCGCCGCCCGGCTGTGGCGGACCCGTGGGATCGGCGAGTTCGCGATCGGCCTGGCGAGCGCCAAGCCGGTGATGGGCGCCGCGCTGCGGGGCGCCGCGCCCGGCTTGCGCGACGAGATCCTCGCGCACTTCGACCAGGGCACCCAGCGCGCGATCCTGCAGCTCTACCGCACGTCACCGCCCGAGAAGCTGGCCGCGGCGGGCGCCGATCTGGGGTCGATCACCGCCCCGGCGCTCGTCCTGTGGGGCGCGGACGACCCGTTCATCGAGACGCGCTTCGCCAGCGGCTACGCGGCTGCCCTCGGGGACGCCGAGCTCGAGCTCGTGGAGGGCGCCGGCCACTGGCCGTGGCGCGACGACCCGGCGCTCGTCGCGCGGGTCTGCGCCTTCCTGGGAACGCGCGACGCCGGGTCCGCCGCACTGCCAGATCCGTCGCGACTCGTTTAGTCTCCCCCGCGGCAGGGGCAGGGAAGCCTCCTTCGAATACGTTCTTCGACCTCGCTTCCGAGCGAAGGAGACGCCGTGCCCTCACTCCGTCCGCTGCTTGCTGTCCTGATCCTCCCCGCGCTGCTGCTGCTCGCGGCCGCACCCTCCGCATCCGCGTCGATCCACGACGCGTTCGAGCAGGAGGTCGTGACGAAGATCAACGCACTGCGGGACGAGCAGGGCCTCCAGCCGCTGCGCTCCAGCCGCAAGCTCGCCCGGATGGCGAGCCGGCACTCGCGCGACCAGCTCAAGCACGACAAGCTCACGCATGACGGGGGCAACGGCACGCCGTTCAGCGTCCGCATGGCGAGCATCGCGAAGCGGGGCATCGTCGGCGAGACCGTCGGGTGGCTGCCCGACGGCCTGAACGACCGCGCGGACGCGCTCGTGATGATGTGGATGCAGTCCCCGGGCCACCGTGCGCAGCTCATGCGCCCGCGCTTCCGGAAGATCGGCGTCGGCCGCTGGTACGGCTCGATGGGCATGAGCCCCGGCCTCGCCGTGACGGCGGACTTCGCCTCCCGCTGATCTAGCCTCCCGCGCCGATGAGGCGCATTCCCGCAGCGTGGATCATCGCGGTCGCCGGCGCCGCGGTGTACGTCCTCCTCGCCCCACGCAGCGCCGACCTCATCGCGCAGCTCTACCGCGCGGAGATCCTGCGTGAGGACGGCGCGTGGCTGTGGGACGGCGGGTGGTTCGCCGGGCACACGCTCCCGCCGTACAGCGTGATCTACCCGCCGCTGGGCGCCCTGCTCGGAGCGCGGCTCACCGGCGCGCTGGCCGTGGTGGCGGCCGCGATCGTGTTCGAGCGCCTGGCCATGCTGCACCGAGGAGACGCCGGGCGCCTGGCGGCGGTGTGGTTCGCCGTCGTCGCGGTCGCGGCGCTGTGGACCGGGCGGATCACGTTCCTCCTCGGGATGGCGATCGCGCTCGGCGCCGCCCTCGCGCTGGCCCGGGACCGCCGGGTGGCCGCCGGCGTGCTCGCCGCCCTCAGCGCGCTGGCAAGCCCGGTCGCGGGGCTGTTCGCCGCGCTGGGCGCCGTCGCCTGGGGACTGGCGACCCGGCGTTGGGCCGCCGGCGCGGCGCTGGCTGCGGCGGCGCTCGCGCCCATCCTCGTGCTCAACGTGCTGTTCGGCGAGGGCGGGACGTTCCCGTTTGCGCCCGGGGCGTTCTGGCCCGCGCTGGCGGCCTGTGTGCTGCTCGGGGTCCTGCTGCCGCACGAGGAGAGGACGCTGCGGATCGGCGTCGCGCTCTACGCGGTGCTGCTTGTCCTCGCGTTCGCGCTGCCGACCGCGGTCGGGGGCAACGCGACGCGGCTGGGCGGCCTGTTTGCCGGGCCGATCCTCGCGCTCGGGCTGGCCGGTCGACGTGAGCGGCCGATCGCCTGGTGGGCCGTTCCACTGCTGTGGTGGGCGCTGTTCCCCCCGGTCTCCGACTTCGTGCGCGGGATCCGCGATCCCGCGCTGCGCCCGTCCTTCCACGCCCCGCTCGTGGGGTTCCTCGACCAGCAGGACGGCGGGCCATTCCGGGTGGAGGTCGTCCCGACGGCCGACAAGGGCGAAGCGCTGTACGTCGCGCGCTCCGTGCCGCTGGCGCGCGGCTGGGAGCGCCAGCTTGACCGCGGCGATGCGCCCTTCCTCTACGAGGACACGCTCGACCCGGCCGCGTACCGCCGGTGGCTCGGCGCCCGCGCGGTGCGGTTCGTCGCCCTGCCCGACGCGCCGCTCGATCCCCGTGCCGAAGCCGAGGCCCGGCTGCTGCGCCGGCCGCCCTCGTGGCTGCGCGAGGTCTGGCGGTCGAAGGACTGGCGGGTGTTCGAGGTCCGCGGGGCGCCGCCGATAGCGACCGGCGCAGCGCGCGTCGTCGCGTACGGCATGCAGTCGGTGACGCTCGTGGCGACACGGCCGGGCCTGGCGCGGGTGCGTGTCCGGCACACCCGGTGGTGGCGGGTGACCGAGGGCCGGGCGTGCGTGGAAGCCGCGCGCGACGGCATGGTCACGCTGAAGATCATGGCGCCGGGGCGGATCCGGCTGCAGACGGCGCTGACCGGATCGCGCTGCGGGTAGACCGATCGGCAACAGGACGTTCACCCTCGGGCGCCGCAGACGCCCTACCTTCCGGGGCGCCATGGCCCGCCCGGCGTTGCTTCCCGTGCTGCTCGCCGCCGCCCTTGCCCTGCTGTGGCTGGCGCTCGGCCCGCCGACACCCGATCTTGCTGCGCAGGCATATCGGACAGACCTGTTCGCCCGGGAGGGGTTCACGGTGTGGAACGGCTTCTGGTTCGGCGGCCACCACACACCCGGGTACTCGATCCTCTTCCCGCCCCTCGGCGCGCTCTTCGGGCCGCGCCTGGTGGGCGCCATCGCCGCGGTGGCGTCGGCAGCGCTCTTCGCCGCGATCATCCGGCGCCACGCCGACACCCCGGCGGCCGCGCGCTGGGCGGCGGTGTGGTTCGCCGCGGCCACGGCGACCGACCTCTTCATCGGGCGGCTGACGTTCGGCCTCGGCGTGACGGTCGGCCTCGCGTGCGTCCTGGCCGCGCAGCGCGGCCGTCCGCGGCTCGCCCTCGCGCTCGCGGTCGGCTGCACCCTCGCCAGCCCGGTTGCAGGCCTGTTCCTGGCGATGTGCGGGGTCGCCGACTGGCTGGCGCACCGGCGGCGCCTCGGTCTCGCGGTGGCCGCCGCGGCGATGGGGCCGGCGCTCGCCCTGGCGGTGGCATTCCCCGAAGGCGGCGCCCAGCCGTTCAGCGCCGGAGCGCTGCTCGCGATCGCGGCCGTCAGCGCGCTGATCGTCCGGCTGGTGCCCGCCGACGAGCGGACGATCCGCACCGTCGCGCTGCTCTACGTCGCCTCGGCCGCGCTCGCGTTCGTCGTCGCCTCCCCGATGGGCGGCAACGCCAGCCGCCTCGGCGCGATGTTCGCCGGGCCCGTGCTCGTGGCTGTCGCGCTCGGCCGGATCCCCGCCCGCACGCTCGCGCTGGCCGCCGTGCCGCTGCTGGTCTGGCAGTGGTACGCCCCGGTGCGCGAGACCTTCAAGGGCGCGACGGATCCGAGCGCCGACCCGGCGTACTTCCAGCCGCTGCTCGGCTTCCTCGAGGCGCAGGCCGACGCGAGCGACCGGGTGGAGATCCCGTTCACCCGCCTGCACTGGGAGGCCGTGAACGTCGCGCGGGAGTTCCCGCTCGCCCGCGGATGGGAGACCCAGCTCGACGTCAAGTACAACGGGCTCTTCCACGGCGATCGGGCCCACCGGCTGACCGCGGACGACTACCGGCGCTGGCTGCTGCAGCAGGGCGTGCGGTTCGTGGCCGTCCCCGACGTCCCCCTGGACCCGTCGGCGCGCGCGGAGGCGCGGGTGATCGCGTCGCGCCCGGCGTGGCTGCGGCCCGTCTGGCGCGCCCGGGACTGGCGCGTGTACGAGGTGCGCGGCCGCCGGGACGTCGCCCGCGGCGCGGAGGTCGTCCGTCTCGGGCCGGAGACCGTGACCGTCCGGATGCGGGCGCCGGGCACCGCGCTCGTGCGGGTCCGATGGACGCCGTACTGGACGATCACCCGCGGCCGGGCCTGCGTCGCGCCCGCCCGCGGCGGATGGACGACGATCCGCGCGAGCCGGCCCGGAATCGTCACGCTGCGCGCGCGTTTCACGCTCTCACGGCTCGTCTTCCGGGGAAAGCGATGCACGGCGACCCCCATTCCCCGGTTACGAGCGGTTAACATCCCTGCGCGCCATGTCCCCCCGCGTCCGCATCCAGGCGCGGCTGTTTCCGCAGGGCTATCTCGATCTGGCTCGCCAGCTCCTGCTCTTCGCCGCCGCGTATTACGCCTACCGCTACACCCGCGGGTGGGTCAACACGCCTGATGCCGCGGCGACCGCGTTCGAGAACGCGCGCCACCTCATCGACGTCGAGCGCTCGCTCGACGTGTTCGTCGAGCCGAGCGTCCAGGCGCTCGTCGCCGGCGAGCAGTGGCTGCAGGACGCGGCGAGCTGGATCTACATCAACGCGCAGACCACGGTCACGCTGAGCTGCCTGATCTGGATCTACCTCTTCCGCAACAAGAGCTTCTACTTCGTGCGGAACATGTTCCTCACGGCGTTCTTCATCGCGCTCATCGGCTACGTCGTCTACCCGGCCGCGCCGCCGCGCTTCTTCCCCGAGTGGGGCTTCCACGACAGCGTCGAGGAGTTCACGGGGATCCCGCAGGACAGCGTGACGGTCAACGCGCTGTTCAACCCGTACGCGGCCGTCCCGTCGATGCACGTCGGTTTCGCGCTCATGATCGGCTGGCCGCTCGCGCTGCTGGCCAAGCGCCGGGCCGTCAAGGTCTTCTGGTCGCTGTACCCGTTCCTCGTCACGTTCGTCATTGTCGTGACCGCCAACCACTTCCTCGCCGACGCCTTCCTCGGCGCCTGCACCGCGGGGATCGGCGCGCTCGTCGCGCTGCTCATGGCCCAGACGCGTCCCGTCTGGGCGTTCCGCGGACTGCCCGACGCCGACGAGGACGCCGACCTGGCGCCCCTCGGTGCTCCGGCACGCGAACCCGCCGCGGCCTAGTCTTCGCCTCATGTCCACCCCCGCCGACGGCGCGCGCCGCCCCCTGCGCATGAACGACACGATGCGCAACAAGCTCATCGAGTCGCGCCTGACCCCGAACGCCATCAGCCTCACGGGCCTCCTGCTCTGCCTCGTCGCTGCCGTGCTCGTCTGGCAGGAGATGTGGATCCTCGGCGGGATCGCCTTCATCGTCGGCTCGGTCTGCGACACGCTCGACGGGCGCTACTCCCGGATGAGCGGTAAGGGCACGCCCTTCGGCGCGTTCCTCGACTCGACGCTCGACCGCATCGAGGAGGGCCTGATGCTCGCCGCGATCGGCATCTACTTCGCCTCGGAGACCAACGAGCTCGCCGTGTTCGGCGTCGTCGTGGCCGCGGTGGCCTCGCTCATGGTCTCGTACACTCGTGCTCGCGCTGAGGCTCTCGGCGTGGAGTGCAAGGTCGGGTTCGGCAACCGCGCGGCGCGGGTGGCGATCCTCTCCGCGGGCATCCTCCTCTTCGGCATCGGCGTCGATGAGGCTCTGGAGGTCGCGGTGTACGTACTTGCGGTGCTCGGGACGATCACGTTCCTGCAGCGCATCTTCCACGTGCGGACCCAGCTCAACCGGCCGGTCACCGACGACGCCGTGTGACCCAGGTGTAACCGGACACCGCTTGCGGGGTCCGTATCAACTGGCCCGGTCGCCTTGTCTGGCGAGGGCCGCCTCCCCCAAACTTCGCAGAAGGGAAACCCCCCAGACAGCATGAGTGACACGAACGGCTCGGGCCGCTACCAGCACGACAAGGTCCGCGTCGCGATCATCGGCGTGGGCAACTGCGCGAACAGCTTCGTGCAGGGCGTCTACCACTACCAGGACGCCAACCCGGATGAGGCCGTCCCCGGCCTGATGCACGTCGACCTCGGCGGCTACCACGTCCGTGACATCGAGTTCACCTGCGCCTTCGACATCAACAAGACGAAGGTCGGCAAGGACCTCGCGCAGGCGATCTGGGCGGACCCGAACGACACGATCAAGTTCACGAACAAGGTCCCGAAGTCGATCGGCGCGCCCGTCTACCGCGGCATGACGCACGACGGCCTCGGCAAGTACCTCAAGGAGAAGGTCACGAAGGCGCCGGGTGAGACCGACGACATCGTGCAGATCCTCAAGGACACGAAGACCGACGTCGTCGTCTCCTACCTGCCGGTCGGCTCCGAGGAGGCGACCAAGTGGTACGTGGAGAAGGTCATCGAGGCCGGCTGTGGCTTCGTCAACTGCATCCCGGTGTTCATCGCCTCGAGCGACTACTGGGACAAGCGCTTCAAGAAGGCGAAGCTGCCGATCGTCGGTGACGACATCAAGTCGCAGGTCGGCGCGACGATCGTCCACCGCCAGCTGGCGCGCCTGTTCCACGACCGCGGCGTCGAGCTGCAGCGCACGTCGCAGCTGAACGTCGGCGGCAACATGGACTTCTACAACATGCTCGAGCGCGAGCGCCTGGAGTCCAAGAAGATCTCCAAGACGCAGGCGGTCACGTCGATCGCGGGCGTCGAGCTCCCGGAGAAGGACGTCCACGTCGGCCCGTCGGACTACGTGCCGTGGCTCACCGACCGCAAGTGGGCGCACATCCGCCTCGAGGGCAAGGCGTTCGGCGGCGTGCCGCTCATGGCCGAGCTCAAGCTCGAGGTGTGGGACTCGCCGAACTCGGCGGGCATCGTCACCGACGCCGTGCGCTGCTGCAAGCTCGCGCTGAACAACGGCATCGGCGGCCAGATCGACGGCCCGTCGTCGTACCTCATGAAGTCGCCGAAGAACCAGCGTCCGGACGACCTCGCGCGTCAGGACACCGAGAAGTTCATCGCGAAGAACAAGAAGGACGACACGATCGCGAAGGTGGTCAAGAAGGCCGCCGCCGCGAAGAAGAAGGCCCCGGCCAAGAAGGCCGCCGCCTCGAAGTCCTAGCGCTCGGCGCTTCAGCCTCAGCTGTTTCGACGGCCCGCTTCGGCGGGCCGTCGTCGTTCTCAGAGCTCGCGCTCGTAGTAGAGCATCGACGGCCCGTCCGGCCCGCCTTCGCGGTTCGTGAAGCCCATCCGCTCGTAGAGCGCACGCGCCGCGACGTCGTCGACGCTCGTGCCCAGGTCGATGTGGTCGCAGCCGTGCGCCCGCGCGAGATCGAGGACCGCGTCCATGATCGCCCGGCCGATCCCGTTGCCGCGCAGGGCGGGAACGACGTAGAGCTCGGCGAGGTAGCACTCGTTCGCCGGGGTGTAGAGCGAGGGGCGGAAGCGGACGATGGCGAAGCCGTCGGGGCCGTGGCCGGCCACGACGGCGGCGGTCTCATCGCCGGCGAGCAGCTCCCGCAGCCGGGCGGCGAACGCCGCGGCGCCGGGTGTCTCGTCGTCGTACTCGACGCTGAAGTCGTGCAGCAGCCGGCCGAGGTCGTCGGCGTCGCCGGGGGTCGCCTCGCGGACGGTGACGTTCTTCCCGCTCACCGGGACAAACGTACCGTTCCGCGCTCAGGCGACCGGCAGACGCGCCTCGACGACCACCTCGACGTCGTCGCCGACGCGCAGCTGGCCCATCATCGCGCTGTGCGGCGTGATGCCCCACGCCGTCTGGGTGACCGGGATCGTGCCGCGGATCGCCCCGTCGCCGTCGACCTCGAGCGTCGCCCGCAGCGGATGCGTCTGCCCGGCGAGGGTCAGAGCGCCCTCCACCACCAGTGTGGGCCCGTCGCCCAGGATCCGGTCCGAGCGAAACGAGATCGCCTGGCCGTGCAGCACCTTCGCGTCGATCGTCGAGCTGATGCGGCCGCGGTCATCGTCGCTGAGCGGCTTGACGCCGCCGACACCGTCACGCACGACGAGCGAGTGTGGATCGACCTCGAGCGCGACCGCGCGCACGGGCGGCTCCCCGCCCAGGTCGACCGTCGCCTGCCAGGACGTCGCCTCGATCACGAGGTCGTGCGCGACCTTCGCCATCGGCCCCTCCTTCGAGGTCCGGACGACGACGGAGCCCTCGTCCGGGCCGAGGGTGACGCGCTGCGTGGGGGTCATGTCCACAGGGTCGTCCGCGGGGCCGGGCCGCACAACCGGCCTCCATACGGGACCGGATACCGGGGAATCACGGACTGCACCGCTCAACCGGGACACCGGATCTGACGACAAGAGGGGACGTGAGCGCTCCCCCCGCCGCCGGCCGCAGCAACCTGGACGCGATCCTCAGCCAGGCGCGCGCCGACCGCGAGCGCCTCGACAGCGGCGCCGTGGGCTTCGTCAGCCTCACCGCGCTGGGCGTCGCCGCGGTCGTCGGCGCCGGCATCTTCGTCACGACCGGCGTGGCCGCCAGCCAGTACGCGGGGCCCGCCGTCGTCATCAGCTTCATCCTCGCCGGCATCGCCGCCGCGGCCACCTCGCTCTGCTACGCCGAGATGGCGGCGATGATCCCAGCCGCGGGCAGCACGTACTCCTACGCGTTCGCGTCGTTCGGGACGCTGCTGGCCTGGGTCATCGGCTGGGATCTCCTGCTCGAGTACCTCTTCGGGGCGTCGACCGTGGCGGTCGGCTGGTCCGGCTATTTCGTCAGCCTGCTCGACAGCATCGGCATCACCGTGCCCCACGCGCTGACCACCGCGCCGTTCGGCAAGGACCCGGGGATCGTCAACCTCCCCGCCGTCCTCATCGTGCTGAGCATGTGCGGCCTGCTGGCATTCGGCATGCGTGAGTCGGCGAAGGCGAACAACGGGCTCGTCGCCCTGAAGCTCGGCGTGCTCGTCGCGTTCATCCTCATCGGCGCCTGGTTCATCAAGGACGCCAACTGGAAGCCGTTCGTCCCGCTGAACGAGGGCGGCTTCGGCGACTACGGCTGGAGCGGCGTGCTGCGCGCAGCGGGTGTCGTGTTCTTCGCCTACATCGGCTTCGACGCCGTCTCCACCGCCGCGGCGGAAGCGCGCAACCCGAAGAAGACGATCCCCCTGGGCCTGCTGGCGACCGTCGCGATCTCCACAGCGCTGTACGTCGCGATCGCCACGGTCATGACCGGCATGGTCAGCTACAAGGCGCTCGATGTCGCCGACCCGCTGAGCGCCGCGATCCACGCCGCAGGCCCGTCGCTGGCGTGGTTCGACTCCATCGTGTCGCTGTCGGCGGTCGTCGGCCTCGCGGCGACGATCATGGTCGTCTTCTACGGCCAGACGCGCATCCTCATGCGGATGGCGTCCGACGGCCTGCTGCCCGACGCCCTGGGCAAGGTCAGCGGCACGCGGCAGACTCCGGTCGTCGCGACGACGGTGTGCGCCCTCGGCGGCGCGCTCATCGCAGGCTTCGTGCCGATCGCCGCGCTGACAAACCTCGTCTCCATCGGGACGCTCTTCGCATTCGTGATCGTCTCCAGCGCGGTCGTCGCCCTGCGGCGCAACCGCCCGGAGCTCGAACGACCGTTCCGCGTGCCGGCGCTGCCACTCGTCGCGGGCGTCGCGATCGTCTTCTCCGTCGCGCTCATCGTGATGCTGCCCGTCGCGACGTGGATCCGCCTCTTCGTGTGGCTGGCGATCGGGCTGACGATCTTCTTCGCCTGGGGGCGCGCGAACAGCCGCGTCCGGATGGCGGCGCTGCCCGATTAGGCGGCGACGAGCTCGGCCCAGGTTGCCGTGTGGCGCTCGCGCAGGTCGGCCCAGGCGCCGGCGAGGATCCGCTCGGCGTCGCGGCGCTCCCACGGCCCGATGAGCGTCATGCCGACGCGCGAGTGGCTCGGGCCCGTGACGATCGGCGCGATCCGGCGCTCGAGACGCTCGGCGACCGAGCAGGACGCCAGGCGGCTGATCCCGAAGAGGACGACCGCGTAGGTGCCGTCGCCCATCGGCTCGATGACATCCGCGGCGCGCAGGTTGGCGGCGAGCACGTCGGCGGCCGCCTGCGGCTCGGCGTCCTCAAGCCCGATCACGAGCACCGAGGCCGGCTCGCCGAGCGCCGAGGAGCGCGCGATGGCTGAGCGGATCGCGTCGTGGAGGGAATCGGGGGCCGGGCTCATCATGTCTCAGTTTTCGGCGGCTGGGCGCTCGCTGATCAGCGGGCGGGCCAGATGTGGACTCTTCTCCGAGTGACGTAGCCTCCTTCTCCGTGAGCAGCCCCCTGGCCATCGCCCACGTCACGCCGTACGCGTGGGAGGACACCGCGCACCCGGTCAACCGCCACGTCGCCGCCGTGACGGCGGAGCTGGCGCAGCTCGGGCACCGCGTCCTCGTCGTCGCTCCCACCCGGGACAGCGCCCGCGTCCGTGCCGACCGCAAGTCGCTGCGGGGCGACCCCGCGTCGCTGCTGCCCGCCCCCGGCGAGGCGCCCCGTGCGATCGCGATCGGCGAGCTGCTGCCGGAGGTCACGGCGGGCCGCCGTCGCGCGGCGGTCCCCGTCGACGTCACCCGCGCGGTGGAGCAGCTGCACGAGACGCTCGCGCTCGACGTCTGCCACGTCCACGAGCCGTTTGCGCCGTCGGTCTCCTCGGCGGCGCTGCGCCATTCCCGGGCGCTGAACGTCGGGACGTTCCATGCGCCGAGCGAGCGGCTGGTCTCGACGCAGCTCGCGCGCAAGGTCGTCGAGCTCGTCTTCGGGCGGCTCGACGTGCGGCTGGCGTCGTTCGGTGAGACAGCGAAGCTCATGGACCGGTTCTTCCCCGCCCCGTACCGCGTGCTCGGCCCGGGCGCCGCGGTGCCCGCGGCCGGACCCACCCGGATCGGCCCGGCGCGGATCGTGTTCGTCGACGCCGAGGAGCGCGCCGCCCTGCGCGCCTTCATCCGCGGGATCCGGCGGCTGGATCCGGACGGCAGCTGGGAGGTGACGGTCGTCAGCAGCCGCGGGCTGTCCTCGTCCACGCCGCTGCGCGCGGACCTGCGCGCGCGGGTCGAGGTCGTCGCGCCCGCCGGCGAGGGCGCGGCGAGCGCCGTGCGCGAGGCCGACATCGTCGTCCTGGCCTCCGAGGGCGCGCGCCCCGCCCCCGACCTCATCCTCGCCGCGCTCGGCGCCGGCGCGGTGCCGCTGGCCTCGGAGATCCCCGTCTACGAGGAGCTCCTCGGCGACGGCGACCGCGGCCTGCTGTTCACCCCCCGCGAGCCCGACCTGCTCGCCGCGCAGCTCGACCGGCTCATCGGCGACACGCAGCTGCGCGGCCGCCTGCGCGCCGCCGGCGACGCCGCCCGCGCCGACGAGCTGCCCTACGGCAAGGTCGCCGGCCGGCTCGACGAGGTCTACGAGGAGCTCGTCGCCCGCCGCCACGGCGATCGCACCGATCCCGCCGCGCGCAAGCGGGTGGCGGGCCGCCCGGCGATCGACGTCGACCTGCACATGCACACCGACCACTCCGGGGACTGCGCCACGCCGGTCGAGGTGCTGCTCGCCACCGCGCGCGACCAGGGGCTGGGCGCGATCGCCGTGACCGACCACAACGAGGTTTCCGGCGCGCTCGACGCCGCGGCGAAGGCCGCCGACTACGGCGTGAAGGTCATCGTGGCCGAAGAGGTCAAGACGAAGGAGCAGGGCGAGGTCATCGGCCTGTTCATCACCGAGAAGATCCCGCGCGGCATGACGCTGCAGGAGACGATCGCCGAGATCAAGCGCCAGGGTGGCCTCGTCTACGTCCCGCACCCGTTCGACCGCATGCACGCGGTGCCCGACTACGAGCACCTCCTCGATGTCGTCGACGACATCGACCTCATCGAGGTCTACAACCCGCGCGTGGCGATCGGGGCGTTCAACGAGGAGGCCCAGCGGTTCGCCGAGAAGTACCGCATCCCCGCGGCGGCGGGGAGCGACAGCCACGTCGCCGCCGGGCTGGGCACCGTGCGCAACCGGATGCCCGACTTCGACGGCCCGGAGGAGTTTCTCGCCTCCCTGCGCTCGAATCAGATCATCACGAAGCCCGGCACCCTGCTGTACGTCCAGGCGCTGAAGTTCCTCGAGACCAAGGCGACACCGCCCGCCGCCCGCAGGGCGCGCAAGGCGCGGCGCGTCAAGCGGGCCACGCGCAACGGCTGATGCAGCGGCAGGAGGAACCGCACCCTCCGTCAAACCCCGAGTCCGTGCGGATCACGGACGACGAGATTCGGGAGAAGTACCTCGAGCGCGCGATCCGCGAGATCAACCAGCTCACCCGAGACATCCAGGGCTGTCACACCTGCCCGCGTGGCGGCGTGATGCCCGTGGTCGGGTCGGGGCACCCGCAGGCCGACATCATGCTCGTCAAGCACGAGGCGGTGCCGAGCGAAGTCGAGGAGGGCGTCGCGTTCTACGGGCGCGCCGGCAACGCGCTCATGAAGTCGCTCAAGCGGCTGCAGATCGACCCGCTCGCGGTGTACGGGACGCTGTGCGTGAAGTGCCCGGTCGGCGACGCCTCGCTCGCCGACCCGAAGTGCGTCGGCCGCCTGGCCGAGGAGTTCGCGATCGTCCAGCCGAAGATGCTCGTGGTCATGGGCCAGTACGCGCTGGAGGTCGTCAACGAGCTGCAGTTCCCGCTGGCGCGCAGCGTTGCGGCGCGCCCCGGCGAGGTCCAGCAGCTCACGCCGTCCTGTGACCTGCTGTTCACCCCGGACATCGACGGATCGCTCGACGAGGAGGACGCCAAGCGCGCGTTCTGGTCGGCGTTCCGCGTGCTCGGGGACTGGTACGCGGATCTGCCTCCGTACTAGTCCCGGTGTTGCGCGCCTCCTTGCGGGGGTAGGCTGACGCCATGGACCTTGAGGAGCAGACACTCGAGAAGACCGGCGACCGCTGTGAGGTCTGCGGGGCCAAGCTCACCGACGCCGAGCTGCAGGTCGCCCTGGAGACCGGCGGTGCCGCGCTGTGCTCGGTCCACGCCGCCGATCTCGTCCCCGCGGACGAGATCGACGCGGTCGAGGCCGACTAGAAGGTCACGACGATCTTGCCGAGCTTGCCGCCGGCCGCGAAGCGGTCGTAGGCCGCGGCGACCTCGTCGAGCGCGAACGTCGCCGCCACCGGCACGGTCAGCGACCCGTCGGTGAAGCCGGGCAGGACCTCGGTCTCCATCCGTCGGGCCGTCAGCGCCTTCTCCTCCAGCGGGCGCGCGCGCAGCGTGGAGCCCATGATCGCGCCGCGCTTGCCCATGAGCGCGACGAGATTCAGCTCGCCCTTGAAGCCGGCGCCCACGCCGATCACGACGATGCGCCCGTCGGTGTGCAGCGCTTTGACGTTCGCGCCGAGGTTCGGGGCGCCGACGAGCTCGAGGATGACGTCGAACGGCCCGTGCTCCTCGAAGCCCTCGGGGTCGAGGACCGATGCCGCCCCGAGATTCGCCACCGCGTCGCGGAGATCCGGGTTGCGCACGGTCGCCGTGACGCGGGCGCCGGTGCGACGGCCGAGCTGGATGGCGGCCGTGCCCACGCCGCCCGCCGCGCCGTGGACGAGCAGCCGCTCACCGGGACGCAGGCCGGCCTGGCTGAAGATCGCGTCGTGCGCCGTGGTGAAGACCTCGGGGACGCCGCCGGCGACGACGAGGTCAAGCCCCTCGGGCACCGGCATGAGCTGGCGCTCGTGGACGACCGCGAGCTCGGCCTGGCCGCCGCCGCCCACGATGCCCATGACCTGATCGCCGACCGCGAACCGGGTCGCGCCCGGGCCGAGCGCGGCGACGGTGCCGGCGAGCTCGAGGCCGGGGATGTCCTGCGGCGAGCCGGGCGGCGCCGGGTAGCGCCCCTTGCGCTGCAGGAGGTCGGCGCCGTTCAGCGCGGCGGACGCGACGCGGACGAGGACCTCGCCGGCGCCGGGCTCGGGATCGGGATGGTCGGCGACGACGATCTCACCGTCGCGGATGGTGGCGGCACGCACGGCGGCGAGTCTACGCGGCGGATCCCGGTTGGACCGGGCGGCCAACCCGCGCACCGCGAAGTGGGACTCCCCGGCCGTATCCCCGGCCCGACCGGTCAGCGAGGCTTGTCCAGGAATTCCGGGCCGGGGGAACCCGGCCCGGCTCATGCCGCCGGGGTCGCACCCCAGACCCCCGGCCTGCACGCCGTCTCCCCAGGATGGCGATGCGCTCCAGCGGCCGGCGCCGGTCATGATGACGGCGCCGGCCCGCTGCACCGCCGTGCCGCCCCGCTACCGTTCGCGGGCATGGAGCCCGATGCCGTCGAGATCCGGGTGCTCGGCTGCCTCTTGGAGAAGCAGCGCACGACCCCGGACGTCTACCCGCTCACGCTCAATGCGCTGCGCGCGGCCTGCAACCAGACGACGAGCCGCGAGCCGGTCGTCGACTACGACGACGCGACGATCCGCGACGCGCTCCAGCGGCTCGCGCAGCGCCGCTGGACCCGGCTGGCCAGCGCGAGCCGCGCGCCGAAGTACCGGCATCTCCTCGACGAGGCCCTCGAGCTCGACACCGCGCAGCTCGCGGTGCTCACGCCGATGATGCTCCGCGGCCCGCAGACGTTCAACGAGCTGCGCACCCGCACCCAGCGCCTCTACGACTTCGCGTCGGAGGACGATCTGCACACCACGATCGACGGCCTCATCGAGCGCGATCTCGTGGAGCTGCTCGAGCGCCGGCCGGGGCAGAAGGAGCAGCGCTACCGCCAGCTGCTCGGCGGCGAGCAGGAGGAAGGCGACGTACGCGCGGTCGCGCAGGCGCCCGCTCCGGCTCCGGCTCCCGCACCCGTCGACGACGATCGCCTCGATCGCCTCGAAGCCGAGGTCGCCGCGCTGCGCCGGGAGCTGGCCGAGCTGCGCGCGGAGCTCGGCGCGTGAGGACCCGCCGCGCCGCCGGCGCGCTCGCCGCGGCGGCGCTCCTGGCCGGCTGCGGGACGCCCGGCGTCCCGAAGCAGCTGCCGAAGTCCGAGGGCTCGAAGCTCGCGGCGGCGTCGATCGCGATCCTCGGCGCCTGCCAGCGCGGGCCGCTGACCCGGGTGCAGGAGGAGGCGATCCAGCCCAAGCTGCAGCTCCTCATCGACGCGACGAAGAAGCATCCGGACACGCTCTTTGAGTACCCGCAGGAGGATCAGAACCCGCTGCTCACGACGCCGTCGCTCGAGCTGCAGGCGGTGGTCGGCGCGCTCGGCGGCGTCGGGCCGCAGAAGCCGTGCAGCATGCGCCTGGCCGCCGTGGGCGACCGCGGCCTCATCGCCGCGGGCGAGGGCTCGATGCTGCGCGACATGCCGTCGGCGGGGCGCTGAGGGTCAGCCGCGCTCCAGCAGCGCGACGCACTCGATGTGCGGCGTCTGCGGGAACATGTCGACCGGCCGCACGCGCCGCAGCACGTACCCGGCCTCGACGAGCTGCGCGGCGTTCGGCGCGAGCGTCGTCGGGTTGCAGCTGATGTAGACGACCCGCTTCGGGTTCGCCTCGATGATCCGCCGCACGACCTTCTGCGACAGGCCCGCGCGGGGCGGGTCCACGACGACGACGTCCGGGCGCGACGCGCGCTCGACGAGATCGCGCAGCGCCAGCCGCACGTCGCCGGCGAAGAACTTCGCGTTCGAGACGTCGTTGCGGCGGGCGTTCTCGATCGCGTCGGCGACGGCCTCCTCGACGATCTCGATGCCCCAGATCTCTCCGGCGCGCTGCGCCAGCGAGAGGCCGACCGTCCCGATCCCGCAGAAGAGGTCGTAGACGCGCTCCCAGCCCTGGAGGTCCGCGACATCGGCGGCGACGCCGTACAGCCGCTCAGCCATCTCCGTGTTCGTCTGGAAGAACGCCGTCGGCGAGATGCCGAACGTCAGGCCGCACAGCTCCTCAGTGAGCTTCGGCGGGCCGATGACGATCTCAGTGTCGCCGCCGGCCGTGGTCTCGCCCAGCGCATCGGTGCGGGTGATCATGATCGCGTCGGCCTCGACCGCACGATGCAGGCTGTCGGTGTCGATCCGCTCGGCTTCGTCCCCGTCGGCGACGACGAGCCGCGCCTGCAGCTCCCCGGTGCGCCGCCCCTCGCGGACCACGAGGTTGCGCAGCAGGCCCGTGTGGGTGCGGCGGTCGAAGGGGCTGAGCCCCTGCTCGCGCGCCCACGCGAGCACCTGCTCGCGGACCCGGTTGCCCGCCTCGGAGGCCAGCAGGCAGTCGTCGAGCCCGACGATCGTCTCCCACGAGCCGGGCGCGTGGAAGCCGCAGACCAGTTCGCCCTCGGGGTCCGCGCCGAACGAGTACTCGAGCTTGTTGCGATACCGCCACGGCTCGACGGCCGGGACGATCTCCTGCATCTCGAAGCCGGAGAGCTTGCCGATCCGCGTGAGCGCGTCCTCGACCTGCGCCTGCTTGATCTCCAGCTGCTTGGCGTGCGTGAGGATCTGCCAGGGCGCGCCCGGGTGGTCGGCGATCGGGGCGATCCGGTCCGGCCCGCCGCTGATGAGCTCGACCGTGCGCGCTTCGCCGTAGTGGCGCTTGCGCTTCGTGACCACCGCGCGGACCTTGTCGCCGGGGATCGCGCCCTGGACGAACAGCACGTAGCCCTCGAGGCGCGCGACGCCGTTGCCGCCGAAGGCGAGATCGTCGATCGTCAGTTCGAGCTCTTGGCCGCGCTCGGGGCGCGCTGAGGTGTTCACGGGGGCCGACATGCGACCCATCACGGTAGGAGATCAGCCGAGCTGCTTGTCGATCGCGCGGAGCACGGACACGCGGTTGGCGTGGTGCACCTCGTGATCGCGGACCCGCCGCAGCTGCGCCTCGGTGAGCGCGTCGAGCTTCTGGGTGACCTGCGCGGCGGTCAGGGTCTCGTAGTCGTCGATCGGCAGGGCGCCGGTGGACGATCCTTCGCCACCTAGCCCGCGGACGACGTTGCCGACGAGCTCCTGGGCGGCACCGCCGACGGTCGCCAGCAGGCGCGCGGCGAGCTCCTCGGCGTCGCGCCGCTGCATCCGCCCGCGGCGGACGGCGTCGTCGAGCGCCTCCTGCAGGCGATCGAAGGGCACCGCGACGCCCTTCGTCACGGCCTCCTTCAGCCCGCCGTCCTCCTCGGTGCGCCGGGCGGGCGTTTTCCGCGGCTGCGTCACCTGCCGGACCATACCCACTTCGGGTGCGACGTCAGCCCGCTGGAACGAGCCACTCCAACAGGGCCTTCTGCGCGTGCCGCCGATTCTCGGCCTGGTCCCAGATGCGCTGGCGCTCGCCGTAGAGGACGTCCGTGGTGATCTCCTCGCCCGGGTGGGCCGGCAGGCAGTGCAGCGCGATGGCGCCCGGGGCCGCCTTCGCGAGCAGGGCGTCGTCGATCCGGTACGGCGCGAGGGCCTCGCGGCGTGCGTCGGCGGTGTCCTCGTCGCCCATCGAGACCCACACGTCGGTGTACACCGCGTGGGCGCCGGCGACGGCCTCGGCCGGATCCTCGGTGAGGATCGCGCCAGGCGCGTCGGTCAGCGTGTAGCCGGCGGGCGAGGCGACGGCGACCTCCACCCCGGCGAGCTGCCCGATGAGCACGAGCGACCGCGCGACGTTGTTGCCGTCGCCGACGTAGGCGAGCTTCAGCCCGTCGAGCGCGCCGAACTCCTCCTTGAGCGTGAGGAGATCCGCGACGGCCTGACACGGGTGGTGCCCGGCGGTGAGCATGTTGAAGACGGGGATCGAGGCGTGCTCGGCGAGCTCCTCGAGCAGCGCGTCCGGCCCGGTGCGCACGCCGACCGCGGCGACGTGCCGCGACAGGACGAGGGCGGTGTCCCTCACGGACTCGCCGCGCGAGAGCTGCATCTCGTCGGGGCGCAGCAGCATCGGGTGGCCGCCGAGCTCGACGATGCCGGCCTCGAAGCTCAGACGGGTGCGGGTCGACGGCTTCTGGAAGATGAGCGCGACCGAGCGGCCCTCCAGCGCGCGGGACGCGTGCGGCGCGGCCTTCAGCGCGACGGCGCGCTCAAGGACCTCGCCGAGGTCGTCGGGGCCGAGTTCCAGTCCGGTGAGCAGGTGGCGCGGCAAGCGCGAGAGGATAGACACCGGATGCGGATCCTGACCTGGAACCTCTACCACGGCCGCGCCGAGCCGCCGGCCGGGCGTGACCTGTTCGAACAGTTCGCCGAGGCGCTCGCCGGCTGGGACTGGGACGTCGCGTTGCTGCAGGAGGTGCCGCCGTGGTGGCCGGCGCCCCTCGGGCGGGCGTGCGGGGCGAGCGCGCGGATGGCGCTGACGTCGCGCAACGAGCTGCTGCCGCTGCGCCGCTGGGCGGCCGTGCGGTGGCCGGACGTGATCAAGTCCGGCGGCGGCGGGTGCAACGCGATCCTCGTGCGCGGCTCGCGCATCGTGGAGCACCGGCGGCTGCGGCTGCGCTGGCGCCCGGAGCGCCGGGTCGTCCACGGCGTGCGTCTCGACGGCGGGCTGTGGGTGGCGAACATCCATGCGCAGGTGCGTCCGCACAGCGAGACCCGGAAGGACCTCGCCCGGGCCGGCGCCGCCGTGCGCGAGTGGGCCGGGGCCGCGCCGGCGATCCTCGGCGGCGACTGCAACGTCGAGGACCCGGCGATCGAGGGTTTCCACCACCTCGGCGGGCGCGGCGTCGACCATGTCCTCGGCCGCGGTGTGGAGGCCACGGGCCGCCGCGAGGTCCCGCCCCGCGGTCCGCTGTCCGACCACCCGCCGGTCATCGTGCCGGCGAACGTCTGATCACCGTCGTCAGAGCGACGGCGATCGGACGCTCAGCGCGGTACGGTCCCGCGCATGCGCCGTGCTGCCCCACTTCTCGCCGCCCTCGCGCTCGCCGCGTGCGGAGGCGGCGATGACGAGACCGCCGCGACGGCGCCCACGCCCACCCGCAACGCGAATCCCGCGGCCGGGCCGGGGGTCACCGTCGCCATCCAGGACAACGACTTCCAGCCGGAGACCATCACCATCGCCAAGGGCGAGACCGTCACGTGGCGCAACGACGGGCAGACCGACCACACGGTGGCGGGCAAGGGGATGACGAACTCCCCGGCGTCGGCCGCGATCCCGCCGGGGACGACGTACACGTGGACCGCTGAGAAGGTCGGGACGATGCGCTACCAGTGCACCATCCACCCGCAGATGACGGGCGAGGTCGTCGTCACGCGGCCCGGTGCCGCATGACGCCCAGGAGCCCAGCGTTGTGGTCGTCGACGAGCGCGGCGACCGTGTCCTGCGAGCAGCCCTTGTTCGTCCCGATGAACCCGGTCGGCCCGCGCTTGGCCCACCCGACGACGTACGTGCGGGGCATCGGCGCGCCGGTGACGGGGTCGACGACGCGGCCCTCGTCGTTGGGGACGATGCCGCGGACGGGGTCGTACGGCAACGCCGGCACCGGCTCGCCGCGGTAGCCGATCGACGGCACCACGAGCCCAGTCGCGAACGTCTCCCCACCGTCGCCGGCGGTGCGCCGGAAGGCGATCCCCTCGACCTCCGCGGCGCCGAGCACCCGCTCCGGAGTTAGCCCGTACCGCAGGACGATCCGCCGCGCCCCGTCGGCGGGGGCGCCGAGTCCGCGCAGGAGGTCGACCTTCGGGCCGGACGGCGCGCCCGCCAGCTCCTCCGACACGACCTGCACGGCGACGCCGGGCGTCGCGGTGAGGCCGACGATCTCCGGGAGGGTGAAGGCCGAGCGCTCGGGACCGCGACGGCCCACCACGACCACCTCCTCGACGGCGCTGGCGCGGAGCACGTCGAGCGCGGCCGGCGCGATGTCGCTGCCGGCGAGCGCCTCGGGATCCATCGCGAGGATCCGAGCGATGTCGAGCGCGACGTTGCCGTTGCCGACGATGACGACGCGGCGGCCCGACAGGTTCAGCCTGGTGCCGTCCGACCCGAGCGCGCCGTTGTACCAGGCGACCGCCTCGGTGGCGGGCACCACGCCGGGCAGATCGGCCCCGGGGATCTCCAGCCGCCGGTCGGACGCTGCACCGACGCCGTAGATGACGGCGTGATGCGTGTCGGTGAGCTGATCGTGCGTGACGTCGCGACCGACCTCGACGCCGAGGTGCAGCGTCAGCCGCGGGTGGCGGCGGATCGTGTCGAGCTGGCGGCTCACGCGGCGGGTGCGGCGGTGGTCCGGCGCGACGCCCGCGTGCACGAGCCCGTACGGGCGGTCCTGGCGCTCGTAGACGGACACGGTCGCGCCGGGGATCGTGAGGACCTCCTCGGCGGCGTAGAGCGCGGCCGGGCCCGAGCCGACGACCGCCACGCGCAGGTCCTCCCCGTGGTCGCGCACGAGCAGGCGCGGGCGGACGGGCGCGAGCAACGGACGCGGCCGCGCTTCGCGGTGGAACGCCGCGTTGATCGCCTCGAACGCCCGCTCTTCGGGTGCCAGCCGGGCGTGCGGCTTGATCGCGTCAACCGGGCACGCCGTGACGCACGCCCCGCAGTCCACACAGGCCGCCGGGTCGATGTGCAGCATCTCCGCGAGCTCGAACCGCGGGTCGTCCGGCGTCGGCTGGATGCAGTTGACGGGGCACGCGTACACGCACGACCCGTCGCCGACGCACGACTGCGTGACGACGTGCGCCATCAGGCCAGGACGCGCGCGGTGCGGTCGGGCTCGCCGCGGTAGCGCGACGGCTCGCCGTAGATGCCCAGCGCCTTCCACACCCGCGTGCCCAGCGGCGTCATGAGGCCGGTCTCCGTGGCGAGCTTGCGCATGTCGCCGAAGTAGCTCGCCATGATCTCGCGGGACTTCGGGCTGCGCCAGAACGCCTCGCGGTAGACCTCGCGCGGGATCCCCAGGCGCTTGGCCATGGGCCACGGCATGGTCATGATCTCCTCGCACGCGAGGCGCATCGTCAGCGGGAACGTGACGGACAGCGCCATGCGCTGGGCCGGCCCGAGCTTGCGCAGCCGCAGGCGCAGGAACTCCCCGGCGAAGGAGATGTGGCGCGCCTCCTCGGCGATGTGGATCTCCATGGTCCGGCGGACCGCGGCGGGGACGGTGCCCTCGTCACGCAGCAGGGCCTTCTGGTAGTGGTCGATGGGCTCCTCGCCGGCGAGGATCGCGATCATCAGCGAGACCGGGCGGACGGCCAGGATGCCGCCGATCACCGGCGACGCCCAGCGCAGCCAGGGACGCATGCCGGGGACGTCGACGCCGATCCGGTTGACGAGCTCCTGGAACATCTGGATGTGGTTGCACTCCTCCGTCATCTCGTGGAGGCAGTACCGGAACTCGGGCGACTGGTTGGGCAGCGCGACCGCGAACTGCATGAGCCCGCGGATGAGCATGCTCTCGAACGCCGCGCCCACGCGGATCGCGTTGGCCAGGCGCCACATGCCGATCTCGCGCTGGCGCTCGGCGGGCAGCGCCTGGTACCACGCGGTCGCGCCGAGCGGGTCGTGCTCGGGCGAGAGCACCCACGCCGGGTCGTCGGGCGAGATCGCCAGCTCGGGCGAATCCCACGCGATGTCCTCGTACGGGTCGAAGTGGATGTGCACGGATCCCTCGGACAGGGTCCGCAGCATCTCCTCGTAGTGCGCGTCACGCGCGGGCGGGGCGGCGACCGGGGTCATGGATGCTCCGTGGTCAGGGGGGTGTGCTCGGTGGCGAGGGCGGCGATGATCGGCCGTGCCCGCAGGAGGACCCGGCCGACGTGCTCGGCAAGTTCGTCCTGGGTTATCGGCAGCTCGCCGCGGATGTACGCGATCAGCAGTTCCTGGGCGGCGCCCACGAGGGCGCGGGCGATGAGCTCGATCTCCAGCGAGGTGCGCGCCCACTCGCCGTAGGCGCCGGCGACGGCGGTGCGGGAGACCTCGACGAGCCCGCCGATCACCGCGCGGCGGATGTCCTCGAGCTCCGGGCTGACGCCGACGACCTCGACGAAGAGGATGCGCGCGCGGCGAGGGTCGTCGGTCAGGGAGGCGACGACGGCGTGCGAGAGCGCGGCGATGGCGTCGTCGTCACCGGCGGCGGCGCCCTCCAGCGAAGGACCGACGGCCGTGACGAGGTCGGCGACGATCTCCTGGGCGAGCGCGACAATCGCGGCGTCCTTGTCGGCGAACGACTCGTAGAAGTAGCGCTGGGTCAGCCCCGCCTCGGCGCAGACGTCGCGGACGCGCGCGGCGGCGAACCCCTGGGCGGTGAACACCTCGAGCGCGGCGGCCAGCAGGCGCTCGCGGCGCTCGGCCACGCGCTGCTCGGGGCTCATGCCGCGCCAGGGGCGGACGAGCTCGGTCATGACGCCGGGGCGTTCTGGACAACCACGGGTGTCATGTTTGCAGATGCAGACAACCGCGTGTGTCAACTTTGGGTGCGGGGCGTCACAGAGCGTGGCCGCCGAGGCCGTATCAGCGCCGCAGGCCGAACCCGCGCAGGAGGAACATCGCCCGCTCCCCCGCCGATCCGGGCTTCGGCAGCACGCCGAGCACCACCGCGACGTCCCAGACGTCGAAGAACGCGCGCAGGCGCCACAGCCGCTCGCCGGCCTCGTCGAGCTGACCCCACAGCACGGCGTGCAGGACCACGAACTTCCCCGTGGGCGGCAGCTCGGCCATCTCGCCGCGGTGCGTGCCGAGCAGCTTCACGGGCAGCGCGACCGTCTGGCCGTCCCGCAGGCGCGGGCCGGTGGCCTCCATGCGCGCGTCGGGGAACCCGGCCCAGATGTGGCCGACGTGCTCGCCGAACGCGCTGACGGACTCCAGCGGCTGCGCGCACAGCGGGTCCTCGTAGTGCAGGTCCAGTGCGCAGACCGCCGAGAACGCCGCCGGATCCCCGCCGTTGAACGCCTCCTGGAACGCGTCGGCGAGCGCGTCGACGTCGACGTCGGTCACAGCGCGAGGTCCGCGAGGCCGGCGGTGGGGCTCGACGCCCGGGCGTAGGTGCGCTGCTCGATGCGCCCGGCGCCGCGCGCGAGGTGGCCCGCCTCGACGGCGAGCTTCATCGCCCGAGCCATCGCCACCGGGTCGGCCGCGCGCGAGACCGCGTTGGCGAGCAGGACCGCGGAGCACCCGAGCTCGAGCGCGCGGGCGGCATCGCTGGCCGTCCCGATCCCCGCATCCAGGATCACCGGCACCCCCGCCTGCTCGACGATGAGCTCGATGTTCACCGGGTTGACGATCCCGCGCCCCGACCCGATCGGCGACCCGAGCGGCATGACGGCGGCGCAGCCGACGTCCTCCAGCCGGCGGGCGAGGATGGGGTCGTCGTTGGTGTAGGGCAGCACGGTGAACCCGTCGGCGACAAGCTGCTCGGCGGCGACCAGGAGCTCCGGCGCGTCGGGCAGGAGCGAATGCTCGTCACCGATGACCTCCAGCTTGATCCAGTCGGTCTCCAGCGCCTCGCGCGCGAGCTGCGCCGTCCGCACCGCGTCGCGCGCGGTGAAGCAGCCGGCGGTGTTCGGGAGGATCGCGACGCCCGCGCGGTCGATGACCTCCACGAGCGAGCGCTCGGCGCTCGCGCTGACCCGCCGCATCGCGACGGTGACGAGCTCGGTGCCCGACGCCTCGATCGCGTCGGCCAGCGTCTCCATGCGGGTGAAGCCGCCCGTCCCCAGGAGGAGGCGGGAGGTGAACTCTCGGTCGGCGATGCGCAGCACGGTGCTCATCCTCCCTGGATCGCGGTCAGAACCTCGACGCGGTCGCCCTCGCGCAGCTCGTGCGCGTCCCACGCCGCGCGCGGGACGACCTCCGCCTCGACGGCGACGGCGATGCCGCGCCGGCGCGGCTCGATCCCCATCGCGTCAAGCAGCGCGCCGACCGTCGCGGGCGCCGGCAGCTCGCGGGACTCGCCGTTGACTCTGATCACGCCACTGCCTCCTCACGCGCGCCCGCGAGGATGTCGGCCACGAGGTCGCCGGTGATCGACGCCAGCAGGATCCCGTTGCGGTGGTGGCCCGTCGCCCAGACGAGCCCCTCGACGTGCGGGCTGCGGCCGAGGATCGGGACGTTGTCCGGCACCCCCGGCCGGAAGCCGACGACCGTCTCCTCGATGACGAGCTCGTCGATCCCGGGCACGAGATCGATGGTGTCGCGCAGCAGCTCGTAGACGCCGCCGGCGGTGACCGTCGGATCGAACCCGCGCTCCTCCATCGTCGCGCCGACGATGTACCGGCCGTCGCCCCGCGGAACGACATACCCGCCCTCGAAACGCAGCACGCGGTCGAGCAGGCCTGGGCCGTCAGGGTCGCGCAGGCGCAGCAGCTGACCCTTGACCGGCCGCACGGGCACGCGCGCCGGCTCGGGGAGCCCGAGCGCCGCGCCCGACCACGAGCCCGCCGCGACGACGACCTGCCCGGCGACGACCGTCGTTCCATCCGCCAGGACGACGCCGCTCGCGCGGGTGCCGTCCAGTGTGATCCGCTCGACGTCGGCGCCCGTGCGGATCTCGACCCCGGCCTCGATGGCAGCGGCGCGCAGCGCCGCGTGCAGGCGGCGCGGGTCGGCGGCGTGGTCGTCGGCGACGTGCAGCGCCGCGCGCAGGTGCGGGGCGAGCGCAGGCTCGAGTCGGCGGGCGGCGCTGGGCAGCAGTCGCTCGGCGTGCAGGCCGAGCGACTCGCGCAGCGCCTGCTCGCGCTCGAGCGCCGCGGCTTCGTCCGCGCCGCGGGCGAGGAGCAGCGTGCCGCACGCGCGGTAGCCCACCTTGTCGCCCAGCTCGGCGGAGAACGCGGGCCACGCCGCGGCGGCACGCAGTCCGAGCTCGAGCAGCGGGCGCTCGCCGACGTCCGCCTCGCTCACCGGCGCGAGCATCCCCGCGGCGACCGGGCTCGCCGCGCCGGGCGACTGGCCCTCGGGCGCGCGCTCGAGCACGACGACCCGCATCCCGCGCGCAGCCGCGCGCCATGCCACGCCGAGGCCGACGACCCCGGCGCCGATGACGGCGACATCCGGACTGCGGTGGGTGCTCACGGTGCGACTCCTCGCTTCGGCGGCATGACCCGCATCAGCTGCTGACGGTCGACGCTGCGTTCCCGCGCCCTCTCAGCCCTGGCTCGCCGGGCTCCCGTTTCCTTGCTGACAGGCTAGTGCCCGAACGCCGTGGCGCGAAGCGCATGCCTGGCGTGCAAAAGTCGACACGGCGGTCCTGCGAGACTGCGGGCATGGACCGCGACGAGCGCTTGGCGCGCCTGCAGGCCGCCCGCCTCTACCTCGTGACCCCGCTGGAGCCGGGAGGCCGCCCGCTGGAGGGCGTGCTCGCCGCGGCGCTCGCGGGCGGCGTCGACATCGTCCAGCTGCGCGCGAAGGACGCCGGCGACGGGGAGGTGCTGGCGGCCGCCGCGGTCGCCCGGCGGCTGTGTGACGCGGCCGGAGCGCTCCTGATCGTCAACGACCGCCCCGACCTCGTCGCGCCCGCGTGCGCCGACGGCGTGCACATCGGCCAGGACGACGGCACGATCGCCGACGCCCGCGCTGTCGCCGGGGCGGGCGTCCTCATCGGCCGCTCCACCCACGCGCCCGCGCAGCTCGCCGCCGCAGCGGAGGAGGGCGCGGACTATGCCGGCGTCGGCCCGATCCACGCCACGCCGACGAAGGCGGGCCGGGCGCCGGTCGGCCTGGACTACGTCCGCCACGCCGCCGACGCCGCGCGCATCCCCTGGTTCGCCATCGGCGGGATCGCCGCGGAGAACGCGGGCGAGGTCGTTGCGGCGGGCGCGCAGCGCATCGCCGTGGTGCGGGCCATCGCCGAGGCCGCCGACCCGCGCGCGGCCGCGGCCGGGCTGCTCGGCGTGCTGAAGGCCGGCGCGACTCCGGAGGCGATCCGTGGCTGAACGCGAGAAGCCCGCGGGCTACGCCCGCAGCGAGGCGAAGAACGCCGAGATCCGGGCGACCATCCGGCCGCTCGAACCCGGGGAGCGCCCCGGCCCGCTGCTCGCCGCACTCGTGTTCGCGGCGTTCCTGCTCGTCGCCAACGTCGCCGGGTACCTCTTCGCCAGCGAAGACGTGCCGCTCGCCGGCACCGTCGTGTTCACCGCGGTGATGGCGCTCGCGATCTACGGCCTGTGGAACGCCCGGGCCTGGGCGGTCCTCGGGATGCTGGCGCTGCTGGCGATCATCGCGGCCTCGGCGCTCCTCAGCCTGCTCGTGGCCAGCGACCTGATCGCCGTCGCCTTCTGCGTCGTCGTCGCGGCGATCACCGGCACCCTCTTCTGGAAGCTCATCCGCGTGCTCGGACGCATCCAAGCGCCGCCCGCAACACCCTGACCGCGCGGTCACCACCCGACCTTCTAGGGTGGATGGCATGCCCGAAACTGCCTACGACCTCATCGTCATCGGCTCCGGTCCCGGCGGGTACGTCGCCGCGATCCGCGCGGCCCAGCTCGGCCTCAAGACGGCGGTCGTGGAGAAGGACGTCATCGGCGGACGCTGCCTGAACGTCGCCTGCATCCCGGCGAAGGCCGTCCTGCGCACGGCCGACATCCTCAGCGAGGTGCGCGACGCCGACGAGTTCGGCATCACCGTCGGCGAGCCCACGGTCGACTTCGGCGCCGTCAACGAGCGCCGGCTGAAGGTCATCAAGACGCTCACGGGCGGCGTCGCGGGCCTGTTCAAGAAGAACAGCATCGACTTCATCGAGGGCTTCGGCGCGCTGACGGCCGACGGCAACGTGAAGATCGGCGGCAACTTCGACGGCACGGAGATCCAGGCCGGCAAGGTCATCATCGCGACCGGCTCCGTCGGCCGCCCCATTCCGGGCACGCAGTTCGGCGGCCGCGTGATCGGCACCGAGCAGGCCTGGGCGCTCGACGCGATCCCCGCGAAGCTCGCCGTCGTCGGCGCCGGTGCGTCCGGCGTCGAGATCGCCAGCGCGTACGCGCGGCTGGGCAGCGAGGTCATGCTGTTCGAGGGCCTCGACCGCGTCGTCCCGTCCGAGGACGCCGACATCTCCAAGCTCGCCGAGCGCGGCTTCAAGAAGCAGGGCATCAAGGTCCATACCTCCACGTTCGTGGAGAACGTCGTCAGCGCCGACGACAAGGTGACGTTCACCTACGGCGGCGAGCCGGGCGAGGCCGACTACCTCGTGATCGCGGCCGGCCGCGGCCCTGACGTCGAGGGCCTCGGGCTCGAGGAGGCGGGCGTGAAGCTCGCCGACAACGGGCTGCACATCGAGGTCGACGGCGCCCAGCGCACGAGCGTCCCGAACGTCTACGCGATCGGGGACCTCGTCCACGGCCCGGCGCTCGCCCACAAGGCCAGCGACGAGGGGATCATCGCCGCGGAGGACGCCGCAGGGAAGGAGACCCATCCGCTCTCCTACCCGGACATCCCGCGCGCGACGTTCTGCACCCCGAACATCGCGAGCTTCGGTCTCACCGAGCAGCAGGCCAAGGACGCCGGCCACGACGTCGTCGTGGGCAAGCTGCAGTACGGCGCCGTCGGCGCGGGCACGGTGTACGGCGACCGCCAGGGTCTCGTGAAGATCGTCGGCGAGACGAAGTACGGCGAGCTGCTCGGCGGCCACATCATCGGCGCGAAGGCGACCGAGCTCATCCAGGAGCTCGCGAACGTCCGGGCGCTCGAGGGCGGCTACGCGGAGGTCGCGCGCATCGTGCACGGTCACCCGACGCTCTCGGAGGCCGTCATGGAGGCCGCGCGCGCGGCCGACGGATGGCTGATCCACGGCTGACGGTCGTCGCGGCCGGCGGGGTGGGCGGGGACGGGCCCGAGGACGCCGGCCCCGCCTTCTACTTCGACTTCGCCGTCCCGGACGCGTACCTCGCGGCGGAGCGGATCCTCTCCCTCATGCCGGTGCCGTGTGAATGGCGCCCGGTGCGAGCGACCGCGCTGGCCGACGGCGTCGGGGCGATCGATCGCGACGCCGTCGTGGCGACCGCGGAGGCACGCGGACTGCAGCCGGTCCACTGGCCTGACCCGCTGCCGTTCGACAGCGAGCTGGCGCTGCTCGCGGCGTGCTTCGCCAAGGCCGGCGGCAAGACCGTGTCGTTCTCCCTCGCCGCGTTCCGCCAGGCCTACGCCGGCGGCCGGGCGCTCACCGAGGAGACCGTGCTGCTCGCCGGCGCGGCGTGCGAGATCCACCCGCGCGCCCTGCTCAAGGGTGTCGAGCTCAAGGCGTCCCGAACCGAACTGGATCGCCTGACCGACGAAGCGGTCTCGCGCGGCGTACGCAGTGTTCCGGCCGTCTGGACGGGCGCCGACGTGCTCCACGGCGACGCCGCGCTCGAGCGGGCCGCCGCCGCGCTGAACTGACCATTCAAGGCGCAGCGTCCCGGGTCGATCACACGGACCGAGCCCGGCCGTGTGTGTCTGCCGCGCGCCCCCGGCTCGCATCCCCACCCGTCGTCCGCCCCGGAGGCCCACCCCCATGTCCCTGCGCCCGCCGCGGGTCCGCTCGCTGCGCACCCGTCTCGTTCTGATCCTGCTGCCCATCGTCGCGCTCGGCGTGATCGCGATGACGTGGCTCGCCGTGAACCTGACGACGGATGCAGCGCGCAAGGATGCCGAGGCGAAGCTCTCTCAGCAGGCGCAGCAGGTCGCCAACGACTTCAATGCCGACGCCGAGTCGGCGGCAACCGCATCGCGGACGCTCGCCGCGCAGATGCAGCGCAACCCGGACCTCACGCGCGAGCAGGCGTCCGACCTGGTCCGAAGCGTCGCGGTGGCGAACCCGCGCCTGAACACCTACATCACGTTCATGCCCAACGCGTTCGACGGGCAGGACGCGCGGTACGCCGGCAAGCCGGGGCAGACCCCGAAGGGCGAGCTGAGCCCGTACTGGAACCGCCTGGCCGGGAAGGGCTTGGTCAACGACCCGACGCCGCTCAACCTGCAGGCCGAGTACTTCACGGCGCCACGCGACGCGAAGCGGCTCGTGGTGGTGGAGCCCTACATCTGGGAGGGCTTCCCGATGGTCAGCTACAACACGCCGATCTACGTCGGCGGGACCTTCAAGGGCATCGCCGGCATCGACGTCCAGCTCAAGGACCTCGCCGCGGACACCGCGAAGATCAAGGCGTACGACACCGGCTACGCGTTCGTCGTCTCCAACAGCGGCACGTTCATCACGGCGCCGAAGAAGGGGCTCGTCACGAAGCAGACCCTGGCGAAGTACGGCGACAAGGTCGGCAACGACGAGTTCGCGAAGATCCAGGCGGCCGTCAAGCAGGGCAAGGGCGGAACCATCGAGACGACCGACCCGTTCACCGGGAAGACCTCGATCGTCGCCTGGGCGCCCGTCAAGACGGGCAACTGGGGCTTCATCATCTCCGCCCCGACCGCCGAGGTGCTCGCCGACGCACACAAGCTGCGCAACCTGCTGCTCCTCGCCGGGCTCATCGTCCTGCTGCTCGTCGGCGGCGCGATCGTCGCGGTCGCCGCGCGCATCACCAAGCCGCTGCGCGGCTTCGTCACCGGGCTCCGCAGCCTCGCCCAGCACGACGTCAGCGACCTGCGTGACGGCATGACAGCGATGGCCGAGGGTGACCTCACGCGGACGGTCGACGCGACCACCGCGCCCGTCGCGGTCACGAGCGCCGACGAGATCGGCCAGGCGTCCGAGACGATGAACGAGCTGATCGGCAGCACGCACGAGTCCGTCGAGGCCTACGAGCGCAGCCGGGCGGAGCTTGCGAAGCTCCTGAGCGGCGTCGCGTCCTCGGCCGACCACGTCACCTCCGCCTCGCGCGAGATGGCGTCGACGTCGCAGGAGACCGGCCGGGCCGTCGGCGAGATCGCCAACGCCGTCGGCGAGGTCGCCAGCGGCGCCGAGCGCCAGGTCCAGATGGTCGAGTCGGCCCGCACGCTGACCGAGAGCGTCGGCGAGCGCGTGCGCGACAGCGCCCAGCAGGCGCAGGAGACCGCGCAGGCCGCCGACCGCGCCCGCGAGATCGCACAGGCCGGCGTCCAGGGCGCCGACCAGGCCGTCGACGTCATGCGCACCGTGCGCGATTCGTCGGTGGGCGTGCGCGACACGATGCACGGCCTCGCCGGCCGCTCCGAGCAGATCGGCGGGATCGTGGAGACGATCACCGCGATCGCCGACCAGACGAACCTCCTGGCGCTCAACGCCGCGATCGAGGCCGCGCGCGCCGGCGAGCAGGGCCGCGGCTTCGCCGTCGTCGCCGACGAGGTCCGCAAGCTCGCCGAGGAATCCCAGCAGGCCGCCGCCTCGATCAGCGACATCATCCGCGAGATCCAGGTCGAGACCGAGCGCGCCGTCGGCGCCGTCGAGGAGGGCGCGCAGCGCGGCGAGACCGCGATGGAGATCGCCGCCGAGACCCGCGAGCGCTACACGCAGATCGGCGACGCCGTCGACGAGGTCAACGCGCGCGTCGCGTCGATCGCCTCCCAGGTCCAGCAGGTCGCCGACGAGGCGTCGCGCGTCCAGCAGGAGATCGGGGAGGTGGCGTCGGTGGCCGAGGAGTCGTCGGCCGCCAGCCAGCAGGTGAGCGCGTCGACCGAGCAGACGAGCGCCGCGACGCAGCAGGTCGCCGCGTCGGCGCAGGAGCTCGCCGAAACCGCCAACGAGCTCGACCGGCTCGTCAAGGGCTTCCGGCTCTAGCCAGAGCCAGGGGGGACGACACGTGCCCGTGCCGGGCCGCGCTTCTGCCGCGCGGCCCGGCGCGGTGCGCGCCTCGATGACCGCATGATGAGATGGCGGCCGTGGGTGCCGCGCTCTCCCCATCGCGACACGCCGCACTCGCCGTCTTCGCGGCGGCGATCGCGTCCGTCGTCCTCATCCCCGCCGTCCCGAGCTACGACCCGTGGTCGTGGCTGCTGTGGGGCCGCGAGGTCGCGCACGGGACGCTGAGCACGGCGGGCGGTCCCGCGTTCAAGCCGCTCCCGGTGGCGGTCTGCGCGCTGCTCGCGCCACTCGGCGACCTCGCCCCGACGGCGTGGGTCGTCCTCGCCCGCGCGGCGGCGATCGGCGCGGTCGTCCTCGCGTTCGTGGTCGCGCGCCGGCGGACGGGCGCCGGCGGCGGGCTGCTGGCCGCTGTGGGCGTCGCGCTCTGCGGGAGCTTCGTCGGCCTCGCCGCGACCGGCGCGGTCGAGCCGATGGTCGTCTGCTTCGTGCTGGGGGGCGTGCTGGCCTGGGAGGACGACCGCCCTCGCGTGGCGCTGGCGTTCGCGGTCGCGTGCGCGCTGCTGCGCGTCGAGGCTTGGCCGTTCCTGCTGGCGTTCGGCGCGGTGCTGTGGCGGCGCCGGCCCGAGGATCGCGCGCTGCTCGTCGCGTGCGCGATCGCCGTGCCGGCGCTGTGGTTCGTGCCGGAGTGGCTGGGCTCTGGGGACGTGCTGCGCTCGGGCAGCCGGGCGCGGGTGCCCAACCCCGGCCAGCCGGCGCTCGCCGACGTGCCGCTGCTCGCGTCGCTGCGTGACGCCGCGGCGCTCCCGCTCCTGCCGCTGCTCGTCGCCGCCCTCTTCAGCCCGGCGCGCAGGCTCGCGCTGGCGGGCCTCGCCTGGATCGCGCTCGTCGCCGTCATGGCGCAACTCGGGTTCTCCGGGGAGGCGCGCTACGCCGTGCCCGGCGCCGCCCTGCTCGCGATGGCCGGCGCCATCGGCATCGCCCGGCTCGGCGCCGCGCCGGTGGCGGCCGTGGCGCTCGTCGCGGTCGTGATCATGGTCGTCCCGCGGCTCGGGTCGGTCGCCGACGTTCGGGCGAGCCAGACCTATCAGGCGCGGCTGGCCGGGGACCTGCGAACCGCGATCCGAACGAGCGGCGGGCGGGACGCGCTGCTGCGCTGCGGGCGGCCATACACGGGCCAGTACCGCGGCCCGCTCACCGCGTATGCGCTCGATGTCGAGAAGCGCCGGGTGGGGTTCGCGCCGCAGGCGCCCGGCGTCGTGCTGCAGTCGCGCCGGTTCGCCGACGCCCCGAGGACCCCGGCGCTGCTGCCCGGCGGAAGGACCGTGCGGCACGGCCTGTGGACCGTGCAGACGACGTGTTGACTTAGGCTGCCCTAACATGCGCGGCCGCATGCGCCGAGCCATCGTCCTCGCGCCGCTGCTCGCGGCCATCTTCGCGGGGTGCGGCGCCGCCGAACAGTCCGCCACCGCACCCGAGCAGCCCCCGGCCCGGGAGTCCGGGCGCGCGGCGCACTTCAAGGTCGAGCAGGTCGCGTCCGGGTTCAACCGCCCCGCCTGGGTCGGTGCCGCCCCCGGAGACGACGCCGTCTGGGTCGGCGAGCAGACCGGCCGGCTGTTGCGCGTCGCCGGAAGCGACCGCCGCGCCGTCATCGACGTGCGCCGCCAGATCCGTGTCGGCGCGGAGCAGGGACTGCTCGGCGTGGCCTTCCACCCGGACTTCGCGACGAACCATCGGCTCTACCTCCACATGACCGACCGCAGCGGGAACACGCGCGTCGACGAGTACGTCCTCGAGCGCGGCACACCACGGGTCACGCGGACACTGCTGCGGCTCGACCAGCCCGAGGAGAACCACAACGGCGGGCAGCTCGCCTTCGGCCCCGACGGCCGGCTGTACCTCGGCCTCGGCGACGGCGGCGGCGCCTTCGACCCCGACCACCGCGCGCAGGACCCCGACGACCTGCTCGGCAAGATCATCGCCTTCGACGTCGACGGCCAGGCGCGACCGAAGCCCGAGATCGTGCTGCTCGGCCTACGCAACCCGTGGCGCTTCTCCTTCGACTTCGCGCTCGGCGAGATCTGGATCGGCGACGTCGGGCAGGACACGACCGAGGAGGTCAACCGGGTCCTGCTCGAGCCCGACGAGCCGCCGAAGAACCTCGGCTGGAGCGCGTTCGAAGGGACGGAGCGCGTGGACGGCGACGAGCTCGGCGACGGCGAGGTCGTGTGGCCGGCAGCGACCTACTCGCACCGGGACGGATGCTCGGTCACCGGCGGCGTGGTCTACCGCGGCACCCGGCTGCGGCGCCTGGCCGGGCGCTACCTCTACGGCGACTTCTGCTCGGGCGCGCTGTGGTCCCTGCAGGTGACCCCCGGCCAGGGCGCGGCCGACGTCCGCCGCGAGCGCGCGACGGTCCCCCAGCTCGCGCACATCGGGACCGACGCGAACGGCGAGCTGCTCTTCGCGTCGGTGTCCGGCGCGATCTTCCGCGCCGTCAGGCCATGACGGTGTCGGGCGCGACGGTCGTCACGGGACCCTCGATCCAGACCCAGACGCGATCGCCCGGCCGCCAGTCGCGGAAGCCGAGCCGGCGGCTGCTGATGCGCGCGCCGCTCTCAAGCTGCAGCTCGACGAGCTGATCGTGGCCGAAGAACCTGCGGGCCTGGACGACCGCCTCGACGGCTCCGTCGTGCGGCGCGACCTCGCCGATCGCCACCGCCTCAGGGCGGAAGACGACGTCCACCTCACCGGCGTGCGCGGGGTCGGCCGGAAAGACGCCGAGCTCGCACGTGACGACGTCTCCGTCCACGACGCCAGGCACGGCCTCCGTCTCCCCGACGAACGACGCCACCCAGCGCGTCGCGGGCGTCGCGTAGATCTCCTCAGGCGAGCCGACCTGCTCGATCCGGCCGTCGCGCATGACCGCGACCCGGTCGGCCAGCGACAGCGCCTCGGCCTGGTCGTGCGTGACGAGCAGCGCGCTGGCGCCGGACTCGCGGAGGATCTGCGCGACGTCCTCGCGCAGCGACTCGCGCAGTGAGGCGTCGAGCGCGGCGAACGGCTCGTCGAGGAGCACGACCGCGGGCTCGGGCGCGAGCGCGCGGGCGAGCGCGATGCGCTGACGCTCGCCGCCGGACAACTCGTGGGGGAACGCGCCGCCGCGGTGCGCGAGGCCGACGAGCTCCAGCGCGCGGCGCGCCCGCTCGCGATCGGCGCCGAACGCGACGTTGCGCTCGACGGTCAGGTGCGGGAACAGCGCGCCCTGCTGGAAGACCATGCCGATGCGCCGGTCCTCGGGCTCGACCCAGGTCGTGTCGTCGGCGACGAGGCGGCCGCCCACCCGAATGCTGCCCGTGTCGGGATGCTCGAAGCCGGCGACGAGCCGCAGCAGCGTCGTCTTCCCCGACCCGCTGGGGCCCAGGAGCGCGACGATCTCCCCCGCGCCGAGGCGCAGCGACGCGCCGGCGACGGCGTCCGTCGCGCCGAACGACTTGGTGACGTCCTCGACCTCGAAGGCCGGATCACGGGGTGGCAGCAGGTCGCGCACGAGCGACTAAGGGTAACCTAACCCGCCCTCATGGCCTCGACGTTCTTCCGTTCCCACTGGCGTCTCGTGGTCGGCGCCGCCGTCCTGCTCGTCGTGCTGCTCAGCGCGGCCATCGTGCTGCTCGGCGGCGAGAAGGATCTCGTCGTCTACAACGGCCGCTCGCAGTACGGCTCGGAGAAGCCGTTCACCGAGTTCGCCGACCAGAACAACCTCTCGATCGAGCTGCGCGGCGGCACCGCGCCCGAGCTGTTCGAGCGACTGAAGAGCGAGGGCGCCAACACCCCCGCCGACGTGCTCGTCACGACGGATCTGGCGAACCTCTGGCGCGCCAAGCAGGCGGGGCTGCTGCAGCCGGTCGACAGCCCGGAGCTGGAGCGCAACGTCCCCGCCGAGCTGCGCGATCCCGACAAGCAGTGGTGGGGCCTCTCCCTGCGGCTGCGCACGCCCGTCCGCGCGAAGGACCGCGTCCCGGAGAACGCCGTGACGAGCTACGAGGACCTCGGCGACCCCCGGTTCAAGGGCCGCCTCTGCCTGCGCACCTCGAACAACGAGTACAACCAGTCACTCGTGGCCGACATGCTCGCCAAGCGCGGCCCGGCCGCCACCGAGCGGCTCCTGCGCTCGTGGATGGCCAACGACCCCCGCATCGAAGGCTCCGACGTCCAGGTGCTCGAGGCGATCGCGGCCAACCGCTGCGACGTCGGGCTCGTCAACCACTACTACCTCGGGCGCATCCTCAAGGACAAGCCCGGCTTCCCGGTCGCGCCCGCCTGGCCCGACCAGGACGGCGCAGGCGTCCACGCCAACCTCTCCGGCGCGGGCGTGGTGCGCCAGAGCCAACACAAGGCCAACGCGACGAAGCTCATCACGTCGCTGACCGAGCAGCCCGCCCAGGAGAGCATCGTCGAGAACTCCGAGCTCGCGGTGAACCCGGAGGTCGCGCCGCCCGCGCACATCCGCGCGTGGGACCAGGTCAAGATCGACCCGATCGACGTCGAACGCGCCGGGGCGCAGCTGCCCGCCGCCGTGGCGTTGATGCAGCGCGTCGGCTGGAACTAGCTCCGCGATGACCGGCGGGCGCACAGGTCAGCGCGAGGGCCTGGCCTTCCCGGTCGTCAGCATCCTGCTCGCCCTGCTCGTCGCCGGGCCGCTCCTCGCCCTGCCGCTCTCCTTCCTCGGTGGCGGCGAGCTGTTCGACCCGACCGCGTGGGCGCTGCTGCCCACCGCGCTGCGCAACAGCGCCGTGCTCGCGCTCGGCGTGGGCGTCGGCACGCTGGCCCTCGGGAGTCTGCTGGCGATGCTCGTGACCTTCTACGACTTCCCCGGCCGCCGCTGGCTGGAATGGGCGCTCGTCCTGCCGATGGCGATGCCGGCGTACGTCCTGGTCTTCGTGCTCCTCGGCCAGTACGACGCCGACTCCGCCGCGCAGGACCTCGTCCACGCGATCTTCGGCGACGGCGCGACGCTCCCGGAGATCCGCTCGACGGCCGGGACGATCATGGTCCTCACCGCCTGCCTGTACCCCTACGTCTACCTCATGGGCCGCACCGCGTTCCAGGCGCAGAGCCGCGAGACGCTGGAGGCCGCCCGGACGCTCGGCCTCTCGCACGCGCGCGCGATCCGCCGGGTCGCGCTGCCGCTCGCGCGCCCCGCCCTCGCCGCGGGAACGGCGCTTGCGGTCATGGAGGCGCTCGCGGACTTCGGCGCCGTCAACCTCCTCGGCTACCGGGCGATGACCGACGCGATCTACCGTGTCTGGTACGGCGCGTACGACCGCTCCGCCGCGCTCCAGCTGGCGACGGTGCTGGCCTGCTTCGCCGCCAGCCTGCTCGTCCTCGAGCGCTATCTGCGCAGCCGGGCGCGCTATCAGCAGGCGCTCGTCCGCGGCGAGGCGGTCACCCCGCGCCGGCTGCGCGGCTGGCGCGGGATCGCCGCTGCGGCGCTCCCGGTCGCGCTCGTCGCGATCGTCGTCGTCGCGCCGCTGACGCAGCTCGTCCTGTGGTCGGGTGCGTGGCTCGCCGAGGGCACGTCGGCGGGCGCGCTGGCGAGGGCGGCGGGCAACAGCATCGTCCTCGCCTCGCTCGCCGCGCTGCTGGCCGCCGCCACCGCGACCGTCATCGCCTACGGCCACCGCGTCCGGATCCGCTCACGCGCCGGGGTCGACCGCCTCGGCGGCGCCGCCTCACGCGCCGCGACCCTCGGCTACGCGATCCCGGGAACGGTCGTGGCCGTCGCGGTGTACGGCCCGCTGTCGTGGCTCGAGACGAAGGTCGACGGTGTCCTCGACGTCGGGCTGTTCCTGACGGGCACCGTCGTCGGGCTGCTGCTCGCCTACCTCGTGCGCTTCCAGGCCCTCGCGCTGTTCAGCGTGCAGTCGCGCATGGACGCCATCGGCCCGGAGCTCGACGAGGCGGCCCGCGGGCTGGGCGCCGACCGGGCGCGCGTCTTCGCCGACGTCCACTTCCCGTTGCTCTGGCCGGGCGTGGTGACCGCCGCGCTGCTCGTCTTCATCGAGACGCTGAAGGAGCTGCCCGCGACCGCGCTGCTGCGGCCGCTCGGCGGAGACACGCTGGCGATCACGGTCTGGGAGGCGACGAAGGACTCGCGCTTCGACACCGCAGCGCTGCCCGCGCTGCTCATCGTCCTCATCGGACTCGTGCCGATCGCGCTGCTGCTGCGGCGCGACGAGCCGATGATGTGAGCGTCAGCCCCGGGTCGGCGCGGTGCGCGCCAGGTGATGGACGAGCAGGTCGACGACCGGCCCGTACGTCGCGGCGAGCGCCGGCTCGAGCGGCGCGGGCGCGTGGATGTCCACCCCGACGACGGAGGTGCCGTCGGCCCGCGGACGCACGCGGTGCACGAGCGTCATCGGGCCGACCTTCCAGCTCCACGAGCGCCCCTCGTCCTTGCCGGTGATCTCCACCGGGACGGGCACGACGCCCATGAGCCGCGCGGCGCCCTTGCGCCCCGGCTCGACCTCGCCGTCACCCAGCCCGGACGCGCCGCGGATGTGCGGCGCCCACTCGTGCCAGCGGGTCGGGCGGGCCAGCAGCGGCCAGACCTGCTCGGCGGGGGCTCGGGATTCAGCCTCGTAGCTCAGCATCGTGGCGAGCGTATCGGCCTGAAACCGGGGCTCCTTGACTCGCAGCGGACGGGCTGCTGGACGAGTGGACGACGTCCACAGGTGCGTCCACGGGCCGACGCGATCGGTACGCTCGCGCTACATGGCCGACCAGGCGCAGCCTCGTCCCCTCCCCGATCCGGTCACGTCCCGCGAGTGGCTGCAGACGATGATGCTCATCCGCCGGTTCGAGGAGCGCGCGGGCGAGATGTACGCCAAGGCGAAGGTCGGCGGCTTCCTGCACCTCGCGATCGGCGAAGAGGCGGCGATCGTCGGATGCGCGCGGGCGCTGCGCGACGACGACTACCTGATCTCGACCTACCGCTCGCACGGCCACGCGCTCGTCCGCGGCTCGAACCCCGACGCGGTGATGGCCGAGCTGTTCGGCCGCGAGGGCGGGCTGTGCCGTGGGCGCGGCGGCTCGATGCACATGTTCGATCTGGCGAACCGCTTCATGGGCGGCTACGGCATCGTCGGCGGCAACCTGCCGATCGCCGCCGGGTTCGGCCTGGCCAGCGACTACCTCGGCACGGACGACGCGACGCTCTGCACGTTCGGCGACGGCGCGATCAACCAGGGCACGTTCGGCGAGACGATGAACCTCGCGGCGCTGTGGAAGCTCCCCGTCGTCTTCCTTGTGACGAACAACCAGTTCGGCATGGGGACCGCGCTCGAGCGGCATTCGGCGAACACCGACTTGCAGGAGCGCGGCCAGTCGTTCGGCGTGCCGGGGATGCGCTGCGACGGCATGGACGTCGTCGACACGTACGAGGTGTGCCGGGAGGCGCTGGAGACCGCGCGGACCGAGCGCCAGCCCGTGCTCGTCGAGGCCATCACCTACCGGTTCCGCGGCCACTCGATGGCCGACCCGGAGGAGTACCGCACGAAGGACCAGGTCGAGGAGTGGCGCAAGCGCGATCCGATCATCACGTTCGCCGAGCGGCTGCGCGAGGCGGACATCATCGGGGAGGGTGACGCCGAACAGATGGACGCCGACGCGGTCAAGGTCGTCGACGACGCCGTCGCGTTTGCCGACGCGTCGCCGTTCCCCGCGCTGGAGTCGCTCTACGACGACATCTACGTCCTCGGCGATCAGCTCAAGGGCTGGTACTCGGTCGACGAGCGCGGCGCGGGCGTGCAGAAGGGCGAGGACATCGGCGCATGACCGACGGCGTCACGACCAAGCGCTACCGCGAGGCACTCAACGACGCGCTGCGCGAGGAGATGCTGCGCGACGAGACCGTGATGCTCATGGGCGAGGACATCGGCGTTTTCAACGGCGCGTTCAAGGTCACGAACGGCCTGCTCAAGGAGTTCGGTGAGAAGCGCGTGCGCGACACGCCGATCAGCGAGAACACGATCGTCGGGATGGGCGTGGGCGCGGCGATGACCGGGCTGCGACCCGTCGTCGAGCTCATGACGATCAACTTCTCGCTGCTGGCGATGGACCAGATCGTCAACCACGCCGCGGCGATCCACTACATGTTCGGCGGGCAGGTCAAGGTGCCGCTCGTCGTGCGGATGCCCCAAGGCGCCGGCCACCAGCTCGGCCCGACCCACTCGCACTCGTGGGAGGCGCTGTACCTCCACGCGCCCGGCCTGCTCGTAGCGACCCCGTCGACCGCGGCCGACGCGAAGGGGCTGCTGAAGAGCGCGATCCGCGACGACAACCCCGTGATCTTCATCGAGCACGAGTACCTCTACGGCCAGCGCGGCGAGGTCCCCGACGACCCGGAGTTCACCGTCGACTTCGGCCACGCCGCGATCCGCCGGGAGGGCACCGACGTGACGATCGTCGGCATCTCGCGCATGGCGATCACCGCCGAGCGAGCCGCTGAGACGCTGTCGACGGAACACGACATCAGCGCGGAGGTCATCGACCCGCGCACCCTGCGCCCGCTCGACCTCGACACGATCCTCGACTCGGTCCGCAAGACGAACCGCTGCATCATCGTCGAGGAGGGCTGGCCGCACGGCGGCGTCGGCGCGAACCTCGCGGCGCTCATCCAGGAGCAGGCGTTCGACTGGCTCGACGCGCCGATCGGCCGCGTCACCGGCGCGGACGTGCCGATGCCGTACTCCAAGCCGCTGGAGCAGGCGGCGTTCCCGCATGAGCCGCAGGTGGTTGAAGCCGTGCGGCATCTGTTCTAGTTCGCTCAAGCGTCCCTGCGCGGTGCCGACGACCGGGTCGTGCGCCGCGCCTGTGCTCTCGCCCTCATCGTCTCGTGCACCGCGCCGACCGCTGGCGCCCATGCGGATGCTCCGGTGGCGGTCAAGAACCCCGAACGCATGCGGTCGACGCTCACGGTGATCGATCGCAGCGGCCAGCAGACGAACCTCTGGTCGAGCAGGTCTGCGGCGATGGGGAGCCCGTGTGTCGGCAGTCATGGTGAAATCGGCGGTCTCGTCCAACCTCACTTCGACCGCCTCAGCGGGCGCCTCTTCGACGGGGCGGCGCACGTCTTGCGGCTCCCGCGATCTCCCGAGCCGACGTGGGGGCTGCTGAGTCCCACCTGCGCCATGCTGGCGACCGGCATCACCGACGAGAAGAAGCCCCGGTCGGGCGTCGACCTCGGGCCCCCGGGTGGCGCCCCCACGCTCAGGCTGCGCTGGCCGCTGCAATCGGAGACCCTCGACACCGCCCTCTGGTCGCCGAGCGGCACGCGGGTCGGGATCGCCGACCGCGGTCGCGTCCGCGTCTTCGACGTTGCGACCGGACGCGAGCTCGTCCGCTTGAACGACGTGGACACCAGCGCCGCAGCGTTCTCCGCAGACGGTACGCAGATCGCCTTCCACACGACGCGCGAGGACCGCGGGATGCAGGTCCTCACCATCGACACGGGCACGACCCGGATCCTGGTCCCGCCCGGCGAGAACCGGTCGTTCGACGGCTTCGCCTGGTCACCTGACGGGCGCACGATCGCCGGTGTCACCGACGAAGGGGCGATCGAGCTCGTCGATACGACGCTGGGATACGGACCGACGCTGGAGATCCAGGGACCGCCACCGACGCACCTCACGTGGTCCCCGGACGGCTCGAGACTGTCGTTCTGGCTCGGGTTCGGCGCGACGCCGTATGACCTTCCGCTCTACGAGCTCGCCCTCCTCGATGCCCGTCCGGGAGCGCGGCTATCGCGCGTACCCGGGGTCACCACCCGCGCGCCCGACGCCATCGCGTGGTCGCCAGACGGAGCACGCTTCGCCGTGTGGCGCGAAACGCGGCGCTAGACCTTCGCCGCCAGCCGCGCCGCGAACGCATCCACCGACGCGCTCCCGCCCCAGCCGGCCACCATCCGCTCGAGGTCGAGCGGCCCGTCGACGGCCATGCCGCCCGCGGCCATCGCGTCGCCCAGACTGATCTCCCCGAGGTGCCAGCGCACGAGCGCCTCGACGTCGGCACGGACGATGACGTCGTCGTGGTCGGTCGGCGGGCGATCGCACACCTCGACGTTCGGCGCGTCGAGGAGCAGCCAGTACGACTCGCGTGCCGGCGTCGTGACGTCGAAGCGCACAACAGTGCGGTCGTCGGGCAGGGTGTCCGGAGCGATGTCCTTGCTCAGGCCCCACATGACCTTCGTCGCGTCGAAGTGCTCGGGGGACAGCGCGATCCACTGCTCGCCCCAGGACCCCAGCGCGGCACAGACCGGGGCCAGCTCCCACCCGGCCTGGGTGAGCGCGTACGTGCTGCGACCCGCCTCACCGCCTCGGCGCTCCACGATGCCGTGGTGCTCGAGCAGGCGCAAACGCTGCGTCAGCAACGTGCGGGAGATGCCGGGCGCGCCCTCGCGCAGCTCGGAGAACGTCTCGCAGCCGAGCAGCAGGTTGCGGACGATGATCGGCGTCCACCGCGTGGCGAAGATCTCCGCGGCGCGGGAGAGCGGGCAGTAGTCGCGGTAACCCTCCATGCGCGGATGGTCCCACCCTGAGCGCGTCGATCAAGTCCGATTTCTGAACTCGGGCGGGTCCACGTCCTGGACTGGAGCCGGGCGCCGCCGCGCGGGACGCTCGCCGGGTTCCCGATCAGGAGGCCACCATGGCCATCAGCACCACCGACCCGTCCGCCGTCTCCGCGCTCAAGGAGCAGCACCGCGCCACCTGGGCCGACGGCGACTACCCGGCCGTCGCGCAACACATCGCCGACGTGCCGCCCGCCGCCATCCTCGACGCGATCGACGTCGACGGCAAGGATCTCCTCGACGTCGCAACCGGCTCGGGCAACCTCGCGCTTGCCGCCGCGCGTGAAGGCGCTCGGGCGAGCGGCCTCGACCTCGTGGAGGAACTCCTGGCCGTCGCGCGCGCCCGCGCGGACGCGGACGGCCTCTCCATCCCGTTCACCCAGGGCGACGCCGAGGCGCTTCCGTACGCGGACGACAGCTTCGACGTCGTGACGAGCATCTTCGGGGTGCAGTTCGCCCCGCGGGCGGAGGTCATCGCCTCCGAGCTGCGGCGTGTCTGCCGGCCCGACGGCCACATCGCCTTGGTGAACTGGACGAAGGACGGGCTCATCGGCCGGCTCTTCCAGGTCATGGGCCGCTACATGCCGGCGCCGCCGGCGTTCGTCACCCCGCCGGCGCGCTGGGGCGACGAGGCGTTCCTGCGCGAGCTGTTCGCCGGCGACGACGTGACGATCACGCGCCGGACGAACCCGTTCGTGTTCCCGAGCGTCGAGGCGTACATGACGTTCTTCGAGGAGAACTACGGGCCGACGAAGCGCGCGAAGGCCAAGCTCCAGGCCGAGGGTCGCTGGGACGACCTGCGGGCGGACCTGCGCGCGCTGTACACCGAGCTCAACGTTGCGACCGACGGGTCGCTGCACATCGACGCGGAGTTCTTCCTCGTCGTGATCAGCCAGGAGCGGTAGCCGGCGGACAGGTGCCCGGCTCCGGCTCACCACGGAGCCGGGCATCGAGCCACCGCACCACGTGCGGGATCCCGACGAGCGCCCCCGTGGCGTGCTCGGTGAAGTGCAGCTCGCGCCACTGGACCTTCGCTCCGAGCGCGCAGTACCGGTTGCGGGTTGCGAGCGCCTGCGCGAACGGCAGGCCCTCGTCGGCACGCGCGTGGTAGAGGTAGAGCGGCATCGGCGGTTTGCGCGTGCCCGCCAGGTTGCTGCGCAGCCGCGCCAGCCAGGCCGGGTCCTTGAGCAGGTCGATCGTCGTCACCGAGCTGCTGCGGACGAACGCGCCGGGGCCGGTGAGGATGTCGGTGATGCAGCCGCGCCGGATCTGGTCGCGGATGCGCCGCCCGCGCGGCGTGAGCACCGCGTCGAGGTCGAGCTCGGGGTACGCCGCGTCGTACGCGATCGCGACCGCCATGAGCAGCGGCGAGAACAGCGTGCCGTCCATGTAGTCGGCGAGCGCCTCGAAGTCGCCCGGCAGGCCGCCGGCGGCCACGCCGCGCAGCGGGACGTCGGGCGCGTAGTCGGACTGCAGCTCGGCGGTCATCATCGCCGCATGCCCGCCCTGGGAATAGCCCGACAGCACCGCGGGTGAATCGGCGGGAATCCCGGCCGGCGCGAAGCGGCGCGCGGCGCGCATGACGTCGAGGACGTCGTGGGCCTCGGACGCCCCGACGACGTAGCGGTGATCGCCGGGCGTGCCCATCCCCTCGTAGTCGGTGACGGCGATCGCGTAGCCGCGCTCGACGAGCGGCAGCATCAGGGGAAGCTCGGCGGAGGTGCCGCCCGGGATCGTCTTCGACGGCGCACACTTGTCGGCCATCCCCGGGAAGCCGGGCGCGATGCCGACAAGCGGCGTCGTGGCGCGCATCCGCCGCGGAACGACGATGAGGCCGGTCACCGCGGTGGGCTCGCCGGTCGCGGTCGTCGACTGGTACATCACGCGCCATGCGCGGGTGCCAGGGAGGGACGCCACCCGCACCTGTTCACTGCGGATGACGTCCCCCGGCCGCCCCATCGACAGCGACGCCGGAGGGTCGAAGAACGCGTCGGACGCCGACGCTGCTGCGGGGACTATGGGGGTGACCACCGCCGCGAATGCGACCGCGTACGCGCAGATGCGCGCCCTGCTTGACCGAACCACTTCGCCCTCCTCCCTGGCGACGACCGGGCGCCTCGGGGAACCGCCCCGGTCGAGATAATGAACGTTATCCGACAGAGTCGGAAACGTCCAGCCCCGCGCCGGAGAAGAGCCAGACCAGCGCCTGCTCGAGGTGCTCGATGGGCACGCCCTGCGGGTCGGCGAGGTGGTGGAGGGCCAGGCCGTGCGCCATCGCGTAGCCGGCTTCGGCGATCTCCAGCGACGGCGCGTCCGGCGCGTCGGCGGCGATGAGCGCGCCCAGCCCGCCACGGGTAATCGCCATGCGGCGGGCGAACTCCTCCCGCAGCGCCGGATCGCGCCGCGAGTAGCTCCAGAAGTCCAGGAGGAGGATCATCGCCTCAGGGCGCTCCTGCACGACGTGGATCCACAGGTCGGCGACAAGCCGGACCCGCTCGCGACCGGTCTTCGCCTCGGCGATCGCCTGCGCGCGGCGCGCCGCCTCTCCGCCCATGGCGCGCTCCATCAGCGCGAGGAAGAGCGCCTCCTTGCCCGAGAAGTTCGAGTACACGGCGCCCGTGGTGAATCCCGCCTCCTTGGCGATCTCCGGCACGCTGACTGCGTCGTAGCCGCGGGCGGCGAAGCAGCGTTCCGCGGCGTCGAGCAACGCCTGACGCGTCTCCTGCTGCCGCTCTTGGCGCTTCGTCAACCGGTCCATTGGCCGCGGCACGTTACCGGGCCTAGCACCCGCGCCGGACACGAGGGCGTCGTCCGTCCATCCACTCAAGGCCTACCGGGGCTTGGCCGATGCAGGTGGTGCATGTCGGCCATTCGTCCACTCCACGCCGCAGAAGCTGAAGTCTCCGGGACACTTGCCGCTGAGATGCCGCTGCGCACGGACGCCAGCTTCATGCAGGCCTTCGAGCACGCCCCTGTCGGGACGGCGCTCATCGGCCTCGACGGCACGCTTCTGCGGGTCAATCGCGCCTTCGCGAGCCTGCTCGGCCTGCCGCGCGAGGACCTCGAGGGGCGCCCGTTCGCGGGCCTGTCCTACGAGGGCGCGCGCGACGACGTCGCGGCCGGCATGCGCATGCGCGCCGGGCAGCTCGACCGCTTCCAGGCCGAGCGCCGCTGGTCGCGGCCGGACGGCACGAGCGGCTGGGTGCTCGTCACCGCGAGCCTCGTCCCGGGCGAGGACGGCGAACCGGCCTACGCCATCGCCCACCTCCTGGACATCAGCGAGCGCAAGCTCACCGAGGAGGCCCTGACCGCGAGCGAGCGACGGTTCCGCACGCTGGCCACGCACTCGCCGCACGGCGTGTTCCTCATGAGCCCGCGCGGGAAGCTGCGGTGGTCCAACGACGGCATGCAGGCGATCATGGGTCTCCCGCTCGCCCGCCAGCTCGGCGACGGCTGGACCGACGGGGTCCACCCCGACGACCGCGACAGCGCGCTGGCGACGGCGCGCACCGCGCTGCGTGACGGCACCGAGCTGCGGTTCGAGTTCCGCGTCCTGCGCGAGGACGGCACCGTGCGCTGGGTCGACGTCCAGACCGGCCCGGTGCGCAACCGCGAGGGCGCGATCACCGCGTGGGTCGGCTCGATGGAGGACGTGACGTCGGAGCGCGAAGCGCGCCACGAGCTCGCCACGCGCGAGGCGGAGTTCCGGATGCTCGCCGAGCACTCGAGCGATTTTCTGTCCCGCCACGCGCCCGATGGCACGTACCGCTACGCGTCCCCCGCGTGTCAGACGCTGCTCGGCCTCGCGCCGTCCCAACTGCTGCAGCGGACCCCGTTCGAGCTCGTCCACGAGCAGGACTTCGCGGTGCTCGGCGAGGCGTTCCAGCGCGCCCAGCGCGGCGGCCGGGCGACCGCGTCGTACCGGATGACCTGCGGCGACGGCGAGGTGCGCTGGTTCGAGTCGACCCTGCGCGGCGTCGCAGGCGACGACAGCGCGACGCCGACGGAGATCGTCGCGGTCACCCGCGACATCAGCACCCGCAAGGAGGCCGAGCTCGAGCTCACCCGCCTGGCGATGCGCGACGCGCTGACCGGCCTGCCCAACCGGATCCTGTTCAGCGATCGCCTCGATCTCGCGCTGCGCCGCTCGCGCCGGCGCAAGCCCGCGTCGATCGCCGTGTACTTCCTCGACCTCGATCGCTTCAAGCTCGTCAACGACTCGCTCGGCCACGCGGTCGGCGACCTGCTGCTCTGCGAGGTCGCGCGACGCCTGAAGCACGCGCTGCGCCCCGGCGACACCGTCGCGCGCTTCGGCGGCGACGAGTTCACGGTGCTGTGCGAGGACGTCGTCGGCGAGCTCGAGGCCGTGGCGATCGCCCAGCGGATCGTCGAGGTCTTCCAGGAGCCGTTCAACCTCGAGGGGACGGACGAACTGTTCGTCAATACGAGCGTCGGCATCGCCCTGTCGGGCGGCCGCGACGACAGCGCCGAGGGCCTGCTGCGCGACGCCGACGCGGCGATGTACCGCGCCAAGGAGCTGGGCCGCGGCCGGTTCGAGCTCTTCGACGCCGCCATGCGCGCCCACGCCCGCGAGCAGCTCGACCTGGAGAACGCGCTCCGCCGCGCCGGCGAGCGCGGCGAGCTGCGCCTGCACTTCCAGCCGATGACCGACATCCACACCGGCGAGGTCATCTCGTTCGAGGCACTCGCCCGGTGGGAGCACGCCGAGCGCGGCATGCTCTGCCCGGACACCTTCATCCCGCTCGCCGAGGACACCGGGATGATCGTCCCCGTCGGCGCGTGGGTGCTGCGCGAGGCGTGCCACGAGGCCGCCCGCTGGCGCGCGAGCGGGCACCCCGACATGACGGTGTCGGTGAACCTGTCGCCGCGCCAGCTCGTCCAGCCGGACATCGTCGCGACGGTCTACGACGCGCTGCACGAGGCCGGCCTGCCTGGCGACGCGCTCTGGCTCGAGCTGACGGAGACGGCCGTGATGAGCGCCGGTCCGGAGATCAGCGCGCGGCTGACCGAGCTCAAGGCGCTGGGCTGCCGGCTGGCGATCGACGACTTCGGCGCCGGCTACACGTCGCTGTCGCATCTGCGCCGGTTCCCCATCGACGTGCTGAAGCTCGACAAGGCGTTCGTGCAGGGCCTCGGGCGCGAGAAGCGCGACGCGTCGATCGCCGAGGCGGTCATCTCGCTCGCCCACGCGCTCGGGATGACGACGGTCGCCGAGGGCATCGAGACGACCGACCAGCTGCGGGTCCTCACCGAGCTCGGCTGCGACCTGGGCCAGGGCTGGCTGTTCGCCCGTGCGCAGCCATCATCGGACGCGGCGGCGCTCATGGGCGGCAGGCTGCTGCCGGCGTAGTCCGCGGCCGGTACGCTGAAGCGCGTGCCCGACATCGTGATGCCCCGGCTCTCGGACTCCATGGAGGAGGGGACCATCCTCCGCTGGCTCAAGGCGTCCGGAGATCAGGTCGCGCGCGGCGAGGAGATCGCCGAGATCGAGACCGACAAGGCGACGATGACCTACGAGGCCGACGCCGACGGCGTCCTGGAGATCGTCGCCGAGGAAGGCACGACGCTGCCGATCGGCGAGGTCATCGCGCGATTGCTCGGCGAGGGCGAATCGCCCAGCGGGAACGGCGCGGCGCCAGCGGCCACCGAGGCCCCGGTCGATGACCGTGAAGGCGCCGCCGGCGGGCAGCCGACCGCACCGCCGGTCGAGGCGGCCGCGGCTGCCGTCGAGGAACCGGCGCGCCCGCCCGAGCCGGCGCCCGCACCCGCACCCGCTCCCGCTCCCGCTCCCGCTCCCGCCGCAGACGGCGAGCGGATCAAGGCGTCGCCCGTCGCGCGCCGGGTCGCCCAAGACCGCGGGGTCGACCTTCGCTCGGTGACCGGCACCGGGCCGGGCGGGCGGATCGTGCGCGCGGATGTCGAGGCCGCGCAGCCGGGAGCAGCACCTCCGGCTCCGGCCGTGCCCGAGCCGAGCCCGGCGCCGGCCGCTGCCGCCGCCGCTGCCGCTGCCGCTGCCGCTGCGGGCACCGTCACCGAGCGCGGGACCAACCGGGGCGACATCACCACGATCGAGCCGTCGCGCTCCCAGCAGGTCATCGCCCGGCGCATGGCCGAATCCCGCGCGACCATCCCGAGCTTCGAGGTCACCACCGAGGTCGACATGTCCGCCGCGGTGGAGCTGCGCGCGCAGCTCAAGGCGGTGGCCGGCGACACGCCGCCCCCGTCCTATAACGACATGGTGGTCAAGGCCTGCGCGCTCGCGCTGCGCGACCACCCGCGCGTGAACGCCGCCTACAAGGACGGCGCGTTCGAGCAGTACGGGCGGATCAACGTCGGGATCGCGGTTGCCGCGCCCGAGTCGCTCGTCGTCCCGGTGATCTTCGACGCCGACGAGAAGTCGCTCGGCGAGATCGGCCGCGAGGCGCGCGCGCTCGCCGCCAAGGTGCGCGAGAACACGATCACGCCCCCGGAGGTCTCCGGCGGCACGTTCACCGTTTCGAACCTCGGGATGTACGGCGTCGCGCACTTCACCGCCGTCATCAACCCGGGCCAGTCGGCAATTCTCGCGGTCGGCGGCCTGACCGAGAAGGCGGTCGTCCGCAACGGTGAGATCGTCGCCGGCCACGTCATGGCGATGACGCTCGCCAGCGACCACCGCATCCTCTACGGCGCCGACTCCGCGGTGTTCCTGCGGCGGGTGCGCGAGCTGCTCGAGCAGCCGCTGGCGCTGGCGTTCTGAGCTCGCCTGCGAACATCCAGGCCGCATGAGCGAGCACCCGCACCACCATCCGCTCGTCCAGTCGACGCACGAGGACGACCCCGGCCCCGGCCCCGCGCTGCACGAGGCGGTCGGCGGCCCGCTCGGGATCGCCGAGTCTGCGGCGCCCGCCGTCGTCTTCGTCATCGCCTACTCGATCGCCGGCCAGACGGCGACGACATCGGCGATCATCGCCGCCGCGATCGGCGTGCTCTTCGCCATCGGTCGCATCGCGCGCAAGGAGACCGTCCAGTTCGCGCTTGCGGGCATCGGCGGGCTGGCGCTCAGCGCGTTCGTCGTGTCGCGCACGGGCAAGGCGGAGGACTTCTTCCTGCCGGGCCTCCTGCTCAACGCCGGGTACGCGCTGGGCTATCTCATCTCGATCATCGTGCGCTGGCCGCTCATCGGCGTCATCGTCGAGACCGCGACGGGCCGCGGCACCGAGTGGCGTGAGGACCCCGATCGCATGAGCCGCTACAGCAAGGCGAGCTGGATCTGGGTGGGGCTGTTCAGCCTGCGCCTGCTGGTGCAGGTCCCGCTCTACCTCGCCGGCGCGGTGTTCGCGCTCGGCATCGCCAAGACGGCGATGGGCGTCCCGCTGTTCGCCGTCGGGATCTACCTGTCGTGGCTGCTGATCCGCACGCCGCCGGTCAGCGCAGCTCCAGCACGCCCCTGACGGCGAGGTACGCGGCGAACACCGCGGAGACCCAGCCGCCCAGCGCGCGCTGATGGTCGTGCATCCACACGCCCAGGGGCTTGAGGATCTCCTGCGCGCGCTCGGGGAACGCCGCACGCAGCGCGACCGGCACCCACGCCGGGATGAGCGCGATGACAATGACGAACGCCGCGGCAAGCGTTTCGCCGATCGCGCCGACGTCCTTGGCCCGGGCGATGTCCTTCATCGCGGGGACGAAGAGCGCGAGCGTGCTGAAGTTCACGACCATGATGCCCACGCCCAGCGCGACGTAGCGGCCGGGACCGCCGGGGGCGCGCTCGGCCCGCTCGGCTTGCTTCTCCTGCGGGGTCTTGGGCGGCTGCAGTGCGCGGAACGCCACGTAGGCGAGCAGCACGGCGGCGACGAGGTCGATGATCCCGTCGACCTTCTTGTGGCGTGGACCCGCTTCGGCGACCCCGGCCGCATGGAAGGTCAGCAGGACGACGACCGCGATGAGGATCAGAGGAATCGACGCGCCGATGGTCAGCGCGACGGCCCGCCGCAGGCCCTCCTTTCCGCTGGCGAGCACGGCGATGACGAGCGCCGCGAGCGTGGGGCTCACGGCCGCGCCGAGCGCGAGCGGCAGGATGGTGGGCAGCAGGGAGCCCATGGCGCGAAGGTAGCGAGGGCGCCGGTCAGCGCAGGCCGGTCACGCCGTCGAGCGAGGCGTTGGGCTCGCGGCTGACGTCCTCCTTGACGCCGGGCGGTTCGGTGTCGGTCGAGACGATGACGCACCACGCGCGGCGGCCGTCGGCGCCGGGTGCGCAGACGCGATAGAGGTCCCGGTCGATCCGGTAGATGTCACTGCGCGCGACACCCTGGTGGTAGGCGCCGGGCGCGTTGCGGGCGAGGTAGTCGCGGCCTGTGGCCATCGCGGTCCGCTCGGCGTCGAGCTCATGGTTGACGTCGGGGCGGTGCAGCAGCCCGAACCCGAGGAACGCCAGCGTGACGCCGAAGAGCAGAGCCGTGCCCGCGTAGTTGTCGGCGACGACCTTCGGCAGGTCCGGCCGGCGCCGTCGCAGCAGCCACCCGAGGATCTGCCCGAGCGCCGCGACCACGATGAGGTTGATCGTCGCCGAGAGCAGGAACGCCGAGAACCACGCCGTCTTGCCTTCCCCGGCGAGGGGCAGGATGCGGATCAGGACGGTGTCGAACAGCGTGAGCCCGACGAACGCCGGCCCGAGCCACGCGCCGCGCAGCCGCCAGCGCAGCCGGCGCATCGAATCGGGGAGCTGCACGGCCATGACTTCAGGGTACGGAGGCGGGGTACCCTCAGAGGCATGGGTACGCGCCCGGAGCTGTGGGTGTGCCGGCCCGGCGTCGTCGACTATCGCGAGGCGCTGGAGCTGCAGACCCGCCTGCGCGAAGCGCGCGCGGCGGGCCGGATCCCCGACACGCTGCTCCTCCTCGAGCATCCGCCCGTCTATACGCGCGGCCGCCGCACGGAGGAGGGTGAGCTGCCGCTCGGCGCGGACTGGTACGCCGAGCGAGGCATCGACATCGTCGACGTCGACCGCGGCGGGCACGTCACCTACCACGGCCCGGGCATGCTCACCGGCTACACGATCATGCGCGTGCAGCAGGTGCACGAGTTCGTCCACACGCTCGAGGACGCGCTGATCGCCGCGCTCGCCGCGCAGGGCGTCGACGCCCGCCGGCGCGAGAGCGTCGGGCGGGAGAACCTCACCGGCGTGTGGGTCGAGGACCGCAAGATCGCGTCGATCGGCCTGCACCTGTCGCGGGGCTACGCGATGCACGGGTTCGCCTTAAACGTCGTCAACGACCTTGATCCGTTCACATGGATCCGCCCGTGCGGGATGGACGTGCGGATGACGTCGGTGGCGGCGGAGCTCGGGGCGGACTGCGGCGCCAACCCACTCGATTGCATGGCGCGGCGGACCGCCCATGCGGTCGCCGAGGCGTTCGGCCTGCGCCAGCGGCTGGTGAGCCGGCCGCGGCTGGAGTCGCTCTCCGCGCCGTCCGTCGTGATCTGACGTCGCCGAGCGTTCACGTGCCAACATGTTTCGATATATCGTTGTATGCGATATAACGATATGCATCGCACTACAGCGAAACCTATTTCGGAGGACATTTATGTCTCGTTGTCACCACCACCACCGCGCCATGCACGAAGCCGAACCCGGCCCGTGGACGGCGCACAAGATGCACCGCGGACGCCACCCGTTCGGCCCCGGCTTCGGCCCGCCGTTCGGCCCCGGCGGCCCGCGCGGCCGCCGTGGGCCCCGTGCCCGCCGCGGCGACGTCCGCGCCGCCATCCTGCGCCTCCTCGCCGAGGAGCCGCGGACCGGCTACGCGCTGATGCAGGCGATCGAAGAGCGCAGCAACGGCGTCTGGACGCCGAGCGCCGGCTCGATCTACCCCGCCCTCTCCCTCCTCGAGGACGAGGGCCTCGTCCGCTCGGCCGAGCGCGACGGCAAGAAGACGTTCGAGCTCACCGAGGACGGCGTGAAGGCCGCCGAGGAGCGCTCGGGCGAGACCGCGCCGTGGGACACCGTCCGCGGCGAGGTCAACGAGGACGCGCTGTCGCTCATGCAGGCCGCGCGCCAGCTCGGCATGGCGGTCATGCAGGTCGGCCAGGCGGGGACGCCTGAGCAGATCAAGCAGGCGACGGAGATCCTGGACGGCGCGCGCAAGCAGCTGTTCGGGCTCCTCGCGCAGGACTAGCTCCCCACCCCCGCGCCCTTGATCCACAGCGATCAGGTCCAACTGATCACTGGACGCAGGTCCGGACAAGGGCGCGGGGCCTGTGCACGGAACTACGGATGACGCCGGCCCTGGCCCGCGGGACGCTCTCGGTCCGCAACCTTGGGAGGCGAGCATGCCCGAGTCCTGGAACGAGCTGGCGCAAGACGCGCTGAAGGAGCAGCGCGAGCCCATCACCGCAAGCACGACGAACATCGCGAAGTTCGGCGCGCCGATCGTCGCGGTGATCACCGCCGTCGTCACCGGCATCTTCGGTGCGAGCACCGACCTCAGCCTGAAGGATCCGACGACGGTCATCGCCGCGGCCATCATCGTCGCCGCGGTGGTGCTCGGGGTCTACGCGGCCTTCGCCGTCGACATCTACACCCGCGGCTCGGTGTCGCGTGGCCGCTTCCACGCCCTCGCGACGATCGTCCTGAAGGATGCGGAGTCGCGGACGGCGGCGTCGGATGCCCAGCACGACCTCACCACCGCGACCGACGCCAGGGACGCCGCGGAGGCGCAGGTGATCGCGTTGAAGGCCAAGGAGGCAGCTCTTGAAGCCGAGCTGCAGGCGGTGCGCAAGGAGCTCAGCGCGTCGCGAAGCCGCGAAGCAGTGACGGAGATGCTCACGGAGTTCGGCGTCGTGGTCGGCAGCGCGAACGACCGAACGTGAACCCCAGCGCGCCCGGCCTCCGACGCCCCGTCGGCGGCGGGTAGTCTGATGAGGGCGATGCCGACCGAGTCCGAGCCCCTCCGCAAGCTCCAGACCCGCCGCCGCTCCAACCCGGGCGGCATGGACGTGCTGAAGGTCATCGGCGCCGACGTCCTGCCGTTCAACGCGCGCAAGCCCAGCTGGTTCAAGGTCCCCGCGCCCGGCGGCGCGAAGTACCGCGAGCTCGGCAAGCTCATCGACGGCGAGGAGCTGCACACCGTCTGCAAGGAGGCGGCGTGCCCGAACATCGGGGACTGCTGGGAGCGCGGCACCGCGACGTTCATGATCCTCGGCGACACGTGCACCCGCCGCTGCGGGTTCTGCCACGTCAAGACGGGCAAGCCGACGTGGAACGACCCGCTGGAGCCCGCACGCGTCGCGCGGTCGGTGGCGCGGATGGGCCTGCGCCACGCGGTCGTGACGAGCGTCGACCGCGACGACCTCCCGGACAAGGGCGCCCGGATCTGGGCAGCGACGATCCGGCAGATCCGCGCGCAGGCGCCGAACTGCAAGGTCGAGTGCCTGACCCCCGACTTCCAGGGGCACGAGATGCCGCTGGCGACCGTCATAGCCGAGCGGCCCGACGTCTTCAACCACAACGTCGAGGTCGTCCCGCGGCTGTACCCCGTCGCGCGGCGCGGCTCGACGTGGCAGCGCTCCCTGCGGGTGCTGCGCAACGCCAAGGCGATGGGCGGCGACGCCGTCAACACGAAGTCCGGCCTCATGGTCGGCCTCGGCGAGACGATGGACGAGCTGCTCGACGCGCTGCACGACCTGCGCGAGCACGACGTGCAGATCATCACCATCGGGCAGTACCTGCGACCGACCCGCGAGCACCTGCCGGTCGTCCGCTACTGGCACCCCGACGAGTTCGCCGAGATCGAGCGCGCGGGGTACGAGATGGGGTTCGACCACATCGCCGCCGGGCCGCTCGTGCGCTCGAGCTACCACGCCGACGAGCACGTCAAGCAGGACCAGCCGGGCGTCGGCCCGGTCGCCGCAACCGCCTAGGGGATCCAGCGGTAGATCTGCCCGTCGCGCAGCTCGACGGACGCCGGGCGCTCCGGCACCCCCATCTCCTGCAGCATGGCGAGGACCTTGCGCCGACCGCGCAGCGTCGTCCCGTCGTGCCGGCCCCAGTGCAGGTAGGGGTGCAGCAGGAGCTTCGCGCGCTCGCGGTCATCGGCGCGCATCGCTTCGAGGAACTCGTCGACGACAGGGGGCATGGCGCCGGGTAGCCTCGCGCGAAACGTGATCCCGCTCAAGGACAACATCCCGACGGACCGCACCGCGATCGTCACGATCGCGCTGATCGTCATCAACGTGCTCGTGTACTTCGTGCTGCAGCGCGGCGGCGTGTTCAGCGCGCCGCCGGACGGGCTCGTCGTCAACTGGGGCGTGATCCCGTACGAGCTGTGGAACTACGGCGACCACTGCCGCCTCGCGGGCAGTCAGCTGGCGTGCGGCGCGCAGCCCTCCAGCGGCGAGCCGCCCACCTGGGTGACGCCGTTCTCGTCGATGTTCATGCACGGCAGCGTCCTGCATCTCGCCGGGAACATGCTGTTCCTGTGGATCTTCGGCAACAACGTCGAGGACAGCATGGGCCGTCTGAAGTTCATCGTCTTCTACCTGCTCGGCGGGTTCGCCGCGATCGCGGCCCAGGTCGCGATGGACCCGAACGACCCGGCGCCGATGATCGGTGCGTCCGGCGCCGTGGCGGGCGTGCTCGGGGCGTACGCGGTGCTCTATCCCCGGGCGCGCGTCGTGACGCTGATCTTCATCGTGATCATCTTCACCGTCATCGAACTCCCCGCGTTCATCATGCTCGGATTGTGGTTCGGCCAGCAGATCCTGCTGGGGTCGCTTGAGCTCACCGGCCCGGAGGGCGGGGGCGGCGGCGTGGCGTACTTCGCCCACATCGGCGGATTCGCGTTGGGGGCGGCGCTCATCAGGCTCTTTGCGACGAACGTCAAGCCGGTGCCGGAGCGGATCCCGAACCCTGCCTGACCCGAAGACGCGGGACTGCGATTCGACCTCGGAGAGCGGGTTGTATACAGCGCCCCGGTGGGGTACCGTCCGCCGCTCCGAATTCCGGTCGTACCCCGTATGCGCGCTGCCTCGTTCGCATTCTCACTCTTCTTCGCGCTCTTGGCCTTCACTGCGCCGGCGAGCGCGCTCGGTCCGCAGGACGGCCGCATCTCCGCGGGCGACTCCCACGCGTGCGCGATCAAGACCGACGGCACCCCGGTCTGCTGGGGCTCGAACGGCGACGGCCGCGCGACCCCGCCCGTCGGCATCAAGGTCACGCAGATCAGCGCGGGGCGCGAGCACACCTGCGCGATCAAGGTCGACGGCACCGCCGTGTGCTGGGGGCGCAACAACGCCGGACAGGCCACGGTGCCCGCCGATCTGGGGACCGTCACGCAGATCAGCGCCGGCAACGAGCACACGTGCGCGATCCGCACGAACGGCCTGCCCACGTGCTGGGGCGGCAGCGCGCAGTTCCCCTTCGGCCAGGCGCCCGCCGACCCCGGGGTCGGCCGGGTCAAGCAGATCTCCGCCGGGCTGTTTCACACCTGCGCGGTGAAGGTCGACGGCACCCCCACCTGCTGGGGCTACAACGGCAACGGCCAGGCCCCGGCCGACCCGGGCGTCGGGACGGTGACCCAGGTCGTCGCCGGCGACACGGGCACGTGCGCCATCAAGTCGAACGGCGCCCCCGTGTGCTGGGGCACCAACGACTGGGGCCAGGCCCCGGCCGTTCCCGGCCTGGGCACCGCCACGCAGATCTCCACGAGCCGCAGGTTCACGTGCGTGGTCACGACCGATGGAACCGCCGCGTGCGTGGGCACCACCAACTTCGGTCACCGGCCGCCGCCCGCCGACCTGGGCACGATCACCCAGATCACGACGGGCGGCGACTTCGAGTGCGCGATCCGGACGGACGGCACGCCGACGTGCTGGGGCGACAACACGTCGGGCAGGGCGACGCCGCCTGCCGACATCGGCACCGTCTCGGTCCCGCAGGTCGACGCGGGCGGGTCGAACACGTGCGCCGTGAAGGTCGACGGCACCCCGACGTGCTGGGGCGCCGACACCTACGGACAGTCCACGCTTCCCGCGGACATCGGGACCGTCACGCAGATCTCCGCGGGCGTCTTTCACTCGTGCGCGGTCAGGACGAACGGCACGCCGGTGTGCTGGGGCTCCGACGCCAACCAGCAGAAGGCCATCCCGGCGGACGTCGGCACGGTCACGCAGATCTCGGCCAACGGACTGCACACGTGCGCGATCAGGACCGATGGAACGCCGAGGTGCTGGGGCGACAACAGCCAGGGCCGCGCCCCCGCCGACCCGGGCGTCGGGACGGTGACCCAGGTCTCCACCGGCAGCTTCAACACGTGCCTGATCAGGACGAGCGGCCTGGCCCGGTGCCTGGGCAGCAACGGCGCCGGCAACGCACCACCCGACCCCGCGATCGGGACGGTGAGGAGCATCAGCGTCGGCGGGCTGCACACCTGCGCGCTCAAAGCCGACGGCACCGCCACGTGCTTCGGCCTGAACACCGACCAGCAGGCGCCCGCCGATCCCGGCATCGGGGCGACCACCGCGATCACCGCCGGCGGCGTGCACAGCTGCGCGATCAAGGCCGACGGCACGCCGACGTGCTGGGGCTCCGCCGCGGACGGCCGCACCACTGTTCCGGGCGGCGCGACGAGCGCCCTGCAGATCTCGGCCGGCGGCTCGCACACCTGCGTCGTCACGACCGCCGGCTCCATCGTCTGCTGGGGCGCGAACGCCAGCGGGCAGGTCAAGGCGACGATCGGCGGCACGCCGCCGGAGTGGATCGGCGCCAAGGCGTTCAGCTTCCAGTTCACCGGCACGCCGCTGCGCGGGTTCTCGGTCACCGCCGGCGCGCTGCCCGACGGGCTGACGATCGACGACGGCGGCCTGATCGCCGGCACGCCGACGAAGGAAGGCGCGTTCACCGCGACGATCACCTCGTCGAAGGACGGTCTTCCTGCCTCGGCGTCAAAGGACGTCACGATCAAGGTCGATCTCACCGCGCCGACCACGAGCGATGACGTCCCCGGGGCGTTCCAGTCCGGGCCGGTCACGGTGACGCTGACGGCGGCTGACACGGGCGGCTCCGGCCTGAAGGCCACGACGTACGAGATCGTCGACACGGCCGGCAACCCCGGCCCGACCACGACGTACGACCCGGCGAAGAAGCCCGTCCTCACCGATGGCGAGCGGCTGCGCTACCGCAGCACCGATGCGGCAGACAACGTCGAGATCACGAAGACCAGCGCCGCGGCGAAGGTCGACGCGAAGGTCCCGACGGCGACGATCACGACCGCGCCCGCGGCCCTGAGCAGCGAGCGGTCCCCGGTCGTGGCGTTCACCAGCGACGGGATCGACGCGACGTTCGCCTGCTCGGTCGACGACGCGCCGTTTGCGGCATGCGCGAGCCCCATGACGCTCGGCCCGCTGGCCGACGGTGACCACACGTTCCGCGTGCGCTCGATCAACCGTGCCGGCGTGACCGGACCGACTGCGACCGTCGGGTTCGCCGTCGCTCAACCCGTCGTCGTGCCCGGCGCGTCGACGCCCGCCGCGTCGGCGCCGCCCAAGCCCACGCTGCAGCTGCTCAGCGGCGCCAAGTCCCGGCAGATCCTGCTCAACAAGCGCTGGATCACCGTCAAGGTCGGCTGCGGCCAGGTCGCCTGCACCCTGAAGATCGCCACGATCCTCAGGGCCAAGGGCAAGACCCGCGTCACCCTCAAGCCCATCACCGTCACGCTCGCGGCCGGCCAGACACGCACCCTGAAGATCGCCACCACCGAAGCCCAGCGGCGCATCATCCGCAAGCTCGTCGGCACGCGCGGCACCGGGGGCCAAGCCATCTTCACGCTCACCGCGACCGGCGCCGACGGCGCATCGAGCACGAGCACCGTGAAGATCGGCCTCCGGCGGCTCGCCAACCAGTGACGTCGCCGGGGCGGCGTCTCGCCGTCCTGCACGAACCCCGTCTGATCGGGGTGTGACCCGAACCGTGACCATGGAGCGCGTTTAGGGTCACGCCCCTCGCGGGAAGGCCCCCGTCGTACGTGCTGGGAGACCTGACACTCCTGGCCGCCGTCCAACTGCTGCTCGCAGTCTGGGCCCTGGGGACGATCCTCGTCCTCGGCGTCATCGTGTGGCGCGCGCGCCGTCGCGATGAGCCGCCTCGCGTGGGCCTGCTCTGGGACGACCGGCCGTACTAGCGAACCACGCGGTACCGCGCGTGGATGACGTTGTCCGATGGGCGTACGGCGACCTGCTCGAACCGCACGTCGCCGAGCCCGTCGCCGAACAGCCGCTCGCCCGCGCCGAGCATCACCGGCGTGATGTGGATGTCGATCTCGTCCACGAGCCCTACGGCGAACGCCTGGCGCAGCGTCTGCGCGCCTCCGGCGATCCCGACGTCTTGCGCTCCGGCGGCCGCGCGCGCCCGCGCCACCGCCGATTCGATGCCGTCCGTGACGAAGAAGAACGTCGTCCCGCCCTCCATGACGACCGGGTCGCGCGGGTGATGGGTCAGGACGAAGACGGGTGCGTGGTACGGCGGATCGTCGCCCCACCAGCCGCGCCAGTCACCGGTCCATGCCCCGCGGATCGGGCCGAACATGTTGCGGCCCATGACGAAGGCGCCCGTCCCCTCGAGGATCTCCGCCACGGCCTCCTCGTCCACCGCCGTCTTGTCGTCGGTGAACATCCAGTGGTGCAGCCGCTCGCCGCCAGCGCCGAGCGGGTCGGCCTCGGTCTGATTCGGCCCGGCCGCGAAACCGTCGAGGGAGATGGAGATCTGGGCGGTGACCTTGGTCATGCCCGGGTGGACCTCCCGGCGCGCCCGAACTCATCGGTGCGCGCCCGCAGCCCCGTATGGCTAGCATCCAGCCTTGACTGGCTGGTCAGCCAACTTACGAGGAGATACGGTGGATCTCAACGACACCCCAGAGCAGGCGCAGTTCCGCGCCCAGGTGCGGGCGTGGCTCGAGGAGCACAAGTCCGAAGCGCCGGGTCGGGAGCGTCTGGACAACGACGACGCGATCAACGCGCGCCGCCGCTGGCAGGGCAAGCTCGCCGAGGGCGGGCTCGCTGGCGTCACGTGGCCGAAGGAGTTCGGCGGGCAGGGTCTCGGCCCGATCGAGCAGGTCATCGTCAACCAGGAGATCGGCGCCGCGGGCGTCCCCGGCATCCTGGACGTCATCGGCCTCGGCATGATGGGCCCGGCGCTCATCGCGCACGGCACCGACGAGCAGAAGTCGCGCTACCTCGGCCCGCTGCTGCACGGTGACGAGGTGTGGTGCCAGCTCTTCAGCGAGCCGGCCGCCGGCTCGGACCTCGCCGCGGTGCAGACCCGCGCCGTCCAGCAGGACGACGGCACGTGGAAGCTCTCCGGGCAGAAGGTGTGGACGACGTACGCGCAGTTCGCGTCGTTCGGCATGCTGCTCGCGCGCACCGACGCCGACGTCCCGAAGCACAAGGGCCTGACGATGTTCGTCGTCCCGATGGACGCCGAGGGCATCACGGTCCGCGGCCTGCGCCAGATCTCCGGCGAGGCGGAGTTCAACGAGGTGTTCTTCGACGACGTCACCCTCGACGCCGATGCGGTCGTCGGCAGCGTCGGCGGCGGCTGGGGCACGGCGCTGACCGTCCTCATGTTCGAGCGCCTGACGATCGGCCTCGGCGGCGAGTCGTTCGGCTACAACGCCGACCGCTTCACCCAGGCGATCGCGCAGGACGCGCACGCGACGAAGGACCCCGACGTCCGCCAGCGCCTCGGCGAGATCAACACCGAGCTGCTCGCGCTGCGCTTCCAGAGCTACCGCGTGCTCAGCGCGCTCTCGCAGGGCGCGATCCCCGGCCCCGAGGCGGGCCTGGCGAAGGTCACCACGGTCAAGGGCGCGATCGACGCGGGCGAGCTCATCGCCGACGTCCTCGGCCCCGACGCCCTCGCGGAGGACAGCGAGTGGGCGTACATGATCTCGTTCCTGCCCGGCCTGAAGTCGGCCGGCGGCACGGAGGAGATCCTGCGCAACACCATCGGCGAGCGCGTCCTGGGCCTCCCGCCCGAGCCGCGCCTGGACAAGGGCGTGCCGTTCAGCGAGCTGCGCTCCATCGAGAAGCAGGGAGCGGCGGCATGAACCTGGAGCTGACCGACGAGCAGGTCGCGCTGCGCGAGGCCGCGCAGGGCGCGCTCACCCGCGTCGCGGACCTCGAGGTCCTGCGCTCGGCACTGGAAGGTGGCGCGCGACCGGAGAACTGGGACCTCGTGGCCGAGCAGGGCTGGGCCGGGCTGCTGGTCTCCGAGGCCAACGGCGGCGTGGGGCTCAGCCTCTTCGACGCCCAGCTCATCCTCATCGAGGCGGGCAAGGTCCTGGCCTCGCACGAGCTGCTCGGGCACCTGCCCGCGACGGTGGCGCTCGACGCCGCCTCGTACGCCGGCACGGCCGACTACGCGGAGGGCACGAAGCGCGCCGCGTTCCTGCCGGTCATCCCGCCGAGCGACCTCGAGCCGTCGTGGACGACGCAGCCGCGCGGCGGGAGCGCCCCGGCGCCCGCGCCGACGCTCAACGCCGACGGCACCGTCAGCGGTGACGTCGCGTGGGTGATCGACGCTCCGGGCGCGGACCTCCTCGCCGGCGTCGCCGTCGACGGGTCGGGCGCCGCGAAGACCGTCGCCATCGAGACGGGCGCCTCCGGCGTCAGCGTCGAGGGGCCGGTCCTGCGCTACGACAGCTCGCGCCTGCTCGGCCATGTGTCGCTCACCAACGCGCCGGCGACGGTGCTCGAGGGCGCCGATCCGCAGCGCGCGTGGTACGTCGCGCAGGCGCTGCTCGCCGCGGAGTCGTACGGCGCGGTGGAGACCGCGCTGACGGTGAGCGTCGAGTATGCCAAGGAGCGCTTCACGTTCGGCCGGCAGATCGGCTCGTACCAGGCGGTCAAGCACGCGCTCGTCGAGATCCTGCGCCAGCGCGAGAACGCGTACGCCGTGCTCCTGTACTCCGGCTACTCCTACGAGGACAAGCCCGAGGAGTTCGCCGTCGCCGCGAGCGCCGCCCGCACCGCGGCCGGCCACGCGTTCGACTACGCGGCCCGCACGCAGATCGCCACCCACGGCGGCATCGGCGCGACGTGGGAGCACGACGCGCCGCTGTACTTCCGGCGCTCGCAGCTGTCGCGTCGCCTGCTCGGCGGCATCGGCGCGAGCACGGATCGCGTCGCCGGCGAGCTGCTCGCCGCCGCCGCGGCCTGACGTTCCTGCTCCTCGCGGGCGGTCCGGCCTACGCGCCGGGCCGCTCGCGCAGCAGCACTTCGTAGTGCTCGATGTCAGTCCGCACGCCGCCAGCCTCGGTCATCGGAATGGCGTTCTCCAGCTGCTTGCTCGCGGCGCGCATGCTCTCATCGGTGTCGAAGAAGAGGATGGACTGCGCGGTGCCGGTCTGCCGGTCGAGCACGACGAGGATCTCCTCGAGCCCCGCAACCTCGCGCTCGGTCATCTTCTGCAGCTTGGGCAGAAAGCCCTCGAGCTGGTCCTCCATGATGCCCCGGTACGTCGCGATGCGGGCGAACATCTGGCGCTCCTTCGGGTCGGTCTTCAGGCAGGAAGCCACGGGGCGTGCCAGCCGCCGTGGTGCTTGACGAGCTCGTCGGCCGCGGCGGGACCCCACGTCCCGGGTGGGTACTCGATCACGGGCGGCGGATCGTCGAGCAGCGGCTGCACGATGCGCCACTGCTCCATGACGGCGTCCTGGCGGGTGAAGCGCTGGCTGCGGCCGGCCAGCGCGTCGGAGAGCAGGACCTCGTACGGGGTCGGGCCCTCACCGCCCTCCTCGGCGAACGTCATGTCGAGGTCGATGAGCGCGGGCTTCTTCTTGTCCGCGCGCTTGGCGTCGACGCGCATGCGCACCCCGGTCATCGGATCGAGCCGCACGACGATCTGGCCGGGCTCCTCGGGCCGGTGCTGGTGGTCGGTGAACCCGAGTTTCGGCGGCTTACGGAAGACGAGCCGCACCTCGGTCTGCTTGACCGGCAGGCATTTGCCGGTGCGCAGGAAGAACGGCACGCCTGCCCAGCGCCAGTTGTCGACCTCGAAGCGGACGGCGGCGAACGTCTCGGTCTCCGAGTCGGGGGAGACGCCCGCCACGTCGCGGTAGCCCTGGTACTGGCCGCGGACGTAGTGCTTGGGGTTGCCCGGGCGCATCGCCGCGAACACCGCGTACTGATGGTCCTTCAGCGTCTTGGCGTCCTGCGAAGGCGGCGCTTCCATCGCGGCCGCGGCCAGCAGCTGGAGCATGTGGTTGACGACGACGTCACGCAGCGCGCCGACGGGGTCGTAGAAGTGCCCGCGATCGGCGACGTCGAGGTTCTCCGCCATCGTGATCTGCACGGCCTTGACGTAGTTGCGGTTCCACACCGGCTCGAGCATGGTGTTGGCGAAGCGCAGGTAGAGGAGCTCCTCGAGGCCCATCTTCCCGAGGAAGTGGTCGATGCGCAGGAGCTTGCCCTCAGGAAGGTGCTCGTGCAGCTGGTCGTTCAGCGCGCGGGCCGATGCGAGATCGTGGCCGAACGGCTTCTCGACGACGACCCGGCCGTCGCGGATCGCCTCGGCCTCCCCGAGCCCGCTGACGACCGTGCCGAACAGGAACGGCGGGATCTCGAGGTAGTAGACCGGCGTCGTGGCCTCACCGATCGCGTCCTTGACCTTCGCGTACGTCTGCGGGTCGTTGAAGTCGCCGGAAACGTAGGAGAGGCGGTTGGCGAAGCGGGCGAAGATCTCGTCGTCGACCTGCTCACCGGTGTGCTCGATGCACGCCCGCGCATGGTCGCGGAGCTTGTCCAGGCTCCAGTCGTCGACCGCGACGCCGACGATCGGCGTGCTCAGGATCCCGCGTGACTCGAGGCGGTAGAGCGACCGGAAGGTCATGACCTTCGCCAGGTCGCCCGTGAGCCCGAAGATGACGAGGACGTCGCCGGGGGTCTGGTCGTTCGCTTCGGCCATGGCGCGCCAAGCCTACGGCGCGGGCGGTCAGATCGCGCGCATCCCGTGCTTGGTGAGCGGCAGCAGGATCGCGCGCGGCGTGTAGCGCCCGGCCAGGGAGGCGCCCTTCATGAGGATTCCCGGCGTCACCGTGCGCCGGCCGCGCTCCATCCCCTCGATCGCCTCGCGCGCGACCTGCTCCACGGGGACGGTCGCCAGGCTCGGCAGCGTCTCCTCGACGTCGCCCATGCCGGCCCGTTCGCCGAACTCGGTCGGCACCGGGCCCGGGCAGAGGGCGGTGACCGACACGCCGGTGCCCGACAGCTCGGCGTGCAGCGCCTCGCTGAACGACAGGACGAAGGCCTTCGTCGCCGCGTACGTGGCGAAGAGCGGCAGCGGCTGGCTGGCGGCCAGGCTCGCGACGTTGAGCACCGCGCCCTCGCCGCGCTCGACGAGCCCCGGGACGAACGCACCCGTGAGGTGATGGAGGGCGTCGACGTTGACACGGACCATCTCGCGCTCGGTCTCCTGGTCGCTGCGCGCGAAGAAGCCGGAGCCGCCGAAGCCGGCGTTGTTGATGACGGCGGACATCGAGAGGTCGAGCCCGTCGATCTCGGTGACGAGGCGCTCGCGGGCGGCAGGATCACCGAGGTCGGCGGGCAGGACATCGGCGCGGATGCCGTGGCGGCGCTGCAGGTCGTCGGCGAGGGCGCGCAGGCGATCCACGCGGCGGGCGACGAGGACGACGTTGTGACCCTTCGCGGCAAGCTGGTGGGCGAGCTCCTCGCCGATGCCGGAGGAGGCGCCGGTGATCAGGATCGTCGCGTCGGCGGCGGGCTGGGGCAGACTCATGGCTGCGAATGATCGCTGCTGACGCGCGCAACGGACAGTGAGCATGCGGTTCTGGGCCCACGACCGGCATGACTTCCCGTTGCCTGACGGACACAAGTTCCCGCTGGCGAAGTACCGGCGGCTGCGGGAGCGGCTCGTTGCGGAGGGCGTCGCGGGGCCGGAGGACGTCGTGGCGTCGGCACCCGCCTCGTGGGAGCTCCTGGGCACGGTGCACGCGGCGTCGTACCTCGACCGCGTGCGCACCGGCGCGATGACCGACCGCGAGATCCGCGTGCTCGGGCTGCCGTGGTCGGCCGCGCTCGTGGAACGGGGGCGCCGATCGACGATGGGGACGGTCGACGCCGCCCGCGACGCGCTGGGGCGCGGCGGGTACGGGATGAACCTCGGCGGCGGCACGCACCACGCCGGGCGGGCGGCCGGGCGCGGGTACTGCCTGTTCAACGATCTCGCGGTGGCGGTCAGCGCGCTGCGGGCGGAGGGGTTCTTCGGGCGGGTCGCGATCGTCGACTGCGACGTGCATCAGGGTGACGGGACGGCGGAGCTCTTCACTGACGATCCGTCGGTGTTCACGCTGTCGATCCACGGCGGGGCGAACTACCCGTTCAAGCGCGCGACGAGCGATCTGGACGTCGACCTGCGCGACGGCACGGGGGACGACGACTACCTCTTCGCGCTGTCGGACGCGCTCGACGTGGTCGGCGGCGCAGATCTCGTCTTCTACCTCGCCGCGGCCGATCCGTGGGAGGGCGACCGGCTCGGCCGGCTCGCGCTGACGAAGGGCGGGCTGGCGGCGCGGGACGCGCTCGTGCTCGACCGGGCGGCCGCGTGGGGCGCGGCGGTGTGCGTGGTCCTGGCGGGCGGCTATGCGCCGGATGTGCGGGACACGGTGGAGATCAACCTGGCGACGGCGCGGGCGGTGGCGGAGCGTGCGGAGAGAAAGGTGTAACAACTCTGCGCAATCACCCCACGGGCTGAACTCGTCCGAGGAAGATCGTCGGCGTGAATCCCATGAAGCAGAAGGGCGATGTCGCGGAGCTCAAGGTCGCCGCAGACATCCGGCGCAGGGGTCACCTCATCGCCGTGCCGTGGGGCGAGGACTGGCTCGCTGACCTCATCGTGTGCCGAGGAGGCGAACTCGAACGCGTGCAGGTGAAACATGGGCGCTCGGACGGCCAAACGCTCGTCGTTCGCGCCCGGACCCTGACCGTCACCGCTGGCAGAGTGCGCCGCGTGAGGAAGTACACGGCGGCGGATATCGACTGGCTCGCTGTGTGGGACTCGACCACCGATACGTGCGCCTACATCCCCGCAGCCGAACTGGGCGATGGACGGAGCGAACTGACGCTGCGGATCGCCCCGACGCGCAACGGACAAGTCATGGGCATTCGCGTGTTCGCGGACTATCTCGAGTTCTGATCGTGAACACGAAGCTCCCGGGAGACGTCGCCGAACTCGCCGTGGGCGCTCGACCTACGCCGCAAAGGCCACATGGTGGCATTCCCGTTCGGCGAGAACTGGGACGCCGACATTCTGGTCCAGGCCACAGGGGCACCTGCAGCGCGTGCAGGTCAAGCACACCAGGTCCGATGGCGTAACGGTCGAAGTCCGCTGCGACACCCAGACGATCGTCGGCGGGGGCTCCGTGTCACGCCGTTCCTACACCGCAGATGACGTCGAGTGGATCGCCGTCTACGACGCTCCTACCGGAGCGTGCCTGTACCTGCCGTCCACGGGGTTCTCCGGGCGGACAGAGCTTCACGTCCGGTCCGCCCCTTGTCGGCGCAACCGGACCCGGGATGTCCGCCTTGCCGACGACGATCGGTCCCTCCGACCCGAGGCTCTTACACTTGACGGCCTGGGGCCATAGCTCAGTTGGTAGAGCGCCGCTTTTGCAAGGCGGAGGCCGCCGGTTCGAGCCCGGCTGGCTCCATGCGGTCATCGTGGCTGACGAAGCACCCCACATCCGGGGACTTCGTCAGTCGCGAGCCCCTACCGCACCGCCCGCCGCCTGCACCGCCGCCCCAGCACGAGCTGCGCGGCCGCCGGAGCGACCGCCGTCCCCACCACCGGGAACCGCACGTGATCCTCGCGGCGGCGGATCACCCGGATCCCCAGCGACACCTGCGCCTGCGTCGAGACAGCGACGGCCATGCGTCACTCCTTCGACGCACGGCGCCCACAACCCTGCTCAGTCCGGCCAGCGCCGACGCACGCCCGGCACCACGACGCCGACGATTCCGCGCAGCAGCCCGATGTTCACGTCGAGGTAGTCGAAGCTGTCGCGCCACACCGTGATCTTCCCGTCGACGACCTCGAACCGGCCGTAGACCCAGAACTGCCAGTGCACCGGGCCGAGCACGAGGGCGTCGACCCGCTCGGTGAGCACCACGCGCCCGTCGGAGACGACGTTGTCGAAATGCACCTTGAAGCCGGCCCGGCCGAGCGCCGGGCGGAACAGCCGGTCGACGACGTGCCGGCCGCGCACGGTCGGCAGGCCGACGTTCGTGTAGGCCACGTCCTCGTCGAGGAGCGCGAGCGCGCCGTCGAGATCCTCCGAGGCCAGGAGTTCGAGGAAGGAGCGGACGGTCGCCTCGGCCGACGTCCCGAGGACGGGCGGCGGGGTGCCGTTGGTCGTGCTGGTGATCGCCATGCGGGCAAGCCTCGCGCGCGCGGGCGCGGCGTGCAACTCCCCGCACGGCAGGGCGGCACGCGCCGCCGTCGAACATCACCCCCGCATGGCCATCTCACCCGAGCCCGAGATCCCCGCGGGCACCGCCGCCGCGCGCTGGAGCGCGAAGTTCCTCATCACGTTCGCCGGGGCGCTGCTCGTCGGCGCGCTCATCTGGTACGCCCGGTCGGTCACGGTGCCGCTGATCGTCGCCGCGCTCGTGTGTACGCAGCTCATCCCGCTCGTCGAACTCGCGACCCGCAAGGGCGCGCCGCGCGGGCTGGCGATCGCCGGCGCGCTGCTGCTCGTCCTCGCGCTGAGTGCCGCGATCGCGTGGCTGTTCGCCGATGCGCTGTTCGGCAACCTCGGCGGGGTCGGCAACGAGCTGAGCAAGGGCGCCGACCAGGCCATCACCTGGCTGCAGGACAACAACCAGTGGGTCCAGCAGAACGAGGACGCGATCCGCAAGTTCCTCGACGGCATCCTGCCCGCGGCGAAGACCGCGGCCGACGGGATCATCACCGGCGTGCTCGGAGGCCTGTCCCTGGCCGCCCAGCTCGTCAGCGGCGCGTTCCTCATCTTCGTCTTCATCCTCTACCTGCTCACGAGCGGTGATCAGGTCTGGCGCTGGATCCGCGAGCGGTTCAGCCCGCAGCACCGCGACCGCGCCGACATCGCCGGCCGCGCCGCCTGGAGCGCCGCGACGGGCTACATCCGCGGGATCGCGCTCGTGGCATTCATCGACAGCGTCGTGATCTCGATCGGCATGCTCGTGTTCGGCACGCCGCTCGTCGGCACCCTGTTCCTCCTGAGCTTCGTCAGCCTGTTCATCCCGATCCTCGGCGCGTGGGTCTCCGGCGCGGTGATCGTGCTCGTGACACTCGGCGCGCAAGGCACCGGCGCGGCGATCGGGATGACCGCGGTGATCCTCATCGCCCAGCAGCTCGACAGCATGTTCGTCACGCCCCTCGTCTACCAGCAGACGGTGAACCTGCATCCGATCGTCACGCTGTCTGGCGTCATCATCGGCTCCCAGCTGCTGGGGATCGTCGGCGCGTTCCTCGCCGTCCCGATGATCGCGGTCGGCTGGGCGGTCTACCGCGCGCTCGAGCAGCCGGCGCCCGCGCCTGGTGACGGTCCGGAGATCACCCAGCCCGGGTGACGCAGGGCGGCGACGTCGCCCGCGAGAATCGGACCATGGAAGCCTCCACCGCCCGTCCGTCCGGCCACGGCTGGATCACCTTCGCCGGCGTGCTGTTCCTCATCGCCGGCGCCGCGAACGTCCTCTGGGGCATCGGCGCCCTGGACAACAAGGAGTACCTGCCCGAATCCGGCGTGCTGTTCAGCACCCTGACGCTGTGGGGCTGGGTCGCGATCGTCTGGGGCGTCCTGGAGTGCGGCGCCGCGTTCCTGCTGCTCTCGGGATCGTCCGCCGGCCCGGTCGTCGGCCTCGTCCTGGCGACGATCGGCGCGATCTTCTGGGTGCTCGTCCTCCCCGTCCTGCCGATCTTCGCGCTCGTGGCGATCATCCTGCTGGTCCTCGTGATCTACGGGCTGAGCGCGCACGCGGACGCCGTCCGCTGAGTACGGTTCGCGTATGCCCTGCCTCACGTTCCTCATCGCGCTGATCTCCCCGCGCCTGGCGCTGTTCTGCGTCCTGATCTTCAGCAACGACTGGTTCGGCAAGGCCTACGACAGCTGGTTCCTGCCGGTGCTCGGGTTCTTCCTGCTGCCGTGGACGACCCTCGCTTACACGGTCCTGTGGAACATCGACGGGCGCGGCGTGACCGGGATCGAGTGGTTCTTCGTGGGCCTCGCGTTCATCGCCGACCTCGCGTCCTACGGCGGCGCGGCGAAGGCCCGGGAGTCGTAGGCGGAGACGATGGCCCTCGCGCAGCCCACGGACGGGGCGCGCTACCACCGGCTGGGCCGCACGGACCGCGCGGCGTGGTGGAGGACGCTGTGCGGCATCGGCGCGCTGCTGGGCTTCGGCCTGGTGTTCATGGGGATCGCCGCGGCCCTGACGTGGGGCGTCTGGGAGCCCGACCTGCAGGGTCCGCCGGAGCCCTCGACCGGTGCGCAGCTGTGGGAGCTCGGCGCGGAGCTGCTGTCGCTGGCGATGATCATTCCCGCGGCGTACCTCGCGGCGCTGCTCGTCGAGCGCCGGCCGCCCGGCCTGCTGTCGTCGGTCGCCGGGCGGATCCGATGGGGCTGGCTGGGGATCTGCCTGGCGATCTGCGCGGGCGTGTACGTGATCTACGGGGCTATCGGGTTCGCGATCGACGTGCCGCGGCGCATCGACGTCGGGCTCGTCGCGGGCGTCTTCGCGCTCTCGCTCGTCCTCGTCCCGTTCCAGGCGGCGGCCGAGGAGTACCTGTTCCGCGGCTACCTCGCCCAGGCGTTCGGCACGTGGATCCGCTCACCATGGCCGACGGCCGCCGGCCTCTCGATCCTCTTCGGCTTCGCCCACGGCACGATCGGCGACCAGGGGATCTGGCTGTTCATCGACCGCGCGGCGTTCGGGTTCGTCGCCGCCTGGCTGGCGTGGCGGACGGGCGGACTGGAGGCGGGCTTCGCACTGCACACGATCGGCAACGTCCTCGCGATGTCCGCGACCGCCGCGTACGGCGACCTCGCCGACTACCTCGCGACGGCCGAGGAAGCCGAAGGCACCGTCGGCGAGGTGCTCCTCGACATCGCGATCTTCACCGGCACCGCCCTGCTCATGGCGTGGGCGGCGAAGCGACGGCGACTGCCGGTGACGTGGCGGGGGCCGACGTGGCTGACGCGGCCGGAGGACCCGCGGCTGACAGGGCTTCCGCCCGGGCCTTCAGTCCCTGCAGCATCTTCCGCTCCATCACGAGCGATCCCGGCTCCATCGCGAGCATGATGAGCCGCGCCCCGAGCGTCGGCAGCCGGTAGCGGTTGCGGCTGACCAGCCGCGTGCCACCGTCGCGCTCGGTCAGCGTGAACGCCCACACCCAGTTGCCGTCCGTGCTGCGCCACGCGAGCGCGCGCTGCGGCCGCACGAGCTCCGCGCGCATGGTGTTCGCCCCGAACGTGATCGTCTCGCCGACCCGGAGATCCTGAAACTCGGGAAGGACCGTGTCGGCGCTGTGCATGTCGAGCCCGAGGAGGTTCTCGATCCAGTCGTACGTGTACGCGCCGCCGCGGGGCGCGGGCCCCATCTGCGCCAGCCACGGCCACACGTCCGACGGCGGCGCGTCGATCGTGACAGCGCGGGTGGAGATCCCGTCGGCGTCGGGAAGCAGCTCGTCACCGGGAAGCGTCCCCGCGACCTCCGCCGGCTCTGCGCCCCACTGCATGATCGGCGCACGAAGCCACCGGGCATAGGCGAAGCCCGCGGTGGCGAGAAGGAGGAGGCGGGTGCGCATGCTTCGACGGTACGCCGGACCGCTCGTCGCGTCATCCGGGTTCCGCCGCGCCCGCGCAGGTACCCTCCCGCGCGTGACCTACACCGCCGCCGAAGGCCGCCAGCAGATCCTCGACGAGCTCGCATCGGCGACGGACCGCCTCGCCGTCTCGCTGGCGTGCGTCGGCGCGGCGTACGACCTGCTCGACGAGCAGAGCGGCGACCGCTTGGAGGAGGCGCTGTTCCGCCCCGTCCAGCACGCGCTGGGCACCGCGCAGCGGACGTACTCGGGCTTCGCCTCGCGCTACGGACTCCCGGCCCGGACCTTCGAGACGCCGAACGCCGGCCACGCGTCACAGGGCGCCAAGGCGTTCATCGAGCGCGCGATGGACCAGGCGGCGGAGGCCGCGCACCAGATCGCCGAGCTCCAGGACACGATGCTCCCCGTCGAGGTCGGCGACGCCGAGCTGCGCGCCGGCCTGGCCGAGGTGCGCGACCGGGTGGAGGGTCTGCGCACCGACGCGCGGGACTTCACGCGGACGCTCGGCCGCTGAGCGCTGGCCCCGCGCCACACCGTGGGCCTGGCGGGTTGGGGCCTCTCCCTGCTGACAGACCGCCAACAGCCCGGTACGGTCCTCAGACCGGGCGACGAGGAGAGGAACGCATGCGGGAAGAGCTGCCCACCTACTGCCGGATCTGCGAGCCGCTGTGCGGCATGGTCGCGACCGTCGAGGACGGGAAGCTCACGCAGCTGCGCCCGGACAAGGAGCATCCGGTCTCGAAGGGGTTCGCCTGCCCGAAGGGCATCGCGTTCGCCGAGGTCCACAACGACCCCGACCGGGTCCTGCACCCGCAGCGCAAGCGCGCCGACGGCACGTGGGAGCGCGTGAGCTGGGATGAGGCGATGCGCGACATCAAGGCGCGCCTGCTGAAGATCCACGGCGAGCACGGCGCGCAGAGCATCGGCTGGTACTACGGCAACCCGGGCGCGTTCAGCGCCGGGCACGTCCTCGGCGTCGCGGGCTTCATGCTCATGCTCGGCTCGCGCCACCTCTACACCGCCGGCTCCCAGGACGTCAACCAGCGGTTCGTCGCCAGCGAGATGCTCTACGGCAACCCGGCGGTCGCCCCGATCCCCGACCTGCACCGCACCGATCTCGCAGTGATCATCGGCGCGAACCCCGTCGTCTCGCACGGCAGTGTGCTGACCGCCCCGCGGATCAAGGAGCTGCTGCACGGCGTCGTCGAGCGCGGCGGCCGCGTGCTCGTCATCGACCCGCGGCGCACGGAGACCGCCCGCGCGTTCGAGTGGCTGCCCGTCCGTCCGGACACCGACGCGTACCTCCTGCTCTCGCTGCTGCAGGTCATGTTCGAGGAGGGACTCGCCGACACCGCGGCGATCGCCGCCCAGGCGCGCGGCGCAGAGCAGCTCCGCGCGCTCGCCGCGCCCTACACCCCGGAGGCCACCGAAGCGCAGACCGGGGTCACGCCCCAGGAGGTCCGCGACCTCGCCCGCGCGCTGGCGACCACCGAGCGCGCCGCGGTCTACGGCCGCATCGGAACGAGCATCGGGACGGCGGGCACGCTCACGACGCTGCTGCTCGACGCCGTGAACCTCGTCGCCGGCAACCTCGACGTCGAGGGCGGCTCGATGTTCGGCTCGATGGGCCTGCCGCTCGAGCGGCTCGCGACGAAGCTCGGCCTCGCGCTCGTGCCGCTCGGCCACGACCGCCAACCGCGGTCGCGCATCGGCAACCTCCCGTCGATCCTCGCCTCGCAGCCCGCGGCGATCATGGCGAAGGAGATCCTCACGCCGGGCAAGGGGCAGCTGCGGGCGCTGTTCGTCTCGGCCGGCAACCCGGTGATCAGCTGCCCCAACGGCGACGAGATCGAGGAGGCGCTGGACACGCTCGACCTCCAGGTCGCGATCGACTTCTACGTCAACGAGACGCACCAGCACGCCGACTACGTCCTGCCCGCGACGACGATGTACGAGCGCTCGGACTACCCGATCCCGTTCCAGGCGCTGTCGCTCACGCCGTTCCGCCAGGCCACCCCCGCGGTCGTCGCGCCGGCGGGCGAGGCACGCGACGAGTTCACGATCATCGACGAGCTCGCCAGCGCGATGTGGCGGCGCACGCCCGGCTTCTTTGCGGCCGAGCTCGCGCGCCGCGCGCTCAAGCCGTTCGGCGGGCTGCGCCCCGAGCTCGCCACCGACGCGCTCGTTCGCCTCAGCACCGGCGGCGACCTCTTCGGCCTGCGGCGGGGCGGCCTGAACCTGAAGAAGCTGGTGCACGACTTCCCGCACGGCAAGGTGATCTCGCCCTACCTGCGCGCCGGAGCGCTGCGCGGCATCGTGCTGCACGGCGACCGCAAAGTGCACCTCGACCATCCGACGTTCGCCGCGGAGATCGCGCGCCTGGAGGCCCGCAGCGACGACCCGGCGTTCCCGCTGCGGCTCATCGGCATGCGCGAGCTGCGCAGCGAGAACTCGTGGATGCACAACGCGCCCCTGCTGCTGCGCGGCGGCCGCCGGCACCTCGCGCGGATGCATCCGCAGGACGCCGCGGCAATCGGCGCGGAGGAGGGCGACCGCATCAAGGTCGCGTCGAAGAGCGGCGAGATCGAGATCGCGGTGACGCTCACCGAGGACCTCATGCCCGGCGTCATCGCGATCCCGCACGGATGGGGCCACAAGGGCGGATGGCAGAAGGCGAACACCGCCGACGACGGCACCGGCGGCGTGAACGTCAACCTGCTGATGAGCAGCGACCCGGCGGACGTCGAGCCCGTCTCGGGGATGGCGCACCTCACCGGGGTGCCGGTCCGCGCCGAGGTCGCGACCTCCGCGGCGCCGGCCCCGGCCCGGGAGGCTGCGACACTCCCGGCATGACCCAGATCGCGCGCATCTCCGTCGGCGAGTCCCAGTTCGACCCGCGGCTCAAGCTGCTGCTGGACACGACCGGGATCGACCCGGAGGAGTTCGAGGATCTCGAGTACTTCTCGCTGATCCCCTTCTTCGTCATCGCCGGCGCGTCCGTGGAGACGCACGTCCGCGCGCATGGCGACCACTTCCACTTCGAGGGCGTGACGCTGAACGTGCCCGATGAGCTGGAGGAGATGTTCTTCGCCGTCCTGCCGCAGATGCTCGGGCAGGTCACCGGGGAGCCCGAAGAGGCGTAGCCGTAACGGATCCGTGCCCCGGCCGTTGTGCCGGTGTGCACGGGCCCGTTCTCACCCTTCTCGCCACGCTCGCCCTCGCCGCGCCGGCCGGCGCGGCCGAGCTGCGCGTCGACAGCACCGCGCCGGGAAACGGCAACTGCGCCGTCGCGGGCTCGTGCACGCTGCGCCAGGCGATCGTCGACGCGGCCGGGCTCCCCGGCAAGGACACCATCCGCCTGCCTCCCGGCACGTACGACCAGACCGGCCAGGACCTCATCGTGTCCATCGGCCAGCAGCTCGAGATCACCGGGGAGGACCCGCGGACGACGCACATCCGTGAGGTCAGCGGCGGCGACGGACGGGTCTTCCTCGTCGAGCAGGACGCCGGCCTGGACCTCTCCGGCGTGACCCTCAGCGGATCGCGCGGCGCGTCCGCGGTGCTCCTGTTCGGCGGCGGCGCGGCGTTCCGCGCGACGAACGTCGTGCTGACCGGCAACACGGCGGCCAACGGCGCCGCCATCGACGCGACGGGCGGCACGGCGACGCTGACCGACAGCGCCGTGACCGGCAACGCGGCCACGGCCAAGGGCGGCGGGATCTACCTCGGTGGGGCCGCCTCCGCACTGGTGACGCGCAACGTCACGATCGCGGGCAACACGGCGCCGGACGGCGCCGGTGTCGCCGTCGATCAGGGCGCCGCGACGCTGACGGCCACGACGGTCGCCCAGAACGGCAGCGCCCCGGATGTGCGCGGGCCGGTCGCGTCTCGCGCGTCTCTCGTCGGATCGTGCGCAACGCCGCTCACGTCGCTCGGCGCCACCGTGTCGGGTGATCCCGCATGCGCGGCCAACCGCACCGCGCCCCTGGAGCTCGGCGGACTGGGCGACCACGGCGGGACGACGCCGACGATCCTGCCTGCGGCGGGGAGCCCGGCGATCGATGCGGACGCCGCCTGCGCGGCCGGAGGCGTCGATCAGCGCGGCGTGCCCCGCCCGCAGGGCGCCGCATGTGACGCCGGGGCGGTCGAGCTGCCCGCGACATCCACGCCGCCGGTCACCGCCACGCAGCCGCCGGTCCGGATCAGCGCGCTCCGCGTGCGCCCCTCGCGTTGGCGGCCCGCCTCCGGCGCCGCGCAGGTCACGTTCCGGGCGACCGGCGCGGCGACGGTGCGGTTCACCGTCCAGCGGGCTCGGCGCCACCGGCGTGGCGCCCCGCGGCGCTTCGTCACCGTCCGCGGCACGTTCGCGCGCCGCGCCGCCGCGGGAACGAACCGCGTGCGCTTCCGCCTCGTCGGCGGCAGGACGCTGCGACCCGGCCGGTACCGGCTCGTCGCTCGCGCCGCCACAGGCCCGGTACACCGCGCCGGGTTCATCGTCGTCGGAGGGCGCCGGTGACCGGTCGTCGGGTTCCAGGCAGTCCGGTCGCGTAGTCCGTGCGGATGGCGCACGGACGACGCAGTGGGAACGTGAACCCATGTCCATCGCCGCCATCGTCGCGATCGCGGCCGCCGTCGTCGCGATCGTCCTGCTCATCGCGAGCATCCGCATCGTGCGCGAGTACGAGCGGGTCGTCGTCTTCCGCCTCGGGCGCCTGCGCGGCGCGCGCGGCCCCGGGCTCGTCCTCATCATCCCGTTCATGGAGCGGACCCGCTGGGTCAACCTCCAGGTCGACACGAGCGACATCCCGACGCAGGACCTCATCACGAAGGACAACGTCACGATCCGCGTCGAAGCCGCGGTCTTCTTCCAGGTCACCGACCCGGTCAAGGCCGTCGTCGCGATCCGCGACTACGCCCACGGCGTGCTGCGCATCGCACAGACCACGCTGCGCGCGACGATCGGCCGCCGCGACCTCGACGACCTCCTCGCCAACCAGGCGGAGATCAACACGCTGATCCAGGAGATCATCGACCAGAGCACCGAGCCGTGGGGCGTGCGCGTGGTGAAGGTCGAGACGAAGGACGTCGGGCTGCCCGACACGATGAAGCGCGCGATGGCCCGCCAGGCCGAAGCCGAGCGCGAGCGGCGGGCGAAGGTCATCGCCGCCCAGGGTGAGGCCGAGGCCTCGCGCAAACTCGCCGAAGCCGCCGACGTGATCGGCGAGGCGCCCGGCGCGCTGACCCTGCGCTCGCTGCAGACGCTCGCCGAGGTCGCCACCGAGCACAACTCCACGCTGGTGCTGCCCATCCCGATCGACATCCTCGAGATGGTCCGTCGTCCGGTGCCGCAGGACCCCGCCGCGAACGGCCGGTTCCACCGGACACCGGACTGAGCCGCGCCGCGTCCCGGATCCCCAGACCGGACCCGGGACGCGCGCGCTCGAAGGGGCTAGAGCCCCATCGTCTTCCCGATGAGCTCCTTCATGATCTCGTTCGTGCCGGCGAAGATCCGGCCGATGCGAGCGTCGGTCCAGGCGCGGCTGACGCCGTACTCGGTCGTGTAGCCGTACCCGCCGTGGAGCTGCAGGCACTCGTCGGCGATCTCGCACGCCATGTCGGTGGTCCACCACTTCGCCATGGCGGCCTCGTCAACGCCGCAGGTGCCCTCGGTGTACTTCTTGATGCACTGGTCGACGAACGCCCGCGTGACCGTGAGCTTCGTCTTCATCTCGGCCATCTTGAAGCGCGAGTTCTGGAACGTGCCGATCGGGCGGCCGAACGCCTCGCGCTCCTTGACGTAGGTCAGCGTCTCCTCGAGCACGCGCTCGGAACCCGCCTGCGCGGCGACGGCGAGCGTGAGGCGCTCGGGCACGAGGCGGCTGACGAGCTGGAAGAAGCCGGAGCCCTCCTCACCGAGCATGTTGCTGTGCGGGACGCGCACGTCGTTGAAGAACAGCTCGAGCGTGTCTGACGCGTGCTGGCCGACCTTGTGGATCGACTTGCCGCGCTCGAAGCCCTCCATGCCGTCCTCGACGACGAAGAGCGTGAGGCCGCGGTGCGGGTCCTCGCTCGTGCGGGCGGCGACGATGACGAGGTCGGCGTTCTGGCCGCTCGTGATGAACGTCTTCGAGCCGTTGATGATCCAGTCGTCGCCGTCGCGGACGGCGCTCGTCTTGATGCCGGCGAGGTCGGAGCCCGTGCCCGGCTCGGTCATCGCGATCGCGGTGAGCAGCTCGCCCGTGGCGAACTTCGCGAACCAGCGGTCCTTCTGCTCCTCCGTGGCCGAGGCGGCGAAGTACGGCATGCAGACGTCCGTGTGGATCGTCGCGCCGGCCCACGCGTCGCCGACGCCGGCGACCGCGGTCTCCTCGATGAGGACGGCGTTGAAGCGCCAGTCGTCGACGCCGACGCCGCCGTACTCCTCCGGGATCTCCATCGCCAGGAAGCCGTGCTCGGCCGCCTTGGCGAAGAGCTCGCGGGGCACGAGGTGCGCCTCGCGCCATTCCTCGTAGTAGGGCGTGACCTCCGCCTCGATGAAGCGGCGGAAGCTCTCGCGGTAGTCGTCGTGCTCGGGCTCGAAGATCGTGCGTGCGGTGGGCGCGGCGGTCGCCATCAGCCAGTCCCCTGGGTCGCGGGCAGTGCAGCGGCCAGGATACATACCGAACGCTTGCTTTGTAAGACGGCCGCTATAGGATCGATCGCCGGATGTCCGCGACGCAGCCCCGCCCCGCACCTCGCCGCACCCAGGAGGAGCGCACTGCCGAGACGCGCCGCAAGCTGCTCGACGCCACGCTCGCCAGCCTCTACGAGGTCGGCTACCAGGCCACGACGACCCGCCGCGTGGCGGAGATCGCCGGGGTCTCCCAGGGCGCGCAGACGCACCACTTCCCCCGGCGGGTCGACCTCGTCGGCGCTGCGCTCGAGCAGGCCACTGAGCAGCGGATCGCCGACATCCGCGAGCGCACCGACCAGCTGCCGGAGGATCCCCGCGAGCGCGCGCGGGCGGTGCTCGAGGGCATCTGGCGCGACTTCTCCAGCCCGATCTTCACGATCTTCGTGAAGCTCTGGGTCGCCGCCGCGGACGACCGCGAGCTCTACGAGCGGCTCATCCCGCTCGAGCGTCGCCTGGCCCGGCACATCGCCTCGACGATCCCGGAGCTCACCGGCGGCGAGCCGCAGCCCGACGACGTCACCGCCCGCGTGAGCGTCGCGCTCTCCACGCTGCGCGGCATGGCGCTCACCCAGGCGTTCGAGCCGACCGCTCGGCCGCCGCGCGATCCGTGGCCCGAGGTCGGCCCGATCCTCGAAAGGATCATCCTCGGCGACTGATCACCGCCGGCGCAGCTCGCGCCACTCGTCGATCGCCTGCTCCTCGCGCATGACCTCGGCGCTGGAGTCGTCGAAGTCCAGGTCGTGCGCGGCGTCCGAGCACCAGAAGCGCGGATGGCGATCCAGCCAGCGCTGCGCGTCGGCCTGCCCGAGCTCGATGAGCGCGGCCGCAAAGTCCTGGTCGAACAGGACGAAGCTCATGAGCTCCCCGCGCCGGCCGCCATCGAGCAGGCGCGACAGCAGGGGGAAGTCCGGGTCCCGGAGGAACCGCAGGCCGCCGAACTTCTCATCGAGCACCCGCTCGGCGACTTCGGCGAGCGTCGTCCGGGACTCGGGCGCCACGAGCGCGTAGGAGATCCGCCGGTACGACGGCCGCCCGCGCGCGGTGCGGTAGGCCCGGGCGCTGGAGGAGACGCCGCCGATGCTGTCGGCGAAGAACGAGTTGATCGCCGCGAGCTGATGCAGGTCGTCGGCGATCTGGTCGATCATCAGCCCGTCGAGGATGTTCGCCAGGACGTCCGTCATCCGCGGCCGGCGGGCGAGCTCCTCCTCCGGCGGCGTCGCGAACGGCTTGAAGCCGATGACGATCACGCGGTCGGCGCCGAGCGCGAGCGCGGGCGCGAGCGGCGTGTTCAGGCGGGTCGCGCCATCGATGTAGTGCCCCGCCGCCCGGACGGGCTTCGTGACCTCGACCGGCGGGAACAGCAGCGGCATCGCCGCCGACGCGCGGACGTGCTCGCCGGTCAGCGTCACCTTCTGAAAGCGGATCCCGTCCGTGGACTTGTTGCGGGGCGCCGGCCCGCGGGTCTCCACGAACGCCGTCGGCCGCCCCGTCGACAACGACGTCGCCACGACGCAGACCGCGTCGAGCGTGCCGTTGCGGACGTTGCGGTGCAGCGACATCCAGTCGATCCACTTCTCCAGGCTCGACGCCATCGGCTTGGGGTCGAGCAGCGAGGCGAGCCGCACGCCGGGAACGCCGAGCGCCTCGGCCAGCCCGCGCGCCGCGGAGATCGCCAGCCCGGGCCCCAGCACGGGGCTGATGACGTCGTCCTTGCGCAGGTTGCGCCAGTGCGACAGCCCCTCGTCGACCTGCTCCTGCGCGGATCGGTGCGCGAGCCCTGCCGCTGACACCGCGTTGATCGCACCGACACTCGTCCCGCAGATCACGGACACCTGCTCGCCCCGCTCCTCCAGGGCCGGGAGCAGGACGGACAGCGCGCCCGCCTCGTACGCGCCGCGGGCTCCGCCGCCGGGAAGCACCAGTGCGACCTTCGGCGCGGGGCCGTTGCGATCCATCGCCATGCGACCCGGCATGCTCCCGCGCGCGGGGACCTCGGCATATGTCCCGCTGGCCCAGCCGGAACGCGATCGTTTCGACATCGCGTCGAGGCGTCCCCGGAAATGGCGAGGGCGCCTCCGAAGAGGCGCCCTCGTTGCGTCCTTGCCCTCCGAGGCAAGTCCGTCGCATCCAACCGATCCCCAGCGGTGGGACGCGAACCCTGTCCGCTCTGGATATCGGCACACCGCATCCGCGCAGGAGTCGCTGCGCGGAGAGTTCGTACACACGTCCAGGGTCCGGGTCAGGGCACTAGAGCAACAGCGTGGCGTCCGCGATGACGACCACGTCGCCCCCGACGCGGATGCCGTCGGGAACGACATCGGCGTGCAGCCGCGACGGGCGGGCCATCTCGACGCCCTGGTCGATCCTCACGCGCGACGCGACGCCCTCGCGGTGGAGGTAGCCGACGAGCGGGCCGGCGGCAGATCCGGTGGCCGGATCCTCGACGACGAGGCCGCGGTCCAGATAGAACGACCGCGCTTTGACCTTCCCGCCGTCGCCGACCGCGGCGACGTAGGCGACGATCGCCTCGAGGCCGTCGAGCAGCGCGCCGAGTTCGGCGGGGGAGACCTGGAGGCGCGGGAGCAGCCCGGCGTCGGTGATCGGGCACAGGACGTGCGGCGCCCCGGTCGACGCGACGATCGGCGGGAGGCCGGCGACGAGATCGCCTTCGTCGATCCCGAGCGCGGAGGCGACCCGGGCGGGATCGGCTGCCGCGCCGAACTCCGCCGGCTGCTGGATCATCGACGCGCGCGCTGCGACCCCGCTGAGCTCGACCTCGACCGGCTGGAGCCCGGCCCGGGTCTGCTGGACGTACCGCGCCTCGCGATCGCCGCGCCGGCGGGCGACGGCCACGGCGGTCCCCAGCGACGGGTGGCCCGCGAAGGGCATCTCCCCGGGCGGGGAGAAGATCCGGTTGCGGTAGTCGGCGCCCTCGACGGTCGGCGACTGCACGAAGGTCGTCTCCGACAGCCGCGTCTCACGCGCGAGCGCGAGCATCACGCTGTCGCTCATCCCGTCGGCCTCGTGCATCACGCACAGGCCGTTGCCGGACAGCGGCCGGTCGGTGAAGACGTCGAGCCAGGTGAGGGGGCGTCCGGTGTTCAGCGGGCGGCGACGGTCACCCGTCGAAGTCGAAGTCCCTGGGTGGCTTCTGCTCGAACCACAGGCGGTCGTGTTCGGGCGTCTCCTGGAGGAAGTCCGGCGTCTCCTCCAGCACGTCCTCCGCCTCGTCATCCGGGACGACGACATCGGGATCCGGCGCCTGCGCGGTCTCGGCGAGGTGCTCCTCGACGGAGAACTCCACCGTGGGCTGCGCAAGGTGGTCCGGGAGCGGCTCGGGCTCGGGCGGCGCGACGGGCGCCTCGGCGACGGGCTCCGGCTCGGGCTCGGGCTTGGGGACCGGCTCGGGCTCGGGGGGCGCGACCGGCTCCGGAGCCTCCGGCTCCGGCGGCAGCTCCACGTCGAGCTCAGGCGAGAGGGCCGGCTCCTCCACGACGGGCAGCTGCTCCTCGACGAACGCAGCGTCGGGCGGCGCGGACGCCTCGGGGGCGTCCACGGCATCGCCGGTCCGGCGTACGGGACCGAGAGCCTCCTGCTCCTGACGATCGATCTCGGTGAGATCGCCGCCGCGCTTGCGCTTGAGCTCGAGGTGCTCTCGGATGGCGTCGTCGAGCAGGCCCATAGGGACGGTCCTAAGCCTACTCGGCGGGCACCACGCCCGCGAGATCCGCCCGGATGGCGCGGTTCTTGCCCTCGCGCTTGGCCCGGTACAGCGCGGCGTCGGCGCCCGCGACGAGCGTCGGCCCATCGGTCGCGGTGGCGGGGACGGCCGCGACGCCGAGGCTCGCCGTCACGCGCAGCTCGCCGTCGCCGGCCAGCCGGGGCACCGCGAGCGCGGCCACGCCGCGCCGCACGCGCTCGGCCAGCTCGAACGCGCCGTCGAGATCGGCGCTTGGCAGGATCACCGCGAGTTCCTCCCCGCCGTAGCGCGCGGCGATGTCGATGTCGCGGCACGCGCGACGCACCGCGCGCGCGACTTCACGCAGGACGACGTCGCCCTGCTGATGACCGTGCTCGTCGTTGATCGCCTTGAAGTCGTCGAGGTCGAGCAGGACCAGCCCGAGCGGCTGGCCCAGACGCGTCGCCCGCTCGACCTCCGCGGTGAGCGCCTCGTCGAAGCGGCGGCGGTTGGCCAGGCGGGTCAGCGGGTCCGTGACCGACTGCCGCGCGACGGCCTCGTGCCGGCCGACGTTCTCCACGGACACCGCGGCCTGCGCGGCGAGGTAGTGGAACAGCTCGGTCTCGGCGAGGCTGAAGGGCCGCCCGGCGCGACCGACGGACACGACCCCTGCGACCTCGGCCGCGGCGCCATCGCTCTCGTGCACGCGCAGCGGGTGCGCGAGCGCGACCGATCCGGGGGCGGCGACGGTCTGCGGCCGCCCGCTCTGCAGCGCGCGCTCCTCGGCCTGGCGCACCGCGTCACTGAGCGCGCCGTCACCGACGCGCGCGGCCTCCTGCAGGTCGCCGTCACCCTCGCGGACCACGACACGCCCGGTCGCGGCGTCCACGCCCTCGACGGCCGTCTCGACCACGAGCTGGAGCAGCGCCTCGGCGTCGAGGTTCGAGCCGACGGCCTGCCCGAGACGCCGCATCGAGCTCTGGACCCGCTCGCGCTCGCGCTGGAGCTCGTCAAGCCGGGCCTGGAGCTGCTCGGCCATCTTGTTGAACTCGCGGCCCAGGTCGGCGAACTCGTCGTTGCCGACCGCAGGCACGCGGGCGTCGAGGTCGCCGGCGCCGAGCCGGCGGGCCGCCGACAGCACGCTGCCGATCTGCTGCTGCAGCGAGCGCGAGACGACCAGCGCGAAGATGAACGCCAGGACGAAGAACAGCGCGAGCAGGCCCGCCGCGAGCATCCGGCTGCGCTCGACGTCGGAGTCCGTGGCGCCCGTCGCGGCGAGCGTGACGACGCGGGTGCGCGCACCGAGGAACCCGGGCGCCTGGAACGACGCAGCGCGGAACACGTCGGCGCCGATCTTGACCTCCCCCTCGTCGGGAACCTCGCGCGCGTCGCGCACGCGCGCGACGCTCGAGCCGAGCAGCTGTCCGCCGGCGCTGACGACGACCTCCCCGTCGACGAGCGCTGCGGCGTCGTTGGCGTACTGCGCGGCCTCGGTCACCGACACCTGCAGCGTGCCGGCCGGGCTGCGGTCGGGACCGACGAGCCGCGTGGCGGCCGGGGCCGTCGCCGTCCGGCTGCCCACGTCGATGAACGCCCGGCCGGCCCGGATCACGACGATCCGCCGAGCGCGGCGCGTCTCCAGCAGGCGGGTGGCCCGCGCCTGCGCGGCGGCGCGGTCATCGTCCTGCAACGCGGTGGAGAGCCGCTGATCCGCGGCGATCTGACTGGCCGCGGTGCGGGCGCGGTCGCGCGCCTCACGGAAGAGGTTGACCTCCACCTCCTGCTGCGCGGCGAGGCTCGCGTCCGCCTTGCCGGTCTCGTTGTCCTCGATGAGCTGGAACAGGACGAAGCCGACGATCGCCATCGGGAGGATCACGATCGCGACGAAGAAGCCGGTGAGGCGCTGGCGGAAGCTCACAGAAAACCCGAAATGCAGGGTACCCGCGGGATCAGCCGTCCATCCCCGGCCGCGCGGTACACTGGACCGTCCGTGGGGCTATAGCTCAGCTGGGAGAGCGCCTGGATCGCACCCAGGAGGTCGCCGGTTCGAGCCCGGCTAGCTCCACTCACGAAGGCCCCGCCCCGGCGGGGCCTTCGCTCGTCCTACAGGCTGAAGGCTCGAGGAGGACCGGACAGGCCGGCTTTGGCGTCGGCGCCCATGTCATCGAAGATCTCGACGGCTCCGGCCTCGAGCCCGTCGAGCGCGAGCGCGGCCATGTCGGCGGGATCCGTGACCGCGGCCGGCGGGAGGACCATCCCCGCGTCCCTGGCGAAGTCCAGGAGCGTCTGGGTGCCGATGAGCCCCGGCACGAGTGCTGAGACCAGCGTGCCCTGCGTGGCGAGCTCGACGCGGATGCCGTTCGTCAAGCCCCACGCCGCGGACTTGGCGGCCGCGTACGCGGTGTTGCCATCGACGGTCGTCCACGCCGCCGCCGACAGGACGTTGAGGATCGCCCCGCCGCCGTTGGCCGCGAGGATCGGCGCGAAGGCTCGGATCACGTTGAGGGTGCCGTAGTAGTTGGAGTCCATGACGTCGCGGATCGCGTCGAGGTCGCCGCCGACGAAGTTGCCGCCGGCCGTCGAAGCCGCGTTGTTGATGAGGAGGTCGACGTCGGTGGCGACCTCGGCGACGGCGTCGGCCGACGCGGGGTCGGTGATGTCCAGGCGCAGCACCTCGGCGCCGGGGATGTCGACGAGCTCAGGGCGACGGGCGGTGGCGTACACCTTGGCGCCGCGTCGCAGCAACTCGTTCGCGAAGTGGTGGCCGAGGCCGCGGTTGGTGCCGGTGACGAGGGCGGTTGCGCCTTCGATCTTCATGGTCACGTTCTCCTCTGCGTTGGTCGCGGCGATCCGTCCCGACGGAAGATGACCGCGCGGTCATGTTGCCGCGGACACCGTAGCGCATAAGTTGACCATGCGGTCATGTTGCTACGCTCGGGCGGTGACTTCGACGGCCCGCCCGCTCCGCACGGACGCGGCGCGCAACCGCGATCTCCTCCTGGCGGCGGCCGAGGAGGAGTTCGCCGAGCGCGGCCTTGCGGCCTCAGTCGCAGACATCGCCCGCCGGGCCGGCGTCGCGAAGGGCACGGTGTTCCGCCACTTCGCCTCGAAGGACGAGCTGATCGCCGCGATCGTCAGCGACAACCTCGCCGCGCTGGTCACCGTCGCCCAGCGCCTGGCGGACGCGCCGGACCCGGGTGCGGCGTTGCTGGAGTTCCTCACGGTGGCCGCAGAGCGCCGTCAGCAGCGCGACCTGACGTTCCTGCAGTCGGCCAGCGAGGGGCACCCGCGCGTCGCCGAGGTTCGCGACGCGCTGCTGGCGGCGCTCGACGTGCTCGTCGACCGCGCCCGCGAAGCGCAGGCCATCCGGTCCGACGTCACCCTCGCCGACGTGTTTCTCCTGCTCTGCGCGCCCGTCCACGTCGTGGAGAACCTCGCCGACCCGCCGCCCGACCTCTGGCAGCGCTACCTGGCCATCATCTTCGATGGCCTTCGGCCGGAGGGCGCGCGGCCGCTGCCCCAGCCTCCTCCCCGGCTGCCGTGATGCGACGTGCGCCGGGCCAGGCTCCGGTGCGGCCTTCTCAGGCGGGCAGGACGACCGCCGCTTCCGGCGTGGCGACCCGGAAGCTGAAGCTCTCCTGTAGGTAGAAGCGCACGTCGTCGCCGTCCTGGCCGTCGTAGCCCACGGCGATGTCCTGGCCGCTCTCGAAGAGGAAGTCGCCCCCGCGCTGGCTGACGACGATCCCGCCCTCCAGGCCGGGCGCCCACACGATCGGGCCCTCGATGATCCGCGCGAGGTGCTTGGTCAGCGGGTAGGCGCCACCCTCAGCGGTCTCCAGCGCGCGGCGGTACTGCGCCGTGCCGAGCGCCAGCCCGTACGGACCGGCGACGCCCTGCTCGAGCAGCGCGGCGACGGCGGCGGCCACGGCGTCCGGCCACTCCTGCGCGCTGGCCGGCAACGGGACGGGCGCGTTCGTCGCGGCCTCGCCGATGCCGGTGATCGCATCGGCCCAGCCGGTCAGCACCGCGACGTTCTCGGCCTGCGCGAGCTGCCGGGCTGCCTCGTCAAGCGCGCCGAGGTCGGTGTCCTCCGCTCCGCGTTCGGCGGTCTGGAGCTCCTCGCGGGACAACGTGAAGTCCACGCGCAGCTCGACAAGCGGGAGCACCTTGCGCCGGGCGCCGGTGACCCCGCCGACGGGCACCGAGGCCAGCGGCTCGACCCGCCCGAGGTTCGTGGAGGAGTGCTCCCAGCCGTGCGGGCCGGAGAAGTCGACGAGCTTTCGGGCGGCGAGCGCCGGGGTCAGCCGCTCCTTCGCCTCGTCGTCGATGAGCTGCCAGGTGCCCGCGCCGATGGGGGCAAGCTCACGGAGCAGATGGTTCACGGGTCGCCTCCTTGAGCGCGCCGATGCCGAGGGTGCCGGTCTCAGATGGTGATGCCGCGTCCGTGCCGGGATCTTCCGGGCCGTCCTCCAGGACGGCCTGCGGCGGGACGAAGAACAGCGCGCCGGTGAGCGCCGTCGAGAAGTCGAGCAGGCGGTCGTGGTTGCCCGCGGGCTTGCCGACGAACATGTTCTCGAGCATCTGCTCGATGACCGCCGGCGTGCGGGCGTAGCCGATGAAGTACGTGCCGAACTCGCCGCGCCCGACCGCGCCGAACGGCATGTTGAAGCGCATGATCTGCTGCTCCTCGCCGTCCTCGTCGACGATGGTGTTCAGGGCGACGTGCGAGTTCGACGGCTTGCGATCGTCGGGCAGCTCGATGTCGCTCAGCTTCGTTCGGCCAACGGCGCGCTCCTGCTCCTCGACGGGCAGCGCACGCCACGCGGCGAGGTCGTGGAGGTACTTCTGCACGATCGCATAGGAGCCACCGGCAAACGCCGGGTCCTCGTCGCCGATGAGCACGGCCTCCGCGGCCTCATCGCCCTCGGGGTTCTCGGTGCCGTCGACGAACCCGAGCAGGTCGCGCTCGTCGAAGAACCGGAAGCCGTGGACCTCGTCGACGACCCGGCCCGCCGGACCGAGCCGGTCGGCGATGCGGTGCGCGAGCTCGAAGCACAGGTCCAGCCGGCGGCCGCGGAGATGGAACAGCAGGTCGCCCGGGGTCGACGGCGCGGTGTGGCGCGCCCCGGCGATCTCGCGGAACGGGTGCAGCGCGGCCGGGCGCGGCGCGCCGCACAGCCGGTCCCACGCGTTCGACCCGATCCCGACCGTGCACGCGAGGCCGTCCTCGGGAGCGCGGAATCCGACCGAGCGGCGCAGACCGCCGATGTCGGCGAGCAGGTCGCGCGCCGCGTCCTCCCCTCCCGGCTCCACGACGACGGTGAGGAAGATCGCCGCCTCGGTCAGCGGGGTGAGGATGGCCTGCGGCGTGCTCATGCGGCGCGCGGAACTCTCGCATCTCGAGGCGGCCAGGTCGAGGAACCGGGGGAGCGATACGGTGCCGCGATGGGCACCGAGCCCCGCCCGAAGCGCTGGACCCGCCTCTCGGCCGCGACGCGGCGCCTCGACACGAGCCCCGGGCTCATCGAGGCCGCACGCACCGCGCGCGCGGCGATCCTGCCCGGTGACGCGCGCTACGGCGACGAGCTGTCGACGGCCGAGCAGCGCCCGTCCCAGGTGCTCGCGCGGCGCCTGACGGAGGTGGGTGAGCGCGAGCCGCGGGCCTCCCGCGAAGTCGGACTGGGCGTGCTGCAGGTCTGGCAGGCGCTGTCGGAGTCCGTCGGGCGCGGGGCCGGCACCGAGGAGCTCGCGGTGATGTTCACCGACCTCGTCGGGTTCTCCACGTGGGCGCTCGAAGCCGGCGACGAGCTCGCGCTCGAGCTGCTGCGCGAGGTCGCGCGCGCGGTCGAGCCGGCGGTCCTCGAGCACGGCGGGCGGATCGTCAAGCGGCTCGGCGACGGCCACATGGCCGTGTTCCTCACGTCCGAGCGCGCGGTGGCCGCCGCGTTCGACGCGCGCGAGCGGCTCGCGCAGATCGACATCGGCGGCTACGACCCGCGGATCCGGGTCGGCATCCACGTCGGCCGGCCGCGCCGGCTGGGCTCCGACTACCTCGGCGTGGACGTCAACATCGCCGCCCGGCTCATGGACGCCGCGCGCGCCGGGACGGTCCTCGTCTCGGCCTCGGCGCTCGCCGGATTGGACACCGAGACCATCGACGCGAAGCGCCTGCGGCGCTTCCGCGCGAAGGGTACTCCGCAGGACCTCGACGTCTACGTCGTGTCGGCGCGAAGCTGACCCCGGCGGGCCGTACGATCCGGCCCCACGTGACGGAGCACGACTACGAGATCGACGGGGCGCTCATCGCCGAGGTGTTCAAGCTCACCTCGACGGAGGAGCGCACGCCGCTGCCCCGCCACCGCCACAACCTGACCCGCTCGCAGGTCGAGACCTCGCAGCGCGCGCGGATCATCGTGGCGACCGCCGAGATCGTCAACGAGATCGGGTACGCCGCGACCACCTCGCGGGCGATCATCGAACGGGCGGGCGTGTCGAGCAAGACGTTCTACGCGCTGTTCGGCGACAAGGAGTCGGCGTTCTACGCGACGTACTCGCTGCTGGACGGCGTCGTGCTGAGCTACGCGCGCAACCCGCCGCGCTCGAGCACCAGCGCCGCGATGGCCGTGGAGGGCATCACCGCGTTCCTCGAGCAGGTCGCCGCCGTGCCGCTCTTCACGCGCCTGCGGATGGTCGAAGCCCCGGCGGCCGGCCGGCGCGCACTCGAGCTGCAGCGCGACATCCTGCGTGAGTTCGCCGGGACGCTGCACGGGCTGATCTCCGAAGCCGCGCAGGACGACCCCGAGCTCACGGTCCCCAGCGAGGAGGTCCTGTTCCTCTTCGTCGGCGGCATGCATCAGCTGATCCTCACGCACATCCTCGAACACGGGACGACGTCGCTGCCCGAGCTCGCGCCGACGATCCTCGACGCCCTGCGCCGGCTGATCTACGGCGGACCGAAGTAAACGACGTCCACCGCGAGCTCGTCCGCTGCGGGCTCGAGGAAGCGCAGCGTGCGCAGCGCCTCCTCCTCGACCCCGTCGGTGCTGCCGCCCGGCAGCGGTGAGAGCTCCATCGTCGCGGTCCCGCCCTCGCGCCGGTGTCGCCACAGCCCCGCGACCTGGCCGTCCGCGATCCAGGCGGCCGGCACCTCGCCGTTGGGCACGCCGCGGCGGAACGCCTCGTAGGTCGGGGTGGTGATCCGGCTGCGGTCGCGATGGGACACCAGCGCGACGTCAAAGCGCGGGAGGAACCGCACAGGCGCCGCGGTGTCCTCCGCGGGGATCGGCGCGCGCGGCACGTCGAGGAGGTCCCGGCCCTCGGTGTCGGTGAGCTGCCGCACGTCGCCCAGCGCCGCGTCGACCACGCCGAGGCGCAGCCCGGTGAACATCGCGACGTCCTCGCGGGTCGCCGGGCCGTACGCCGCGAGGTACGCGCGCACGAGGGCGGCGGCGCCCTCACCGGGTGACGGCAGCGGCGCGTCGCGCAGCACGAGGGAGAACTTCCCGAACGAGCGCCAGGCGCCCGACGGCGGCACGTGCACCAGGGGCAGATGCACACGCGCGTAGTCGAGCGCCGCGCCCTCGATCGGCGGGCCCGCCAGCTCGCGGGAACGGGCGCGGATGTCGTCGGTGGCGCGCGGCTGCTCGCAGAACGCCCGCAGCTCCGCCACCACCCGCTCGTGCTCGGCGTCGGGCAGCTTGATCCGCCCGCGGACCATCCGCCCGAGCTGGTCGAGCGACGCGGCGGCGAAGGCGGCATGGTCGGCGCGATGGACGAGGTGCAGAGTCCCGCGCATCAGCGTCGCCTTCACCACGGTGCCGCGCCGCAGCGCCCGCTCGAGCTCCTCGATCGCGAAGCCGTCGAGCCGCGCGTGCAGGCCGAGGTACGGCGACGGCGAGTACTGCGCCTGCACGGCGACGAGCCGCCGGACCGCGGCCGGCGCCGACATGCTCCCTCGCGCCAGCAGCGATTGGCGGTGCAGGAGGGCGAGGGTGAGCTCGCGCGCGGTGAGGACGCGGCGCCGGGGCACGCAGGCACCGTACGGGGAATCCCGGCCGGGAGGTGGCCGCGATACGGTGCCGCCCATGGCCACGACTCCCCCGCTGCCCGCGCGGGGCTGGGCCGCCTCCGCGGCCGACGCCCCGCTCGCCCCGATCACGTTCGAGCGAAGGGCTCCGCGCGATGGCGATGTCGTCATCGACATCGACTACTGCGGCATCTGCCACTCCGACGTCCACACCGTCCGCAACGAGTGGCACGGCACCGCCTACCCGTGCCTGCCGGGCCACGAGATCGTCGGCCGCGTCCGTGAGGTCGGCCCGGGCGTCATCGACTTCAAGCCGGGTGACGTCGTCGGGGTCGGCTGCCTCGTCGACTCCTGCCGCGAGTGCCCGTCCTGCCGGCGCGGCCTGGAGCAGTACTGCGTGCGCGGCGCGACGCAGACCTACAACTGGCCGGACCCGGACTTCGACCGCCGCACGTTCGGCGGGTACTCGACGACGATCGTCGTCCAGGAGCGCTTCGTCCTGCGCGTCCCCGAGACGCTCGACCCGGCGGCGGCCGCGCCGATCCTCTGCGCGGGGATCACCACCTGGTCGCCGCTGCGCAAGTTCGGGGCGGGCCCCGGCGTGCACGTCGGCGTCGCCGGCTTCGGCGGGCTCGGGCTCATGGCGATCAAGCTCGCGCGGGCGCTGGGCGCCGAGGTGACGGCGATCACCCGCAGCCCGGAGAAGGGCGAGCACGCCAAGGCGGCGGGCGCGCACGACGTCGTCATCTCCACGGAGAAGGACGACCTGCGCCGCGCGCGCATGTCGCTCGACCTCATCATCGACACCATCCCGGTGCACCACGAGCTCAACCCGCTGCTCAAGCTGCTGCGCCTCGACGGCAACCTCGTGCTCGTCGGCGCGATCGAGCCGTTCGACGAAGGCCTCGACGCGCGGCTGCTGTACCTGCGCCGCAGCATCACCGCCTCGGCGATCGGCGGGCTGCCCGAGACCCAGGAGCTCCTGGACTTCTGCGGCGAGCACGGGATCGTCGCGGACATCGAGACGATCCCGATGGAGCGCGTCAACTCCGCCTACGACGAGATCGCGGCCGGAAAGATCGACTTCCGGTACGTCATCGACATGGCGACGCTGTAACCGCAAGGATGGCGGGCATGGAGCTCACCCTCGCCGAGCTGCGCGCGCTCGTGCCCGCGCGCGGCCCCTCCGTCGCCCGGATCCCGCCGGGCCGCCGCGCAGACGTCGGCACGCTGAACTGGACCATCGCGGCGATCGGAGGCCGCGTCGCCGGCACCGGGCCGATGCACATCTTCACGACGCTCGGCCGGCACCGCTGGCTGTTCCGGCGCTGGCTCGTCTTCGCCGGCGCGCTCATGCCCGGCGGCAAGCTGCCGCGCGAGGACACCGAGCTCGTGATCCTGCGCGTGGCCGCGAACACCGGCAGCCACTACGAGTGGCACCAGCACGTGCTGCTCGGGATGCGCAGCGGGCTGACCGCCGCGCAGGTCGCCGCGGCGGCCGAGGAGGGGCCCCTGTCAGGGGCCTTCTCGCCGCGGCAGGAAGCGCTGCTGCGGTGCGCCGACGAGCTGCACGCCGCGCACCAGCTCAGCGACGAGACGTTCGCCGACCTGCGCACCCACCTCGGCGAGCGCGACACGATCGAGCTGCTCATGCTCGTCGGCGCCTACGAGGGCCTGGCCATGACGCTGAACGGTCTCGGAGTCCAGACCGAGCAGGAGCGATGAGCGCTTCGGGGCACCGGCTCGCGAAGGTCCGCGGCGAGGAGGCGCGGGTCACGCCGCTCGAGCTGTTCTTCGACCTCGTCTTCGTCCTCGCACTCACGCAGGTCACGGCGCTCATGAGCCACCAGCCCACGTGGGCCGGCGTGGCGAAGGGTCTGCTCGTCATGGCGCTGATGTGGTGGAGCTGGGTCGGCTACGCGTGGCTGACGAGTGTCGTCGACCCCGAGGAGGGCGCGGTCCGCTTCGCGATGCTCGGCGCCATGGGCGGGCTCATCGTCGTCGCGCTGTGCGTCCCCGAGTCCTTCGACGACCGAGCGCTGCTGTTCGCCGTCGCCTACCTGCTCGTCCGGCTCCTGCAGATCGTGCTCCTCCTGCTCAGCGACCCCGACGACGCGAACCTGCGCCGGGCGACGCTGACCGGGCTGCTGCCGAGCACGCTGCTCGCGGGCGCGCTGATCATCGGCGGCACGTTCCTCAGCACGGAGGGCCAGGCGGCCCTGTGGGCGCTCGCGATCGTCATCGACTTCGGCGGGCCGTTCCTCTTCGGCCAGGACGGCTGGAAGATCGTCCCCGGGCACTTCGCCGAGCGGCACGGGCTCATCCTCATCATCGCGCTGGGGGAGTCGATCGTCGCGATCGGCGTCGGTGCCGAGGGCCTGGAGATCGGCGCCGGCGAGGTGCTCGCCGCGGTCGGCGGCGTCGCCATCGCGGGCGCGCTGTGGTGGCTGTACTTCGACGTCGTCGCGCTCGTGGCCGAGCGGCGGCTCAGCCACGCGGCGCCCGGCAGCGAGCAGAACGGCATCGCGCGCGACTCGTACTCCTACCTGCATCTGCCGATGGTCGTGGGGATCGTGCTCGCCGCGCTCGGGCTGAAGAAGACGCTCGCGCACGTCGAGGACCCGCTCAAGCTCGTGCCGGCGGTCGCACTGATGGGCGGCCTGGCGCTGTACCTGCTCGCCCACGTCGCGTTTCGCTGGCGCAACGTCCACCGCTTCAGCAGCCAGCGCGTCATCACCGCCGTCGCGCTGCTCGCGCTCATCCCCGTGGTGACCGAGATCGAGGCGCTCGTGTCGGTGGGGATCGCGGTGGTGGTCCTCTGGGCGCTGATCGCCTACGAGACGTGGCGGTTCGCGGAGCTGCGCGATCGGCTGCGCCATCAGGTCGCCGAGCACTGAACGGCGCGATCTAGCAGGATGTCCGGCGTGCCCGAGGGGGATCCGGACATCAAGCTGACGAGCATGTCGTACGTCGTGCTGGGACTCGTGTCCCAGTTGGGCAGCGCCACGCCGTACGACCTGAAGCGCGCCGTCGAGCTCACGGTCTCGAACTTCTGGCCCACGCCGCACACGACGCTCTACGCCGAGCCGGCGCGCCTGGCCTCCGCCGGGTACCTCGAGGAGGAGCAGGAGGCCGGTGGGCGGCGCCGCAAGCTCTACACCGTCACGCCTCGCGGCCGCCGCGCCCTCGACCGCTGGCTCGCCGATGCGCACGCGGCCCCGCCCGTCATGCACGACGAGGGCATGCTCAAGGTGTTCTTCGGGGCAGACCCGCGCCCGATCGCCGAGGCGAAGAAGCAGTGGCACACCGAGCAGCTCGCGATGCTCGAGGGCTACCTCGACGGCGTACGCCAAGCGGGAGATCTTCCGTCTGCCGAACGGGTGCTGCGCTTCGGCACCGCGCTGCATCGCGCGATGATCGACCTCCAGGACGAGGCCATCGATCGCTGAGCGAGCGGTAGCCTCCGTCTCCCAGACACCCGGAGGTCCCGCCATGTCCTCGACCGCCACGACGAACGGCGTCGCGGCTGCCAACGGCAAGCCCACCCCGCCGGAGCCGGCGTACGCGCCGACCGGCTCCACCCTGATCGACACCGCGCGCCTGCAGCGGCTCGCCGCGCTCGTGCGCACCGAGGGCCCGCGCGAGCTGCGCGAGGTCGAGGCGCCGTTCACGGGGCAGACGATCGGCGCCGTCCCGATGTGCGACGAGGCCGACCTCGCCGCCGCGATCGCGCGCGCCCGCGCCGCCCAGGAGCGGTGGGCGCAGACGAGCTTCGACGAGCGCAAGCGGATCCTGCTGCGCTTCCACGACCTCGTGCTCGACCGCCAGAACGAGGCGCTCGATCTCCTGCAGATCGAGGCGGGCAAGGCACGCCGGCAGGCGCACGAGGAGGTCCTCGACACCGCCATCGTCGCGCGGTACTACGCGAACACCGGCGAGGCGCACCTGCGCACGCAGCGGCGCCGCGGCGCGCTGCCCGTGCTCACGCAGACCTGGCAGCACCACCACCCGATCGGCGTCGTCTCGATCATCGCGCCGTGGAACTACCCGCTCACGCTGGCGATCAGCGACGCGACCCCGGCGCTCATGGCCGGCAACGCCGTCGTCCTCAAGCCCGACCAGCAGACGCCGTTCTGCGCGCTGTGGGGCGTCGAGCTGCTGCGCGAGGCGGGGCTGCCCGCCGACCTCTTCCAGGTCGTGACCGGCAGCGGCGCGCGACTCGGCGAGCCGATGATCGCGCAGACCGAGTACATCATGTTCACGGGCTCGACTGCGACCGGCCGGACGGTCGCCGCGCAGGCCGGGGAGAACCTCATCCCGTGCTCGATGGAGCTCGGCGGCAAGAACGCGATGATCGTCTGCGAGGACGCGAACATCGCCAAGGCCGTCGACGGCGCCGAGCGCGCGCTGTTCGGCAACGCCGGGCAGCTGTGCATCTCGATCGAGCGGCTCCTCGTCCACGAGGCGGTCGCCGACGAGTTCCAGCGGCGACTGGCCGAGCGCATCGGTGAGATGACCCTCGACACCGAGCTGTCGTGGAAGGCCCACATGGGATCGCTGATCTCGCAGAGCCAGCTCGAGACGGTGCGGGCACACATCGAGGACGCGGTGGGCAAGGGGGCGAAGATCGTCGCGGGCGGCAACGCCCGCCCGGACGTGGGCCCGTACTTCCACGAGCCGACGCTGCTCGACGGCGTGGGCGAGGGGATGACGTGCTTCCGTGACGAGACGTTCGGCCCGGTCGTGGCGATCAGCCGGTTCTCCAGCGAGGAGGACGCCATCCGCCGCGCGAACGACACCGCGTACGGCCTCAACGCGAGCGTGTGGACGAAGGACACCGCACGCGGGCGGAGGATCGCCGCGCGGCTGCGAGCCGGCACGGTGAACGTCAACGAGGGCTACATCGCGACGTGGGGCTCGACCGACGCGCCGATGGGCGGCATGGGCGACTCCGGCCTGGGCCGGCGCCACGGCGCCGAGGGCATCAAGAAGTACACGGAGGCGCAGAGCGTCGCCGTCCAGCGCCTCATCCCCATCGCGCCGGTCAAGCCGCTGACGCCCGCGATGTGGGCGAAGGTCATGACGCTCGGCCTGCGGATCCTGCGCCGCACGCCCGGGATCAAGTAGCGCGCGCTACGCGGCCGCGCGGCGTTCGCGCTGCGCGGCCTTGTGGGCGTACATGCGGCCGTCGGCGATGCGCAGCGCCGCGTCGGCGTCGGCCGCCTCCATGGGCAGCTCGATGTCGCCGTGCGCGGCGGTGATCTCGTGCCGCGGGCCGCGGTCGCTCAGCGCGTGCTCGACGTCGCGCACGGCGAGGTGCGCGTTCAGGGGCCACAGGACGCAGAACTCGTCGCCGCCGAGGCGGTAGGCGCGGCCGCGGCCGTCGACCAGCCGCGCCAGGCGGTCGCCGAGGCGCTCGAGCAGCGCGTCGCCTTCCTGATGGCCGCGGGTGTCGTTGTAGTGCTTGAAGCCGTTGAGGTCGCAGAGCATGAACCGGTGCGGCGTCCCCGACGCCAGCGCGGCGTCGAGCTCCTCCATGAGCGCCCGGCGGTTGGGGAGCCCGGTGAGCGGGTCGGTGATCGCCCGCTCCTCCGAGCGGCGCACCGCGTTGGCGAGCCGGTCGCGCAGCGCGCCGATGACCAGGCCGATCGTCGCGAGCGTCATCGAGGCCATGAGCCAGACACCGAGAAACGCGTCCTCGGGCATCGCGATGCGCAGGACCACCGCGTAGACGGTGCAGACGCCCGCGAGGTAATAGACGGCGATCCGGCGGGGGAAGAAGACGAAGGCGTAGATGACGCCCCAGGTGTAGAGCGCGACGCCCTGGCCGGTTGCTTCGGCGAGGTACGCGCCGACGGTGATGATCGCCGTGCCGAACGCCATCCCCCCGTAGAGCATCCACAGCGGCGCGCGGTCGAAGACGACGATCCAGGCGCCGGCGCCGAGCAGCGACAGGGCGAACAGCGCCATCGAGGCGCCAGGCGCGATGCCCAGCTCCGGGATCAGCGCGATGAGGAGCGAGGTCCCGGCGGCGCCCAGGTACATGCACGCGGCCACCTGCGCGGCGAACGCCATATTGATGCGGTCGGGGTCGAAGCCCGTGTCGACGTCGAGGCGGCGCCGAAGCCAGTGGGACACGACGAGACGCGTCGGCTCGTCTGTCCGTTGACTTGACGCCTCCTCAGAACTGCGGCCGGATGGTCGAGAGATCAGCGCGGCTTGAGCATCACGAGCACCGGGTCGCCCGGGACCGAGACGGTGAGCGGCTGCGTGCTGGTCGCCTGCCCGGCCGCGGTCCACCCCACCGGCGACGTCAGCGCGGCCTGGTCGGCCGGCCGGAACGTCGACGCGTCGTACGTGCGGTCGACGGTGAGCTGGGCCGCCACCGCCGCCGGCGTGACGTCGGTCCGCGCGCTCGTGTTCCAGACCGCCCCGGGCTGCCAGAGGGCCACGACGTAGCTGCCGTCGCGGCGCGCGACCACGTGCGAGCGGATGCCGGTCCCCGTCACCGCGAGCGGCACCGAGGCCGGCGCCGTCCCGGTGGCCTGCTGGTCGCGCATCGCCGCGATCAGCCGCTTGAGCGCGAGGAACGCCGGCTTCGGCGCCCCGCTGAAGTCCACGAGCCCCCAGCTGTAGAGGTCGGACTTCGCCGCCGGCCCGTCAGCGAGCTCGTAGACATACGTGCGCTGCGCCCCGCGGGCGGCCATCTCGAGGATGTGGCGGAGCAGGTAGATCGAGGCGGCGCGACGCGACACGTAGCGCCCGTCCGAGCGGAGCTTGTCGAAGTACCCGATCTCCGTGGCCTGCAGCGGCAGCGTCCGCGAGATGGCCCGGGCGTCGGTGAACCAGGCCGCGACCCCGCCCTCGGGCGCGTCGATCCCCGCGTACGGATGCATGTTCCCGATCTCGAACGTCGAGGTGCGATCGCCCAGGCGCGCGTAGGCCTTGTAGGAGTTCGTCGGGTCGTACGTGCGCGGCGGGCCGTAGGCGAACGACGCGTTGACCACCGGGACGCCGGGCAGGCGCGCCTGGCTGCGGGTGTGCAGCTCGGGCATGAACGACGCGATCCGGTCGCGCCACGGGAGCACGTAGCTGTTCCAGTTCTTCGGATCGAAGACGTTGACGTTCACCGTCTTCTCCACCGTGTCGTACTCGTTCGGCCCTTCGACGGACTCCAGCGCGCCGGTGACCTTCAGCGCGTACGCCGCGTCGAGGAGGTCGTTCATCACGCCGGTGCTGTCGAGCGCGGCGACCGCCGCGGACTGCGTCGTGACCGAGCGGTTCAGCGCGTTGAGGACGGCCTGCGTGCGGATGCCGGTCGCCTGGTAGAGCGTGTTGAGCGCTTGGACGCCTCCGCACCCGTTGGTTCCGGCGAATCCGGCCCAGGACTCGCCGCCGTCACGGACGTGCTTGACGCCCAGCTCGGCGAGCCGGTCTTTCATGAGCTGCTTCTTGACGCAGTACGCGGAGTCGTTCCAGGAGAAGTGCGTGTTGACGCCGAGGCCGTCGACGAACGCGGTCGCCGGCTGGGCGGGAACCGGCGCCGGGGCGGCGAGCGCCGCGGGCGCGGTGGCGAGCGCGATGAGGCCGGCGGCGAGCGCGGCCGCGATGGACGTCATGAGGTTCCCCCTGGAATCGGATTCAGATAACCGACATTATCCGACCGTCCGCTCGAGCCAGTCGGACAGCACCCGCGTGACGTGCGCGCGTGCGTCGTTCTGGACGAAGTGCTCCGCTCGCCGGATCACCTCGATCGTGAGGTCGTTGTCGACGAAGGCGTGCGTGCCGTCGAGCCCGTCGACGAGGAGGAACTCGTCGGCCTCCCCGAAGATGCACAGCGTCGGGCAGCCGATCCTCAGGTCGGTCGACGGGGCGGGGTACGGCTCCGCCGGCCAGTTCGCCCCGTAGTAGTTCAGCGCCGCCTGGATGCTCGTGCGGCGCATCGCCTCGAGGTGGCGTGGCAGATCGAGCGGCTCGCGCTGACTGAGGATCAGCGCGAGCGCGAGCGGGGTCGGTCGCGTCTGCACGTACAGGAGCTTGCGAGCCATCTGCTCGGGCAGCGCGCGCTGGGCCGCGTCCGGCAGACGGAAGGCCTGCGCGTACTTCGCCGCAGCCACCTGCTTGGGATTCTCGTGGCGCTCGCGCTCGATGCCCCACGGGTGCGGGCAGTTCAGCGTGACGAGGCGGTCGACGAACTGCGGCGCCCCGCCGGCCAGGCCCCAGCAGGCGCCGCCGCCCCAGTCGTGTCCGACGACCGTCGCACTCGTGAAGCCGGCGTCGGTGATGACGTGCGCGAGGTCGACGACGAGCTCCTCGATCTTGTAGCGATCGACCGCCGTGGGCTTGTCGGAGAGGTTGTAGCCGCGCATGTCGAGCGCCGCAACCGTGTAGCGATCCATGAGCGCGGCCATGAGGTGACGCCACGTCCACCACCAGCCCGGAAAGCCGTGCACGAACAGGATGAGCGGCCTGCCGCTGCCGCGGCCGGCGATGGCGTAGTGCAGTCGCACGTCGTCGTGCTGGGCGTAGCGCAACTCTACGCGGCGCTCGAGCTCGCGCACGCTGGCCTGCCAGGAGCGCGGGGCGGCCGCGCGCGCGGGAACGGTCCCCGCAGCGAGCAGCGCGCCGGCCCCGCCCAGCATGCCGCGGCGGGTCATCCATGTCGGTCGGTCCATCTGCGCCCCCGATGCAATAGTACGTGTCGTACTATACGGGACGCATGGACGGTTGCGGGGAGGCTGGCGACGCTCTACTTTTTCGTCTCCGTATCAAGGCGCTCTGTCCAAAACGGGACGGACCGCCGGGTCACCAGGAGCCGCCCGCATGTCCTCGACGCGCGCTGTCGTCGCCGCCGTCCTCGCCGTTCTCGCCGTTGCGCCATCCGCGCAGGCGGCGACCGACCTCTCGTTCGCCCTCTCCTCCGGCTCCCGCGGTGTCGGCGCCACGAGCGCGAAGCTCGTCATCACCGGCGATAGCGCAAGCAGCAACGTCACGATCCAGCGCGTGGAGACCGACTCGCCGGGCGTCCCGCTGCTGGCGAACATGGACATGATCAAGGTCACCGACCCGTCGGGAACGTCCCACGACGCGTCCATCGGCGGCTCCGACAGCGCGGACTACTGCAAGGACATCCCCTCCGAGAACAGCACCGTCTGCTACATCGCCGACGACGCCGCGGAGGTCCGCACCGACGGCTCCACGCTCGGCGGCGGCAACGACACGCTCACGGTCGTCCCCGCCGCCACCGGCAAGGAGATCGACCTCGAGATGGACGGCGGCGCCGGGAACGACACCCTCACCGGCGGTGCGGGTCACGACACGCTGAAGGGCGGAGAGGGCTCGGACCTCCTCCAGGGCAACGGCGGCCGGGACTTCTTCAGCGACGCGGGCACGACGCCCGGCGACGTGGACACCGTCAGCTACAACGACACCGCCCACAACTCGCGCGGCGTGAACGTCACGATCGACGACGGGCAGAGCAACGACGGCGCGGACGGCATCGACGGCGCGACGGCGGCCGACACGGTGAGCGTGGGGATCGACAAGGTCGTCGGGACCGACTTCGACGATCTCATCTTCGGCTCGGCGGTCAACGACACGATCGTCGGCGGCCTCGGCGTCGACACGCTCTACGGCGCGGCGGGAGACGACCGCATCGAAGCGCGCGACAGCACCGCCGACAGCGCGATCGACTGCGGCGACGGCACAGACACCGCGATCACCGACGCCAACGACCCCGCCGTCAAGCACTGCGAGACCGAGGACCGCAGCGCCGCCGGCGGGACACCGACCACGCCGACGACGCCCCTGCCCGGCCTGACGAAGGTCCAGACGGGCAGCACGACGAAGATGCCCGACCTCGGCGAGGAGCCGTTCCGCGGGCTGTCGTTCTCCGCCATGGAGTACGAGCTGCGCGCCTCGGTGTGGAGCGTCATCCTGCCCGTCGCGCTGACCTACCAGCAGGCCGCGGCCAGGTCGGGCAAGGCCAAGCCCAAGCCGTACGACGTCATCGCCCAGTCACCGAACCCCGGCGCGACCGTGACGGGCAGCGCGCTGAGCCCCGTCGTGGTCCGCGCGTTCTACTGGGACCCGTCGAAGGACGCCGTCAAGCAGCCGTGCACGCCAACCGCGCGCCTGCGCAGCGGCGACGCGACCCCGCGCCCGCTGACATCCGTGCTGCGCGGGCTGGAGTTCCGCGAGGGCACCGCCGGCAACGAGGGCGCCGCGCAGAACCTCCTGCGCCGGATCGGCTGCCCGTACGACGCGAAGATCACCTACTCGGCGAAGGTCAAGGCGGCCACGGTGAAGGTCGCCAAGGCGAAGACGCTCGTGCGCAAGACGAAGACCCGCACCACCCGGGTGCAGGGCTTCTTCCTGCAGGTCACGGCGCCCAAGCAGGGCAACGACTTCCTCACGACCTTCACCGAGCCGCTCAGCCTGCGCGCCAACGAACTGCCGCTCAGCTCGACGCTCCAGCTGCCCGCCGGGCGCACCGTCCGCGCCGAGCTGAACATCCGCGAGACCGCGACCGGGCGGATCGCCGAGGGCGCCGTCGTCGAGCTGTCGGCGCCCGGTGGCGGCATCGTCGCGTCGGGCAAGGCCGGGACCGACGGGATGGTCTCGCTGACCGGCTTCATCGCGTCCCCCGGGGCCTACGACCTCTACGTCTCGCGCTCGCGGAAGGATCCAGCGACGGGTGACACGGTGACGCAGGAGGGGATCCTCGAGCTGACCGCCGTGACTCCGGGGGCGACCTGGACAGGCGTGGCCGGCGGGACCTACAAACGCAAGGGCGACGGCTTTGCGAAGGCCGCCGCGGCGCAGCTGCGCCAGGCCGGCGGTGGGACCCCGGGGGCCATGTTCGCGATCCAGCTTGGGATCGACATCGGGAAGGCCGCGAACGTCAAGGCACTGGCCGCCGAGCTCGCCCGCCGGGCGGGGCTGGGCGAAGGGGAGCGCCAGGCGCTTGAGCTCAAGCTCGCCGCGATGTCGGGCATCGCCGACGACAGCCCCGCGCGGGCGCTGTTCGGCCTGCGCCAGGTCAAGCTGCTGCCCGGCATCGCCGCCACGCAGGCCGGGCGGCTGTGCCCGACGTGGAAGGCCCCGGAGGTCAAGCGCGTCGACGCCCTGGCCTACGCGGGCGGGGCCGCGATCTCCGGCAAGACCGACGGCGCGCAGTTCGGGTGCGGCCGCGCGGTGCTCATCGACCCGGTCACGGGCCTGACGCTCGCAGGACCCGGCGCGGTGCTCGGCGGGCGGCTCATCGCCAACGACGGCACCTCGCTCATGAGCGACCACGGCGCGGGCATCATCAGCAACCACAGCGGCGCGCTCGTCTCCGACAACGGCGGCGGCATCGTGAGCAACCACTCGACGGGCCTCATCGCCAACGACGGCGCGGCGCTCGTTCCGGTGACCCGGCTGCTGGCCAACGACGGCGCGGGCATCATCAGCAACGACGGCGGCGGCCTGCAGCCGGTCGGCGGCGGAACGACGTTCCTGCCGGCCGGCCGCTCGTAGCGTGATTCAGACGTTCGAGACGCGCAGAGGGACGGCGGCCGGCCCCTGGAGGTGCCGGTCGCGTTCCCACGAGACGTCGCCCGCGAGCCCGAGCTGCGTCGTGCGGGCCAGGACGAGCTCGAGCAGCACCTTCGCCTGCCGGCGGGCGAGGCCGGCGCCCGGGCAGCGGTGCGCGCCCGCGCCGAAGGCGAGGTGCGACTCGTCGCGCTCGATGTCGAAGCGATCCGGGTCGGGGTGCGCGGCGGGATCGCGATTCGCCCCGTCGAGCCGGCAGGCCAGCGTCGCGCCCGCCGGCAGCGCGACACCGTCGATTTCGAGCCCTTCCCCGACCACCTCGCGCAGGATGAACCGCAGGGGAGGGTCGCGGCGCAGCACCTCCTCGACGACGCGCGGGACGAGCGCCGGCGTGGCGCGGACCTCCGCCTGCAGGCCAGGATCCGAGGCGACGGCGAGCAGTGCCCCGGCGCTGAGCCGCGCGCTCGTGACGATCCCGGCGACGACGAGCAGGCGGATCAGGCTGCGCACCTGACCCGACCGGAGGTTCGCCTGCCCGCGCGCGCCGGTGACGACGATGCTGATGCCGTCGCCCGTCGGGCACACGCGGCGCTGCGCCGCCCACCGGGCGACGGCGAGGTCGAGCGCGAGGAACGCCTCGGCGTCCGCCGGCGCGAAGTCCGCGACGTCGGCGACGGCGTCGCCGAAGCGCAGAAGGTCGTCGGCGTGCGCCGGGTCGAGACCCAGCTGGGCGGCGGTCACCCGCGCGGCGAGCGGCCGGGCGAGCTGCTGGACGGCGTCGCCGCCGCCCGCGCGCACCACGGGGTAGAGGAGCTTGCCGGCGATCGCGGCGATGCGGTCGTCGGGCACCGCGGTGGCGCGCAGCGCGGCCCCGACGAGCCGGCGGACCGGCGCGTGCTCCGGCGGATCCGCTCCGATGAGCACGCGGTCGAGCGCGCCCATCGGCGCCGAGGAGCAGCGAGCCGGATCGCCGAGGACGGCGCGCACGCCGGCGTCGGTGCCGACGTGCCACCAGCCGGTCTCTGCATCACGGACGACGGGGTCGGGCACGCGTGGAGCGTAGGCGCCCGGCCCGTCGTTCGCGCTACTCGCCCAGGGCGTCGCGCAGGCGGTCCATGGAGGCGCGGAGGATGCGCGAGATCTGCATCTGCGAGACGCCGACCTGCTCGGCGATCTCCCGCTGGGTCAGGTCCTCGTAGAACCGCAGGTAGACGACCTTGCGGTCGCGCGGGCTGAGGTGCGCGAGCGCCTCGTCGAGGGTGATCCGGCGATCCGCACGGCGCAGTCCCTCGTCATCGCCGCCGAGCGTCTCGCCGACTGTCGTGGCGCCATCGCCCTGCGGGCCGCCGGCCGGCCCGTCGATCGACGGCGGGCGGTAGGCCTCCCGCGCGCGCAGGCAGTCGAGGACCTGCTCGAGCGGCGCGCCCGTGGCCTCGACGAGCTCGTTGACCGTCGGGGCGCGACCGAGCTCGGTGCTCAACCGTTCACGCTCGGAGATGACCCGGGCGCTCAGCTCCTGGAGGCTGCGCGGAACCGAGATGCTCCAGCAGTGGTCGCGGAAGTGCCGGCGGATCTCGCCGGTGATGGTCGGCGTCGCGAACCCCTCGAAGGGCACGCCGCGAGACGGGTCGAAGCGGTCGAGCGCCTTGAGCAGGCCGAGGCTGCCGACCTGGACGAGATCATCCATCGGCTCGCCGCGGCGGGCGTACCGCGCGGCGAGACCGCGGACGAGGGGCAGGTGAAGCTCGACGAGCTCACGTCGCACATGCGGATCACCCGTACGGGCGTATTCGCGCAGGAGCCGATCGCGGGTCTCGGCCGCGGTGGCGCGACGTGCTGGCAGGGTCGTCGACATCAAGGCACCTCTCTGATCGGGGGCCCGACAGGTACTTCCCCGTCATGCAGTTCGTGAAACGCAGTGCGTGACCGGATCTTCACCGCGCGGTCACGGACGGACAACGCGGGAGCCGGGAGCAGCGCGCACGCTTGCGGGGTCCATCCGACTCCTTCCCCCTGGAGGCCTTCCCCATGCGTCTCGCCCCCGCCGTCGCGGCGGCCGCGCTCGCCCTCGCGGCCGGCGCCGTCCCCGCGCACGCTGACACGCTGCTGAGCCGGTCCATCCTGCCCGCCGACGCCTACCAGGAGGGGCCGCCCTCGGGCGCGGCCGTCGCGCCGAACAACGGCGTCACGCCGCCGTTTCCCGGCCAGCCGATCCCCGGCTTCTCGGCCGTCCTGAAGATCACCAGCTCGACGTTCTGGGCGATGCCCGACAACGGCTACGGCGCCAAGGGCAACTCCGCCGACTTCCTCCTGCGCCTCTACAAGGTGCGGACGAACGCGAAGACGCCGTTCGGCGGCAGCGGCCGGGTCGACGTGCTCTCCTACCTCCAGCTGCGCGACCCCGACGGCCTCGTCCCGTTCCCGATCGCCCGCGAGGACCGCCTGCTCACCGGCGCGGACTTCGACCTGGAGTCCGTCCGCCGCGCGCCCGACGGCACCTTCTGGTTCGGCGAGGAGTTCGGCCCGTACCTCGTGCACACCGACGCCACCGGCAAGGTCTTCGACGCGCCGATCCAGCTGCCGGGCGTCAAGGCCCCGCAGAATCACACGCTCGGCGCCGGGACCCCGAACCTTCCCAGCAGCCGCGGGTTCGAGGGCATGGCGCTGTCGAAGGACGGAACGAAGCTCCTCCCGGTCCTCGAGGGCGCGCTGACCACCGACAGCGACCCGCGCCGGCGCATCGTCAACGAGTTCGACCTCGCCACGAAGCAGTACACGGGTCGCACCTGGCAGTACCGCACCGACGCTGCGTTCCCCGGCGCGGTCATCGGCGACTTCACGGCGCTGGACCGCAACCGCTACGTCGCGATCGAGCGCGACGACTTCCAGGGCGCCGAGGCGCAGCAGAAGAAGATCTACCTCGTCGACCTGCGCAAGACCGACGCCGACGGCTACCTGAAGAAGACGCGGATCCTCGACCTCCTGCACATCGACGACCCGTTCAAGGTCTCGCTGCCGGGCCGTCCCGGCGAGTTCGGCGTCGGGCGGAAGTTCAGCTTTCCGCTGCAGTCGGTCGAGAGCCTGGAGGTCATGGGCAACGGCGTGCTGCTCATCGCCAACGACAACAACTACCCGGGCAGCGACGGCCGCTGGACGGCGCGCGACCGGCCGGACGACACCGAGATGATCACGGTGTTCGCGCCGCGCCTGCTGACGCGCTAGCAGCAGGAACCGGCCGGGAGATCGCTCGCGGTCTCCCGGCCGCGCCGCCGGGTGTGCAAGCCTGGAGGGGATGTCGGTCTCCGCACCACGGACCGGGCGCTCGTCCCTGCGCCGGGCGGTGTTCGCGCTGCTCGCCGCCGCCGTCGCGCTCGCCGCGCTCCTCTCGATCGCCGACCGCCTGAGCGACAACCCGCCGCCGCGGCTGACCCCGGGCACCGGCGTCGCGGCCGGCGAGAGCGACGACACCGTCGACCCGCTCGCGTGGTCCTCCCAGCGCGAGGACGCGCTCGTCGCCACCGCCGCGCGCGGGTTCGCCCATCCCCTGTACACGCTCGTCCCGGGCGGGGTCGTCGCATCGGCTGCGCGGACCGCGCGCTACCGCCAGCTCATCGAGCCGATCGCCGAGGCCGGCGACGTCGACCCAGACGACCTCGAGGCGATCGTCTACCTCGAGAGCGCGGGCCGCCCGGCGGCCGCCGCCGACGCGAGCCTCGAGGGCGCGGTCGGCCTCACGCAGATCGTCGCCCAGACCGGAAGCGGCCTGCTGGACATGCGCGTGGACCCGCGGGCCGCGCGCTCGCTGGGGCGCCGGATCCGCCGCGCCGCGAAGCGCGGCCAGACCGCGCAGGTGCGGGCGCTCGAGGCGGAGCGCCGCACCGTCGACGAGCGCTACGACCCGCCGAAGGCGCTCCAGGGCACCGTGCGCTACCTGCGCTACGCCAAGCGCCAGCTCGGCCGCGAGGACCTCGCGCTGGCCAGCTACCACGCCGGGATCGGCAATCTCCAGAGCGCGCTGAAGGCGTACGGCAAGGGCGACGACGTCTCCTACGCGCAGCTGTACTTCGACACCACGCCGGTGCACAACGCCGCCGCGTACCGCAAGCTCGCCGCGCTCGGCGACGACTCCGCGACGTACCTCTGGCGGCTCGGCGCCGCGAAGGAGATCATGCGGCTGTACCGCGAGGACCGCGCGAAGTTGCGCCGGATCGCGCTGCGCCAGCAGGCGAAGAACTCCTCGGAGGAGGTCCTGTGGCCGGCGGGATCGACGAAGCGCTTCCAGTCGGCCGCCCAGCTGCGCGCCGCCTACGCCGACCGGACGCTGCGCCGCCTGCCCGGGCCGCTGCTGCGCGAGGAGGGCGTGCAGATCGATCCCCAGATGGGCGAGCTCGCGCCGCGACGCAAGCTCTCGCGCCGGCTGTTCCGCGGCCTGCAGCCCGAGGCGCTGGCGGTCCTCGTGACCCTCGGCGCCGGAACGCAGGAGATCAGCCGCTCGTCGAAGCCGATCTCGGTGACAAGCACGGTGCGCGACCAGCCCTACCAGGACCTGCTCACGGGCGTGAACGTCCAGGCGACGAAGGACTACAGCCTGCACACGACCGGGTACGCGTTCGACATCCTGCGCCGCTTCGCGTCCTCCAAGCAGGAGGCGGCGTTCTGGTTCACGGTCACGCGCCTGCAGGCGCTGGGCTACCTCGCGTGGCTGCCGGAGTTCGGCGCGGTGCACATCACCGCCGGCCCGCGGGCGAAGGAGCTGCTCGGCGTCCTCAAGAGCGAGACGAAACGCGTGTCAAGCGGGTGATTCCGAGCGACCGGTCTGGTCGTTGCGATCGAGCGCCGTGTCCTCGAAGGACACCGGGTCCTCGATCGGCTCGAGGTGGGTGAACACCGTCGTGGGCTCGGCGACGGCCCGCAGGTCGGCTTCAACGCGCTCGACGAGGTCGTGTCCTGCCTGCACCGACCACGTGCCCGGCACCAGCACGTGGACGGTGATGAACGCGCGCCGGCCGGCCCGGCGCGTCCGCAGGGCGTGGAACTGGACGTCATCCCCCGCGTAGCCATCGAGCACGCGCTGGACCTCCGTGAGCTCCTCGGGCTCCAGCGCGCGGTCCATCAGCCCGCCGAGCGAGCTGCGCACGAGCGACACACCGACCCGGACGATGTTCGCGGCGACGAGCAGCGCGATGATCGGGTCGAGCCGGTCCAACCCGGTCAGGGCGACCGCGGCGACACCGGCGACGACGCCGAGCGACGTCCAGACGTCGGTCATGAGGTGCCGGCCGTCGGCCTCCACCGTGAGCGACCGGTACTCGCCGCCGGTCCGGATCAGGACGCGCGCGACGAGGAGGTTCACGGCGGTCGCCACGAGCGAGACGGCGAGGCCGATCCCGACGTCGGACAGCGGCTGGGGGTCGATGAGCCGCCGGATCGCCGTGACGCCGATCGTCACGGCGGCGATGAGGATGAGCGCGCCCTCGAGCCCCGCCGAGAGGTAGTCGGCCTTCTCGTGGCCGTAGGCGTGCTCCTCGTCAGGCGGGCGGTCGGCCCAGTGCACGACGACGAGCGCGAAGCTCGCCGCGACGAGGTTGACGACCGACTCCGCCGCGTCGGAGAGCAGGCCGATCGAGCCGGTGATCGCCCACGCGCCGGTCTTCAGCGCGATGGTGAGGATCGCCGCGCTGATCGACAGCCAGACGAGGCGGACGAGGCGGCGCTGCCGGGTGGCGGGATCGACGGCGGCGGACATCGGCCCACCAGCGTACGCGGCGCTCGCGCGCCGCGGCTCACCTCAGCTGCCAGGGGAACAGCGTCTGCGTCTGGTTGACCACCTGCGGCACCGCGTTGCCGATCGCCGCCGTGATCTGCACCGTCGGGTCGCTCGAGCTGCTCAGGTAGAACATGTCGAGGTCCGTGGTCGCCGCGAGGTAGAGCTGGACGGTGAAGCTCATCGTGCCCCAGCCTCCGCCGGTGGCCGACGTCGTGATCGTCAGCCGGCCGCTGGAGACGTTCAGGTCGACGACCGGCAGGCTGCCGGTCTGCGACGTGACCTGCAGGCCGGCGAACTCCGAGAACGACGGGCCGGTGCTCCAGGCGATCTCACCCGGAAGCGACGCGGACAGCTGCACGCCGATCTGCTGGCCGGGTGCCGCGCCGAAGACCTGCAGCGTGATCGGCTGATAGACCGTGGCGCCGGCGTCGTCGATGAACAGGCTCGCCGCGCCGAAGCGCAGCTCGCGCACCGGATCGCGGCGCGCGGTGAAGTCCTTGAGCCCGCTGCCCGGGGTGCCGCGCAGGGGCCGGGCGACGTAGGAGAACTCGCGCGTCTTGGCGTCGTAGCGCGGGCGGCTGAGCGTGAGCATCGCGAGATCACGGGTCTTCGGCTCGCCGTCGAGCACAAGCGCGGCGTTCGGCGCGTCCTTCGCGAAGCCGCGGCCCGCCCACTTCGAGACGAACGTCGAGCTGGACTCCGATCCGGCCTTCCGGCTCGGCCGGTCGGTGAACGACGCGACCGACGGCGCCACGTCGCGCAGTGTCAGGCGGTACTCGGCCTTCCCGGTGCGCTCGAGCGTCCCTGACGACGCCTGCTGGACGAAGAGCAGGGAAGGCGACGGCGCGGACGCCGCCGACGCGGGAGCGATCAGGCCGACCGCGAGGATCAGACCGAGTGCAGGCAGAGCACGGAGTGACATCTGCCCGTGCTGATCGGTCGGGAGCGCGGCCGCTTGAGCAGGCCGCGCGTCACTCCCCGAACGCGGCGGGTCCCCCGTAGTACGCCGCCGCGGTGACCCACCACGGCACCGCGCCCCCCTGTCGACCGATCGACAGCGGATTCTGGCCCGAGATGTTCTGGTACACGACCGCGAACGCGGTCGAGTCGGTGCTGCGCAGCGTCAGGGTCTCGAGGTCCTGCGCGGCGAGGAAGGTGACGATGACCGTCATGTTCGGGGCACCGGCGACGATGTCCGTCGGCGTGAAGGTCAGCCGGCTCGGCGTCACCTGCAGGTTCGCGACGGCCGCATTGCCACCGAGGTCGAAGACTCCCGGCACCGCCGTGGTTCCCGCCGTGAAGACCGCCTGCGACTGCGCGGGCGCCGTTGCGGCGATCTCCAGGCCGAACACGGTGCTCGGCTCCATCGGGCCGTTGAAGGTGACCATCATCTGCTGGGCCATGAGGTCCGACGCATCGTCGATGAACAGGCTCGCGGCACCGAAGCGCATCTCGCGGACGGGGTCGCGGCGCGCGTGAAAGGCCTTCAGCGCCGCTCCGGCGTCGCCGCGGAGCGCCCGCGCCGTGTAGGTCAGCGTGTGCGCGCGGGGCCGGTACCGCGGGGCGCTGAGCGTGAGCATGGCGACATCGCGGCCTCGCGGGGCGTCGTCGATCACGAGCGCCGCGTTGGGCGGGTCGGTGCCGAACCGCCCCCGCCAGCGCGAGACGAACGTCCCGGCCCGCTCCGCCGTCGCCGTGCGCCCTGGCCGGTCGGCGAACGCCGCGACGCTCGGCGCGACACCGCGCAGGGTGAGACGGAAGGTCGACGCGGCCGTCTGCTCCAGCGTGCCGCCGTCGGCTTGCTGCACGAACAGCAGCGGGGTCGCTCCCGCCGCGGCGGGCAGCACCAGCACCGACGCGAGGGCGAGAACGACACCGATCAGGGGGCGACACCGCAGCATCGCCCCGCTGATCGGAGGCCGGCGGGACTACTTGAGCAGTTCCTTCACCGCCGCGGCCGTGGCCTCGGGCGTGATGCCGTATTCCTCCATCAGCTTGTCCGCCGGGGCGCTGGCGCCGAAGCGGTCGACCGCGATCTGCGCGTCGCTGTAGCGGTCCCAGCCCATGCTGATGCCCGCCTCGACGCTCACCGTCGGCAGGTCAACCGGCAACGTCGCCTGCTGGTAGTCCTCGGGCTGGCGCTCGAAGAGCTCCCACGACGGCATCGAGACGACCCGCACGGGGACGTCGAGCAGCGCCTTGGCCGCCAGGGCGGTGTGCACCTCGGCGCCGGTGCCGACGATCGTCGCGACCGGGTCCTTCGCATCGTCGAGCACGTACGCGCCGCGGGCCATGTCGGCGGCCGGGGCGAGCTTCGAGCGGTCGAGGATCGGCAGGTTCTGCCGCGAGAGGATGAGCGCCGCGGGGCCGTCGAGCTCCTCGAGGATGACCCGCCACGCTTCGGCGGTCTCCGTCGCGTCGGCCGGGCGGATGACCGTCAGCTGCGGGATCGCCCGCAGGGCGGCGAGGTGCTCGACGGGCTGGTGGGTCGGGCCGTCCTCGCCCAGCGCGATCGAGTCGTGCGTCCACACCCACGCGACCGGCAGATCCTGGAGCGCCGACAGCCGGACCGAGCCGCGCATGTAATCGGCGAACTGCAGGAACGTCGAGCCGTAGGGCCGCACGATGCCGCCGTGCGCCGCCAGGCCGTTGACCGCGCCGCCCATGCCGTGCTCGCGCACGCCCCAGAAGACGTTGCGGCCCGGGCCTTCGGCCGTGAACTTCCCGGACTCGGGGAACTCGGTCTTCGTCGACTCGCTGAGGTCCGCGGCGCCACCGACCATCGTCGGGGTCAGCGACTCGAACGCGGCCATCGCCTTCGCGCCCGCGCTGCGGGTCGCGATCGGCTTGTCGCCCCAGTCGATGTCCGCCAGTGCCGCGCCGACGCCCGGCAGCGGCTTGCCCGCCCACGCGGCGTCCCACTCCTTGGCCAGCTCGGGCTTCTCCTTGCGGAACGTCCGGAAGCGCTCCTCCCACGCGGTGCGCAGCTCGGTGCCCTTGTCCTGCGCGTTGAACGCCTCGTAGACCTCGTCGGGGACGTGGAAGGTCTTGTCGGGGTCGAGCCCGAGCGCCTCCTTGGTCTTGCGGACCTCCTCCTCGCCGAGCGGCGCGCCGTGCGCCTTGCTCGTGCCCTGCTTGTCCGGCGACGGGTAGCCGATGATCGACTTCACGCGGATGAGCGACGGGCGCTCCTCGTCGTCACGCGCGGCGACGACGGCCTTGCGTAGCGCATCGACGTCGTTGACGTCCTCGACGACCGAGACGTCCCAGCCGTAGGCCTCGAAGCGCTTCGTGACGTCCTCGGCGCTGAAGCTCAGCTCCGTCGGGCCGTCGAGCGAGATCGAGTTGTCGTCGTAGAGGTAGACGAGGCGGCCGAGCCTCTTCTGCCCGGCGATCGACGCGGCCTCCGAGGCGATGCCCTCCATGAGGTCGCCGTCCGAGCAGATCGCGTACGTGTGGTGGTCCTGGACCTCCGCGCCGTAGCGCTCGCGCAGGAAGCGCTCGGCCATCGCCAGGCCGACGCCGTTGGCGAAGCCCTGGCCGAGCGGGCCGGTGGTGACCTCGACGCCCGGGGTGACGTGCTGCGTGTCGCGCTCGGGGTGGCCCGGCGTCAGCGAGCCCCACTGCCGGAACTTCTGCAGCTGCTCCATCGGCAGGTCGTAGCCGGAGAGGTGCAGCGCGGCGTAGATCCACGCCGAGCCGTGGCCGGCGGACAGCACGAACCGGTCGCGATCGGCCCAGCCCGGATCCTGCGGGTCGTGGTTGAGGATCTCCCGGTACAGGACGTACGCGGCGGGCGCCATGGCCATCGGCATGCCCGGGTGGCCGGAGTTCGCCTGCTGGACGATGTCCATCGCCAGAGCACGGACGGTGTCGATGCAGAGGCGCTCGAGCTCTGCGGAGGGGGAAGACGTGGAGGCGGAGGGCGGCATAGCTCCGTAGTATCGCGGGCAATGCCCGACTACCTCACACACGCCTTCGTGGAGATCCCGAAGGGGTCCCGCAACAAGTACGAGTGGGATGACGAGCTGCAGGCGATCAAGCTGGACCGGTTCCTCTTCTCGTCCGTCGTCTACCCCACGGATTACGGCTTCATCCGCGACACCCTCGGCGCCGACGGCGACCCGCTCGACGCGATGGTCTGCGTCAGCGAGCCGACGTTCCCCGGCTGCGTCATCCCGGTCAAGGTCATCGGCCTGTTCCGGATGACCGACGACGGCGAGCAGGACGACAAGGTCCTGTGCGTCCCGGTCAAGGACCCGAACTGGAACCACCTCGACACGGTCGACGACCTTCCGTCGCAGCTCGCCGAGGAGATCGCCCACTTCTTCGCGATCTACAAGGGCCCGGAGGGCAAGATCGTCGACGTCCACGGCTGGTTCTCCCGCGAGGAGGCCTGGAACGAGATCGAGATCGCCAAGCAGCGGTTCGAGGACGCGCAGGCCGCCGCGCAGGCGTAACGGACGTCAGCGCGGCTGCAGCTGCGGCCAGCGCAGCTGCGCGGCCAGCGCGAGGAAGATCCAGGTGGCGGCCACGCCCAGGCCGCCGAGCACGTCCGTGGGGACGTGCACGCGGAGCATGAGGTTCGTCATCACCCCGAGGGCGGTGACGAGCACCGCCACCGCGACGACGAACGGCCGCCAGCGCGGCGTGCTGACCATGATCGCCGCGGCGCCGATCGCCACCGCGGCGGTCGTGTGGCCGCTCGGCCAGAACGTCGCCCAGCTCGGCTCGTTCAGGAGCTTGACGAGCTTCGTCTCACCGACGCGGTGCTGGAGCACCCAGGTCGAGAGGTTCGCGCCGAGCAGCATCGCGAGCATGAGCCCGGCTAGCGCCGTCTGCCGGCGCCAGATCACGCTGGCGAGCAGGATGAGCACCGCCATCGAGTAGGGCAGCAGGTCGTACAGCGTGCGGACGTCGTGCATGTTCTCCGCCGACGTCAGGCCGTGCTCGCCGGCGCGCCACGCGATCGCCTCGGTGATGCGGCGATCAAGCCAGTACGTGCCCCACTGGCGCGCCGCGAGGTAGACGACGAACGTGAACAGCAGGCTCGCCCCCGCGGCGAGCAGGGCCGCGCGCCACGTGAAGACCACCCGCCCGGACATCCGCCCCGAAGGGTAGATGCCCGGGTGCGCGGGCCGGAGCTACGAGCCGTTCGAGCTCGTGGTCAGCTGGGCGGGCTGGCTGCCCGGCTCCAGGCCGGGCTCGGACTGCGAGGCGCGCAGCTCGTAGGCGCGGCGCTGGTTCTGGTCGATCTGCGTGAGGACCTTGTCGGCCTTCAGCGCCCGGGCGATCGCCTCGCGCCCGCCGCGCGGCAGGAGGTTCATCGCGTAGCTGATCCGCGCGACGGCCCGCGGGACGTAGACGTCGAACTTGTCGTGCTGCAGCGCCCAGATGATCTCGGCGGCGACGTCCTCGGGCTCGACCCGCTTGACGGCACGGGAGTCCTCGGTGCCCGACGCCAGCTCGGTGTTCACGAGCGCCGGCATGACGACGGAGAACCCGAGGTTCGTGTCGCGCAGCTCGGCGCGCGCGGCCTCGGTCGCGCCGACGACGAAGTGCTTCGTGCCGCAGTACGTGACGCCGCCGGGGAAGCCGCCCTTGCCCGCCGCCGACGCGATGTTCACGACGTGGCCGCGGTTGCGCGCGACCATGCGCGGGAGGATCTCCTTCATCCCGAACAGCACGCCGTTGACGTTGATGTCGATCTGGCGCTGGGCGGTGGCGTCGTCCTCGTCCAGGAACGGGCCGATCTGCATGATCCCGGCGTTGTTGACGAAGACGTCGATCGGCCCGAGCTGCTCCTCGACGGCGTCGACGAACGCCTTCATCGACTCGCGCTGCGTGACGTTCAGCGGCAGGGCGATCGTGCCGTTGCCGAGGTCGTTCGCGGTCTTCTGGGCCATCTCGAGATCGAGGTCGCCGATCGCGACCTTCATGCCCTGGCGGATGCAGGCCTCGGCCGTGGCGCGGCCGATGCCACGCGCGGCACCGGTGATCGCGACGACCTGACCGGCGAGCTGGCGGGGCTGCTTGGCCATGGTGCGGGTCTCCTCCCGAACGCAGACTGGTTGGCTGGCCAAACACTACCGGCCGGGGTCGTTCGGCTCGCCGTTCGGGAATATTCCGGGGTCCTGCGGCGTCCTTGCCTGCAGAGCCCCGATGCAGCCGCCCGAGCCCGACCTCCCCGACGACGATCTCGCCGACCTGGCGGCGCTCGTCGACGGGCGGCTCGAACCCGATCGCGCGGAGGCGCTGCGCGCCCGCATGGCCGCCGAGCCGGCGCTCGCCGAGGCCTACGCGCGCCAGCAGCGCGTCCTGGCGATCGTCCATTCGGCGGTGGCCGACACGCAGGCGCCGCTGGCCCTGCGCGAGCGCATCGAGACGCAGCGGACGCGGGCGCCGGCCAAGCGCCGCCGCTGGTGGCTGCCGGCAGGCGCGGCGGTCGCGCTCGGCGCGGTGGCGGCGGCGCTCATCCTCATCGTGGGCGGCGGCGCACCGTCGGTCACCGACACGCTGAGCGCCGCGTCGCAGCCCGCGGCGATCGGGGTCTCGCTCAACCGCGAGGTCCCGCAGCTGCTCGCGCTCGACCGCGACGGCGTGCCGTTCCCCAACTTCATCAAGAAGTTCGGGTGGGAGGCCACGGGCGCGCGCACCGACGAGATCGACGGGCGCCAGACGACCACCGTCTTCTACGAGAAGGACGGGCGGGAGATCGCCTACACGATCGTCGGCGGTGAGGCGCTCGAGGTGCCCGACGGGACGACGAAGACGATCGACGGCCGCGCGTTCACCGTGCTGGAGGCGGACGGCCGCACCGTCGTCACCTGGGAGCGCGCCGGCCATACCTGCGTGCTGTCGGGCGACGGCACGTCGGGTGCCGAGCTGCTCGAGCTCGCCGGGTGGAAAGGCAAGGGGAATGTCCCCTTCTAGGCCGAGAGGCGGTCGGCCAGGCGGCCCCGGCCGCGGGAGAGACGGCTCATCACCGTGCCCTGCTTGATCTTCAGCAGCTCGGCCGCCTCGGCGTAGCTCAGCCCCGCGATGTCCACCGCGACGACGACGTCGCGGAACTCCTCGGGCAGCTCGCTGATCGCGGTGAACACCTCGCGGCTGGAGACGACCTCGGCCGTCCCGGGCGCGTCGCTGCGCAGCCGGTCCTCGGCCTCGGCGTCCATCCCGACCGTCTGCGGCCGGCGGTCCTTCGTCCGCAGCGAGCTGACGAAGACGTTGCGCAGCGTCCGCAGGAGGTAGCCGAGCTCGTCGTCCTGATCGAGCCAGCGCGGCTTGGAGAGGATCTTCGCGTAGGTCTCCTGGACCAGATCCTCGGCGTCCTCGCGGGACCCGGTCAACGCCCACGCCGCGCGGTAGAGACGGTCGATGTGGTCGCCCAGGGTCTCCGGGCGCAGCTCGGGAACCACAGCCGGAACCGTATCCCGAAGTCTCAGGGAGTGCCGACGACGCCGTCGCGCTACTAGGCTGTCCGACGCGATGGCCAGCCGGGAAGAAGAGAAGCGCCAGCGGCGCGAAGAGCGCGAGGCCGCTGAGGCCGCAGCCGCCAAGGCCGAGACCCGCAAGCGGCTCGTCCTCGTGGGCTTCGGCGTCGCGACCGTCGGCACGGTGCTCGCGATCGTCGCCATCCTCCTGCTCAGCGGCGGCGACGACACGAGCAGCATGAGCGCAGGCTCCACCGGCAAGGTCGGGGGCGATGTCGCGATCCCCGAGCAGCAGACGAAGAACTTCAACGCGGCCGTGAAGGCCGCCGGCTGCGTGTACAAGGACTTCCCGTCCGAGGGCGCGGTCCACTCGGACAAGCCGTTCGATGGCTACAAGACGAACCCGCCGACGTCCGGGACGCACAAGCCGACCCCCGCCGAGGACGGCGTGTACGACCCCGGCAACAGCCCGGACCCGAACAACTGGGTCCACAGCCTCGAGCACGGCCGGATCGAGATCCAGTACGCGCCCGGCACGCCGGCGCGCCGGATCGCCCAGCTTCAGACGCTGCAGGGCGAGTCCGTGAAGGGCAGCCCCGGCTACCACACGATGCTGTTCGAGAACAACACGGACATGCCCTACGAGGTCGCCGCCGTCGCGTGGACGCGCAGTCTCACGTGCAAGACGTTCAACGAGCAGACCTTCGACGCGATCCGGGTGTTCCGCGACCGGTTCGTCGACAAGGGTCCCGAGTTCATTCCCTAGTGGCGTGATGCAGCAGCTCGGTGGCAGCTGGTGGATGCCGGCGCGGATCTCCCGGTGACCGAGATCCGCTGTCGTACTGGTGGTCCGGCTGGGATCTCGGGTGCCGGGAGATCCGATGCCGGCGCCACCAGGTGGTGCCGAGCTGCTGCATCACGCCACTAGAACAGACGTCCTGGCGCGCAAGGGTCCGTGCGGAGCGCACCGAACGGGTGTGTCACCGTGTTGGACCAGACGATGCGCCGGTTGCTCCCATTGGCGGTCGTCCTCGGTGTGCTGGCCTGGGTCGCCGCTCCCGCGCTGTCCGTTGAGCCGTACACACCGAAGGTGGCCGAGTTCGAGCTGACTCCCGCCGCGGGCGTGCACGCACGCGCCGCCGGCGGACCCGTTGTGCTGCCCGTGATGCGCGCGCCCAAGCGCTTCGATCTCGTGGGCCTGAAGTGGAAGGATGCGCGCGCGGTCGAGGCGCGAATCCGGGTGCGCCGCGAGGGCGGCCGCTGGAGCGCGTGGCTCGATCCCGGCGAGGCCGAGAGCGGAGAGCGCGGCACGCCGCCGCTGCTGACCGGCGGGACCGACGAGGTCCAAGTCCGCCTCAACCGGCTGCCGCGCGGGTTGAAGCTGCACTTCGTCAACGCGACCGGCACCGCCGACCGCGGCGCCCGGCTGCTGACGAAGGTCCGCCACACGGTCAACACGGCGGTCATCACCGCGTTCGGCGCGCCGGCCGTCGCGGCCAAGCGTCAGGCCTCGGGCGCCCCGCCGATGGTCACCCGCGACCAGTGGGATCCGGCCGGCCAGTGCAAGCCGCGCAACGCGCCGGACGTCGGCCGGGTGCAGGCCGCGATCGTCCATCACACGGTGACGTCGAACCTCTACACCGCGCAGGACGGCCCGTCGATGGTCCTGGCGATCTGCCGGTACCACCGCAACAGCAACGGGTGGTCGGACATCGGCTACAACTTCCTCGTCGACCGCTACGGCACGATCTACGAAGGTCGCGAGGGCGGGATCGACAAGGCGGTCGTCGGCGCGCAGGCGCAGGGCTTCAACGCCACCACCACGGGCATCTCGAACCTCGGGACGTACATGACCGAGGGCGTCCCGGAGGTCGCGCTGCAGGCCAATGCGCGGGTGATCGCCTGGAAGCTCGGGATCAGCGGCGTGCCGCTCACGGGCACCGCGTCCATCCGCTCGGGCGGCGGCTCGCAGAGCAAGTACGCGGCGGGGAAGACCGTGACGATCCCGGTGGTCAGCGCGCACCGCGACGTCGGCAACACCGACTGCCCGGGCAACGCGCTCTACGACCAGATGCCCCACCTCCGTGATCTCGTCGCCAACGGCACGGCGGGTGTGCCGAGCGGCCCGCAGCCGACGACGCCCGTCCCGAGCGGCGCGATCACCATCGCCGCGCCGAACGCCACCGTCGCGTACGGCGCGGGCGCGCAGATCGGCGGCCGGGTGACCCGCAACGACGGCAGCGGCTACGGCGGGGCGCAGATCAAGGTCCAGGTGCGCACAGCCTCGCGCTGGCAGACCGTCACGACCACCACCGCGGGCGACGACGGAGGGTGGCTGGCGACCATGCCGTCCACGCGCACGCGCCAGGTGCGGGCGCTGGCCTACGTCAACGGACAGCGTGCCGCGACGTCGTCCCCGCTGAAGATCGCCGTGCAGGCCGTCGTCACCGCGAAGGCCGCGCGCCGCGTCGTCTACGGCCGGCCCCTGACGATCACCGGCAACGTGCGCCCTGCGAAGGGGCGGCTCGTCCTGGAGATCGCGCGGCAGGGCCGCGACCAGAAGTACCACGTCGTCGCGCGGGTGCGGATCACGCCGAAGCGCGGCGCGTTCCGGGTCGTCACCCGCTTGCGCCGGCCCGCATTGCACCGGCTGCGGATCCGCTTCGCGGGGGACAAGACGAACGCCGCGGCGACATCGGCGGACGTCGTCCTCCGGGCGATCCGGCCGAAGGCGTCGCGCGGCGGCGCAGCGGCCAAGGCGTAAGCGCGGGGCTCTAGGGTGGGGCCCACGTGGGCGACGCCATCGGTCAGCTGCTTCCCTTCGCCGTAGGCGTGGGCCTGTCGCCCATCCCGATCGTCGCCGTGGTCGTGATGCTGTCGACCCCGCGCGGCCATGTGAACGGCCCGGCGTTCCTGCTCGGCTGGGTGCTCGGGCTCAGCGCCGTGGGCGCCGCCGTGATCGCGGTGGCCGGCGGCGCGGGCGCCAGCGACAGCGGCGAGCCCTCCACGGGCGCCGGCGTCGCGGAACTCGCGCTGGGCGTCCTGCTGCTCATCCTCGCGGTGAAGCAGTGGCGGGGCAGACCGCGCGGCGACGACGCGCCGGAGCTCCCGGGGTGGATGGCGCGCGTCGACGCGTTCTCCCCGGTGAAGGCCGCTGGGATGGGCGTGCTGCTGTCGGCGGCGAACCCGAAGAACCTCGTGCTCACCGCGGGTGCGGCGGCGGCGATCGCGGAGACCGGCATCGCGGCCGGGGACGAGGCGGTGGCCCTCGCGGTGTTCGTGGTGATCGGGACGGTGGGGGTGATCGCACCGATCGTGATCTCGCTGACGATGGGCGCGCGCGCGAACGCGCTGCTCGAGGACCTCCACGGGTGGCTGGCGCGCGAGAACGCGACGATCATGGCGGTGCTGTGCCTCGTGATCGGGGCGAAGCTCCTGGGCAGCGGGATCGCGGCGATCTAGCGCCAGCCGCCGGTCTCCCCGCGGTACAGCCCGTCCCCGCCGAAGACCATGAGCAGCGTGCGCCAGAGGATCTGGACGTCGAGCCGCAGCGAACGATGCTCGATGTACCAGAGGTCGAGCTCGATGCGCTCGTCCCACGGCAGGGTCGCGCGGCCGTTGACCTGCGCCCAGCCAGTGATGCCGGGCCGGATGGCCAGCCGCCCGCGCTGACGGTCGGTGTACTGCTCGACCTGCACCGGCACCGTGGGGCGCGGGCCGATGATCGCCATCTCGCCCTTCAGCACGTTTACGAGGTTCGGCAGCTCGTCGATCGACGTGCGGCGTAGGAACGCCCCGATCTTCGTGATCCGCGTGTCGCCCTCGTCGACGGCGAGACCGGCGCCCATCTTCTCCGCGCCGTCGACCATCGTCCGCAGCTTCATGACGTCGAACGGCCGGCCGCCGCGGCCGATGCGCCGCTGGCGGTAGATCGGATGGCCGGGGGATTCCAGGCGGATCGCGACGATCGCGACCGCGAGCACGGGCGAGGAGAGCAGCAGGGCGGTCCCCGCGACGAGGACGTCGAAGCAGCGACGCAGCACGCGCTACAGGATGGCGATGATCACGGCGAGGAAGAGCGCGACGGCGATCATCGCGGTGACGAGCAGGGTCAGCGCGACCCCGGCCACCGCGAAGACGGTGACCCGTGCCGCGCGACGGCCCGCGTGGCGGGCGGGCTCGGGCAGGCGCTGCTCGAAGATGAGACACAGCAGGATGCCGAGGAGCCCGGCGCCGTAGGTCTCGCGCTCGGCTTCGGTGACCCGGGCGCGCCAGCGCTCGGCCATGTCGCGCGCCTCCCTGCGGGCACGAACGGCCCGGCGCGGCAGCGTCTGCTGCCGGCGCTCCCAGTACGCGAGCGAGTCGCGCGCGTCGTCGAGCGAGAGGTGCAGCGACATCAGAGACAGGGTACCGACCCGGCGGGGCCGGCCGGCCACGCCGCCCCGGGCGCCGAACGTACGTCCTGCGGGGCCCTGACCCCGCACGACCACCGCTCACCCGACCCGCCCGGCCGAGCGTACGTCCTGCGGGCCTCCACCCCCGGTGAACCACCGTTCACTCCTCGGGGCGGGAGCGGGCGGCGGGCTACCGCGTGCCCTCCGGCGGCTCCCAGCCCGCGGGGGTGCCGTGGGCGAGGTGGTCGAACAGCCCGAGCGCGATCGACGCCTGGGTCAGCACGTAGTACCGGGCGATCAGCAGCGGACGGGACCGCACCGCGCCGCCCGCGCCCGCCGCGGCAAGGAACGCCAGCTGGCCGGCCAGCAGCACGCGCGCCACGCGCGACCGTTTCGCCGCCAGCAGCGTCGCGGCCAGGAGCTTCGCGTGGAGAAACGGCCCGGCGTAGCGCAGCAGCCGGTGGCTGAAGACCTCCCACGCGTACAGCGGGCTGTAGCCGCGCGGGTCGAGCAACCCGCCGCGCAGGACGATCGGCCACGCGTGGCTCATCATCCGCCGCTTGCGCCGCAGCTCGCCCTCGATCGTCGGGACCATCTTCTCCGTCGCGCGGGCCTCCGGGACGTCGACCGCGCGCCGGCCGCCCTTGACCACCTGGAACGGCAGCGCGAGGTCATGGCCCATCACGGGGTCGCAGCGGACATAGGCCTCGCGCTGCACCGCGTAGATCGCGCCGTTGCCCGCCGTCACCCCCGCGAGCGCGGACTCCCGCGCGCGGATGTCCATCTCGTAGCGCCAGTAGAGGCCTTCCTGATTCGTCCCGCCGTCGGCGCTGACGAACGTCACACGCCCGCAGGCGTAACCGACATCCGGCGGAGCGAGCGCGGCGACGAGCGCCCGCAGCGCGCCAGGCTCCCACTCGGCGTTGGCGTCGGAGAACGCGAGCACTTCACCCCGGGCAGCATCGACGCCCGCGTCCTGCGCACGCACCTTGCCGCCCCGCGGGAGATCCAGCACCCGGTGCGCGCCTGCAGCCTGGGCGACGACCACCGTGTCGTCCGACGAGCCGTCGCTGCACACGATGACCTCGTACCGGTTGGCCGGGTAGTCCTGCGCGAGCGCGTTCTTGACCTTCGCGCCGATGACCGCGTCCTCGTTGTGCGCGGCGAGGATGAGGCTGACGAACGGCAGGTCCGCCTCAGGCACCGGCGGCTTCGGACGGTCAGGACCGGTACGCCCGCGGGTCAGCAGCGCGAGCGCCGCCCAGTAGCCCGCCTGCGCGTAGGCCAGGAGCCCGAAGGCGATCCACATGACGAGACGGGTGAGCACGAAGCGGCCATTCTGCGGTATTCGGGCCCGTCGGTGCAGGCCGGGCGGCGACTGTTCGGTCAGTCAGGAACGCTCGACGCGTCGGTAGACCCCCAGCGTCGCCCGCGCGATCGGGTCCCACGCATACGGCCCCGCCGCCGCCGCACGGGCACCCGCGGCCAGCGCGTCGCGCGCCGCGGAATCGCCCAGCAGCCGGGCGAGCTCGGCGTGCAGCGCTCCCGGATCGTCGGGCGGCACGAGCGCCGCCGCCCCCTGCTCGGCCACCTCGCCGAACCCGCCGACGTCGGTGAGCACCATCGGAGCCCCGAAGCCGAGTGCCGTGTACAGCACGCCGGACTGGTCGATCTCGCGGTAGGGCAGGACGACGAGCGACGCGCGCGCGAAGCATGCAGCCGCCTCGGCGTCGGAGACGAAGCGGGTCACCCAGCGCACGCCCGGGGGCGCCGCGGCCCGCAGCGGCGCGACGTCCATCCGCGGCATCCCGACGATCCAGAGTTCCGCACCCGCGATCCCCGCCCAGGCGCGCAGCAGCACGTCGATCCCCTTGTACGGGCGCAGCAGCCCGAAGCACAGGACGACCGGGACCTGCGGGTCGACGTCCGCGAGCTCCGGCGGGGCGACAGCCGGCACCCGGGTGAGCGCGTCGAGCACGCCGTGCGGGATGACCGTGACCCGGTCGGCCGGGACGCCGACCTCGTCGATCAGCCGGCCGCGGCCGTGCGCGGAGTGCACGATCACGTGATCCATCCGCTCGTAGAGCCGGCGCTGCGCCGCGACCTGCCCGGGCTTGGGCTCGCGCGGCAGGACATCGTGGGCGGTCAGGACACGCGGGCGGTCCGGCAGCAGGTGGCGGTCGACGTGCTGCCACGCCAGCCACTGGAAGTGCACGACCTCGGCCGCGCGGGCGGCGCGGCGATAGCGCAGCATGTCGACGGGGTGCTGCGCGGCGCGCGTGGCCGTGCGCACGCGGCCGCCGGGCGCTCCGACCTCCAGCCGATGAAACCGCTCCACCCGGGTGTAGCCCTCGGGCTCAGGCACGTCGCCGTAGGCGAACCGCGAAGTCTGCAGCCGCACGTCGGCGCCCGCGCGGGCGAGCGCCGCACAGAGCGCGTGATCGTACGGGGGCGTATAGGCGGCGGGGTCGACGACGTCGATGCGCACCGCGGCAGTATGCGCGATTGCGGTCACACCCCCTGACCGCCACACCGCGCCGAGACGCGCAGCGCGGCAGTATGGAAGGTGATGACGCCCGGTCCCGTCGAGGTCACCTTCTGCGTGGTGAACACCGAGCAGCGCCAGCTGCTCGTCCGCTGCCTCGACGCGATCGCCGCCGAACGCGAGGCGCTCGGCGTGCCCACCGAGGTCCTCGTGCTCGACAACGCATCGCGCGACGGCTCGGTCGGCGCGGCGCGCAACCACCCGGCCTGCGATGAGGTCATCGTCAACGAACTGCGGCGCGGCAAGGGCGAGAACGACACCGCGCTGCTCGAGCGCGCCAGGGGCCGCTTCTGCCTCCTGCTCAACGAGGACTCCGAGCTGAAGCCCGGCGCGACCGCCGCGCTGCGCGACGCGCTCGTCGAGGACGAGCGCGCCGGCGCCGCGGGCGCGCTGCTACTGCGTCCCGACGAGCAGCAGCAGGCGTCGGCGTGGCGGTTCCCCACGCCGCTCACGGCGTTCATCAACGCGCTGTTCCTGCACAAGCTCTTCACGGTGCAGAGCACGGGGGAGAAGACGCGGCGCGTCGACTGGGCGCAGTCCGCCGCGCTCATGGTCCGCCGGGAAGCGGCCGCCGAGATTGACTTCTTCGACCCCGCGTTCTTCGTCTACTCCGACGAGGTGGACTTCTGCAAGCGCCTGAAGGACGCCGGGTGGCACACGCTGTACGTCCCGTCCGCGCGGGCGATCCACCACGAGCAGCTGTCGACGGGCGCGGTGCCGGAGCGGCGGATCGTCGAGCTCTCGCGCAACCGCGACCGCTACATGCGCAAGCACCACTCCGCCGCGGCGGCGGCGATCGTGCGGTGGCTGACCGCCTACACGTACGCCGTGCGCGCGGCCGCGGCGACGGTCCTGCCGCACCACAGCGCCAAGCGCTACTGGCGCCACGTAACCGCAACGCTGCACCCCGAAGTGGGTGAAGGTCTGCGTGAAGCTGCGTACGATCACAACCGGGGCGGGCGCAGACTGTGATGCAGCAGTAGCGGCCCGGCCCGTTACTCCGTAATGTTGGAGATCGTGATCCGCGCGCTGCTTCTCACCCTCGGCGTGGCGCTGCTCGCCGCGGCGCCGGCGGACGCCCAGCGCATTCGCACCGGCGATCCCGTGCGCGGCAGCATCGTCAACGGCACCGACGCGGGCGGGCCGATCGCCTACCAGGTCGCGCTCGTGGAAGCCGAGGGCGGCAGCCCGAAGTTCCCGTTCGAGGTCTTCTGCGCGGGGACGATTCGCGACCCGACGCACGTCATCACCGCGGCGCACTGCCTCGCCGACCTCGACGCGCCGGATCTCGCGGTCGTGGCGAACCTCTACCGAACCGGTGTGCGGACGAACACGGAGGTCGTGCCGGTCGCCGCCGTGACGACGCATCCGTCCTGGCCGGCGGGCGGCAACGACCTCGGCATCCTCACCCTCGCCGGGGCCCTGACAAAGGGAACGGCCGCGCCGCTCGTCTCCGCGAACGAGACGATGACCGGCCGCCCCGGCCTCATCTCGGGCTGGGGTCTGCTCAGCGACGAGGGCGCGATCCCCGATGCCCTGCAGCAGGCGCCGGTCTCGGTGTACGCCGACAGCGCGTGCCGTCGCTACGGCTCGGACTACGTCGCCGCGACGATGCTCTGCGCCGGAGGCACGTCGCCTGGCGGAACCGTCGACGCATGCCAGGGCGACTCCGGCGGCCCGCTCGTCCTCACCGACACGCTGTCGAAGACGCTCGCCGGCATCGTGTCGTTCGGCGTGGGCTGCGCCGATCCGGACTTCCCCGGCGTGTACACGAGGCTGGCCAACCCCGACCTCAACGCCCGCGCGCTGGCCGCCGATCCGCCCGCCCGCGCGATCCCGAACGGGCTGCCGACCGTGACGGGGACGCCCGCGACCGGGCAGACGCTGACCTGTGACCCCGGAACGTGGACGGGCTCGCCGGCGCTGAGCTTTGTCTGGCTGAGCGCGTTGATCAACGCCGCCGGAGAGCCCTACGACGTGCGCGCCGACGGTACGGCGCAGCAGCTCACACTGTCGAGCGCGATGGCTCGCCGGGTCGTGACGTGCGACGTCATCGCAGTGAACGCCGGCGGCACGCGGACGATCCAGGCGCGGGTCGTCGGCCCCGTGGCGACCGCCCCGACCGTCGTCCAGGGGACGGCCCAGTCGACACCCGCCGCGGCGACGCCGGCCGCGTCGGGCGGCACCCCGCTCGATCTCACCGCTCCCGTCGCCCGCGTCACCCGCCGCTCGTGTGCCAAGCGCCGCTGCACGCTGACGATCACCGCGAGAGACAGCGGCGGGCCGGCGACCAGCGCGCGCGCCGTCTACCGGCGGCTGACGGGCTGCGCGAAGGGCCGTCGCGGCAAGCGCTGCCGCGCCGACCACACGATCGCCGCCAAGCGCGCGGGGACGGGCCTGTTCGTCGTGCGCACGCCGCGCCTGGCGATCGCGCGCTACCGCTTCACCGTGACCGCGAAGGACGCCTCGGGCAACGTGAGCCGCCCCGCGACGTTGTCGCTGTCGGTTCCGCGCCGCTGAATGTCTGGGGTGCGCCCCTAGGGGGTTCCCCGATGCGCGGGCCGTCGGCCGCCTCGAAGGTACGTCGTGCATCCACGTCACGACCTTCCTGGAGCTGCCATGTCCGTCATCGATCGCATCACCGACCTGCGCACCCGCATCCGCGGTGCAGTCACCACGCCCGAGGACCCCACATGGGACCAGGCCCGCCAGGCGTGGAACCTCGCCGTCGACCAGCGTCCGGCGGTCGTCGTGGAGGCCGCGGACACGGCGGACATCGTCGAGACGGTCCTCGCGGCGCGCGAGGCCGGCCTGCGGATCGCCGTGCAGGGAACCGGCCACGGCGCGGCGGCGCGCGGCGGCGACCTCGGTGACGCGATCCTCCTGCGCACCTCGGCGCTGCGCGGCGTCACCGTCGATCCCGAGCGGCGCGTCGCGCGCGTCCAGGCCGGCGCGCTGTGGGAAGACGTGGTCGCCGCGAGCGCGCCGCACGGCCTCGTCGCGCTGCACGGCAGCTCACCGGACGTCGGCGTGGTCGGCTACACGCTCGGCGGCGGCCTGTCGTTCCTCGCGCGAAAGCACGGCCTCGCCTCGTCGCACGTGACCGCCATCGACATCGTCGTGCCGAGCGGCGAGCTCGTCCACGCAACGGCGGTCGAGTGCCCACAGCTGTTCTGGGCGCTGCGCGGCGGCGGCGGATCGTTCGGCGTCGTCACGGAGATGGAGTTCTCCCTGTTGCCGATCGACGAGGTCCACGCCGGCGTGCTGATGTGGCCGGCCGACCGCGCGAGCGAGGTGCTCGCCCGCTGGCGCGACCTGACCGACCGCCTCCCGGAGGAGGTCACCTCCATCGGCCGGCTGCAGAGCTTCCCGCCCGACCCCGCGGTGCCCGAGCCGCTCCGCGGCAAGCAGATGGTCGTCGTCGAAGCCGTCAGCCTCCTGGGCGAGAACGAGACCGCCGCGCTGCTGCAGCCGCTGCGCGACCTGCGCCCCGAGCTCGACACGTTCACCACGGGTGCGCCGACGATGCTCCTCGGCCTGCACGGCGACCCGCCGCACCCCGTCCCCGCGATGGGCGGCGGCACGATGCTCGCCGAGCTGCCCGACGCGGCGATCGACGCGGTCATCGAGATGTGCGGCCCGGGGTCGGGCTCCCCGCTGATCGGCATCGAGTTCCGCCACCTCGGCGGAGCCGTCGGCCGGTGCGCCGAGGGCGCCGGCGCGCTGAGCTGCCTGCAGGGCCGCTACGCGGTGTTCATGGTCGGCGCGGTGATGAGCCCCGAGCTCGCCGGGGCGCTGGAGCAGGCGATCCCGGCGACGATCGACGGCCTCGCGCCGTGGGCGACCGGCGGCGCGTTCCTGAACTTCACGGAGATGCCGATCGACGCGTCCCAGGCGTTCGGGACGACGACGATCCGCCGGCTGCGGGACATCGCGGCGGCGATCGACCCGGATCGGCTGATGGTGGCGAACCATCAGGTTCGGGCGTACTAATCGGCGTGCCGGCGGGGGGGTGTGACCCCGATCGCGCATATAGCGCGCGATTCGGGTCACACCCTCACCCGCCCCGCGCCCGCAACCGCCCCAACCCCGCCCGCTCCCCCGGCTGCAGGAACCCCGTCGCCACCAGCACCACCGGGATCGCCGCCAGGGCGACCGCCCGGCTGACGAACCCCGCCATCCCCGCGTCGGGTAGCAGCAGCTCACCGCCCACGCCGAGCGCCGCGATCACGACCACCGCGTGCACGAGTCGGCCCCACTGGAACGGCACGTGGAACAGCGATCGCGTCAACAGGTGCAGCGTCACCAGCATCACCGCGTAGGCGAGGCACAGCGCGATGCCCGCGCCCGCAATGCCCAGCGGCGGGACGAGCACCAGCAGCGCCACCACGTTGACCGCCAGCCCGAGCGCGGCTGCCGGGAAGTTCCGTGTCGTCACGCCCGCCCGCCCGCCGACGGTGACGAGCAGCAGCAGCAGCCCGTACATCGCCCAGCCCAGCCCCACCCACGGCAGCGCCTCGAACGCGTCGGCGAAGTCGGGTGCGGCGAAGAGGTCCACGAGCCAGCGGCCCAGCAGCGCCAGCCCCGCGACGACCGTCCCGGTCGACACGACGTACCACGTGCACACCACCGCGTAAAGGCGGCCGGCCTCCTCGTCGTCCTGCACCGAGTAGGCCAGCGGCGGCCACGCCAGCTGGAACGCGCGCACCGTGAGAATCACGATCGTCGCGAGCTTCACCGCCAGCGCGTACAACCCCGCCGCCGCGGCACCCTGCGCGCGCAGCAGGTACGCGCGGTCGACGACGTTCAGCGCGAACACCGCCGCCTCGGCGGGGATCGTGGGGACGCCGAAGCGCAGCAGCGGGCGGACCTCCACGGTCCGCGTGCCCGGGCCGGAGAGCACCGCGCGCTGCGACCACCAGATCGCCACCAGCACGAGCGCCGACGCCGTGTAGTTGCCCGCCAGGTAGCCCGGCGCCCCCTGGTCGAGGACGACGACCAGCGTCACCGTCAACCCCACCGTCAGCAGGACGTTCGCCAAAGACGCCCGGAGGTACACGCCGCGCGCCTCCTGCACCCGCAGCAGCGCGTAGGCCATCTCGAGGTTCGTGAACGCCCACAGGCCGAAGACCGCGACGCGCATGATCTGCGGGTCGTCGCGCGCGATGACGAGGTCGCTCAAAGGCCCCGCGAAGACCGCGCACAGGAGCGCGACCGCGGTGGTCGTCAGCACCACACCGCCCAGCGCGGTCCGCGTCAGCGCGGCGCGCTCCGCCTCGGTCTCGCGCTGGTACCACGAGCGCACGAACGCCTCGCCCAGCCCCACCCGCAGCAGGATCGACGCGAGGATGATGAACGTCAGCAGCGTCTCCGCCACGCCGAAGTCCGCGGGCGTCAGCTTGCGCGTGTACAGCGGGAGCGTGATGAGCGCGAGGCCGGCAGACAGCAGGCTCGCGGACTGGTAGGCGGCGCCGCCGGCCAGCAGGCGCCGGAGGTACCCGGGCACGGCGGGGGACGCTACGCGACACCGGTGTCGACTAGCGTCCGGCGGCGTGCCCGACCCGACGTGCCTCCTGCTGCTGCCCCGCCCGCTCGAGCAGTTCATCCTGCGCGACCAGGCCGAGGACCTGCTGCGCGCCGACGGCGTCGTGGCCGCCGACCCGCCGCCGGTGAAGTACGGGACGTTCGCGCGGCTGCCCCGCCCGATCGCCGACCGGATCGCCCGGACCACCGCCAAGCGGCTCTTGCGCTCGCTCGGCCCGCAGCGCCAGCTTCGCGCGCTGACGATCTTCCACCCCGTGCAGTGGCCGCTGGCGCAGGCGATCCTCGCGGCCAAGCCCGAGGCCGAGCTCTGGTACGGGCGCTGGGACCGCTACGAGATGGCCTACGACGCCGGCCCGTCCCTGCGCGAGCGCCTGGCAGAACTCCACGACGAGGCGGCGGCCCGCGCCGACCTCGTGTTCGTCGCCTCCGACGAGCTCGCCCGCCTGGAACGCGAGGCCGGGCGGGAGCCGACGCTCGTCGCGCTCGCCGCCGACACGTTCCCCGCACTGGACCCGGGGCGCAGCGTCGTCGCGGTCTCGCTCGGACACCTCGGCCGGCGCTGCGACTGGGCGCTGCTGCGCGCGGTGTGCGAGCGCGTGCCCGAGCTCACCGTCCTGGCGATCGGCGCGTTCCACGAGGACGAGGTCAGCGGCGACGCCGACGCCGCGTGGTGCCGCGCGTGCCCGCAGATCGTCTGGCTCGGATCGCAGGACGACGAGGCGGCCGCCCGGCTCATCGGGTGCGCGGACGTCGGGATCGTCCCGTTCAAGGACGAGCCGTTCAACCAGGCCGGGCTGCCCTATCGGATCCTGAAGTACGCGCGCCAGGGTGTGCGCACCGTCGCGCCCGAGCTCCCCGGCGTCCATACGTGGGACACCGCCGTGACGACCGCCGCCGATGCGGACGCGTTCGCCGAGGCGCTCCGAGCCCACGCCGGCCGGCGCGCGACGCCCGACCTCGCGCTGCGCGACTGGGCGCTCGCGCAGACCGCCGAACGGCAGAACGCGCCGCTGTGGGAACGGCTCAACGCCTTGGGGATCACGGCGTGATCACCCGCCACGGCGCGGAGGTCCTCGACGAGCTGCGGCCCCTGTACCTCGGCCTGCGCGACCACCACGCCGCCGCGGCGCCGCACTTCGGCGAGATCCGCGACGATGACGGCGCGTGGGCTCGGCGCATCGCGCGGTACCGGCGGGCGATCGCCGACGAGGACGCGTTTGTGCTCGTCGCCCGCGATGACGACGGGAACGCCCTCGGCTACGCCTTCACCCACCTCGCCGACGGGATGCCCGGGTGGACGCAGCCCGAGCGCCTCGGCGTCGTCGACACGCTCACCGTCGACGCCGCGCAGCGGGGGAACGGGATCGGCAAGGCACTGCTCGACCGCGTCTACGCCGAGCTCGCGCCGCTGGGGATCGACACGGTCGCGCTGGACGTCATCGCCTCGAACGACGGCGCGCGCCGGTTCTACGAGCGCGAGGGCTTCACCGAGCGCACCGTGACGTACTGGGCACGCCGTCCATAAAGGTACGGCGTGCTCCGACCGACACCGAGGGGTGCGATGCTCTCCCCCATGTCGAGCGACGTCCGCACCGCGCGCCTGCTCTTCGACGACGCGCTCACCGCCGGGCGCGTCACCGAAGCGCGGATCACGCAGCCGGACGTCCTGCGCGCGCTGCGCGTGCGGGTCCCGCCGCGACCCATGCGCGAGGCCGAGCGCGTGGCGATCAAGCTCGGCCGGCGCGAGCCCGAGACCGTCACCGTCCGGCGGCTGGAGGAGCTACGCCGCACGGTCCTGGGTGACGACGCGGCCGCCCCGCCGCGCTTCCTCGTCCGCCAGGACGAGTTCCCCCACTGGCTGGCCGCCGACCTGCCGGAGAAGTTCGGCACCGAGAACTTCGAGCGCTTCCACGACGTCATGGCCAGCGCGGGGGTCCCGTACCTCACGGCGGTCGTACCGCACCCCGCGCCGAACCCCAACGACCCGGACGACACACGCCGCCGCGAGCTCGACGACCGCGAGCGCGCGGTGCTCGCCCGCCTGCCCGCCGAAGGCGTCGAGTTCGCCATGCACGGGCTCGACCACCGCACGCGCGACCGCAACCCGCGCAAGCAGGCCGAGCTGCTCGGCCTCGACGACGACGCGCTCGCCGCCCGCCTGGACGAGGGGCTGGAGCGGCTGCGCGCGTTGGGCATCGACGCGCAGATCCTCGTCCCGCCGTGGAACCGGTTCGCCGCGTCGCAGTGGGACGTGCTCGCCTCACGCTTCCGCGTCATCACGGGCGGGCCGGAGACGGTGCGGCTGCTCGGCCTACAGGCCGGCCCGGTGTGGCTGCGCGACGCGGTGTATCTCCCCGCCTACGAGCCGTTCTACGCCGGCGCGAGCGTCGTGGCCGACCCGGCGCGGGCAGCGGTGGAACGCCAGGGCGGCACGTGGATCCCGATCGTCCTGCACTGGGGTTGGGAGCTCGAGGACGGCTTCGAGAGCCTGCGGCGCCTCTGCGACGTCATCGCCCCGCACACCGCGCGCTGGGCCGACCTGCTCGACGCCGCCGAGCGCAGTGGACAGACCGATGACGCCCGCCGGACGGCCGCGTAGGCTGCGCCCCTCGATGCCCGACGATCTGCGCGCCACCGCCCGCCACGCCCTGCGCCGCATGAGCCGCCTGCGGTGGCTGACCAAGCGCCACATCCTCCAGCGCTACGACGTGAAGCTGCGCGACGAGCCGAAGATCTACCTGCGGTACCTGCTGTGGGATCCCGAGGTTGAGAGCTACAGCTACGAGATCGCCAACGACGACGAGCTGTGCGCGTTCGCGGCCCGCAATTTCGGCTGCACCGTCGATGACGCGAAGGGCTACCTGCGCGAGGCGCGCACCGACCCTGAGCTCACGACCCGGCTGAGCGAGCGCACCCGCTGGCGCTTCGACGCGAAGACGAAGCTGCCCGTCGGCAACCGCCTGCTCTGGTACGTCGCCGCCCGCGCGACGAAGCCGCCGCTCATCATCGAGACCGGCATCTACGAGGGCCTGGGCTCGATCGTGCTGCTGCGTGCGCTGGAGCACAACGCGCGCGAGGGCGCGGAGGGCCGGCTCGTCTCGCTCGACACCGACCCGCACTCGGGGTTCCTCGTCCGCGACGACGCGGAGCTCACGAAGCGTTGGACGAAGGTCATCGGCTTCACGAGTGACAAGCTGCCCGAGGTCGTCGCCGGCGAGCCGATCGGGATGCTGCTGCAGGACACGCCGCACACCGAGGAGAACCAGCGCCACGAGTTCGGTGTCGCGCTGCGCCAGCCCGCCGACCAGGTCGTGCTCATCGAGGGAAGTGGCGGGTACTGCCCGACCGCGGGCCAGCTCGCCGAGCAGCTGGGCATCGAGCTGCTGCACTTCCGCGAGCAGGCCAAGGACCACTTCTGGACCCCGCCGGGCCAGCAAGTCCTCGTCGTGCCGAAGGCCGTGGCCGACGCCTGGCCCGGCTGGCCCGACTGACGCCGCCGGGCGGAAGCGCAGCGCGGCATGGGCACGCCTCTCGTCCACCGCCACGGCAGCTACGTCCACGCGCACCCAGCCGGACCCGGCCATCGCCACGTCCTGCATCCGCACCGCGCCCGGGACGTCACCGACCCCGTCCGGCACGACGGCCTGACGACGCCGCTGCGCGACCGGACCTACCGGCGTCTCTTCACCGCGCAGGTCGTCGCGCTCCTCGGCACGGGCGTCGCGAGCGTCGCGCTGAGCCTGCTCGCCTACGACCTCGCGGGCGCGAACGCGGGCGCGGTGCTCGGGGCGGTGCTCGCGCTGAAGATGGTCGCGTACGTGGCGCTGTCGCCCGTGCTGGCCGCGATCGTCGAGGGCCTCCCGCGCCGGCGGGTCCTCGTCGGACTCGACCTTGTGAGGGCCGCGATCGTCCTGGCGATGCCGTGGGTGACCGAGGTCTGGCAGGTCTTCGTCCTGATCTTCGTGCTCAACGGCTGCTCGGCCGGATTCACGCCCGCGTTTCAGGCGGTGATCCCGGACCTGCTTCCCGAGGAACGCGAGTACACGAAGGCCCTGTCGCTCTCGCGCCTGGCGTATGACCTGGAGGCCCTGGCGAGCCCCTTGCTCGCCGCCGCACTGCTGCTGGTCGTCGACTTCCACGCGCTGTTCGCCGCCAACGGGCTCGCGTTCCTGGCGTCGGCTGCGCTGGTGTCCCTGACGGCGCTTCCGCCCGCCCGCGCCGGGGTCGTCGAGGTGCGGACGAGGATGACCGCGGGGCTCTGGCGCTACCTCGCGACGCCACGGCTGCGCGGCCTGCTCGCGCTGAGCTTGGTCGCTGCGGCGGGCAGCGCGATGGTCATCGTCAACACGGTGGTGCTCGTCCGGACCGACCTCGGCCACGGCAGCTCATCGGTCGCGGTCGCCCTGGCCGTGGCGGGCATCGGGTCGATCGCCGCCGCTCTGGCGCTGCCGCGCGCGCTCGACCGAACCTCGGACCGCACGCTCATGCTCGGCGGGGGCGTCGCGACGGTCGCCGGACTCGCCGCCCTCCCGCTCGTGACGGGATACGGCGCGCTCCTTGCGGTCTGGGTCGTTCTCGGGGTCGGGATGAGCCTGCTTCAGAGCCCCGCGGGCCGGCTCATCCGCCGCTCGGGCGACGACAACGAACTCAACGCGCTGTTCGCCGCGCAGTTCTCCCTGTCGCATGCGTGCTGGCTGGTGACGTATCCGATCGCGGGCGGCGTCGCGACCGTGTGGAGCCCGGCGGCGGCCGGCGCGCTCTTGGGCGCACTGGCCGCCGCCGCACTCGGGGTCGCGGCGCGGGTCTGGAGACGCGAGCCCGCCGATCAGTCGGAGTGATCCATCATCCCCGACGTCGACATGTGATCGGAGCCGGACATGTGCCCCGAGCCCGCGGTGTCCTCGCCGTACCAGTCCTTCTGCCACGCGGTCATCTCGTCGATCTCCTTGGACTGCGCGGTGACGATCTGCTTGGCCAGCGCCCGCATTTCGGGATCCTGACCCCGTGCGAGCTCCACGCGGGCCATCCTGATCGCCCCTTCGTGGTGGGGCACCATCATGGTCAGGAACGTCCGGTCGAACTCCTTGCTCTGCTCGAGCATCGGCATGTCGCCAGTCATCCCCGTCTCGGACCGGCTCATGCCAAGGTCCTTCGGGGTGACGCCCGCGCCGGCCATGCGCTCGCGCGCCTTCTTGAGCTGCGCGATCTCGGCGGTCTGGGTCGTGACGATGGCCTTGGCCAGCGTCTTGACCTGCTCGTGGGTCGCGCGCTCCTGCGCGGTCTTCCCCATGTCGACGGCCATCTCGTGGTGGCCGATCATCCCGGTGGCGAACGCGAGGTCCGTGCCGTTGGCCTTCCCAGCCTGAGCGGTCGCGGTCGCGGTCGCCCCGGCGTTCGAGCTGTCGTCGTCGCCGCAGGCGGTCAGGGCGACTGCGCCAGCCGCCAGGGCGGCCACCGTCAGCGCGGTGGTGATGCGTCGGTGATGCATGGTGATCCTTTTCGGTCGTTGTGCGGAATCGGCGGATCGACCCGGCCCCGATCGGGGCGGGCCGGCCCGGCTCACCGCAGAAAGACCTGAAGGACCGCGGGCCCGGCGCGCGCCGACGGGACGGCCGCCATCCGCGGCCGAGTTGTCGGGAGGACGTCGGGCATACGCGGACGGATGAGCGCCAGCGCCAGACGGAGCGCCGCGATGGCGGCGAGCAGGCCGAAGCCGATCGCCGCCGTCTCGGCGATCGCCAGGCACATCGCGACCATCGCGTGCACGACGTCCGGCTGATCGATCGCTGCCCCGCCGTGGTCGCCATGGACCATCGTCATCGTGGCGCCACCGCTGCCGTCCATGTGCTCGGCGCCAAGCGCCCCGTGCGCCATCACGATCGCGAATGCCAGCGCGAAGACGGCAAGCCCCACGGCGATGCGACTGCCATGCCGGCGGAACCTGGAGTTCAGCGCGATCAGCACCCCTCCAGCGTACCGAGCCCTCAGCAGCGCCTGGTGGCCGCGCTCGGGCGTGAGCGGAGCATGTGACCTGACCGCCCGTCGCTCAGACCACAACGCGTTCCGCGAAGCCGACCACCACCGCCGCCCCCTTCCGAGCATCGGCCAAGTGCCTCTGCGACGTCCGCCCGCCGACGTACTGGACGTTGCTCTTCAGGCTCAGCACGCGTCGGAGTGCGACGCTGGCCTGCTTCCCCCCAGCATCCGCCGGGCCGTGGGTCTGCGCGACATCAAGGAACGCGCCTGCGTCCTGCAGGCGGACCTTGGCGTGCGTGAGATCGCATGCACGGGGTTACCAGTCCACGCGCGGACATCGTCCGTGAGGTCATCGAGCTGCTCCTCCCATCGCTCGTTCTGCGCGATGTCGTCATCCACCACCACGAAGAGGTCGAGGTCGCTTGCGGCATCGCCCGTCGCCCGCGCGGCGCTGCCGAAGATCGAGGCGTGGATCGGCTGAAGCTCCCATCCTTCGACACGCTCGCGCAGGCGCGCGACGAGCTCAGCGCGGAGATCGGCGAGGATCTCGACCGCGGGAGCGGCGACGTGTCGCCGGTTCAGCGAAGAGCGGTCGAGCACCCGCTTGATCCCCACCTGGGAAGCGTCAGGCAGAAGCCGCGCGACCCCCCGACCGGATAGCGGCGCCGTCGTCCACGCCAGGGTGACGAGCACGTCGCCGTCCAACGAGGGCACCACAGCGCGGTGGGGCCGAGCCACGTCCACGTGGTACGTGGACCGTCCAGTTGGACGATTTTGTTTCCAACTGCCTCAACAGCGGCCGTACGCGATGAACGGCCCGCGCCGCGCGATCTCCACAAACCCCTCGGGCACCTCGCGGTTCGTCGCCCGCGACACGCCGTCGGCCTCGCCGTAGCGCTGGCGCGGCTTCTTCTCGCTGCGGTCGATGAAGATCGCCACACCGCGGTCGGACTGTCTCGCCGCGCGCGTGGTCACCGCGTCGTTGCCGACGTCGAGCACCCAGCGGGTGTCGGGAACCAGCCGATAGGTCGGGAAGGTGATCGGGCCGCACGTGCGCGCCTCGCGGACCTTCGGGTCGTGCAGCAGATCGACGAGCTGCTCGTGCGTGCGATCGACGAAGCGCAGCTCGTTGGCCAGGGTCTTGAAGCTCGGGAGCTTGTAGGCGAAGAACGCGCCGCCGATGACGAGCGCGACGATCGCGCCCCGCTTCCACGTGTCGCGCCACCGGTCGTCGGCCGCCAGGGTGGTGAAGCCGGCGACGGCGTACCCGGCAAAGAGGCAGAGCCCGACGGCCGGCACCGTGAGGTAGCGCGGCAGCAGCGACAGCCCCGCGACCCCGGCGGCGAAGAACGTCACGACGCCCGCCAGCAGCAGCGCGAGCGGCACCGCCATCGCCCTCCACCCGAACCGCCGGACGGCCAGCACCGCGCCGGCGATGCCCGCCAGCGCGACCGGCGCGCGCGCCACGTCGAGAACGGAGACCACGAACACCCGCGGCGCCTTGACGATCCCGCGGTCGCGGCCCAGCGCCTCGGCCAGTTCGCTCGTGGACGTCAGCGAGTGCAGCGGGTCGCCGGTGACGATCCAGTCGGTGAGGAACCAGCCGATCGGCGCCAGCACGACGAGCCCGGCGAGCCCCACGAGGTCCCGGCGCGACTGCTCGCCCCCCAACGCCCGCCACAGCCAGAGCAGCCCGGCGAGCACCCACGCCTCGGGCCGCAGCAACCCGGCGAAGACGAGCAGCACCATCGGCCACCAGCGGCGGCCGCGCACCTCCAGCGCGGCGGCCCACGCGACAAGCGCCAGGAACGGGACGTCGACGTAGGCGCGCACCGCGTAGAGCAAGAACGCGAAGCTCGAGCCGACGAACAGCGCGGCGAGCACCGCCGGCCACAGGCCAAACAGCTCGCGGGCCAGGCGCCACACGCCGCAGACCAGCGCGACGAGCGACAGCAGCCCGGCCAGGACGAGCAGCCGGTCGGCGCCCTCCCCGACCACGCCGAACACGGCGGCGACGAAGACGTAGAGCGGGTGCTCGGTCGGTGCCGCGTAGACCTCGAACGACGGGGTCACTCCGTCGACGAGTTCCCGCCCCCACACGAGGTGCCAGTACGCGTCGTAGGCCGGGTACGTCGGGACCAGCCACCACCACAGCACCGCGGCGAGCCCGAGCGCCGCGACGGCCCCGAGCTCAGCCCGCCGGGTCATGCACGGGCTCGTCGGCGAACCACGTCTCCGGCGCGTCGGCCGCCGCGGCCTCGGGGACGACCCCGCCGCGCGCGAGCGCCACGCCGACGCCGAGCAGCGTCCACATGATCGGGTCCTCGAGGAACGCCGCGTAGAGCATCGTGTGCACGAGGACGGCGACGAAGGCCGCGGCGATCCCCGCGCGGGCGACGAGCACCGGCACCTCGCCCTCGGCGTCGCGCAGGCCGGCCGTCAGCCCGCCGCCCAGCAGGCGCGCGAGCGCGGCGACGAGCAGCGCGAGATAGACCGCCAGGCCGAGGATCCCCTGCTCGGCGCCGACCGTGATGGGGATCGTGTGCGACGCGGCGACGGCCCGCGTGCTGCTCGCCTCGCTGTGCGCGCGGTACTCCCGGCGGAACGCGCCGCTGCCCCAGCCGTACACCGGTCGGTCGCCGGCGAGCTCCACGCCGCCCTTGATGAGGTCGTAGCGCCCGCTCGTCGCGTCGCTGACCGATTCGCTGCTGCCGACGTCCAGCCGCAGCGACCCGGACGCGAGCACGATGACCGCCGCGCCGGCGACGACCACCACGCCGACGGCGATCCCCGCGCGCTTCCAGCCCCACCGCAGCCCGCCCAGGACCGCGAGGCCGGACAGCAGGGCCGCGAACGAGGACTGCGAGAACGTAACGACGAGCCCCGCCCACAAGACGACGAGCGCCACGACCGCGAGGACCGCGTCGCGCACCGCGCGCGACCACAGCAGTGCCGCGGCGACGAGCAGCATCACGACCGCGAGGAACCGCCCGTAGATGTTCGGGTCGAAGAACAGCGAGTTCACCCGGAAGTACGACGCGAACTCGTTGCTGTTGATGACCTTCGGGTTGAGCAGCAGCTGGCGGGTCGCGTACTCGTAGAAGCCGATCCCGACGAACGCCAGCGCGAGCGCGACCAGCACGCCGAGGCAGCCGAGCAGCACCCGAGGCGTCCACGTGACCCGCTGCAGCAGGGCGAAGAGGACGGCGAACGGCACGTAGAAGAAGACGAGCTGTTCGAGCGCGCGGTCGAAGTCACTGGAGTACGAGGCCTGCAGCGCGTAGAGCACGACCGAACCGCCGAGCAGCCATTCCAGCCAGCCGGGCTGAAGCTCTTCTCGAGCCTGGCCGCGCAGTCGGGGGACGGCGTACGCCAGCGCCCCCGCCCCGATGACGAGGTACAGCGGCACGAGCAGGTTCGCCGTGTCCCCGCCGGCCTCGATCGGCACACGGAACGGCAGGGCGAACACCACGGCGAGCGGCAGGATCTCCGGCCGGCGGTCGATGAGCCACGCGCCGACGAGGAGCGCCGCGAGCCCGAGCACCCCACCGACGCCGAGCAGCATCGGCCGGTCACGCAGCTCGACGACCTGCGGCGAGGACCACACGTGCCCGCCGAGCAGCAGCGCCGCGAGGACGAGCGCGCCGAGCACCGCCCACGCGCGGAGCTTCGGGCCGGGTGCGCAGATCGCGGCCGCAGCGAAGACCGCCGCGAGGATGACCCCGAGCGTCTGGGTGGCGTCGCCGAGCGTGGAGAGCGCGAGGATCGTCATCGGTTCAGCAGCACCCAGATGCGGCGCACGAGCGCCTGGAGGTCCTCGTCGGAGGAGAGCTTGCTCGGCAGCTGCGGCAGCGCCGTCCGGATCACGAGCCCCTTGTTCAGGCGCGCGGCGACGATGACGTCGCGCTCGCCGTCCTCGGTGGTCGCCAGCGCGACGACGCGCGAGGCCGGGCCCAGCGAACGGGTGGCCTGGTAGCTGTCGAAGCCCGAGAACTCGCCGTCGGTGCCCTCGAACAGGCGCAGCGGGTCCTGCGCGACGACGATCGTCGTGCCCTTCGCCCGCGCGATCGGCGCGAGCTGCGCGCCGAAGAGATCCCGCGCCGCGGGGGTCGTGGGCTTCGTCACGCGCAGCGGGGTGACGCGCGCCTCGCGCAGCAGCGAATCGACGCCGACGTTGAAGAGCCGGCCGCCCTGGCTGACCCACCGCCGCAGCTTGGCCTGCAGCGCGCCGTCCATCCACGTCGTGTCGCCCGCGAGGATCACCCCGCCGTGGCCCTCGAGCTTCGGCCCGACGCCGCGGGCCAGCGCGAGATCCGTGGTGATGTCGTACTTGCGTCCCTGCCGGTCGAGCTCGATGAGCAGCGGGGCGACCGTCTGCGCCACCCCGGAGGGCAGGCCCGCGCCGTCGTAGATCCGCGCCGTGCGCACGGGCAGGCCGCCGGAGAGCGTGTCCGGCCAGCCGTCGCCGTCATCGTCGACGCGGTTGACGCCCTGCCACGTCGTCGCGGGCAGGACGACGAGGACGTCGTGCGCCTGCACGGACTGCACGGCGAACGGGACCGCCGCCTGCCGGCTCGCGGTGCGCAGCTCGAAGAGGTAGAGGCCCGACTTGCCGCCCGGCGCGCGCACGCGCACCAGCGGCCGGGTGCCCGAGCCGTCCGCGCGGGCCTGCTCGCCGACCCGGCGGATCTGCCAGCGGTACCGCGTGCCGCCGCTGATGACGCCGAACTCGGCGCGCTGCGCGGCCTCGACGGGCGCGGTCGGCGGCTGGGCGTTGAGGTAGCGGACGCTGATCCCGCCCTTGCCGCCGGGCTCCTCGCCGTACGGCGGCTTGGGCGGCAGGCGGCGCGGGGACGTGCCGATGTTGCCGGCGCGGTCGCGCGTCTCCACCGCGACGAGGTACGTCCCCTGCGCGACCTTGCGACCGTCCACGACGCCGTTCCACTCCCACGTCGTCGTGCCGCTCTCCACGGGCTGGGCGAGCACCTCGCGGGCGGGCACGACGTCCGTGCGGAAGACGATGACCCGGGACCGGCGGCCCGGAAGGAACATGCGCACCCGCGCGGGCTTGCCGTCGCGGCGCGGCAGCAGCTCCGGGCGCGGCAGCGGCGTGGTCTCCGGCCCGATGCTCAGAACCCGCGGCTTGGGCGGCGTCGTGTCGAGCTCGATGTTGCGCGGCAGCAGCACGGTGCGCCCCTGCGTGCGCAGGCCGACCTGCACCCGGTAGGTCCCATCGGGCACCCTCTTGCCGTCGTCGTCGCGGCCGTCCCACTTCAGGCGCAGCTGCTTGTAGGCGGGCAGCGACTGGTTGCGCGTCAGCCGGCGGACGGGCTCCCCGTCACGATCGACGACCGTCACCGTCACGTCGTCGGCCTCCTTGAGCAGGAACCCGATGCGGGCGCGGTCGAACCGGCCGTCGGAGTTCGGGCTGAAGAACGGCGTCGCACGCACCTGCCCGAGCACGCCCGGCTCGCGCTTGAGGCGCTGGGTGATGAAGAACGCGGCGAACGTGGCGACCACGAGCACCGCGAAAGCGATGCCGGCGATGGTCGCCGCCGGCGAGCGCTGCTCGGTCACAGCCGGTGAAAGGAGCCGTTTGCCACCTGCGCGACTTCGGCATCCGGCCCCGCACCCCTGCCCAGCGCGCGCTGTGCAACGCGGATCACACCGCCGTGGCACACCACGAGCGCGGGCACGTCGCCCGCCCGGATCTCCTCGAGCGCGGCGACGACGCGCACCTTCTGTTCCTCGAGCGACTCACCGCCGGGGAAACGGAACGCAAGGTCGCCGGCGGCCCAGCGCTCGAGCTCGCCGGGGTGCTCGGCCATGACTTCGGCGTACGGACGGCCGGCCCAGTCGCCGACGTCGATCTCCCGGAGCCGGTCGTCGGTCTGCACCGCCAGGCCGAGGACCTCGGCGACGATCTGCGCCGTCTCGGCCGCCCGGAGCAGCGGCGAGGCCCAGAGCGCCGCGACGCCCTCGCCCCGCAGCGCCTCGGCCAGCTCAGCGGCCTGCTCGCGCCCGCGGTCGTTCAGCGGCGGGTTGCGGCGGCCCTGGAACCGCTGTGCGGCGTTGTCCGCCGTCTCGCCGTGCCGGGCGAGCAGGACGATGCGATCCATCTCGTGTCCAGACCCTCTACGGCAGGTCGGTGCGGTCCGCGCCGACGATCACGACGACGTCGGCCTGGTCGCCGGCCGTGACCGCGTCGTTCTGCTCGAGCGGCCGGACCGCGTCGCCGCCGACGCCGATCTGCTGTGCGACCTTCAGCGCGGCGGCCTTGTCGGCCTCGGTGCGGTACGCGACGATCGTGGCCGAGCGGGTCTGGTCCGGCGAGTTCGTGACCGTCCCCCGCACATAGCCGGCCTGCTCGACCTGGCGGGCGATCTCCGCCGCGAGGCCGGTGACCGTCGTGCCGTTGAGGACCGCGACGTTGATCGAGGACGGGTCGGCGGCGTTCGCCGTGCTCGTGCGCTTCGGGGTCGTCTTCGTCTTGCTCTGGCCGCTGCTGGCCGACTGCGTGACGGTCTCGCCCGGCTTGTCGTCGGGCACGGGAGTGTCGTCCCCGCCCCCGAGCAGCTGCGTCGCGCCGAAGCCGACGACCGCGATGCCGAGCACGCCCGCCGCGACGATGCCGACGATCCGGCCCGTCGAGCGGCCTGACCCGCCGTCACCTGCCGCGGCGCGGCGCGTTGTCGGCTCACCGCCGCGCGGGGGCAGCGTGGCCGAGGGCTGATTCGCGCGGGCCGGGCGCGGCGCCGTGGTGCGCACCGGCGCGATCGGGCCGGTCTCGCCGGAGTCCTGGCCGTTGTCGGCCCCCGGGACCGTGGCCGGGACACCCGGCACGCCGGAGGCCACCGGCTTGGCGGGGATCTCCGCGGGCTTGGCCATCGGCGGCTGGCCGTTCGGCGCGCCGACCGGCTCGCCCTTCGCCGGGATCGCGGGCGAGACGACCGTCGCCTCACCGGGCTTCGGGGGCGCGGCGGTACCGGCGCTCGCGGCGGGCGCGGCATGCGCCCCCGTGGGCGGATCGGCGACCTTCGCCACCGCTGCGGCTGCCGCCGCGGTGGCGGGCGCCGGCTTGGCGGCCGGGCGCTTGGCGGCGCCCGCGGCCGTCTGGGGCGGGAGCGGGCGGCCCGCAGCGGCGGCGCGTGACGCCTGGGCGACGATCCGTCGTGTCAGGTCCGCCTCGCGCTCCTCCGCGCCGGCGATCCACTCGCGCAGGCGCTTGACCTCCCTCGCCTGGGCGAAGTAGAGGAGCGCGAGCACGCCAAGGCCCACCACGGCGGCGAGGCCGGCATAGGCGCCCCACTTCTCGATGGTGTCCGTGACGGACAGCGCTGCCTGCACGGTCGGCATGAAGGACGGGATGGTAGTCACTGCGGTCGCTGGTCAGTTCGCCGCGGCGACGCCGCGGCCGGCCATGAGCTCGGAGACCTTGTCGGCGAGCGCCGCCGCATCGCCCTCCAGGACGAGCAGCCCGATCTCGCTGAAGGCCCGGTCGACGGCCTCCGGATCGAGCGGCGCGCGCTCGGCGCGCATGATCTTCTCCGACGGCGTGGGCTGCGGGCGCTCATGCGGGTTGAACAGCTCCTCGTGGAGCTTCTCCCCGGCCCGGCGGCCCACCACCTCGATCTCGATGTCGCGCCCGGGCTCCAGCCCGGAGAGCTCGATCATCGCCCGTGCGAGATCCATGATGTTCACCGGCTCGCCCATCTCCAGCACGAAGGTCTCGCCGCCCTCGCCGAGCGTGCCCGAGCGGATGATGAGCTGGACGGCCTCCGGGATCGTCATGAAATAGCGGGTCATCCGCTCGTCCGTGACGGTCACCGGGCCGCCGCGCGCGATCTGGCGGCGGAAGATCGGCACGACCGAGCCCGATGAGCCGAGCACGTTGCCGAACCTCACGCTGGCGAAGCGGGTCTGCGGGAAGCGCTTCTGCTCGGCCTCGACCGCCCACTCGGCCAGCGCCTTGCTCGCGCCCATGACGGTCGCGGGCGTCACCGCCTTGTCGGTGGAGACGAGGACGAACACCTTCACGCCCGCGTCGCCGGCGATCCGTGCGACCACGCGCGTGGCGATCGCGTTGTTGCGCACCGCCTCGACGGGGTTGGTCTCCATGAGGCCGACGTGCTTGTACGCCGCGGCATGGAAGACGACGGTCGGCCGATGTTCGGCGAACACCTCGCGCATGCGCTCCTCCTCCTTGCAGTCCGCCAGGACGGAGACCTGCGTGGAGGGATGGACGTGGCGCTCGTCGAGCAGCTCGCGCTCGATGGTGAAGAGGTTGTCCTCGGCGTGATCGAGGCAGATGAGCTTGCGCGGGCCCACGCGCGCGATCTGGCGGCACAGCTCGCTGCCGATCGAGCCGCCCGCGCCCGTGACGAGCACGGTCTCGCCGGTGAGGTACGCGCCGACGCGGTCGAGCTCCATGACCACCGGCTCGCGGCCCAGGACGTCCTCGACCTGCACCTCGCGGACCTGCTTGACGTAGCGGCCCTCGCCCTGCAGCAGCTCGAAGACGGTGGGCAGCGTGCGGACCGGGATGCCGCGCTCGCGGCACGCCTTCACGACGCGGGCGCGCACCACGCCCGGCGCCGAGGGGATCGCGATCGTCACCTCGTCGGGCTCGACCTCGTCGAGGATCCGCGGCAGCTGCTCGGTCGGCCCGAGGACCTTCACCCCGTCGATGCGCAGCCGCGCCTTCGTGGGGTCGTCGTCGACGAACCCGACGGGCCGCAGCCGGAGGTCGGGGTTGCGGATGATCTCGCGCAGCACGAGCCGGCCGCCGTCACCGGCGCCGACGATGAGCAGCCCGCGCGCGTCGGCCCGCGGCCGGTAGCCGCGCAGCGGGCGCTCGTGCAGGAGCCGCGCGACGACGCGCGCGCCGCACACGAAGGCCGCGCACAGCAGCGCGTAGAGGACGACGACGCCCGACGGAATCGTGACCGGCCCGCCGACCCACTCGACCGGCTTGACGATCGCCACGTAGGCGACGAGCCCGACGGTGGAGACGAGCACGGCCTGGCCGGCCATGAAGAGGTCGCGGTTCGTCGAATAGCGCCACCACTTCTGGTACATCCGGAACACGAAGAAGATGGCCAGCGAGCCGACGACCAGCGGCGGCAGCGTCGCGGAACGCAGGTCCTCGAAACGGTCGGGCACGCCCGTCGAGAGATCGCCGAAGCGCAGCTCGTAGGCGAGCCAGTACGCGAGCGCGACCAGGACCCCGTCGACCACGAGCTGCGGCAGTGCGTGGCGGTGCAGGGGGAAGGCCGCGGAACCGAAGCGGCGGCGCATGAGGACGGAATTCTAGGTGGGACGGCGGTTTCCCGCCCCCGGAGTCGACACGGATCCCGTGTTACACTGATCCCGTGGCGAACCTGACGCTCAGCATTGACGACGACCTGCTCCGCCGGGCGCGCATCCGCGCGCTGGAGCACGACACGTCAGTCAACGCGGTCGTCAGGGAGTTCCTCGAGGACTACGCGGGAACGGCAGACGCCGAGCTGGCGATGACGGAGTTCGTCGCCTTGGCTCGGCGGCGCAGCGCATCGAGCGGGCCTGGCGGAAGAACGTGGACGCGCGAGGAGCTCTACGACCGTGGCCGCAGCTAGGGCGTTCGCAGACTCGAACGTCTTCGTCTACGCGTACGACGCCGCCGACCCGGACAAGCAGGCACGCGCGCAGGAGCTGCTCGTCGCCCATGGCCGGAACCTCGTCATCAGCGCTCAGGTGATGAGCGAGTTCTTCACCGTCGTCACCCGCAGGCTGGCCGTGCCGCTGTCCGTCCCCGACGCGACCGAAGCCGTCGAGCGCATGACGCGGCTGCCGGTCGTGTCCATCGACGCGCACCTGGTCCGCACCGGCATCGCCATCCACCGGGACCACCAGGTGTCCTACTGGGACGGACTGATCCTCGCGGCGGCGCGCGCCGCCCGATGCACGAAGCTGTTGACCGAGGACCTCAACGGCGGCGCGACCCTGGCCGGCGTGACGATCGAGAACCCCTTCGCCTGAGCGCGGCTACGCGGCGGCGGCGCACACGACGGCGTTGCGCCCGCCGCGCTTGGCCTCGTACAGCGCCCGGTCGGCGACCGTCTTGACCTCGTGCAGATGCAGATGCGCGCCCCGCCCCCGCGCGACGCCGACCGACAGCGTGACCTTCGGGAAATCCGGGAACGCGGCCTCCACACCGGCCCGCAGGCGCTCGCCGACGTCCTCGGCGTGCTCGACGGACGCGCCGTCCAGCACGACGGCGAACTCGTCGCCGCCCAGGCGGTAGACGCGGTCGGTGCTGCGCGCGCTGGCCCGCAGGCTGTCAGCCACGCGACGCAGGACATCGTCGCCCTCGTCGTGGCCGAGCGTGTCGTTGATCATCTTGAAGCCGTCGAGGTCGCACATGAGGATCGCCACGGGATCGCCACCGGCCACGCGCTGCTCGAGGGACTCCATCCGCAGCTCGAAGGCCTTGCGGTTGAGCAGGCCGGTGAGCGTGTCGCTCACGGCGTGGCTGCGCGCCTCGCGCTCGGAGTGCCCGACGGCCGTCGTGGCCGTCCAGATCGCGATGCACGCGACGACCCAGCTGATGAGCAGGCCCGGCTGCTCGGTGAACGCCTGCGGCTCGGCGACGGCGATGGAGATCAGCGCGACAGCGACGAGGTAGACGAGCATCGCCCGGCCCAGCCGGCTGTCGAAGCGGATGCCCATGAACGCCGACATCACCGCGAACACGGGCATCGCGGGGCTGTCCAGCCCGCCGGTCACCGCGGTCGCGACACCGACCGTCCCGACGATCACGAGGTTCTCGACGGCCATCCAGAACCGGATGTGGCGCGAGCGCGAGAGCCCCAGCTGCACGAGGCCCACGACCACCGCGGCGATCGCGACGGTGACGGCCCCCGCGACGATGACGTGCCGCGGCTCGGTGAGGACCACCGCGATCATCACGAAGACGCACATCAGCACGTGCTGCTGCGCCGCCGGACGGACCAGCCGCTCGTTCTCGATCTGGCGCAGGCGTTCGACCTCAGAGGTCGCAAACAGGGTCCTGAAGGACATGCGTCACCCTTATCGGCCGGGAACCGGTCTGACCTGACCAGTTTTCTCATCCCCGGCGCGATGGGGTACGTTCAAGACCGTACATTCGCGTCCGATTGCTCGAACTGTGACCCCGTCCCCTTCCCACGCGCGCGTGCCGTTCCTCGATCTCGAGGCCGGCTACGCCGAGCTGCAGCCCGAGCTCGATGACGCCGCGCGGCGCGTGATGGCGACGGGGCGGTACGTCCTCGGACCGGAGACCGCGGCCTTCGAGCACGCGTTCGGCGAGGCGTGCGGGACCCGGCACGCCGTCGGGGTCGCCAGCGGGCTGGACGCCGTCTCGCTCGCCCTGCGCGCGCTGGGCATCGGCCTCGGCGACGAGGTCCTCGTGCCGGGCCACGCGCCGATCTCCACCTGGCTGGCCGTCACCGCGGCCGGCGCGAAGCCCGTCCCCGCCGAGCCGGACCCGCAGACGGGCAACCTCGACCCGGTCAGCGCCGCCGAGCGCCTCGGCCCGCGGACCCGCGCGATCGTCGCCGTCCACCTCTACGGCCAGGCGATGGACGTCGAGCCGCTGCGCCGCTTCAACCTGCCCATCGTCGAGGACGCCGCCCACGCGCCCCTGGCGAAGATCGGCGGCCGCCTGGCCGGCTCGCTCGGCGACATCGCCGCCTTCTCGTTCGGCCCGGCGCAGAACCTCGGCGCGATCGGGGACGCGGGTGCCGTGACCACCGACGACACCGCGCTGGCCGACGCCGTCCGCCGCCTGCGCGACCTCGGCGCCTCCGAGCCGCACCGCCACGACATCCTCGGCGTCAGCAGCCGGCTGGACGAGCTCCAGGCCGCGCTCCTGCGCGTCAAGCTCGCGCACCTCCCCGACTGGAACCGCCGCCGTCACGCGCTGGCCGTGCGGTACTGGAACGGGCTCATGGGCATCCAGGACCTCCAGCTGCCGCGGGTCGCCCCCGGCTCGGAGCCGGTGTGGCACCAGTTCGTCGTGCGTCACCCGCGCCGCGACGAGCTCGCCGAGCACCTCGACCGGGCCGGCGTGGAGACCGACATCCAGTGGGCCGAACCGCCCCACCTGTCGGGCGCCTACGAGAACGCCGGCATCCGCACCGGTGAGCTGCCCCGCACCGAGGCCTGGGCCCGCGAGTGCCTGAGCCTGCCCATCGGCCCGCACATGACGACGGCGCAGGCCGACGCGGTCATCGCCGCCGTGCGGAGCTTCGGCGGGGCCGCGCAGCAGCGCGACCTGCGCCTCGTCGGCTGACTCAGCCCGCAGGCTTCTCGAAGACCCACCAGGTCAGGTCGTCCCACGGGCCGTCGCCCTTGGGGAGGAACCCCTGGTCGATGAGCGTCAGCTCGGGGTGGCGCTCCTGGTACATCCGCCCGTAGTCGGCGCGGTACAGCGCGCCCTCCTGCCCGCGATACGGCACCTCCTCGATGTCCGGCGCCTGGTACTCACCGCAGAGCACGTGCCGGCGGGAGACGCGGACGATCTCGTCCATGACCGTGGGCAGCTCGCTGGGCGGCTGGTGGATGAGCACGCCGGTGGTGAACACGAGGTCGAAACTGGCATCGGCGAACGGCAGGGCGCGAGCGGGCGCGCGCCGGAGGTCGGCGGCCGGCAGGTGCTCGCGCGCCGTCTGCAGCGCGCCCTCGTTGACGTCGATCCCGGCGACGTGCTCGGCGCCGACGAGCTCGGCGATCCAGCGCAGGTTCCCGCCGACGTTGCAGCCGATCTCGAGCACGTTGGCCGGTTGCAGCGCCTCGACGCGCGCCTGCCAGAAGGGCAGGCGGCCGCGCTGCAGCTCGGCGTTGCGCGCGGCGTACTCGTCGTTGCGCGCGACGTAGTCGTCGCCGAACTCCCCGGCCCAGAGCTCCTCCAGGCGCTTGGCGTCCTCCGATTCGCCCATGGCTGACCTCTCCCTAGAACATGTCCCAGACGAGGATGTCGTCCTCGTCGATGTCGACCTTCGCGACCCGTCCGACGACGTGGTCGAGGTCCTTTGGCTTGATGCCGAAGCCCGGCCGCTTCGTCACGATCATGTCGGCGGTGACCTCCGTGCCGGCGGGGATCGCGCGGGCGGCGATGAGGCTGCGGCGCGCGAGCGTGAACATCTCGCCGCGCTCCGCCTCGGCCGGGCCCGCCTTGCGGCCGTCGCCGAGCGCGGCGCGCGCGTCGCGGATGCCGGCGACCATCGCCCGCAGCTCTCCGGGCTCCAGGGCAAAGGCGTGGTCGGGGCCGGTCATCGTGCGGTCGAGGGTGTAGTGCTTCTCGATGACCGCAGCGCCCAGCGCCGCGGCGGCGATCGGCACCGCGATCCCGAGCGAGTGGTCGGAGAGCCCGACCGGGACGCCGAAGGCCGTCCGCATCGTCGCCATCGCGCTGAGGTTCATCGCGTCCGCGGGCGCGGGGTACAGCGACGTGCACTGCAGGAGCCCGACGGCCGGCGCGCCCCCTTCCCGCGCGGCGGTCAGCGCCTCCTCGATCTCCCCGAGCGTCGCCATGCCGGTGGAGATGAGCAGCGGCCGGCCGGTCGCCGCGGCCGCGCGGATGAGCCCGAGGTCGACGAGCTCGAACGAGGCGATCTTCAGCACCGGGACGCCCAGCGCGGCAAGCTCACCGACCGCCGCGTGGTCAAACGGCGTGGAGAAGAAGTCGATGCCGCGCTCGCGGGCGTAGTCGGCGAGCAGCGGCTGCCACGCACGCGGCAGCGAGATGTCCTCGAGCAGCTCGGTCGGCGTGAGGTCGGTGACGTCCTTGAGGTACTCGAACTTCGGCGTTTTCGTGGAGTACATCGTCGCGCCGGAGTAGGTCTGGAACTTCACGGCGTCGGCGCCCGCCTCGACGGCGACGTCGATGAGGCGGCGGGCGACGTCGAGGTCGCGGTTGTGGTTCGCGCCGGCCTCGGCGATGACGTACGTCGGATGCCCCGGCCCGACGACGCGGCCGCCGATGGCGAACTCCCCCGGGAAGCTCATGCGCCCAGGGCCGCGTGGATCTCGCCGATCACGTGATCCTGCTCGGCGTCGGTGAGGGCCGGGAAGCACGGCAGCGAGAGGCAGCCCGCGTAGTAGCGCTCGGCGTCGGGGCACAGGCCCGGCGCGTAGCCGTACGTCTCCCGGTACCACGGGTGGCGGTAGACGGGGACGTAGTGGACCTGCACGAGCACGCCGGCGGCACGGAGGCGATCGTAGAGCGCGCGCCGGGCGTCGGCGCCCGCCTCGAGCCAGACGACGAAGAGGTGATGCGCGTGGAGCGATCCGGGCGGCGCAGGCGGCGCGAGGACGAGGCCGTCGACGTCGCCGAGCCCCTCGCGGTACCGCGCGGCGATCTCGTTGCGGCGCGTGACGAACCCGCCGACCTTGCGCAGCTGCGAGCGGCCCAGCGCGGCCTGGATGTCGGTGAGCCGGTAGTTGAACCCGAGGTCGTGCTGCTCCTGGAACCAGCCGCCCTCTCCGGGCGTGTCGGGCGCGGCGACGATGCCGTGCGTGCGGAAGCGGATGAGCCGGTCGCGCAGCTCGGGGTCCCGGGTGGTGACCATGCCGCCCTCGCCGGTCGTCATCGTCTTGACCGGGTGAAACGAGAAGATCGCCATATCGCTGTGCTCGCACGACCCCACAGGCACCCCGTCGACGTGCGCCCCGACCGCGTGGGCGGCGTCCTCGATGATCGCCGCGCCGTCCCCGACGGCGGCGCGGATCTCCGCGATCGGCGCCGGGAGGCCGGCGAAGTGCACGGGGATGACCGCGCGCGCCCGGGCGGCGCCGGCAGCGGCGCACGTCTCCGCCGAGACGTTCCACGTCACCGGATCGATGTCGGCGAACACCGGGGTGGCGCCGAGGTACGCCGCGCAGTTCGCGCTCGCCGCGAAGGTGATCGCGCTCGTGACCACCGTGTCGCCGGGGCCGACCCCGGCCGCGAAGGCCGCGCCGTGCAGCGCCGCGGTCCCCGAGGAGAAGGCGACGGCGTGGGGCGCGTCACACGCCGCGGCGAACTCCTCCTCGAACGCGGCGACGTCGGGCCCCTGGGTGAGCCAGTCGCCGCGCAGCACGCGCACGACCTCCGCGATGTCGTCCTCGTCGACGGATTGCCGTCCGTAGGGAATGGCCATTGACGGCGGATGCTAATCCCGCCCCCGGCCCCACCCGGTCGGTCCTCGTCGTCGTGGCGCACGCGGACGACGAGGCGCTGGGGTGCGGCGGCGCCATCGCCCGGCATGCCGACGCGGGTGACCGCGTCGCCGTCGTGAGCATGACCGACGGCGTGGGCGCGCGCGGAACCGACGACGCCGCTGCCGCCCGCAGGCGCGACGCCGCCGCCGGCAGCGCGGCGGCCCTCGGCTTCACCTGGCTGGCCGGCGGCGTGTTCCCCGACAACGCGCTCGACACCGTCGCGCTGCTCGAGGTCGCGCGGTTCGTCGAGGAGGCCGTGGCGCAGTCCGGCCCCGACCTCGTCTACACCCACCACGGCGGCGATCTCAACGTCGACCATCGCGTCGTCTGCCAGGCCGTACTGACGGCGTGCCGCCCGCAGCCGGGCGCGTCCGTGCACGAGATCCGCGCGTTCGAGACGGCGTCGTCCACCGAGTGGAACCACCCGTCGGCCGCGCCGGCGTTCGCGCCCGACCTCTTCGTCGGCATCGACGGCGTCTGGGCGCGCAAGGACGCGAGCCTCCGGGCCTACGCCGAGGAGATGCGACCCGCCCCGCACGCCCGCTCGATCGAGGGCGTGCGCCACCTCGCCGCCCTGCGCGGCCACCAGGTCGGCCTGCCGCTGGCCGAGGCGTTCACGACGCTGCGACGGGTGCTGCCGTGAGGTACGTCGTCGCCTGCCGCACCCCGTGGTTCTGGGACGCCTGGGAGCGGCTGCCCACGCCGCCGGGCGAGTGGGTCGAGGTCCGCGAGGACACGCTCCCCGAGGGCCTGCTCGAGCGGGTCGATCCCCGCTACGTCTTCTTCCCCCACTGGTCACGCATCGTCGGCGACGACGTCCTCGCGCGCTGGGAATGCGTGTGCTTCCACGCGACCCCGGTGCCCTACGGACGCGGCGGCAGCCCGGTGCAGAACATGATCGCCCGCGGGCACACCTCCACGGAGGTGACGGCGCTGCGGATGACCGCGGAGGTCGACGCCGGCCCGGTCTACCTCGCCGAGCCGGTGTCGCTGCTCGGCGGCGGCGACGAGATCTACGCGCGGATCGCGCGGGTCATCGCGGAGTTGATCCCGCGCATCGCCGAGGAGGAGCCCACGCCCGTCGACCAGGCCGGCCAGCCTGTGGTCTTCCCGCGGAGGACCCCCGCCGAGAGCCGGCTGCCCGCCGACGGGACGCTCCAGGACCTCTACGACCACATCCGCATGCTCGACGCCGAGGGGTATCCGGCGGCGTTCGTCGAGCTCGGCCCGTGGCGCCTGGAGTTCTCGCGTGCGGCGCTGCGGCGCGGCGCGGTGGACGCCGACGTGCGGATCACGCGCATCGAGGGCGAGCGCGACTGAGTCAGTCGTCGCCGACGCGGTCGCGCCGGTCGCCCGCGCGCCGGGCCGGCGGGAGCGCCGCCGCCATCCGGCGGACGTCCTCGGCGGACAGCCACTGCTCGTTCGTGTCCGACGCGTAGCGGAAGCCGTCCGGCAGCGGTTCGCCCCGATCGTCCTCGGGCGCCGGGCGCAGGCCCACGCGATGGGCGGTGATGACGTACCGGTCGCCGATGTCGCGCGAGTGGCGCGACTCGTCCTCGGTGAGCAGCACCTCGTGGAGCTTCTCGCCCGGCCGGATCCCGACGATCCGGCGCTCGGCGTCCGGCGCGAGGGCCTCGGCGATGTCGGTGATCCGCATGCTCGGGATCTTCGGGACGAACGTCTCGCCGCCGGTGACGAGCGACATCGAGCTCAGCACGAACTCGACGGCCTCCTCGAGCGTGATCCAGAAGCGGGTCATCCGCTCGTCGGTGATCGTGATGAGGCCCGTCTCGGCCTGCTGGCGGAAGATCGGGATGACGCTCCCGCGGCTGCCGACGACGTTGCCGTACCGGACCGAGGCGAACCGCGCCGCGGTGCCCGAGGCGTACGCGCCGGCCTGCGCGACGATCTTCTCGGCGCAGAGCTTCGTCGCGCCGTAGAGGTTCGCCGGGTTGACGGCCTTGTCGGTCGAGAGGGCGATGGTCAGCGGGACGTCGTTGTCGATCGACGCGGACACGACGTTCTGGGCGCCGAGCACGTTCGTCTGGATCGCCTCGAACGGGTTGTACTCGCAGGCGGGCACCTGCTTGAGCGCGGCGGCGTGGACCACGACGTCGACGCCGCGCGTGGCGACGCGCAGCCGGTCGAGGTCGCGCACGTCGCCGAGCAGCAGCCGGATGCGGTCGTCGGGGATCTTCGAGTGCAGCTCCGACTGCTTGAGCTCGTCGCGGCTGAACGCGCGGATCGACGCGACGTCGTAGCGCTCGAGGACGGTGCGCATGAACGCGGTGCCGAAGGAGCCGGTCGCACCGGTGATGAGGATGGTCTTGCCGTCGAGGTTCATGGCAGGGGAGGCGCGCTGCGCAGGAAGCGTACGGACGGATTCGGCGTCGGCCGCCGATAGCCTGCCCGCATGCGGTCGACCGTGATCGTCCAGGCCCGAACGACGTCGACGCGGCTGCCGGGCAAGGTCCTCGCCGACCTCGCGGGCAAGCCGATGTTCGAGCGCCAGCTGGAACGGCTCGCGCGGTGCACGCTCGCGCACGAGGTCGTCGTCGCGACGACCGTCAACGCGACGGACGATCCGCTCGTCGCGCTGGCGGACCGCCTCGGGCTGCGGTGGTTCCGCGGCAGCGAGTCCGACGTGCTCGGCCGGTACGTCGGCGCGGCGCGGGAGGCGCGCGCCGACATGGTCGTGCGCGTCACCTCGGACTGTCCGCTCATCGACCCGGTGGAGGTCGACCGCGTCATCGCCGAGATGAGCGCCCGGCGTGAGACCGCCGACTACGCGGCGAACGTCCTGGAGCCCCACCTCCCACTCGGCCTCGCCTGCGAGGCGCTCTGGCGCGACGTGCTCGACCGGATGGACCGGCTGGGCACCGAGGCCCCGGCGCGCGAGCACGTGACCTGGCTGTGCCGCACGGGCCGGCCGGAGCTCTTCGTCTCGCACTCCGTGCGCGGCGCGGTCGACGCACCGGACCTGCGCTGGACCGTCGACACCCCGGAGGACCTGGAGGTCGCGCGCCGCCTGTACGCGGGGCTCGGCCTCGCCGACGCGCCCGCGACGACGAGCGCCGAGATCGTCGCGTACTGCCGCGCGCATCCGGACATCCCCGCGATCAACGCGCACGTCGAGCAGAAGACCGTATGACCGTCGTCGTGCGCGCCGACGCGTCGGCCGCGATCGGGGTCGGGCACGTCATGCGGTGCCTCGCGCTCGCGCAGGCGCTCGCCGACCTCGGGGGCGGCCCCGCGACGTTCGCGATGCACGACCCACCGGCGGGGATCGTCGCGCGGCTGGCCGAGGAGGGGATGGCGGTCGCCGAGCTCGAGGACCCCGACGACGCGGCCGCGACCGCCGCGCTGGCGGTGCGGCTCGGCGCCCGCTGGGTCGTCGTCGACGGCTACGGCTTCGGCGCGCCGTTCGAAGCGATGCTGCGCGACCGGGGCCTGCGGGTCCTGGCGATGGACGACCGCGGGATCGCCCCGGGGCACGTCGCCGACGTGCTCCTCGACCAGAACCTGGGCGCCACGGGGGCGCCGTACCCCGACGTGCCCCGACTCCTCTTGGGACCGCGCTACGCGCTGCTGCGCCGCGAGTTCCGCGCGTGGACACCACCGCCGCGCACGACGCCCGACACCGCCAGGCGGGTCCTCGTCTCCCTGGGCGGAGGCGATCCCGACGACGTGACCGGGCTGGTGCTCGACGGGCTCGCGAAGGTCGGACCGCCGCTCGAGGTCGTCGTCCTCGTCGGCGCGACCAATCCGCACCGGTCCACCCTGATGGCCCGGGCCGACACCCTCGACCACGCCGTCGAGGTCGTCGTCGACGCGCGCGACGTGCCCGCGCGCATGGCCTGGGCCGACCTGGCGATCACGGCGGCGGGCGGCACCTCGTGGGAGCTCGCCCGCGCGGGGACACCGCAGCTGGCGATCGTCATCGCCGACAACCAGGCGCCCGTGGCGACCGCGCTCCGCGGCGCGGGGGTCGCGGTCTCGCTCGGGCGCCACGCCGACCTGTCCCCCGCCGGCGTCGCCGCCGCCGTCCGCGAGCTGGCCGCCGATCGTGCGCGGCGCGACGCCCTGTCGGCCGCCGGCCGCGCGCTCGTCGACGGGCAGGGCGCAGTGCGGGTCCTGCGTGAGAGCGGCATCGCCCCGGCCGCCGTGCTGCGCGACGCGCGCCCCGAGGACTGCGAGCTCGTGTGGCAGATCAACAACCAGGAGTCGGTCCGCAGCCAGGCGGTGGCAAAGGACCCGATCCCGCTGGAGGCCCACCGGCGCTGGTACGACGCCACCCTGGCGCGGCCCGACCGGATCGTGCGGATCGGCGTCGACCCGCGGGACGGCGCGGACGTCGGCGTCGTCCGCCTCGATCTCGAGGGCGGCGCGGCGGTCATCTCCGTCGCCGTCCGTGAGGACCGGACGGGCCATGGCATCGGGCCGGCGCTCATCGACGCCGCCGTGGAGGCCGCTCGCGACGCGGGGGCCCACACGGTCGTCGCCGAGGTCGCGCCGGACAACGCCCGCAGCCTGCGGGCCTTCTCCCGGTGCGGGTTCCGGCGCGCCGGGGAGGGCGAGCGCGACGGCGTGCGCCTCGTCCGCCTCGAGCGCGCGACCTGACGGGGCCGACCCCGCCTGCCGTTACCTTCCGCCCGTGCTCGAGCTGCTCGAGGCCATGTACCCGCTGCACCGCACGCTCGTCTCCGACGGAACGGACGAGGCGCTCCGGCTGCTCGGGGACAGCCTCCCGCCCGAGGCGAGCTGGGCGACCGAGACGTACCCGCCCGGCACCCCGGTGTGGACGTGGACGGTGCCCGAGCGCTACGTCGTCCACGAGGCCTACCTCGCGCACGAGGGCGGGGCGCGGATCGTCGACTTCGCCGACCACCCGCTGCACCTCGTCAGCTACTCCGAGCCGGTCGACGCGACGCTGACGTTCGACGAGCTCGCGCCGCACCTGCACACCGCGCCGCACCGCCCCGACGCGATCCCGTGGGAGCAGAAGTACTACGAGCGTAGCTGGGGCTTCTGCCTGCCGCAGTCCACCTTCGATGCCCTCCCGCGCGACGGCCGCTACCGCGCCGTCATCCGCTCGGAGTTCGTCACCGACCCCGAGCGCGGGCTGCGGGTGGGCACCGCGCTCGTCCACCCGGCGGGCGGCCCGGACCCGGCGGCCGGGGAGTTCCTCGTCTGCGCCCACATCGACCACCCCGCGCAGGCGAACGACGACCTGTCCGGCGTGGTCACCGCCGCGGAGGTCGCGCGGCGTCTGGTCGCCGACCCACTGCCGGCCGGCGCGATGAGCGTGCGGTTCCTCTTCTGCCCGGAGACCATCGGGAGCATCGCCTACCTCAGCCACCACGAGGACCTCATCGACCGGCTGCGCGGCGGCGTGTTCTGCGAGATGACCGGCAACGACAACACGTTCGTCCTGCAGCGCAGCCGCCAGGACGACGAGGCCGTCGACCGGATCGCCCGGGCCGTGCTCGCCACGCGCGGCGAGGTCCGCGAGGGCGCGTTCCGCGACGTCATCGTCAACGACGAGCTCATCATCAACGGCGCGGGGATCGACGTTCCCTGCGTGTCGATCAGCCGCTGGCCGTACCCCGAGTACCACACGAGCGACGACACGCCGGCGATCATCACCGAGGAGCGGCTCGCCGAGGCGGCCGACGTCGTCGAGGAGATCGTCCGGACCGCGGCCGTGAACTACGTCCCGCGCCGGACCTTCCGCGGGCCGGTGTTCCTCTCCGGCCACGGGCTGTGGGTCGACTGGCGGACCCACCCGGAGCTCAACGCGGCGCAGGACAAGATCATGCTCAAGCTCGAAGGCGACCGGACCCTCCTGGACATCGCCGAGGAGGTCGGGCTGCCGTTCGCCGACGTGCGCGGCTTCGTGGACCGGCTGCGCGAGGCGGGGCTCGTCGTCGCCGAGCCCGCGATTCCCCGCCCGAGCAGGTGAATCGCGGCCGGGGACGGGCGTAGCATGACCTCGATGGCGACGCTCCTGGACTGCACGATCCGCGACGGCAGCTACGCGATCGACTTCAAGTTCACCGCGGCCGACACCGCGATGATCGCCGCCGGGCTGGATGCCGCGGGAGTGCGCTGGATCGAGGTCGGCCACGGGCTGGGACTCGGCGCCAGCGAGGCGGGCAAGGGGCGCGCCGCGTCACGCGATCTCGACGTCATCGCGCGGACGCGCGCGAAGGTCGAGCACGCGAAGATCGGCGCGTTCTTCATCCCCGGGATCGGCAAGGCCGAGGACCTCACCGCGGCGGCGAGCGCCGGCCTGGACTTCGTGCGCCTGGGCTACGACGCCGACCAGATCGAGAAGCTCTTCCCGTTCGTCGACCTCGCCCGCGAGGCGGGCCTCGACGTCTTCGTGAACTTCATGAAGACCTACGGGATCACCCCGGCGGAGTTCGCGCGCGGATGCGTGGGCGCGGAGCGGGCCGGCGCGCTCGGCGGCTACGTCGTCGACTCCGCCGGCGGCATGCTGCCGAACGAGGTCGGCGGGTTCGTCGCCGCCGCGCGCGCGGAGACCGGCTTCGCGCTCGGCTTCCACGGCCACAGCAACCTGCACCTGGCCGTCGCGAACAGCCTCGCCGCGTACGACGCGGGCGCGACGTTCATCGACACGAGCGTTTACGGGATCGGGCGCAGCTCGGGCAACGTGCCGACCGAGGTGATGGCGGCGGTGTTCGACCAGATGGGCGTCGACATCGGCGTCGACCCGCTCGATGTCATCGACCTCGCCGAGGCCTACCTCACCCCGCTGGCCGAGCACCTGCGCCCGCACGACATGATCGCGGTGTCCCTCGGGCTCGGCCGGTTTCACTCGAGCTTCCTGCCGAAGGCGATGGCCGCCGCCGAGCAGGCGGGCGTCAACCCGTTCCGGCTCATCGTCGCGCTCGGCCGCCACGACGTCATGCGGATGACGCAGGACGACCTCGACGCGGCGGTCGCCGCCCTGCGCGAGAGCGAGCGCCCGGAGGTCCGGCGTGAGCTCGCGCAGTTCTCGGCCAGCGGGTTCGGCCCTCGGCGCATCGGCAACCGGCCCGAGGCGCTCGCCGAGCTCGTCGACGGCCTCGAGGTCGTCGCGGCCAAGCGGCACCTGGAGGTCGTGCTCGAGCTCGTCCACACGCCGGCCCTCGACGAGGAGGCGGTGACCGCCGAGTTCGTCCTCGAGGACGACGACATGGCCCTCGGGCGCGTGCGGTTCGGCGGCCCCGCGGCGCTGCGCGAGGCGCTCGCCGAGCAGGCCGGCCGCGTGCACCTCGCACTGCTGGAGACCGGCAGTCTCGCCCCCGGCGACGTGGGTGCGGCGCTGCGAGCCGCTGCCGAGGCGATGGACGGCCGCGTCGTCGCCTACGACGCCGCGGCGGTCGCGCGCGAGCGGCTGCACGACCTCGCGCTCGCCGCCCGCACCGCGTTCCCCGACGCACCGGTCGTGACAGCCCCGCAGGACGGCGCGATCGTCGTGGGCGGCGACACGCTCACCGTCGCGCTGCCCGACGGGCGCAAGATCTCCGTGGACCGGCCGATCCTGTTGCAAGACTCACTCCCCCGCTGGATCGCCGCGCGGGACGCCGCCGCGGGCACGCCACTCCCGGAGCTCATCGACTGACATGCGCTACCTCCGCGCGCTGACCGAGCAGGTCGAGCGCCAGCCCGATCGCCCGCTCTTCATCGACGCGCAGCAGGACGGCGCGACGCTGTCCTACGGCCAAGCACACGAGCTGGCGGTCAACACGGGCGCCGAGCTGCGACGGCTGGGGCTGCGAGCGGGCGACCGGGTCGCGATCGCGCTGCCGAACTCGGTGGACCTCGCGCTCATCTACCTCGGAGCGCTCTACGCGGGCGTGACCGTCGTGCCCCTCGGCGCCGGCTTCGGCCGGCGGGAGCTGCGCTCGATCCTGCGGCGCACCCGGCCGGGGTGCGTCATCGCGCCGGCCGATCCCGATCCGACGATCCGCGAGGTCGCGGCCGACACCGGCGTCGCGCTGGCGACCCTCGACCCCCGCACCGCCGCGCCGCCCGACGACGGGTGGGCGCCGTTCGACGGCGTCGCGTCGGCGGACGTCATCGCGATCCACTTCACCTCGGGGACGTCCGGGACGCCGCGCGGGGTCGCCCACCGGCTGCGCGACTTCGTGCTGAACGCCGAGCGGGTCGCCGGCGCGCTGGGCATCACCCCCGAGCGGCGCGTGCACCACAACCTGCCGATGACGTACATGGCGGGCTACTACAACCTGCTGCTCCTGCCGTTCGTCGTGGGCGCGAGCGTCGTGGTCGACCGCGCGTTCGACGCCCGGTCGCTGCTGAGCTTCTGGCCGACGGTCGCCAAGCACGAGGCCGACGTCCTGTGGCTCGTTCCCACGATCATGGCGATGCTCCTCCAGCTCGACCGCGGCGAGCAGGGACGCGCGTACGTCCGCGACCACGTCGCGCTCGTCGTCTCGGGCACGGCGCCGCTCGACCCGGACCTCCGCACGCGGTTCGAGACCCACTACGGCGCCGCGGTGCACGACAGCTACGGCCTGAGCGAGACGCTCCTCGCCGTCGTGTCGACCCCGGCGCACCCCGCGCCCGCCGGCGCGGTAGGCCGCGTGCTCGACGGCGTCGAGGTGACCACCCAGCCGGTGTCCGGCGTGTCCGAGGGCGGCGAGCTGCTCATCCGCGCGCCCGAGCTCATGGCGGGCTACCTCGAGGACGACGGCGTCCTGCGCCTGCGCGGGGTCACCGACGGCTGGTTCCCCACCGGCGACCTGGGGACCGTCGGCGACGACGGCATCGTGCGCATCACCGGCCGGCGCAAGGAGATCGTCATCCGCGGGGGCGTGAACGTCAGCCCCGCGTCGGTCGAGCGCGTGCTCGAGGCGCACGAGGCCGTGGAGCGCGCGGCCGTCGTCGGCGTCCCCGACCCGCTGCTGGGCGAGCAGCTCGTCGCCGTCGTGGAGCTGGGCGGCGCCACCGCGCTCGACGACGTCGAGCCCGCGCTCAAGCAGCACGCCTCGGCCGGCCTGCCGTCCACCCAGGCGCCCGGCGTGTACCTGCAGATCGACCACCTCCCGCGGACTCCCACGGGGAAGATCCGCAAGGCGACCGTCCGCGACATGGCGATCGACCAGCTCGGCCTGGAGCCCGACCGCAAGGGCTTCACCGTCGACGAGCCGGAGGCCCCGTCCGTCGACGCCGCGGGCCGGCGCATGATCGACCTCAGCCACCGCATCGAGGAGGGGATGCTCACCTTCCCCGGGCTGAACCACCCGCGGACGGAGATCACGCAGCTCGCCCGCCACCGCGTCGAGGGCCGCGCGACCCGCCGGCTCGTCCTGGGAACGCACACGGGCACGCACCTCGACGCGCCGCTGCACTTCGTCGAGGACGGCGGGACGATCGACCAGGTGCCGCTCGACACGCTCGTCGGGCCGGCCGCGGTGGCCGACCTCGGGGCGCTCGGCCCGCTGGAGGAGGTGTCGCTCGACCGGCTGCGCGAGGCGCTCGGCGGCGCGCCGCGCCACCCGCGGGTGCTGCTCTGCTGCGGCTGGTCGCAGCGGTTCGGCGGCATGGACTTCTACACGGAGTCGCCCTTCCTGGCCCGCGACGCGTGCCACTGGCTCGTCGCGCAGGGCGTGACGCTGCTCGGGATGGACATCCCGTCCCCGGACGATCCGCGCCTGGGCTACGGCAGCGAGGAGGACAGCCCGAACCACCACACGCTGCTGGGCGCCGGCGTGATCCTCCTGGAGTACCTCAACGAGCCCGAGCGGATCGGCGCGCCCGAGTGCGATCTCGTGGCGCTGCCGCTGCGCGTGGTCGGCGCCGACGGCGCCCCGGCCCGGGTCATCGCGCTGGAGCGCTGAGCGCGGTGCCGGTCACGCTCGAGGAGGTCCTCGTCCTGCCGCACCGGCCAGGCGAGCTCCTCGTCGGCAACCCCCGGGTTGCGCGCTGGGCGGTGGCCGACGCCGCGTTCGTCGACCTGCTCGCCGCGCTGCGTGCGGGTGACGGGCCGGAGCTCCGGGCCGGCTTCGCCGGCGTGACGTTCCTCGCCGTCGACGCGTCGGCGCCGCCGTTCGCCGACGGGCTGCTCGGCGACCCGACCGGCCTGGACCGCGACGCGACGCTCGAAGACGCGGCCCCGCTCGATCTCGACGCGGCGATCGCGCTGGCCGTCCGGCTCAAGCTCGCCGTCGAGGACGAGGCCGCGTACGCCGAGTCGCTCGGCCCCCGGGCGCATCCGCTCGACCGCGCGCGCCACGGCAACGTGCACCAACGCGTGGGTGAGTACGTCGCGCGGGAGCTGGGGATCCGCGACCTCGACGGCTGGTGGGCCGACCAGAAGTTCACGCCCGACCGCCGCGAGCCGAAGGACGGGCCGTACCGATGGGTGCAGTGGCCGTTCATGGCCGAGCGGTTCGCTCCGGGTTCCCTGACCGGCCAGCGGGTGCTCGACTTCGGCTGCGGCCCAGGCCTGTTCGCGCGGCTGTTCGCCCGCGCCGGCGCGCACGTCGTGGCGACGGACACCAACGAGGACCACCTCGCCACGGCCGCGCGGCTCGCCGCCGAAGACGGCGTGGGCGACCGGATCGAGACCGTGCCGCTCGGCCTGCCCGTCGAGGAGGGGCTGCGCGCGCTGGGCGACACGCGGTTCGACCTCATCTTCCTCAGCGACGTGATGATGTTCTACTTCCACCCGTACGGCGGAGCGGTGGACCTCGATCCGGCGCTGCTTCTGCGCGAACTCGCCGCGCGCCTGGCGCCGGGCGGGCGGATCGCGGTGCTCGAGCCCGACGGGACGTTCTGGCAGCAGCCGCGGCTCGGGGCCCCCGACCGCCCGCTGCTCGTGCTCGGTGAGTACCGCCACCGGCGGCTCGGCGTGACGCCGACGCTCGAGGAGCTGTCGCGCGCCATGGAGCCGGCGGGCCTGGCGATCGCGACGGTGCGCCAGCTCACGCCCGGGCCCGGCGCCCCGGCGGACCGCGCCGCGGGATTCGCCGCGGAGTTCCCGCTGTGGTGGTACTTCGAGCTCGTGGCCACGTGATCCTCGGCGCCGTGCAGGTCGTCCGCAACGTCGCGGACCTCGAGACGGCGGAGGCGCCCTACGCGCAGGCCGGCTTCACCCGGTCGTTCCTCGAGCCGTCGCTCACTGTCCACCCCGCCAAGGCGCCGCTGCTCAGCGGGCCGCGACCGGCGCTGGCGATGACCCACCTCACGGTCGCCGACGAGCTGCCTGTCGAGCTGACCGCGTACGCCGGCGGGCCGCCCGCGGGCGCCGCGCCGTTCGCGCTGGAGGCCGATGACGGGCTACACCCGCAGCGCGTCGTCGCGCCGACGCACGACCCCAAGGCCAGTGGCGCGTTCTGGGACCTGCTCGGCGCGCGCGCCGATCCCCAGGGCGATCGGCGGTTCGCCGGCCCGCTCGCGGCCTGGCGGCTCGGGCTCGTCACGCCCGACGGTCCGTCGCAGCGCGGGCGAACCACGCTCGACGCCGAGGGCTGGGTGCTCGTGACCGTCCTGACCACGGGCCTCGTGACCGACCTCGCCCGGCTGGGCGATTCCGGCCTGCTCGGCCGGGCCACCGAGCCGTGGACCGAGGAGGTCGGCGGGCGCCCGATCGAGGTCGCGATCGTCGAGGGACCGGCCGGGGAGCTCGTGGAAATCCTTCAAGTAGCATCGCGCCGGTGAACGTGACGGACACCGAACGGTGGCTCATGGACTACCTCGCGGCCAACGGCAAGGGCCTGCCCGAGGACCCTGAGGCGCTGCTCACCGTCAACTACTTCGAGATCGAGGCGATCGACTCCCTCGGCCTCGTGATCATGATCGGCGACATCGAGCGCGAGTACGGCGTGCAGCTGCACGCCGAGCAGCTGCAGGACCCCCGCATCTGCACGATCCGCGGGTTCGCCCAGATCGTCGACGAGGCCCGCGCGGCGTGAGCGCCCCGGCGCCCGCGCCGGACTACGACGGCGCGGCGGTCGTCGCCGCGCTCCGGGAGCTGGGGCTGCGCCGCGGGGACATCGCGTTCAGCCACACGAGCGTCGGGATGCTCGGCCGCCCGGCGGAGGGGTTGACTCGCGAGGCGATCACGGAGCTGTTCCTCGACGCGTTCACGGAGGTCGTCGGCCCGGACGGCGGCTGGATCCTGCCGACGTACACCTACTCGTACACGAAGGACGAGATCTTCGACCCGGCCGCCACCCCGCCGCCTCCGCACATGGGGCTGCTGCCCGGCGAGCTCTGGCAGCGCCCCGGATTCGCCCGGTCGCTGGACCCGATCTTCTCGGCGATCGGCACCGGATCGGCCGCGCACGAGCTGCTCGCCGCCGCCGGTGCGACCGACTGCTTCGGCCCGCAGTCGCTGTACGCGCTGCTGCTCGAGCGCGACGCGGCGATGGTGAACGTCGGCATCGGCTCGCACTCCGCGCTGCTGCACCACGTCGAGCAGCGGCTCGGCGTGGGCTACCGCTTCATCAAGCGCTTTCGCGGCACCACCGTCGTCAACGGCGTCGCGGCCGAGACGGAGGTCGCCTACAACGTCCGCGCGCTCGACGATCCGCGCAAGGTGCCGTACTTCATGCGGCTGGACCGCGACGGGCGGGAGTCGGGGCTCGTGCACGCGGTCGCCGTCGGCCGCGGTGAGATCAACCTCGTGCGCGCCCGGGACATGGCGCGGCTGGCCGAGGAGGGCCTGGCCCGGGACCCGGAGTACCTCGTGCGCGGCGACCTGGCGGACGAGGCCGGTGGCTGAGGCGCCGAAGCCGTCGGGGATCCGCGCGGTGTTCGACCGCGCGCTGCAGCTCGAGGCCGAGGGCCGCGAGATCGTGCACCTGGAGATCGGCCGTCCGCACGTCGGTTCGCCGGAGGTCGCGGTGCAGGCCGCGCGAGCGGCGCTCGCGAGCGGCGACGTGCACTACACGGCGAACCGCGGGATTCCGAGCCTGCGCGCCGCGCTCGCCGAGCGCCTGCCCTACGACCCCGCCACCGAGATCGTCGTGACGACGGGCGGCAGCGAGGCCGTGTTCGCCGCCTTCCGCGGGCTCCTGCAGCCCGGTGACGAGGTCCTCGTGCCCACGCCGGCATGGCCCCACTACGACGCGCTCGCGCGCCTCGTGGGCGCCGTGCCCGTGCTCGTGCCCTGCCGGGCCGAGGACGGGTTCGCGCCCGACCCGGCCGCGCTCGCGGCCGCCGTCAGCCCCCGAACCCGGATGGTCGTCGTCTCATCCCCGTCGAATCCGACCGGGGCGGTGTTCGGCCGCCACACGCTGGAGCAGCTCGCCGCGCTGTGCCGCGATCGCGACCTCGTCGCCCTCTCCGACGAGATCTACCGCCGCTTCGCCGACGACCACGTGAGCATCGCGACGCTCGACGGGATGCGCGAGCGCACGGTCATCGCCGACTCGTGCTCGAAGACGTACGCGATGACCGGCTGGCGCGTCGGCTGGATCGCGGCGCCCGAGGCGCTCATGGGCCCGATCGCCACCGTGCATCAGTACGTCGCCGTCTGCGCGCCGTCATTCGCCCAGGCCGGCGCCGAGGCCGCGATCCGCCACGCCGAGCCGTTCGTCGCGGCGCTCACCGCCGAGTACGCGCAGCGCCGCGCGACGGTGCGGGATCGCCTGGCCGCCGCCCCCGGGATCGAGCTGCCTGCGGCCGACGGCGCGTTCTATGCGTTCCCCCGCATCTCCGGCGCCGGACCGGGCTTCGCCGGGCGGCTGCTGGAGGAGCGAGGCGTCGCCGTCGTCCCCGGCGAGGTGTTCGGGCCCGGTCTCGAGGACCACGTCCGCCTGAGCTACGGCGTCTCCGCCGCACAGCTCGACGCCGGGCTCGACGGCCTCATCGCCGCCGTAGCCTGAGTTTCCGCCCTCAAGCGGGCAGAACGGGCCGCCGACTACCCGGGCGTGGGCCCCCGCATCCTCTGTTACGCCCCGTACAACCGCTGGGCGCTGCACGGCCAGTGGGAGATGACGATCCTGCACTCGATGCGCCTGCGCGGCGCCGAGGTGGACTACGTCCTGTGCGATGGCCTGTACACCGACTGCGACCAGCACTGGGCCGCGCACGACCCGCGCCCGGCCAACGCGTGCACGATGTGCCAGGCCGCGCAGACGAAGCTCGTCGCCGACATGGGCATGGACTTCCACTGGCTCGGCCGTTACCTGACGTGGGACGAGCAACGTGAGGCGCGGCGCTGGGCCGACGCGCTCACCGTCGACGAGCTGACGACCGCCACGTACGGCGACTGGCAGGTCGCCGAGTGGGTGCAGAAGTCGGTGCAGTCGCACTTCCGCCTGAGCGTCATCGACCCGCATGAGCCGCGCGTGGCCGACGCGCTGCGCAGCTACGCCTACAGCGGGTTGGTCGCATGCTTTGCGATCGACCGGCTGCTCGCAGAGCGCGACCCCGACGTGCTCTTCCTCTTCAACGGCCGGCAGTCGTCGCCGCGGTGCGCCCTCGAGCTCGCCCGGGCCCGGGGCATCCGCGTGATCGTCCACGAACGCGGCCGCCAGACCGAGTCGCTCATGCTCGTCGAGAACGCCAACTGCCTGTCGCTGGAGCCCGCCCGCCGGTACTGGCGCGAATGGTCCGAGGTGCCGCTCACGCAGGACGAGCTCGAGGCCGTCGTGCGCCTCATGGCCGAGCGCGAGCACGGCAAGAACCTCCCGTGGCACGCGCTCTCGCTGCCGCCGCAGCCGCTCGACGATGTCCGCGCGCAGCTCGACCTGCGGGCCGACCGGCCGACGTGGGTCCTCTTCACCTCCTCCGACGACGAGGTCGCCGGCGACGTCGACTGGACGAGCGAGTTCTCCTCCCAGCGCGACTGGATCACCCGCACGATCGAGCACGCGCGGCGCAACCCGCAGCTCGACCTCGTCGTCCGCGTGCACCCGAACACCGGCAGCAAGCGCTCGACGGGCGTCAACGAGAAGCAGCTCGCCGAGATGCGCGAGATCGCCCGGGACCTGCCGGCGAACGTCCGGTGGATCGGACCCGACGAGGACGTCTCGAGCTACACGCTCATGGAGCTCGCGGCCGTCGGCCTGGTCTGGATGAGCACCGCGGCGATGGAGATGGCGGTGAAGGGCAAGGAGGTCGTCGTCGCCGGCGGGAATCCCGTCCGCGGCACCGACTTCGTCCGCACCGTCGAGGACCCCGACACCTTCGAGGCGCTGCTCGACGAGCTCAACGCCGTCCCCGCGGGCGCCGCCTCTCCCGAGATCCGCCGCCGCGCGCTGCGCTTCGCCTACGGCTTCTTCATCCGCCTCGACGTCCCGTTCCCGCTGGTGCACATGCCCAACCCGAACACGGGCGTCCTGCAGTACCGCTCGCTCGACGCGCTGCAGCCCGGCCGGGACGCATCGCTGGACCGCTGCGCGCGCATCCTGCTCGAGGGCGAGGCCGTCTGCCCGGCGCCCACCGACGCCGAGCTCGCGCGAAGCACCGACGCCGAGGACGCGTTCCTCACCGGCTTCGGCCGCCGGCGCCTGCACGCACTGGCCTACGCCGACGAGCTCGTCCAGGACACCGCGCTGCTGCGCGCCTGGGCCGACACGTTCGACGCCGACGCCGCCACGCTGCTCATCCACACCCCCGGGGACAAGATCGAGCAGCTCGTCGCCGCCGTGGCCGCCGCCGGCCTGGACGGCGAGGACGGCCCGGATCTCGTCGCGACCGAGATCGACGAGGCGCAGCTCGCCGTGCTCGACGCCGTGCTCTCGCGCCACCCGCGCGACCTCGACGTGCCCCGCTACGACGAGCATTCGCTGCGGGAGCTCGCCGCGTGAGCGCGCCCAAGGTCAGCGTCGTCGTCACCTGCTTCAACTACGGGCCGTACTTGCGCGACGCCGTCGAGAGCGTCCTGCGCAACGGGTTCGACGACCTCGAGGTCCTCATCATGGACGACGGGTCGACCGACGACTCGCTCGCGATCGCCCGCCGGCTGGAGGCCGAGGACCCGCGCGTCACCGCGATCACGCAGGAGAACGCCGGCCAGCCCGCGATCCCGCGCAACCGCGGCATCGAACGCGCCCGGGGCGAGTACGTCATCGCGCTGGACGCCGACGACCGGCTCGGCGCCGGCCAGATCGCCGGCTGCGTGGCGGCGCTCGACGCGGACCCCGCCGCGGGGATGGCCTTCCCGCAGATCCTCCAGGAGTTCGGCGCCCGCGCGATGCGTCACGAGTACGCGCCGCTCTCGGTCAGCCGCCTCGCCCACGCCAACTGCCTGCCCTGCTCGACGATGTTCCGCCGCCGCGCCTGGGCGGACGCGGGCGGCTACAACCTCAACGTCGCCGGCTACGAGGACTGGGACTTCTGGGTCGGCATCGCCGAGGCCGGCTGGACGGGCGCCCGCGCCGACGGCGCCGTCTTCGAGTACCGCATGAAGGACGGCGGCCTCTACGACCGCGTCAAGGCGACCGACCAGCAGCTCAAGGCGAAGGTCGTGCTGAACCGCCCCGGGATGTACTCCGATGAGACGCTCGCGTGGGCGCAGGGCGTCCTCGACGGCGACCCCGCCGCGCTCGCGGTGCCCAACGCGCCGTCGGTCGTGCCCGAGTTCCCGCGGGGCGACCGGCCGCTCAGCCTCGCGACCGATCGCGCCCAGCGCGCGGACTGGTACGTCGACGACCTCGACCTCGAAGGGCCATGGCCGGACCGGTCGCTCGCCGGCGCGCTCGCGACGGTCGAGCGGCTCGGCTTCACGCGCATCACCTGCGACGGCCGCCAGGTTGGGACCAAGCGCGGGAGCGACCCGCGGACGTTCCCCGTCCCGTTCTTTTCCGCCGGAACCCCGGACGCCGTGCGCGTGCACGCGCTGGCCGACGCGACCGAGACACTGCTGCTCGCCGGGGCCCTGCGCACCTCCGCCCCGCTGGACGGCGCGCGGACCGCGGCGTACTGCGGCACGACCGTCGAGGCGCTCGGCGCGGCGGTCGCCCTCGTCGAGGAGGGGTTGCGCGCACCCGGCCCGGTTCCCGCCGATCAGGCCCGCGCCGTAGCGGACACCGCGACGATCATCCGCGCGCAGCATCTCGCCGCCGGAGACGTGCCGGCCGCTGCGCGCGCCGACGCGGTGCTCCACGCCGCGCGGCGCGCCGGCCTCGAGGAGGCCCGGAGCACCGTGGTCCTCGCGTTCGCCGACGAGCTCGCGGCCGAACCGTCGCTCCTGGAGGCCTACGCGGAGCACGTCGCGCCCGGCGACGACATCACGCTCGCCATCGTCGCCGACGACACCGCCGCGCTCCTGCGGACGATCAGCGAGCTGGGGCTCGAGGACGAGTCACCCGACATGCTCGCCATCCCGGCGGTCCCGGTGGCCGTCGATGCCGTGCTCTCGCGCCGCCCGCACGGCGACACGCCGCGGCTCGACGAGTCGTCCCTGCCGCAGTGGCGGCAGGTCGCCGCCCCCGTCTCCTGATCAGGCCGTCGCGCGGGCCGCGCCGTAGCGGCGCGCGAACGCCTCGACGCCGTCGGCGCCGACGGCCGGCAGGTCGTCCTGCGCGCCGGCGGTGAGCCGCGCGGCGAACGGCACGCCGATCGCCGACGCGTCCGCGGCGGTGTGCAGCGCGGCGTCCGGTGCGTCGGCGTCACCCAGTCCGGCCGTGACGGCGAGATCCTGGATCGGGCCGCCGAGCTCGGCGACCTCGTCCGGTGCGATGCAGATGAGCAGCGTGACGTCGTCGCCGGCGCCCAGGTGCGCGCGCCACGCGTGCAGCAGCTCCGGGTGCGCGAGCAGCTCGCCGGCCTCGGCGAGGACGACCGTGCTGCGGACCGTCGGGCGGACCGGGCGCTCGGCCTCGGGCCGCGCGCCGCGCAGCGCCACGAAGACGTCGAGATCCGCGCGGGCGCCGCCGTCGTACGGGTCGGCCGCCAGCGCGCGCACGGCGTGGCGTACGGCGCCGTCAAAGTCCTCCCCATCGAACGCCTCGCGCGCCCGCATGTGCGACGCGGCCGCGCGGGCGCGCATCCCGTCGTCGACCTCCACCAGCGTCGACGCCGGCTGCCGCCGCCAGGCCGCGACGTTGAGCAGGTGGCGGTGCATCGTCGCGTAGGCCGTGACCATCTCGTCGGGCGTGACGCCGTCGAGACGCAGCTCGCGCAGCATCCACCGGATGTACTCGACATGGCGCAGCGTCGCGTCGACGAGCTTCGTCCCCGTCGCGCCGAGGCCCATGTTCGCGTCGTGCCGGCGGTACCGGTTCACCGGCACGGGGACGTCGACGATCTGGGCGATCTCCGCGACCCGCGTCGCGATGTACCAGTCCGGGAACGCGGCCTCAGGCGGGATCGGCAGGAAGCGCTCGCGCAGCTCGCCGCGCACCAGCGAGGCGCCGCCCGACACGAAGTTCGCGCACAGCAGCGCGGGGAGCACCCAGCCGCGCACGAGCTGGATCTGGTCGTGCTCGAAGAAGCTGGGATGCAGCACGTCGCCGTGCTCGTCGACGATCTCCATGTCGCCGTGGACGAGGCCGACCTCCGGGCGCGCGTCGAGCACGCCGGCGAGCACCTTCAGGCGGTCCCGCGGCCACTCGTCGTCGCCGTCGAGCATCGTGAGGTAGTCACCTGTGGCGGCCTGCAGCCCCACGGTCATCGCGGCGTTGAAGCCCTGGTTGTCCTGGGTGATCACGCGGATGCGGTCGCCGAAGCCGCGGAGGATCTCCGGCGTCTCGTCCGTGGAGCCGTCGTCCACGACGACGATCTCCAAGCGGTCGGCCGGCCAGTCGACGTCGAGGGCGCTCTGCACGGCCGCGCCGATGTAGGGGCCGACGTTGTAGGCGGTGATGACGCAGCTGACACGGGGAACGAAGCTCACGCCCCCTTCATCGGCCGCGCGCGCGAGGGCTTCACTCAAGGTCCGCCTCGTGCGGGCGAATCTCAGGACGATGAGCGCGCGCCCGCTGGCATCGATCGTCCTCGTCACCTGGGGCGAGTCCGCCGTCACCGAGCGCTGCCTGGAGAGCCTGCGCGCAACGCTCGGCCCGGAGCTGGAGCGCGGGACCTTCGAGATCGTCGTCGCCGACAACGCGTCACCGGACGACACGCTGGAGATGCTCGCCCGCTGGGCCCCGCTCGTGCGCGTCGTCGCGCTGCCGGAGAACCGCAACTTCAGTGGTGGCTGCAACGCCGGAGCCGAGGCGGCGAACGGCGAGGTCATCGTGTTCCTCAACAACGACACGGTCGTCGCGCCGGACACGCTCGTCCCGCTCGTCGAGCAGGCGCTCGAGCCCGGCGTCGGCGCGGCCGGCCTGCGCCTCGTCTACCCGGACGGCGCCCTCCAGCACGGCCCGATCGCGATGGTCGGCGATGCCGGCGGCGTGGCGCCCTACCACCTCTTCCACCACCAGGACGGCGAGCTCGCCGCCGCCCGCGCGACGTATGACGTCGACGTCGTCACGGGCGCCTGCCTCGCCGTCCGCGCGGACGTCTTCCGCGAGGTCGGCGGGTTCGACGAGGGGTACCGCAACGGCTTCGAGGACGTCGACCTGTGCCTGCGCGTCCGCGTGGCCGGGCACGGGATCGTCTACCGCGGCGATCTCGCGTTCGTCCACGACGAGGGCCTCACCCGCGGCGCCACGAACGGCGAGGACGCGAACACCGAGCGCTTCCTGGCGACCTGGGGCGAGATGCTCGACGCGGACGCGGCGATGGCCGCGCGCGCGTGGGACGGCGACCTCGTCTTCCGGCGCCCGGACCGCGACCTGCCGCCCAGCCCGCTCGTCGTCCACGGCGTCCCCTCGGCGTGGGGTCCGGCGGGCGCGGAGTCGCGGGCGCTGCTGCACGCCTTCGAGGCCGGCGGCCATCCCGCCGTCGCGTTCGAGCCCCGCCTTCGGTGGGTGCGCCCGCGCGTGCAGGGCGCGGTCGCCGACGCGCTGGATCGCGGCCTGCGGCGGGCGCTGCCGCAGGAGGCGATCGTCGTCGACGTGCCCGACGGGCCCGCGATGGCCGCCCAGACGAAGGCGCCGACGTGGATGCGCGTCCCGCGCACGAGCCCCGTCGACACCGACGCCCTCCTGCTGCCCGCCGTCCCGCCCGCCGCCGGCGGCCCGTGGGCGCCGCCCGCGATCCTCGCCCCCGCAACCCCGGGCGGCGGCGGCCGCGGCGTGCTCGTCGCGCTCCCCGCGCACGATCTCCAGCGGACCGATGCGCTGCTTGCCGCCCTGGCCGACGCGCCCGTGCCCATCACACTCGTCGCGAGCGTCCGCGGCCGCGGGCTGGAGGCCCGGGTGGCCGCGGCGCTGCCGGGTGCCGAGCTGCTCGGCCCGTTCGGCGACGAGCAGCACTGGATCGCGCTCGCCGCCACGCACGACGTCGCCGTCTGCCTCGATCCCGACGACCCGTTCGAGCGCGCCGCGCTGGGTGCCGCCGCCGCCGGTGCGACCCCGATCGTCGCGGACGCGGACGGGCCGGCCGGCGCCGTGCTCGGCGAGCTCGTCGCCGTCGCGGGCCCCGAGACCCTCGCCGCCACCCTTCCCGTCGTCCTCGGCGCCGCCTCCGGCCGCCGCGCCGCGCTCGGCCGCTGCGTGCGCACGCGGTGCGCCCCTGAGGTCGTCGGCCGCGAGATCCTCGAGATCCTCGCCGCCCACGTCGGCGCCCAGGCCGCCTAGCGCGACAGCGGCGCGGCCAGGAGGTTCCAGAGGATCCGCGGGTCGCGGCGGATCCGCGCCGCGGCGGCCGACGCGTCGCGCTTCTCCAGCGGGATCTCCGCGGGATCGGCGAGGCGGCGCATCCGGCCCTCCGCGATGAGGCGATCATCCACCGCGCCGGGCCGGCCCTCGAAGGTCGTGAACACCGGGGTGCCGAGCGCCACCGCCTCGCGGTTCATCGTCCCGCCCGCCGACACGACGACGTCGGCGTAGGCGATGAGCGACTGCGCGTCGATCGCCCGCTCGGGGATGAGGAAGCCGCCGGCCTTCGTCAGCTCCTCACGCTGCTCAGGCGTACGAGGCAGGACGACCGCCTGCGTGCCGCGGACCCGTTCGAGCACCCCGGCGAACAGGTCGTTCTCGAACCGGTGGTACAGCGAGACGGCGGGCGGCGTGCGGATCACCGAGATCGGCTGCGCCCGGTCGAGACCCAGCTCGTCGAGGATCGCGGGGTCGGGCTCGAAGTCGTGGAGGTAGTACTCCTCCTTCAGCCCCGCGTACCCGTGGATCTTCCCGCGCGCGCCGTACGGGTAGAGGCGCTCCCGCGGGATCACGTCGGGGACGACGACGCCTTGGGCGAGGCGGCAGTTGACGGTGTGCTGGACCTTCGCCCACTCGTAGTCGAACGTCGTCGAGCACGGGATGCGCAGGATCGCGGCCGCGACGGTGATGTCGTTCGAGCCGTGCCCCAGCGCGAGATCGAACTTCTTGCGGGCAGCCCAGCGGGTCAGCGCCGCCGACCGCGACGCCAGGCCGACGGCCTTTGCCGCGATCCGCCCGCCGCGGTGCCGGCCGACGACCTCGTGCTCGATGTCGAAGCGCTCGAGCAGGCCGAGGGTCTGCGCGAAGTCGCGCGCCGTCACACGCACGTCGTGGCCGTCGGCGCGCAGGAGCTCCACGATCGGCCGCATGACCAGCACGTGGGGGCTGTTCGTCAGGTCAATCCAGACGCGCATCGGCGATCGCCGCGACGACCTCGTCGACGTCACGGCGCTCCAGGTGGGCGCCCATCGGGATGGCGAGATGGCGCGCAGCGGCCTGGGCGGTGCCCGGGAGCGGGACCGTCGCCGGCCAGGGGCGCATGGCCTGCTGCTCATGGACGGGCTGGCGGTAGTAGTCGCGCGCGCCGATCCCGGCGGCGTTCAGCGCGTCGCGCAGCGCGTCGGCGCGATCGTGGGCGACCACGAAGAGGTTCCACGCGGGGTCGGCGCCAACCGCCGGGACCGGGAGGTCGACGTGCTCGCCCAGCCCGGCCTCGACGTACCAGGCGCCCGCCTGGCGACGGCGGCTGCACCAGGCCTGCAGGTGCGGGAGCTGGACGCGCAGGATCGCCGCCTGGATCTCGTCCAGGCGCGAGTTGTAGCCGACCTCCTCGTAGGTGACCTTGTCGCGCGAGCCGTGGAAGCGCAGGCTGCGCACCCGGTCGGCCAGCGCGTCGTCAGAGGTCACGATCGCCCCGCCGTCCCCGAAGGCGCCCAGGTTCTTCGACGGGTAGAAGGAGAAGGTGCCGATGGCGCCCAGCGTGCCCGTGAAGCGACCGTCGGTGGTGCGCGACCCCGTCGCCTGCGCGGCGTCTTCGAGCACCGGCACCCCGAGCGCGGCGATCTCGTCGACCGGCGCGACGTTGCCGAACAGGTGCACGGCGACGACGGCCTTCGTGCGCGGGGTCAGCGCGGCTTTCACGCTGTCGGCCGTGACGAGGTACGTCTGCGGATCGACGTCGCAGAAGACCGGGGTCGCGCCGGTGGGCGGGATCGCCTCGGCGCTGGCGTAGAACGTGAACGACGGGACGACGACCTCGTCGCCCGGACCCACGCCCAGCGCGCGCAGGGCAATGGTGATCGCCTCCGTCCCGTTCGCGACCCCGACGGCGTGCTTCGCGCCGTGCCACGCGGCGAACTCGTCCTCGAACGCGTGGACCTCCGGACCGAGGACGTACTGCTTGCGATCGAGCACGTCGGAGACGGCCGCTCGCAGCTGCGCGTCGAGCGGCTCGAGCGGCGCGGCGGGGTTGAACAGCGCGACGGGCACGGCGGCGAGACTACCGCCGGAGCGGCTCGGATCCGCGTGACCGGTACGCTGCCAAGCCGTGAACTCGCTGGTTCTGGCCTCCATCACCGACCCGATCGTCGACTTCGCCGTGAACGTCGTCGGCGATCTCGGGCTGCCGGGCGTCTTCGTCCTCATGGTGCTCGAGAGCGCCTGCATCCCGATCCCGTCCGAAGCGACGATGCTCTTCGCCGGCTTCAACGTCGCCGAGGGCGAGTACTCGCTCCTGGCGGCGACGCTCGTCGGGACGTTCGCGAATCTCGTGGGCTCCTGGATCGCCTACGGCGTGGGCTATTTCGGCCGCGTGGACCTCATCGAGAAGCACGGCCGGAAGATCCTCATCAAGCAGCACCACCTCGAGGTCGCCGACCGGTGGTTTGCGCGCCACGGCGAGGCGACCGTCTTCTTCACGCGCATGCTGCCGATCGTGCGCACGTTCATCTCGCTGCCCGCGGGCATCGCGAAGATGCCGTTCTGGCGGTTCTCGATCTTCACCTTCCTCGGCTGCCTGCCCTGGATGTTCGGGCTGACGTTCATCGGCAAGCAGGTCGGCGACAACTGGGAGCAGTGGAAGGACAAGCTGCACTACGTCGACTACGCGGTGGCCGCGGTCATCGTCGGCGTGGCGGTGTTCCTCGCTGTGCGCTGGTGGCGCGGCCGCGGTGACGGCCCGACGCCGGCCGAGCCCGCCGCCGAGTCCGGCAGCTGACATGCGCCTGAGCGCCCGCCGCACCGCCGCCCTGGGCGTGGTGCAGGGCGTGTGCGAGCTGTTGCCCGTCAGCTCGTCGGCGCACGTGTCGCTGGTGCCGGCGCTGCTGGGCTGGCCTGAGGCCGATCTCCCGCCGACGCGCCGGCGGATCGTGGAGGTCGCGCTGCACGGGGGGACGGCGGTCGCGCTGCCCTGGGCGGTGCGCGACGCGCTCGCGCGGGCGCCGCGCTCGCCGGCGTTCCACATCCTCGTCGCGGCGCCGCCGGTGGTCGTGGGCGCGGTCGCATCCGATCTCATCGAGCGGCGCGCCGCCCACCGGCGGGCCATCGCCGTCGGCCTCGTCGTGGGCGCGGCCGCGCTCGTCGCGGGCGACCGTACGGTCTTTTCTCGTCGGGATGCGACGGAAAAAGACCACGCGCGGGAGGCGGGCGCCGCAGACGGACTCGCGCTCGGCCTCGCACAGGCCGCCGCGTTGTTCCCCGGCGTCTCTCGCCGCGGCGCGACGCTCGCCGCGGCACGGGCACGCGGGTACGACCGGGCCGCCGCCAGCGACCTCTCCTGGGCGGCGGGAATCCCCGTGATGCTCGCCGCCGCAGCGCGCGGCGCCGTCGTCTCGGCCAAGCGCGGAGAGCTGCGCACGGACGCCCCGGCGCTGGCAGCCGGCGCCGCCGCGGCGGCGGTCACGGTGGCGGCGCTGTCACCGGCGCGCCCGGCGATCGACCGCGTGCCCTACGCGGCCTGGGCGGCATGGCGCTCCGCGCTCGCCGTCGCGGCGGGTACGCTGGGGCGGTGACCGACGCGTACGCCAAGGCCGGCGTGGACATCCAGCGCTCCGACGATGCCGTGGGCTCGCTCGTCGGCGTCCTGAAGGGCATCTCGCTCGACCAGCCCTCGCGGTCGGTCGTCCCGAGCGGCCACTACGCCAGCGTGCTGCGCGTCGCACCGAACCTCGGCATCGCCCTGTGCACCGACGGCGTGGGCTCGAAGCTCGTCGTCGCCGAGCAGGCCGACCGGCTCGAGACCGTCGGCATCGACTGCATCGCGATGAACGTCAACGACCTCGTCTGCGTCGGCGCGGAGCCGATCGCGATGGTCGACTACCTCGCTGTGGAGGTCCCCGACGGCGAGCGTCTCGCCCGGATCGCCCAGGGCCTGCGCGACGGCGCCGAGCAGGCGAACATCGAGATCCCCGGCGGCGAGCTCGCGGTCCTGCCCGAGGTCATCCGCGGCCACCCGTCCCCGGGCGGCTTCGACCTGTGCGGCACCGCCATCGGCACCGTCGCCATCGACGAGATCATCCTCGGCGACCGCATCCGGCCCGGCCAGGCGATCGTCGGCGTGCCGTCCAACGGCCTGCACTCCAACGGCTACACGCTCGCACGCCGCGCGCTCCTCGAGGACGGCGGCCTCGGCCTCGACGACACGCCCGACGGCCTCGGGGAGACCGTCGCCGACGCGCTGCTCGAGCCCACCGCGATCTACGTGCGCGCGGCGCTCGACCTCATCCGCAGCGACATCCCGGTCACCGGCCTGGCGCACATCACCGGCGGCGGTGTCCTCAACCTCCCGCGGCTGAACACCGAGGTGGGCTACGCGATCGACGAGCCCCTGCCCGTGCTGCCGGTGTTCGAGGCCGTCCAGCGCCTGGGCGGCGTCGACGAGCGTGAGATGTGGGAGGTCTTCAACATGGGCTGCGGCTTCATCGCCGTCGTCCCGGAGGACCGCGCCGACGACGCCGTCGCCGTGCTCGCCGCGCACCACCCGGGCACGCGCAGGGTCGGCACGATCACCGACGCCGCGGGCGTCGTGACCGTGCGCGACCTGCGGTTCTAGGCCGCCTCGGCCTGCGCGCAGCGGAACTGCAGCACCAGGTTGTGCAGCTCCTCGGCGGTGAACGCCAGCGACTGCGCACTCGCGCTTGCCTGCTCGGCCGACGCGCTCGTCTCCTCGGTTGCGGCGGACACCTGCTCGGTCGAGGCCGACGACTGCTCCGTCGCGGCCGCGATCTGCGCGATCCGCGTCGCGACGTTCTCCACCTCGGCGTCGATGCGCAGGAACGCGTCCTTGGCCTCGGTCACGGTCACGGCCGACTCCTCGCTGCGCGCGGCGCCCTGCTCGACAACGGTGACGGCCTGCTGGGTCTGGGCCTCGATCTCCCCGATGAGCGTCGCGATCGAGCGCGCCGCCTGCTGCGACTCCTCGGCGAGCTGGCGGACCTCGTCAGCGACGACCGCAAAGCCGCGGCCCTGCTCCCCGGCGCGCGCGGCTTCGATCGCGGCGTTCAGTGCGAGGAGGTTCGTCTGCTCGGAGATCGACGTGATCGTCTCGACGATGCCGCCGATGCGCTCGCTCTTGGCGCCGAGCTCCTGGATCACGGCACTCGCGTGGGTCGAGGCGGCGCGGACGGACTCCATCGCCTCGCTGGCCCGCACGACCGCAGCGGTGCCCTCCTCGGCGGCGTGGCGCGCTTCGCCGGCGACCTCCGCCGCATCCTGGGCGTGCTGCGCCGAATCGGTCGTCGCGGCGCTGACCTGCGAGATCGCACCCGCGATCTCCGTCACGGCGCGGCCTGCCTCATCGGAGGTCGCCGCCATCTGCTGCGAGGAGGCAGACAGGCCAGATGCGGACTCGGCGACCTTGCCGATCATGCCGCTCAGCGAGAGTCGGGATTCCTCGTAGGCTTCGACGGAGCCGACGGTGTTGTCGCGCAGACCGTTGATCGCGCGGGCCAGGTCGCCGAGCTCGTCGTTGGGCAACCGGGTGATCAGAGGCGTGACGGGCGTGACGCCCACGGTCAGGTCGCCGTTGGCGACGGCCTCCAGCGCGAGCTTGAGGTCCGTCGTGCAGTGGTCGCGCAGCATCTCCAGGCGGTCGCGGGCATCACGAAGGGTCCGCATCATGCCGCGGGCGATCACCGCCAGGAACCCGAAGCCGACGCCGGCCGCCAGCAGCGTCACGACGACGACCTCGAGACGCGCCGTCGAGTAGTCGGCCGCCGCCTCGGCGTCGAGCCGGGCTCGATCGGCGCCGCTCAAGTCCTGCGCGGCGAGGTCATCGGCGACCGTGCGCAACTCGTGCATCTGATGCAGCGCGACCAGGCCGAGCACGAGGAGCAGCGTCACGAACAGCGCCGCGGTGGCAAAGAGCTTCGTACGCAGACCGATACGGAGGTTCGACATCGAGAGTCCTTCCGGGTGAAGAGGTCGGTCCAGCTGGCAGCGACTGAGCCCATGTCCGCCTGATCGCGCAGAAGTCGCTGACCAGCGCTGTTGAGATGATCGGCGCGAGTGCCGCTCCGGTTAAGCGACATCCCCGTCATCCTCGTTTTCGGTTAGGACATCTTGATGAAACCGACCGCGGCGTCGCCGTCGGGACCATGCACCCGGCGGCTGACCTGGTTCGAGGAGTTGCCCTCGATGGTCTGGATCTTCCCGTCGGGCAGCACGCGCTCGACCATGCCGATGTGCTCGTCCCAGACGATGAGGTCGCCGGGCTGCGGCGTGCGGCCGGCGCCCAGCTGGTACGAGCGGCCGGTCCGCTGGGCCCAGGCGAAGCACGCGTCGACGAGCCCGAAGCCCTGCTGGGCCTCGCCGAGCGGCGCGCCCGCCTGCTTGGCCACCCACGAGACGAAGTAGTTGCACCACGGCCCGACGCCGCTGCCCGCCGTGGCGGTGCGGTACTCGGCGATGCGCGGCGAGTCGTTGGAGCCGGGCGGCTGCTCGGCCTGGCCGACCTCCGCCTGCGCGATCTGGACCATGCGCGCGCCGACGCCGTTGCCGGCCACCGGCGCAGCGCCAGGGACGCCTTGCACGCTTGGCATACCGACCGGGGTCAGCGGCTGCGCGCCGGCCACCGGCGCAGTGAGGGTCGCGGTGCCGCCCGACGTCGCCTGCTGCAACGCGGTCGCGAAGTTCCCGGTCGCCTTCTGGCGGGGAGCCAACGCGGTCTGGAGCTCGGCGATCCGCGCGAGCACAGCTTCAACACCACTCATCACCCGCGCAAATCGGCAGGCGTGAGGAGAACTTCAGTCCCCCGGACGGGGAGACGATGGAGAACGACCAAACGGGCGGCCCGGAGGCCGCCCGTTCAAGTCGTCTTCAGAGCTGCCGACTACCCGAGCAGACGCAGGACACCCTGCGGGGCCTGGTTCGCCTGAGACAGCATGGACTGGGCCGCCTGGGTGAGGATCTGGTTCTTGGTGAACTTGACCATCTCCTGCGCCATATCCACGTCACGGATCCGCGACTCAGCGGCCGTGAGGTTCTCGGCGTAGACCGTCTGCGCCTCGAACGTGTGCTCGAGTCGGTTCTGGACCGCACCGAAGTCGGCGCGGGCAGCCGAGATGTTGTTGATCGCGGCGTCAATCGCCGAGATCGAGCCCGCCGAGGACAGGTTGATCGTGCCGACCTGCGCGCCGACCGAGATGGCCGAGACGGAGATCGTCTGACCGTCGTCCGAGCCGACCTGGAACGCGAACGAGTTGGTGTTGTTCAGCAGCGAGATGCCGTTGAACTTCGCCGTCGAGCCGATGCGCTCGATCTCGTTCGTGAGCTGCGTGACCTCGGACGAGATCGCCGTCTTATCCGACGTCGAGACGGTGGCGTTCTGGTACTGCACCGCCAGCTCGCGAACGCGCTGGAGCATGCTGTGGACCTCGGTGAGGTTACCCTCAGCGGTCTGCACCATGGAGATGCCGTCCGAGATGTTCCGCGTGGCCTGGTTGAGGCCGCGGATCTGACCGCGCATCCGCTCGGAAATGCTCAGACCGGCCGCGTCATCCGCGGCGCTGTTGATCCGGTAGCCCGAGGAGAGCTTCGTCAGCGACTTCTCCATCTGCGCCGACGTGCGGTTGAGGTTGTTGTACGCGTTGAGCGCGCCAACATTGGTGTTGATGCGAAGGGACATCGTCGTCGCTCCTTGTGACGAATGAGTGGAAAGTCCCGCCAGCCACATCCATGTGGCCGGCTCCTGCTATGTGTGCCGGGCAACTCCTGTCGCCCTGCATGCTGATTGATCGGCGTCCTGGGGAGAAGCTTTACGCGGCGTCCGCGCGATCTGGACGTTCGGCCGGGGCGAAATGCCATTTCTCCCGAAAACGCTGGTCCGCCCGGGCGTACGCCGCCTCGTCGCCGTATCCCCCCTTTGTGTGATGCACGACGGGGAGGTCGGCCACGCGCACCCGCTTGCCGCGCTCGCGGGCGGCGAAACAGAGGTCGATGTCGTACGCGTGGAAGCCCTCGTAGCCGGTGTCGAAGCGCAGCTCGCGCACCGCCCAGGGCGACAGGACCATGAGCAGGCCGTCGACCGCGTCGACGTCGTGGGCGCCCCCGCCGAAGTCCACGATGCCGCGGGTCTCGCGGACGTGGCCGCGGCCGGCGCCCTCCCACCAGCGCAGGCTCGTGACGCCGATCGCTCCGACCGCGCCGACGATCGCCACATCGGGATCGGCGAGCTCCGCGCGCACGCGCGCGCAGAAGTCGGGGACGACGATCTCGCAGTCCTCGTGCAGCAGGACGAGGGCCTCGAGCCCGTCCATCGAAGCGAACGCGTCGAGGATCTCGTTGTACGCCGGGGCGATCGAGCCCTCCGCCGTCGTGTCGGCGATGACGGCGTCCGCTTCGGCGGCGAGACGGAGGCCGGGAAGGGCGTACCGGGCGAACTTGCCCTGGTCGCCCACGCAGCAGGCGAAGCCGATCACCGCGCGGCCCCGGCGACGTTCGTGCCCCACCGCGACTCGAACGCGGCCTTGTCCTCGAGGATCCGCGCGTCGATCCAGGCCCGCAGCGCCGGGTCGGGCGTCGCGACGGTCTGCGAGAGCCCGTGGCGGATCGTCGCCTCGGCGACGAGCTGCGGCGGCCGGCCGGCCAGCCGCAGGCGGTGCAGGAGGTCGGTGTCCTGGTACCAGACGCACAGGGCCGGATCGAAGAACTCCCCGGGCGCCACGCCGAACTCGTCGAGCGTCGCGCGGGTCATGGCAAAGCACCAGGCGGCAAAGTCCGTGCGCATCGCGCCGTCGATCGTCAGCGGAAACGTCACGGTGGCGCCAGCGTCGAGTGCCTCCTTCTGCGGCTCCCACCACCCGGGCAGGACCTCGACGTCGTCGTTCATCACCACGAGGTAGGCGCCGCGCGCCGCGCGCAGGCCGGCGTTGACCGGCGCGGTGAAGCCCTGCGGGGCTGCGCCGTTGTCCACCACGATGACCTCGTGCGGCGCGTCCGTGCGCTCGGCGAGCGCCTCGATCGCGTCCCGGACACGGTCGCTGGCGGCGTCCAGGGTGGGGATGACGATGCTGAGCTCGGGCGCCTCACCCAGGCCGGCAGGCAGGCGGGTGCCAGCGGTGGGGAGCACGACGCTCGCGCCCACCGGCTCGATGCTGCCGTGCGCGGCCAGCGCCGCGACCAGCGCGCCCATCGCGAGGGTCTCGGCGACGGGGTGCGCCGTCGCCTGCGGCAGGGCGGCGCGCAGCGTGCCGGCGCGCGCCGCGAGGACGTGCGCGGCGACCGGCGCGACGAGTCCCTCCGGCCCGCCGGCGGTGGCGGCGGCGCAGCTGTCGTCGGTGAGCGGTGCGACGAGCGGGCCGAGGAAGCTGGGCGTGACCTCGGGCGCGTCGCGCAGCAGGACGACGCGGGTCGCGTCGTCGAGCCCGTCGAGCGCGTCCGTGAGCGCCGCGAGGACGCCGCCGCGCTCGGGACGGCGAACGATGCGCACGTCGCCCTCCACGCGCGCGAGGAGATCGTCGAGGCCGACGGCCCCGTCGGCGACGAGGACGACGTCGTGCTCGGGCGCATCACGCAGGCCGGCGAGGGACGCGAGGCTGCGCAGTGCGCGGTCGGGGGCGCCCTGCAGGACGCTGACGAGGGTGATGGGGATGGTCATGGCTGGTGGGTTCCTTCAGGCCTGCACGTCGACGTGGGGGTGGCCGTCGTCGGGGGGACCGTCCCGCCGGGCCTGCTGCTTCTTCGCACGCTCGAGATCGCGCTCACGCTGCTCGCGGCGCCGCTCCTCGCGCTCCTCTTCCTCTTCGCGCGGCGTCCGCCGGTGCACCCGCTGGATGCGGGCGACCCGGTCGAACGGGTCATTCGGGCCGATCGGCTCGATGCGGTCGTAGGCCACGCGGCATCACCTCGGCTACTTGGCGTGGCGCTCCGCCGCCGCCCGCTGGGCTTCGATGATCGCCTCGCGCGCCTTCTGCCGGCGCTCGCGGATGTCCTCGCGCGCCTTGACGAGCTCCGCGCGGACGAGCTCGCGCCAGACCATCACCGAGACGCCCCACGCGAGCAGGAACATCACGGAGCCCGCGATGATCCCGCGGGCGAGCGCGTCGAACAGCGTGGAGCCGGCCTGGTAGGACAGCAGCCCGCCGACTGCGAACGTGAAGAGCGCCGCCCACGACCGCGTGGTCTCGATGCTGCGCATCGCCCGCGGGTGGTCGTGGATGGTGTACGGCTCGCTCTGCTTCGTGCCGGTCGAAAGGCCCATCGCGTCTCCTCAGCTCACCCGATGAGCGCCTTCGCCAGCTCGGCCGGGTCGGCGGCCCGCAGGCCCCGGCCCGTGGCGCCGGCCTCGTGCGTGTAGGAGATCGGCAGGCCCGCATCGACGGCGAGCTGGACGGCCGCGCCGATGCGGTCGGTCTCGTCGCCGTGGGTGATCGTCAGAGCGACGGGCTTGAGGCTCGCGGTCGCCGCGACGACGTCCTGGGCGACCTGCAGGCCGACAGTCGCCGACACGCAGAGATGGACGTCCTGGACGCCGATCTTGCGCAGGCGCCGGGCCAGCGACTTGATCTCGGCCTCGCTGCGGGGCGACACCGCGGGGGTGTCCACGACCACGGTGAAGCCCGACGCGGTCAGCCGGCTCACGAGCTCGGCGGCCTGCGCGTCATCCGCGGGCACGTGGACCTCGACGGCGGTGCCCTGCAGCGCCGTGCGCAGCGTCGCGCCGCCGTCCGGCGTGCGCAGCGAGATGCACGCGACCGCGAGGCCGCCGTGCTCGGCGTTGGCGCGGGCGAACGCCGCGACGGTGCTCGTCTTCCCGCTGCCGCCGGTTCCGACCCAGGCGGTGACGCCGGGGCGCGCGAGCGGAAGCGTCGGGATCTTCTGGGCGAGCTCGCGGGCGACGATGGTCGAGAGGCGGGCGCCGGGCTGCAGCGGGACCCGGAAGGCCATGACGGCGTCGACGAGGTCCTCGGAGAACCCGCGCGCGAGGCCGCGGTCGGCGAGCGTGTCGATCGCCCGCTCGGCGCGGGCCTGCCGCGCGCCGGGTTCGGCGACGGGCGCGGGCGACGCCGGAGCGGCGATGGTCGTCGGCGCGGGCGCCGCGGCGACGGGCTCAGGAGCCGGAGCGGGCTCGGGAGCCGGGGCAGGCGCCGGCGCCGGCGCGGCGGCGGCCGCCGGGCTCGCGTCGACCTGCGGCGAGGTCACGCCGCGCGCGCGCACCGGGGCGGGCGCGGGCGCGGCGTTCCCCAGGAGGTCGTCAACGGACAGCGCGCTGCCGACCGTGCCCGGCGCGGCCTCAGGGACGGGCGCCGGAGCGGGCGCGACCGGCGGGGCGAAGGTCTCGGGCTCGGCCTCCTGGCGCTGCTGGGCGTCGGCGAGCTGCGCGCCGAATCCGGCCGAACCCGCCTGCGCGAGCATCGCCTCGGCGACCGACGCGGTGACCTCGGACTGCGAGCCGGAGGGCGCGGGGGTCGTGCCGTCGGGACCGACCTGCGGGCCGTCGGTGACGGAGAACCCGCCGCTCTGCGGCGCGGGCTGCGGCTCAGCGCCCGGGCGCGCCTCGACCTCGACGCAGCGCTTCTGGAAGAACCCACCGACCCCGCCGGTGAGACCCTCGCGCTGGCGCACGACGATCGCGTCGTCGCCCAGCTCCTCGCGGATCTTGGGCAGGACCTCGTCGAGCGAGCCGCCCTGGTACTTGCGGGTCTTCACCTGGGTCGTCATGCAGTCACCACTCCGATGGTCTCGACGTTGATCCCGGGCGCGATCTCGTTGTACGCGCACACGGAGAGCTGGGGCACCGCCTGCTCGAGCAGACGGCGAAGATGGCGGCGGATCCGGCTGCTGCACAGCACGACCGGGCGGCGGCCGAGCGAGAAGGCCTCCTCGGAGTAGGCGGCAAGCGCCTGCACGAGGGCCTGCGCCCGGCTGGGATCCATGGCGAGGTACTCGCCGTCCGGGGTCTGCGCGATCGCGTCGGAGACTTCCTGCTCGACCGCCGGGTCGAGCGCGATCGCGCGCAGCCGGGCCTCCTCGTCGAGGTGCGGGCCGACGATCGCGCGGCCGAGCGCCTGGCGGGCGTATTCGGCGAGCAGCTGCGGGTCGCGGGTGACCCGCGCCCGGTCCCCGACGGTCTCGACGATCGCGCCGAGGTCGCGGATCGACACGCCCTCGCGCAGGAGGGCCTGCAGCACGCGCTGGATCTCACCGACGGAAAGCAGGTCAGGCACCACTTCCTCAACGACAGCTGCGTTGGTTTCCTTGAGTCCGTCAAGAAGCTGCCTGACGTCCTGGCGCGTCATGAGGTCGGCGACATGCGAGCGGATCGTCTCCGTCAGGTGCGTCACGAGCACGGATTCGGCGTCCACGACGGTGTACCCCCTCGCTTCCGCCTCGGCGCGTGCCTCATCGGCGATCCAGAGCGCCGGCAGGCCGAACGCGGGCTCCCGCGTCGGGATGCCCGGGAGCTCCCCGATGGCGTCGCCCGAGTCCAGGGCGAGCTGGTGGCCCGCCATGACCTGCCCGCGCGCGACCTCCGCGCCGCGCACCCGCAGGACGTACTCGTGCGAGCCGAGGCCGATCTCGTCGTGGATCCGCACGGAGGGGATCACGGTGCCGAGCTCGGCGGCGATCTGACGGCGGACGTTGCTCACCCTCGTAAGCAACGTGCCGCCGCTGCCGGAGTCGACGAGCGGCACGAGGCCGAACCCGATCGCAAGCTCCAGCGGGTCGATGTTCAGGGCGGCACGCGGGTCCTCCTGCGCGGGCTTGGGTGCCGGCAGCGCCTCCTGCTGCGCGGCCTCAAGCTCCGCGGCATCCCGCTTCTTGGCCTCCTGATTGAGCATCCACCCCAGGTAGAAGAATCCGCCGCCGATCACCAGGAACGGGATTTTTGGCAGGGCGGGCACCAGCGCGAACGCCATGATCACGCCGCCGGCGACCAGCGGCGCCTTGCGCTGCTTGACGAGCTGGCCCGCCAGGTCGGAGCCGAGGTCCCCGCCGGTGTCCGCGGCGCGCGTGACGATGATGCCCATCGCGACGCTGATGAGCAGCGCCGGGATCTGCGCCGCCAGGCCGTCACCGACGGTCAGCAGCGAGAAGTGCTGCGCGGCCTCGCCGAACGGCATCCCCTGCTGGACGACGCCGATGATGATGCCGCCGATGAGATTGATGACGGTGATGACGATCGCGGCCATCGCGTCGCCCTTGATGAACTTCGAGGCGCCGTCCATCGAGCCGAAGAAGTCGGCTTCGCTCTGGATCTCCTCGCGGCGCTCGCGCGCCTCGTCCTCGGTGATCTGGCCGTTGTTCAGGTCGGCGTCGATCGCCATCTGCTTGCCCGGCATCGCGTCGAGCGTGAAGCGGGCGCCGACCTCGGCGACGCGCCCCGCGCCGGCCGTGACGACCATGAACTGGATGATGATGAGGACCAGGAAGATGATGAGGCCGACGACCACGTTGCCGCCGACGACGAAGTTGCCGAACGCCTCGACGACGTGACCGGCGTCGCCGTGCAGCAGGATCAGGCGCGTGACGCTGATGTTGATCGCCAGCCGGAACAGCGTCGTCAGCAGCAGCAGCGACGGGAACGCCGAGAAGTCCAGCGGCTTGGGCACGTACAGCGTCGTGATGACGGTCGCCAGCGCGACGCTGATGTTGATCGTGATGAGGAAGTCCAGCACGAACGGCGGGAGCGGGACGATCATCATCACGACGACCATCACGACGACCAGCGCCGCCGCGATGTCCGTGTGCTTGGCGAAGCGCTTCATCGCCGGGTTCATGCGGCCACCTGCTCACGCATCGGGCGGGTCCGGTAGACGAAGGCCAGCACCTGGGCGACGGCCTGGAAGAAGTCCTCGGGGATCTGCCGGCCGACCTCGACGCTCTTGTGCAGGCCACGGGCCAGCGGCGGGTCGGGGATGACCGGGACGCCGTGCTCGGCGGCGATCTCGCGGATGCGCAGCGCGACGAGGTCCTGGCCCTTGGCGACGACCTCGGGTGCGACCATGCCGTCGCCGTACTTCAGCGCGACGGAGAAGTGCGTCGGGTTGGTCACGACGACGTCCGCGTCGGGAACCGCCGCCATCATGCGCGCCCGGGAGAGCTCGAACTGCCGCTTCTTCTGCGCCGCCTTGACCTCGGCGGGGAGCGACATGTTCTTCGCCTCGTCCTTGACCTCCTGCTTGTCCATCTTCATGGACTTCTCCGTGCGGTGCTTCTGCCAGATGTAGTCGGCGATGCCGAGCACGATGTAGGCGACCGCGACGTTGCGCGCGATCTTCATGATGAGGCTCATCGTCAGCGTGCCGAGCTCGATCGGGCCGATGCCGACCATCGAGGCGATCTGCGGCATCACGGGCCACAGGACGATGAGGGCGGGCCCCGCCACGAAGACGACCTTGAGGATCGACTTGATGCCCTCGACCGCCGCGTTGGGCCCGAAGACCTGCTTGGCGCCGGCGACCGGGTTGAGTTTCGTGAGCTTGGGCTGCAGCGCCTTGGGCGTGATCTTGAAGCCGACCTGGGCGACGAGGATCGCGACGGCGGCGACGGTGCACGCCAGCGCGACCGGGATGAAGCACTGGATCCACGCCTTGCCCGCGGTGGCCATGAGCGGCCCGATGCCCTTGCGATTGACCGTCTGCGGGTTGGCGATGCCGGCGAGGATGTCCTGCATCGCCTCGCCCATGACCCCGACCATCTTCGGCCCGGTGATCGCGACGACGAACAGGCCGACGATCGTCACGACGGCGGCGTTGAGGTCCTGCGACTTGGCGACCTGCCCCTGATCGCGCGCTTCCTGGCGCTTCTTGGGTGTCGCCTTCTCGGTCTTCTCACCGGCCACGCCTCGTCACCCCCTAGCCCGCGACCTTGAGGGTGCGGAGCGCCTCGGTGACCGAGGCCTGGACCTGGTCGCCGACCCAGCCGCCCACGAACGGGAAGGTGAGCATGAGCAGCACGAGGCCGACGCCGATCTTCACGGTGAAGCCGACGGCGAAGACGTTGAGCGACGGCGCGACGCGGCTGACCATGCCGAACGCGGCGTCGGTGATGATCAGCGCCATGACGATCGGGCCGCAGATCTCGATCGCCGAGACGAAGATCTGCACGAACGCGTCGACCGCGCCGTCGACCATCGCGTCGAGCGACGGCATCTGGTCGATGCCGACGATGTCGTACGTCCGCGCGAAGCCCTGGATGACCCACTCGACGCCGCCGACGACCACGAAGATCGCCGTGGCGAACATGAGGTACATCTGCGCGATGACCGCGTTGTTGTTGCCCGACAGCGGGTCGATCGTCGCGCCGAACGAGAAGCCGACGCTGAAGTCCAGCAGCGTGCCCGCCGTCGACACCGCCGCGAACAGGCAGCTGATGACGAACGCGAAGGAGAAGCCGACGATCATCTCCTTGCCCAGCAGGAAGAAGATCGCGGCGGTGTCCTCGGGCATCTTCACGCCCTTCGTGACGACCGGCGTGAGGCCGATCGCGATCGCGACCGCCGCGATGCCGCGCACGCGAGGCGGCAGCGACCGCGAGCTGAACAGCGGCGCGACGAGGAACAGGGGCATGCAGCGCGCCATGACGCAGAAGAAGCCGAGGACCTTCTGCTCGCCGAACTGCTGGAGCAGGTAGGTCAGCGTGGTCTGGGAGGTCCCGGTCACGATCCGATGAGGGTCGGGATCGACCGCCAGAGCTCCTGCGTGTACGTCACGAGCTCGTTGAGCAGGTAGGGACCGGCGACGACCATGACCGCCGCGGTCGCCAGGAGCTTGGGGACGAACGTGAGCGTCTGCTCCTGGATCTGCGTGATCGCCTGGAAGATCGAGATGATCACGCCGACGACGAGGCCGACGATGAGGATCGGCGCGCAGACCTTCAGCGCGAGCTCCATCGCGGTCGTCATGACGCTGATGACGGTGTCGCTGGTCAACTGAAACTCTCCACCAGGGATTGGGTGACGAGGTTCCACCCGTCGACCAGGACAAACAGCAGGATCTTGAACGGCAGGGCGATGAACGTCGGCGGCAGCATCACCATGCCCATCGACATGAGCGTCGAGGCGACGACGAGGTCGATGACGAGGAACGGCAGGAAGATCAGGAATCCGATCTGGAACGCCGTCTTGAGCTCGCTGATGATGAAGGCGGGGATGAGGACGTAGGTCGGGACGTCCTTGCGGGTGGCCGGCGGCTTGAGATCGCCGAGCTTCATGAAGAGCGCGATGTCGCGGTCGCTCGTCTGCTCGAACATGAACTGGCGCAGCGGCTTCTCGGCCCGCTCGATCGCCTGGACCTGGGTGATCTTCTTGTCCATCAGCGGGTCGACCGCCGTGGTCTTGATCTCCTTGAAGGTCGGGGCCATCACGAAGAACGTGAGGAACAGCGCGATGCCGACGAGCACCTGGTTCGGCGGGGCGGTCGGCGTGCCCAGGCCGGTGCGGATGAAGCCGAGCACGACGAGGATGCGGGTGAACCCGGTGACGCAGAACAGCAGCGCCGGGATCAGGCCGATCGCCGCGACGAGGAAGAGGATCTGCAGCGCGTTGGAGCCGTCGCCGCTCACGAGCGCACCGTCTTCTCACGGAGGGAGCCGAGCGCGGCCTGCATGGAGAACGCCGGGCGCTTCGCGGGGGCGGCCGGGGCCTTCGGCTTCGGCTTCGCCGGGCGGCGCCACGCCCCGGTGACGGCGCCGAGCAGCGCGGGCAGCGCCGCGCCGGGGGCGGCGGGGGCGACGTCCTCGGCGGGCTCGTCGCTCGGGTCGGGGACGAGCCCCGCGGTGACCGCTTCGGCGAGCGAGTACGTGCGGATCTGCGTGACGCTGTGCTCGCCGGCGCCGACGAGGATGTAGTCCGACCCGGCGCGGATGAGGTGCAGCGAGCGGTTCGGGCCCAGGCCGATCGAGGCGACCGGGGCGAGCGCGTCGCCGCGGGTGGCCTCCTCACGGCTGGCCTTGACCTGCTTGAGCACCCAGTAGAGGCCGTAGATGACGGCCAGGACGATCGCCAGCCCGACGAAGGTGCGGACGAGACTGCCGCCGGTCGAGGAGGACTGCACCGCCTGGCTGCCCGTGTCCGCCGCCTTGATCGGGGTGTTCTCCCCGGTGGGCTTGGCGGGCGCGGTCTTCGTGCCCTCCGCCGCCAGGGCGGCGGCGGGGAGCAGCATGCAGGTGACGACAGCCGCGAGGGCGGCCGTGAAGCGGAGGCGAATCATCTTGTGGAGGGGTGACGCCGGGGAGGGAACCGGTGTCGATCCCTGTCGTCGGCCGCCGCCGCCGCGCCTTGAGGGGGTGGGTGGACGGGTGTTCTACGCGCGCCAGTCGAACAGGCGCAGCGCGTGCGTCACGGCGGTGCGGCGGCGCACGCGGCCCTGCTCGAGCACCTCGACGCAGGCCAGCCGGCCGTCCGGCGCGACCGCGACTCGGAGCGCGCGCCCGCGTACCGGGATCCCCGTGACCGTGCGGGTCACGGCGCACGCCCAGGCCAGCGGGCGATCGAGGGCGATCTCCTCATCTCCGGCGGGCACGGCGCGGCCGGCGACCGCGTCGAGGAGGCTGAGCAGCCCGGCCCCCGAGCGCCCGATGTCCCGGCCCGCCCACTCCTCGAGGACGACGCGCTCCTCCGGCTCGCCGCCCGCGGTCAGGCCGACCTCCGTGCCCGTGAGCTCGACCCACAGCGGACGATCGGCGGGCTCCTCGCGCTCGAGGGTTGTCAGCCCCCGGTCGAAGTCGACGATGCCGGTGAAGCGCACGCGGCCGGTGCCCCGCCGCTCGGCGGTCAGCTCCGCGTGCGCGACGCCGCCCGCGCGGGTGCGCGCGAGCACCTCGTTGATCGTCATCCGTGCACAATCGCCGTCGTCACGCGCGACAACGTAACCGGGCGCCCGGCGTCAGCCGGCGACAGGCCCGGGGCGCCCGACGTGGAAGCCCTGCGCGAAGTCCACGCCGTAGGTGCGCAGGAGCGCCAGCGTCTCGGCGTCCTCGACGAACTCCGCGATGGTGCGCAGCCCCAGACCCTGCGCGACCCCGACGATCGCCTTCGTCACGTGCTGGTCGGTCGGGCTGCGCGTGAGCGACTGGATGAAGTCGCCGTCGATCTTGATGTAGTGCAGCGGCAGCCGCTTGAGGTAGTAGAAGCTGCCGAAGCCGACCCCGAAGTCGTCGAGCGCGAAGTGGCAGCCCAGCGCGGTCAGCCGCTCGGCCAGCGCAGCGGCGCTCGGCAGGTTGGCGATCGCCGCGGTCTCGGTGATCTCGAACACCAGATGCTCGGGATCCGCGCCGGCGTCGGCGACCTCGCGCTCGATATAGCTCGGCAGGCCGCCGTCGGCCAGCGACTTCGCGGACAGGTTGAGCTCGATGCGCCTGCCGTCGGTGATCGAGGCGGCCAGCCGCGCGGCCTGGCGGATGACCCAGCGGTCGATCGCCGTGATGAGCCCCGTGCGCTCGGCGGTCGGCAGGAAGTCCGCCGGCGGGACGAGCGCGTCGCCGTCGCGCATGCGGATGAGCAGCTCGCTGTGGGTCACCTCGCCGGAATGCAGGTCGAGGATCGGCTGCGCGTGCAGGACGAACTCCTCGTGCTCGAGCGCGCGGCGGATCCGCTCCGCCCACGTGTGACGCTCGGCCGCGCGGCGCCCGGAGTCGGGCGTGTAGACGACCGCGCGGTCACGGCCGGCCTCCTTGGCCTGATCGAGCGCGACGTCCGCGGCCGCGAGGAGGTCCTGGGCGTTGCCCGAGGCCGGGGCGATCGGCGCGATGCCGATGCTCGCCGTCGTCCGCACGCGCGCGCCTTCGCTCAGCAGCGCGTGGTGGCGGACGAGGTCGAGGAGCTCCTCGGCCACGGCGAGGGCCGCGTCGACGTCGACCCGGGTGAGGATGAGCGCGTACTCGTCGCCGCCCAGCCGGGCGAGGACGTCGGCGGGGCGCAGCCGCTCGCGCAGGGCACGGGCAAGCGCGCGGATGAGCTCGTCGCCGACCTGCGGGCCGAGGCTGTCGTTGATGTCGCGCAGATGGTCGAGGTCGAGCACCAGCAGGACGGCCGCGGTGCCGCTGCGCTCGACGCGTTCGAGCGCCTGCCCGAGCTCGCGCTCGAACCGCGGGCGGTTGAACAGGCCGGTCAGCGGGTCGTGGTCGGCGGCGTGCTCGAGCTCGTGCTCGAGGCGCCGCCGCTCGGTGATGTCGCGGACGATCCCGATCGTCCAGACGCCGCCCGGGCGCTCGAGCGGGCTGAGCGTCACCTCGACCGGAACGGGCGCGCCGTCGCGGCGCCTCCCCGTGCGCTCGACCTCCAGCGCGGCGCCCGCGTCGGCCCCGCGCGCGGCGGCGACCCACTCGATGTCGGGCACGAGCTCCTCGACCGGCTGGCCGGCGAGCGAATCGCGGGGGTGGCCGAAGAGCTGCTCGATCCGCGAGTTGACGAGCACGATGCGCCCGCGGTCGTCGGCGATCACGATCCCGTCCGGCGCCGACTCGACGAGCGTGCGGAACTGCTCCTCGCTGGCGCGCAGCTCCGTCTCGGTCAGCCGGCGGATCCGGACCTCCTCGTGCACGTCGCGGTAGAGCCGCGCGGTCTCGACCGAGATCGCCGCCTGCGCAGCGAGGATCTCGATGGCCGTCAGGCGGCTGGACGTAAACGCATGGTCGACGAGGCCGTGCTCGAGCACGAGCATCCCCAGCAGCTTGTTGTCGCGCAGGATCGGCTGGCAGAGCAGCGAGCGAATGCCGCGCGCGGCGATCACGGGATCGGCGCTGAACGTGGGATCGGTGCGCGCGTCGCTGAGCAGCACCCGCTCGCCCGTCCTCGAGACGTAGTCGGTGACGCCACGCGGCAGGTCGATGTCGGTGCCGGCCGGCGGTCGGCGCACCCGGATCTCCCCCGCCTGGACCTCGGCGACGGCGACCACCTGGGGGTCGTCGCCCTCGGCCAGCAGCAGCCGGCCCGCCTGCGCGCCCGCCGCCTCCACCGCGATGCGCAGGAGCGTCATCGGCAGCTCCTCGAGATCGAGCTCGCCCGAGATCGCCTGCGAGCCGCGCGCGACCGCGAGCATGTCCAGCCCGGTGTCGGCGCCCGTCCCGAGGCCGGCGGCGGGCCAGAGCGACGGGAACTCCTCGTCGAGCGCGGTGACCTTCGCGTGCGCGCCCCACCGCGCCCATCCCTCGCGCGCCTCGCGCAGGCACGCGTGGGCGAGCGACGTCACGCCGCGCGCGAGGTTGTGCCGGCCGGCGCGCTCCCACGCGAGCGCCTCGAGGTGCAGGCGCCCGAAGGCGCGGGCGGACGCGACGGCCTGCTCGTAGGCGAGCACGGCGTCGTCGTGGCGGCCTTCGATCCGCGCGAGCTCCGCGCTGACGAGCCGCGCGTGCGGCTCGAAGTTCGCCGGCGCGTGGTGCGCCCACGCCTCGAGTTGATGCAGCGACGCGGCGATCCGCGCGCGCAGCTCGTCGCGACGCTCGGCGGGCGCGTCGTCCCAGGCAAGCGCGCGGGCGAGCGCGCCCCACACCTCCTCCAGGCCGAGCACGGGGTTGTAGGCGACCGCCCACCGCAGGCCATCGAACGCCTCCGCTGCGGCGAGCGCCTGCTCAGGCTGATGCGCGATCACGCGGACCATCCCACGATGAGCCCAGTCGAGCGCATGGAAGTACGGCAGGCGGATGGTGCGCCAGCGCTCCTGGAACGCCTCGTCGTCGAACGTCGCGTCGGCGTACTCGCCCAGCGCGGACGTCTCCCCGCGCAGACTGCGCACCGCCCGCTCGACGATGAGGATCGCGTCGCGGTGGTCGGGGAGCTTCATCTCGTCGGCGAACGGCAGCTGCGTGTCGCACTCGCGCAGCACGTCGTCGAGCGGCTCGCCCGCGGCGAGGCGGAAGTCGGCGACGAAGAAGGCGCAGAACGCGACGTGCGCGAGATCGCCGACGCGCATCCCGTACTCGCGGCCGCTCCGCAGGAGCGGCAGGCACGCCTCGTAGGGGTCCGTCCAGCTGCTGCCCAGCCCGACGTAGATGCCGGTCTGCGCCGCGAGGACGTCGTTCTGCAGGGCCTCCAGGCGCGCGTGCGCGGCGTGCATGTACTCGCGGCCGATCTCGTACATGCCGAACCGCGCGCCGACCATCGAGCCGAGCAGCGCGTGCAGGAGCGGCGAGACCGGCGTGTTGCCGTGCTCGATGCTCAGACGCACGCCTTCGATCATCAGCAGGACGCCGAGCTCCTGGCGCGCCGCGAGGAACGCGGAGGTCATCACCGGCCCGAAGATGCTGGTCGCGGCGATGACGCGCAGGTCGTCGGCGGGCGGAAGGTCGAGCAGCCAGCCGATCGAGCGGTCTCCGAGCACCTGCCAGATGTGGTCGAGCGCGGCCTGGGTCTCGTCCCCCGTGGGGTCGGCGCTCAACGTGACGCCGAGCCGCGCGAGCGCCGCGACGCCCGCCTCCGCGGCCTCGGCGGCGCGGCTGCGGGCCAGGAGCGTCTCGACACGCAGATGCGCGGCCGCGGCGATGTCGAGCGGCTCGGTGGCGCGGGAGCTGAGGATCTCGACGAGCCGCTCGGTCTCGTCCACGTCGCCGCCCGCGTGCTCGCAGCGCGCGGACGCCAGGTGCAGGTCGAACGTCAGGCGCGGCTCGGCCTCCCACGCGTCGTCCGGGAGCACCGCGATGCCGTGGCGCAGGTAGCGGGAGGCCGAGCGCATGGCGGTGGCGTGCATCGCCCGGGTCCCCGCGCGGAGGTTCAGGCGGGCGGCCTCGTACCGCTCGCCCGGGTCGACGATGAGCTCGCGGCCGGCGTTCAGCTGGCCGGTCACGGCGAACAGCAGGTCCTCGGAGGGGTCCCCGTCCTCGTCTGCGAGCAGGCGGCGGGCGATCTCCAGGTGACGCGCGGCGCGCTCGGCGTCCGGGATGCTGGCGAGCGCCGCCTCGCGCACGCGGTCATGCGAGAACCGGTACGTCCCCTCGCGCTCGATGAGCAGGCGCGCGCGCAGCGCATCCCACGTCGCCTCCTCGGCCTCGCGCGGATCCATGCCCGCAGCGGTCGCGAGCGTGGCCAGCCCGATGCGCTCGGTCAGGCACGCGGCCACCTGCACGGCGGTCTGCGTCGCCTCGGGCAGGCGGCGCAGGCGCTGGGTCATCATGTCGACGACGTTGTCGGTGACCTCGGCGGCCGCGATCTCCTGCAGGTCCCACCGCCATCCGCCGCCGAACGCGTCGACGGCGAGCAACCCGCGCCGGTGCAGCGCGTGGAGGAACTGCAGGACGAAGTACGGCACGCCGTCGGTCTTCTGCCGCACGAGCTCGGCGAGGTCGGAGCATGCGTGCGGCGCGGCGCCGAGCGTCTCGGCGAGCAGGTCCTCGAGCGCGCCGGCGTCGAGCGGCGCGAGGCGCAGCTGGACCGGGCCGGCGGCCGCGGCGAGATCGGGAAGCGCGAGCGCGAGCGGGTGGCCGGTCTCGAGCTCCTCGTCGCGGTACGCGGCGACGACGAGCAGGCGCACGCCGTCGCTGTCGGCCCGCCGCGGGCGGGCGAGGTGCTCGAGCAGCCGGATGCTCGCGGCGTCGGCCCACTGGAGGTCGTCCACGAACAGGACCACCGGCCGCTCGGCGGCGAACGCGTCGAGGGTCGCGCCGAGGACGCGATGCAGCCGCCGCTGCGCCTCGTTGAGCGGAAGCTCGGCGACCGCCGGGCACGTGCCGAGCAGGAGCTCCGCCCGCGGGACGAGCTCGCACACCAGCGCCCCGTGCCGGCCGACCGCCTCGCGCAGCCGCGCGCGCAGCGCCTCCAGCTGGGCCGGCGGCTCGGCCAGCGCCTGCTGCACGAGCTCGCCGAGCGCCTGGGTGAACGCGAGATACGGCACGTCGCGGCTCTGGACGTCCACCGCGCCCGCGCCGAAGGCCCCGCGCGCCTGCGTGACGGGCTCGCGCAGCGCCCGGACGAGGGTGGACTTGCCGATGCCCGCCGCGCCCGCCACGAGCACGACCTCGCTGCCCCTCCCGGCGGCCACGCGCGCGAAGGCCGCATCGAGCGCGTCACGCTCGGCGGCGCGCCCGTAGAGCTTCTCGGGGATCGCGAAGACGTCGCGCACGTCGTCCTGGCCGAGCGCGAACGACGCCACGGTGCCGGTCGCCTCGACGTCCGCCAGGCACCGGTCGAGATCGGCGGCGAGCCCGGCGGCGCTCTGGTACCGGTCCTCGGGGCGCTTGCTGAGCAGGCGCATCACGAGCTCGTCGAGCGTCGCGGGCAGCGCGGGCTGCCGCTCGCGCATGGCGGGCGGCACGCGGGCGACGTGGCAGTGCACCCACTCGAGTGGGTCCTCGGCCTCCAGCGGCAGCACCCCCGTGAACAGCTCGTAGAGCACGACGCCCAGCGAGTAGAGGTCCGAACGCCGGTCCACCGCGCGGTTGACGCGGCCCGTCAGCTCGGGCGAAAGGTAGGGCAGCGCGCCTTCGATCCCGGCCACGATCTCCCGGCGCGGCAGGACGCCCGGCGCGAGCGGGCGGGCGCGATCGAAGCCGGTGATCCGGACCGCGGCGCCCGCGGTGACGAAGCACCCCGGCACGATGGCGCGGTGCACGAGGCCGTGGTGGTGCACCGCGGCGAGCGCGCGAGCAGCGCCGGCGGCGAACTCGAGCGCAGCGGTGAGCGACACGCCGCGGCTCGGGATGTCGGCGAGCGTCGGGAGGCCGTCCTCGGCCTGGGGCGCGACCGCCACGACCGAGAGGCCGAGCAGCGCGTCGTCGGGCGAACGATGGCCGAAGACGGCGACCCGCTCGCGGGCGGTCCCCATCGCCCAGGGCAGCTCGAGCGTCCCGTGCCAGTGTCCCTCGCGCACGGCGCGCGACACGACGTCGGACGCCATCGCCGCGCGGGTGCTGGGCAGCACGAGCGCGTCCACCGGATCCCCGGGGCCGAGCCCGAGCCCGACGCCGGCGACGGGGTTGACGGCGGTGACCGAGCCGTCAGGCGCAACGAGGATCACGGCGTCGGCCGCGCGGCCGAGCAGTTCGCTGCGTCGATCGTCGTCCCCCGACGCCCGCAGCACCGGGCCCGTCGGATGCGGGTGAGCTGCCGCGCGTCGTAGCGCGTCGGCGACAGGTGTGGCGCCACGAGGGATCGAAGACACGGCACCCCCGGATCGGCAGGAGCGCGGCGACCCTACCAGTCACCGCACCGCGCAAGAGCCGATTGGCGCTACGCGGCGACCTGGCCCTCGCCGCCGGCTGCCGCCGCGGCGATCGCCGCGTCGATCGCGGCCTGGTCGATCGCCGTCTCGGGCGCGGGCACGGCCTGCGGCGCGGGCACCGGGGCGGCCGGCGCTTCGGCGACCTGCGGCTCGGCGCCGACGACCTCCGTCACGCGGAGCCCGTACTCGGAGTCGATGACCACAACCTCGCCGCGCGCCACGAGCTTGCCGTTGACGAGCAGGTCGACGGGCTGGTCGGCCATGCGGTCCAGCGCGATGACGGAGCCCGGGCCGAGCGCCATGGCCTCACCGAGCGACATCCGCGTGCGGCCGATCTCAACCGACAGCTCGACGCGCACCTGCGCGAGGCGGCGCAGGCCGCTGCCGGAGTCGCCGTCGGGGGTGATCGCGGTGAGGTCGGACATCTGTGCTCCTACTGGACGGCGACGTCGGTGAACAGGACGTGATGGACCTTCACGTCCGTGGTCTTGTTGATGCGCTTGGCGATGCGCTTCTTCAGCTTCTCCCGCGACTCGCGGCCCTGCAGCTGCTTGGAGGTGGAGTCCGTCAGCTCGTCCGTGATGATGTCGCGGACGACCGCCTCCTGCGGGAGCGTTCCGAAGCCCTCCGGGGCCTTCACGGCACCGTGACCGCCACCGCCGTGCGCCTTCGCGGCCTCTTCCGCCGCCGCGGCGGAGGAGTACTCGTGATCGAACTCCATCGCGACGTTCAGCCGCGCGAAGCGGCCGTCGGACAGGTTGACGAGGAACTCCTTCGGCAGGACGTACACCTCGCCGGCGACCTTGGGCTTGGGCTCTTCCTTGGGCTTGGCGAGCACCATCTTGTACCCGAGCAGCGCGGCGACGAGCGCGACGACGACGATGATGATGAGTTTCTTCTTGTCCATCAGTGGGGCCTATGCAGATGAATCGGCCGCGGGCGCGGCGGCTTGACGGGGAATGAGGATCTCGACCCTCCGGTTCTTCGATCGGCCGGACGCCGACGAGTTCGAGGCGACGGGCGCGAGGTAGGACTTGCCGACCGCCTCCATCCGCGCGGGCGCGACCCTGTAGCGGGCCAGCGCGCGGACGACGGCGGAGGCGCGCGCGGTCGAGAGCTCCCAGTTCGACGGGTACTGCCCGTGCACCGGCACGTCGTCGGTGTGCCCGGAGACCCGGATCGCGTGGCGCCCGTCGAGGCGCAGCAGCTGCGCGGTGCGGCGCAGGATCGGGGCCGAGCCCGACTTCAGCGTGGCGCTGCCCGAATCGAAGAGGAAGTCGTCGGACATGAGGCGGATCATCAGCCCGTCCTTCGTGAGCTTCGTCTGGACCTTGCTCTGCAGCTTCTTGTCGGCGGCGGCGCTGTCGATGCGCTGCTTGATCTGCTCGAGGTCCTGCTGCTCCTGCTTGCCGCTCATCGCGCCCGTGGTCGCGGCAGTCGAGAGCGCCTCCTGCAGCGACGGCGACGGGGCGGACTGCTGGAGCTTGCTCGTGTCGGTCTGCCCGCCGGTGGCGGCGATGCCCTGCCCGCCGGGCAGGATCTTGCCGTTCAGCGCGTCGCGGACGGACTTGGCCAGCGGCTCGCTCTTCCCCGGGTCGACGTCGCCCATCGCAAAGAGCACGATGAACAGCGCCAGGAGCAGCGTGATCATGTCGGCGTAGGTCAGGAGCCACCGCTCGTCGGGGTGCTCCTCGTGATGCTCGTGGCCTCCCTTGTGGCGGCGGGCCATGACGCTACGCCGCCTGGGACTCGGCCCCGCCGTCGACCGCCTGGAGGTTCGGACGGCCGCCCTCCAGCTCTTCCTCCACGGAGAGGCGCTGATCCGGCGGGACGAAGGACATGAGCTTCTCGGCGACCATCCGGGGGTTGTCGCCGGCCTGGACCGCGAGGAGCCCCTCGATGACCATCTGGCGCGACTGCACCTCGGCCGCCGTCAGCTGTTTCAGCCGGTTCTCGACCGGCAGGATGATGACGTTCGCCGCGCCGACGCCGTACAGCGTGGCCATGAAGGCGCCGGCGATCGCGGGGCCGAGCAGCTCGGGCTGATCGAGGATGCTCAGAGCGTGCAGCAGGCCCATGACCGTGCCGAGCACGCCGAGCGTCGGGGCGAAACCGCCCGCGCCCTTGAACGTCGCCTGCCCCAGGCGGTGGCGCGCCGTCATCGCCTCGATCTCGAGCTCGAGGACCTCCGCGACGGTGTCCGGATCCGATCCGTCGACCACCAGCGAGAGGCCCTTCTTCGTGAAGGCGTCCTCGAGGTTGTTCGCCTCCTCCTCGAGCGCCAGCAGGCCGTCGCGCCGAGCACGGTCGGCGAAGCCGTACATCATCACGACGTTGGCCCCGAGATCCGGGAACTCCAGCGCGAACGACTTCTTGTAGAGCGCCGGGACCTTCTTCATCTCCTCCATGCCGAACGCGGCGATGGAGACACCCGCGAGCCCGCCGACGATGATCAGCGTCGCAGGGATGTTCAGGAGCTTGGTCGGATCGGTCCCCTCCATGATCGCGCCTCCGAGCAGGAGGACGATCGCGAGGACGATGCCGATGGGAGTTGCGGCTTTCATAGGGGGATCGGTGACGTCATCGACGCAGGGGGCGCCGTCCCTTTACTTCCGTCCACATACCGTGGACACACGGCGGTGCTCCGAAAACCGGCATGGCTCGACGGAGGCCCCGGACGAACGTCCGGGGCCCTGGGTCCAGCGGCGATGTCGGGATGCGGAGCGCCCGGGCCGGCTAGCCCAGGGCCTTCTCGATCGCGCCGAGGACGCGGTCGGGCTGGAACGGCTTGACCACGAAGTCCTTCGCGCCGATCTTGATCGACTCGAGGACCTTGCTCTCCTGCCCGAGGGCGGAGCACATGATCACCTTGGCGCTGGGGTCCATCGCGATGATCTCGCGCAGGGCCTGCAGGCCGTCCTTCTCCGGCATCGTGATGTCGAGGGTCATCACCTCGGGGCTGAGCTCCTGGAAGCGGTCGACCGCCTCCTGGCCGTTCGCGGCCTCGCCCACCACTTCGTGACCGCCCTTGGCAAGGGCGTCACCCACCATCTTCCGCATGAACGCGGCGTCGTCGACAATCAGCACTCGGGCCATGGTTGTTGTTCCTCCGGGGGGTACAGGGGTCAGGCCAACGTGCGATCGAGGACCTGCTCAATCTGCACGTCGACGTGGTCGTCGTGGGTCACGAGACGGCCGGTGGCGAACCACATGCCGTCCACGTAGATGTCGATCGGGTCGTCGACCTCGTGATCGAGGGCGACGACTTCGCCGAGCGGGAGCCCGACGAGGTGGCCGATCGGCATGCGCGTGCGTCCGAGCTCGGCCCAGACCCGCACGGGGATGTCGCCGAGGACGTCGGTGAGCGGCTCGCCCTCGACCTCGGCCGTGGTGATGCTTTCCAGCGCCCGCGCCATGCGCAGGACGAACGCCGACGGGACGAGCTGCACGAGGCGGCACGTCGTACCGGCCACCAGGATCTCGGCGACGGTGACGTGCTGCTCGCGATGGAGCATCGCAGCGGCGTCACGCGCGGACTCGAGGATCCGCACGTCGGGTGGCGTGATGTCGATGTGCTGATCCAGGTAGGTGCCCGTCGCCGCAGCGGCGCCGGCCATCATCTGGTTCATCGCCTCGCCGATCGCGGAGAGCTCGAGCTCGTCGAGGAGCTCGTCGCCCTCGCGCTCCATCGGCGCGTCCATGCCCATCATGCGCGCGGCGAGGGTGCGCGCCGCGGTGATCGGCATGACCATGACGTTGCCGCCATTGACGCCGTCGGTGTACGCGACGGCCGCGCCCACGGCCGGGAGGTCGATCCCGGCGAGCGGATCGGCGCCCTCGGGCGTGATCGAGATCTCACCGCCCTCGGCGGCACCCGCGCCCGCGAGCATGTCGAGCCGCGAGACGACCTCGGTGAGCGTCTGGTACGTCAGCTCGTAGAGGGCTTCCTCCTGGCTCATCCGCTCACCCCCTCGAGGGCCGCGCCCTCGATCTGGATCGCCCGCTTGCTGCCGGCACGGCCGGCGCGCCCGCGGGACACGACGAGATCGTCCACGCACAGCTCGGCCTCGCCCGGCGCCGGGCCGCCGAGGCGGA
>CAMCUD010000003.1 GCA_945878865.1 Bifidobacterium breve | reverse complement strand
TCAGCTCGCGGGCGTGCGGCTGACGCCGGCGGCGCAGGCGGCCGTGGACCAGGCCAAGCAGCAGACGCTCGCGCGGGCCGACACCGAGGGGCTGCCGCCCAGGGAGGCACGTGAGGTCGCGAGCGCCGTCGAGGACGCGTCGGTGTCGGCGTTCCACACCGCGATGGCGATCTCGGCGGTGCTCGTCGCGCTCGGCGGCGTCGTCGGGCTCGCGGGGATCGTGAACCCGCGCCGGGAGGTCGAGGCGGAGGGGTGCGCGGGCGGGCAGATCGCGGGCGTCCCCGAAGACGTCGCCGAGTGCTTCGAGGCCGGCGAGCTGCCGGAGCTGCGCGTGCCGGCTAGGCGCTGACGAGCGCGGCGCGCAGGGACGCCTCGAGCTCGGCGCCGACGTCGTCGAGCGGCTGCGTGCTGCGCTCAGCGCGGCAGAGGACGACGGCGCCCTCGATCGCCGCGACCGTGAGGGTCGCCAGGCGCCGGGCGCCCTCAGCCTCCATGCCGGAGCGCTCGAGCCCGGCCGCCAGCTCACGCGTCCAGCGCCGGAACGCGGCGGCGGCCGCCTCCGTCACCTCCGGCTCGTCGTCGTTGGCCTCCACGGAGACCGCGACGACCGGGCAGCCCGCGCGAAAGTCGCTTGCCCGCAGGATGTCGGCCCACACCCCGAGGAAGGCGTGCAGCGTCGCGATCGGGTCGCCGCTCTCGTCGAGGTGGGCGATCGCGTCGCCGACCCAGCCGCCGGACATCTCCACCGCTTCGCGCACGAGCTGGCGCTTGCCCTCGGGGAAGTGGTGGTAGATCGACCCGCGCGGCGCCCCGCTGTGCTCGATGACGTCGCGGAAGCTCGTGCCGCTGAGCCCGCGCTCACGCAACAGCAGGGCGGCGCTCTGAACCATGCGTGTGCGGCTGTCGGTGGCCATCCGGGCTCCCGGGTCGGGGACGGGCTATGACACAGAGCATAAAGCCGATCTGCGGCAGACTGCGCGTCATGCCCGAGCACGCCGCCGACCACGTCCGCACCCGCACTCCGACCGGGACCCTCGCGCGCAATGTCCCGCTCGTCGAGGACGTGCTGCGCCGCCGCGAGGCCGAGGGCTTCCGCCTCGTCTCCGCCGTCCCCGACACCGACAACGGGGACCTCGTCGGAGTCCTGCTGCTGTTTGCGCGCGACTGAACCTCCCCGAAGCTCCCGCAACCGGTGTACTCTGTGTCTCAGGTCTGTCTCGACCACCTGAGGGGGAACCAGGGTCATGTCGACACGTATGCTCGAACGGCTGCCCGCGGCGGCGTCCGTAGCGCTGCTCGCGTTCGCCGCGCTGCCGGCCGGGGCCCACGCCGCGAGCCTGAGCTCGCTGTTCCAGCCCAAGCCGTCCGCCACGACGACGACCACCACGACGACGACCGCGAGCGGCTCCACGTCCTCGATCGTCGTCACCGCGAACCCCACGGCGCCGACCGGTCAGGTGACGAGCGCCGACGTCCCGGCACCCGGCGCCTGCCAGGAGCTGCCGACGACGAAGGCGTTCCAGCGCGTCGACGGCGACACGTCGGACTACTCGCTCGCGCCTGGCGGCAACTTCGAATCCGGAAGCGCCGGCTGGCAGTTCTCCAATGGCGCGCGGATCGTCAGCGGCAACGAGAAGCTCGGGGTGAGCAGCGGATCGAAGGCGCTGCAGATGCCGCTCGGATCGGTGGCCACGTCACCGGCGTTCTGCATCGACGAGAACCACCCGCACTTCCGCTTCACGTACAAGGTCGACAACTCGGTGCTGACGGGGTTCATCGCCTACGTGCTCTACCGCGACAGCACGGGCCGCGTGACGAACCTCCAGCTGCTGTCCTCCAAGGCGCTGGCGCTGCGCCCGACGACGTGGGAGGCCTCGCCGGCGAGCCCGCTCGCCTCGATCGTGCCGCTCAGCCCCACGAACCAGAGCGCCTCGGTCCAGCTGAAGATCCTGTCGCTGAACCCGACGCAGCTCGTCGACGACCTGGCGACGACGATCATCGGCGAGAACCTGCTCGTCAGCTCGATCACCAAGCTCGGCGGGGCGGCCTCGAACACCGTCGCGAAGATCACCGGCGGATTGGCGGCGCTCACCGGCCTCCCGACGAACATCGGGGTGACCATCGACAGCGTGATGGTCGACCCCTACCGCAAGCGGTAGGGACGCGAGGCCCGGCGCTGCCGCCGGGCCCCGCTGCTCGTGTCCCGTCAGGCGCCCCGCAGCGCCGACGCCTGGCCCTGGCAGTCGTAGAGCCCGGACGGCGCGGCGCTCGAGGTGCTCGCCGCGGTCGAGGTCGACGTGGTGGACCCGACCGCCGTGCAGGTCTGCTGCACCGCGGTCATCACGTCCTTCGACCCGACGCGGCCGTCGTTGGGCATGCCCATCGACCCGCTCCCGTCGGCGAGCACCCAGCGGACCTTGCCGCTGGCGACCGCATCGGCCAGCCATGAGGTCGTGACCTGGCTCTCGCGACCGGAGAATCCGCCGATGGCGACGAGGTTGTCGGCGTCGCCCTGCAGGATCGTCTGGCCGGCGCTGTTCTGCCCGCTGATCGCGAGGTTGCCGCCGCCGTGGCTGCGGATGTAGCTCAGCGCCTGGGTCACGGACCCGCTGTCGCCACCGGGACCGCCGCCCATGCCGCCCATGCGCCCGCCGCCCGGGCCGCCACCGCCGGGCCCACCGCCCATCGAGGCCGACGCCGGACCGCCCGCCGGAAACGTGCTGCTCGTGCTGTGGCCGAGCGTCTGAACCGCCCAGGACCCGGGCGCGAGCAGGAGCACCCCGACGAAGGCCGCGACGATCGTCGCCCGCCACGTCGTGGGCAGCTCCATCGACAGCGCGATCGCGGCGCCCAGCGCGCCAATGATGATGATCGGCGTCGCCCACCCCACGTCATCGGCGCGCCCGATGACGATGAGCTCGACGAGCAGCCCGGTCGCGACGACGAGCGGGGCGGCGACGCGCATCGTCAGCCCGCGGCCGGCGATCGTCGCCGCCCCGGCGCCGACGAGCGCCGCGGCCGGGCCGGCAAGCTGGCCGACGTAGTACGGATGGAAGATGCCCTGCGCCCGGCTGAACGCCACGGCCATCGTGAGCGCGGCCCCGCCCACGGCGATGATCCACCCGGTGCGGGCGTCGTCGCGCTTCAAGCGCGAGGCGATCGCGACGGCGATGCCGCCCGCCAGGGCGAAGCCGAGCAGCCAGCCAGCCTGGCCGGCCAACGCGTCGTTGAGCAGGCGCAGCGCGCCGGTGTCCCCACCGAAGACGCCGCCCATGCCGCCACCGCCGCCGCCGGGGCCACCGCCGGCGCCGCCGCCCGGCCCGCCCTGCTGGCCGAACAAGCGGCCGAGGCCGTTGTAGCCGAAGATGAGCGACCAGATGCTGTTGTCGCTCGTGCCCGAGATCCACGGTCGGCTCGACGCCGGCGTCAGCCACACGGCGACCGGCCATGCCAGGCCGACGGCCACCATCGCCGCCCCGCCGGCGGCGAGCTGACGCACCGCCTTCCAGCGGCCCGACGGCGCCACCCAGAGATACGCCGCGCCCATCGCCGGGACGAGCAGCAGCGCCGCCGCCATCTTCGCTTCGAAGCCCAGGCCGATGCACACGCCCGAGAGCACGAGCCACCGGGTCCGCCCGTCCTCCAGCCCCTTGACGAGGAACCACAGCGCCCCGGCGCCGCACAGCGCGAGCAGCGCGTCAGGGTTGTTGTGCCGTGACAGCGCGACGGCGATCGGGGTCAGCGCGAGCGTAAAGCCCGCGATCGCCCCGCCGAGCCGGCCGAACCGCCGGGCGACGAGGTCGTAGACGATCCCGACCGTCGCGACGCCCATGAGCGCCTGCGGGATGAGGATGCTCCACGACGAGAAGCCGAACGCTTTCGCGGAGGCGGCTTGGATCCACAGCGCGAGTGGCGGCTTGTCCACCGTCATCACCCCGGCGGCGTCGAAGGATCCGAAGAAGAAGTTGCTCCAGCTCTGCGTCATGGAGTGCACGGCCGCGCTGTAGTAGTCGTTGGCGTAGCCGTTCTGGTCCAGGCCCCAGAGGTTGAGGACCGCGGCGAGCGCGAGCAGCACGACGAGCTCGGGCCGCGGCGGCGCCAGCGCGCGGACGCGGGCGCCGAGGCCGGCGCCGGGCTCCGGCGCGGTCGGCAGGGTGATGGAGGGAGTCGACACGAGGCGATGTCCTTTGTCGTCGGGAGGGAGGGCTACGCCTCGGCGCGGCCGATGGCGTTGACGGCACGACGCGCGGCGGCGCGGGCGCGGCCGCGCTTGGCGAACACCCAGGTGCGCAGCGCGACGAAGCGCGAGACGGTGGCCGCGACGCTCGCGGCGATGAGCACGCCGACCTCGATCGCCCGTGGCGGGTTCGGGTCGATGCCGTGCATCGCCGCCAGCGCGATGCTGGTCAGCGCGAGCGTCAGGAAGAACACGACGAACCCGCCCGCGTGGTGGCGGACGAGGTCCTCGCGGCCGCGGATCCCGAAGGTGAAGCGGCGGTTGGCCTGGGTGTTCCCGACGGCCGTGATCGCAAGCGCCAGCCCGTTCGCCCACACCGGGCCGACCGGACCGCGCAGCGCGAGGAACAGGAGGACGTAGGCGAGCGTCGAGAGCACGCCGACGGCGGCGAAGCGCAACAGCTTCGTCTGGGCGAGCAGGCGCACGATGCCGCGCAGGTCCCCCATCGCCGTGCTCACGATGTCCACCCGCGAATCCGGATCGTCGACCCAGTCGACCGGCACCTCGTGGATCCGCAGGCCTTCGCGCTGCGCGTTGACGAGCAGCTCCGTGTCGAAGAACCACCCCTGGTCCCTGACGGTCGGCAGCAGCTGCTTCGCCGCGTCGGCGCGGATCGCCTTGAACCCGCACTGCGCGTCGCTGAAGCGCGCGGCCAGCGTGACGTGCAGGAGCTTGTTGTACGCCCGGGAGATGAGCTCGCGCTTCGGGCCGCGCACGACGTTCGAGGCGCGCGCCAGGCGGGTCCCGATCGCCAGATCGGAGTGGCCGCTGACCAGCGGGGCCAGGAGCGGCAGCAGCGCTCGCAGATCGGTTGAGAGGTCGACGTCCATGTACGCGAGGACGTCGGCGTCGGCCGTCGACCACGCCGCCCGCAGCGCGCGGCCTCGGCCCTTCTCGTCCAGACGCAGGAGCCGGACGCGATCGAGGTCGTCGGCCAGCGCCCCCGCGATCATCGGCGTCGCATCCGTGCTCGCGTTGTCGGCGATCGTGATGTGCCAGTCGAAGGGCAGCGCCGCGGTGAGATGGTCGTGCAGCCGCCGGATCGAGTCGGCCAGCGTGCCCGCCTCGTTGTAGACGGGGACGACGATCTCGACCCGGGCCCGTGTCGGGGGAGCGGACGGCGGCGCGAGCACCGGAGCGTCCATGAGAGGTGGCGAGGTCATGGCGGCAGCATCGAGTGCGCCGCCGAGACCGCCCTGAACCGGGTCTGAGAGGTTGCTGAGGCGCTAGGCGCCGAGTTCCGACGCGATCAGCTCGATCGTGTCGGGATCGGCCACGGCCGCGGAGCCCATCGTCGCGCGGCCCTGCGGCGGGCGCGACCAGTTGTGCAGCGCCAGGTCGAACGCCTCGAGCGGAACGGCGACGGCCTCGGCGAGGTCGAGCGTGCGCCGCTCGAGCAGGAAGAGGTCGGCGATGCCGAACACGCGCTTGCCGCCGATCGCGGTCTGGTCCTCGCCGTAGTGCAGCGACTCGGCGCGCACGTCGAGCACCCCGAGGCGCCCCAGGGTGGCGAGGAGGTCGAAGCGCGCGCCGCGGCTGAAGCCGGGGAGCGTGCCGAGACGTTCGAACGCGCGGGCGAACCGGCGCTCGGCCGGCCAGCCCTCCTCGCCGACGAGCCCCGCCGCCTGTCCACCGCTGCGCTCGGCCCAGGCGCGGTACGCGACGAGCGTGCGGTCCCCGCGCGAGGGGTCGTGCGAGGTGCGCGGCCCCAGCCGCGCGTCCGTGAGGTCGGGGAGCTCGCCGCTCGCCCAGCTCGTGGTCGCCTGGTCGATCACCGCGAACGCCGCGTCACCCTCGAGCGGGCCGAGATAGGCGATGAGGAACGCGAGCCACAGCGCCTGCTCGAGGTCATCCCCGGCGGCCTGCGCCACCGCGGCGTAGCCGAGCGGCGGATCGGTCTCCAGCTCGGCCAGCCGGGCGCTGCTGAACGCGAGCTCCTCGGCAAGCCGGCGGACGTCCGCCGAGGACTTCAGCCCCGGGACGAGCTCGTTGCGATAGCCGTCGTCGGCGGCCCGCACCTCGCGACGGACGGTCATCGACTTTGCGCCCCGCGAGGACGAGCCCGAGCGGCGCGTCGAGGAGCCCGACGACGAGGACCGCGAGCGCGTGCGGGCGGCGGGCGGGTCGGGTGCGAGGTCCTTCTTGCAGATCGGGCAGTTCTGGACGAAGCGGTTATGGCGGCAGAACGTGGGCACCGGCATGCAGTTTAGGCTCCGGTCGGTGGAGGCCCGCTGGACCGAGCTCGTCGCCGCCGACCAGGCGCACGTGTGGCATCCGTACGGCCCCATGCCGTCCGCGGTCGCGCCCCTGCCTGTGGTGGGCGCGCGGGGCGTCCGCCTCGAGCTGGCCGACGGCCGCGCGCTGATCGACGGGATGGCGTCGTGGTGGTGCGCGATCCACGGATACCGCCACCCGGTGCTCGACGAGGCCGTCCGCGAGCAGCTGGATCGCATGGCGCACGTCATGTTCGGTGGGCTCACCCACGAGGGCGCGGTCCTGCTGGCGCAGCGGCTCGTGGAGATGACGCCTGATGGGCTCGAGCACGTGTTCTTCGCCGACTCCGGCTCGGTGAGCGTCGAGGTGGCGATCAAGATGGCCCTGCAGGCCGCGATGGCCCGCGGCGGCACGCCGCCATCGAAGCTCCTGACCGTCCGGGGCGGCTACCACGGCGACACCTTCGGCGCAATGGCGGTCTGCGACCCGTGGGGCGGGATGCACGCCGCGTTCGCGGGCGTCGTCGCCCAGCACGTGTTCGCGCCCCGCCCGCCCGACGGCTTCGACGCGGCGCTCGACCCGGCGTGGGCCGCCGAGGTCGAGGCCCTGGCGGCCGAGCACGCCGCGGAGCTCGCCGCGGTCATCGTCGAGCCCGTCGTGCAGGGCGCCGGCGGGATGCGGATCCACAGCCCCGCGTGCGTGCGGTTCCTGCGCGAGCTCTGCGACCGCCACGGGCTGCTGCTCATCCTCGACGAGATCGCCACCGGGTTCGGCCGCTCAGGGGCGCTGTTCGCCGCCGACCACGCCGGCGTGCGCCCGGACATCCTCTGCGTCGGCAAGGCGCTGACCGGCGGCTACATGACGCTCGCCGCCGCGCTGTGCACGCGGGAGGTCGCCGACGCGATCACCGAGCACGGCGGAGGCGCGCTCATGCACGGCCCGACCTTCATGGCCAACCCGCTGGCGTGCGCCGTCGCACTGGCCTCCACGTCGCTGCTGCTCGAAGGCGACTGGGCCGCGGAGGTCGGCCGGGTCGAGCGCGGACTGCGCGCCGGCCTGGCCGAGGCGCGCGACATCCCGGGGGTCGTGGACGTCCGCGTGCAGGGGGCGATCGGGGTCCTCGAGCTCGATCACGACGTCGACGTCGCCGCCGCGACCCGCGCGGCCACGGACCTCGGCGTCTGGCTGCGGCCGTTCCGCGAGCTCGTCTATGCGATGCCGCCCTACGTGACCGGCGACGACGACCTCGCGCAGATCACCGCGGCGATGCGCGCCGCCGCCCACGCGGGCTGATTCCACAACCCGGCGGCCGCGCCGAAGTGGCAACCCACAGCAGACGGAGCCGCAGCATGCCCGCGTTCTGTCTTCTGTGAAAGCGAGTCGCATGTCCCGCCGTCTGCTCTGCCTGCTCGTCCTCGGGCTGTTCGCCCTGCCCGCCTCCGCCCAGGCCGCCCCGCGGCAGGTCCTGCTCGTGGGCGGCACGTTCGCTTACGCCGACTACATGGACGGCGTCAAGGCCTATCTCGAGGACCGCGGTTTCGCCGTCTCGACCATGCAGCTGTCCGGGGTGCTCCCGGGAGCCGCGGCCATCCCGACGTCGGCGCGCGCGATCGGCGCGCGGGTCGACGCCATCCGCACCGCCACCGGGGCGGCGACCGTCGACCTCGCCGGGCACTCCCAGGGCGCGCTCGCGGTGCGCGACTACATCAAGGACCGCGGCGGCATGGGCAAGGTCGACGTGGCGATCTCCGTCGGCGGGCCGCAGTACGGCGATGCGACCGCGTACGCCTGCCTGATCTTCGCCGGCTGCTGGGACATGACGTATGGCTCATCGTTCCTCACCGCGCTGAACGACGGCGACGACACACCCGGTGACCTCGGGTGGTACCACCTCTACAGCACGTCGGCGGTGTACGAGAAGCGTCCGCTCGAAGGGGCGGTGAACGTCGCGATCCAGGATCTGTGCCCGGGGCGCAATGTGCAGCACGTCGACGAGTGGAAGGACGGCGCGATGCGCGAGATGGTCCTCGCGGCGCTCGAGCGCCGCGAGATCACCTCCAGCTGCCCCGTCTGACCTCAGCGACGGGCGACGACCACGTGGACCTTGCGGCCCGGCAGCGGGGTGACCTTCACGGCCTTCCCCGCCTTGAGCTTGACGGGCTTGGTGCACGGCGGGAGCTCCTCGCCGGCCACCGGCACCGCGCAGGCCCAGGCCTTCCACGTCCCCTTCACGCGCGCGGCCCGCTTGACCGAGACCACGGTCTGGGGGGCCGCTGACGCAGCGCCCGCGGCTGCCCTCGGGGCGGCCGCGGTCGTCGCCGACGCGAGCCCGACGACCTGGCCCTTCGCGGTCTTCACGCTGACCGAGCCGCCCGCCGAGAGCAGGGCGCTGCCGCTGGTCGCCGACGCGATGGGCCCGATGATCGTCGACGCCCAGACGGTCGCCGTGCCGCCGGGGCCGGTCGCCGTCTCGGTGATGCGGATGCGCTTGCCCGCGTCGAGGGACGTCAACACGTACGACGTCTGCCCGAGCGTGCCGATGGCCGCGCAGGTCGTCGTGCACCGGTAGAAGCGGATCTGCTTCGTCGTGACCGGGTTGGTCCACGTCCCGCTCTCCGCCGTCAGCGTCTGGCCGACGGTCGCGGTCCCCGTGATCTTCGGCAGGACCGAGTTCACCGGGGCGGCCGGCAGGATCGCCGTCGTGACCGCGGTCGTCGCGGTCGCGGACCCGTCCGGGTTCGTCCCCGTCACCACCACGCGCAGGCGCTTGTCCGCGTCCGCGGCGACCGCGACGTACGTCGCCTTCGTCGCCCCGTCGATCGCGGTGCAGTCCGAGGCGGTGCCGTCGCTGCAGCGCTGCCAGGCGTAGGTGAACGTCGTGTCCCGGCCGCCGCTCCAGGTCCCGAGGGTCACGCTCATCGCCTTGCCGACCTGCTTGGTCCCGGCGATCGACGGCAGCGTCACGTTCGCGGGCGGCACCGCGCCGACGACCGCGGACTGCGCCGAGGTGGCGGTCCCCGTGCCCGCGGCGTTGCGCGCCGTCACCGAGAGGCGGATCGTCTTGCCGACGTCGGCCAGGGCGAGCGTGTACCCGCTCGCGATGGCGCCGTCGATCGGGTCGCAGCCGTCGCCCGCGGCGTCGCAGCGCAGCCACTGATAGGCGTAGCCGGTCGGGTACGCCGACCACGTGCCGTTGCCGGTGACCCGCAGGGCCTGCAGGCGCTGGGCGACGCCGGTGATCGTGGGAATCGTCTTGTTCGCCGGCGGCGGGAGTGGTGCGACGGTGTCCGTCGGATCACTGGTGACGGTCGTCGTCCTCCCCGGTGAGGTGGCCGTGACCTTCAGGACGAGCTTTGCGCCCGCGTCCGCGGCCACCGGGGTGTAGCTGACCGATTTCGCGTTCGTGATGTCCGTGCACACCGTCGGGTCGGTGGCGTCGCAGCGGCGCCACTGATAGGCGATCCCGGTCGTGGGGACACTCCACGTGCCGGAGCTGCCCCTCAGCGGCTCCTGCACCTGTGTCAGCGCGTTGACAAGCGTGATCGCGGGCTTCGAGGTGTTGTCCAGCGGACGTCCTTCCACGGGCGCCGTCAGCGCGGAGGCCACGTTCGCCGAGGCGCCCTGCTGCGTGGCCGTGACCCGCACGGCCATCGGCCGCGTGACGTCGGCGGCCACCAGCGTGTACGTCGGCGTCGTGGTCGTCGCCACGACCGCGCAGCTGCTCGAGACGACGGCTGCGCCCACCGGGCAGCGCAGCCACTGGTACTTGTAGGTGAACGTCGCGCCGCTCGGCGTCCAGGCGCCCGGATCGGCGGTCAGCGTGTACGTGTCCATCAACGTGCCGGAGATCGTGGGCGCCGACGTGTTCGCGGGCGTCTCGACGATCACTCCGGTCTGCGCGGAGGTGTTCGCCGTCGCGCCGTCGACGTTCGTCGCCATCACCTTCGCGCGGATCCGTGCGCCGGCGTCGGCCAGGACGAGCGTGTACGTCGTCGCCGTCGCGCCGGAGATGTCCTCCCAGCCCGAGCCGCTGTCGCGCTGCCACTGGTAGGCGTACGTGGACCCGGCGGGCGTCCACGTCCCCGCGGTCGACGTGAGCGTGGAGCCGGTCGTCAGGGTCCCCGAGACCGCGGGCGCCGTGAGGGGCGCCGGCGGCGCCGGCTGGACCTCCGCCGTGACCGCCGTGTACGCGACGGTCTGGCCGTCGCTGTTCGTCGCCGTCACCCGCGCGCGGATCGTCGCGCCGATGTCCGTGGACGTGAGCGTGTACTTCGTCGTCGTGGCCGCCGGGATGTTCTCCCAGCCCGCGCCCTCACCCAGGTCGCGCTGCCACTGGTAGGCGAGTGTCGCGCCAGCCGGCGTCCAGGTCCCCGTGGAGACCGCCAGCTGGGACGCGCGCTTCAAGGTGCCCGTGATCGCCGGCGCCACGGCGGCGGTCGGCAGCAGCGGCGCGACGGTGTCGGTGGCCGCCGACGCGGCGCTCACGCTGCCATCCACGTTCTTGGCCGTGACGACCACGCGCACCTTCGCGTTCACGTCGGCGGCGGCCAGGGTGTACGTCGTCGCGGTCGCGCCGGTGATGTTCGCCCACCCGGTGCCCGGGTCGCGCTGCCACTGGTACGTGAACGTCGCGCCGCTGGGCGACCACGTCCCGGACGTCGCCGTCAGCTTCTGCATCCGCTGCGCGGTGCCGGTGACGGTGGGAGCCACGTCGGCGGTCGGGGGCGAGGTCGCCACCGGGCCGACGGACGCTGACGTCGCGGCGGCTGTCCCGAGCGAGTTCAGCGCCGTCACCTGGACCCGGAGGTTCGCGCCGATGTCCGTCGAGGTCGGGACGTACGTGCGGGTCGTCGCCCCGGTGATGTTCACCCAGCCGGTGCCCGGGTCACGCTGCCACTGGTAGGCGTAGTTCGAGCCCGCGGGATCCCACTCGCCGACGTCCGTGCTGAGCGTCCGTCCGCGTGCCGCAAGACCGCTGATGCTCGGCGACGTCTGATTCGAGGGCGGGCCGGCCGGCGCGGTGTTCGTGCACGCGCCGTCTGGCAGCGTGTTGCACTCCGCGAGGAAGACGCTGTTGTAGAGGTTCCAGTTCGACGCGAGGTAGCTGCCTGGTGCCGGCGCCGGGTTGAAGTAGTCGTCCTGGTTGCAGTCGAGCGTCTGGTACATCTGGCCGGTGAGCGCCGCGCACACCGACGTCGTGTACGGCTTGCTCATCGACGGGCCGTCCTGGTAGCACATGACGTCGTAGCCGTCCCAGCAGTGGGAGTAGACGTAGTTCGTGCTGCCGGCCTTCTGGCTCGTGTGCGGCGCGTTCCACTGCACGGCGCCCATGTTGTGGCCCATCTCGTGCAGCATCACCGTCGGGTACCACCCCGGGTTCACGCCGCTGTTGGGCAGGGCGACGTCCGGGACCCACAGGATCGACGTCAGTCCGCCGTTGTTGTGGATGTTGCCCGAGTCCGGACGGGTCGCCGCCGTCATGCCCGCGTACAGCTGCCCCTGGCCGTTGATCGAGCCCGAGCTCATGGTGTCGGCGATGACGACGTAATCGCGGATGCCACCGGGGCTCGGATTGAGGTACGGCGTGATCGCGTTCTTGACGTTCGTGAAGTTCTGGACGTAATTCGTCCGCGTGCTCGGCAGCTTGACGACCTGGATGTCGAGGTAGGGCGCACCGCACGAGGTCCCCAGATCGAACCGCGGGGCCTTCGACGACCCGTTCTGCCCGGACACGAACGACGTGATGAGCGACGCGTTGGCCTGCAGGAGCTCCGACCACTGCGAGAAGCGGTTCGGGCGGTCCGCCGGGTAGGCGTAGATGACCTTGAACTGCGGGAGCGCCGCGTTGAACGTCGCGTTGACGGTGTCGTCGGTCGTGCGCTCCGTCCCGCACCAGGTGATGGGCAGCGCGCCGCTGCCGGCCATGCTGGTGCCGGGCAGGTCGGCCATCTGCTGCTGCGCCACGGACTCGGTGATGTCGAAGCCGATGTCCTCCGGCGTGTCCACGCCGTGGTCGCCCGGCGTGTCATGCGCGAAGGCGGCACCGGGCACCGCGGCAAGGGCGCACGTGAGCAGGATGAGCAGCATCGGGCGGAGCAGACGCATGACTCCGAATGTCGGTCCACGGCGCCGCGAGGATGTCTGCGAGACACGATCTCTCGACACATGGCCGACCGGGACCCGGCGCACGCGCCGCTCCGCGCCGTCACCATCACTCCATGAATCGGGTCATGTCCCTTCGCCGCTGCGCGGGCGCGCTCACCCTTGCGCTGACGTGCACGGCGATCCCCTCCACGGCCGGCGCCGCCACGGATTACGCGCCGGTCGCTCGCAACATCATCCCCTCGGGTCAGTACGGCGCGGTCCCACCGCCCGCCGGAGCAGACACGCAGGCGAAGATGTACGACGGCCTCACGCCGAAGTTCGACCAGGTCACCAACGACGACCTGTTCAGCCTGTTCAAGAGCGAGCAGCTCGACCCATCGGTCGACGGCCCGCTGACCCCCGACCCCGCGCCGCGCCCGGGCGTCACGATCGAACGCGACCGCTTCAACGTCCCCCACATCACCGGTCAGACCGCCGACGACGTCGTGTGGGGCGCCGGCTGGGTCGTCGCCAAGGATCGTGCCCTGCTGCTCGAGCAGGCGCGCTACAACTCGCGCGTCGCCGCGATCGACGCCCCCGGCCTGTCGGCCATCGGCCTCGTCACCCGCCTGGCGCAGTTCACGCCGAGCACGCAGACGGAGAACGAGGTCGCCAAGCAGGCCAAGGCGCTGACCGACCAGGGCGCCAAGGGTCGCGAGGTCCTGCGCGACATCGACACGTATATCTCCGGCATCAACGCCTACCTGCAGGCGAGCGGGTCACCGGCCAAGCCGTGGACGCGTAACGACGTGTTCGCGCTCAACGCGCTGAAGGGCCAGTTCTTCGGCCAGGGCGGCGGCGACGAGGCACGCCGCTCCGTTCTGCTCAGCGGCCTGCAGAAGGAGCTGGGCGAGAAGAAGGGCCGGCAGGCGTTCGACGACCTGCGCCAGAAGGACGACCCTGAAGCCAGCCACTCCATCGACGGCACCTTCCGCTACGGCGGGGCGACGAAGAGCGCGGGCCCGGGCAGCGTGACACTCTCGAGCTTCTCCCCCACGCCGGCGGCCAAGGTCGCCTCGGTGAGCCGCAACGTCGTGCCGCCGCGCCAGAGCAACGCGCTGCTCGTCGGCGCGTCGCGCTCGGAGACCGGCTTCCCGCTCATGGTCGCGGGCCCGCAGATCGGCTACTTCTACCCCGGCCTGACGCTCGAGATGAACCTCAAGGGCCCCGGCATCAACGTCCGCGGCGCGACCAGCGCGCCGCTACCCGGCTACATCCTCATCGGCCGCGGCGAGGACTACGCGTGGTCGCTGACCAGCGCCGGCGCGGACATCATCGACCAGTTCGCCGAGACGCTCTGCGACGGCAGCCGCACGAAGTACCTCTACGACGGCAAGTGCCGCAAGATGGAGACGTTCAACGCGGGAACGCTGACACTCGGCGGCAAGAACCAGAAGCTCCAGTTCAAGCGGACCGTGCACGGCCCGGTGGTCGGCTACGGCAAGGTCGGCGGCAAGGAGGTCGCGATCTCGTCCAAGCGCTCGAGCTACGGCCGCGACGTCGTCGACCAGCTGTTCTACGACGACATGTTCCGTGGCCGCGTGACCTCTCCGCAGACGTTCGTCAAGGCGGCGCTGCAGTCGCCGCAGACGTTCAACTCGTTCTACGTCGACCACAGGAACATCGCGCTGGTGACCACCGGCCGGCTGCCGAAGCGCAGCACGAAGGTCGACCCGGCGCTGCCGACGAAGGGCACCGGCCAGTACGAATGGAACGGGTTCCTCGCCGCGTCGAAGCACCCGCAGGGCGTCAACCCGAAGGACGCGACGATCGTCAACTGGAACAACCGGTCGGCGAAGGGCTTCACCTCCGCTGACGACGAGTGGATGCAGGGCTCGATCGCCCGCAACGACCTGCTCAAGCGCGGCGTGTTCTCCCGGCCGAAGCACAGCCTCGCGTCGCTCACCGGCGCGATGAACGCCGGGGCGACCCAGGACGTCCGCGTCATGGAGCTGCAGCCGACCCTGTCGAAGCTGCTGCGCCAAGGCAAGGCTCCGAGCGCCCGCGCCCAGAAGATGCTCGACACGCTCGACGCGTGGCGGCGCAACGGCGGCAACCGCCTGGACCGCAACGGTGACGGCAAGATCGACGACCCGGGCGCCGCGGTCATGGACGGCATGTGGAAGCGCGTCGCCGATGCCGCGATGAAGCCGGTCGTCGGCAACCAGCTCGCGCGCCTGCGCGACATCCAGTCGGAGTTCGACGCGCCTCCCGGCGGACAGTTCGGCGGCTGGCACGAGTACATGGACAAGGACCTGCGCCGGCTTCTCGGCGAGAAGGTCCAGGGGAAGTTCCACCTGAAGTACTGCGGCGGCGGCGACAAGGCGCAGTGCCGCAAAGACCTGTGGAAGGCCATCGACAGCGCGGGCGCGTCGCTGAGCAAGACGTACGGCTCGAGCGACCCGACGGCCTGGCGTGCCAACGCGAACGCCGAGCGCATCGAGTTCGCCCCGGGTCTCCTGACCACGACGATGGCCTACACGAACCGCCCGAGCGGCATCCAGCAGGTCATCTCGTTCACCGGGCACCGGTGACCACGTCGTACCGCCGCGGCCGGGCTCAGTGCTCGGCCGCGGCGGGCGCGCGGTGCTGCAGCACGGCGGCTGCCACGGCGGTCGCCACGACCATGAGCCCGAGGCTGATCGCGATCGCCAGGTGCAGCCCGTCGAGGAACGCCACGCGCGAGGCGTCGACCAGGGCGGTCCCGACCGTGGCGGGGAGCTCGGCCGCGATCTCCTTGGCCTCGCTGAGCGATTCGCGGGCGCCGGCCATGCCCTGTGCGGTGACGCCGGTGACGGGGTCGAGCGCGTCGCGGTAGACGGCAGCGACCACGCTGCCCAGCAGCGCGACGCCGAGCCCGCCGCCGAGCTCGTATGCGGTCTCCTCGATGGCCGAGGCATCCCCCGCCCGGTCGGGTTCGACCGCGCTGATGATCACGTCGTTTGCGGCGACCGCCGCGACCTGGATGGCGAGCCCGAGGACCACGAACGACAGCGACAGCACCAGCCACTCGTCGTCGAGGCCCAGTGACAGCAGTGGCACGAGCGACGCCCCGCTGAGCGCCAGGCCGCCGGCGATCGCGGCGCGCGTGCCCACGCGCGCGAGGATCGGCGCCGCGATGAGCCCGCCGACGACCGTCGCGGCCGCCAGCGGGATGAGGCGCACGCTGGCCTCGAGCGGGGACAGGCCGAGCACGAGCTGGAGGTACTGGGCGAAGAAGAAGTCCAGGCCGATGAGCGCGACCATCGCGAGCACGATGCAGCCCACCGCGACGCCGAACGCGCGCTGGGCGAACAGGCGCACGTCGAGCAGCGGCACGTCGGCGCGCAGCTGCCGGCGCACGAAGACCGCAAGCAGCGCCGCGCCCCCGACGATGCCCGTGAGCGCGACGGGGTCGGCGAACCCGTGCCGCGCGCCGTGCTTGCCGCCAAACGCCAGCCCGAGGATCCCCGCGGTCACGAGCACGACGCTGAGCGGGTCCAGCGGCGCAGGGTTCTCCGCCCGGCTGGCCGGCACCCACCGCAGCGTCGCGACGATGATCGCCAGCAGGATCGGGATGTTGATGAGGAAGACCGAGCCCCACCAGAAGTGCTCGACGAGGAACCCGCCGACGATCGGGCCGATCGCCGCGCCGGCGCTGCTCACCGACACCCAGATCCCGACGGCCCGCGTGCGCTCCTGCCGGTCCGGGAACACGTCACGGATGATCGACATCGTCTGCGGCATGATCATCGCGCCGCCGATCCCCATGAGCGCGCGGCCGAGGATGAGCACGGTGGCGCTCGGCGCGAACGCCGCGATGAGCGAGGCCGCCGCGAAGATGCCGCAGCCCGTGAGCATCACCTGCGGGCGGCCGACCTTGTCGGCGAGCTTGGCGAACCCGACGAGCAGCGGCGCGACGACGAGCGGATAGACGTCGACGATCCACAGCAGTTGCACCGACGACGGCTCGAGGTCCTCGCTGATCGCCGGCGCGGCGACGTGCAGCACCGTCGCGTCGATGACGACGACGAGCAGCGCCGCGCAGACCACGCCGAGGACGTGCCAGCGCCTGACCTCGGCGGGACGGGACATGGCGCCTATCTCAGCAGCCCGGCGGGCTCGAACCCGCCGGGTCCGCCCTCCGTCTCAGACTTCGGCGTAGGCGGGCTGGGTGGCGTCGGGGGCCGGCTCGCCCTCCTCGGCGATCGCCTCCGCCGCCTTGGCCTCGGGCTGCACGACGAACGCCGCGACGGCGATCGCCACGAGCACGAGCCCGGTCGCGATCCAGAACGCCAGGTGGTAGCCGCCCACGAGCGCATCCGCCGTCGCCTTGCCCTGGGCCTCGAGCGTCTCGGTGCGCGAGGTCGAGAGGGTCGCGAGCACGGCAAGGCCGATCGCCCCGCCGACCTGGGCGCTCGTGTTCACCAGACCTGATGCCAGCCCGGCGTCCTGCGGCGTGGCGCCGGACATCGCGATGGTCATGAGCCCGGGGAAGCAGAGCCCGACACCGAGGCCGAGCAGCAGCATCACGGGCAGGACGTGCACGACGTAGCTGCCGTCGACCGGCGTGCGGGTGAACAGCAGGAGCGCCAGCGCGATGATCCCGAGGCCGGGGAACTGCAGGGTCCGCGCCCCGTACCTGCTGATGAGCGGCTCCGCGAAGCGCACCGACAGCGTGCCCATGACGATCGTCATCGGCAGGAACGCCAGGCCGGTCTGCAGCGCGTCGAACCCGAGCACCCGCTGGAGGTACAGCGCGCCCAGGAAGAACAGGCCGAACATGCCCGCGACCGTGAAGATCTGGATGAGGTTCGCGCCGGTGACGTTGCGCGACCTGAAGATCCGCAGCGGGATGAGCGGCGTCGCGGCCGTCGCCTCACGCCAGAGGAACGCGCCGAGCAGCGCGAGCGAGCTGGCGGCGAACAGCAGCGTCGTCCCGTCCGTCCAGCCGTTGTCGGCCGCGGGCTTGACGATCGTGTAGACGCCGAGCATCAGCGAGCTCGTGATGAGCACCGCGCCCGGCACGTCAGCGCCGGCCTTCAGCCCCAGCCCGTGGTCGGGCTCGAGCAGCCGCTGGGCCAGAACGGCCGTGATGAGCCCGATCGGCAGGTTGATGAAGAAGATCCAGTGCCAGCTGATCGCCTGCGTGAGGATCCCGCCGAGCAGCAGCCCGATCGAGCCGCCGGCCGACGCGACGAACGCGAACACGCCGATCGCCTTCGCCTGATCGCGCGGCGTCGGGAACATCGTCACGATCATCCCGAGGATCACCGCGGACGTCATCGCGCCGCCCACGCCCTGCAGGAACCGCGCGCCGACGAGGACCTCCTGGCTCGTCGACAGCCCGCAGAGCACGGACGCGGTCGTGAACACCGCCAGGCCGGACAGGAACATCGTCCGGCGGCCGATGAGGTCGCCCATCCGCCCGGCGAAGAGCAGCAGGCCGCCGAAGGCGATCATGTACGCGTTGACGACCCACGCGAGGTTCGAACCCGTGAAGCCGAGATCGTCCTGGATGGTCGGCAGCGCGACGTTTACGACGGTGCCGTCGAGCACGATCATGAGCATGCCGGTGCACAGCACGTACAGCGCGATCCAGCGCCGGCGGTCGTCCTCGGGTGCGGTGGGACTGGGGGTTTCGGGGGAAGTCATGCAGCGTGCCTCGGTCGGTGAGCGATCAGTTGCCAGTCAGACCGCGCGGCCCGCTGGAACTCATCGGTCTCATCAGTGTGCGGCACCGATGACTTCCGTGTCGTGAGACCGTCCACCCTGATGACAAGAGCACGACGAAGGGAGACGACATGCTCGGCAGCACGAAGGCGTTCGCGGGGTTCGCCGTCGACGATCTCGACGCGGCGCGCACGTTCTACTCCGACACGCTCGGCATCGAGATCGAGGAGCAGATGGGCGGGATGATCCTCGAGCTCCAGCTCGCCGACGGCGAGCGGCCGGTGATCATCTACCCCAAGCCCGACCACGAGCCGGCGGCGTTCACCGTCCTGAACTTCCCGGTCGGCGACATCGAGGCGACGGTCGAGGCGCTCACCGCCCACGGCGTGGAGCTCCAGCGCTACGACAGCTTCGACCACGACGCGCAGGGCATCGCAGGCGGCGGAGAGGACGGACCCAGAATCGCCTGGTTCACCGACCCGGCGGGGAACATCCTCTCCGTGATCGAGGACCCGGAGGCCTGACCGCCTAGAGCTTGCCGCCCGCCAGGCCCGGCGAGACGTGGATCGGCGGGCCCGCGGGGCCCTCGTCGGCGTCGCCGCCGGGCAGCGTGCCCTGGTCGAGCGTGCCGAGATAGCGGTCGACCATCCGGGCGCACTGGCGGCCCTCGTTGATGGCCCACACGATGAGCGACTGGCCGCGACGCGCGTCGCCGGCGGCGAAGACGCCGGCCTCGGACGTCGTGTACGGCTTGGTCGCCTTGATGTTGCCGCGCGGATCCTTCGCGACGCCGAACTGGTCGACGAGGGCCTGCTCGGGGTGCAGGAAGCCCATCGCCAGCAGGACGAGGTCGGCCTTGATCTCGAAGTCGGTGCCCTCGACCGGTGCGAACGGCGGGGCCGCCTCCGCGCGAGCGGCATGCAGCGTCGTGACCTTGCCGTCTTCGCCGGAGAACTTGGTGGTGACCACCGAGAAATCCTGCTCGCCCTTCTCGAGCGCGACGAGCTCCTCGCCCGCATAGCTCATGCGGAACTTCGCAGGCCACAGCGGCCACGGCGTGAGCGCGTCAGGGCGCGACGGGACGGGCTGGGGCAGCAGCTCGAGCTGGACGACCTGCGTGGCGCCCTCCCGCAGCGAGTTGGCGACGCAGTCGGCGCCGGTGTCGCCGCCGCCGATGACGACGACGTTCTTGCCCGCGGCGGTGATCTGCGGCAGCCCGGTGGGCGCCGGGATCGCGGTCTGCGGACCCTCGGTCGCCGCGACGTGGCGGTTGCGCACGTAGAGGTAGTCCATCGCCGGGTGGATGCCGTCGAGCTCGCGCCCGGGGACCGGCAGGTCACGCGGCGCGCGCGAGCCGGTGGTCAGGACGACCGCGTCGTACTCGTCGCGCAGCTGCTCGGCCGTCACGTCGACGCCGACCTCGACGCCGAGGCGCAGGTCGACGCCCTCGGCGACGAGCTGCTGCACGCGGCGCTCCACGACGGTCTTCTCGATCTTGAAGTCCGGGACACCGAAGCGGATCAGTCCGCCGGCGGCCTCGTCGCGCTCGAAGAGCGTGACGGCGTGGCCGGCGCGGCGCAGCTGCTGCGCGGCGGCCATGCCCGCGGGACCGGCGCCGACGACGGCGACCTTGCGGCCCGTCTCGACCTTCGGCGGCTCGGGGGCCACCCAGCCCTGCTGCCACGCGTGGTCGATGATCGAGTTCTCGATCTGCTTGATCGTGACGGCGTCGCCCTCGTTGATCTCCAGCACGCACGCGGCCTCGCACGGCGCGGGGCACAGGCGACCGGTGAACTCCGGGAAGTTGTTCGTCGCGTGCAGCTGGCGGATCGCGTCCTGCCAGCGCTCGCGGTAGACGAGGTCGTTCCAGTCCGGGATGAGGTTGCCCAGCGGGCAGCCGTTGTGGCAGAACGGCACGCCGCAGTCCATGCAGCGCGCACCCTGCGCGGCCAGCTCGTCGTCGGACTTCTGGACGAGGAACTCGTGGTAGTCGTGGATCCGCTCGGCGGGGTCGCGGTACTCGACCCCGTGCCGCTCGATCTTCAGGAAGCCTCCAAGCTCACCCACGTCTACTCCCCTTCGCCCTCGCGCACCGCCGGCGCGCCGACGACGTTCACGGTCTCGTCCTGGAACTCGTCCACGCCCGGAGGCGGGGTCCCGGCGCCGTTGGCCTCGGCGAGCGCCTTGTCGGCCCGCTCCTTGAGCACGCGCTTGTAGTCCGTCGGGAACACCTTCACGAACTTCATCCGCAGCGTGTCCCACTCGTCCAGCACGCGCTGGCCGACCGTCGACCCGGTCCGCTCGATGTGCTCGGCGACGAGCTCGCGCAGCTTCTCGGAGTCCTCGCCCGTCAGCGGCTCGAGCTGGTCGCGCATCGTCGGGTTGACCTGCTCGGTGAACCGGCCGTCCTCGTCGAGCACGTAGGCGAAGCCGCCGCTCATGCCCGCCGCGAAGTTGCGGCCCGTGTCCCCGAGCACGACGACGATGCCGCCCGTCATGTACTCGCAGCCGTGGTCGCCGACGCCCTCGACGACCGCCTCGGCGCCCGAGTTGCGGACGGCGAAGCGCTCGCCGGCGGTGCCGCGGAAGAACGCCTTGCCGCGGGTCGCGCCGTAGAGCGACGTGTTGCCGATGATGACGTTCTCCTCGGCCACGTACGTGACGCCCTCGGGCGGGCGGATCGCGATCGTGCCACCGGAGAGGCCCTTGCCGGTGTAGTCGTTGGAGTCGCCCCACAGGGTGAACTCGACGCCGTGCGACAGCCAGCCGCCGAAGCTCTGGCCGGCCGAGCCGCTGAAGGTCACCTTGATCGTGCCCTCGGGCAGGCCGTCGAGGCCGTACCGCTTGGCGATGTGGTGCGACAGGATGCCGCCGACGCAGCGGTCGACGTTGCGGACCGTGCGGTCGATCTGCACCGGCGTGGCCGCGTCGATCGCGTCCTTGGCCTCCTCGACGAGGCCCCAGTCCAGGTTGTCCTCCAGGACCGGCGGCGGGCCGTGCGTGCGACGGCGCTCGACACCCTCCGGGAGCTCCGGGAACGTCAGGACGTGCGTGAGGTCGACCCCGCGCGCCTTCCAGTGCGTGATCGCGTCGTCGGCGACGAGCAGGTCGACCCGGCCCGTCAGCTCCGACACCGTGCGCACGCCGAGCGACGCCATGATGCCGCGCAGCTCCTCGGCGACGAGCATGAAGAAGTTGATGACGTGCTCGGGCTGGCCCTTGAAGCGCTTGCGCAGCTCCGGGTCCTGCGTGGCGATGCCCACCGGGCAGGTGTTCAGGTGGCAGGCGCGCATCATGATGCAGCCCGTCGCGATGAGCGGCGCCGTGGAGAAGCCGAACTCGTCGGCCCCCAGGCACGCGGCGATGGCGACGTCGCGGCCGGTCTTCAGCTGGCCGTCCGTCTGCACGGTGATGCGGTTGCGCAGGTCGTTGCGCAGCAGCGTCTGCTGGGTCTCGGCCAGGCCGATCTCCCACGGCGCGCCGGCCGACTGCACCGAGCTCAGCGGCGACGCGCCGGTGCCGCCGTCATGGCCGGAGATGAGGACGTGGTCGGCGTTCGCCTTCGCGACGCCCGCGGCGACCGTGCCGACGCCGACCTCGGAGACGAGCTTCACCGACACCGACGCCGACGGGTTCGCGCAGCGCAGGTCGTAGATGAGCTGCTTGAGGTCCTCGATCGAGTAGATGTCGTGGTGCGGCGGCGGCGAGATGAGGCCGACGCCCGGCGTCGTGTGGCGCACGCCGCCGATGTAGTCGTCGACCTTGTGGCCGGGCAGCTGGCCGCCCTCGCCGGGCTTCGCGCCCTGCGCCATCTTGATCTGGAGCTGGTCGGCGTTCGTGAGGTAGTTGATGTGGACGCCGAACCGGCCCGAGGCGACCTGCTTGATCGACGACCGCCGGTTGTCGGTGAAGCGGACCGGATCCTCGCCGCCCTCGCCCGTGTTCGAGCGGCCGCCGAGGTGGTTCATCGCCTTGGCGAGCGTCTCGTGCGACTCGCGCGAGATCGACCCGAGCGACATGGCGCCGGTGGCGAAGCGCTTGACGATCTCCGACGCGGGCTCGACCTCCTCGAGCGGGACCGGCGTGCGGCCCTCCACGAACGTGATGAGGCCGCGCAGCGCGCCGGTGCGCGTCGCCTGCTCGTTGACGCGCTTGGCGTACTCGGCGTACGTCTCCTTCGCGTCCTCGCCCTCCTTGCGGACGGCGTGCTGCATGAGCGCGATCGTCTCGGGGTTCCAGAGGTGCTTCTCGCCGTCGCGACGCCAGGCGTACACGCCGCCGACGGGCAGGATGTGCCCGTCGAGCGGGTAGGCCTGCGCGTGGCGGTCGAGCGTCTCGCGCGCCAGCACGTCCATGCCGATGCCGCCGATGCGCGACGCCGTGCCGGTGAAGTGCCGGTCGATGAGGTCCTTCTCCAGGCCCACGGCCTCGAAGATCTGCGCGCCCGAGTAGGACTGGATCGTCGAGATGCCCATCTTCGAGATGGTCTTCAGCAGGCCCTTGCCGATCGCCTTGACGATGTTCTTCTCGGCGACGTCGGGGTTGTCGATGTCGGGAACGCGACCCTCGACGACCATCTGGTCGGCCGTGTCGAGCATGAGGTACGGGTTGATGGCGTTCGCGCCGTAGCCGATGAGCGTCGCCATGTGGTGGACCTCGCGCGGCTCGCCCGACTCGAGGATGAGCCCGGCGCGCAGGCGGTTGCCGGCCCGCACGAGGTACTGGTGCACGGCGCCGATCGCCAGCAGCGCGGGGATCGGCGCGCGGTCCTTGCTGAGCTGGCGGTCGGAGAGGATCAGCAGGGTCACGCCGGACTCGATCGCGTCATGCGCCTGGTCGCAGATCTCGGCGAGGCGGACCTGCATGCCGTCCGGCCCGTCGGCCACCGGCCACGTGATGTCGATCGTGTGCGTGTTGAAGACGTCGTGCTCGACGTGGCGCAGCGTCTCGAGCTCGTGGTTGCGCAGGATCGGCTGGCTGAGCACCAGGTGATGCGCGTGCTCGGGCGTCTCGTCGAGGAGGTTGCCCGTGCGCCCGAGGTGCGAGGCGAGGCTCATGACGATCGACTCGCGGATCGGGTCGATCGGCGGGTTCGTCACCTGCGCGAAGAGCTGCTTGAAGTACGAGTACAGCGGCGGGCGCAGATCCGAGAGGACCGGAAGCGCCGTGTCGTTGCCCATCGAGCCGATCGGCTCCTCGCCCTTCGCGGCCATCGGGCCGATGAGGATCCGCAGGTCCTCCTGCGTGTAGCCGAACGCGATCTGGCGGACGGGGGTCGGCTCGACCCCGGTCATCGTCACGTGCGCGGGCTCGAGATCGCCGAACTGGACGGTCTGGGCGCGGTACCAGTCGCCGTACGGGGACTGCTGGGCGACCTCGGCCTTGACCTCCTCGTCCTCGACGATGCGATGACGCTCGAGGTCGACGAGGAAGAGCTTGCCCGGCTGCAGGCGGCCGAGGCGCTTGACGCGGTCAGGCTTGATGCCGAGCAGGCCGGCCTCCGAGCCCAGGACGACGAGGCCGTCCTTCGTCTCCACCCAGCGGCCCGGGCGCAGGCCGTTGCGGTCCAGCGTCGCGCCGACGCAGCGGCCGTCGGTGAAGCACACCGCGGCGGGGCCGTCCCACGGCTCCATGAGACACGAGTGGTAGGCGTAGAAGCCGGTGAGGTGCTCCGGGAGGTCGTCGCGGTCGGCGAACGCCTCGGGGATCATCATCATCACCGCATGCGGGAGCGACCGCCCCGCGAGCATGAGCAGCTCGAGGACGTTGTCGAAGGTCGCGGAATCCGAGCCGTCCGGGCGGACGACCGGCATGACCTTCTGGAGGTCCTCACCGAGGAGCTTGCTCGCGAGCTGGCTCTCGCGGGCCCGCATCCAGTTGATGTTGCCGCGCAGCGTGTTGATCTCGCCGTTGTGGGCGATGACGCGGAACGGATGCGCGAGCTCCCAGCTCGGGAACGTGTTCGTCGAGAACCGCGAGTGCACGAGGCACATCGCGCTCGTGAAGCGCTCATCCAGCAGGTCCGGGAAGAAGTTCCGGACCTGGTGGGAGATGAGCATCCCCTTGTAGTTCAGGGTGCGCGACGAGAACGACGCGACGTAGAAGTCCGGACCCGACGCGAGCTCGCAGATCCGCCGGATCACGTAGAGCTTGCGCTCGAAGGCGTCCTGGTCGTTGTCGAAGCCGGGGCCGGCCTCGACGAACAGCTGCTTCATGTACGGCCGGGTCTGGTTGGCCGTGTCGCCGACGTGCTCGAGATCGACGGGGATGTCGCGCCAGCCGAGGACGTGCTGGCCCTCGACGCGCGTGTTGAGCTCGAGCAGATGCTCCTGCTTGGCCCGGATCTCCGGGTCCTGCGAGAGGAAGCACATCGCCACGCCGTAGCGCCCGGCGTCGGGCAGCTCGAAGTCGACGACGCCGCGCAGGAACGCGTCGGGCATCTGGGTGAGGATGCCCGCGCCGTCGCCGGTGCGGACGTCGGCGCCCTCGGCGCCGCGATGCTCGAGGTTCTCCAGCGCGAGCAGCGCCTTTTCGACGACGTCACGCGTGGGGACGTTGTCGAGCTTGGCGACGAGGGCGACGCCACACGCGTCGTGCTCGAAGCTAGGGTCGTAGAGGCCGTCGGCCTGTGGCGGCAAGATCTGCGAAGTCATGGGAGTGCCCCTGGGCGGACGAACGGCACTTGAGGCGGAGCGGGAAGGGTATCAGTGGACGGCGGTTCTGAGCAGGTCGGCGAGACAGCTGAGATGTCGAACGACGGGTCGGTGCGCCCGGTCACGGTCCTCGCCGCGGGCGGGACGATCGCGATGGCGGCCGACCCCTCCGGGGCCCGCCCGGCGCACGACGCGGACGCCCTGCTGGCCGCGGTGCCCGAGCTGGCGGCCTGGCCAGGGCTGACGACCCGGACGATCACCCGGGCCCCTGGCGCGCACCTGTCGTGCGACGACGCGCTCGCGGTCGCGCGCGCGGCGCGTGAGGAAGCTGCGGCAGGCCGGGGCGTGGTGATCACCCACGGCACGGACACCATCGAGGAGACCGCCGTCCTCTGCGACGTCCTCGCACTCGACGGCCCCGCGGCGCCGCCCGTGGTGCTCACGGGCGCGATCCGCCCGGCGGGCGCGACGGGGTCCGACGGCCCGGCCAACATCCACGACGCCGTCGCGGCCGCCGCGGCCGCGGTCACCGCGGGCACCGGGGCGCTCGTCGCGTTCGGCGGCGAGCTGCACGCCGCCCGCCAGGTCACGAAGGTGGCGTCGCACACCCCCAACGCCTTCGGCTCACCGCGTGGCGGCGCGATCGGACTCGCCGCCGAGGGCCGCGTCACGCTCTTCGCGCGCCCCATCCGCCCCGCCCCGCTCCCGATGCCCGACGCGATCACCGCCCGCGTGGAGATCGTCACGACGTACCTCGGCGACGACGGCGCCGCCCTGCGCGACGCCGTGGCCCGCGGAGCGGACGCCGTCGTCCTGCAGGCGCTGGGCGCCGGCCACGTCGCCGAACCGGTGCTGGACGCCGTCCTGGCCGCCCGGGAAGCGGGGCTCCCGGTCGCGGCGACGCTGCGTCCCGGCCGGGGTCTGCTCCTGCATGAGACGTACGGATTCCGAGGCTGCGAGCGCGACCTCCGCGCCGCAGGGGTGCTGGACGCCGGCGGACTGTCACCGCAGGCTGCCCGCATGGTCCTGCTCGCCGGACTGTCGGGCGGCGCGACCGAAGATGCCATCCGGGACACGCTGGCTGCATGAGCGCGTGCGCGACCATCCCCGGGGGTATCGTTCCTGTCGAGGAATGAGACGGGGGAGGTCTGGGCACCATCCGGGCAGACCCGTCCCACCGATGACCGGACCCGCGCCATCCGTCCCGCCACTCTTGTGAGCCCATCGCCCGACCTCCAGCTGCTCGTCCCCGCCAGGGCGGAGAACGTCGCGGTCGTCCGCCATGCGTTCGGCGGTCTCGCCGAGGCGCTCGCCCTGCCTGACCAGATCGCCGCGGACATCAAGCTCGCGGTCACGGAGGCGTGCACGAACGTCGTGCTCCACGCCTACGGGGAGGACGACGGGCCGCTCGAGGTCGACGCGAGCATCCTCGACGAGGAGCTGCTGGTGATCGTCCGCGACCACGGCACGGGCATTCATCCCCGCCCGGACTCCCCCGGCCTCGGCCTGGGACTCCCGCTCATCGCGACGCTGTCGCAGTCCCTGGAACTGGAGGGCGGCAGCGAGGAGCACCCGACCGAGGTCAGGATGACGTTCGGGTTGTCGAACGGGTCGGGCGCGGCGTGAGCGACACGCCCGCGACGGAAGCCACGGTCATCGTGCGCAAGGGCCCGCTCGTCGGGCCCGTGCTGAGCTCCGTCGTCGCGATCCTCGCCGCGCGCGCCGACTGCCCCGTCGACCGGCTCGACGACGCGCTGCTGCTCGCCGATGCGCTGGCCGCGCACGGCCCCGACCACGGCGAGGACGGGCGCCTGCGCGTGCACATCACCGCCTCGCCGGAGGGCCTGGAGTTGCAGGTCGGCGACCTGCGCGACGGGGGCGGCGCGGCCCTGCTGGAGTCCGCGAGCCTGCCCGGCGTCGGCAACGTGCTCGAGCGCGTCGCCGACACGGTCGAGATCGCCGAGCATCCGGACGAGCTGCGCCTGCGGCTGGCGTTCGCCGGGCGGTAGGCTGGATCCGATGCCCGCGGATTTCGCCACGCGTCACGAGCCCCAGGAGAACGGCCGGCACATCATCGCCGTCGCCGGGGAGATCGACCTGTACACGGCCCCCGACCTCAAGCAGCTGCTCACGCAGGTCATCGAGGATGGCGCCAGCGGCGTGGTCATGGATCTGTCCGAGACGACGTTCCTGGATTCGACCGGGCTCGGCGTGCTCATCGGCGGCCTGAAGCGGCTTCGCTCGCGCGACGGCGCGCTGGCTGTCGTCAACGTCGACGACAGCATCAGCCGGACGTTTGAGATCACCGGTCTCGATCAGATCTTCACGATCCGCACCTCGCGCGACGAGGCGCTGGCCGCGCTCGACGCCGAACTCGCCGCTTAGCGCTCGATCCGGCGCAGCCCGCCGGACGGCGTCCACACCTCGATCACCAGCTCGTCCCCGGCCTCGTTGATCTGGACGAGGGAGACCTCGTCGATGTCGGCGCGGAACAGGTGGGCCTGCCCCATGTCGGCGTCCTCATGCCCCTGCGCGGCGACGAGCGCGCGGAACGCGGCGTCGTCTTCGACCTCGACCGCCCGGCCGGCGATCTTCGCGTCGCCCTTCCACGCCGGCGGGTCGTCAGAGCCCGAGTGCAGCGCGAAGCGCGGGTCACGCTGAAGGTCCAGCGCCTTGCGCGCCCGCCACATCGAACCCCACCACAGATCACCGTCGACGAAGGTCGCCTCCGTCCCGCTGATCCGCGGCGAGCCGTCCTTGCGCAGCGTCGCGATCGTCTTGTGCTGGTGCGCGTCCAGGTAGCCGCGCACGGCGGCGGCGAACTCGGGCGCCGCCGTCTCGATCTCGTGCCAGGAAGCCATGCGCGCGATGCTCGCGCACGTTGCGGCCAGGATGTGGCCGCGACTCGTCAGTCCTCGAGCAGCCGCAGGACGGCCCGCTCGATCGGCCCCTGGATGGCCGGCGCACCGTCGTCGGCGCCCAGCCGGCCGAGCGCCCCGGCGACCGACTCGCCGTCCTCGAAGCGATCGAAGACCCGCGGGTCGATGTAGGACGCGCGGGCGACGGCGGGCGTGTTGCCGAGATAGTGCGCCACCTCCCCCACGGCCCGTCGAATGGCGCGGGTGCGGGCCGTCTTGGTCGTCGCCTGCGGCGCGGCGACGCCCAGCGCAACCGCCGCGACGACGGTCGCGCCCCACGTGCGGAAGTCCTTCGCACTGGCGTCGCGCGACGTCGCGGCCTTGAGGTACGCGTTGATGTCTTGGGACTTGACGTCGACCCACCGCCGTCCGCGCTTGAACGCCAGCAGCTCGTCCCCGCCACCCCGCCGTCGGCGCAGCGTGGCGACGAGCTCGGCGACCTCCGGATCGACGACCGACTGCACCCGGCGCTTGCCGTGCTTGGCCGGGTAATCGAAGGTGAGCGTGTCGCCGGTGACCGTCACGTGCTCCTTGCGGATGGTCGCGAGCCCGTAGGTCTCGTTCTCCACCGCGTAGTCCTCGCTGCCGATGCGGAAGAACCCGCGGTCGAGCAGCCGCACGGCGCCGGCGAGCACCTGCTCGGCCGAGAGGTCGCCGCGCGCGAGGTCGTCGTCGACGCGGCGGCGCATCCGCGGCAGGCGCTTGGCGAACGCGACCATGTCGTCGAACTTCTCCTGGTCCCGGCGCTCACGCCAGCGCCGGTGGTAGAGGTACTGCTTGCGGCCCTTGGCGTCCACGCCGGTCGCCTGGATGTGGCCGCCCGGGTACGGGCAGATCCACACGTCGGTCCACGCCGGCGGGATGACGAGCTCGGCGATGCGCTGCAGCGTGTCGGGATCGTCGACCCGTGCGCCGTCAGCGCCCTCGTCGAGGTAGACGAACCCGCGCCCCTGCCGGCGCCGTCGGATGCCGGGCGCCGAGCAGTTCGATCGGCGCAGGCGGATCGCGCGGGTCAGCTCGCCTTCGCCTTCGGCTTGGACGCCGCCGGCTTCTTCTTCGCCGGCGCCTTCTTCTTCGGCGCCGCGCCGTCACCGCCGTCACGCGACTTCACGGCGTCGAGCGACGCCTTCAGCGCGCTCATGAGGTCAGGCACCTCGGCCTCCTCCTCGTCACGCGACGGCTGGACGGCGATCTCCTCGCCGGCCGCCTTGCGCTCGATGAGGGCGATGACGTCCTCGCGGTAGGTGTCCTTGTACTTCTCCGGCTCCCACTCCCCGGCCAGCGAGTCCACGAGCTGCTTGGCGATGTCGAGCTCGCGCTTGGTGGCGGAGACCTCGTCGGGGTCGGGCAGCTCGTCGAGCCGGCCGGCGTCGAGCACCTCGTCGGCGAAGACCATCGTGCTCATCTCCAGCGCGTCGCCCATCGGCCGGATCGCGACGAGCTGCTCCTTGGAGCGGATGACGACCTTCGCGATCGCGACCCGGCCCGTCTGCTCCATCGCCTCGAGCAGCAGCCGGTACGGCTTGGCACCGCCCGGGCCGGGCGCGAGGTAGTACGGGTGGTCGTAGTAGATCGGGTCGATCTCCGCCTGCTCGACGAAGTCCTCGATGTCGATGGTCTTCGTCTTCTTGGGGTCGAGCGCCTCGAGCTCGCCAGGCTCGATCACGACGTACCGGTCGGGCGAGAGCTCGTAGCCCTTGACGATGTCGTCGTAGGCGACCTCCTCCCCCGTGCTCGGGTCGACGCGCTTCTGCTGGATGCGCACCCCCGTCTTGCCGTGGAGCTGGTGGAAGCGCACGTTCTTGCGCTGCACCGCGGAGTACATCTTCACGGGGATGGTGACCAGCCCGAAGCTGATCGCGCCGGTCCAGATCGCACGAGGCATAGAGGGAGTATCGCCCGATGCGCCCGTCAGGCAAACGGGCGCAGGGCGACTTGCGGTTCGATCAGGACGACGCCGTGGCCTCGGGTGAGGGCTCGGGGGCGTCCTCGTGCGGCCCCTCGGCGAACTCCTCGATCGCCTTCGCACTGAAGGCGGGGATGTCGTCGGGCTTGCGGCTCGTCACCAGGCCCTCGTCGACGACGACCTCCTTGTCGACCCACTCGGCGCCCGCGTTGCGCAGGTCGGTCTGCAGCGACGGCCACGACGTGACGGTGCGCCCGTCGACGACACCGGCCTCGATGAGGATCCACGGGCCGTGGCAGATCGACGCGATCGGGACTTTGCGCTCGGCGACCCCGGTGACGAAGCGGATCGCGTCGGCGTCGGAGCGCAGGAAGTCGCCGTTGGCGACCCCGCCGGGGATGACCAGACCGTCGTAGTCGGCCGGGCTGGCGTCTCCGACCTTCTTGTCGGGCGTGAAGCTCGCCGACGGGTCGAGATGGTCGAAGCCCTGGAACTCGCCGTCCTCGAGGCTCAGGAGCTCGATCGAGGCACCGGCGTCGCGCAGGGCGTCACGCGGGCCTTCCAGTTCGACGCGCTCGACGCCGTCGGTGGCGAGGATGGCGATCTTCTTGCCCTGCAGTGTTGCGGCCATGGGGACCTCCGTGCTCGGGGTGTCCCCATGGCCGTGCCCGCGGAAAGGCCGGGCTAACCGCGACGCGGGAGCGTCTCGGCGACGAGCTTGGCGATGAGCGTGTAGCCCGCCGTCTGCGGATGGATGTCGCGCAGCGTGCAGTAGAAGGTCAGCTCGCAGACCTTCGCCACGGCGACCGGGATGACGCCGTACGGCGCCAGCGTCGTGGTCTGCTCCAGCGGGGTGTAGGCGCCCGTCGCCGTCGTGACGTCGACGAACCTGCCGCCGGCGGCCGTGTACGTCTTCTTCAGGCCCGGGTTGATGAGCGACTGGAAGGCGACGACGGAGAGCTTGGCGAGGTCCTGGTTGGGGTTCTCGCCGACCCACTGGCCGAGGATGACGTCCGGGTACGTGATGCCGACGAGGCGGACCTTCGAGCCCCCGGCCTTGCGCAGGCGCTTGAGCAGCGTCGCGAGGTTCTTCTCGACCTCCGGCAGCGCCTTGCCGACGCACGTGACGGCGTCCGCGTCCCGGGCGCACTTCGTGATGTCGTTGCCGCCGATCGAGACGGTGATGAGGCCGACCTTGCCCTTGTTGGCCTTCAGGAACTTCTCGGCCGCGGCCACCTGCGTGCCGGTGTACTTCGGGGCGCCGGGCCCCTTGCACTTCGCGTCGGCCGCGAGCTTCTCGTTGAGGATCGACGACGAGGTCGCGCCGCCGCAGCCGAAGTTGACGAGCTTGAGCTTGTAGCCGCGCTTCGCGGCGAAGCCGGGAAGCTGGTAGGCGAAGCCGTTGCGTGTGCCGCCGGACTTCGAGGTGGGCTGGTAGCCGGAGGCGTAGGAGTCGCCAAGTGAGACGTAGTACTGGCTCTTCGCGGCGGAGGCTGCAGAAGGGCTCGCAAGCGCGGCGGCGAGGGCCAGCGCGCAGAGGACCGAGATTCGGGACATCGACCCAATGTAGTGGTGTGCGCTCCGTCACACGCCGGTCGCGCCTGGAGGTGGCGCGACCGTCGGCATGCGCCGGTACGGTGCACGAGATGCCGAGGAGCGTCGGAGCCCGCGCAGGATGCGCCGTGGTCGCCGCGGCGCTGCTCGCCGGATGCGGCGGCGGCGATCCCGCGACGCCGGCGGCCCCGGCCGCGCGCCCCGGTGACGACGCTGCGATCGCGCGCCAGGCGGTCATCGGCCTCGACGCGTTCCCCGCCGGATGGGCGGCGCAGGAGCGGCCCAAGGGCCGGTCGTCGTGCCTCGGCGCCGTGCGGAGGACGGCTGCGGCGACGTCGGCCTCCCCCGCGTTCCGCCACGGAAGCGATCAGGTGCAGAGCTCGGCGATGGTGTTCCGCGACGCCGACCGGGCCGAGCGCGCCCTGCGCCGCCTCGTCAGCGACGCGACGCGGCGCTGCTACGCCGAGGAGTCCACCGAGGCGTACCGCAAGGGCACGGGCGACACGTTCCAGCGCGTGCAGGCCCAGGCGCTGTCCGTTCGCGGGTTCGGCGCTGACGGCGGCGGCTCGCGCGTGCGGTTCTCCCCGTCGGTCGAAGACCCCAGCACGGACGTGGTCGTCGACCTCATCGCCGTCCGGGTCGGCCGCGCCGTCGGCACGGAGCTGCTCATCGGCTCACCCCGCCCGCTCGATGCGGCGGTCCGCGCCCGGTTGGCCCGGCGACACGCCGCGCTGCTGGAGTCGGCGCTGCGTGAGCCGCCGATCATCGGGGTCTAGAACGACGAAGGACCCGCACGAGGCGGGCCCTGGGGAATCTGCGCCCTGGGGGCTTGATTCCCTGGGAAGAACTCGCTGACGCTCCTTCTTCCCCCGTCGTGATTGCTTGGAGGCGCTAGGCGGCGACCTCGCGCAGCGCGGCGACATCCGGCTCGCGGCTCAGGCGCTCGAGCGCGCGGCGCTCGAGCTCACGGGCCACCTTGACCGGGACGCCGAGCTTGCGGGCGGTCTGCTCGACCGAGTGCTCGCCCTCGCGGCCGGTGCCGAAGCGCAGGTCGAGGACCTGGCGCTCGTCCTGGGGCAGGCGGTTGAGCTGGATGCGCAGCTCCTGCCCGTGGACCGTGTCGAGCACCTGCTGCTCGGTGTCGGCACCTTCGACGGGGATGAGGGCGCCCAGGGGCGTGTCCTCCTCCTCGCCGACGCCGGCGTCGAGGCTGGCCAGCACGCGGTCGTAGTCACGCAGGCGGCCGATCTCGTCGAGATCGGTCTCAAGCACCTCGGCGAGCTTCTCCGAGGACGGCGCCTCGCCGAGCTCGACGGCGAGCTCACGCTCGACGCGCCGGAGCTTGCGGACGCGCTGCGCCACGTGCGCGGGCAGGCGGACGGTGCGACCGGTGTTGTCCAGGCCGCGCTGAAGCGCCTGCCGGATCCAGATCGTCGCGTAGGTCGAGAAGCGGAAACCCTTGCGGTAGTCGTACTTCTCGGCGGCACGGATCAGACCCAGCATGCCCTCCTGCACCAGATCGCCGAGCGCGAGGCCCTGGCCCTGGTAGTTGCGCGCGATGGAGACCACCAGGCGCAGGTTGGAGTTGATCAGCTTCTCCTTCGCCGCGAGATCGCCCTTCTCGATGCGCTTCGCAAGCTCGACGACCTCGTCGTGGTCGAGGAGCGGGAAGTGTTCGGCGGAGCGGAGAATCTGCTCAAGCTGGTCGTAGTCGTTCTTCACGATGCCTTTCAGGGGGGAAATTCCGAGGGGGGAAGTAGGTATTCTAGCTCAGGATGGTTGCTTGTGCAACCACCGGAACTGGGGAAGTCGTTTCTGGTGCTACGGTCGAGACCCGGTCCTGGGTGACCCCCGGGGCTCGTCGGCTGTCTTCGTAAGACCCTTCAGCCTCAGGAGAGTTCCGGTCCTGTGACCGGACGCACGGTGGTGCGACCTGAGAGGCGGGCGATCCCTGCACGATCCGTGCGCAGGAGCCGCTGACGCGCTGAAGTGGCGTACTGGACGGAGCTTGAAACCGGGAGTCGTCCCACCGGCCTCGTCGACCCAGGCGGTGTCCGTTGCCGGAGCACCCGCCGAATTTGCGAAGTGTAGGGCGTCATGCCCATCGCGTCGAGGGTTCGACACGCCCAATGGACGTTCCTGCCCAAACTTGGCGCGTTAGCGCTCTATCTGGTGCTAGGAGTCGCGACGGAGCGTCTTCGCGATGTCCTCGAGCTGGTCGTCCCCCCAGAAGACCTCCCCGCCCACGACCACCGTCGGCACGCCGCGCACGCCGGCTTCCACGGCGTCCGCGGTCGCCGCGCGCACCTCTTCCTGGCGCGCCGGGTCCTCGATCGCTCGCGCCGCCTCGGCGGACGGGAGCCCGGCGGCGTCGGAGACGTCGAGGACGGTCGCCGGGTCCGTGAGGTCGGCGCCGCGCTGGAACACCGCGCGGTACATCCCGCGAGAGAACTCCGCGATCCGCTCGTGCTCGACCGCCACCCGCGCGACCCGCTGAGCCATGAGCGTGGAGCGCGCCGGTGTCGAGGACGGGACCAGCCGGGCGGCCCAGTCAGGGCAGAGCGCGATGGGCGGCAGACCCCGGTCGGCCAGCCGCCGCTCGATCTCGGCCCACTCGTGCCCGGCGTCGTCGGTGTAGACCCACGACCGCCGGCCGGTCGCCTTGAAGACGCCCACGAGGAAGACGGGACGCCAGTCGACGGGCCCCAGCACGGCCTCGATCCGCTCGGCGGCGAGATACGCGTAGGGCGAGCCGAAGTCGTAGTAGAACGCCGGATGCGTCACACCACCACGGTAGGGGGCATGATGGGCGCATGGCGATCGAGTCCCCCGAACGGCCCGACACCGCGCCCGGCCCCGCTCCCCGCGGACCGGTCGCCGTCGCCAAGGCGACGTACCAGCGCTTCAGCGAGGACCAGATGATGGACCGCGCCGCGGCGTTGACCTACTACTCGATGATGTCGCTGTTCCCCGCGCTGTTCGTCGTCGTCGCGCTCCTCGGCCTCCTCGGCACCGAGCAGCTCGTCCAGGACGTCGTGCAGTACGCCGCCGACCAGGGCGCAGACGCGGCGCTGGCCGACGCGCTGGAGGAGTCCCTGCGCGGCGCGATCTCCCGGGCCGGAGGCGGGTTGGGCGCCGCGCTGATCCTGGCGATCGCGGTGGGCCTGTACGGCTCCAGCGGCGCGTTCGGCGCCGCGGGGCGCGCGCTCAACGTCGTCCACCGCGTCGAGGACGACCGCGGCTTCGTCCGCCAGAAGGCCGAGGGCCTGCTGTGGACGCTGGTGATCGTCCTGCTGGCGATCCTCACCCTCGTCTCGATCTTCCTCGGTGGGAGCATCGCGCAGGATCTCTTCGGCAAGCTCGGGTTGGGCGATGCGTTCGGCGAGGTGTGGAACACCGCGCGCTGGGCGATCGCCCTGATCTGCGCCGTCGTGATCTACGCCATCGTCTACGCGTTCGCTCCGGACACGCATCCACGCAAGCTCCGCTGGATCACCCCAGGCGCCGCGCTCGGGGTGACCGCATGGATCGTGGCGACGGTCGGCTTCTCGATCTACGTCCGCAACTTCGGGTCGTACGGCGCGACGTACGGCGCGTTCGCCGCCGCGGTGATCCTCCTGCTGTGGCTGTGGATCACGAATCTCTGCATGCTCGCCGGCGCGGAGTTCAACGCCGTGCTCGACGAGCGCCGCGACTGATCACACCGGCGTGTCGCGCAGGAGCAGCTCGCGCGGGTGCGAGCACAGGCCCCGCAGGCCCGGGCAGGTCTGGCAGAGCGCCCGGTGCGGCGCGGGCGTGACCTCGTAGCGCCCCGCCAGCACGTCGGCGGCGGCGGCGCGCAGCCGGGCCTCGAGCGTTTCGGCGTCCGCGGCCGCGACGTCGAAGAGGATCGGGGCAGCGGGCCGGTCGAGCAGGACGTAGGCGACCGTGGCCCGCGGCGCGCCGCCGCGGAGCGCCGCGAGGGCGTAGGCGTCGCGCTGCACCCCGTAGACCTCATCGATGTAGGCGCGGCGGTCGACGTCATCGGCGAGGCGGTTCGTCTTGTAGTCGACGACCAGCGCACCTCCACGCTCGCGGGCGAGCACATCGATCACGCCGGTGAGCATCACGTCGGGGCCGAGGCCGATCGCGAAGCCGTGCTCGCGGCGCACGTCCCTGGCCTTCGCCAGACGCGCGGCGAGCGGGGCCTCGACGAACCCGGCGACAAGGCCGGCGATCTCCGCCGCGTCGTCGCCCGCCAGCTCAGCGTCCCAGCGCTCAGCCACCGCGAGGACCTGCGCCACCCGCACGGCGGGATCGCCGCCCGCCCCCCACACCCCGGGCTGCGCCGGATCGAGCTCCTCGAGCAGGACGTGCGCGATCGAGCCGCGCAGCCGCGCCTCGACGCCCGGCCCCTCCTCGCTGGCGCGGGACGGCTCCGGCGCGCGTTCCTCGGGCAGGCGCAGGATGCGTCGCAGGTAGTAGCGGTATCCACAGGCACGGTGATCGGCCAGCTGCGTGAACGACAGGCGCGCCGGGGCCGGCGCGGCGGGCGACGCGGAGGGGCGCGGCGCGCGCACGCCGGGCGGCCTGGCGGGCGGCGGCTCACTGCCGGCCGGCGCGGCGGACTCCTGACGCAGCACCCGCCCGACCGTCGACGGGCGGTTGAGCGCGCAGCGGACCGACGGACGGGACGGGTCGTCGCCGGCGATCGGCAGGTCGCCGACGGGGTCCTCATCCGTGAGCGCGCCCGCCGCGATGCCGGGGACGAGCGCCGGGCCGAGCCACCCGAGCATCGACGCGTTCGGCTTCCCCGGGTCGGGCCACTCGTCAACGTCGATGCCGCCGCTGAGGATGAGCCGGCGCTCGGCGCGGGTGAGCGCGACGTACGCGATGCGCTCCTCCTCCGCCCGCTCGGCCGCGCGGATCTCCGCCTTGATGTCGTCGTGGGCCAGCGCGGGCTCCGAGCCGCCGTCGAACGTCCGCAGCCGCAGCCCGACCCGATCGCCGGAGACGAGCAACGCACCCGCGCGGCTCTGCAGCTCGCGCCCCATGTCCGCCACGCAGACGACCCCGAACTCCAGCCCCTTCGCGGCATGGACCGTCATGAGCCGGATCGCCCGGCTGCCGGAGAGCTCCACCGGCGCGTCGCCCTCGCGCGCGTCGGCCTCCAGCTCGGCGGTGGCGTGGTCGACGAACGCGCGCAGGTCGGCCCCCGCACCCTGCTGCGCGGCGGCGAGGCGGAGCAGCTTGTGGATGTTGGCCAGGCGCCGCTGACCGCCGGGCAGGCGCAGGACGTGCAGGTCGTAGTCGGCAGCCTCGATGATCCGGCGCAGCAGCTCGTCGATCGCCAGCCGGCCGGCGAGCGCGCGCTCGTGGGCGAAGCGCGCGGCGAAGCGCTGGAGGCGGTCCGCGTCGTCGTCCCCCAGGCGCGCGGCGACCTCGCCGCGCGCGATCGCCTCCCACACGCGGCCGCGGCCCGCGCGGGCGACGTGGAGCAGCCCGTCGGAGGACAGCCCGACAAGCGGGGACGCGAGCACGCCGTAGAGCGCGGGCTCGTCCTGAGGATTCGCCAGCGCCGCGAGCCAGCCGCAGAGGTCGCGCACCACCTGCCGGCCCCAGTAGCCGCGGCCGCCGCTGGCCAGGACGGACAGGCCCTGCTCCTCGATCGCCCGCTCGTACGCCGGCAGGTCCGTCAGCGCGCGCACCAGGACGACGATGTCCTCCGGCGGCTCGCCCGCGGCGACGAGCTCGGCGACGCGCTGGGCGAGCAGGCGTGCCTCGGCGTGGCGCCAGCGCTTCTCGCCGGGCAGCGCGCCCAGGTCGGGGCCCTGCGATTCGTCCTCCCACGCGGGGACGTCGGTGAGCAGCAGCTCGACGATCGGCTCGGCCGTCCGCGGCACGTCGCGTCCAGCCCGCAGCGGCGTGAACGTGTCGCCGAACCGGGGGGTGAACACCGCGTTGACCGCATCGAGGATCTCGGGCGCGCTGCGGAAGTTCGCCGACAGGATGGCGACCGCGTCGCGTGCGGCGAGCTCGGCGCGGCGACGGCGGAAGACCTCGACGTCGGCGTGACGGAAGCGGTAGATCGACTGGAACTCATCGCCGACGGTCACCAGCTCGTCGCGCTCGCCGCCGAGCAGCGCGAAGACCTCGACCTGGAGCGGGCTGGAGTCCTGGAACTCGTCGACCATGATCCGCTCGAACCGCTCGGCGTACCGCGCGCGGATCGCCGGCTGGTCGCGCAGCAGGTCGCGGCAGCGCAACTCGAGATCGTCGAAGTCCACGGCGGCCCGCGCCCGTTTGGCGGCGGCGTACGCGTCGGCGAACGCGCCGAGCAACGCGTCGAACACCCGCGCGACCTCGACCGCGCGGCGGTCGCGCCATGCCCCCGCGTACGCCGCGAGCGCGTCGCGGTAGGCCGTGCACGCGTCGGTCGTCAGCGCCTTGCCGCGCTTGGAGAAACTCAGGCCGTCCAGCGCGCCGGGCGGCGGGCCGTCATCCCCGAACCCGACTGCCAGCACCTCCGCGCACCGGACGAGCGCCGCGCGCGCCTCCAGCACGCTCTTCGTCTCCCCCGCCACCGCGAGCTCCTCGGCGACCGTCGCCCGCGCGCGCAGCAGCCGGCCGGGATCGGGGACGCCGACCGGCGGCAACGGCGGCAGCGACGGGCGCGTCTGCCCCGCGCTGCGCAGCTCGTCGTGGACGCGCATGACCTCCTCGCCCGCGAGGTCGACGTTGTACGCGGCGACGACGTCGACCGCCTCATCGCCGAGATCGGCGCAGACCTCGGTGATCGCGGTCCGCCACGCGTCCGCGCGCAGCGTGCGCGACGTCGCCTCATCGAGGATCGCGAAGTCGGGGTCGAGCCCCGCCGCCGCAGCGTGCGCGCGGAGGATGCGCAGGCAGGCTGCGTGGATCGTCGAGATCCACGCACTCTCCACGCGCGCGGCGAGCTCGCGCTCCCGGTCGCGCACGAGGCGCCGGCGCACGCGGTCACGCAGCTCCCCCGCCGCCTTCTCGGTGAACGTGATCGCGAGGATGCGGTCGGGCGAGACGCCGTCCTCGAGCACCGTGCGCGCGAAGCGCTCGACGAGCACCGACGTCTTGCCGCTGCCCGCGTTGGCGGCGAGCAGCAGCGCGCCGGAGCGACGGCGCACCGCGACGGCCTGCTCCTCGGTGAGCGGGTACCCGGCCGGGCCGAGCATCTGGGAGACCGCGACGCTCATCCCTCGCACCGGCAGATGGTGGGGAACTGGCAGCCCGTGCTCGCGCCGACCCCGCACGTCGCCGGCTGCGGCCGCAGCGCGCCTGCGCGCAACTCGGCGGCCAGGCGCGCGGCCTCCTCGGCGACATCGCGCAGGATGCCATCGAGCTCGTCGGCGTCGACGACGTCGTTCTTCACCGCCGGCACCCGGAGGTCCGGATCGTCGAGCAGCGCGCCGCGCCCGCGCAGGTCGTCGCCGGCGAGCGGCTGGTAGAGCCCGCCGACGACCCGAAGGCCGAGCAGGCGCTGGGCGGCGAGCGCGTAGATGGCGACCTGTAGGCGCCCCTCCTCGACCCACTTCGTGAACGGCTGCGCCGAGCGACCCTTGTAGTCGTAGACCACCGCACGCCCATCGGGCGTGACGTCGACGCGGTCGATGCGCCCGCGGACCGCGACGCCCGGCGCGAGCTCCAGGGCGGGCGGCGCGCCCTCCTCCCCCGAGCCGAACGCCACCTCGGTGTGCGTCGGCACGAGCGGGCTGCCCGCCCGAGCGGCGTGCTCGACGTAGCGCAGCAGGTCGCGTTCCAGCCGGCGCGACAGGATGTCGATGCGCGCCGGATCCGTGGACAGCGTCGTCTCGCGCGCCTGCTCGGCCAGCGTCTCGCGGACGAGGTCGCGTAGCCGGGGCAGCTTGTCGACGGTCAGCCGCGCGTCGTCGGTGCCCGCGCCGAGCGCCTGGACGACGGCCTCCAGCGCCGCGTGGGCGAGCTGGCCGCGGGCCAGCGCCTCAGGGGTCGCCTCGAGGTCGTCGGCCTTCAGGGCCCGCTGGACGAACCAGCGCACCGGGCACGCCGCCCACGCCTCCAGGTCCGACGCGGAGATCGACGGGCGCGCCGCCAGCTCGGCGAGCAGGACCTCGTCGCGCAGCGGCGCGATCGGCGCCTCGCGCAGCCGGGGCGCGGTGGCGGCTTCGCGCCGAAGCCCCTCCCGGGCGGGCGCGGCGTCGTCACCCTCCCAGCCGACGGCTCCGAGCTCACGCTGGCGGATCCGGGCCGCCGGATCGTCGCCGAAGAGGCCGAGCACCTCGTCGACGAGGAAGGACCGCACGGCGGGCTGGCCCTCGTCGTCGGCGAGGTGCCACGACAGGACGAGCCGCTCCTCGGGACGGGATGCGACCGCATAGAACAGGTGGCGCTCGGCGGCGAGCTCGTCGTCGCGGCGGGGCAGCACGAGCCCCGACGCCCGGGCGAGCGCCCGGCGGTCCTCGTCGTCGAGCAGCGCGGGCGGGCGGACCGTCCGCGGAAAGATGCCCTCCTGCAGCCGGCACGCGAAGAGCACGCGCACGCGGCGGGCGCGGATCGTCAGCGGGTCGGTGACCGCAACCGCGCCGGGCGCCGCGGCCGTCATCGCACGCACCTGCACGTCCTCGAGCTCACGCACGAGATCGGCGGGCTGGGGTGCCAACACCGGGTGACGGTCGCTCAGCGCCGCGATCTCGTCGAGCGTGCGGCGCGCGGCCCGGCATGCCGCTGCGTCGACGGCCTCGTCGGGGGTGAGGATCGGCGCCGTGCCGTGCGGCGGATCGCCTGGGACGCGGTGCGGCAGCGCGAGCAGGCGCATGAGCTCGTCGGCGGCGGCGTCGCACAGCGCCCTGCCGCCCCGGCCGGCCGCGGCGCGGACCCGGTCGAGCTCGTGCAGCGGGAAGCCGTTCGCCTCCCACAACGCGCGGGCCTGCGCCGCCGTGCGCGCCCCGGTGCGGCGGATCTCCTTCTCCAGCTCGTCGAGCGCGCCGGCACGGCGGATGACCCCGGGCGCGCGCAGCCACGTGAGCAGGTCGGCGGCCGAGCCGTCGAGCAGCGCGGCGCGCAGGAAGCCCAGCAGCGCGCGGCCGATCGGCACCCGCCCGAACGGGACGCGCCGGTCGATGCTCACGGCGATGTCCTGGGCGGCGAAGACCTGCTCGACGAGCGGCGCGACATCGTCGACCGTCCGCAGCACCACCGCGATCTCGTCCGGCGCGACGCCGCCCTCGTCCAGCAGCCGGCGGATCTCCCCGGCGACGAGCTCAAGCTCGGCGCGCTCGCCGCCGCCCTCGAGCAACGTGAGCGCGTCCCCCGCGGGGACGGTCGCGAACAGCGCGGCGTCGTCCTCCTCGAACAGCCCGCGCTCGAGATGGTGCAGCGCCTCACGCGACCCGGGGGCGTAGTGCTCGGCGTTCGGGGGCAGCTGCCGGACGACATCGGCGACGGCCCGCAGGTCGTGCTCGACCTGGGTGCGCGCGGAGAAGGCGCGCCGTCCCGGCTCGAAGGTCAGCGACACGGTGACCTCGGTGGCGTGGCGCAGCGCCTCGAGCGCGTCGAGCTGCTGCGCCGTGAGGTCGTCGAAGCCGTAGACGAACACCGCGTCGGCGCCCCACAGCGCGGGCGCGCGCTTGAGCGCATCCAGCGCCGCCGCGCGATACCCGGCACGGTCCTCGCGTCGGACGCGCTCGAGGTGCCGGCGGTACGCGCCGTACAGGGCCGCCAGCTCGGCCGCATACCGCGCGCGCCGGGCGTCGCCGGTCCCGGCCCACGCCTGCAGCGCCTGGGTGAACCGCGCCGGCGTCACGCGCTGCGCGCGCAGCTCGTCGGTCAGTGCCTCGAGCGCGCCGACGAACCCGGCCGTCGCCGCGGCGTCCGCCAGCTCCACCAGCTCGCAGTCGCGCACCGCGGCGGCGAGCACCCGGCGGCGCGCATGGTCGCCGAGCGGGCGCGGCCGGACCCGGGTGCGTCGGGCGACCTCCTCGAGCAGCCCGTCGAACAGCTCGATGCGCACCCCGAAGACCCGCTGCTCCTCGGCGAACGTCCGGCGCAGGCGCTCGGCGTCTCCGAACGTGGGGACGACCAGCAGCGCGCCGCGCCCGATCGCGGCGCGGAACGGGTCGAGGACGGCGCCGGCCTTCTCGCTGTTCGCGGGGCCGGTGACGAGGGTGAGCGGCATCGTGTCGACAGCGTCGCGTACGGGGGCGACGGCCTGACATGACGATACGGTCCAGCCGTGCTCAAGCGGATCGCGTTCTTCGCGCTCACCGGCATCTCCCTCTATCTGCTGGCCCCGACCCTCGTGCAGGTCTTCGGGTCCTACGACGACCTGGCGCGGATCTCCCCGTGGTGGCTTGCCGCGATGGTCGTCCTGCAGACCGGCGCGTTCGCCTGCCTGTGGATGCTCCAGCGCATCGCGGTGAACACGCGCGACTGGTTCGTGGTGATCTGGTCGCAGCTGGCGGGCAACGCGTTCGCCCGCGTCGTTCCGGGCGGCGGGGCGGCCGGCGCGGCGCTGCAGTACCGCTATCTCAACCGGGCCGGCGTCCCCACCGGGATCGCGGTCACGGGGCTGACGGCCTCGAACCTCCTCATCTTCGCGGTCCTCCTCGCCCTGCCGATCTTCGCGATCCCGTCGGTGATCAACGGCGTGCACCTCGACGCGAGCCTCCTGCGTGGCGCGGGCGCGGGGCTGTCGCTGCTGGTCGTGATGTTCGCGGGCGGCGTGATCCTCCTCGTCTTCGACCGCCCGCTCGAGGTGGTCGGCGAGTTCGTCCAGAAAGCGCGCAACCGCCTGCGGCGCAAGCGCACGCCGCGCACCGACATCCCGGAGCGCCTGCTGGAGGAGCGCGCGCTGATCCTGCGCGTCATGGGCGCCCGCTGGTGGGAGGCGCTGCTCGCGTCGATCGGGCGCTGGCTGCTCGACTACGCCACGCTGCTCGCGGCCCTGGCCGCCGTCGGCGCGCGGCCCGCCCCCGCCGGTGTCCTGCTGGCGTTCGTCATCGCCCAGGCCCTCGGCCAGATCCCGCTGACCCCGGGCGGCCTGGGCTTCGTCGAGGCGGGACTGACCGGCACGCTCGCGCTCGTCGGCGTCACGGGCGGCGCGGCGGTCCTCGTCACGCTTGCGTACCGCCTCGTCTCCTACTGGCTGCCGATCCCGTTCGGCGTCGTCGGCGCCGTCCTGCTCGGCCGCCGCTACGGCAAGGACATCGAGGAGGACGCCGAGGAGCTCGCGGAGGCCACCGGCTAGGTCCAGCCGCGGCGCCGGAAGAAGACCACGAGCGCCACACTCGAGACGACGAGGCTGCCGACCCCCAGAAGCCAGAACGCCTCCTGCGTGCGGATGACGTCGGCGACCATCCACCCGAAGTTCTGGCCGAAGAAGCCCGTGACGAACGTCAGCGGCAGGAAGATCGTCGCAATCAGCGTCAGCTGCTTGTTGATCTCGGCCTGCCGGTTGGACACCGTCGACAGGTAGAGGTCCATCGCCCCGGACAGCAGGTCGCGCAACGCGTCGAGCATCTCGCTGACGCGTACGAGGTGGTCGCGCACGTCGCGGAAGTACGCCGCGCGCTCGGGTGGCGCCTGCAGCACGTCGAGCAGCAGCTCGCCGCCGCTGATGAGCATGTCGCGCTGCGGTGACACCGCCTTGCGCAGACGGACGAGGATGCGGCGCAGCGTCATGATCCGCTGGAGCTGGTCCTGGTCGGGCCCCGCCGCGATGTCCGTCTCGACCTCGTCGAGCGCATCGTCGATCTCGTCGAGCGCCGGGAAGAACGACTCGGTCAGCGTCTCGTAGAGGTGGTACAGCAGCAGCGCCGGGTCCAGTCCGTCCTTCTGCGCGACCCGGTCGCGCAGCTCGTGCAGGACCGGGAGCGGTTCACGGTGCACGGTGACGAGCCACTGCGCCGAGACGAAGATGTGCACCTCGCGCAGCAGCGGCCCGCCCTGCTCGATGGGCCGGGTGACCGCGCCGTAGAACACGCCGCCGAGGTGGTCGCCGAACTGCTCGAGCCGGCTGCGCTGGCCGAACACCCGCAGGTCGTCGACGCTGAGCGGGTGCAGGTCGAAGCAGTCGCGCAGCGCCTCGATCTGGGTGTCGTCCGGATCGTCGATGTCGACCCACACGAACTCCCCCGCGTCGACGCGCGCCTGGACCTCCGGGGAGAGCTCGTGGAAGACGTGGGTGGCCACGCCCCAAGGTTCGGAGCGTGGCGGAGGTCTCCTGCGCCTAGGCGGCCGAGGAGGCCGCGTCCTGCTCGGCGGCCTTCGCGATCGCCTGCGCCGCGGCGTCCGCCGCCGAGTCCGGGATCGTCTCGGCGTCCGGCGGCTTGGCGCCCTCCTTCGCCCAGGCCTCGTCGAACTCGACGCGCCACTTGCCGTCCTCGCTCTGCTGCAGCGCGAGGCGGGCGCGGAAGTTGCGGCCGCTGCGGCCCTTGAAGCCGGTGATCTGCTTCTCGGTCCGCCCCCGGGCGATGAGCTCCTTCGCCACGGCGACGGGAAGCTGCTTGCCGGCCTTCGCCTTCCAGATGACGAAGCCGCAGCCCGGGTCCTCGCGCGACCAGCACGAGTAGCCCTTGCGGTTCTCGACGATGTCGTGCCCGCACACCGGGCACGGCCCGAGGTTCGCCCGCGGGATGCGGACGTCCTTGAGCTTCTCGTCAAGCATGTGCACCGTCTCGTCGGCGAACCCGGCGATGTCCGCCATGAACTTCTTGCGGTCCTCGCTGCCGCCCTCGATCTTCTCCAGGCGCTGCTCCCAGTCGCCCGTCAGCCCCGGCGAGGTCAGCGGGTGGTTGTCGAGCAGGCGGATGACGTTCAGGCCCTTCTCGGTCGCCACGAGCGCCCGGCCGTCGCGCTCGACGTAGCCGACGTCGATGAGGCGCTCGATGATCGCGGCGCGGGTCGCCGGCGTGCCGATGCCCGAGTCCTTCATCTGCTCGCGCAGCTCCTCGTCGTCGACGAGCTTGCCCGCGCCCTCCATCGCACCGAGCAGCGACGCGTCGGTGTAGCGCCGGGGCGGCTTCGTGACCTTCTCGAGGCTCTCGACCTTCCGGACGTCCGCGGACTCGCCCTTCTCGAGCTTGGGCAGCTGCTGGTCGCGCCCTTCGTCCTCGTCGTCCTTGTCGGACTCCTGCAGCTCGCCGTAGACCCCGCGCCAGCCCGCCTCGATGAGGACCTTGCCGCGCGTGCGGAACACGTACGAGGCCACCGTCGTCTCCACCCGCGTGTTCTCGAAGATCGCCTCCGGGTGGAAGACCGCGAGGAAGCGGCGGACCACCAGGTCGTACACGCGGCGGTCGTCGTCGCTGAGCTTGTCGAGCTTGTGCGGCGAGTTCGTCGGGATGATCGCGTGGTGGTCGCCGACTTTGTCGTTGTCGACGACGCGCTGCAGCGGCAGGAGGTCGAGCGATAGGACGTACTCCGACGCCTTGGCGTAGTCCCGGTTGGCCCCGACGTGCTGCGCCGTCGGCTTGATCTCCGGGATCATGTCGCTCGTCAGGTACCGCGAGTTCGTCCGCGGATACGTCAGCAGCTTGTGCTCCTCGTACAGGCGCTGGGCGGCGGCGAGCGTGCGCCGCGCGCTGAACCCGAAGCGCGTGTTGGCCTCACGCTGGAGCGACGTGAGGTCGTACAGGAGCGGCGCGCGCTCCTTGCGCGTCGTCTTCTCGAGCTTGGTGATCTCGCCGGTCTGGTCCTTGACCTCGGCGACGACCTTCGCCGCCTCGTCGGCGGACGCGATCCGCGGGTTGGCCCCCGCGTGGAAGCGGCCCTCGTACCGGCGGCCATCATCGCCCTTCGCGGCGAACACCGCGTCGACCAGCCAGTACGGCTCGGGGACGAACGCGCGGATCTCCTCCTCGCGCCGGGTGAGGATCGCGAGCGTCGGCGTCTGCACCCGGCCGAGCGACACCGCGCCGTCGAACGAGCTGCGCAGGCGGATCGTCGCCGCGCGCGTGGCGTTCATGCCCACGATCCAGTCGGCCTCGCTGCGCGAGCGCGCCGCGGCCTCCAGCTGCGCCATCTCGCTGCCCGGGCGCAGCGTGGCAAACGCCTCCTTCATCGCGTCCATCGTCATCGACGACAGCCAGAGCCGCTGGACGGGGAGCTTCGACCCGGCCTTCTCGTAGAGGTAGGCGAAGATGAGCTCGCCCTCGCGGCCGGCGTCGCAGGCGTTGATGACGCTGTCGACGTCGTCGCGGCGCAGCTGGCGCGTGACGACCGACATCTGCTTCTTCGACCGCTCGTCGCGCACGACGAGCTTGAACTTCGGCGGCACGATCGGCAGATCCGCCATGCGCCACTTCTTGAACTTCGCGTCGTACTCGTCGGGCTCGGCGAGCTGCACGAGGTGGCCGACCGCCCACGTGATGACGTGGTCGGGACCCTCCAGGTAGCCCTCCTCCTTCTTGAAGGGGCCGGGCAGCACGCGAGCGAGGTCGCGGCCGACGGAGGGCTTCTCGGCGATGACGAGGGTCTTGGACACGATGGCGCGCAGCGTAGCGCCCCGAGCGCACCGGCCCTACCTGGTGCACGCTCCTGTGTCGACTTCTCCGCGAATTCGTTGCAGGGCGTCGACAACCACGCGGTTCGGTACGGCATACCCGCCGCGCGGCGAGGCGCTCGACGCCCGCACCGCCTCGGCGAACACCGTCCCGAGCACCCGCCCGCGCCGGTCGACGACCGGTCCACCGGAGTTCCCGCGGCGCACGAGCCCGCGGAACGACGTGATGTCGCGCTTGACCGGCCCTTCACCGTAGGCGTCCTGGGACAGGACGACGCGCGTCTCGCCCAGCGTCGCCGCGCGGATGTCGTACGGGCCGTTGCCCGGATATCCGAGGATCGCGGCCTGCGTCCCCTGCTTGGGGTTGGCGAGCGCCTGCAGGACCGGGGCGTCGAGCCCGGGCACGGCAAGCGCCGCGACGTCGTTCGTCGGATCGAAGGCGACGACGGTCGCATCGAGCTTCGGGCCGTCCCCGCCGGCCTGCACCTGCGTCTCGTCCTCCCCGGCGACGACGTGCGCGTTCGTGATCACCAGCCCGTCGGCGGCCACCCAGCCGCTGCCCGCCACCCCGTAGCCGCACGCCACGCCGGTCACGCGGACGACCGACTCGCGCACCCGCTGGAAGACCGGATCGTCCGCGACGCGGGGATCCGGCGGCTCGCCCTGGGGCACGGGACCGTCGACGCGCGGGAACGGATCGACGCGCGCCAGTGCGTTGAGGATCGGACCCGTTGGTGGCAGGACGTCGTTGAGGCGCTGGAGGATCGACGAGCGCTGCAGGTCGGCGCGCAGCGACCGCGTCGCCGGCGACTGGACAGCCACCGCCGCGGCGATCCACACGATGCCCAGCGCCATCGCGACAGCAAGCATCGCGCCACCGAACCCGTCGACGACCCGAGCTCCCGGAGAACGCAGCGCCCGTCGCGCCCGGACCCCGACGGTCTCCCCCACGGCGGCGAAGATCATCCCGAACACCGCCGCCCCGAGCAGCCCGAACATCGGGGCCCACGGCGAGCCGCTGCCGTCACTGAGCACGAGCGGGCCGACCCGTGTTCCGACGAAGGCGCCGGCGGCGAATCCCACGAGGCTGAGGGCCCCGACGACCAGGCCGCGCAGCACCCCGAGCGCCCCGAAGAGGGCGGCGAAGCCGAGGATCGCCCAGTCGACGCCGGTCATCCCTCGACGGTAGCCGCCCACCCGGGGTCCGCCGACCGGTTCTCAGGCGGCTCTCAGGGCGACGGTCGGGTCCAGTCGGGCCGCGCGCACCGCGGGGTACAGGCCGGCGATCGCGCCGATGAGCAACGCGCTGGCCAGCCCGGCGGCCATCGCCGCCCAGGGGACGGCCAGCGGCCATCCGCGTGCCGTGCCCACCCCGGCCGTCACCGCGGCCCCGAGGAGCGCCCCGGCCACGCCGCCGAGCCCGGAGAGGAGCAGGGCCTCGCAGAGGAACTGCTCGGCGATGTGCCGGCGGCGGGCACCCAGCGCCCGCCGGAGGCCGATCTCCGAGCGCCGCTCGAGCACCGCGACGACCATGACGTTGGCGATCCCCACCCCGCCGACGAGCAGCGCAACCGCGCCGAGGCCGAGCAGCAGCGACGTGAACGCGGTCCGCGTCGCGGCTTTCGCCTCGATCGCGTCGCTGGGCCGGGTGATCTCGACCTCCCCCGGATACTCGGGGTTGGCCGTCGCGGCCAGGAGCTCGCGGACACGGGGGATGTCCTGGTCGCCGTCGGTGCGCACGAACACCCGCGATGGTTCATCCCGGGCGCCGAGCAGCCGCTCGGCGACCGGCACCCCGACGAACGCCGCCGCGTCGAGGGTGGGGTCGAGCGTCACCGGGTCGAGGATGCCGCCCACGGTGAACCAGCGGCCGCCGATGAACACGTTCGCCCCAGCCCGCAGGATGCCCAGCCGCCGCGCGGCCGTCGCGCCGAGGACGACCACCGGCTGCCGCGCGGTCGCGGTGTTGAGGAACGCGCCCGTTCGCACCCGCGCCCCGAGCGTCCGCGCCAGGCCGGTGTCCGTCGCCATGACCGCGATGCCGCTGGTCTCCGCCTCGGGGATGAGGTCGGTCCGCCGCGCCGTCGCGTCCAGGTCTTCGACGGCGGAGGTCCCGCGCACACCGGTGATCCGCGAGATCGCCGCCCGCGCGGTGTCCGGCAGCGTCGCGTCCTCGCCGATCGACGTCTGTCCGGGCGCGATCGACAGCAGGTTCGTGCCGAGTTCGTCGAGCTCGGCCAGCAGGTCGGCACGACTCGACTGGCTGATGCCGATGACCGCGACCATCGAGGCGATCCCGATCGCCACGCCGAGGGCCGAGAGCGCCGCGCGCAGCCGGCGGGAGGTCAGGCCGCCCGCCCCGACACGCAGGACGTCGGCGCGGCGCAGTCTGCTCGCGGTCAGCTCCATGCCACCACCTCCCCGTCACGCAGCGCGATCCGGCGCGGAAGTGACGCCGCGATGTCGCGATCGTGGGTGATGACGACGATCGTCGTCCCCGCCCCGTGCAGCTCCCGCAGGAGGCCCATCACCGCCTCGCCCGAGGCGGTGTCGAGATTGCCGGTCGGCTCGTCAGCGAACACGATCGCCGGGCGTGCCAGCAGCGCCCGGGCGATCGCGACCCGCTGGCGCTCACCGCCAGACAGCTCGCCTGGTCGATGCGCCGCGCGATGTGCGAGCCCCACCTGGGCGAGCGCCTCGGCTGCGCGGCGACGGCGCTCGGCGTGCGGAACGCCGCTGTACAGGAGGCCCTGTGCGACGTTCTCGGTCGCGCTCAGGCCGTCGATCAGGAAGAACTGCTGGAAGACGAAGCCGATCCGCCGGGCGCGCAGGCCGGCGAGCTCGCCCTGACCGAGCCGCGCCACGTCGTGGCCGGCGACCCGCACGGTGCCCGCCGTCGCGCGATCGAGCGTCCCCATCACGTGCAGGAGCGTCGACTTGCCCGACCCCGACGGCCCGACGATCCCCACGAGCTCCCCTGGCCGCACCGCGAACGTCACGTCGCGCAGGACCTCCAGGCCGCCGTCATAGGTCTTGCCCACACCCGTGAGCTCCAGCACGGCGTCAGAGCTCATCGGGCACCGCCACCTCGTCCCCCGCGCGAACCCCGCGTCCGGAGATCGCGACGTAGCCATCGGCGAACTGCCCGACCCGTACGGGGACCGTCTGCAGCCGACCACCCTCGGCGACCTGCACCGCGTAGCCGCCGCCGCGCACCGCCAGGAGCGCCGTCACGGGCACCGCGAGCGTGTCGCGGCTGACCTGCGATGCGAACCCGACGGTGACCGGCGCGCCGTCCAGCCGGCCGGTCTCGCGACGGCCGGTGAGGGCGATCGTAACCGGAACCGTCGCCGACGGCGCGTCGTCGCCCTTGTCCGTGCCGGACGCGTGGGCGACCGTGCCGACCCGGGTGATGCGCCCGCCCACCGACCGCCCGTCGGGCAGGGTCACCTGCACCGAGGCGCCCCGCCGTGCAAGCGTCTGCTGCTCGGCGTCGAGGTCGACGGAGACCTCACGCCGGCGCGATGTCGTCGTCAGGACCGTCGCGCCCGGACGCACGGCGTCGCCCACCTCGACCTGCACTTCGCCCGCGCGACGCAGGCCGGGCTGGAAGACGACCTGGCCGAGCTCGACGCGCCCGGTCTCCTTCCACCCCACGTCGTCCTGCCAGTCACGCACGGCCGCGGCGGTCTCGCCGTCGTAGTCGCCGTCGACGTCCCCCGGGTCGTAGCCGAGCTTGACGAGGTTGTACTCGAGCGCCTTGACGTCGCGCCCTTCGACGCCTGATTCCAGCATCCGCCAGGCGGGCGCGTCGCCGGCGAGGATGCGCACCGCCTGCCCGTCGACACGGAACAGCGCCTGCCCTCGCCGCAGCCGCGCGCCCTCCCGGACGATGGCGGTGACCGTCCCCGCCGCCGTGCCGCGGACGCTGCGCGCGTCGGCGTAGCCGAGTGTCCCGGCCGCCGTCTCGCGTGAGACGAGCGTGCGCCGCTCGACCGGCGCGGTCCGCGGTGCCAGCTCGCTGGCGCCCGCGGGCTCGGAGGATCCACCCGTCGTCACGAGCGCCGCGGCGCCCGCGACGGCCGCAACGGCGACCGCGCCGCCGGTGAGCACCGCGCGTCTCACGGCTGGGCCTTCGGGCCGGGCATCTCGTCCTGGCATGCCTGCTCGGCGCGCCGGAATGCCGCGCTCTCGGGGTCGGGGCCCGCGCCCTTCTGGAGCATGATCGAGCCATCGGCGCTCGGGTCCGGGAAGTCGACCCCGTGGGCTCGCATGCAGCGGGCGAACTTCAGACCCTGCTCGGCGGCTTGGCGCCGGTCCGCGGGCGACATCGCGTCGGCGCCAGCCCGCAACTTGGACTGGCATGCCTTCTGCGCCTCCTCGAAGACCTTCGGCGGAAGGCCGGAGCCCGGCTCGAGACCCTTCAGCTGGATCTTGCCGTCGGACGTCACCTTCGGGTCGGGCATGTCGACGCCGTGCTCGCGCATGCAGGCAGCGAACGCCAGTGCGCCGTCCTCGGGCTTCGACGATGTGCTCCCGGCGTTCTCACCGGGGGTGTCGCCGCAGGCGGCGAGGCTGAGGGCCGCCGCGGCGAGCGCGACGGCGGGAAGCGAACGTGGGCTGAACATGGACCGGACGGTGCCGGGCGCCGCGTAACACCCGCGTATCCGGCGGCGTCGCTGTTACGCGACCGTTATGCGCTGTGATGCGGGCGTTAAGTCCGCCCCGGGAGACTGCGCGCCATGCGCGTGCTGATCATCGAGGACGAGCCCGACCTCGCGAACCTCGTCGCCCGTGGCCTGCGACACCGCGGCATGGCCGTCGACGTCGCGCACGACGGCCGGTCGGGTCTGGAGAAGGCGACCTCCCAGACGTACGAGGTCCTCGTGCTGGACCGGGACCTCCCGCATGTGCACGGCGACGCGGTGTGCCGCGCGCTGCGCGATCGGGCCGAGGACACCCGGATCCTCATGCTCACCGCGTCGGGCGCCATCCGCGACCGCGTCGAGGGACTCTCGCTCGGAGCCGACGACTACCTGCCCAAACCGTTCGCCTTCGCCGAGCTCGCGGCCCGCGTGGAAGCCCTGGCCCGGCGCAGCGGTCCCGCGCGCCCGCCGGTCCTCTCCTCCAACGGCCTCGTGCTCGACGAGCAGCGCATGCGCGTGTCCCGCGACGACCGCGAGATCGACCTGAACGCCAAGGAGTTCGGCGTGCTGCGCGAGCTCATGCGCGACGACGGCGCCGTGCTGTCCAGCGAGGAGCTCCTGCGCCGGGTCTGGGACGAGAACGCCGACCCGTTCACGAACACCGTCCGCGTCACGATCATGCGCCTGCGCCGCAAACTCGGCGACCCCGACCCCGTGGAGACGGTGATCGGCGCCGGCTACCGGATGCGCCCATGAGGCGGCGCAGCGTCCGCTGGCGCCTGGCGCTCTCCTACGCGTCGGTGTTCTTCGCGTTCGGCGCGGTCCTGCTGGGCATCAGCTACGTCGTCGTGCGGCACGAGTTCGGTCCGCGCAAGCAGGCCTTCTTCACCCAGCCGGTCACGCCCTCCGAGGCGACGACCTTGCCCCTGCCCGACGAGGTGCGTGCAGCGGCCGAAGCGCGGCCACAGGACACGCTGCGCATGAAGATCCTCGTCGACCGCGTGGTCGAGCGCAACGCCGCGGGGGTCCGCAACGTCCTCGTCGCGTTCGCCGGCGCGCTGCTGCTCAGCACGATCGCCTCGCTCGGCGTGGGATGGTGGCTGGCCGGGCGCGCCCTGGCACCCGTCAGCCGGATCACTGAAGCGGCGCGCCGGGTCTCCGACGAGAACCTGCACGAGCGCATCGCCCTCGAGGGTCCCGACGATGAGCTCAAGGAGCTCGCGGACACCTTCGACGCGATGCTGAGCAAACTCGACCACGCCTTCGACGGCCAGCGGCGCTTCGTCGCCCACGCCTCGCACGAGCTGCGCACCCCGCTGGCCGTCATGCGCGCCGCCCTCGACGTCAACGCAGAGGACGGCGGTCTGGACGATCCGCAGGCCATCGCCGAGATGGTCACCACCCTGCGACGCAACGTCGCGCGCAGCGAGGAGCTCGTCGACCGCCTCCTCGCGCTCGCCACGGGCGCCGCCGAGACCGACCGCCGCGACGACGTCGCGATCGGCGCGCTCGTCGCGGACGCGCTCGACGGCGTCGCCGCGCGCGCGACCGACGGCGACCTCGCGATCACCACGCACGGTCTCGACGACGGCGTGATGGTCAGCGGTGACCCCGTCCTGCTGCGCCATCTCATGCGGAACCTCGTCGAGAACGCCGTCATCCACAACCGTCCCGGCGGTGCGCTGGAGATCGCGTGCCGGCGCGACGGCGACCGCGCCGAGCTGCGAATCCGCAACGACGGCCCCCGGCTGGAGGGCGAGGTCGCGAACCTGCTGCAGCCCTTCCACCGCGCCGCCGGCACCGGCCGGGCGGGTCACGGGCTGGGCCTCTCGATCGCCGACGCCGTCGTCCGCGCGCACGATGGCGAGCTCGCGTTGCGGGCGCGCGATGAGGGTGGGTTGGAGGTCGAGGTGCGCCTGCCGGCCAGGTTCCCGGTGCCCGCCACCGTGTAGCGCGCCGGGTGGGGACGTCTTCCCCCCGCCGTTGCAGGCACAATGTGCGTTATCCGATCCTCATCCCACGCAGCCCGGCGACGTGCCCGGCGCGCCCGCCGGGCCGCCCCTGTCGTCCTGCTCGCGCTCGGCGCGTTCATCGTGGGCGTCGTGATGGGCGCGGGCGGCGGGGATGCCGAGCGCCAGGTCGGCGGCCAGTACGCGCAGGCGTGGGCGAAGCGCGACTATGCCGCGATGTACCGCCTGCTCAGCCAGGAGGCCCGCGAGCGCTACCCGTTCGCCCGGTTTGAGGCGCTGCACCGCGACGCCGCGTCCCTGGCCACCCTGCAGGCCGCGCGTCCCGGCGCCGCCACCGGGCCCAAGGACGACACGGTCACCGTGCCGGTGGTCGTGCGCACCTACGCGTTCGGACGGTTGCGCGAGCCCTTCCGGCTCCCCGTCGTGGAGGACGGCGACGCCCGGCGCATCGCGTGGGCGCCGTATCTCGCGTTCCCCGGGCTTGATCCGGGAGAGCGGCTGAGCCGCACGACGAGCCTCGCCGACCGCGGATCGATCGCCGCCAGGGACGGCACCGTGCTCGCCTCCGGCAGCGACCGGACGGGCGACAGCGACGAGGACGTCTCCTCGCTCGTCGGCCAGCTCGGCCCGATTCCCGCCGCGGACCGCGGGCGGCTGCGGGCGCTGGGCGTGCCCGACGACGCGCAGGTCGGCGTGTCCGGCCTGGAACGCGCGTTCAACGACCAGCTCGTCGGCATCCCCGGCGGCGTGCTGCGCGCCGGCGAGCGCCAGCTCGCCCAGACCACGCCCAAGGCCTCCGGCGGCGTGCGCTCGTCGATCGACCTCGACGTGCAGAAGGCCGCGCGCGAGGCCATCAGCGGGCGCTACGGCGGCGTCGCCGTCCTGCAGCCCTCCAGCGGCGAGGTGCTCGCGCTCACCGGCATCGCCGTGGACGGTCTCCAGCCGCCGGGTTCGACGTTCAAGATGATCACGCTCGTCGCCGCGCTCCAGGCCGGCGTGGCCAAGCGCAGCGACACCTTCCCGTACGAGACCGCGGCGACGCTCGAGGGCGTCCCGCTGCAGAACGCCAACGGCGAGTCCTGCGGCGGGACGCTGAAGAACGCCTTCGCCCAATCATGCAACTCGGTGTTCGGCCCGCTGGGCGCCAAGGCCGGCGCGGCGGCGCTCGTCAAGGCCGCCGAGGAGTTCGGCTTCAACCAGGACCCCGGGATTCCCGGCGCGGCGACGAGCACGATCCCGCCGGCCGACGAGATCGGCGACGACCTCGCCGTCGGGTCGACGGCGATCGGTCAGGGCAAGGTGCAGGCCACGGCGCTCATGATGGCCTGGGTTGCCGCGACGGTGGCCAACGACGGCGAGCGCCCGAAGCTCACCCTCGAGCTTGGCGGCCGCCCGCAGCGCACCCGGGTGATGACGAAGCAGACCGCCTCGACGCTCGGCGAGTACATGCGCGCCGTCGTCACGTCCGGCACCGGCACCGCGGCGAACGCGCCGAGCGTCGCCATCGCCGGCAAGACCGGCACCGCCGAGCTGCGCCAGACGCAGGGCTGCACGCCCAACCCGGATGGCTCGACCCCGGAGGGATGCAGCGACTCGGGCGACACGTCGGACACCACCGCGTGGTTCGCGGCGTTCGCCCCGGTCAAGCGCCCCCGCGTCTCCGTCGGCGTGGTCCTGCCGGGTGCGGGCGCAGGCGGCGACTCGGCCGCCCCCGTCGCGCGTCAGGTGGTCCTGGCGACGCTCAAGGACGGCCCGCAGACGTCGGGCTGATCAGACGTCGAGGTCGACTTCGCCCTTCGTGCCGCCACCCGGAGGGGTGATCTTCAGCACGAGCGGGCGGAGGGCCAGCGTGGACGTCTTGAGCTTGAAGAGCAGCAGCGAGCCGCGCGTCGAGCCGAAGCCGGCGGTGCTGTTGGGCTTCGGGAGGACCTGGCTCGGCAGCACCGAGGGGTTCGGCCGGTACGCGTAGCCGTTGACGAGCGGCAGCGGGACGGGGCGGAACTTCTCGCCCTGCGTGTCCTCGATCTCGAACTCGCGGGCCGACGGGTGCGGGAGCTCCGTGTCGTTCTGGACGCGCATGAACACGCCGAACCACGTCTCGCCCGGCTTGAGGATCCGCTGCCCGACGGGAACGGCCGTCAGGTACTCCTTGTCCTCGGTGTCGTACGGGTTGAGCTGGCGCGAGATCTGCACCTGGTACTTCAGCTCACCGACGTCGAGGTAGATCCCCTCCGTCTTGCCTTCGGTGACGACATCTTCCTTGTTGCCGCAGCCGACGGCGAAGAGCGAAGCCGTGGCGGCGGTGGCGAGAATGAGGGTGCGGAGGGGCTGGATCATTGCGGCGCGGCAGTCTAGTGATTCAGGCGACGGCGCGTCCGCCCGCCAGGGGCGTCGCGGGCTTGCGGGGGCCTCCGGAGATCGTCGCGCGCTCGCCGCGCTGACGGCCCGTCTCGTGGATCGCGCGCAGGCGGCGCAGGGCCTTGCCCCAGCCGCGACGGCTCCAGCGGCGCATCCCCGTGTGCATGAGCTTGTCCGAGTGCAGGACGGACATCCACTCGAACGTCATGTCGATCCGGGTGCCCGCGCCGTCCGGATGCAGCTCCCAGACGACGACCATCTTGTTGCGGTTGTACTTGCCGAAGCGCCCTCGCGCCACGATCCGCCAGGGGGCCTCGACGTGGCTGAACGTGAGGTCGCCGTAGGCGAACCGGTCGAAGCGCCGCTTCATGCGGAAGCGCGCGCCGGCGCCCTGGCCGCTGGTCTCCTCGCGCGTGAGGTGCCAGCCGGTGAGGAAGTGGTCGCAGAACTCGGGGTGGTTCGCGATGTCGGCGAGGTAGGCGAAGAGTTCCTCGCGCGGCTTGGAGATGTGCGTGCTGACGCTGACCGAGTCCACGGCCGACATGGTAGACCGCGGAGGCGCCGAACGGGGGTCAGGCGGCGCGTTTGGTCACGCGCACGGTCAGGCCGCGCTCGGAGTGGCGCACGGTCTCGCTCTCCACGGGCGAGGTGCGCCGGAACGGGCGGCAGAGCTCGCAGACCATTTCACCGCGCGCGAAGATGTGGACGTGCTCGCCGGTGAGCGGCGTCCGGCCGCAGTCGGCGCACTGGCGCGCGGTCGCCCGCAGGGCGCCGACCCCCTTGCGGAGCAACTCGCGCTCGAGGTCGCGCTCGTCGATGATCTCGGTGGGTCGCTCGTCCCGCATCGCCGTCTCGTTTCGGCCGGACGGCGGAAACTCCTCCATTCGTCGGCTCCGCTTAGGAACTCTTTACGGAGGCGCGCACCATGGATGGCATAGGCGAAGCGACGGCTGGGTACACCGACGGTTGTACTTGCCCTCCCCCAGGGCGTTCGTTATCTTCGTCACAAGCGGGTGAAGCTGGCGCGCCAACCCCCGAGCGCGCCCGCACAAGGGAGCTGCAATGGATTCACTCACGTCAGGAACGCTCGCCGGCACCGGGTCGTTCCGCTGCGAGGAGTGCGGGTACACCGTGACGCTCGCCGCCGCGGACGCCCTTCCGGAATGCCCGAATTGCGGAGGGTCGGATTTCGCCCGAGCCTCGCTCTTCGGAACCCAGCGGTTCGATCGCGAGCCCGAGCCCCACGCCGAGGCCGAGGACCCCGAGGGGTGGCTCGCGGAGGCCAGGGCGGAGATCACCGAGCCGGGCGAGTACCTCGCCTTCCAGGAGCTCGGCGCCCGGCGCATCGTGGCGCTGTCGCGGGAGTGGACGCGTGTCGGTCGCAGCCTGGCCGCCGATGTCCGGTTCGACGACCCCACGGTCTCACGGCGTCATGCGCTGATCGTCCGCCAGGCCGACGGCGTACGGGTGCTCGACGACCGGAGCCTCAACGGCGTCTTCGTCAACGGCGACCGCGTCGAATGGCAGGAGCTGCGCGACGGTGACGAGATCGTCGTCGGCCGGTATCGCCTGCACTTCCTGCGCGTCACCGCCGTCCAGGCGGCCGCGTCGGACACGTCCGGCTCGCCGCTGGGCGCCACGGGCTGACGGCCCGGCGGAGCGACCCGGTTCGGGCGCATGGTGCGCGAACCGGGTCGGTCCGTATAGTGCGGCGCTCGTGAGCGCCATCATCGCAGTCCTCTCGCAGAAGGGCGGGACCGGGAAGACGACGACGGTCCGCACGCTGGCCGACGTCTTCACGCGTGCCGGCCTCAAGGTCCTGGCCGTGGATCTCGACCCCCAGGGCAACCTGTCGGACTACTTCGACGTCCCGCCGGAGGCCGACCCCACCGTGAGCGACGTCCTCATGGGCAAGGCCAAGCTGAAGTCCGCGATCCACGACGGCGTCGTGCCCGCGAACCTCACGCTCGCCGAGACCGAACTCCAGCTCGCCGGCAAGATGGGCCGCGAGCTGACGCTGCGCCGCGCGCTCAAGCCGGTCAAGGACGACTACGAGATCATCCTGCTGGACTGCCCGCCGAACCTCGGGCTGCTGACGGTCAACGCGCTGGTCGCCGCGACCCACGCGCTGCTGAGCGCCGAGGCGCAGTACTTCGCGCTGCAGGGCGTCGAGCAGGCCAAGGAGGTCATCGACCTCGCCGCGGACAGCCTCAACCCGGATCTCGAGTGGCTCGGCGTGGTCTTCAACATCGCCGACATGCGCACGGTCCACTCCCGCGAGGCGTACCAGTCGCTGCAGGAGCACGTGGGCGACAAGCTCTTCGCGACGACGATCCGCTCGTCGATCGCCTACGCCGAGTCGGCCGAGCGCGCGGTGTCGATCCTCGACCACCGGCCCGACCTCGGCGCCGACTACGTCACCCTCGCCGACGAGCTGCTTAAGCGCCTGAAGCTGCCGGCCGCGCGCCGGCGCCTCAAGCCGCTGCTCGACGAGGCGTCCTCCGGCTGATCGCCATGCGGCGCGCCCGGCCGGCCGTCGCGCTGGCGGCCGTGACGGCCGCGCTGGCCGGCTGCGGCGCCGGCGACGACGTCGCCCCCACCCCGCAGCAGGCCGCCGACGCCGTACCAGAGAAGGTCGGCACCGGCCCCGGGGAGATCCGTCCCGCGCCGCTGCGGCCGGGCCAGTTCTCGGCGACGGTCGACCGACCCTTGGCGATCCGGGCGAGCCCGGGCGGGCGGATCGTCGGCCGGGCGCTGCCGAAGACACGCTTCGGCACGCAGACGCGGCTGGCGGTCGCCGGGCGACGAGGGAACTGGCTCGCGGTGATGACCGAGGTCGTCCCGGGCAATCGCCCCGGCTGGATTCCCGTCCGCGCCACGGTGCTCCAGCGCCAGCCCTACACCGTCGAGATCGATCGCAGCGCGCGCACGCTGTCGGTCCGCCGCGGCGCGGCGGTGGTCCGGAGGTTCGCCGTGGCCGTCGGGGCACCCGGCACGCCGACCCCCCTCGGCCGCGCGGGGATCACCGACGCGCTCGTCTACCCCACCGGGTCCGGCCCCTACGGCTGCTGCGCGGTCGCGCTGACGTCACACCAGCGCGCGCGGCTCCCCCGCTCATGGAAGGGCGGCACCCAGATCGCCATCCACGGGACTACCGACGAGTCGGTCATCGGGCGCGCGGTGAGCCTCGGGTGCGTCCGGGGGCGCAACACCGACCTGCGCTGGGTCATCCGCAACGTGCCGGCCGGCGCGCTGGTGACGACGGTGCCCTGACCTCGCGCCTGACGAACTGCCCCATATCCGGGCACAACGTCAGGCACGGCCGGGTCAGAGGCCGATGACGTCCGCGCCCTGCGGCTCGAACGGCGCCCGCACCACGTCGGCCCACCCCTCCGCGCGCTCGCGCAGCGCCGTGACGAGGCCGCCGGTCGCCTCGTAGTGGCACCAGACGAGGACCGTGGGCCCCGCGCCGCTGATCGTCGCCCCCAGGGCGCCGAGCTCCGCCGCCTCAGCCACGAGCTGCGCGGAGCGGGGATACAGGTGCGCGCGGTAGGGCTGATGCAGCCGGTCGGCCAGCCCGCGTGCGACGAGGTCGAGATCGCCCTGCGCCAGGCCGAGCGTCAGCATCGCGCCGTGCGCGACGTTGAACGCCGCGTCGGCCATCGGCACCTCGGCCGGCAGCGCGGCCCGCGCCTCGCGCGTGCGGACGTGCTCGTGCGGGATCACGAGGATCGCCTCGAGCTCCGGCGGCGCATCGAACCGCGCGGTCTGCCCATCGGCGCAGATGACGAAGCCGCCGAGGAGCGCCGCCGCGACGTTGTCCGGATGGCCTTCCAGCTCGGTCGCCAGCGCGAGCAGGTCGGCATCGAGCTCGAACATGCTGTCGGCGGCCAGCAGGCCGGCGACGTACGCCGCGGCGCTCGTGCCCAGCCCACCCGACAGCGGGATCGAGGAGCGGATCCGGAACGTGAAGTCGTCGGGCGGATGCAGGCGCGCGAACCCGCGGACCGCGAGGTTGCGGCGGTCGCGCGCGATCTCCAGATCGGTCTCGACGGCGAACGTGCCGGTCTCGACGACCTCGATTTCGGTGTGCAGCGCCAGCGCGCAGGCGAACGCGTCGAAGCCGGGCCCGAGGTTCGCCGACGAGGCGGGGACGCGGACGAGGCGGCGGCGCACCACGTCGCTCAGTCGCCGAGGACGGCGTCCTCGACGGCGGCGAGCTCCGGCTCGCACGGCACGACGGCGCCGGCTTGGTCGAGCGCGGTCTGCGGGTCCTTCAGGCCATGGCCGGTCAGCACGCACGCCACGCGCTCGGCCCCGTCGGCGCCGTACTTCAGCAGGCCCGCGACCGACGCGGCGCTGGCGGGCTCGCAGAACACGCCCTCCCGTCCGGCGAGCAGCCGGTAGGCGGCGAGGATCTCGTCGTCGGTCACCGCGCGAACCTGCCCGCGCGACGACGTGAAGGCGGCCATCGCCTCCTCCCACCGCGCCGGGTTGCCGATGCGGATGGCCGATGCGACCGTCTCGGGCTTCTCGATCGGGTGCCCCTCAACGAGCGGCGCGGCGCCGGCGGCCTGGTAGCCGTAGAGGCGCGGCAGGTGGCCGGCTTCCACGAAACCCTTGGCGTACGCGGTGACGTTGCCCGCGTTGCCGACCGGGATGCACAGGGCGTCGAGCTCGCCGCCGAGATCCTCGAGCACCTCGAAGGCCGCAGTCTTCTGCCCCTGCAGGCGGAACTCGTTGACGCTGTTGACCAGCGCGATCGGGTGCTTGTCGCACAGCTCGCGCACCAGCTCGAGTGCCTGGTCGAAGTTGCCCCGCAGCGCGATGACCTTCGCGCCGTGCATGAGCGCCTGGGCGAGCTTGCCCGTCGCGATCTTGCCCTCGGGCACGATCACCGCGCCGGTGAGACCCGCCTTCGCGCTGTACGCGGCGGCGCTCGCGGCGGTGTTGCCCGTCGACGCGCAGATGACCGCCTCGGCCCCCTCGCGGACGGCCGCGCTGACGGCGCACGTCATCCCGCGGTCCTTGAACGAGCCGGTGGGGTTCAACCCCTCGAGCTTGAGGTGGACTTCGGCGCCGACCATCTCGGAGAGGTGCGGGGCGTGGACGAGGGGCGTCGAGCCCTCGCCGAGGGTGACGACGGGATCGTCGGGGGCGAACGGGAGCCGCTCGCGATAACGCTCGATGAGGCCGGGCATGAGGCGGGACAGCCTAGAAGTGGTAGGGCGCGAGCGCGTCCTTGGCCTCCTTGAGGCCAAGACCGGTCTGCTCGCGGTAGAGCTTGATGGCGTGGATCTCCTTGCCCGGCTGGCGCAGGAGCGCCATGACGTCCTCGGAGGGCTGCGGCGCGCCGCCGGCCGCCACCTGGACGCCGTCGATCGAGATCGGACCGCTGACCGCGGCACCGCCTTCGAGGGCCGTCAGGCGCGCCTCGATGCGGTCGAGGCGCAGGAGGATGTCGGAGATCTCACTCACAGCCGGGCCATCGTATCCACGATCACACGAACTGTTCTTCCAGGACGCGGATCGCGCGGGGCGTCGCGCGGATGAAGTCCAGGCCCTCGATGAGCTTCGTCGCCGCGGAGAAGCGCGACTCGAGCACCGGGTGGACGACCATCACCAGACGTGCCTTCTCGCCCATGCCCTCCTGGACGACGGATTTGATCGACACGCCCTGCAGACCAAGGATCTGCGCGACCTGCGCGAGCACGCCGGGCTCGTCGTCGACTTCGAGGTGCAGGTAGAAGGCCGATTCGACGTCGCTGATGACCGGCAGCGCGCTCGTCGGCTCGGGCGTCGGCGCGGGCGGCACCATCGCGCTGACCACGTCGCCAAGCACGGCGCTCGCCGTCTGCGGCCCGCCGGCGCCCGGGCCCGACAGGGTGATCTCGGTGATCGCGGGCGACTCGATGGTGACCGCGTTGTACGGCCCGGACACGCTCGCGAGCGGGTGCCCGGCGTAGAGGAACGCCGGGTGCACGCGCACCGAGATGCCGTCGCCGATGCGCTCGGCGGTGCCCAGCAGCTTCAGGCCGAGGCCGAGCTCCCGGGCGAACGCGAGGTCGTCGGCGGTGATGTGCTCGATGCCCTCGTAGACGACCTGGTCGAGCGTGACCGGCGTGCCGAAGGCCAGCCGCGCGAGGATCGCCATCTTCGCCGCGGCGTCCTTGCCCGTGACGTCGTCGGTCGGGTCGGCCTCGGCGTAGCCCAGGCGCTGGGCGTCGGCCAGCGCGGCGGCGTACGGCTCGCCGGTCCGCGCCATCTCGGAGAGGATGTAGTTCGTCGTGCCGTTGACGATGCCGTGCAGGCGCTCGATGTACGCGCCGGCCAGCGATTCCTGCATGACCCGGATGACGGGGACCACGCCGGCGACCGCGGCCTCGAAGCGCAGGCGCACCCCGTGCTCGCGCGCGGCGGCCCACAGCTCCTCGCCGTGCTCGGCGAGCAGCTGCTTGTTCGCGGTCACGACGTGGCGGCCGGCGTTCAGCGCGCGCAGCACGTAGTCCCGGGCCGGCTCGATGCCGCCCATGACCTCGACGATGAGGTCGGAGCCCTCGAGGATGTCCTCGAACGTGCCGCGGCTGCGGGTCAGCACACCGGCCAGCTCGGGGCGGCGGCCCGTGCGAGCCTGGATCTCGTCGGCGCGAGCGTCGAGCAGCTCGGCGAACGCGCCGCCGACGGTGCCGTGGCCCAGCAGGCCGATGCGGAAGGGGTCAGTCGACATCGCGGCTCGTCAGGTCCTCGAAGGTCTCACGGCGGACCACCACGCGCGCGTCGCCGTCCTTGACGAAGACGACCGGCGGGCGCGGGATGCCGTTGTAGTTGTTCGCCATGGCGTAGCCGTAGGCGCCGGTGGCGGGCGTGACGATGACGTCTCCGGGCTTCGGGTCGTCCAGCGGCGCCTCGGTGACGATCACGTCGCCGGATTCGCAGTGCTTGCCCGTGATCCTGCTCGGCGTCGTGCCGCCGAAGCGGTCGGCGACCTCCGCCTCGTAGCGCGCGCCGTAGAGCATCGGGCGCAGGTTGTCGGACATTCCCCCGTCGACGGCGACCCACGTCGAGACGTTGCGCTTGACCGACTCCACGGAGTACAGGGTCACGCCCGCGTTCGCGACGAGTGAGCGGCCGGGCTCGTCGATGATCCGGACGTGCTCGCCGAGGAGCTCCCGCGCCGCGGCGACCTTCGCCGCCGCGTAGACCTCGATGCTCGGCGGGTCCTCCTGATCGGTGTAGGCGACCCCGAGGCCGCCGCCGAGGTTCACGACCGGGAAGTCGCCGAGCGGCGCGATCGCCTCGACCGCGTCGCGCCACGGCCCGAGTTCGAGCAGCTGCGAGCCGATGTGCAGGTGCAGGCCGTCGAGCCGGAGGTTCGGCGCCGCCTGCGCGCGCTCGATCGCGGCGGGCGCGTCGCGCAGGCTCAGCCCGAACTTCGAGTCGGCCTGGCCGGTGGAGATCTTGTCGTGGGTCTCGCCGCGCACGTCGGGCGTGACGCGCAGCAGCACCGGCTGCACCGTGTCGGTCGCCAGCGCGATGACGCGCTCGAGATCGGCGAAGTTGTCGATGACGATGTAGCCGACGCCGACCTCGATCGCCCGCCGCAGCTCGGCCTCGGACTTCGCGTTGCCGTGCAGGATGATCTTCGCCGGCTCGAACCCGGCCTTCAGCGCGACGTGCAGCTCGCCGCCGGAGGCGACGTCGACGCCGAGCCCCTCCTCGGCGAACACCCGCAGCACGGCCGTGCACGGGTTCGCCTTGCTGGCGAAGTGCACCTCGGCGTCGGGCGCGTGCCGGCGGAAGGCGCGCAGGTACTCCTGGGCCTTCGCGCGCAGGTCGTCCTCGGCGATCACGTAGGCGGGCGTGCCGAACTCGCGAGCGAGCGCGACAGCGTCGACCCCGCCGATCTCGAGGCGGCGATCGTCGACGAGCCGGCTGGCTGCCGGCCAGGCGGCGGAGAGGCGTTGCGCGGTGGCCATCGTGCGGGGAGTATGGCGGGGTGCCGTCTTCCCTGACCCGCGACGACGTCGCGCCGCCCGACGAGGAGGGCGTCCGCGACGGCCTCGCCTACACCCTGTTCCTCCCCGACGGGCCGCCGATCGGCGGGGTCGTCGCGCTGCACGGCGCCGACTCGCGCAAGGAGAACCACTTCGACTGGTGCCGCGAGTGCCGGGCCGCCGGCCTCGCGGCCGTCGTGTTCGACCAGCGCGGCCACGGCGCCTCGCCGGGGCCGATGGACGGGCGGATGATCGAGGACGTCGCGACGATCGCCGGCGTCCTACCCGACGCGCCACTGGCGCTGCGCGGCTCAAGCATGGGCGGCTTCCTGGCCATCGCGGCCGCAGCGGCCGCCGGCGCGCAGGCCGTCGTCGCAATCTGCCCGGCCGTCGGACCGCTCCTGCTCGCCGGAATGCGCTCCGGTCGTTTCGCCTTCCCGGCGGACACAGCGGCCCTCGAGCCGATCCTCCTCGAAGCGGACGTCGACGCCGCCGCCGACGCGCTCGCCGATCGCCTCCTGCTCATGCACGCCACGGGCGACGACACCGTGCCGGTCACGCACTCCGACGCCCTGCACGAGGCCGCGCCGCGCAGTCGCTACGTGCGGGTTCCGGGCGGCGACCACGTCTCGATCCAGCACGACCCCGAGCTGCGCGGCGAGGCGATCCGGTGGATCGTCGGCCGGCTGGGATGAGCAGCGCGATCACCGTCAGCGGGCTGGTCAAGACGTTCGGGGACACCCGGGCGCTCGACGGCCTGGACCTCGCCGTCGCAACCGGTGAGATCCACGGGTTCCTCGGCCCCAACGGCGCCGGGAAGTCCACGACGATCCACGTGCTCCTGGGCCTGCTGCGCGCCCAAGGCGGCACCGCCACGCTGCTGGGCGGCGACCCGTGGCGTGACGCCGTGACGCTGCACCGCCGCCTCGCCTACGTGCCAGGCGACGTGAACCTCTGGCCCAACCTTTCCGGCGGCGAGACGATCGATCTCCTCGCCCGCCTGCGCGGGGGCCTGGACCGCGCGCGTCGCGACGAGCTCGTCGGCCGGTTCGAGCTCGACCCGGCCAAGAAGGGCTCCGCGTATTCGAAGGGCAACCGCCAGAAGGTCGCGCTCATCGCCGCACTCGCCTCCGACGCCGAGCTGCTGCTGCTCGACGAGCCGACGGCGGGGCTCGACCCGATCATGGAAGAGCGGTTCCGCGAGTGTGTGCGCGAGGTGCGCGACGCGGGTCGGACCGTCTTGCTCTCCAGCCACATCCTCGGCGAGGTCGAGGCGCTCTGCGACCGGGTGACGATCATCCGCGACGGGCGCACCGTCGAACGTGGGTCACTCGAAGAGCTGCGCCACCTGACCCGGACGTCGATCGACGCGACGACGGCTCGAGCGCCGGACGGGCTGACGGACCTGCGCGGTGTGCACGGCCTGCGCGTCGACGATCACCGCGTGCGCTTCGACGTGGACGGCGAGGCCCTCGACGAGGCGATGCGGCGGCTCGCCGACCTGGGGCTCCGCAGCCTGACGAGCCGGCCGCCGACGCTCGAGGAGCTGTTCCTGCGCCACTACGCCGACGCGCCGTGACGGCGCTGACGGCCACCGGGACGCTCCTGCGCCTGAACCTGCGGCGCGACCGGGTCCTCATCGTGCTCTCGGCGATCGCGTTCGTCGCGTGGACCATCCTCGTCGCGCAGGTCCTCCAGTCGCTCTACCCCACCGCCGCCGAGCGCGCGCAGTTCTCGCATGTCGTCGCGGAGAGCCCGGCGGTGCGCGCGATCCGCGGCGACACGCGCGGGCTGGAGACGACCGGGCAGCTCGTGGCCTTCCAGGTCGGCGTGCTGTTCAGCACGTTCATCGCGGTCGTCACGGTCCTGCTCGTCGGGCGGCACGCCCGCGGCGACGAGGAGAGCGGCCGCACGGAGCTCTTGCTCGCCTCCGTCGCCGGGCGCGACGCGCCGCTGACGGCCGGTCTGCTCAGCGCGCTGCTGCTCAACGTCCTCATCGGCGTCGGCACCGCCGCCGGCCTCGTCGTGCTCGGGCTGCCGATCGCGGGTGCGGCGGCGATGGGAGCCGCGTACGCGGGGGTCGGGCTGACGTTCGCCGGCGTGGCCGCTGTGGCGGCGCAGCTGGCCGGCACGGCGCGCGGGGCGAACACCCTCGCGATCGGAGCGATCATCGCCGCGTACCTCCTGCGCGCCGCGGGCGACGCGGGGAACGGGACCTTGAGCTGGCTGTCGCCGATCGGCTGGAGCTCGCGGCTGCGGGCCTTCGACCACGAACGCTGGTGGGTGCTCGGACTCTTCGCGCTGACGACCGTCGGGCTCGTCCTCGCCGCCTATGCGCTGCTCGCCCGCCGGGACCTCGGCGCGGGCATGCTGCCCCAGCGCCTCGGCCGCCCGCAGGCGGGCGCGCGGTTCGGCAGCCCGCTGGCGCTCGCACTGCGACTCGAGCGCGCAGTCACGGTGGCGTGGATCACGGGCGTCTCGATGCTCGCCATCGTCTACGGGCTCGTGACGAGCTCCGTCGCGGACTTCGTGCAGAACCCGCAGGTGGCCCGGATCTTCACGCAGGCCGGCGCGGACACGGTCGTCGACTCGTACTTCGCGACGGTGATGCTCGTCCTCGGGCTGCTCGCCGGCGGGTTCGCGATCCAGGCCACCCTTCGGCCGCGCACCGAGGAGCTCGCCGGCCGGGCCGAGCCGGTCCTGGCCACCGCGACCTCGCGACTGCGCTGGGCCGGCGCGTTCTGGCTCATCGCGCTCGCCGGCGTCGCGGCGCTCCTCGTCGTCTCAGGGCTGGTGGTGGGGATCGGCGCGCTCATCAGCACCGGCGACGCCGGCGACCTCGTGCGGCTGGCCGGCGCGGCGCTCGCGCAGGCGCCGGCGGTCGCGGTGCTCGCCGGGCTGGCCGCGCTCGTCCACGGGCTAGCACCGCGCGCGGCGCCGTTCGTGTGGATCGCCTTCGCGGGCTGTGTCTTCCTCGGGTTCTTCGGCGAGCTCCTCGACGTCCCGGCCTGGCTGCGCGACCTCTCGCCGTACACGCATGTCCCGCAGGTCCCGGCCGAGCGCGTCGAGGTGCCGCCGCTGCTGGGGCTCAGCGCGGTCGCCGCGCTGCTCTTCGCCGCCGCGGCCGGGACGCTGCGCCGGCGCGACATGGTCTCCGACTGACAGATGAGAATCGTTCGCAACGCCGCTAGGCTGGGCACACCGTGCTCGACGCGTTTGACCTCCCGTTCATGCAGCGTGCCCTCGCCGCCGTGCTCCTGCTTTCGATTGCCGGCGGCCTGCTCGGCACGTGGGTGGTCCTGCGCCGCCTAGCCTTCTTCAGCCACGCCGTAGGCACCGCGACGTTCCCCGGGCTCGTCGTCGCCGCCCCGTGGGGCCTGGCCCCGCCGGTCGCCGCGCTCGGCTCCGCCCTGCTCTTCACCGCCGGCCTGACCCGGCTGATCCGCGACCCGCGGCTGGGCCCGGACGGAGCGACCGGGCTGCTCGTCGTCGCCGCGCTCGCCCTCGGCTCGGTGCTCGCCAGCGACGTGTACCCCGCGGGGGTCGGGGTGGACCGGCTGCTCTTCGGGTCGCTGCTCGGGCTCACCGACCAGGACCTCTGGCTGGCCGCCGTCGTCGCGGCGGGCGCGCTCGCGCTGAGTGCCGCGTTCGGCCGGACCTGGCTGGCCACGGGGTTCGAGCCGCAGACCGCGGAGGCGCTGGGCGTGTCGCGGGCCCGCGGCGACTGGGCGCTGCTGGGCGGCCTCGCCGTCGCCGTCGTCGCGATGCTTCCCGCGGTGGGCGCGCTTCTTGCCGCGACCCTCCTGGTCCTCCCCGCCGCCACCGCCCGGCTGGTCGCGCGCTCGGTGCCGCAGCTGCTTCTCGGCTCCGTCGCGCTCGGGGCCGCCGAGGGCGTCGTCGCGCTGTGGCTCGCCTTCGAGCTCGACCTCCCGCCGGGCCCCGTCCTCGCCCTGCTCTCCGGCGGGGTGTTCGCCGTCGTCCGCACGACCCAGGCGGTCGTCCCGCGCGTGGCGGTGAGCGCCCGATGAGCGACGTCCTCGTCGAAGCCGTCGGTCTGAGCACCGGCTACGTCCCGGGTCGTCCGGCACTGCGCGACGTCACCTTCGCGGCCACACGCGGGCAGATCGTGGCCGTGCTCGGCCCCAACGGCGGCGGCAAGACCACGCTCATGCGCGCGCTGCTCGGCGAGCTTCCTCCGTTCGAGGGACGCGTCGACGTCCACGGCGAGATCGCCTACGTGCCGCAGACCGAGGACGCCCGTCTCGACTTCCCCGTGAGCGCGCTCGACGTCGCGCTCATGGGCGCCTACCGGCGCACCCCCTGGTGGCGGCGCCTCGGCCGCGCCGAGAAGGCGCGCGCGCTCGACGCGCTCGGCCGGGTCGGCCTGCGCGAGCGCGCCCACGACCGCTTCGGGACGCTCTCCGGCGGCCAGCGCCAGCGGGTGCTCATCGCCCGGGCGCTCGTGCAGGACGCGCCGATCCTGCTGCTCGACGAGCCGTTCAGCGGCGTCGACCGCGCGAGCGAGGCGACGATCCTCGGTGTCCTGCAGGAGCTGCGCGCCCAGGGCCACGCGCTGCTCATCTGCACCCACGACATCGAGCAGGGCCGCGGCTTCGACCGCGTGCTCGGCCTGCACGGCGAGCAGACGTTCTTCGGGCCGGGGGCCGAGCTGGACGCCGCCGCGCTGGAGCGCACATACGGCGAGGAGATCGTGACCCTCGGCGACGGCGCGGCGATCGCCGTGCAGTGCCACCAGCACGACCACGAGCACGACCACGGCGGATGACCGAGCTCGTCACCGACCCGCTGCTGCGCCGTGCGCTGCTGGAGACCGTCATCCTCGGCCTGGCCTGCGGCCCGCTCGGCGTCTGGGTGCTGCACGAGCGCCGCGCGTTCGCCGCCGAGTCGCTGTCGCACGCGATGCTGCCCGGCCTCGTGCTCGCGGCGCTGGCCGGCGCGCCGCTGCTGCTCGGCGCCACCGGCGGCATCGTGCTCGCCGCGGCGCTCGTCGCGCTCGCCGCTCGCGACGCCCGCGTGGGCGGCGACACCGCGGTGGCCATCGTCGTCACCACGCTCTTCGGCCTTGGCGTCGTCCTCGCGCTGCGCCCCGAGGTTCCCGCCCGGCTCGCCGAGCTGCTGTTCGGCGACCCGCTCGGCGCGACCGCCGGGGACGTCGCGCTCGCCGCGCTGTTGTGCGGCGGTGTGCTACTCGCCCTGTCCTTCGGCGGCCGCGCGCTGCGCCTCGCCGCGTTCGACCCCGCCGCCGCGCCGTCGCTGGGCGTGCGCCCGGGGCGCGTCGCGCTCGCGCTGCTCGTCCTGCTCGCCGTGACCATCGCCGCGGCCGCACAGGGACTGGGCAGTCTGTTGCTGGTCGCCATGCTCCTCGCGCCCGCCGCGGCGGCGATCCGCGCGAGCGACCGCCTCGCCGTCCAGCTGCGCGTCGCCGCGGCGATCGGCGCGCTCAGCGCGGTGTGCGGCCTGGAGCTGTCACGCAGCCTCGACGTCGCCGCGGGCCCGGCGATCGCGCTGGCGGCGTGCGCCGGCTACGTCCTTGTCGCGGTCCTGCGCGGCGCGCCCGCCCCGGGCGCCCGCCGCTCGCTGCGCCGCGCGCCGATCGACCAGCTCACCGGGTCACGCTGAGACGGCGCGCAGCCCACCCGGACGGCGCGCCAGGACACCCAGCCAGATCGCGCCCGCCCCGAGCATCACGAGGCTGATGAGCTGCGCCTCGGTGAGGCCGAGCAGGACCGCGTCGTTGCGGCGCAGGAACTCGATGAGGAACCGCTCGAGCCCCGCGAGCAGGAGGTACAAGGCGAACAGGGCGCCTGGCCGCAGCGCGTCGCGCAGATGCCACAGCAGCAGGGCGACGAGCCCCATCGCCAGCGTCTCGAAGATCGGAGTCGGATGGACCTTCTCGTCGGTCGGCACCACCCCGTCGGGATAGGCCATCCCCCACGGCATATCGGTGGGCTTGCCGTAGTCGCCGTCGCCGGAGACCTGGCAGCCCACGCGGCCGATCGCGTACCCGATCGCCAGCGCCGGTGCCGCCGTGTCGAGCAGCTGCAGCCCCAGCCAGTTGCGCCACCGCGCCCACGCCAGGACCGCGAGCGCGCCGCCGAGGGCGCCGCCGAACCACGTCAGACCGGAACCGCTGAAGATCGAGCCGAGGAGGTCCCCCTGCGCCTTGTCCCAGTTGTCGACGATCCAGTACAGCCGCGCCCCGACGATCCCCCCGACGAGCGCCGCGAAGATGATCTCGTAGGCCCAGTCGACGGGCTTGCCGATCTCGCGCAGCCGGCGGGCGACGACGGCGCCGCACGCGACGAACGCCAGCCCGAAGGCGAGGCCGAACGTCTTGAGGGAGAGCGGGCCGATCTGGATCTCGGGCAGCATGCGGCCCGGGACGCTATCGACCTCTTCGCTAGAGGTAGTTGAGGGGGTTCACGACGGAGCCGTTGACCCGTGCCTCGAAGTGCAGGTGCGGCCCGGTGCTGAACCCGGTGCTGCCCGACAGGCCGATGACCTGGCCCTGGCGCACCGCCTGCCCCACGCGCACCTTGATCGCTGATTGATGCCCGTAACAGGACGACAGCGACGCGGTGTGCTGAATGCAGACGTAGTTGCCGTAGCCGCCGACCCAGCCGGCGATCTTCACGACGCCGCTGTCGGCCGCGTGGATCGGCGTCCCGGTCGGGACCGCGATGTCCATGCCCGGGTGGCAGGCTTCCCAGGCGCGCTTTTCGCAGAAGGGGGCGGTGATCGGGCCGCGCACGGGCCAGACGAACCGGCCGCTGCCGTGCACCGTGACGCCGGAGGGCAGCGGGGCGCCGAGCTCCGAGGAGATCTTCGCCTGCTGCTTCTCCATCGCCTTGACGTCCTCCTCGAGCTTCACCCGCGCGGTGCGGACGGTCTGCAGCGCGGCCTGTTTGCCCGCCTTCGTGTGGTCGAGGCCGACGCGCGTGCCGACGAGGCCGTCCTTGACCTGGCGGATCTCCTCGCGGCGGGCGTACACCGCCTCGGTGACCCGCTGCTGGCGGGTCTCGAGCGTGGCCAGGCGCTTCTCCGTGGCGGCGGCGTCGGCCTTCGCGCTCTGCACGAGGTCGACGACCTGGCGGTCCTGCGCCGAGATGCGCTTGAGGAACTCGGTGCGCTCGAGCAGGTCCTCGAAGCCGTGCGAGTCCAGGACGACCGTGATGACGTCGGGCTCCGACGCCTTGTACATCTCCACGAGCCGCTGCGAGAGCAGGCGGCGCGCGACCTTCAGCCGGGCGCGCAGCCGTGTGAGCCTGGCGCGCTCGGCCCGCAGGTCGCCGCGAAGCCGGTCCAGCTCGGCCTGCTTGGCGTCGAGATCGGCCTGCACCTTGGCCTGGCGGCCTTCGAGCACGCTGATGCGGCCCTGGAGCCGGTCGATCTTGGCGCTGTACGCGCTGATGTCGACCGAGAGCGCCCTTTCGGTGCCCTTCTTCCTGCCGATCTGGCTGCGGGCGCGGTCGATCTTCGCGTCGAGCTGGTTCAGGCGCGCCTGGGTCGGCGCCGCCGCCCCCGAGACCAGGGGCAGCATGGCCCAGATGACGAGTGGGATCGCCGCGACCGCGATGAACAAGCGGACGCGCATGCGACGAGGGAGTGTACGAACGCGCCACCTTCGTCCGGGGCGCTGCAACCCGGTTTGCAGATGGCGCGGAGCCTTCAGATCGCCTTAATCCAGGCGACTTAGACTCCCCGCCCATGGCGACACGTTCCAAGGTCGATCTCAAGGCCCCGCCGCAGCTGCGGGCGCGGATGCTGTTCACGATCTTCCTGCTCGGCGCGCTCTACGTCGCGTTCATGGCGGTGTTGTTCGCCAGCGGCGCCAACGGCATCACGATCGCCGTGATCGCGGGCGCCCTGTTCGTCATCCAGCTCTTCACGAGCGACAAGATCGCCCTGGCGGCGATGGGCGTGAAGATCGTCTCGCCGCAGCAGGCGCCCGAGCTCCACGCGATGATCGAGCGCCTCTGCATCCAGGCGGATCTGCCCAAGCCGCGGATCGGCGTCATCCAGACCGAGATGCCCAATGCGTTTGCGATGGGCCGGTCGCAGAAGGCCGCAACCGTCGTCGCCACCACCGGCATCATGCAGCGCCTCGAGCCGGCCGAGCTCGAGGGCGTCATGGCCCACGAGCTCGCCCACGTCATGCATCGCGACGTCGCGATCATGACCATCGCGTCGTTCTTCGCCTCGATCGCCGCGCTGATCCTGCAGTTCGGGTTCTTCTTCGGGGGTGACGACGACGAGAGCCCCGGCATCTTCGTCCTGATCCTCGCCTCGATGGCGGTGTACGTCATCTCGTTCTTCCTCATGCAGGCGTTGTCGCGCCAGCGCGAGTTCGCCGCCGATCGCGGCGCGGCGCAGCTGACCGGGCGCCCGAGCGCGCTCGCGTCCGCGCTGATGAAGATCAGCGGCACGATCGAGCGGATCCCGCAGAACGATCTGCGCGCCCACACGGAGATGAACGCGTTCTACATCGTGCCGGCCAAGGCGAAGGACTCGATCCTCAACATGTTCAGCACGCACCCGCCGATGGAAGCGCGGATCGCCGAGCTGCAGAAGCTCGAGATGCAGCTGCAGGCCGCCCGGTAGCCTCGGGCGCATGGGCTTCCTCGACGGCCTGCTCGGCCGCAAGAAGATGGTCGGGCCCGCCCCCGACCGGCTGTTCGCGCTCAGCACCGCGTACGTCACGCTGGAGACGGGCCACCAGATCGTCACGACCGGCAAGGCGGCCATCGTCTTCCAGCCGATCGACAACGCCGACTTCGACCAGATCGCCGCGGAGATGGTCGAACTCGTCCAGGGCACGGGCGAGGAGACGGGCACGACGCTGACGACCACCGAGGACAGCTTCGGGTATCGCTGGATGGTCTTCAGCGATCCCGACGTCGAGGACCTCGTCGTGGGCGTCAACACGGTCAACGACGCGCTCCAGGTCGGCGGCTACGGCGACCGCGTGCTGTGCGCGGTGTTCGCGTTCAAGGACGGCCGCGGCCGCCCGCTGCACCTCATCTACAACGTCAAGCGTGGCGCTTGGTACCCGTTCGTCCCCGCCGGGGAGAACGAGCGCGACTCGCAGCGCGAGCTGCAGGTCAAGGCGATCCTCGGCACGGAGCTGCCGGTCGAGCCCGAGCTCGAGCGGTGGTTCCCGCTCTGGGGCATCCCGCTCTAGCGCGGCTTCAGGCGCACGTATCCGCGCATGCGGATCGTGCCGGTGCAGCGGCCCGAGGCGCGACAGGTGAGGGTCCCGTGGAAGCTCTCGATCTGGCCGTATGCCCCGCCGTACCGTGTGCTGGCCGGGCCGCCGTCCTCGATCGCACCCTCCCCGTCGTACTCGATGCGCTGATACGTCCGCGTGGTTTTCAGGTACGTCTTGTCGACCGTGAGGAGACCTTTGACCCAGCCCGCTTCGCTCTCGATCTCGAAGCGAGGGTGCTGGCGCTCGGAGCTGCGCTCGGACCGCTTCGTCCACGTCGTGACATCGGACGCGCCGAACGGTGACCCGTCGGCGCGGAACTCGTCGTACTGGAACTTCGAGCTCCCGCGGGTGTCCACGTCGGTCACCCGGAGCACCATGTCGACCGCCAGGCGGGGGCGCTCGTCGTCCTGCGCCGTGCCGACGGACGGCGCGAGGACCGCGAAACCGGCGAACGCGACGACCACGAGGCACAGGGCGGAGCGCACCACCCGACCGTACCGCGCGGGTCATCGTGTCTCAATAGCGGACCTCACGTTTCCCGTCGCCGACGCGTTGTTCCTTGTGTCGGGCCCTCGACAGATCCGCCGCCGGCGCGGATCTACCGTCGCGGGGACCCGATCGACCACGAAGGAGCAACGCCATGTCCGCCATCCAGCCACTCGCCGCCGACCTGCACCTGCGTCGCGCACGCCCCGACGACGCCGGTGCCCTACGTCGACTGGCCGCCCTCGACAGCCAGCCCCCTCCCCTCCCTGATGCCGCCCACCTGCTCGCGCTGTCGGGCGGGGAGCTCGTCGCCGCCGCCTCGCTTGACGGCGCGTGGCAGGCCGCCGATCCGTTCCGCCGGTCGGCCGCCGCGCTTGAGCTCCTGCGCGCCCGTCGCGACCAGCTGTGTGGCCCGGCCACCCACCCCCGCGCGTTCGCGCTCGTCAAGCGGGTCCGCCGCGGGGCGCTCGCTGGTTGAATCACCTCAGAGGGGCTCACTGAGGAGAAGAGACCGTGGCGACATCGCCTGCCGTCGTGCTGTCGGAGATCCAGCAGGACACGCTGGCCCGACTCTGTGACACGTTCGTCCCCGCCGTGGCGCGCGACGACGACCCGACCGGGTTCTGGGGCCGCGCCGCGTCCGACCTCGGCATCGCTGGGCTCATCGCCGAACAGCTCGCTGCCGCCGGCGACGAGACGATGCTCGAGGGTGTCCGCGCACTTCTGGACGGACTGCACGCGCAGGGGTTCGATGACCTCGACGCCCCGGCACGTGAGGGGATGCTCCTCGCGATGGCCGACGCCGATGTCGCGGCGCGCGGCGGCATCGGGGCACTCCGCGGCCTGACCACCATGCTGTTCTATGGCCTTCCGGTCCCCCAGCCCGACGGCTCGGTGCGCAATCCCAACTGGGAGGCCATCGGCTATCCCGGTCCGCGGCAGGCACCGCCGTCGCCCGACCAGGCGCCGAAGACGATCGGCGTGACGCGCGCCGCGGGCGACGACCTCGTGCTCAGCGCCGACGTCGTCGTGGTCGGCTCGGGCGCCGGCGGCGGCGTCATCGCCGGCACGCTCGCCCAGGCCGGCAAGGACGTCGTCGTCCTCGAGGCCGGCGGCTACTTCAACGAGAGCGATTTCAACGGCCTGGAGCTGTGGGCCTACGAGCACCTGTACCGCGGCGGCGGGATCACCCAGACCGCCGAGGGCACGGTCGCGATCCTCGCCGGGTCCTGCATGGGCGGCGGGACGACGGTCAACTGGACGAACTGCCTGCGCACCCGGCCGGCGGTCCGCGAGCAGTGGGAGACCGAGTTCGGACTCGAGGGGCTCACGGGTCCCGACTTCGACCGCCACCTTGACACCGTGTGGGCCCGCGCCGGGGTCAACGACCGCTGCTCGGACTTCAACGGCCCGACGCAACGGCTGCAGGAGGCGTGCGCGAAGGCCGGCATCGCGTTCAAGACCATCACGCGCAACACGGATCCGGCGACGTACGACGCCGACGCCGCGGGCCTCCTCGGCTTCGGCGACGCGACCGGCTCCAAGCAGGGGACGATGAAGACGTGGCTCCAGGACGCCGCGGAGGCCGGCACCCGCTTCGTCGTCGGCTGCCGCGCCGACACCATCGTCGTCAAGGACGGCCGTGCGGTCGGGGTCGAGGCCACAGCGACGGGCGAGGATGGGCGCACGACGCGGGTCGTGGTCCACGCGCCGCAGGTCGTGTGCGCCGCGGGCGCGCTGGAGACCCCCGCACTGCTGCTGCGCTCGGGCATCGGCGGTCCGGCGACCGGCGACTACCTGCGCCTGCATCCCGCCACCGGCGTCTCCGGGATCTACGACGAGCCGCAGCGCAGCTGGTGGGGCGCGCCGCAGACCGCCCTGTCGGACGAGTACGGCGACCTGGAGGACGGGTACGGCTTCCTCATCGAAACGTCGCTGCAAGCCCCGGCGCTCGGCTCCACCGCGACGCCGTGGTCGTCGGGCGCGGGCCACAAGGAGCTCATGGCCAAGGGCGCGGAGAGCGCCGCGTTCGTCATGCTCATCCGCGACCGCGGGTACGGCAAGGTCACGATCGACCAGGCCGGCAACGCCGTCCACCACTACGTCATGGCCGACCCGCTCGACGACCGCAACTTCCGCCGCGGCATCGCCGAGCTCGTCCGCCTGCACGATCTGGCGGGCGCCCAGGAGATCATCACCTACCACCGCCACGAGACCCGGTGGCGGCGCGACGGTGATGAGTCGCTCGAGGCGTTCGCCCAGCGCGCCCACGACGGGCCGCTCGGCCCGTTCGACCACGGCACGTTCGCGCTGCACCAGATGGGCTCGGCGCGGATGGGCGACGACCCGGCGACGAGCGTGGCGAACCCGTGGGGCGAGCTGCACGACACGCCAGGCGTGTGGATCGGCGACGCGTCGGCGTTCCCGACGGCGTCGGGAACGAACCCGATGATCACCGTCATGGCGCTGGCGCACCGCACCGCGGAGGCGATGCGCGCAGCGCGCTGACCGGACGTCAGTCGGGGATCAGGCCTTCGCCGGTGAAGTCGGCTGCGGCCTCAGCGAACGACGTGTCCGACGGCGGGATGAGCACGTCGCTGCCGTGCAGGTCGTCATCGGCGAGCTCCTGTCCCTGCGTGCGGATGAGCTGCAGGAGCTCCTCGAAGTGCTCGTGGAAGCCGTCCTCGTCGCCGGCCTCGACGGCGGCGACGCAGGCGTTGTCCAGCTCGTTGACCTTGGCGAGGACCTCGTCGTCCAGCTTGTACTGGCCCTCGGTCATGATGCGGACGATCACGCCTTGCCCTCCTCGCCGGACTCGAGCTGCGCGGCGTCGCCGCCGCCCGTGCCGAGCTCGGCGCGCATCTTGGCCAGCTCGTCGTCGACCTGGCTGGCGGAGGTGAGCTCGCGCAGCTGCTTGTCGATGTCGTCCTCGCCGCTGCCGAGCGCCGTGAGGTCCTCGAACGTGCCGGCGGCCTCGAGCTCCTCGACGGCGGAGGCGCGGGCCTTCATCTCGTCGGTCTTGTCGACCGCGCGCTGCATCGCCAGGCCGACGTCGGCCATCTGCTCGCCCACGCCGGTGGCGGCCTCGCTGATGCGGACCTGCGCCTCGGCGGCGGAGTACTGCGCCTTTATGACTTCCTTCTTCGTGCGGAAGGCTTCGATCTTGGCGCGCAGCTTCTTCTCGGAGTCCGTCAGCTTCTGCTGCTGGGCCTCGAGCTCGGCGACCTGCTGATCGAGTGACTGCAGCTCGGTCTGTGCGAGCTGCTTGCGCTCGAGCGCCGCGCGCGCCAGCTCCTCGTTGCCCGCGGACAGCGCCTGGCGCGCCTGCGTGTCGAGCTTGACGACGGACTGTTGGAGCTTCTCCTGCTGCATCTGCAGGCGCTTCTTCGCGGTCACGACATCGGCGATGCCCTTCTTGACCTGCTGGAGCGACTCGAGCTGCTTTTGGTAGCTGTAGTCCAGCGTCTCGGCGGGATCCTCAGCCTTGTCGAGCAGCTTTGAGATCTTCGCCTTGATGACGGTGGACATGCGCCCGGACATGCCGGCCATGCACCCTCCCGGGAACGTCGTGGTGGACTCGACCCGGGAGTCTACGTGGCGACCTCGGCGGGCCCGCAACACGGGGCCCGCATGCGCGTCGCCTCGGCTACTTGGCGGTGGCGCCGCCGCCGGCAGTCACCGCGGCAGGTGCTGCGCCGAAGTCCGGATCCTCCTTGGGATGCCGGGCCTTGAAGCCCTTCGTGCTGCGCAGCGCCGGGCGCCAGCGCGGCCCCTTGGCACCGCTCGGGTCGCCCGCCGCGCTCGTGTCGAGACGCAGCCCGGCGATCACCGCGAACGCGTGACCAGGGTTCGTGTAGACGGTGATCCACTCGCCCTCACCCGCGGCGCCCCACTTCATGAAGGAGCTGGAGTCCAGCGGCGAGTCGAGCAGGTCCCCACCGTGCAGCGCGTAGGAGACGGTGCCGGAGCAGTCGTAGCCGCGAGCGCGGAACGACGCGTGGCCACCGCCGTAGATGTACGGCTTGCCGATGATCTCGTTCGCGGTCCACACGGCCTGCTGGACGGCCTTGGGCGCGTCAGCCGGCGCGGCGGCGAGACCACTGTCGAGGAGCACCGCTTCGGTGCCCGGGACGGTCTGGGTGAACTCCGGGTTGTCCTGACCGAAGCTCGCGCCCCCGGTCGCCTCGATGGCGGTGGGGGACTTCTTCTTCTTCTTGGCGGCGGCGACAGACGTCGACGGCACGAGCAGCAGCCCGGCAATCAGCGTCAGCACCATCGTCAGGGGGGCGAATGCCCGCACGGACAACAACCTCTTTCGTCGGCCTCCGGGGTTAGCTGACGGGCTAGCGCGGAAAGAGCCTGCGCTCTCAGGACATCAGTCCTGGGTTCGCCCCAACTACTTGGGTCCCCCGGTCCAGGGCCTCTTGCTCTGGACTCGGCGTGTGGTCGAGCACCTTACACAACCGCAATGACGGTTGCGGTGCAGTTATGGCTCCTGTCTTCGTCAGGTCCCCGCTGTTTCCCCAGTCCCCTGACGCTCTCTGGCGCGTTGACGCTCAGACTTATGCCGCAACCACCGGAGAAGTGGGGATCCGGCCCCGATGCCGCTCCCCGGCTTCGGGGACCCGTAACTCTGTGCGCGAGCGCACACTTCATCGCCGCTTAACGGCCCATCCGGGGCGGCCCGCCGGGTCCCCCGGTTATGGTCCCCGGCCGTGTCCCGCCGTCCGGCCGCCCTCCTGCTCGCCGTGTGCGCCGCGCTCGCGCTGGGCGCGTGCGGTCGCAGCGACGACGACACCCGGTTCATCGAGCCCGCAGACGTCAACGCGCCCGAGACCCCGGCCAAGGAGAACCCCTCCGTCGAGATCCCCTCGGCGGCCACGAAGAACACGACCCGCCTCCCGGGCGCCGATCCCGCGACGATCGCCGCGGACGCCGCCCTCGCGGTCTATCCGTCAGCCACGCCGGGTACCCGGCCCGGCGCCGTCGCCCTCGTCGACCAGCGCGACTGGCGCACCGCGCTCGCCGCCAGCTCGCTCATGGGCCCGCCGCTCGGGGCGCCGATGCTGCTCACCGACCCCGACGAGCTTCCCGGCGTGAGCGCCCAGGCGCTCAAGGCGCTCGCGCCCGCGGGCGCGAAGGACGCCCGCGGCGCCCAGGTGATCCGCGTCGGCACCACCCCGCGCCCGGGCAACCTGCGGCCCACCGACATCACCGCCGCCAGCCCGGCCGCCACCGCGGCGGCGATCGACAGCTTCCTCACGAGCACGCGTGGGACCCCGTCGCGGCGCGTCGTGGTCGTCAGCGCAGACGACCCCGCGTTCTCCATGCCGGCCGCCGCGTGGGCGGCGAAGTCCGGGGATCCGATCCTCTTCGTCGGGCGCACCGCGGTGCCTGGGCCCACCACCACCGCGCTGCGCAGCCGCAACAACCCGAAGATCTTCCTCCTCGGCCCCACCGCCGCGATCAGCGCGCAGGTCGAGAAGACGCTGAAGAACCTCGGCGACGTCACCCGCATCGACGGGTCCACCCCCGTCGAGAACGCGATCGCCTTCGCCCGCTTCTCCGACGACGACTTCGGCTGGGGCGTGAACGACCCCGGGCACGGCCTCGTCTTCACCCGCTCGGACACGCCGCTGAACGCCGGCGCGGCGGCGCCGCTGTCCGCCGCGGGCACCTACGGGCCACTCCTGCTGCTCGACGCCGCAGGGACGCTCCCCGCCCCCGTGCGCGAGTTCCTGCTCGACATCCAGCCCGGCTACGAGGAGGACCCCGTGCGCGGGGTCTACAATCACGCCTGGATCGCGGGCGACGACGCTGCCGTCTCCGCGGCCCTGCAGGCGCAGATCGACGACCTGCTCGAGATCTCGCCCGTGCAGAAGGGCGCGCAGGGCACGTCGACGACGCCGGGGCAGACGCAGACCGCCACGACGCCGCAGGCGACCACCGCGACCACGCCCACCGCCACGACGACGTCGACGCAGCTCTCCACCACCCCGCCGACCACCACCACGACGCCATGAGTGAAGCCGAGATCCCCGAGCGCACCACCTCCGAGCACCGCGTCACCGTCGACGACGTGCGCCAGCTCATGGGCGCGTCGACGCCCCACTTCGCGCTGCAGCTGCGCAACCGCATCGAGCGCCTCATCGCCGGCCTGCCCGCCGACGACCCGGCCCGGATCGAGGGCGAGGCGGAGATCGCGCGACTGACCGAGCTCGGCCTCACCGGCGAGGTGCGCGGCCACCAGGCCGAAGCGGGGCTGCCGCCCCTGCGCTCGGTCACCGACCCGCGCTTCTGACGATGCCCGAGCCGGGCGCGCGACCTGACGCGATCCCCGACTCGACGCTGCCCGGCCCCTACGCGGTCGGCGAGTACGCGCACCGGCTGCGCGACCGGCTGCGGGGCTTCGCGCGCGTGCAGCTCGTCGGCGAGGTCTCGAACTTCCGCCGGGCCCGCGCCCGCGCGTACTTCGAGCTGCGCGACGAGCGCGGCGCCGTGCCGTGCTCGATGTGGACGAGCGACCTCGACGCGCTGCGGCTGGCGCCCGGCACGCTGGTCGACGGCGCACAGGTCGTCGTCGGCGGAGGCACGGATTACTACCCGGGCAGCGCCGCAAGCTCCCCGTCGTTCTCCTTCGCCGTCACGCAGCTCCGGATCGCCGGGGAAGGCGACCTGCTCGCGCGGATCGACCGCCTGCGCCGGGTGCTCGACGCCGAGGGCCTCCTCGCCCCGCAGAAGGCGCTGCACCGCCCGGTGCTGCCGCGGACCATCGGCGTGGTCACCGGCGAGAGCGGCAAGGCGCGCGACGACGTCCTCGCCGGCCTGCACCGCCGCGGGTGGGAGGGCCGCGTGGTGTGGGCGTTCGCCCCGGTCCAGGACCGGCACGCCGCACCGGCGATCACGCGGGCGCTGACCGACCTTGCCGCGACCGGCGAGATCGACGTGATCATCGTCGCCCGCGGCGGCGGGTCCGTCGCCGACCTCCTCGCGTTCAGCGACGAGACGCTCTGCCGGACGGTCGCGCTGTTGCGTGTGCCGGTGATCGCGTCCGTCGGCCACCACACCGACCGCACCCTCATCGACGACGTCGCCGCGTGCGCGTGCTCGACGCCGACCCACGCCGCCGAGCAGGCCGTGCCCGTCCACGTCGGCGACGCGCGCCGACGCCTGGCCGCCGACACCCTGCGCCTGCACCGCCACGGCCGCCGCGCCGTGGTGGAGCGCGCCCGCGTCCTGGCCCGCCTGTCCCGCGCGCCCGCCGAGCACCTCGCGCGCCACCGCCGCGCGCTGCATCAGACCACGCGCGAGCTGCGTGCCGCCGGTCGGCGACGGCTGAACGCCGAGCGCACTGCGGCGCTGACGGCCGCCCGGACCCTCGACCGCCGTGGGCTGGTGGCCGGCGACGCCGATCGCACCCGCCGCACCCGCGAGCTCGAGGGCCTCGCCGCGGCGCTGGCCGCCCACGACCCCGAGCGGACGCTCGCCCGCGGCTTCGCGCTGGTGGAGGATCACGACGGCGGCCTCGTCACTAGCGCCGAGCAGGCTCGCGCCGCCGGCGGGGTGCGGCTGCGCTTCGGCGACGGCCACGCGCACGCGGACGTCCGAAGCGACGAAGTCGATCGGCGGCCGGTGGAATGATGAACGGCGTGGAGCAGCCTGCGCGCACGTACGAGACCGCGACCGCCCGGCTCGCGGCGATCATCGAGCGCCTCGACTCCGGCCACGCGGGCCTGCGCGAGACGCTCGACCTCGTCAAGGAGGGCCGCGAGCTCGTCGAGTACTGCGCCGCCGAGCTCGAGGACGTCGGGCGCGGGCTGGAGGAGCTGCGGCTCGACGACCTCGTCGCGCGGCTCGAGGCCGGCGAGACGGCGGCGCGCCCATGAGCTCGAGCTGGGAGAAGGTCGCCGACCTGTCGCTGGAGATCGAGCGGGCCGAGCTCGAGCCGCGCCAGCAGGACGTCTCCAGCGACTTCACGCGCAAGTCCACGATCGTGCACCTGCGCGGCGGCGGTGAGGAGGGGCTCGGCGAGGACGTCGTCTACCAGGCTGAGGAACATGAGGCCGCGTGGGCCGCGGGCGCGCCTGACCTCTCCGGATCGTGGACGTTGCGCAGCTTCAGCGAGCACCTCGACGGGCTCGATCTCTTCCCCGGCGGCACCCCGGAGACCCCGGTCAGCCGCAACTACCGCCGGTGGGCATACGAGTCCGCGGCGCTCGACCTCGCGCTGCGCCAGGCCGGCACCTCGCTGCACGCGCACCTCGGGCGCGAGCCACGCCCGATCACCTACGTCGTCTCGCTGCGCCTCGGTGAGCCCGCCACCGCCGAACCGGTCACGCGGCGCCTGGAGCGCTACCCGTCCCTGCGCTTCAAGCTCGACGCCACACCGGACTGGGACGACGACCTGTTCGCCGCGCTGGCAGCGACGGGCGCCGTCGACAGCGTGGACCTCAAGGGGCAGTACTCCGGCACGATCGTCGACAACCCCGCCGATCCGGACCTCTACCGGCGCGTCGTGCAGTACTTCCCCGACGCCTGGATCGAGGATCCGAAGCTCACCGACGAGACGGACGCGATCCTGCGCGACCACCGCGACCGCATCACGTGGGACGCGCCGATCCACAGCATCGCCGACATCGAGTCGCTGCCCTTTCCACCGAAGACCGTGAACGTCAAGCCGTCGCGGTTCGGCCCGGTCAGCGCGCTGTTCGACTGCTACGACTGGCTGGCCGAGCGCGGCATCGGCGCCTACGGCGGCGGCCAGTTCGAGCTCGGCGTCGGCCGCGGGCAGATCCAGCTGCTCGCCGCCCTGTTCCACCCCGACGAGCCGAATGACACGTCACCGACCGGGTTCCACGTCATGGATCCGCCGCCCGGCCTGGAGACGAGCCCGATGCCGGCGCATGCCGCCCCGGTCGGCTTCCGTCGCGACGCACCGAGCTGAGCCGCCGCCGTGCTCATCCGGCCGTGCCCAGGCGCCGCGTCAGCGACGGGAACGCCTCGAGCGCAGCGGCGCCCGCGATACCGCGCTCGTCCTGCGGCAGTTCTGCGAGCCAGGTTCCCGGCGCCTGCTCGTCGACGAGCGGCCAGTCGCTGCCGTAGAGGATCTGGCGCGGGGAGCGCACGAACGCCCGCACGCTCGCAAGGGCGGCGCCGTCGGTGCACTGCGCGGTGTCGAAGGTCAGGCGCCGCAGCGGCCGGACGAACAGGTCCGAGCGCAGCGCCTGATCGGCGATGGCGATCCGGCCGGCGACGAACGGCAACCCGCCCCCGCCAGAACCCAGCACCAGCCGCAGGCGCGGTGCGCGCAGCAGCGTGTCGGAGTACAGGAGGCTTGCGGCGCAGCGAACGAGCTCGAACGCGTGCTCGACGGTGTCGGCGGGCGCCCCCGGGATGTCGGGCCGCGCGGCGGCGGCGACCGGATGGACGAGCGCCGGCAGGCGACGGCGAGAGAGCTCGGCGAGCACCCGGCCCTGACCGGCGTCGCCGAGCGGCCGGTCACCGACGCGTGTCGGCAGCACGACCCCGTCGAGGCCGAGGCGGTCGATCGCGCGCCGGAGCTCGGCCAACGCGGCGCCGGGCCCGGCGGACAGCGGCAGGACCGCCAGCGCGCCAAAGCGTCCCGGCGCCGCGTCGACCACGGCAGCGAGGTCGTCGTTGACCGCAGCGGCGACCGCTGGGTGCTCATCCGCGGGCGCGAGCGCGAGGCCGGGGTCCGGGGTGACGAGCAGCTGCAGCCGGATGCCCTGCCTCGCCTGGAAGTCCAGTGCCGCCGCGACGTCCCACGCGGGCAGGTCACGTCCGTCGAGCTCCCGGCTCCCCCGGTCCGCGAGCAGACGCTCGATGGCGGGGGTGATCGCGTGGCCGTGCGCGTCGACCACGGGCCCGGCGACGGACGGCATCTGCGCCTCCGCGGCCGCCCGCGACGCGAGCATGAGATGTCCGGCCGCGACCGCGGTGCCGCTCAGCAGCCCCTTGCGGGTCATGCGCAGGTCAGCCATCAGCCGCCTCGATCGCGCGCCGGAGCCTGGGCAGCTCAGCCAGGATGTTCTGCGCCAGCACGCCGGGCAGCTCCGGACCCGGAACGCTGCGGCGCAGCTCGGGCTGCGGGTCACCGGCGAGGAGGAACAGCGTCGAGGAGAACGGCCAGTCGGTGGCGAACATGAGCCGTTCCGGCGTCACGAAGTCGCGGAGTCCGGCGAGCGCCTAGGGCGTCGCCGACAGCGCTGTGTCGTACCGCGCGCGGCCGAGCCACGGCCGCGGATCGGTCGGGAGGTCGCGGCGCAGGCGATCGACCAGCGCGGGGACCAGCCCTCCCGCGTGCGCGAACTGCCAGCGGATCCGCGGATAGGCCTCCAGGGCCCCGGAGCGCAGCAGGCTCAGGACGACTCTCGTCGTCTCGCAGGGGAACTCGACGATCGGTGCGGGCAGCACGCCCCGCGGCGTCTGGCCAGGCGGCGTGACCGTCGGGTGCACGAAGACGTACGCCGACCGGCGGTCGAGCTCCTCCAGCAGCAGACGAAACCCGGGATCGCCCGGGTAGCGACCCTCGACGTTGCTCAGGATCGACACGCCGTCGAGCCCGAGGTCGTCCAACGCCCGTCCGACCTCGCGCACGCTCGCCTCCATGTCGCGCAACGGCAGCACCGCCAGCGCCGCGAACCGGTCGGGCGATCGCCGCACGAGGTCGCCGAGGTCCTCGTTCAGGCGTTGCGCCAGCGCGACCGACTCGCCCACGGGCAGGAACTCGACGCCTGGGTCGGAGATGCTGACGACCTGCGCGCGGATGCCGTACCGCCGCATGAACCCGAGCGCCGCGCGCTCAGACCACCGCGGGAATGGCAGGCCGCCCGGCGCCCTGACGCCCGCCGCGCGCAGCGCGGCGCGGTAGCGCGCCGGCAGGACATGCGCGTGCGCGTCGACTCTCATCCGTCGACGACACTATCAAGACTGATGAAATTGTCAGTGGGACTGCTGACGCCCGTCAGAGGAACGGCAGCTTCACCCGGATCTCGGTCTTCCCCGCCGCCGAGGGCAGGCCCGATCCGCCCGGCCCCGGCGTCAGCTCGAGCACGACGGGCGCCCCGCCGACCCCCAGCTTCACCGTGTCCGTGTCCGACCAGCGCTCCTGCGGGTCGTCGAGCTCGGCGGGACGGCGCGCCCGCACCGCGCCGAACCGCTTGCCCAGCGCGACGGTCACCTCCTGCTCGCCGACCTCCAGGTCCTGACGGAGATCGGGGTCGTACAGCGGCACCGCGCGCCAGACGACGACCGCGAAGCGTCCACGTGACTTGGCCAGCACGAGCATCCGCAGGTCCTCCGCCCCCGTCGCCTTCACCGCCAGCGTGCGGCCGGCCGGCGACGCGCCGCCGTCGCGCGTGGCGCGCAGCAGTGCGCGCAGCGCCGCGGCGGCGGGCTTGGGCTGGCGGTCGTGGTCGAACAGCCCGAACTGCGCCTCGGCGTTGACGTCGATCGGATCGCTGTAGGAGTCGAACAGCTCGTAGAGGTAGGTGCGCCGGACGCCGAGCCGCGCGTTCTCGAGCACGGTGCGCAGCGTGTAGACCGCCGCGACGTCCTCCGGCGTCGCCGGCATGCGGTTGGAGCGGTCCGCGTTGTGAAAGCCCGTCTCGGTGATGACGGTCGGCCGGCTGCCGTTCAGCCCGCGGATGAGCTTCAGCCGGTCCGGCAGGGCCTGGGCGCCCTGGACTTCGGCCTGTTCGGGCTGCCGGCCGCCGGAGTAGGAATGCAGGTTGCCGAGGTCGAACGCGTCAGAGAGGTCGCCCACCTGGGCGGCGTTCTCCAGGGTGCCGAAGCTCGGGCCGACGACCTCGACGCCACGGACCTGCAGGATGGGATCGGCGTCGATCGCCGCGTCGAGACGCCGCTGCAGGTCGGGCAGGGTCGCCGCCCATCCGTCGCCGCCGTTGCGATCCCATTCGTTGGGCCCCTCCACCGACCGGACACCCGGGATCGCCCGGATCAGACCGATCCGAGCGTCGAGGGTGTCGCCGTCCTGGTCGGGGCCGCCCACGATGAGGTCGAGCCGGACGCCCGCGCGCGACAGCGCGACGAACCGACGATGCTGCTCGCGGCGGTACCACGTGCCGCGCGGAGGCGGCGGGGCGCTCACCCCGTCGCGGACCTGCCGGACGCCGAGCCACTGCAGCGCCGTGAGCGTCGCATCGAGGTCCTTGTACGGCGTGTCGTGGAACATCACGTGCGTGTTGACGCCCACGCTGTTCGTGAACCGATCGGCAGGCAGGGCACGCGCCGCGTGCGCGGGAGCCGTCACGACCCCCGCGAGAAGGCACGCCGTCGCCAGGACGCCCACTCCCCATCGCATGACACCAGAGTACGGACTGAGCCTCATGGTGCGGGTCGGATGACACGATTCGTCACGGCTCCCTACCCTTCCCGGCCACCTGTCTGACCGACCAGTCCACCGAGGAGACACCGTGGCAGAAACACTCGCGATCGCCGGCAGCGGCACGATCGCGGCCGGCCTGGCGGCCGTCGCCGCCGCGAACGGCCCCGTGAAGCTCTGGGCGCGCAGCGACGCGTCGGCCGAGCGCGCGCGCAAGAGCATCGACAAGTTCATCAGCCGGATGGAGGGCGTCGACCCGTCCGCCGTCACGGTCGTCCAGGACCTGGGTGAGCTCGTCGACGGTGCGTCGTTCGTCGTCGAGGCGATCGCTGAGAGCTACGAGGCCAAGGAGCCGCTCCTCGAGCAGCTCGCCTCGCGCACCGGCGACGACGTCGTCGTGGCGACCACCACGTCCTCGCTGTCCGTCGAGAAGCTCGCCGCCGCCTCCGGTGCGGCCGAGCGCTTCGTCGGCCTGCACGTTTTCAACCCGGTCCCGCGGATGAAGCTCGTCGAGCTCATCTACCCCAACGCGGCCGCGCCGGGCGTGCGCGATCGGGCGAAGGCGCTGTGCGAGGCCCTGGAGAAGGAGCCCGTCGAGATCCCGGACGTCCCGGGTTTCGTCGTCAACCGCCTCCTGTTCCCGTACCTGTTCAGCGCGGTGGTGCTCCAGGACGAGACGGGGCTGCCGTCCGAGTCCATCGACACCGCGATGAAGCTCGGCGCCGGGCACCCGATGGGGCCGCTCGCGCTGATCGACCTCGTCGGCATCGACGTGTCGGTGGCGATCGGCGACGCGATCGGCGCGGACGTGCCGCAGCGCCTGCGCGACCTGCTCGCCGAGGGCAAGCTCGGCCGCAAGACGGGCAGCGGCCTGTACGCCAGCTACTGATCTTCACCTGATCGTCAGCTGAGGTTTAGGAACCGTTGAGGGGGGCGCGGGAATCTTCTCGTGCGGCGTGTGGAAACGCGACGTGACCCTCCTCCCTCAGTGAAGCTGCGACGGGCCCGCTCAGCGGGCCCGTCGTGTTTCTGACCTCAGAATCCCGGAGATCCAGGACCGGCCGCCCCCGACGCGGTCGGGCCGCCGGCCGGCCCGCGCTCGCGGATGCGGACCGCCTCGATGCGGTTCTCACGCACGGACTCCACGCGGATGGAGTACCCGTTGGCCAGGACCGTGTCGCCCCGGCGCGGCAGCCGGCCGAGTTCGGCGAACACGAAACCGCCGACGGAGTTGTACGCGTCGCTGTCGGCGGGCAGGTGCAGGCCGTGGTCGACGAGGTCGGTCACCGCGACGTGGCCGCGGACGAACCAGTCCCCGTTGGCCAGGCGCCGGATGCCGCCGCCCGCCGGGTCGGTCTCGTCCTCGATCTCGCCGACGACCTCTTCGACGATGTCCTCCACCGTCACGATGCCGGCCACCCGGCCGTACTCGTCGGCGACGACCGCGATCGACGTCCGCTCGCGCTGCAGGTCGGCGAGCAGGTCGTCGAGCGCCTTCGTCTCGGGGACGATCATCGCGTCGCGCACCACCTTGTCGAGCGACGTGGTCGGCCCGTCGGTCATGAGCAGGCTCACGAGCGAATTCGAGTGCACGATGCCGCGCACGCGGTCCTTGTCGTCGTTCTCGATGACGACCAGGCGGGTGTGGCCGGACGAGACACAGCGGCGCAGCGCGTCCTCGACGTTCTCCGCGACGTCCACCGTCACGACCGCCGGGATCGGCGTCATGACCTGCCGGGCTTCCTGCTCGTGGAGGTGGAAGACGCCCGAGAGCATCCCCGCCTCGCCCGGGTCCAGATGCCCGCCGGCGCGCGATTGGGCGATGAGCGCACGCAGCTCCTGCGGGCTCGATCCCTCCTCGAACCCGGCGTCCGCCTTGATGCCGACGAGCCGGAGCATCCCGTTGCTCGCGCTGTTGAGCAGCGAGATGAACGGCCGCATGGACACGGTGAACGCGTGCAGCGGGCGCGCGATCCGCAGCCCCACCGCCTCGGCGTTGACGATCGCGTAGATCTTCGGCACCTGCTCGCCGACGGTGATGTGCAACGAGGTGACGAGCAGGTACGAGATCGCGATCGCGATGATCACCGACGCGCCGTGGCTGACGACGTCGCCGAGCCACGGCTCGAAGATCGAGGCGATCGCGGGTTCACCCAGGAAGCCGATGCCCAGCGAGGCGAGGGTGATGCCGAACTGGCAGGCCGACAGGTACTCGCTCATGTGATCGAGCTGGTACCGCAGCCGCGCAGCGCCGCGCCGGCCCTCCTCGACGAACGCGTCGACCCGCTGCTTGCGGCAGCGGACCAGCGCGAACTCGCCCGCGACGAAGAACCCGTTGAGCAGGACGAGCAGGAAGACCGCGGCGAGCAGGATCGCGGTCATGCGCTAGCGCGGCGCCTGGAGCCGCGACTTCGAGGTTGGTCGTCGTTCATGGACGGGTGCTGCGCAAAGGTAGCACCGGCCGACTACACCACCGTGTCGATCGCCTTCGCGAGCTCCACGTCGCGCATGGTGATCCCGCCCTCGGTGTGGGTCGAGATCCGGATCTGCACCTTGCGGTAGCTGTGGATGAGGATGTCCGGATGGTGATCGGCCTTGTCGGCGTCCACCGCCACGCGGTTGACGAAGGCCACCGCGTCGTTGAAGTTGGCGAACTCGAAGTCGCGGACGATGGTGCGTCCGTCCTTCCGCCACGAGGTTCCCTCCAGCAGCGCTTCGATCGCCTCGTCGTGCAGCAGTGCCATCTAGTCTCCTTGGCTCGGATGCGGATCGTCAGCCTCGTACCCCACGCCACGGAATTGCTGTTCGCCCTGGGACTGGGTGATCAGGTCGTGGCGGTGACGCACGAGTGTGACTATCCCATCGCGGCGCAGGAGCTGCCGAAGGTCACACGCGACAAGCTCCCGTTCGCCGACCGCGACGAGCCGGCGTCGGCGCGCGAGATCGACGCAGCCGTGCGCGAGGCGACGCAGGGCGGCGACCCCATCTACGAGCTCGACGAGGACGCGGTGCGCGCGCTGGAGCCCGATCTCATCGTCACGCAGGGCCTCTGCCCGGTGTGCGCGGTGGACGTCGAGGACGTCGAAGCGCTCGCGCAGACCCTGCCGTCCTGCCCCCGCGTCGTCGCGCTGGACCCGACGACGTACGGCGAGACGCTCGCGGACGTTCGTACGATCGCCCAGGTCACGGGCGCGAAGGATGCCGCGCTCGATCTCATCTCCCGCACGGCCGGCCGGGCCGACGCCGTGCGCCTTGCGGTGCGCGGCGCCGAGAAGCCGCGGGTGGCAGCGATCGAGTGGTTCGATCCCGTCTTCATCGCCGGGCACTGGACTCCGCAGCTCATCGAGATGGCCGGCGGCATCGACGCGCTCGGGTTCGCCGGTGAGCACTCCGAGCAGTCCACGTGGGAGCTCGTCGCCGCCTCGAACCCCGACGTCATCGTGTGCATGCCCTGCGGCTACGACCTCGATCGCGCCCACGATGAGGCCATGCGCTACGCCGACGCGCTGCGCGAGACGGGCGTGCCGCGGATCGTGGCGGTCGACGGCTCGGCGTACTTCTCCCGCCCCGGCCCGCGGCTCATCGACGGGCTGGAGCTCCTCGGCCACATCCTGCACCCCGACCGCGTGCCCCTGCCGGAGTCCGGCGCGGAGATCCGCGAGGTCGAGCTGTACGGCGCGGTGGGCTGACGCTCACGCGATCGCCGGCAGCCCCTCCGGCAGCTTCTCGATCGCCGCGTGCGCTCCCGCCTCGTCGAACTCCGGGTCCTCGAGCGTGCCCGCCAGGTACGCGTCGTACGCGGCGAGGTCGAAGTGCCCGTGGCCGGACAGGCCGAACAGGATGACCCGCTCCTCCCCCGCCTCCTTGGCTTCGAGCGCCTCGTCGATCGCGACGCGGATCGCGTGCGCGGACTCCGGCGCGGGGATGATCCCCTCGGTCCGCGAGAACTGGATCGCCGCCTCGAACGTCGGGTTCTGGCGCACAGCCTTCGCGCCGATCAGCCCCGCCTTGACGATCGCGCAGAGCAGCGGCGAGTCGCCGTGGTAGCGCAGGCCGCCGGCGTGCACGGGCGGCGGGACGAAGTCGTGGCCCAGCGTGTACATCGGCATGAGCGGGGTCAAGCCGACGGTGTCGCCGAAGTCGTAGGCGTAGACGCCCTTCGTCAGCGTCGGGCACGCCGCCGGCTCGGCGCCGACGAACCGCACGCTTTTGCCCTCACGCAGGTTGCGCCGCAGCCACGGGAACGCGAGCCCCGCGAAGTTCGAGCCTCCGCCGACGCAGCCGATGACGACGTCGGGCTCCTCGCCGGCCATCTCCATCTGCGCGATGGTCTCCTGGCCGATCACCGTCTGGTGCAGGCAGACGTGGCTCAGGACGCTGCCGAGCGCGTAGTTCGCGTCGTCGGACTGCGCGGCGATCTCTACCGCCTCGCTGATGGCGATGCCCAGCGAACCGGTCTCGTTCGCCGCCTGCGCTCGGCCGGCCTCGGTCAGCGGCGACGGGGAGCGATGCACCGTCGCGCCCCAGGTCTGCATCATCGACCGGCGGTAGGGCTTCTGGTCGTACGAGGAGCCGACCATGAAGACCTCGCACTCCAGGCCGAACAGCGAGGACGCGAACGCCAGCGAGGAGCCCCACTGCCCCGCGCCGGTCTCGGTGACGAGCTTCTTGACCCCGGCCTTCGCGTTCTCGTACGCCTGGGGGATCGCCGAGTTGGGCTTGTGGCTGCCGGCTGGCGAGACGCCCTCGTACTTGTAGTAGATGTGCGCGGGTGTGCCGAGCGCCTTCTCGAGATTGCGCGCGCGGTGCAGCGGCGTCGGGCGCCAGAGCTTGTAGGCCTCGCGCACCTCCTCGGGAATCTCGACGTCCGGGTGCGGGCTCATCTCCTGCTCGATGAGCGCGATCGGGAAGATCGGCGTGAGGTCGTCCGGACCAGCGGGCTCATGGGTGCCCGGGTGCAGTGGCGGGAGCGGCTCGCCGGGAAGGTCCGGGGCGATGTTCACCCAGTGCGTGGGGATCCGGTCTTCCGTGAGCAGGAACTGCGTGCGCGCGTCGGCCATCTGGCACTCCTCGGGACGGGTCTCAGCATCGTATGAGCCCGCGCATCGAGAAATCTTCGGAAGAGGCGTGAACTTTCTGCGGGTTCCCCGTTGTAGGGGCAGGCACACGAATCCAGGAACCTCACCGATGCCCTACGTCCGATGCCACGACTGCGCGACCCGCGTGTACCGCGCCCCTCCTCGGCCGCCGAGCCGTGCCCGGTGTGCGACACGCCGCTGCCGGGACGCCGGCGCCGCGCGGCCGGGCCGAAGCCCCAGCGGCCGGCCGACGCCGCTCAGATCACGGCGCCGTTGGTGACGGCGTAGTTCGCCGCCCAGATGGCGGCGATGGCTGAGGCCACCCCGAGCCCGATCGTCACGCCCAGCGCGATGTTCCCCGCCTGCTTGCTCGCCTGGCGCGGGGCCCACACGAGCATGAGGTAGCCGCAGATGCCGCCGACGATCATGCCGCCGATGTGCCCGCCGATCGAGATGCCGGGGATGATGAACGTGATCACGAGGTTGAGGACGAGCAGCATGCCGAGCGACGACTGGAAGAGGCCGATCCCCTGCGCCCGCTCGACGAGGAAGCCCGCGGCGATGAGGCCGAAGACGGCGCCCGACGCGCCGACCGTGACCCGGTCGGGGTCGAGCAGCATCACGCCGAGTGAGCCGCCGAGCAGCGACGTGAAGTACAGCGCGCCGAACCGCAGCCTGCCGATCGCCGGCTCCATCATCGAGCCGAGCAACCACAGCAGATACATGTTGAAGCCGATGTGCAGGATCCCCGAGTGCAGGAACCCGCCGGTGATGAGGCGGTACCACTCGCCGTCGGCGACGAGGGGCCCGTAGAGCGCGCCGCGCTGGAAGACCGTGCCGCTGCCCTGCAGCCCCGTGCCGCCCAGCGTCTCGGCGAGGTACACCAGCACGTTGATCGCGATGAGCACGATCGTCAGCGTCGGCTCCGTGCGCGTCGACGCCATCGTCCGCACCTCGGTGCGCTGCTTGCTGCACTCCGGGCAGCGCATGCCGACGGGCGTCGGCGTCATGCAGTCCGGGCAGATCGGCCGGCCGCACGACGAGCACGAGACGTTCGTCTCGCGGTTCGGGTGCCGGTAACAGGTCTGAGTGCCCACGGTCGCCATCGACGGCGAAGCTAGCAGCGGTTTCCTAAGCGCGCCTGAAGCAGGTGCGCCAGATCAGCGGCGCAGGAGCTTGCGCGCCTCGGCGGCGACGGCGTCGGCCGTCTTGCGCGCCTGGATGGCCGGGTTGCGCGACTGCTGCTTCTTCTTCTGCGACGCGCGCACGCGCAGGACCACGAGCGCCGTGCCTGCGGACGCGCCCACCGCCGCAGCGGCGACAGGGCGCACCCAGTTGCGCGGGTCCTTCATCGCGCGCAGCTCCCAGCCCTCGAGCTCGTCGAGGGAGGCGTCCGTGAGCGACTGCAGCGTGGAATCCAGCCGCTCGGACAGCCGCTCGGGCGGCTCGACGGGGGTGAACGCGCGGCGCAGCAGCGCCTCGACGTCATAGGCGTCCGTGGTCACGCTCCATCACCTCCTGCAGCTGTTTGATCGCACGATGGATGAGCACCTTCGTCGCGCCGTCGGTCTTCCCCATGGCGCGCGCGATCTCGCGGTTGTCCATGCCCAGCGCGAAGCGCATGATGAGCGCCTCCCGCCGGTCGTCCGGCAGCTCCTTGACGCCCTCCAGTACCCGCGCGAGCTCGTCCCGCCCCTCGACGAGGTCCTCCGTCGTGTGCGTCGCCGACAGGTGCTGCGTGTCGTCGATCGGCGTCTGCGGCTTGCGCGAGCGGTCGCGGTAGAGGTTCGCGGCGAGGTTGTGCGCAATGCGGATGAGCCACGGGCGCAGCGGCCGGCCGTCCGACTCCTGCTGCGCGCGCTCGAAGTGCCGGTAGGCCTGCAGGAACGTCTGCTCGGTGAGGTCCTCGGCGTCGTGGTGGTTGCCCACCCGGTAGTACGAGTACGAGTAGACGTCGCGCAGATGCGCCTTGTAGAGGGCGGCGAAGTCCTCGTCGAGCTTGCGCTTGGCTTCCCCGGCGTCCACGCATGCCAGCGTACTCCGGTCGGCTCGCTACGCCGCGACGGTCGGGCGGTCGGGGTTCGGCGAGGTGACGCTCAGCGCCCACTGATCGGGCGCCATCCGGCCGCCGACGAGGTCGGCCAGCGCGGTGATCGTCGGGGCGTGCACGCCGGAGCGGCGCAGCGCGTCGGCGAGCAGCGCCACGGTGTCGAGGCTCTCCGGGGTCTGGCCGAGGCGCGGCTCGATCGCATCGGCCGGCACGCCGCGCGCGAGGAGCTCACCCGCGCGACGGTTGCGGCTCGACTCGGCCACGACCGTGGCGACGAGGTCGCCCGCACCCGCCAGGCCGGAGAAGCTCTCCGGCTGGGCGCCGCACGCCCGCGCGTAGCGATCGACCTCGGCGAAGACCTTCCCCGCCGCCGCACCGGCGGCGTTCGGCCCGGCCGTGACGCTCGCAGCGGCGGCCAGCACCGCGGCGTTCTTCGCCACGCCGGCGAGCTCCACGCCGGTGACGTCCGTGGAGACCGTGACCTGGAGGTTCGCGGCGCGCAGCGCGTCGCGGATCACCGCACCGCACGACGGCTCGGTGCACGCCAGCACAACCGCCGCGCCGTTGGCGAGCATGTCCGAGGCGATCGCCGGGCCGCCGAGCGTCGCCACGGCGCGGGCGTTCACCCGCTCGGCGACGTAGGCGCTCGGCAGCGCGCCGAGCGGAGGAACGAGCCCCTTGCTGAGCACGAGGACCCCGGCACCGGCCGGGATGCGCTCGGCGTGCGCGGCGACGGTCGCGGGAATCGCGCGTGAGGGAACGGCGAGGCAGATGAGGTCCGCGCGCTCGAGGTCGAGCTGGCTGGCCGTCATCGGCTGCACGCGGTCGGGCAGCTGGATGCCCGGCAGGTACCGGTCGTTGTGACGGGTCTCGGCGATCGTGGCCGCCTGTTCAGGCGTGCGCGCCCCGAGCTGCACGTCGACCCCGCCGCGCGCGAGGGCCACGGCCAGCGCGGTCCCCCACGAGCCGGCGCCGATGATCGCCGCGCGGCGCACGGGCGGCTCACCGCCGAGCCACTCCCACTGCAGCTGCACGCACGGCCAGACCCGGTCGACGACCGCTGCGGCCATCGTCGCCGTCGGTTGCTCGGTCTGCGGGAACGTCAGCGGCTTGCCGGCGATCATCCGGACCTTGTGCGGGCGGATCTTCCACTTCGTGCGGATGTTCTCTGTGCCGATGACCGCGACAGGCACGACCGGCGCGCCGGTCTCCAGCGCGAGGCGGCCGACGCCGCGCTTGGGCTTGCCCAGCCCGCCGGGCCGGATGCGCGTGCCCTCGGGGAAGATCACGACGGCGTCGCCGCGTTCGAGCACGTGGCGGGCGCTGCCCATCGCGTCGGTGTCGCTCGCGCCGCGATCGACGGGGAACGCGCCGAGCGAGTTCAGGAACCACGTCTGCAGCCGGTTGCGCTCGAAGAGCTCTTTCTTCGCCACGAAGTACAGCGGGCGCCAGAACATCGCCGAGATCACGAACGGATCGAGGAACGACCGGTGGTTGGCGGCGATGATGACCGGCCCGCTCTTGGGGATGTGCTTCGACCCCTTCCAGCGCAGCCGGAAGTAGATGAGGAAGAACGGGTACAGCACGGCGCGCAGCGGCCAGTAGACGAGGGGGTTCACGCCGCTGTGCCGGACACGGGCGTGGAGCTTCGAACGATCCATGTGGGAGGTCCTACGCCGAGGAGAGCCGGGCGTTACAGTCAGGTCATGGACGTCGCTCTCGCCCGAACCGCCCGCGGCGCGCTCGCCGGCGCGGCAGCCGCCGCCGTCTGGTGGGCCCAGCAGCCGCTCGACCGCCGTGTCTTCGGCGTTCCGTACGACGACACCGAGCTCCTCGGCAAGTTCGTCACGCGCGGGCGCGCGTGGCCCGTGGTCGGCCTGGCGATGCATCTGGGCAACGGCGCGCTGTTCGGCGCGCTGTACGCCAACGCGGCGCCGCGCCTGCCGCTGCCGTCCTGGTCGAAGGGCCCGGCGGCCGCGATGGCCGAGCACCTGGGCAGCTGGCCGGCGGTCGCGCTGACCGACCGGACGCATCCGGCCCGCGACGAGCTGCCCAAGCTCGCCGGCGATCCGCGGGCGTTCGCGCAGGCGACGTGGCGCCACCTGCTGTTCGGCGTTGTCCTCGGCGAGCTCGAGCGGCGGTTCAACGCGCCCGAGCAGCCCGAGCTGCCGCAGTACGAGCACGTCGTCAGCACGAACGGCCACGGCAACATCGCGCACGCCGCGGGCGTGGCGGTCGCCGACCAGGACTGACGCTCAGCCGCTGGCGGTGCCGATCGCCAGCCACATCGCGACGAGCCCGTCGATGAGCTCGTCGCGCGAGCAGTCCACCGCGCCGTCGAGCCAGTCCAGGACGGCCTGGCTCGTGCCACCGACGACCATCGACGCCGGCAGGGCGAAGTCCGTCCCGTCGGGCGCCGGGAAGACCGTGCGGGCACGAGCGGCGGCGACCGCAACGGCCTGGCGCGTCGTGACGGCGCGCTGCCGGGCGGCAGTGCCGCCGGGCGCAGGCGCCTCGTAGAGCACGCGCGCGCGACGCGGGTCATCGGTGATGAACTCGACGGAGGTGCGGACTGCCGCGGCGATGTGGTCCTCCGCCGTGCCGGTCTCCGGCATCGCGTCGATCGTCGCGTCGAGCACCTCGCCGGCGACGCGCTCGATGAGCGCCGCCATCGCGGTGTCGAGGCTGTCGAAGCTCTCGTAGAAGTAGCGCTTGTTCAGCCCCGCCTGGCGGCAGATCGCCTCGATGCGCAGCTGGGCCCATCCGTGCTCGCCGACGAGGTCGAACGCGGCGTCGAGCAGCGCCGTCCGGCGGGCGGCGATCCGCTCGCTGCCCGTCTGTCCACCGTAGTTGCGGCGGGTCATCTTGCACGGTACCGTACCAGATACCTTCCGAGGAGCCTGGAGAGATGAGCGCACCCATGTCCCTGCGCGCGCGCAACGCCGCCGCGAACCTCGTGTACACCGTCCTGCCCGAGCGCGGGGCGCGTCCGCTCGCGATCCCGCCGGCCGGCAGCGGCCTGCAGCCGGTCATGGGCGACCCGGGCCTGCCTCTCCTCGGCCACACGCTCGGCGCGCTGGCCGACGGTCTCTCGATGGCCCGCCGCGGCTACGAGCGCTTCGGCCCGATCTCGTGGACCAACGTCATCAGCCTGAAGATCGTCTCGGTGCTCGGCCCTGAGGGGATCGGCACCGTGCTCGCCAACAAGGACAAGGCGTTCGTCAACGCCGAGGGCTGGGAGACGTTCATCGGCCCGTTCTTCGAGCGCGGCGTGATGCTCATGGACTTCGAGGAGCATCACCACCACCGGCGCATCATGCAGCAGGCGTTCAAGCGCGACCGGCTCGTGACCTACCTCGACATGATGAACCCGGCGATCACGCGGGGGATCGACGCCTGGCAGCCGGGCAGCGAGTTTCTCATGTATCCCGCGCTCAAGCAGCTCACGCTCGACATCGCCACCGAGGTCTTCATGGGCAGCGAGCTCGGGCCGGAGGCCGACCAGGTCAACCGCGACTTCATCAACCTCGTGTTCGGCGGCAACACGCCCATCCGCGCCGACGTGCCCGGCGGACGCTGGCATCGCGGCCTGCAGAGCCGCAAGCGCATGGAGGAGTTCTTCCTGCGCCAGATCCCGGAGAAGCGCGCGAGCGAGAGTGACGACCTCTTCAGCGTGCTGTGCCACGCCGAGAGCGAGGACGGCGAGCGGTTCACCGACCGTGACGTCGTCAACCACATGATCTTCACGATGATGGCCGCGCACGACACGAGCACGATCACCGCGGCGATGATGTGCTTCTTCCTCGCGCAGCACCCGGAGTGGCAGGAGCGCGTGCGCGCCGAAAGCGAGGCGCTCGGCAAGGAGACCATCGGCTACGACGACCTCGACACGCTCACGTCGATGGACCTCGTGTTCCGCGAGACGCTGCGCATGAACGCGCCGGTCGCGATGCTCGCGCGCATGGCCATCAAGGACACGGAGATCCTCGGCCGCTACATCCCGAAGAACACGCTCATCAGCCTCGGGCTGTTCTCCAGCCAGCGGATGGAGCCGTGGTGGCACGACCCGGACACGTTCGACCCTGAGCGCTTCACCCCCGAGCGCGCCGAGGACAAGTCCCACCAGTACGCGTGGGTGCCGTTCGGCGGCAACGTGCACAAGTGCATCGGGCTGCACTTCGGCGGCATGGAGGTCAAGGCGCTGCTGCACCAGCTGCTGCTGCGCTACGACCTGCGGGTGGACCCGGGCTACGAGCCGCTCATCGACATGGCGACCGGCCCCTACCCCGCCGACGGGCTGCCGCTGACGCTCACGCCTCGGCGCTGAGGCTCGCCACGAGGTCGTCGATCCGCGCGGCGATCTCGTCGCGGATCTCGCGGACGCGGTCGACGGGCTGCCCCGACGGGTCGGCCAGATCCCAGTCGATGTAGCGCGTGCCCGGCACGTACGGGCACGCGTCGCCGCAGCCCATCGTCACGACGACGTCCGCCCACTGCGCGTCCTCGGCGGTCAGGGCGCGCGGCGTGCGGTCGCGCAGGTCGATACCGAGCTCGAGCATGACGTCGGCGACCTCCGGATGGACGTGCGCGGCCGGGGTGCTCCCGGCCGAGCGCGCCTCGTGTCGGCCGCCGACGGCGCGCTCGAAGAGCGCCTGGCTCATCTGCGAGCGCCCGGCGTTCTGGAGGCAGACGAAGAGGACGTTGCTCACCGCGTCACCGTCTCCCGCGGGACGATGACCTCTGCGGCTTCCTCGGGCGTCACGTCCGGGTAGAGCACCCTGATCGCACCGATGGCGACCACCGCTCCGACGATCTGCGCGCCGATGAACGCGGGCGCCGACGCCGGTGCGATCCCCGCGAACGTGTCGGAGAACATCCGCCCGAGCGTGATTGCCGGGTTGGCGAAGCTCGTGGAGCTCGTGAACCAGTACGCGGCGCCGATGTAGGCGCCGACCGCGGCGGGCGCCGTCGACACGCGGCCGCTGCGCGCGAGCGCGAAGATGACGAGGAGGAGGCCGAGCGTCGCCACGATCTCCGACAGGAAGTGCCCGCTGGTCGCACGATCGGTCTCGGAGATGCTGATCGCCGTCAGCGAGAACATGAGGTTGGCGAGCACGGCGCCCGCGATGCAGCCGGCGATCTGCACCGGCACGTAGGCGGCGGCGTGCCGCGGCGAGATCCCGCCGAACACGGCGTCGACGAGTGAGACGACCGGGTTGAAGTGCCCGCCGCTGATCGGCCCGAACATGAGGATGATCGCGAACAGTCCCGCGGCGGTCGCGGCGGCGTTCTCCAGCAGCTGGAGGCCCGTGTTGCCGGGCGACAGCTCGGCGGCGGCGATGCCCGAGCCGATGACGAGCGCGGCGAGCAGCGCGGAGCCGAGGAACTCGGCGAGGAGGCGGCGAGGGAGCGGCGCGGTCATCGGGCCAGCACCAGCTTGTCGGCGAACTCTCCCGGAAGCCCGGCGGCGCGCACCTCGTCGGCGACGGTCTCGCTGTCGTAGTCGACGCGGTGGACGACGACGTCGACGAACCGCTCGGCGGGGCGCAGCTCGATCCAGCAGGCGCGCGGATCTCCGTCCTTGGGTTTGCCGACCGACCCGGAGTTGGCGAAGAGCATCCCGCCGCGCACGTCGCTCCACGGCTTGTGGGTGTGGCCGAAGACGAGCACGTCGGCGTCCTCTGCCGCGGCAAGGCGCTCGTACAGCGACAGCGGCTTGTCCTCGAAGAGGTACTCGTTGACCTTGCGCGGCGACCCGTGGACGAGGTGCACCTTCGCGCCACCGACGGTGAAGCGCATGTCGAACGGCAGGTCACGCATGACGTCCTTCGACGCGCGGCTGGTGTGCCGCAGCGTCCACTCCACGCTGCGCTGCCCGAGCGCGCGGTCCTCAGGCGTGATGTACGCGCATCCGCAGTCGTCGAGGTCGCGGGCGATCGCGTGGTCGTAGTTGCCGTAGATCGTGGGGATCTCGAGCGCCGCGATCCGCTCGCACACCTCGTTGGGATGCGGGCCGTACCCGACGAGGTCCCCGCCGCAGTAGAGGTCGGTGATGCCGTGCGCGGCGATGTCGTCGAGCACCGCGTCGAGCGCGGGCAGGTTGGCGTGGATGTCGCTGAAGATCGCGACGCGATCGTGCGCCCTCGGTTCCATAGACGGAAACCTACTCAATCGACAGTCATCAAGCTAACTGCTACGGTCTATCGATGTCCGTCGATCTGGAACTCACGCCGAAGGCCAAGCGCCCGAACGGCCAGCCCTGCTGCGAGCCGGTCGTCTATCCCGACGTCGAACGCGAGCAGGCGATCCGCCTCGCGGACGTCGCCAAGGCCCTGGGTGACCCGATCCGCCTCCAGCTCGTCGACGTCCTGCGCAAGCACGCTGGCGAGGTGTGCGTCTGCGAGCTCGTCCCGCTCTTCGACATCTCGCAGCCCACGCTCAGCCACCACCTCAAGCGCCTGCGCGAAGCCGGGATCGTGGCGTCCGAGCGGCGCGGGCTGTGGGCCTACTACTACGTCGTGCCGGGGGCGCTGGGCCCGCTGGCCGCCTGGATGGGAGACGACCATGACGCCTGAGACCACCGGAGACGCCGCTGTCCGCGAGACGGTGCGCGAGAAGTACGCCGCGGCCGCCCGTGCGATCGCCGAGCAGCGCAACGACGGGTGCGGATGCGGCCCGGTCGTCCTCACCGACGCCGACGCCCAGCAGGTCTTCGGTGGCGCGCTCTACGACGGCGCCGAGACCGCCGGCGCTTCCGACGCCGCGGTCAACGGGTCGCTCGGCTGCGGCGTCCCGACGGCGGTCGCCGACCTCCACGAGGGCGAGACCGTCCTCGACCTCGGTTCGGGTGCGGGCGCCGACGTGCTCATCAGCGCACGCCGGGTCGGCCCCACCGGCCGCGCCATCGGGCTGGACATGACCGACGAGATGCTCGAGCTCGCACGCGCGAACGCCGCGAGCGAGGGGGTCACGAACGCCGAGTTCCTGCGCGGCTACCTCGAGGACATCCCGCTCGAGGACGCGTCCGTCGACGTCGTCATCTCCAACTGCGTCATCAACCTCGCCGCCGACAAGCAGCGCGTCCTGAACGAGGCCGCGCGCGTGCTGCGCGCCGGCGGGCGCTTCGCCGTGTCCGACGTCATCGCCGACGAGGGCATGGACGAGGCAACCCGGGCCGACATGGCGGCGTTCACCGGCTGCATCGCGGGCGCGCTCACCGAGGCGGAGTTCCGGCAGGCCCTGGCGACCGCGGGCTTCGAGGACGTCGAGATCCGGCCGACCCATCGCGTGCACGAACACGCGGGGGCGGCAATCGTCCGGGCACGCCGCGCGGGCTGACGCCGCCTCGCCCTAGCATGCGTGAGGCCCGCCGGGGTAGCTCAGCTGGTAGAGCAACTGTCTTGTAAACAGTAGGTCAGGGGTTCGAGTCCCCTTCCCGGCTTGTCTGTCGTCTTGCGCTGCGGATTGTCGAGGCTCACGCCGAGCCCGTCCGGCCGCCGCGCCGCAGCGACCAGACGGAGTGGCCAGGCGCTGGGTGGTTCAGGCCCCCACTTCGGCGGCAGCGGCGAGGATCGCATCGATGGTCGCCTGGGGCTGCGAGACGAGCGACACGTGCGAGCCCGCGACCTCGGTGATCGTCGCCCCCGCACGCTCGGCCATCTGCCGCTTGACCGCAGCCGGGATCACGCGGTCCTCGGTCCCGATCACCGCCCAGCTCGGCAGCGACTTCCACGCGGGTGGGCCGGACGGCGTGGCGTTCGCGCCGAGGGTGATCGGGCGCTGACCCGCGGCGATCAGCCAGCGATCGTCCTCGGGCAGGTCCTGCGCGAACGCGGTGTGCACCGTGTCGGGCTTGAGAAACGCCTCGGCGTCACCCTCGGGGGCGCCCGGGTAGCCGACGACGTCGAGGACGGTCGTCGGATCGGGGACGTCGAGGGCCGAGCCGGAGCCCCCCAGGATCTGAAGGACGCTCTCCCCCTCGTCGGGGATGAACGCGTCGGTGTAGACGAGCGCCTTGACGCTGTCGGTCGCCGCATTCGTGATCACGGTGCCGCCGTACGAATGGCCGACGAGCACCACCGGTCCCGTCGTCCGCTGGCTGACGAAGGAGCTGATGTAGGGCGCGTCCACCGGGGTCGCTCGCAGGAGGTTCGGCGGCGCGAGGACCGTGAAGCCCTCCTGACGCAGCGGTGTGGCGACGGCGTTCCAGCTGGACGCATCCGCCCAAGCGCCGTGGACCAGGACGAGCGTGGGCTTCGGCATGTCGACCTCGGTGAGTAGTGGTGTCGGCCCAACCTACACCGAACGAGTCCAAAAACGGAACCGTCAGGCCGCGATGAGCAGCCCCGTGGCGAACATGATCGCCACGCCCGCCAGCACCCCGCTCACCGACACCGGGTTGAGTGCGCGCTCGTCCTCGTCACGCAACGCCGGCGCGAGCTGCACGATCACCTGCGCGATCGCCCCCGCGCCGAACCCGAAGAGGAACGCCGCCGCGCTCGCGTTGAACGCCGCCGCCCCGATCCACGCGCCGAGTACGGCCGGCGCGCCCGCGACCAACCCGAGCAGCATGAGGCGCCGGAAGCGGACCGGCGCGTCGGCCAGCGGGGCGACGATCGCCAGCCCCTCCGTCGTGTTGTGGATCGCGAAGCCGACGACGAGGAACGCGCCGAGCGCCAGCGCGCCGGTCGTGTAGGCCGCGCCGATCGCGACGCCCTCGCCGAGGTTGTGCAGGCCGATGCCGAGCGCGACGAGGAACGCCAGCGTCCCGGCCCCCGCGCCCGCCGCGCGCGCCGCGGCACGCCGCCGGGACACCCACGCCGAGGTGCCGCTGAGCAGCAGGTAGGCGACCATCGCGCCGACCAGCACGAGCGCGCTACCGCCGAACGCCTGGGAGCCCTCCCCCGCGAGCTCGAAGCCCTCGAGCGTGGCGTCGATGGCCAGGAAGGCGAGCAGCCCGATCGTCACCGCCATGACCGCACGCATCCATGCCGGCGGGATGCGGCGGACCCACGGCAGCCAGAGCATGCCGAGCGCGACCGGGATGACGCCGACGTAGACCCCGAGCAGCGCCATGAGACCGAAGAACGACAGGTCGACGTCCGGGGTCTCCACCGCGACGGGGATCTCGTGCGCGATCGTCCCGCCGGTCGACGTCAGCAGGCCGATCTCGTAGGCCTCCCCTTCGATCCACGGCTGGCGCAGCGCGAGCGTCGCCGTCTCCAGCCGGCCGATCGCCGCCGTCGCACCCTCGAACTCGACGAACGCGTCGTTGACCGTCGCCTGGGCGATCGTCACCGGGTCCGGGCCGTCGTTGCGGACGGTCAGCTCGATGATCCCGGGGCGGAGCTTCGTCGCCTCGACGGCGAGCTCCTCGACGGGCGGGCCGGACCGCTCCCCCAGCCCCGGGCCGCCGAGTGCGGCGAACCCGCCGATCGCGGCGATGATGATGACGAGCGGGACGAGGCCGAGCAGCCAGGTCGGCACCCGCGCCGTGCTCGTGCCCATCACGCGGGGACCTCGAAGAAGCCCTGCCACCCGAGCTCGGTGAACTCGGACTGGTGGGCGTGGAACATGTACGTGCCGGCGTACGGGAACCGCCACTCCAGGATGCCGCGCTGGCCCTGGCAGAGCATGACCGTGTCGGTGTGCTCCGACGGCCGGCTGCCCGTGCCCGTCGGGTAGTAGTCGAACAGGTTGCCGTGCAGGTGGAACGAGTTGATGAGGTCGTACTCGAGGATGTTCACGAGGTAGACCCGGATAAGCTCGTCGCGGCGGACCTCGATCGGCCGGTTCATGTACGCGAACGGGATGGTGTTCGCGGCGTACAGCTCGTTGGCGCGGTCGAAGTTCGTGTCGAACCCGTTCATCACCATGACGAGCTCGTCGGCGTCCGGACGGCCCTCCGCAGGGTCGACGATGAACGCGCCGTACAGCCCCTTGGCGATGTGCTCGGCCAGCGGCCGGACGTGGCAGTGGTAGAGGTGCAGGCCGGCGGGCAGCGCGTCGAACTCGTACACCGTGCTCGAGCCGGGCGCGATCTCACCGGCGCCCTGCCCGGCGACCCCGTCCATCGCGGCCGGGTGCAGCCCGTGGAAGTGGATCGTGTGCGGGTGCGCCGACCCGTTGACGAAGCGAATGCGCAGGCGCTCGCCCTCGCGGCATCGCAGCGTCGGGCCGGGGATGCGGCCGTTGTACGTCCAGGCCGCGAAGGTGACACCCGGTGCGACCTCGATCTCCTTGTCGGCGGCGAAGAGCTCCCACTCGCGAATCACGCGCCCGCGCGCATCGCGGCGGGTCGTCCCCCAGTCGAAGTCGCGGACGATCTCGTGCGGATCGAACCCGTTGGCGGCGTGGTCGACCGTGGCCGCATCGCGGAAGTCGGCGTGGCCGGACCCGCCGTGATGGGCTGCGCCGTGGTGGGCGGACCCAGCGGCCTGCGCCTCGGGATCCCAGGGATGGCTGTGGGGAAGCGTGGCGTGGGCGATGGCCGCGCCACCGGACAGCGCGGCGGACCCGACCAGGAGCTTGCGGCGACTGAGGCTCGTCACGCCGGTGATCTTGGCATGCCTAAACACGCTGTGCAACACGGCCGAAACCTCGAGGGGCCTTGCCGTGGTCAGTACTGGTGAGTATCTTTCCCTACCCGTCAGTAGTACTCACCAGTATCCGCCGACGCCCGGAGCCCCGATGAGCGATCACGCGCACTTCCCCCCGAAGGTCCCCCTGCCCGGTCCCGTCGCCACGGCGCTGTTCGTCAGCGGCGGGTCCCGCCTGACGGCACGGCTGCGCCGCCGCTACGGCCGGGTCGTCACCGTCAACATCGCCGGTCTGGGCGAGGGCGTCGCCGTCGCTGACCCGGCGCTCGTCAAGCGCGTCTTCACCGCCAAGCCCGAGGTCGTCAGCGGCGGCGGCACGTGGGCGCCGCTCGCCCACACGCTCGGTCAGCGCTCCCCCTTCGCGCTCGACCGCGACGAGCATCTCCAGCAGCGACGGCTCCTGCTCCCTCCGTTCCACGGCGAGCGGATGGCGTCGTACGCGTCGATCTTCGAGGAGGAGACGCTGCGCGAGATCGCGACATGGCCCGAGGACTGCGACGTCCCAACGCTGGACGGGATGTCGCGCATCACGCTCAACGCGATCCTACGGGCCGTCTTCGGCGCGCAGGACGACGAGTTCGACGAGCTGCTCGAACTGCTGCCCCCGTGGGTCAAGCTCGGGTCCTTCCTCACCACCGCGCCGTGGCTGCGCAAGGACCTCGGGCCGTGGAGTCCCTGGCGACGCTTCCTCGGCTACCGCGCGCGGTACGAGGCGATCGTCGACCGCCTCATCGACCAGGGCCGCCGCGACCCGCGCCTGGCCGAGCGCACCGACGTGCTGGCGCTGCTGCTGCAGGCCCGCTACGACGACGGCGAGCCGATGAGCCGGCAGGAGCTCGCCGACGTGCTGCTCTCCCTGCTCGTCGCTGGGCACGAGACGACGGCCGGGACGCTCGCCTGGAGCGTCGAGCGCCTGCGCCGCCACCCGCAGATCCTGCGGCGCCTGGAGCGCGAGATCGAGGAGGGCGGGAAGGAGCTGCGCGAAGCGACGATCCACGAGCTGCAGCGCACGCGGTCGGTCATCGGCGGAGCGCTGCGCAAGGTCGTCGCACCCTTCCAGCTCGGCGACTGGCTGCTGCAGCCCGGCACGATGATCCTCGTGGACGGCTTCGCGCTGCACAGCGATCCGGAGCTGTTCCCCGAGCCCTACCGGTTCAACCCCGACCGCTTCCTCGGCGTGAAGCCCGACACCTACGCGTGGGTGCCGTTCGGCGGCGGGCGGCGGCGCTGCGTGGGCGCGGCGTTCGCGCAGCTGGAGATGGATGTCGTCCTGCGCACGCTGCTCCAGCACGTCGAGCTCGTCGCGACGAGCGAGCGCGACGAGCGCTGGCGCTTCCGCGGCGTCGCCTTCGCGCCGTCGCGCGGCGGCGTGGCGCGCATCCGCCGGCGCCCCGAGCCGCTGCGGGTACACGCGGACGCCCCGGTCGGTGAGGCGGTGGCGGCGTGAGCGCCGAGCGGCTGCACCGGATCGACGGGATCATCGAACTCTGCGCCGAAGAGCGCGGCGACCCGGCCGACCCCACCGTCCTGCTCATCGCCGGCCTCGGGCAGCAGCTCATCGCCTGGCCCGCCGACCTCTGCGACGCGCTCGTCTCGCGTGGGCTGCACGTCGTGCGCTTCGACAACCGCGACGTCGGGCGCTCCACCCACATGGACACCGCCCCGCCCACGCCGGTGGAGTTCGTCACCCGACGCTGGGATCCGGCCCGCTACTCGCTCGACGACATGGCGTGCGACACGTGGCGCCTGATGCAGGCGCTCGACCTCGACGACGTCCACCTCGTCGGCATGTCGATGGGCGGGATGATCGCCCAGAACGTCGCGGCGCGGTACCCCGACCGCGTCGCGTCCTTGACGTCGATCATGTCGACGACCGGCGCCAAGCGGGTCGGGCGTCCCGCGCCCTCGACGTGGCGGCGCATGCTCGGGCGCCCACCGGCCGACCGTGAGGCGGCGATCGCCGCCACCGTCTCGATGCTCCTGCACATCGGTTCACACGGCTTCGCCGTCGACGAGGCGCAGCTGCGCGCGCTGGCCGAGGAGGCGTGGAACCGCGGCGCGGGGCCTGACGCGCATGAAGGCGTCGCACGGCAGCTTGCCGCGATCTTCAAGTCCGGCGACCGCACCGGACTCGTCCGGGAGATCACCGTGCCGACGCTCGTCATCCACGGGGACCGTGACCGCATGGTCCACCCCACCGGCGGGGCGGCAACCGCCGCGGCGATCCCCGGAGCGCGGCTGCACACGATCCGCGGGATGGGGCACGACCTTCCCGCCGGCGCGTACCCCGAGCTGGTGGACGTCATCGCCGCGCACGCGCTTCGCGCGGCGCCCGTGCCCGCCTGACCCTCGCGGCCGGAGGCCATACGCTGCCGATCATCGACACGCCGCTCACCGCCCCGCTCGCCGACCACCGGGCCCGCCTGATGGCGGGCCTCGCCGACGCGATCCGCGAGAAGGGGCTCGCCAACACGCAGATCACCGACATCGTGCGCCACGCCCGTGCGTCGCGCTCGACGTTCTATCGCTGCTTTCCCGACAAGGACGCGTGCTTCCTCGCACTCGCCGAGTCGCTCGGCGCGGCGCTGCGCGACGACGTCGCGCGGGCAGTCGATCCTGCAGCGCCCTGGGACGTGCAGGTCGATCAGGCGCTCGACGCGTTCCTCGGCCTGCTCGACGCCGACCGCCCGATGGCAGTGACGTTCTCCCAGGACCTGCCGATGCTGGGCCAACGCGGCGCCGAGCTGCGGCGCGAGAGCATCGAGCGTTGGGCCGAACTGCTCATCGCGCTGACGACGACGGAGCGCATGCGCGCAGAGGGCATCCCCCCGGTGTCGATGGAGCTCGCCGTGATGATCATGGCGGGCCTCGACGGGATGGTCGCGCGCGCGGTCGCGCGCGACGAGTCTCTGCTGGACCTCGCGCCGACCGCGACGGCGGCCGTCAAGCGCCTGCTCGCGCCGGCGCGCTGATCAGCCGAATCGCGCCGGGAGCTGCGCGATCCCCTGCAGCGTGTTGTTGCGCAGCGGCACCGGCTGGCCGACCGTGATCCGCTCGACGTGCGGGATCATCGCCGTCAGCAGCGTCCGCATCTCGAGCTTGGCGAGGTGGATGCCCACGCAGGTGTGCGGCCCGTTGCCCCACCCGACGTGCGCCGCGTCAGCGCGCTGCAGGTCGAATCGGTCCGGGTTCGGGAAGCGCGTCTCGTCGCGGTTGGCCGCGCCGAAGAGGACCGCCACACGCGCGCCGCGCCGCAGGTGGACGCCGCCGATCTCGTGCTCACGCGCGAGCCGGCGAGTGAATCCGCGCACCGGCGACGCGAGGCGCACGGCCTCCACGACCGCCGCCGAGATGAGCGACGGATCCGCGCGCACCTCGTCCCAGACCGCGGGGGTGCGCCCGAGCAGGTCGAGCATCGACGTGGTCGCGAGGATCGTCGTGTCGAGCGCGGGCGCCACGAAGTCGATGACCAGCGCGCGCGCCTCGCGCAGCGTGACCTCGCCGGCGCGGTGGGCGTCGAAGACCGACGCCGCCCAGCTCCCCGGCGCCACGGACTGCGGACTGAGCGCCCGGCTGAAGAGATAGAGGCTCAGCGCGCGACCCATCGACCGGCGCGCGCGCCCGTTGATCGGGCCCAGCGCCTCGAAGGTCGCCGCCGCCCAGCGCAGCATCCGGTCGCCTCCGCGGCGCGTGCCGACGAGGGTCGCCACGACGCTGAGCGGCAGCCGCGACGCGAAGTCCGTGACCGCCTCGAACTGCGGACGGCGCGAGAGCTCGTCGACCACCGCGTCGGCTTCAGCGGCCAGCTGCGGTTCGACGCTCGCGATCGCCTTCGCGCCCAGGGACCGCATGAGCACCCGCCGCCGGGCGGTGTGGGTGTCGCCGTCACTGTTGAGCGTGGTGTCCCGAGCGAGCGCGTTCGTCAGAGGGTTGGCGGCGACACCGTGCCCGCTCGTGAACAGCTCGTCGTCGCGCAACGCGGCGCGTACGTCGTCGAACCGTCCCATCGCGAACATCCGGTGGCGGGGCAGCCACACGACCGGCCCGGCGTCGCGGATCCGCGCGAACACCTCGCGCGAATCGGCGAGGACGTCATCGGCATACAGGTCGACATCGATCACCGGTGCGTTCATCGCACGCTCCAGGGAAACGCGAACGGCGCAAGGGCCGCCTCCACCGCCGCCGCATCACGGACCCCGTCCACCTCGACGGCGATCGCGCCGCCGTCCAGCTGTGCCGTGACGCGTTCGGCGAGCCCGTCGACGGCCTCGCGGGCGGCGTGCTCGGTCGCCAGGCGCCGAAGCTCGGGCTTGAACGGCTTGCCGACCAGCGTCAGCGGGATCTCGTCGATGACGTGGACGGCCTTCGGCGCCGCCGCGCGCTCCGGCACCCGCGCCGCCGCCCACGCCTGCAGCTCTTCCTCCGTCGTGGGCGCGTCCGGCGTCACCGTGACATACGCCACCGGGACCTCGCCCGCGTGTGGGTCGGGGCGGCCGACCGCGCCGGCGGCGGTGACGGCCTCGTGCGCCAGCAGGGCGTCCTCGATGACCGCGGGGTCGATGTTGTGCCCGCCTCGGATGATGAGGTCCTTCTCCCGACCGGCGAGGCGGATGAAGCCCTCCGCGTCGACGGATCCCAGGTCGCCGGTGTCCAGCCACCCGTCGCGGACCTTGTCGCCGCGCTCGGGGACGGGACCGTCGGGACCCGGCACGAGGTAGCCGGCGAACACGTTCGCGCCGCGGATGACGAGCCGTCCGACCTCCCCGGCCGGCAGGTCCCGCCACACCCCGGTCTCCTCGTCGACGGTGACCGCGCGCACCTCCTGGTAGGGCAGGCGCTGCCCGACGGTGCCATGCCGCGGCGCGCCCGGCCAGTTGCGCGACGTGGCGCAGGTGCCTTCAGTCAGCCCGTAGCCCTCGCAGAGCTCGACGCCCGTCGCCGCCCGGAACTGCTCGGTCACCGACGGCGGCAGCGGCGCGGCCCCCACGATGGGCATGCGCAGCGACGAGATGTCCGCGTCGACCGGCACCTGGGAGAGGACCGCGTACACCGTCGGCACCGCAGACATCGCCGCGATGCCGTAGCGCTCGACGAGTCGCCAGAAGACGCCGTAGAGCGGAAGGTCGCGATAGCCGAGCGGCCCCGCCCAGACCACCGGCTCTCCGCGCAGCAACGGCCCGAGGACGGTGACGACGAGCGCGTTCGTGTGAAACAGCGGGAGTGCCGCGAACAGCGTTCCGCCCTCGTCGAACGCGCTTCCGCAGGCGATCATCCAGGCATTGGAGATCTCGTTGGCGTGCGTCCGGGCCGCGAGCTTCGGCGTGCCCGTCGTCCCGCCGGTGTGCAGGTAGCTCGCGAGGTCGTCCCCGAGCGGAGCCGGCGCCGGCAGGCCCGCGACCTCCCGCTCCGCCGCCAGGGCCCCGAGGTAGGCGACCTGCACGCCGGGGACCGGCTCGAGCGGCGGCGCCGGCCCGTCTGCGCCCGTGGGACGCAGCGCCAGGAGCGCGCCGACCGGGCCGCGTTCGGCGAGCCGCCGCGCGAGCGCCCAGGCGTCGGGATCCAGTTCCGGCCCGGCGGCGACGACGACGCTCGCGCCGGCGAGCGCCACGAGGTCGGCGGCCGCCTCAGGCGTCAGGCCCGGGTTGATCGGCGCCGCGATGCCGATCGCCTCGGCCGCCAGGATCGCCGTGATCAGCTCCTCGCAGTTCGGGGAGAGCAGCGCCACCGCGTCGCGGCGTCCGATGCCCAGGTCGAACAGGACCGTGGCGAACCGGTCAACCGCGTCGCGCAGCGCTGCGAACGTCCGGGTGGACGGCGTCTCCCAGCGCTCGGCATCCGGGAGGCAGTGCGTGGCGACCGCGTCGGGCCACAGGGTCGCGGCGCGAAGGAGGGCGGCGTAGGTCGTCTCAGGCAGTCCGCGAGCGCGTAGCGGCACGGCCTCGATCGCGGCGAGGTCCTCCGGTCCGTCCGCCTGCGGCCACAGCAGGTCACCTGCCATCAGACGGCGGCAACCGCGTTCGCGGGCGCTATCGCCCAGCTCGGCCGGCCCGGCGTCGGCTCGACGATCGGGAACCCGGTGAGCAGGAATTTCAGCGGCGGCGGCCCGCCCCACTGGTTGATCGTCCCGGGATGCATCGACCAGTTCCTGGGCTGATAGTGGTCGCGCTGCATCTGCGCGAGGTCGGCGCAGCACTCGATCATCGCGCCGTCCTCGTCGTGGAAGTAGAGGAACTGGTTGTTGCCCGGCCCGTGACGGCTCGGCCCCCAGATGCACTTCTTGTTCCGGGCGGCAAGCACGCGGTCGGCGACCCGGCCGAGCGACGCGAAGTCGCTCCACGCGTACGCGTAGTGCGAGAGCTCAGGCCGCGGCGCGCGGGTGATGGCGATGCCGTGGTGATCCTCGTCGCAGTGCCACCACGATGCGAGGAACCCCATGCGGTCGGAGAAGCGGAAGCCGAGGCCCTCGCGCAAGAAGCGCTCCTCGCTGCGGAAGTTCCACACCTTCGTCGAGAGGTGCTCGAAATGCGTCGGGCGGTCCCCGGGCTCCGGCGCGTCGACCGTCTCCATCCCGCAGAAGAGCTTGTAGACGTGGCCGTTGGGTGACTGGACCTTCAGCGCGCGGTCGATGCCCGGCTCGCCGTCGTAGATCCCGCCGAGCATCCGGCCGCCCGCCGCCTCGAGTCGCCGAGCGGCACCGTCGAGTGCAGCGCCGTCGGCGACCTCCACAGCGAGGTGCTCGTAGCCGCGGCTCGTCGCGTCCTCGACGAGGATGAGCTCGTGGTGACGGTCGTTGCAGGTCAGGTAGCTGACGTTGCCGACGCGCTCGGTCTCGACCATGCCGATGACCTGCTGCTGGAAGTCGACGGCGGCGTCGAGATCGGCGACGTGCAGCGCGATGTGGCCGACGCGAGTGACCATGTCAGCGGGACTCCTTGCTCCGGGTGCGGGACAGCGTCCGGGCCAGGCCGGTCGCAGGGGTGAAGGCGGCGCGGTGCTCGTCGAGGAACGCCTCGACCGAGCGGGGCGCGGCGCCGGTGAGCCGCTCGACGTGGTCGGTGACCACGCCGTCGGCGCCGGCGGCGAAGTAGGCGGCCATGCGCACGGCGTGCGCGACCTCGGCGGCGTCCGCGCCGCGGCGGCGCATCGCACGGCCGGCGACTCGTGGGCGCAGCGCGACGTAGCGCACGCCCAGATGGGCCGCGACGTCGTCGAGGGTGATGGGCCGCGGGCCGGTGAGCTGCCACGCGGCGTCACGGGGCGCGGGGTCCAGCAGCGCCGCGACGGCGCATGCGGCCACGTCGCGCGCGTCGACCATCGCCACCGGGGCATGACCGAGCGGGGCGGCGAGCACGCCCGCAGACGCCACCACGGGGGCCACGGTCGCCAGCAGGTTCTGCGCGTAGAACGACGGCCGGAGGTGGGTGAAACCGAGCCCCGCCGCCTCGATGCGCTGCTCCGAGCGCCAGTGCGCGACCGCGGTGGGCGTCACGCCGTTGGGGCCGAGCGACGGCGCGCCGCCGGAGACCTTGACGACGTGGCGCACGCCGGTGTCGGCGGCGGCATCGATCGCGACGGCCTCCAGCCGCTCCTGATCGGGGACGTGCGGCGTGACGAGGAAGAGGCGGTCGGCGCCCTCCAGCGCCGTCCGCACCGTCTCGGGGTCGCGCAGATCCGCGCGGACAGCGGGCAGCGGCACGCCCGCGGCCTCCGGGTCGCGGACGAGCGCGACGGCGTCGGCGGGGCCGTCGGCCAGCAACCGGGCGACCTCTCCGCCGATCTGCCCGGTCGCACCGAGGACGGCGATCATGCGGCCACCCCTTCGCGGACGGGAGCGGCGGTGCGTCGCCACGCGCTGAGGGCCGGGCCGACGTCCGCGGCGCGCCCGCAGGCGAAGACGAAGCGGTCGGGCCGCAGCAAGGCCCAGGTCGCCTCGTGCTCGTCGAGCCACTCCCGGTCGGGCCCCGGCTCGACGACGGTGATCCCCGCGTCCTCGAGCAGCTCGCGGGCGACGTCGTCGATCGCAACGGCCGCCCAGCCGGCGGGCAGGCGGTCGTCGAGGCGATCGGTCTGCGGGAACAGCGCGCCGACCGACCGGCGCCCGGCCCGCCGCCCCGGGGCGACCGCGAAGGCGCCCGCGCCGTAGGTCGGCAGCGGCTTGATGTTCGAGGCGAACAGCTCCTGCACCCGTGTCCCGTCGATGGTCTTCAGCAGCAGGTCCCGCGCGCGGACCGTCCGCGGCTTCGTCGCCTGGACGAACGCGCCCATGGTGTTGGCCAGCCGCTGCATCGCCGTGACGTGCGGGCGGCGCTCCTGCTCGTAGGTGTCCAGCAGCGACGCCGGCGCGCCGGCGAGGACCTCGGCGAGCTTCCACCCGAGGTTCATCGCGTCACGCGCGCCCGAGGAGAACCCCTGCCCGGCGAACGGTGGTGTCAGGTGCGCGGCGTCCCCGGCGAGCAGCACGCGGCCGCGTCGCCACCGCGCCGCCGTGCGGGTGTGGAAGGTGTAGACGACCGCGCGCTCGATGTCCGCCGTCTGGCCGTCGAGCCACGGCGCGATGCGCTCGCGCACGGACTCGGGCGTGAGAAACGGCGCGGGGCTTTCCCCAGGGTGCAGCATCCATTCCCAGCGGTGCCGGCCCGGCGACATCGGGAGCGTCACCGCGGGGCGGGCGCGATCGCCGATGAAGTGCGGGTGCGGCACCTTCGCCAGCGGCCGGTCGACGAGCGCGTCGACGACGATCCAGCGCTGCGGCGCGGTGCGCCCCTCGAACGGGATCTCCAGCCGCGCCCGGACGGCGCTCGTGCCGCCGTCGCAGCCGACGAGCCACCGCGCCGTGAGCTTCTCCGCGGGTCCGCCGTCGACAGGTCGCACGTACGCGTCGACATGGTCGGCGCGGCGATCGAGGACGTCGAGCGCCGTGCCCCACCGCAGCTCGACCGTCGGCCGGTCCTCGAGCGCTCCAAGCAGGGTGCGCTCCATCGACGGCTGGTTGATCGAGACGAGCGGGGGATGGCCGAGCCGGCCGACCCGCGAGCGGAAGACCTCCACCGCGCGTCCGTCGGCGGTGACGATGCTCGCGCCCGGCTGCACCTGCGCGTCGGCGAGCACCGCCTCGTCGAGGCCGACGGACTGCAGGATGCGCAGCACCTCGTCGTCGATGACCGCCGCGCGCGGCAGCGTGTAGGGCTCGTGGTTGCGGTCGATCGCGATGGTCGACACGCCGCGGTCGCCGAGCAGCAGCGCGAGCAGCTGCCCGACGGGCCCGAGCCCGCAGATCAGGACGTCACAGTCCACCACGTCACACCGGCACCGCGGTCGAGGTGATCGGGTTCGTCAGCATCCCGATGCCGTCGATCTCGAGCTCCACGGTCTGGCCCACCTGGATCCAGCGGTCGAGCTCCAACCCGCAGCAGCCGGGCATCGTGCCCGTCGAGATGACGTCGCCTGCGTCGAGGCGCTCCCCGGCCGACGCGTAGGCCAGCATCGCACCGAGGGTGTGCTGGGGGTTGGCGGTCGACCCCTCGCACCACTGTTCGCCGTCGACGCGCACGCGGCCCGTCACCTTGGTCCAGTCCGGCAGCGCGTCGGCGGTGAGCACGTCGCACCCGATCGAGTTGGCGAAGGTCTTGGACTTGACGACCGGCCCGAAGACGTTGCGCCGGTAGTCGTCGGCCTGGACGTCCCGGGCGCTCCAGTCGTTGAGGATGAACCAGCCGCCGACGGCGTCCGCCGCCTCCTCGGGCGTCGCGTCGACGAGCGGCTTGGCCAGGACGCACGCCAGCTCGAGCTCGAAGTCCAGCGCCTTGGTGTGCGAGGGCCACCACATCTCCTGACCGTCGGCGAGCACCGCGGTGTGGCCGGAGACGTAGAACGTCGGCGCCTCACGGAAGCGCGCGTTGGGCTTGAGCTTGGGGAACGTCCGGCCGGTGACGCGCTCGTACGTCCCGACGGCCTTCGCCGCCGGGGGCGGGAAGAAGCGCTTGACCAGCATGCGGCCCGACTGGATGACGTGCGCTTCCCAGAGCATGAAGGCGCGGATGGAGCGCGGGCGGAACGGGAGCGTCGCCGTCGAGGGATCGACGACGTCGACGGCCGCCTTGATCGCCTCCTGGGCGCGCTCGCGCCCCTCCTCGCCCTTGGCGAGGAACGCGACGAGGTCGTCTTCGCCGGGCAGGCGGACCCAGCGGTCCTCGTCCTCGTCCTCGGCGATGAGTCCGGCGGCGGTGGTGCGCAGCTTCATGCGCCGGACCGTAGCCCGTAACTGATGAAGTTGTCAACTTTGATCTGCACATCACTCGATAGGCTGTGCACACCGTGGCCGAGACGCAGACCACCGATCGCGGCGCGCGGCGGCGCGCACGCACTCGCGCCAAGCTGATGGCGGCAGCGCGCACGCTGTTCGCCGAGAAGGGCGTCGACGCGACGCGGATCAACGAGATCACCGAAGCCGCCGACGTCGGCTTCGGCTCCTTCTACAACCACTTCGAGAGCAAGGACGAGCTCGTCGAAGCGCTGCTGGGCGAGATGATCACCAGCGAGGGAGAGCGCATCGACGAGGCGACCCGCGACCTCGCGGATCCCGCCGAGGTCGTCGCCGTCGCCCACCGCACGTTCGTCCGCCACGCCCACGCGGACCCTGAATGGGGCTGGCTCTTCCTGCGCCTGGACATCACGCACGGCGTCCTGGCCCGCGCGCTCGGGCCGTTCGCCGCACGCGACCTGCAGGCCGGCGTCGACGCCGGCCGCTTTGACCTCGCCGACCCGGTGCTGAGCCTGCACGCGTCCGGCGGCGCCCTGCTCGCCGCGATGCGCGCTGTGATCGTGGATGGCGCCGGGGTCGCCCCCGACGCCGACATCCACCACGCGGAGGGCATCCTTCGCGCGCTCGGCCTCCCCGCGGAGGAGGCGGCCGAGATCGCGCGCAGGCCGCTGCCCGCTACAGCCCCAGCGAGCGCCCCACGAGCTCCTTCATGATCTCGTTCGAGCCCGCGTAGATCCGGTTGACGCGGGCGTCGGCCCAGAACTCGCTGATCTGGTACTCGGTCGTGTAGCCGTAGCCGCCGTGCAGCTGCAGGCCGGCGTCGCAGACCTCCCACAGCAGGTCGGTCGTCCAGAACTTCGCCATCGCGGCCTCCTGGACGGTCGCCGTGCCATCGATGTAGCGGCCGACCGTCCGGTCGATGAACGCGCGGGTCATCTCGACCTTCGTCGCGAGCTCGGCGAGCGTGAAGCGGGAGTTCTGGAACGACCCGATCGGGCGGCCGAACGCCTTGCGCTCCTTGACGTACGCCAGCGTGACCTCCAGCGCCTTCTCCGCCGCCGCGGCCGAGCCGACGGCGAGCGACAGCCGCTCGGGGATGAGGTGCGACATCAGCTGACCGAAGCCCGAGCCCTCCGCGCCGAGGAGGTTCTCGGCGGGAACGCGGCAGTCGTTGAAGAACAGCTCCGCCGTGTCGTTGGCGTGCTGGCCGAGCTTCTCGATCTGGTTGCCACGCTCGAAGCCCTCCATCCCACGCTCGATGACGAACATCGACAGGCCACGGTGCGGGTCGTCGTCAGTGCGCACGGCGGTGACGACCATGTCGGCGTTGATGCCGTTGCTGATGAACGTCTTCGCGCCGTTGATGATCCAGTCGTCGCCGTCGCGGACCGCGCGGGTCTGGATGCCGGCGAGATCGGAGCCCGTGCCCGGCTCGGTCATCGCCAGCGCGAGGATCGTCTCCCCGGACGCGACGCCCGGGAACCAGCGCGCCTTCTGCTCGTCGTTGGCCGAGCCGAGCAGGTACGGGATGCCGAGGTCGTTGTGGACGCTCGGCCCCATCCAGGAGGACATGACGCCGGCGTAGGCGGCCTCCTCGACGAGGATCGCGTTCAGGCGCCAGTCGTCGGCGCCGGCGCCGCCGTACTCCTCGTCGATCGCCATCGCGAGGAAGCCGTGTTCGGCGGCCTTGGTGAAGAGGTCACGCGAGACGATGTGCTGCTTCATCCACTCCTTGTGGTGCGGCACGACCTCGGCCTGGAGGAACTTGCGGAAGCTCTCGCGGTAGTCGTCGTGGAAGTCCTCGAAGATCTCACGACGGACGCCGGGACTGATGGTGCTGCTCATGGTCAGGGGGGACCTTTCGTGTCTGGGACGCGGAGAGATACCAGTCCCGGCCGGGAAACCCCTGTGTGACCGGCGTCGCGTCCGTAGGGTTGCGCCATGCCCGAGCGGTCCGACGTCACCCCGAACCGTCGTGGCGCGCGCTCGCGCGAGATCGTGCTCGACGCCGCCGAGCGGCTCATGGCCGAGCGCGGGTACGAGGCGGCGACGATCGCCGCGATCGTCGAGGCGTCGGGCATCCCGATCAGCTCCGTCTACCACTACTACGGCTCGAAGAACGGCGTGCTGCTCGCGGTGATGGAGCGCGGCGCGGACCGGGTCTTCGCGGCCGTGCCGGACTTCACCGAGCCCACCGGGTCGGCGGTGGATCACCTCGCGGCCCTCCTCTCGGAGATCCGCGACGCGCTCGGCGCCAACCCGGCGTTCCTGCGGCTGCTCGTGACCCTCGCCGTGCAGCCGCCCGTCGACGACCACCACGACATCCATGCGGTCATCAACCGGGTCCGGGCCGAAGGGCGGCGCCGGCTGGGTGAGCAGATCGCGCTCGCGTTCGGGCGCGACGCGGCCAGCGCAGAGGTCACGCAGGCCGCCCGGCTCGCCCTCGCGGCGATCGACGGCGCCTACGTCGCCCAGGCCGCCAACCCTGCGCACACGATGGACGAGACCCTCGAGCGGCTGCCCCAGGCGCTCGCGGCGGCGCTGGGCGCCTGATCCTCGGCTACAGGTAGCCGAGCGGGTTCACCGGCGTGCCGTTGATCCGCACCTCGAAGTGCAGATGCGGGCCGGTCGAGTTCCCGGTGTTGCCGCTGTAGCCCATGACCTGGCCCTGCTTCACCGACGCGCCGACGCTGGTGCCCAGGCGGGACTGGTGGCCGTAGCACGTCGACATCGACGCGGTGTGCTGGATGCAGGTGTAGTTGCCGTAGCCGCTGACCCAGCCGGCGATCACGGTCTTGCCGGATGCCGCGGCGCGCAGCGGGGTGCCTTCGGGCAGCGGCATGTCGATGCCCGCGTGCAGGCGGCCCCAGCGCGGGCCGAAGCCCGAGCTCACGCTGCCGTTTGCCGGCCAGATCAGCGAGCCGCTGCCGCGCTTGATCGCGCCCGCGGGGAGCGATCCGGCGTTGCCGGGCTGCACGCCCTGGAGCTTGGCCTGGATCTTCGCCGACTCCTTCTCCATCGCCGCGAGGTCCTCCTCGAGCTCGTGCCGGTCGGTGCGCACCTTCAGCAGCGCCGCCTGCTTGCCCGCCTTCGTCCGGTCGAGGCCAACCCGCGTGCCGAGGAGGCCGTCCTTGACCTCGCGGATCTCCTCCCGGCGGGCCAGCACGGCCTCGGTGACCTGCTCCTGGCGGGTCTCGAGCTTCGCCAGGCGCTTCTCGGTCCGGATGGCGTCGGCCTTCGCCGTCTGCACGACGCGCACGACCTGCCGGTCCTGCGCGGAGATGCGGCGGATGAACTCGGTGCGTTCGAGCAGATCGGCGAACCCGTCGGAGTTCAGGACGACCGTGATGACGTCGGGCTCGGTGGCCTTGTACATCTCCACGAGCCGGGCCTCGAGGCCGCGGCGGGCGACCTTCAGCCGCGCCCGCAGGCGTGTGAGCCGGGCGCGCTCGTCACGCAGCTCGCCGCGCAGCCGGTCGAGCTCGGCCTGCTTGGCGTCGAGGTCGGCCTGCACGCGGTCCTGGCGCGACTCGAGCACGTTGATCCGGCCCTGGAGCCGGTTGATCTTCACGCTGTACGAGCGGATGTCGACGCCGAGCGCGCGCTCGGTGCCCTTCTTCTTGCCGATCTGGCCGCGCGTGCGGTCGATCCGCTCGTCGAGCTGGCTGAGCCGCGCCTGGGTGGCCGCGCCCTCGGAGCCGAGGGGCAGCAGCGCCCACAGGCCGAAGGCGGCGCCGGTGATGACGGCGGCGCCCCCACCCAGGCGGAAGCGACGCGCGCGATGGACGTCATGTCGCACGCGGAACAAGGCTAGAGACCCGGGTCCGCGGGCTCGACTCCTGCAAGACGCCGCCCGGAAACGCGCGTGTCGCCGCGGCGCCCCGGCGATACGATCCGTGACCGCATGAGCGTCGTCCTGCCGATGACGTCGGGCCCCGACCGCGCGACGGTCGAGCAGCTCGCGCGGCGCGCGCGGTTGCTGTCCTGGCTCTCGCTGCTGTGGATGACCATCGAAGGCGGCGTCGCCATCGCCGCGGGCATCGTGGCGAGCTCCGTCGCGCTCGTCGGGTTCGGCCTGGACTCCGCGATCGAGGGCTTCGCGTCGGTGATCATCATCTGGCGCTTCACCGGCCACCGGATCCACTCGCACGCAGCCGAGGTCCGTGCCCAGAAGCTCGTCGCGGTCCAGTTCTTCATCCTCGCGCCATACGTGGCCGTGGAGTCGATCCGGGCGGTGGTGACGGGCGAGCGCGCCGACCCGAGCCTCGCCGGCATCCTGCTCGCGATCGGCTCCGTGGTGTTCATGCCGATGCTCGGGATCGCCAAGCAGCGCATCGCCGAGCATCTCGGCTCGGCGGCGACGAAGGGCGAGGGCCGGCAGAACATGCTGTGCGCCTATCTCGCGGGAGCGCTGCTGGTCGGCCTCCTCGGCAACGCGCTGGTCGGCGCGTGGTGGCTGGATCCGATCGTCGGGCTGCTCATCGCCGGCGTTGCGGTCGTGGAGGGTCGCGAGGCGTGGCGCGGCGAGGGCTGCTGCGTCCAGGCGCCGGTGGCGCCGGGTGCCGCAGAGGCATGCTGCGCAGACGATCACACCGCGAAGTGCACGAGACTGGCCCCGCCGACCACGAGGCTGTAGATCGCAAACGGCGTGAGCGTCTGGGTCTCGAACCACCGGACGAGGAACTTCACCGACAGGTAGGCGGTGACGCCGCAGACGACGACCCCGACCGCGACCTGGCCGTGGATGTGCGCGCCGGCGTCCGCGGCGAGGCTCGGCAACTTCAGCACGCCGGCGGCGAGGATGACCGGGGTCGCCAGCAGGAACGCGAAGCGCGCCGCGTCCTCGTGCGACAACCCACGCCAGAGGCCGCCGACCATGGTCACGCCCGACCGGCTGATGCCGGGCAGCAGCGCGAGGACCTGGAGGATGCCGACACGCAGCCCGTCGCCGACGGACAGCGCCGCCAGCCGCGTGTCGGACTCCGCCCCCTCGGTCGGCTCCTCCCCCCGCGCAAGCCGCGCGAGGTACGCCTCACGCTCCGCCGAGTCCGCGGCGACCGACGCGCTCCGGCGCAGCCGTTCGCCCGCCAGCAGGATGAGGCCGTTGGCCAGGAGGAACGCGCTGGCCGCCGCGGGCTTGGCGAAGACCGTGCGGAACACGTGCTCGAGCGCCAGCCCCGTGATCCCGACCGGGATCGTCGCGATCACCAGCAGCCACGCCAGCCGAGCGTCGGCGTCGTCGCCAGGCAGGCGGCGGGTCCGGACGACGGGCACGACGGTCCGGACGAAGCCGCGGATGATCCGCACCCAGTCGGTCCGGAAGAACCAGAGCAGTGCCGCAGCGGTCGCGCAGTGCAGCGCGACGATGTAGGCCAGGTAGAAGGACGTCTCGCTCGTCGCCTGCGAGGACTGGGTCACGAGCGTCTGCCAGTCCCCGCCGACCCACGCGGGCACGAGGACGGAGTGGCCGAGGCTCGAGATCGGAAACAGCTCGGTGACGCCCTGGACGAGTGCGATCACCACGGCCTGCAGATACGACATCAGGCCGGAGCCTCAGCGCTCGCGCTCTGGTCGCGCTTGCTGATCGTCAGGTAGCCGACGAGGACGACGATGCACGCGATGAAGATGGAGCTCGTCCCGGTGGTGCCGAGCCCGAGGCCACCGAAGCGCTTGCTGTGCTGGCTCATGAAGTCGCCGACCGACGCCCCGAGCGGCCGGGTCATGATGTACGCCAGCCAGAACGTCAGGACGGCGTTCATCCCGAGGGCATAGTGCGCGAACGCGACGGCGAGGATGACCGAGCCGAAGATCGCGATCGACACGCCGTAGCCCAGGCTGAACTGCTCGGCGACGAGGTCCCCGGCGGCGGTGCCGAGCGAGAACGTGAACAGGATCGCCAGCCAGTAGAACGCCTCGCGGCGGGTCGTCACGATCGTGTGGATCGACAGCGTGCGCTCCACCGCGTACCACGCCGCGAACACCGCGCCGAGGATGAGCGCGAAGATCGGCGTGCTCGTCGTCAGCGGCACGCTGTGCGCATCGGTCATGTTGTCCGTGATCAACGTGCCGAACACGCTGATGACCACGACCACGCCCCAGTAGGCGACGGGCACATACCGCCGCAGCCGGAACTGGATGACGAGCAGGACCGCGAGGAGGGCCCCCGCGACGTACGTCGTCTTCGTCAGCCCGAAGCCGAGGTTCACGTTGAGGTAGTCCGCCCCGGTCTCCCCAACCGTGGTGCACATGATCTTGATGAGCCAGAAGAAGACGGTGACTTCAGGCACCTTGTTGAGCATCCGCCGCCCAAGCGAAACCTCAGGCGCCGGTGAGACGAGCGTGGTCATGGACCCAGCATCGGCCCGCGGACCTTGCGGGGACCTGAACGCCGTCAGCGGGCGGCCTCCGGGAGCTCCAACACAACGCAGCCGCCGGGGCCCTCCCCAAGGGTGACGTCACCGCCGCACGCCCGCGCGAGCCGACGCGCGAGCGGCAGGCCGAGGCCCGCGCCACCGGCCTCGTCCGGTCCCTGCACGCCGGGCTCGAAGACTCGCTCGCCGAGCGCCCGGTCGAGGCCCGGACCGTCGTCGCGCACCGTCGCGTGCACGCGGCCGTGGCCGGCGGCGAGCTCGATGCTCACCATGGTCGCCCGGTGGCGTTGCGCGTTCTCGACGAGGGGCGCCAGCGCCCGGCGCACGATCTCCGGATCGCCCTCGGCGCGAGGAAGGTCGGGTGGCGCGACCACCGTGACGCCGGCAAAGCTCGCCGCGAGGGCACCGAGGTCGACGCCCTGCTCGCCGCCCGAGGCGCTGCGCCGCGCGACGTCCATGAGCACGTGCACGGCGCGCTCGAGCTCCTCCGTCTCGGCGACCACGGTACGCAGCGCCGCCACGCGCCGTGCGTCAGCGTCCGGGCCGGTCGCCCCGAGCGCGAGCTCGGCCTCCCCCCGCAGCCGTGTGACCGGGGTGCGGAGTTCGTGCGCGGCGTCCTCGGCGAACCGCTGCTCATGGCGCCGCGAGGCGGCGATCCGCGCGAGAAGGTGGTCGAGCGTCGCGGCCAGGCCGGTGAGCTCGTCACGCGCAGGGCCCAGATCGAACCGACGGTCGAGGTCATGCGCCCCCCATTCCTCCGCTGCGGAGGTCATCTGCGCCACCGGGCGCAGCGCGCCGTCAACGGCCGACCGGATGGCAAACCAGCCCGCCAGCAGCGTGAGTGCCGCGAGCACGAATGAGCCAACGAAGACCTCCTGCTGCAAACGCTCGAGCGACGTCGTCGATGCCGCGACGACCACCGCGCCCACGGTCGAGCCGTCGCGTTCGACCAGCGGACGGACGAGCAGGCGCGTGTCGTTCGGGCCTTCGACCTCCGCCGCCCGTCCCGTGCGGCCGAGCGCGACGGCGCGACGGTCCAGTCCCGCGGAGACCGCCGGCGGGCGCTCGACGACCCGCCGGCCCTCGAGCACCCACGACGACCGGTCGAGTTCCACATCGTTGGGCGTCTCCCGGACGATGACCCGCCCGTCGCGGATCGTCAGCGCCGCGACCTCCGCCTCCGCGCGCCCGTGCAGGACGTTCGACGCCTCGACGCCGACCCGCCGATCGAGCAGGACGTTGCCGGCCACGAGCAGCGCACCGAGCCCGACTGCGAGCGTGATCATCGCCGTGAAGATCAGCCGCGCCCGGAACGTCACGACAGCCGGTACCCGACGCCGCGGGCGGTCTCCAGCGTCACCGGCGATCCCACGTCGCGCAGCTTGCGCCGGATCCGCGCGATGTACGCGTCCAGCGTGTTCGCGTGCACGATCGCGCCGTCGGGCCATGCCGCCGCGACGAGTGAGGTGCGGCGGACGACCTCCCCGGGGCGCGCCGCGAGCGCGGCGACGATCCGGAACTCGGTCGGGGTCAGGGCAACGCGGCGGCCGTCGTGCTCGACGGCGTGGCCGGTCGGGTCGAGCGCGAGGGTCGGCGTGCCCTGGGTCGACGACCGGCGGAGCAGCGCCTCGATGCGCACCACGAGCTCGGCGAGGGCGAACGGCTTCGTCAGGTAGTCGTCGCCGCCGGCGTGGAAGCCGCTCAGGCGATCGGGAAGCGCGTCCCTGGCCGTGAGGAACACGACGGGCATGCGGGCGCCCTGCGCCCGGAGCGCCTGGCACACGTCCCGTCCGTCGGAGTCCGGCAGCCCGATGTCCAGCACGAGAAGGTCGGGGGGGTCCTCGCTGAACGCGCGCACCGCCTCGGTGCCCGACGCCGTCGGCCGGACCGTGAACCCCTGCTGTTCCAGCGCACGGCGGATGGTGCCGCGCAGCGCGTCGTCGTCCTCGCAGATCCCGACCGTCGAGCGCACAGTCGTCCGACTGTACTGACCGCCTGTGCGCCCCCTACCGTGCAGGAATGGCGCAGACCCGCATCCTGCTCGAACTCGACCTCACCGGCGGGCTCCTGGAGGCGCCGCCGGCCGATCCGCTCGCCGCGTGGCGCGCGCGCCTGACGCCGTCGCTGCCGGGCGTGCTGCGGCGCCTGCGCGAAGCGCGCGAGCGGCCGGAGGTCGTCGGGCTCATCGCGCACGTCGGTGGTGACGGCATCGAGCCATCGCAGGCCGAGGAGCTCGGCGCCGCCGTCGAGGCGTTCGCCGCCGCGGGCAAGCCGACGGTGTGCTGGACGGAGGCCTTCGGCGAGACCGGCAACGGCACCGTCGACTACCACCTGGCCGCGCACTTCGACGAGATCTGGGTCCAGCCGTCCGGCGGTCTGGGGCTCGTGGGCTTCGCTTCGCAGGGGCTGTTCCTGCGGCGGGTGCTCGACCGGGTCGGCGTCGAGCCGCAGATCCACGCGCGCCACGAGTACAAGAACGCGCCGGACATGTTCCGGCGCGAGTCGATGAGCGACGCGCAGCGCGAGGCGCTGCAGGCGCTGACCGACGGGCTCACGGCGTCAGTCGTCGCCACAGTCGCCCGCCGGCGGTCGCTGACCCCCGAGCAGGTCCGCGAGGCGATTGCCGCCGCGCCGCTGACCGCCGAGGGTGCCCGCGAGCGCGGCCTCGTCGACCGCCTCGGCTACCGCGACGAGGCCTACGCCGCCCTGCGTGAACGGATCGGTGACGACGCCGAGCTGCGCTACGTCCACCGCTGGGCACCGCCGCGCGGCGCCGAGCTGGAGAAGCGCCTGAAGCGCGAGCTTCCGCGCCGGCTGGGCCGCGCCGCGAAGCCCGACACCATCGCGGTCGTCCCCGTGGTCGGCGGCATCATGCTCGGCCGCAACGGCGCCTCGCCGCTCATGGGCCGGACGGCCGGGTCGGACACCATCTGCAGCGCCCTGCGTGCCGCCGGCGAGGACGAGCGGGTCGCCGCCGTGGTGCTGCGGGTCGTCAGCCCGGGGGGCTCGTACACCGCGTCGGACGCGATCCACCGCGAGGTGCTCCGGCTGCGCGGGCAGGGCCGCCCGGTCGTCGCGACGATGGGCGGCGTGGCGGCCTCCGGCGGGTACTTCGTCGCGATGGGCGCGGACGAGATCTTCGCGCTGCCGAGCACCGTCACCGGGTCGATCGGCGTGTTCGCCGGCAAGATGGTCGTGGCCGCCGCGCAGGAGAAGGTCGGTGTCGGCCGGGAGATCGTCGCCACGGGCGAGCGCGCGTCGATGTGGTCGCCGGGCCGCCCGTTCACCGACGACGAGGTGGCGTGGCTGGACCGCTGGCTGGACGACGTCTACGCGGACTTCACGCAGAAGGCTGCCGACGGGCGTGGCATGCCCGTCGAGCAGCTCGAACCGCTCGCGCGTGGCCGGGTGTGGACCGGCGCCGACGCGCGGGAGCGCGGGCTCGTCGACGAGCTCGGGAACCTCGAGGCGGCGCTGCGATCCGCGGCGCGGCGGGCCGGCCTCTCCCTGGCCGACGCCGAGGTCGTCGGGTTCCCCCGCGTCTCTCCGATGGCCTACCTGCGGCCGCCGGCCAACAGCGACGCGCCGGGAGCCTCGATCGCCCTTCCCGGTGATCGTCTGCTGGCGGGCCTCGATGCGCCCGAGGCGCTGCTCAGCCGGGTCGGCGCGCGCTTCGGGCTCGCGCCGGGCGCCCTGCGCCTGCCCTACTTCTCGTAGTGGCCCGGCCACTCGTGGTAGCCGATCCGCGTGATCGTGCGGATCTCGCCGACGTGCCCCCACTCGTTGGCGCCGAGGCGGGCGACCGGGTCGAGCAGATCGATCGCGGGGCGGTCGTCGCGCAGCACGGCCTCGTCGACGGCGGCGTGCACCACCCGGCCGAGGACGACGGTCGAGCGGCCGATCCCGATCGTCGCGTGCAGGACGCATTCCAGTGCCACGGGTGACTCGGCCACCCGCGGCGGTGACACCTTCGCGCTCGGCTCGCGGGTGAGGCCGACGGCGTCGAACTCGCTGACGCCGGGCGGGAAGTTCGTCCCCGTGGCGTTGATCTGCTCGAACAGCCCGGCCGGGGTGAAGCCGATGACGAACTCGCCGGTGGCCTCGGCGTTGCGCAGCGAGTCCTTGCGGCCGACCGAGGTGAACTGCACCACCGCCGGGTCGGTCGACGCGACGGTGAAGAACGAGTGCGGCGCGAGGTTGTCGACCCCGTCGGCGGATGTGGTGGAAACCCACGCGATGGGCCGCGGGACGATCACCGAGGTCAGGAAGCCGTAGAACGGGCCTGATCCGAGCTGGGCGGGGTCGATCTCGCGGCGCGGCATGGCGCGCGAGTATCGCGGAGACCGCACGTCTTACGTCGTCGCGCACGCGGCTGGGCGCGCGTACGCTCGCGCCGTGGGGAGGAGAACGATCGTCGGCGCGCTAGTCGCCGCGGCGCTGCTGGTCGCCGGGTGCGAGGTGCCGCCGCCCGAGGGCGGGTACCCGCTGCGCTACCGCGACATGACGTTCTCGGTGCAGGAGACGCCCGACCAGGTCTACGGCGAGGCCGACGGCCAGCGCCTGCAGCTCGACGTCTACGCCCCCGCCGGTGACCGCGCGGCGAAGCGCCCGGTGATGCTGTGGATGCACGGCGGCGGCTTCAAGTTCGGCAGCCGCAAGGACGGGATGATGGTCGAGCTCGCCCGCCGGTTCGCGCGGCGCGGCTACGTAGCGGTCTCGATCTCCTACCGGCTGCTGGCCGCGGAAGCGTGCGGCGGTGAGGCGTCGGTGACGTCGTGCACGCCGGCGGTGATGGCCGCGGCCGACGATGAGCGGATGGCGATCCGCTGGCTGAAGGCGAACGCCGCGACCCTGCGGATCGACCCGAACCGGATCGCGATCGGCGGCGCGTCGGCGGGCGCGGTCGCGTCGATCCTCGCGGGCGCAACGCCCGACGGGCCGCAGACCCAGGTGCGCGGCGTCTACTCGATCTCCGGCGCGCTGCCGTTCAACGGCGTGTTCGATCCTGGCGACCCGCCGATGTTCTTCTGGCACGGCACGGAGGACACCGTCGTCCCGTACAAGTGGGCGTACGACAACGTCTCCTGGCTCGTCCAGCATGGGTTCATCGCCGGGCTGCGCGACGTGCGCGGCGCCGGCCACGTCCCCAGCGCGTACCTCGACGACATGGACGAGCAGGCGCGGAACTTCGTCTACCGCGTCACCGCCGCCTGGGGCGCGGATCAGGCGACCGGCTGACCGGGCTCGGTGAAGGCGCCCAGCCCGGCGTGCAGCGCGCCGGCGCGCTCGATGACGCCGAGGGCCATGAGCGCACCCACGCCCTCCCCCACGCGCATGCGCAGGTCGAGCAGCGGCTCGAGCCCGAGCTCCGCCAGCACGACGCCGTGGCCGGGTTCGGGAGAGCGATGACCGGCGACGAGCGCGTCGGCCGCGGTGGCGTCCTCGCGCACCGTCACGAGAAGCGGGACGGTCGCCGCGAAGCCGTCGAGGATCACCGGGATCCGTCGCTCCCAGGCGCGGGCGGCGGCACCTGCCAGCGCGGCGAGCTCGAGCCCGCCGACGGCGGCGAGCGCCGCGCGCGGGCCGGCCGCGATTGCGTCTGCGTGTCGCGCGATGGCGTCGGCGACCATCGCGCGCTTCCGTTCCAAGCCTGCCGCGTCGACGCCGACCCCACGCCCGACGACCTGTTCCGGCGTCGCGCCGGTGAGCGCCGCGGTGAGCATCGCCGCGGTCGTGGTGTTGCCGATCCCGATCTCGCCGAGCACGAGGCACCCGACGCCCTTGTCGATCAGCTCGTCGGCGAGCGCGGCGCCGGCGCGCATGGCGGCGTCGCACTGTGCGGCGGTCATCGCGGGCGCGGCGAGGACGTCAACGGTGCCCGGCGCGACCTTGCGATCGAGGACGCCTTCGGGCGTCGGCCCCGCGAGGCCGACGTCCGCCACGCGCAATGCGTGGCCGCCCGCCGCCGCGAGCACCGCCGCGCTGGACTCCCCGCGCCCCGCGGCCGCGGCGATGTCGCGCGAGACCTCCGCGCCGTAGAGGCTGGAGCCGTGCGCCGTATGGCCATGGTCGGCCGCACAGAGCAGCACGCCGGCGCGCAGCCGCGGATCCGGCGGGGCGCCGGTGACCGCCGCCCAGCGCTCGACCAGGCCCTCGAGCAGCCCGAGGCTTCCGGCGGGCCGGATCTGCGTGTCGGAGCGGTCGCGGACGGCCGCCAGCGCCCGGCGATTGGCACCAGTCGGCGTGTTCGGCAGATGCTCCATGTTCTTCCACTTCTCGTGCATCACCACGCGCTCAAGCGGCAGCCGCGACGACCATCCCGCCGCTTCGAGGCCGGGTCGCACGGGGCGCTCGTCGGGCCACCCGACGCAGAGGTAGGCCATCGGGATCACGGCGTCGGGAATCCCCAGCACATCGCGGAGATCCGGGGGCCGATAGAAGCTCACCCACCCCACGCCGAGCCCCTCGGCGCGCGCCGCCAGCCAGAGATTCTCGATTGCGCAAGCCGCGGAATACACGTCGGTCTCCGGGATCGTGCCGCGACCGAGGATCTCCGTCCCCGCGTCACCGGGGTCGCAGCACACGACGACCCCCAGCGGCGCCTCCACCACACCCTCGATCTTCTGGTCGAGGAAATGCCGCGCCCGCGCGTCGAACCGTTCGGCTTGGCGGACCCGCTCGCGCTGGGCCAGCGTGCGGACCGCCGCCCGGGTCGCGACGTCCCGCACCACGATGAAGCGCCAGGGCTGCATGAGCCCGACCGACGGCGCGCGGTGCGCCGCGGTGAGCACCCGGTCGAGCACGTCGTCCGGGACGTCGTCCGGGCGAAAGCGACGGATGTCCCGGCGCTCGGCGATGACCCGGTGCACGGCGTCGCGCGCGGCGTCCTCATAGCGCCAGCCACGGGGGTCTGCTGCGCGCTCAGCGGCTCTCGATCGATCGAACCCTGCGGGTGTCGGCGGCCGGACGAAGCGGTCATGGTCGGTCGTCACGGGGCGGGCACCCTACACACCGGGCCCGGGGTGGCATCCCGCCACTCGCCGCGCTAGGGTGCCGACCGTCAGCGTGGCGGTGCGAGGAACCCGGTGGGAATCCGGGACGGTCGCGCCACTGTGACCGGGTCACTCGATCCGGGAGTCAGGAACTCGTCCGCCGCGAACGCCCCACCAGTCCGGGACGCCCGATCCCGAGGAGGCCTCACCGATGGACCCCATCTCCGCGCAGCAGCCCATTCCCGTTCGGCAGCTGCTGCCCGCCCTGCTCGTCACGACGCTGCTGGCGCTGCTCGTCTATCTCGTCCAGTTCGACCAGGGGGCGCTGTCGCAGTCGGGCACGTTCCTTCACGAGCTGATGCACGACGGGCGCCACCTGCTCGGCGTGCCCTGCCACTGAGCCGGCCCGGACAGTTCCATGGTCTGGACCCTCGTCCTGCGAGGGCTCGTCGTCGGCGCTGTCGCCGGCCTGCTGGCCGGCGCGTTCGCGTTTGTCATCGGTGAGCCCCGCGTCCAGGACGCCATCGACATCGAGGAGGCCGCTTCGGCGCACGCCTCCCTCATCCCGGTCATCCCGGCGCACATCAGCGACTGGGTCGTCTCGCGCGACGAGCAGCGCTTCGGCCTGTTCCTCGCGACGGGCCTGTACGGTCTCGCGGTCGGCGGCGTGTTCGGCGTGCTCTTCGCGACGCTGCGCGGCCGCGGCCGGGCGCGCACCGACTACGAGCTGGCCGTCCGCCTGGCGGGCGCGCTGTTCCTGGCGCTCGTGCTCGTGCCGTTCCTGAAGTACCCGGCGAACCCGCCGGCCGTGGGGAATCCGGACACCATCGGGGACCGGACGGCGTACTACCTCGTGCTCCTCGTCGGGTCGGCGCTGGCGATGCTCGCGGCCGCCCGCGTCGCGTGGGCCGTGCCCGACGGCGCCGTTCCGTGGAAGCGACCGCTCCTGGCCGGCGGAACCTTCGTCGTGCTCGTCGCTGTCCTGATGCTCGCGCTCCCAGCGGTGCACGAGATCCCCGCCGATTTCCCCGCGCAGCTCATCTGGGAGTTCCGGCTGAGCTCGCTCGGCACCCAGGCGGTGCTGTGGACGGTGCTCGGCGTCGGGTACGGGATCGCGTCGTACCGGGCAGCGCAACCGCGGGTGGCGGCGCAGCGCGCGTGAGGCGGCTCGTGCTCATCCGCCACGCCCGGACGTCAGCGGTGCGCCGCGCCGCCTTCCCCGTCGATGAGCCGCTGGACGAGCGCGGGACGGCCGACGCCGCCGCGCTCGCCGGGCGGTTCACCGGCGAGACCTGGAGCTCGCCGGCTCGGCGCGCCCGCCAGACCTGCGCGGCCGTCGCGCCGGACGCGACCGCGATCGAGGACCCGCGGCTGGCCGAGTGCGACTTCGGCACGTGGGCCGGGCGCTCGCTCGAGGAGGTCCACGCCGCGGACCCCGGGGGCGTCGGCGCGTGGATGGCCGACCCGGACGCGGCGCCCCATGGCGGGGAGACGCTGCGCGCCTTCTGCGCACGAGTCGGCAGTTGGCTCGACGAGCAGGCGGCCCGGGACGGGCGCGCGGTCGCGATCACCCATGGCGGTGTCGTCAAGGCGGCGGTCGTGCACGCGCTCGACGCGCCGCTCGAGGCGTTCTGGCGGATCGACGTCGCTCCGCTGCGCGCGACGGAGCTGCACGCCCATGACGGCCGGTGGACCGTGGCACAGGTGAACGCATGAGCGCCGGCGCGCTGCTCGCCGGCTTCGCCGCCGACCTGCTCGCGGGCGATCCGCGGCGTGGCCATCCCGTGGCGGGCTTCGGGCAGCTTGCGCTCGCGGCCGAGCGCCGCGTGTACGCGCCGTCGCGGCTTCGCGGCACCCTGTTCTGCGGCGTCTTCGTCGGCGGAGCCGCCGTCTTCGGGGAGCTGCTCGCGCGCCGGGTCGGCCGGGCGCGCGCCCTGGCGATCGTCGGCTGGGCGGCGCTGGGCGGACGGTCGCTCGTCGGCGTCGCCGGGGACCTGGAGAAGCTGCTGCGCGCGGGCGATCTCGCGGCCGCGCGGGCGGGCTTGCCGGCGCTCGTCGGGCGCGATCCCTCGGCGCTCGACGAGCGCGGCGTGGCCCGCGCGGTCGTGGAGTCCGTGGCCGAGAACACCGGCGACGCGGTCGTCGGGCCGCTCGTGTGGGGCGCCGCACTCGGGCCCGCGGGCGTCTGCGCCTTCCGGGCGGCGAACACCCTCGACGCGATGGTCGGCCACCGCAGCTCGCGGTACGCCGAGTTCGGCTGGGCGGCCGCGCGGCTCGACGACCTCATGGCGTGGCCGGCGGCGCGGATCGGCGCGCTCCTGGCGTGTGCCTGCGCCCCGCTCGTCGCCGGGTCGCCGCGCCGCGCGCTCGCCGTGCTGCGACGCGACGGCGCGGCGCATCCCTCGCCCAACGCGGGACGGCTCGAAGCCGCGTTCGCGGGGGCCCTCGGCATCCGGCTCGGCGGAACGCTGCGCTACGGCGACCGGGAGGAGCGGCGCCCGTCGCTCGGTGACGGGCCGCCGCCGGCGATCTGCGACATCGCACGGGCGCGGCGACTCTCCCGCGCCGTGGGTGTGAGCGCGGCGCTGCTCGCATCCGCCGGAAGAAAGGTCCGCCTGGCGACCCTTTCCTCAGGAGCGTTTCGGTGAAAGGCGCGATCCTCGTCGCCGGCACGTGCTCGGACGCCGGCAAGTCGCTCGTCACGGCGGGCATCTGCCGGTGGCTGGCCCGACAGGGGGTGTCCGTCGCGCCGTTCAAAGCACAGAACATGGCGCTCAACAGCGCCGTCGCATCCGACGGCGCGGAGATCGGGCGCGCGCAGATCGTCCAGGCCGGCGCGGCGGGGGTACCTGCCGAGGCGGCGATGAACCCCGTGCTCATCAAGCCCAGCGGGGAGCGTCACAGCCAGGTGATCGTCAACGGCCGCCCGTTCGCCGACACCGACGCGCGCAGCTACCAGGAGCTCAAGCACCGCCTCCGGGACATCGTCGGCGACGCGCTGTCCTCGCTGCGCGCGCGGTTCGACGTCGTCGTCTGCGAAGGCGCCGGCTCCCCGGCGGAGATCAACCTCCGGGCGGGGGACCTGGCGAACATGGGCCTCGCCCGGGCCGGGAACCTCCCGGTGCTCGTCGTCGGAGACATCGACCGCGGCGGCGTCTTCGCCTCCTTCCACGGGACGCTCGCGCTGCTCGAGCCCGCCGACCAGGCACTCGTCTCCGGCTTCCTCGTCAACAAGTTCCGCGGTGACCTCTCGATCCTGCAGCCCGGGATCGACGACCTGCGTGAGCGCACGGGCCGCCCCACGCTCGGCGTCCTCCCGTACGTCGAGGACCTCTGGATGGACGTCGAGGACTCGCTCTCGCTGGAGCGCCGTCCGGAGATCGCGCCCGCGCCCGGGGACGACACCCTCGACGTCGCCGTCGTCCGCCTGCGGTGGATGAGCAACTTCACCGACACGGACGCGCTGGCCGGCGAGCCCGGCGTGCGCGTGCGCTTCACCCGCAGCGCGGCGGACATCGAGCGTGCCGACCTCGTGATCGTCCCGGGGACGAAGGCGACGGTCGAGGATCTCGCGCGCCTACGCGCCGATGGACTGGACGAGGCGCTGCGCCGCCGCGCGGCCGCCGGGCAGCCGCTGCTCGGGATCTGCGGTGGCTACCAGCTGCTCGGCGAGCGCATCGCGGACGAGATCGAGTCGCGCCGCGGCACGGTCGACGGCCTCGGGCTGCTTCCGGTCACCACCCGTTTCGCGGCCGACAAGGTGCTGACCCGCCCCGCCGCGACGTGCGGGTGGCTCGGCGGCGCGCCGGTCTCCGGATATGAGATCCGCCATGGCCGCCCAGTCCGCCACGGTGGCGAGCCGCTCTTCGGCGACGAGGGGTGCCGGACCGGCTGGACGCTCGGCACGAGCTGGCACGGCGCGCTGGAAGGCGACGAGCTGCGGCGCGCGCTGCTGCGCCGGGTGGCCGCCGCCCGGGGTCGTTCGTTCACCGGTGGGACCGAGCCGTTCGCCGCGACGCGCGACCGGCGGCTCGACCGGCTGGGCGACCTCATCGCCGACCACGTCGACACGGCCGCGCTCCGCCGACTCATCGAAGGCGGCGCTCCCGCCGACCTCCCCGTCCTCGGCTCCCGCCTGGAGGCCCCGTGCTCCGCCTGATCACCACCGCCGACACCGAGATCCTCGCCGCGGCGACAGCCGTGCGCCGCCTTCCCGACGGATTCCCGGAGGTGCGGTGCGCCAACCCGGGCGGCGTGACCGACCACGACGCCTTCCTCGACGACGTGCTCGACGGCGCGCGCGTGGTCGTCTGCCGCATCCTCGGCGGGCGCCGCGGGTGGGACGGCGGGGTCGACCGGCTCGCCGCCCGCTGCCGGCAGGACGGGATCGCGCTCATCGCGCTGGGCGGAGAGGCCCGGCCCGACGCGGAGATGACGGCGCTCTCGACGGCGCCGGCCGGCGCCGTGGCGCAGGCGGGCGAGTACCTCCTCAACGGCGACGTCGACAACGTCGAGCAGCTCCTGCGGTTCCTCGCTGACACGTTCCTGCTCGAAGGCTTCGGCTTCGAGGCGCCACGGGCGGTCGGCGATCTCGGCGTCTACCTGCCGGGTCGCGGCGACGTCACGCTCGAGGAGGCGCTCGCCGGCCGCGACCCCAACCGGCCCGTCATCGGGATCGCGTTCTACCGCGCGCACCGGCTCACCGGGAACACCGACTTCGTCGACGAGCTGTGCTCTGCGATCGACCGCGCCGGCGGCGTGCCGCTGCCGGTCTGGAGCGCCACGCTGCGCCGCGGCGGCGAGGACGGTGCCGTCCCCGCCCTCGAGCTCCTGCGCGGGGACGTCGACGCGCTCGTGACAACGATGCTCGCCACGGGCGGCTCGACCGCCGCCGACGAGGAGGGCGGCTGGGACGCCACGGCTATCGAGGCGCTCGGCGTCCCCGTCGTGCAGGCGCTGACGGTCACGCAGAGCCGGGCGCGCTGGCACGAGGGCGACGCCGGCCTGTCTCCGCTTGACGCCGCGACACAGGTGGCGATTCCGGAGTTCGACGGGCGGATCATCGGAGGGCCCATCTCGTTCAAGGAACGAGCCAGCGAGGACTCTCCGATCGGGGTCCCCATCCCCCGCTACGTCCCCGACGCCGAGCGCTGCGACCGCCTCGCCGGCCTCGTCGTTCGCCACGCGAAGCTGCGCACCGCGACCCGCCGGAAGGTCGCCGTCATCCTCACGGCGTTCCCGACGAAGCACGCACGGATCGGCATGGCCGTCGGCCTCGACACGCCCGCGTCGGCGATCGACCTGCTGCACGCGCTGCGCGCGGACGGCATCGCCGTCGAGCGGATCCCCGAGGACGGCGACGCGCTCATGCACGAGCTCATCGCCGCCGGCGGGCATGACCCGGAGTTCCTCACCGACGACCTCCTGCGCGCCGCGCCGCTGCGCATCAGCCAGGCGGACTACCTGGAGTGGTACGAGACGCTGCCGGAGGACCTTCGCGCATCGATGGTCGAGAAGTGGGGCCCCGCACCCGGCGACCGATATCGCGATCCGGACACCGGCGACCTCGTCATCGCCGGGCTCGACCTCGGCGACGTCGTCGTCCTCATCCAGCCGCCGCGCGGCTACGGCGACGACCAGGTCGGCATCTACCACGACCCCGAGCTCGCCCCCGCGCACCACTACCTCGCCGCGTACCGGTGGCTGCAGGCGCACTGGCGCGCCGACGCGATCGTCCACCTCGGCAAGCACGGCACCCTGGAGTGGCTGCCCGGCAAGATGCTCGCCCTCTCGCGGTCGTGCGCGCCGGACGCCGCGCTCGCCGACGTCCCGCTCGTCTACCCGTTCGTCGTCAACGACCCCGGCGAGGGCGCGCAGGCCAAGCGCCGCGCGCACGCGGTCGTCGTCGACCACCTCGTCCCGCCGATGATGCGCGCGGAGAGCTACGACGAGCTCGCCGACCTCGAGGCCCTCATGGATGAGTACGCGCGCCTGGAGGTCCTCGACCCCTCGAAGCTGCCGGGCCTCGGCGCGCAGATCTGGGAGGCGATCGAGCGCGCGAACCTCCAGGAGGACCTCGGCGTGGAGGATCGCCCGGAGGACGCAGGCCTGCTCGTCGAGCACCTCGACGGCTACCTCTGCGAGGTCAAGGACGTGCAGATCAAGGACGGGCTGCACATCCTCGGCCGGGCGCCGGAGGGCCCGCACCTGCGCGGGCTCGTCGCGGCGATCGGGCGGCACGGGATCGGCGACGTCCCGGGGCTGCGTCGCGCGATCGGGGCGGCGTTCGGCTTCGACGAGCCCGCGCTCGTGGATGCGCCGGGCCGGCGCGTCGCCCCCGACGACGCCGCGGCGCTGCTCGCGCGCTTCCCCGGGACTGCGTATCGGGGAAGCGACGTCCTCGACCGCCTCGAGGAGGCGCAGACCGCGTTGCTCGACGCGTTGGCGTCGTTTCGCTGGGGCCCGGCGCGGGTGGGCGAGGTGACCGAGACGATCCTCGGCTCCCCCAACGACGGCGTGGAGCGGGCCTTGGCCTTCGCCGCCGCCGAGATCGTTCCGGCGTTGCGCCGGACCACCGACGAGACCGCGAACGTGCTCGGCGCGCTGCGCGGCCGCCACGTTCCCGCCGGCCCGTCCGGCGCGCCGACCCGCGGGCGCTTCGACGCCCTGCCGACGGGCCGGAACTTCTACACCGTCGACCCGCGCGCCCTGCCCAGCGCGCTGTCGTACGAGACGGGGGTGAAGCTCGCCGACGCGGTGCTCCAGCGCCACCTCGACGACACGGGCGCGCTGCCGCGCATGGTCGGCCTCGTCGCCTGGGGCACCGCAGCGATGCGCACGCAGGGCGACGACGCCGCGGAGGTGTTCGCCCTGCTCGGCGTCCGCCCCACATGGCATCCGGCGTCGCGGCGGGTGACCGGGCTGGAGGTCGTGCCGCTCGAGGAACTCGGGCGCCCGCGCATCGATGTGACGCTGCGGATCTCCGGCTTCTTCCGCGACGCGTTCCCGCACCTGCTCGGGCTGCTCGATGACGCCGTGACGATGGTCGCCGCGCTCGACGAGCCCGACGACATGAACTTCGTCGCGGCCAACGCGCGGGCCGAGGCCGCGGCGCTCGCCGGCGAGCTCGGCGAGGCCGAGGCGTGGCGGCGCGCGACGACGCGGATCTTCGGCTCGAAGCCCGGTACGTACGGCGCCGGGCTCATCCAGCTCCTGGAGACCCGCGACTGGCGCGACGACGCCGACCTCGCGACGGTCTACGAGTCGTGGGGCGGCTATGCCTACGGTCGCGGGCTGGACGGCACGCCCGCCGGCGAGGCGATGCGCGCGGCGTTCGCGCAGATCGACGTGGCGGTGAAGAACGTGGACAGCCGCGAGCACGACCACCTCGACTCCGACGACTACTTCCAGTACCACGGCGGGATGGTCGCCACCGTCCGGGCGTTGCGCGGTCGCGAGCCCGAGGTCTACCTGGGGGACAGCGCCGACCCCGAGCGGATCCGCATGCGCACCCTGGCCGAAGAGACCCGCCGGGTGTTCCGCGCGCGCGTGGCGAACCCGCGGTGGATCGGGTCGATGACGCGCCACGGCTTCAAGGGCGCCGCAGAGCTGTCGGCGACCGTCGACTACCTGTTCGGCTACGACGCGACGACGGATGTCGCGAGCGACTGGATGTACGAGGACGTCGCGGCGAAGTACCTCCTCGACGAGGACATCGCGGCGTTCATGGATCGCGCGAACCCGTGGGCGGCGCGGCAGATCGCCGAGCGGCTGCTCGAGGCCGCCGAGCGCGGGATGTGGGCCGATCCGTCACCCGAGACGATGCAGGCGATCACCTCGCGGTACCTGGCGCTGGAAGACGAGATGGAAGGCGCGACGTCGTGACCGCCTTTCCGCTCACCGCCATCGTCGGACAGGACGACCTCGTCGAGGCGCTGCTGATCTGCGCGGTCCACCCCGTCGTCGGCGGCGTGCTCGTCCGCGGCGAGCGCGGGACGGCGAAGACCACGGCCGTCCGCGCGCTCGCGCCGATGCTCGGCGGCGCGCTCGTCGACCTGCCGCTCGGCGCGACGCTCGACCGCGTGGTCGGCTCGCTCGACGTCCGCGCGGCGCTCGATGGTGAGCACCGTGTCGAGGCCGGGCTGCTGTCGCGTGCCCACGGCGGCGTCCTCTACGTCGACGAGGTCAACCTCCTCGCCGACCACCTCGTCGATGTGCTGCTCGACGCCGCTGCGGCGGGCTCCGTGACGGTGGAGCGTGACGGCGTGAGCGCCGTCGCGGATGCGCGGTTCCTCCTCGTGGGGACGATGAACCCGGAGGAGGGTGAGCTGCGCCCGCAGCTGCTGGACCGCTTCGGGCTCGGGGTCGTCGTGGCGGGGCCACGCGATCCGGAGGTGCGCGCCGAGATCGTGCGGCGGCGGATGGCCTTCGACGCCGACCCGGCCGCGTTCACCGCGGCGTGGGCCGACGAGGAGGCGGCGCTCGCGGCGCGGCTGGCCGCAGCCCGGGCGCTGGTCGGCGAGGTCGACCTCGGCGAGCGCGCGCTGCGGCGCATCACCACCGTCTGCTGCGAACTCGACCTCGACGGCGTGCGCGGCGACCTCGTCTGCGCGCAGGCCGCACGCGCGCTCGCCGCGCTCGACGGTGAGACCGAGGTCGCCGACCGGCACGTCGAGCGCGCCGCGCATCTGGCGCTGCGCCACCGGCTGCGCCGCGACCCGCTTGCCCCGCCGCCGTCGAGCAGCGAGCGCGAGCCGCGCCTGGATGAGGCGCTCGAGTCCACGGAGACGAACGAACTTCCCGCTGAGCGGGAAGAACGTTCGCGAATGCCGGCGGCGGTCGGCGCCCGGCTCCCATCCGACGCCCTGGTCGTCCCCCGCCGCGGCGGGACGCTCGCGGCGATCGACAGCCGCCCAGCGACCGACGACGACCCCATCGCCGCCCTCCCTTCCCTGCTCGCGCGCCTGCGCGGCGATGCCGCGCCGCGCACCGCGATCACCGATGGCCGGCGCGGCGCGCTGCTGTGCCTCGTCGTCGACACGAGCGGATCGATGGGCGCGCAGCGGCGCCTGGCCCGGGTCAAAGGCGCAATCGAGCGCGCCCTGCGCGAGGCCTACGCGCGGCGCGACGACATCGCGATCGTCACCTTCGCCGGCACCGGCGCGCACACCCTCGTGGCGCCCGGCACCCCGCTGGAGACCGCTGCCGCGCAGGCCGCGCAGCTGCCCGCCGGTGGCCGCACGCCCCTGGCCGCAGGCCTCGACCACGCCGCGGAGCTCCTCGAGCGTGACCGCGCCGACCGGCCCCGGCTCGCCGTCCTGCTGACTGACGGCCGCGCGCCCGACGAGGACGGCCGCGCCCGCACCGCCCTGCGCCGCCTCGCGGCCGCCGCGGATCGCACGGTCGTCGCCGACCTCGAGGACGGCCGCGCCCGCCTCGGCCTCGCCGCCGAGCTCGCCGCGAGCGCCGGCGCCGACCTGACCCGACTGGAGGCCGCATGAGCACCGACGCCCTCACCCGCAACACCGACGTCGACGTCCCCCACACCCCGCATGACCGCGGCACGGCCGAGCCCAAGCGCCGCAAGCCGCGCGACCGGCCGCTGCTCATCGTCATCACGGGCAAGGGCAAGGGCAAGAGCACGAGCGCCTTCGGGATGCTGCTGAGGTCCTGGGCGCGCGACTACCGCTGCGGCGTCTTCCAGTTCGTCAAGTCGGGCAAGTGGAAGGTCGGCGAGCAGAAGGCGGCCGAGAAGCTCGGCGGGATCGACTGGGAGAAGATGGGCGACGGCTGGTCGTGGATCAGCCGTGACCTCGAGGAGTCCGCCGACCTCGCGCGGGCGGGATGGGAGCACGTCCGGGAGAGGGTCGCCGCCGAGCGCTACGAGTTCCTCCTGCTCGACGAGTTCACGTACCCGCTGAAGTGGGGCTGGGTCGACGTCGACGAGGTCGTCGAGGTGCTGACGACGCGTCCCGGGTTCCAGCACGTCGTCATCACGGGGCGTGACGCCCCGCAGGCCCTCATCGACGCCGCGGACCTCGTCAGCGACGTGACGCTCGTCAAGCACCAGATGGAACAGGGCATCCGCGGCCAGCAGGGAATCGAGTGGTGAGCGACGTCCTCGTCATCCTCGACGGAGCGAGCGAGCCGGTCGTCGACGAGGAGCCGACGTCACTGGAGCGCGCCGACACGCCGGTGCTCGACGCGCTCGCGCAGGGCGGCACGGTACGGCGGCTGCGCACGACGCCCGAGGGCTTGGCTGCGGGGTCGGAGACCGGGATTGCGGTCCTGCTCGGCTGGACGCCGCCCGCGCCGGTGGACCGGGCGGCGCTGGAGGCGGCCGGGCGGGGTATCGAGCTGGGCGGGCGACCGGCGCGCCGCGTCGACGGGCTGACGGCTGTGCCCGCGGGCGCCGAGGTCCACCGGCTGACCGACCGGGCCGCGCTGGTGATCGGCGAGGGTGAGCCCGAAGGAGCGCGGGTGTGGCCCGAGGGCATCGTCCCGCCGCGGATCCTCGACGCGGACATCGTCTTCATCGCCGCACCCGGCGCCGCAGCCGGACTCGCAGCGCTGCTCGGCGCGCGGGTGGCCAGGGACGGCGCGGTCGCGGAGATCGAGGCGGGCACGCCGCGAGTCGTGGTGCACGTGCCCGGCGCCGACGACGCCGCGCATCGGCTCGATCCCGACGCGAAGGTCGCGGCGCTGAGCGCCGCGGACGAGCAGGTGCTCGCCCCGATCGCCGCCGCGGTGCTCACCCACGGCGGCCGGCTCACCGTTGCACCCGACCACGGCACCGACCCGCGCACCGGCCTGCACGACGACGCGCCCGTCCCCGCGGTCGTGTGGGAGCAGGGCGCCATCGAAGACGAGCTGCCCGACGACGAGGATCTCCCGGTGCTCGCCATGCCGAAGCGGCGGGCGACCGCGAGCGCCACGACCGGACGCCGGATGACGGAGCGGTGGGTCGCCGAGCTGCCGGTGGAGCGCCCGTGAGCGCGCGCCTCGTCGTCGCCGGAACCAGCTCGGGCGCCGGGAAGACGTCGATCGCCTGCGGGCTCATCGGCGCGCTGCGCGCCCGCGGCCATGTGGTCCAGGGCGCGAAGGTCGGCCCGGACTACATCGATCCGAGCTACCACGCGATGGCCAGCGGCCGGCCGGGCCGCAACCTCGACGCGTTCATGGCCGGCCCCGAGCTCGTGGCGCCGCTGCTGCTGCACGGCTGCGCGGGCGCGGACATCACGGTGATCGAGGGTGTGATGGGGCTGTTCGACGGCGCGTCCGGGCGCGGGGAGCTGGCGTCGACGGCGCACGTGGCGAAGCTCACCGACAGCCCGGTCGTGCTCGTCGTCGACGCCACAGCGATGGCGCGATCGGCGGCGGCGGTGGTCCTCGGTTTCCGCGACTTCGATCGCGACGTGCGTATCGCGGGGGTGATCCTCAACCGGGTCGGTTCCGAGCACCACGAGGCGCTGCTGCGCGACGCGATCGAGCCGCTCGGCGTGCCGGTGGTCGGGGCGGTGCGCCGCTCGGAGCGGCTCGCGACGCCCGAACGACATCTCGGGCTCGTCCCCGCGCCCGAGCGGGCCGCCGAGGCACGACGCGCGCTCGACGCGCTCGCCGACGCCGTGGCCGAGCACGTCGAGCTCGAGCACCTCGTGCGCCTGGCGCGCGCCGCGCCGCCGCTGCCCGTCGACCCGTGGGCGCCGCCCCTGGTCGAGGGGCCGCCCGTGCGGATCGCGGTGGCGGCCGGCAGCGCCTTCTCGTTTCACTACGCGGAGAACCTCGAGCTGCTGCGCGCGGCCGGCGCGGAGCTCGTCCCGTTCGACCCGGCCACCGACACTTGTCTGCCTGAGGGCACGTCGGCCCTGCTGCTGGCGGGCGGGTTCCCCGAGGTCTACGCCGAGCAGCTCACCGGCAACACCTCGCTGCGCCGCGCCGTCGCGGGCGCCGTCCGCGACGGCCTGCCGACCATCGCCGAGTGCGGCGGACTGCTCTATCTCTGCGAAGAGCTCGACGGTCAGCCGATGTGCGGCGTCGTCCCCGGTCGGGCGCGGATGGCGGGGCGCCTCTCGCTGGGATACCGCGAAGCACGTGCGCAGTCCGATTCGCCGGTCGCAGCCGCGGGCGACGTGCTGCGCGGCCACGAGTTCCACTACTCCACCGTCGACCCGTCGTGCGGGCCGGACGCCGCCTGGATCCTGCGCGCCCGGGGACGGGAGCGGCGCGAGGGGTTCACCACGCCGACCCTCAGCGCGAGCTACCTGCATCTGCACTGGGCGGCGTTCCCGCAGGTCGCCGAGCGGTTCGTCGCCGCCGCGAGGGCGCGGGAGGCGCTGTGGGTCTGATCGTCGTGCTCGGCGGCGCGCGCTCGGGCAAGAGCGCGTGGGCGGAGGAGCTCGTGGCGTCGTGGGAGCTGCCGGTGCGGTACGTGGCGACCGCGGAAGCAGGTGCCGGCATGGAGGACCGCATCGCGCGCCACGTCGCGCGGCGGCCCGCGTCGTGGGAGACCGTGGAGGCCGGCCCAGAGCTCGATGTCCTCGGCGGCGACGCCGCGGTGCTCGTCGACGGGCTCGGCGTGTGGCTGGCCTCGGCGCTGCACCACGGGTGGGCCGACCCGCTCGACCGGATCCGGCGCCTGGTGGCCGCGGCCACCGCGCGGCCGGCGCCGGTGGCGCTCGTGATCGAGGAGGCCGGCGGCGGGGTGCTACCCGCCGACCCGCAGGCCCGCGCCTGGGTCGACCTCCTCGGCGAGGCCGCGCAGCTCGCAGTCGCGGCGAGCACGCGAGCGGTGCATGTGGTGGCCGGCCGCGCGATCGAGCTTCCCGCCGTGGCGAGTTCTGCACGTCACGCATGCGTTTGTCGCCACGGCGAAGAGCTGCGCACCCACGGCGACCGGCTCGTGCCGCCCGGCGCCGCCGACCACGCGGTGAACGTCGTCGCGGGCGGCCCACCGGCCTGGCTGGCCGACGCCCTGCGCGCCGACGTCTCGGCGTACCCGCGCGAGGACGAAGCCGTGGCGGCCACCGCCGCCCGCCACGGCCGCGCGGCAGAGGACGTCGTCGCGACCAACGGCGCGGCTGAGGCGCTGTGGCTGCTCCCCGCCGCCCTGCGCCCGCGCCATGCCGCGGTCCTGCACCCCGGGTTCACCGAGAGCGAAGCGGCACTGCGCGCCCACGGCGTGCCCGTCACTCGCGTGCTGCGCGACCCCGACGCGGGGTTCGCCATCGACCCGGCCGCCGTGCCCGCCGACGCCGACCTCGTCGTCGTCGGGAACCCGGCGTCCCCGTCGGGCACGCTCGTCGGGGCCGGGGCGATCCTCGCACTACGCCGCCCGGGCCGGACCGTCGTCGTCGACGAGGCGTTCATGGACCTCGTCCCCGGCGAGCCGGGCAGCCTCGCGCGCGATGCGCCCGCCGACGTGATCGTCGTGCGGAGCCTGACCAAGGCGCTCGCCGTCCCCGGCCTGCGCGTCGGCTACGCCCTGGCCGCCGCAGCCGTGGCGGACCGGCTCCGCGCGGTCCGCCCGCCGTGGAGCGCCAACGTGGTCGCGCTCGCGGTCCTCCGCGCCGCCGCCGAGCGGCCCGAAGAGCTCGCCGCCATCGCCGTGCGCGTCCGCCACGAACGCGAGGACCTCGAGCGGCGGTTGGACGACGCTGGCGTTCGCCGCTGGCCGGCAGCGGCGAACTTCGTGCTGACCCACCCTGGTCACGGCGCGCTCGGCCGGCTCCGCGACGCCGGCATCGCCGCCCGGCCGTGCGGGTCGTTCCCGGGACTCACCGCGCAGCACCTGCGGATCACCGCCCGCGAGCCCGCCTCGAACGCCCGGCTCGTGGAGGCCCTCGCGTGATCACCGTCGTGGGGATCGGCGACGACGGCTGGGACGGCCTGGCCACGCCCGCACGCGAGGCCATCGCCGGCGCGGCGCGGATCGTGGGCGGCACGCGACACCTCGACCTCGTCCCGGCCGACGCGACGCGAGCAGCCCGCGAGCCGTGGCCGTCGCCGATGACGCCGATGCTCGACGACCTCGCACGCACCGCCGACCCCGTCGTCGTGCTCGCCAGCGGCGACCCGATGCTCCACGGCGTCGGCGCATCCCTCGCGCGGCGAGCCGGGCCGGATCGCCTGCACGTGCTCCCAGCCGCCTCGGCATGGTCGCTGGCCTGCGCGCGGCTGGGCTGGCCGATGGCCGACACCGAGCTCGTCAGCCTCGTCGACAGGCCCATCGCGCGGCTGCTGCCCGCCCTGGCGCCCGGACGGCGCCTGGTCGTCTACGTCTCCGACCGCCATGGCGCGAACGACGTGGCCGCACTCCTGCGCGACCATGGCTGGGGACCGACCGAGATGACGATCCTCGAGCACCTCGGCGGCGCACACGAGCAGGTCCGCGCGACGACCGCGGACGCGCACCGCGGCACCGCCGCGCAGCTGCACACCCTCGCGCTGCACTGCCGGGCTGCCCCAGGCGCGCGGGTGCTCGGCCGGACGCCGGGCCTCCCCGACGACGCGTTCGACCACGACGGCCAGCTGACGAAGCGCGAAGCGCGTGCGCTGACCCTCGCGGCGCTCGCCCCACTGCCCGGCGAGCTGCTCTGGGACATCGGCGCCGGCAGCGGGTCGATCGGGATCGAATGGCTGCGTACGCACCCCGCGATGCGCGCCGTCGGGATCGAGCCACGCGCCGACCGCGCCGACCGCGCCCGTGAGAACGCCGCGGCGCTCGGCGTCCCACACCTCGACGTCGTCGAGGGCCGCGCGCCCGCCGCGCTCGCCGGTCTCCCGGCACCGGATGCGATCTTCGTCGGCGGCGGGCTCACCGCCGAGGGGGTGCTCGACGCCTGCCTCAGCGCGCTGCGCCCCGGGGGCCGGCTCGTTGCCACCGCGGTGACGATCGAGACCGAGCAGGTCCTGATCGCCGCCCACGCAGCACATGGTGGCCGCCTGACGAGGCTTGCGGTGAGCCGCGCCGAGCCGCTCGGCCGATTCACCGCATGGCGCCCCCATCTCCCCCTGACCCAGTGGACCCTGGAGCGCCCCCACGCATGACCGCGCACTTCATCGGCGCCGGCCCCGGCGCCCCGGATCTCCTCACCCTGCGCGCGCGGGATCTCATCGCCGCGTCCCCCGTGTGCCTGTACGCGGGCGCCCTCGTGCCGCCGGAGATCCTCGCGCACTGCCGACCCGGCGCGCACGTCGTCGACACGCAGCACCTGACGCTCGACCAGATCGTCGCTGAACTGCGGGCCGCCCACGAGCGCGGCGAGGACGTCGCGCGCCTGCATTCCGGCGACCTGTCGATCTGGAGCGCCGTCGGCGAGCAGCTCCGGCGCCTCGACGCCCTGGGCATCCCGTACACGCTCACCCCCGGCGTCCCCGCGTTCGCCGCCGCGGCTGCCGCGCTCGGCCAGGAGCTCACGCGTCCCGGCGTCGCGCAGTCGCTCATCCTCACCCGCCACGCGCGGCGCGCCACCGCACTGCCGGCTGGCGAGCAGCTCGCCGATCTCGCCGCCCACGGCACCACGCTCGCGATCCACCTCGGGACGCAGGCGATCGACGAGATCGCCGCCACACTCGCGCCGTACTACGGCGACGACTGTCCGGCCGCGGTCGTCGCCCGCGCGAGCTGGCCCGACGAGGAGATCCTTCGCGGGACGGTCGCGACCGTCGCCGGGCAGGTCGAGGCGGCCGGGCTCCGCCGGACGGCGATGATCCTCGTCGGCCCCGCCCTCGGCGACGCCCGCGGCTGCGAGAGCCACCTCTACTCGGCCCACCGCGCGCGATGACCGGCCGCGTGCTCATCCTCGGCGGCACCGCGGAGGCTCGCGAGCTCGCCGCCCGCCTGCACGACGCCGGCCGGCCGGTGGTCTCCTCCCTCGCGGGCCGCGTCGCGCGGCCCCGGCTCCCGGTCGGCGAGGTCCGTGTCGGTGGCTTCGGCGGCCCCGACGCGCTCGCGGCATGGCTGCGCGAGCACGGCGTCACCGCGGTCGTCGACGCGACGCACCCGTTCGCCGAGCGCATCTCCGCCAGCGCCGCGCGGGCCGCCCCGGCGGCCGCTGTGCCGCTCGTCCGCCTCGAACGGCCCAGATGGACCGCGCAACCCGGCGACGACTGGCGGCGCGTCGCCTCGCTCGAGGAGGCCGCCGCCGCGATCGACGGCGCGCGGGTCTTCCTCACCACGGGCCGTCAGGGCCTTCCCGCCTTCGCCCACCTCGACGCGCCGTGGTTCCTGGTCCGCTGTGTCGATCCGCCGATGCCGCCCCTGCCACCGCGTCACCTGCTGCTGCTCGACCGCGGCCCGTACAGCCTCGAGGGCGAGCGGGCGCTTCTCACCCAGCACGGGATCGACGTCCTGGTCACGAAGGACAGCGGCGGTGAGCACACCGCCCCCAAGCTGCGCGCCGCCCGCGAGCGCGGCATCCCCGTCATCGTCGTCGACCGCCCACCTCGTCCCGGCGTGCCGACCGTCCCGACCGTCGAGGAGGCGCTGCAGTGGCTGGCCTGAGAACCATGCTCGTCATCGGGATCGGCGCCGGGAACCCCGACCACCTGACGCTCCAGGCCATCAAGGCAATGCGCCGCGCCGATGTCGTCTTCCTCGTGGAGAAGCGCCGCGCCACCCGTCCGCTGGAGGACCTGCGCCGGCAGATGCTCGCCGAGCACGCCACCCAGGAGCCGCGGGTCGTGACGATCGAGGACCCCGACCGCGAGCGAACCCCCGCCGACTATCGCGCGACCGTCACCATCTGGCGCGCCGAGCGCGCCCGCCGCTGGGGCGCCGCGATCGACGCCCACCTGCGCGACGGCGAGACCGGCGCGTTCCTCGTCTGGGGCGACCCAGCGTTCTACGACAGCACGCTCGACGTGCTGGACGACCTCGCGCTGGCGGATCTCGCGATCGAGGTCGTCCCGGGCATCAGCAGCCCGCAGGCGCTGGCCGCCGCGCACGGCATCGCGCTGAACCGGCTCGGCGGCGCGATCGAGCTGACGCCGGGCCGGCGCTACGCCGACAGAGTGCCCGACGACGTCGATGACGCCGTCGTCCTGCTCGACACCCGCGAGGCATGGCGCCGGGCGCCCGACGACGTCGACGTGTACTGGGGCGCCTACCTCGGCACGCCCGACGAACTGCTCATCTCCGGCCCGGTTCGCGACGTCGAGGAGGATATCTCGCTCGCGCGTGCGGGCGCGCGCGAGAAGCACGGCTGGATGTTCGACACGTACCTGCTGCGGCGCCGTCAGCCCGGGTAGCTGCGCGGCGTGTAGACCTGCCCGCCGTCGAGCACGCGGGTCTGCGAGCTCCCGATCACGAGCAGCGTGCGCATGTCGACGCGCTCGACGGGCAGCACGCCGAGCGTCGTGACCTCCACCCGCTCCCTCTCGCCCCCCACGTCGCGGGCGACCACGACCGGCGTGTCCGGCGTGCGGTGGCGTAGCAGGACTTCGCGGGCCGCATCGAGCTGCTCGCGACGTGTCTTCGAGGCCGGGTTGTAGAGCGCGATCGCCAGGTCGGCGGCCGCCGCCGCCTCGAGCCGGCGGGCGACGACGTCCCACGGCTTGCGGATGTCCGACAGCGAGATGACCGCGAAGTCGTGGCCGAGGGGCGCGCCAACCCGCGAGGCGGCGGCCTGCATCGCCGACAGCCCGGGGACGACCCGGACGTCGACGTTCGCGTACTGCCCGTTGCCCGCCTCGAGCTGCTCGAGGACCGCCGACGCCATCGCGAAGATGCCTGGGTCGCCCGAGGAGACGACCGCCACGCGGGCCCCGCCCGCCGCGAGGTCAAGCGCGTGCCGCGCCCGGTCGGCCTCGACGCGGTTGTCCGAGGCATGGCGCTTCTGGCCGGCGCGGACCGGGACGCGGTCGATGTAGGTCTGATACCCGACGACGTGATCGGCGGCGGCCAGGGCACCCCGCGCCTCGGGCGTCAGCCACTCCGGTCCGGCCGGGCCCAGGCCGACGACGGCGACCTCCCCGGCGTCGCGACCATGCGCCGCCTCGCGCGCGCCCGTCGGGGCGAGCACGAGCGACATGTACGGCACCTTGCCCGCCACCTCGCGCAGCGGCGCGACCCGCTGCGTCGCGTGGCTTGCCCGCTCGACGTACACCGAGCCGGCTCCGAGGCCGCTGGCCTCCAGCGCCGCGGTGACGCGCTCGAAGGTGCGGCCGAGCTTCATCACGACCGCGACGTCCGTGCTCGCCAGCCGCGCGCGCAGCTCGGCGGCGGGCAGCGTCCCGGGCAGGATCGTCAGCACCTCGTCGCGCTGGGCGAGCGGTCTGCCCGCGGCCGCCGTGGCCGCGGCGAACGCGGGAATGCCGGGGACGACCTCGGTGCGGTAGCGGCCCGCCAGCCGCTCGTGCAGGTACATGTACGAGCCATAGAGGAACGGGTCACCCTCGCAGAGCACGGCGACGTCGCGCCCCGCGTCGAGGTGTGCCGCGATGGCGGCAGCGCCCTCGTCGTAGAAGTCGCGCAGCGCGCCCTCGTAGCCCCCGGGGTGCTCGGTGACCCCCGTGGTCACGGGGTAGCGCAGCGGCAGCTCGATCTGGTCGCCACGCACGTAGGGATCCGCCGCGCCCCGCGCGATGGGCTGCTTCGCCCGGGTCGTGGGATACGCGACGACGTCGGCCGCGGCGATGATCCGTTGCGCCTTGACCGTGACGAGCTCGGGATCGCCGGGACCCACCCCGACGCCGAACAGCCTTCCTGCCGCCATCAGATCTCCTCGTCCCGCGCCAGCGCGTTGACTGCGGCGGACGCCATCGCGCTGCCGCCCCGCCGCCCGTGAACGACGAGGTACTCCAAGCCGCCGGCGTGCCGGGCCAGCGCGACCTTCGACTCCACCGCGCCGACGAACCCGACAGGGATGCCGATGACCGCGGCTGGACGCGGTGCGCCTGCGTCGACCAGCTCGAGCAGGTGGAAGAGCGCGGTTGGCGCGTTGCCGACGACAACCAGCGCGCCCCCGAGGCGCGCACCCCACAGCTGCATCGCCGCAGCGCTGCGCGTCGTCCCCAGCTCCCGGGCGAGCGCCGGAACCTCGGGCTCGCGCAGCGTGCAGACCACCTCGTTGTCGCGGGGTAGCCGCGCCCGCGTGATGCCGGCCGCCACCATGTTCGTGTCGCAGAGCATCGGCGCGCCGTCGCGCAGCGCCGCCCGAGCGGCCTGGCCGAACCCCGGTGACGCCTCGACGTCGCCGGCCAGGTCCACCATGCCGCACGCGTGCACCATGCGCACGACGACGCGCGCGAGCACGGCATCGAAGCGCGCGAGGTCGGTCTCCTCCCGGATCGTGGCGAAGGACCGGCGGTAGATCTCCGCGCCGTCCTTGAGGTAAGGCTCGACGGTCACGCCGCCACCTCCAGCGCGGCACGCACCGCGCCCGGGTCGAGGCCTTCGGACCGGACGCCGTCGGTGGTCCACGTCACCGTCGCCGCGCCCGCGCGCGGCGCGCCACACCGGCGCGGGCACGCGCTCCAGTGCTCGGCCGGGTCGCCGGGAGAACGGCGCCGGGCCCGGGCGGCGGCGGCCGCGCGGACGTCGAGTCGGGCCCGCGGGCAGGCGCCGAGCCCGGCGCACGCCGTCAGCCCGCGCCAGCCGGAGTCCGCGTCGAGGATGAGCCCGAGGGCGCGCAGCGCCGTAGCGTCTCCGGCGTCCGCATCCACGAGCGTGACTGTCCGCCACGGCGACACGCGGAGCTCTCGGCCGAGGGCGGCGAGGCCTCGAAGCTGCTGGGCATCCAGGCGCCCGAGCGGCGCGAGCGCGGTGAGCGCCACCCGGCCGTCGGGCTGCGCGAACGGGCCGAGTTCCAGCGGCGCGGACGGTGCTGACGGTGCGGCCGTCCGCGCGATGCGCCAGGCGCCGTCGGCGCCGGCGAGGAACGTCCGGGCCGCGGCGACCGCAAGCGCCGGCGCGCCCGCCTCGTCCGCCCGGGCCTCTCCCGGCACGCCCGCGGTGACGAGCCGAACCTCGTCCCGACCGACGGCCTCGAGCAGCAGGTCGGCGTCCGCGCCCGCGAGCAGGCCGGAGCCGTCCTCGACGGCGAACTGGAACCGGCCGGACAGCGCCGTCAGGGCGGGGTCCGCGCAGATCGCCGCGTCGAGCGCCGCCGTCAGCCGCACGCCGTCGAGCAGCGCGCGGGGGTCGCGCCCGGCCAGCGGCGAGGCGAGCACGTTGCGCACGCGCTCGTGGGCCGGAGCGGGCAGCAGCCCGGCCGCAGCGATCGCGGCGGATGGGTCGCCGCGCAGCCCGCGCAGCTGGACGTTTGCCCGCGAGGTCAGGTCGAGCAGGCCGTTGCCCTGCGCGGTCGCGACGTCGGCGAGCGCCGCCAGCTGGGTGGGCGTGAGCCGCCCGCCAGGAATGCGGATCCGCGCGAGCCACCCGTCAGCGGCCTGATGCAGCCGCAGCGCGCCAGGGCACCGGTCACCTTCCGTCGCACCCGCCGGACGGCGTGGTGCGAGATCGTCGAACACCACGGCATGCACCGTCGGCTCCATTCACTCGTGGACGCAACGCCCGGACGAGTGTCCTGACTCCCGGATCAGTGCAGAGCGCCCGCCTTCCCAGACCGTGGTCCAGTGGCATCGTGGGCGCCCGCTCCCCGGTCACAGTGGCGAGGACCGTGCCGGATTCACACCGGCTTCCTCGGACGGGCGCCGCGGATCCTACAAGGCGCTCCGCGGGTACGGTGCGCCCGTGACCTTCGACGACCTCGCGGGCCGGATCGACGGCCCGATGTTCATCGTGACCGTGGCGGCCGGCGCCGAGCGCGACGGCTGCCTCGTCGGCTTCGCGACGCAGGCGAGCATCGATCCGGGCCGCTTCCTCGTGTGCCTGTCGGACAGGAATCGGACCTCGCGGATCGCCCGGGACGCAAGCGCGCTCGCCGTCCACGTGGTGACCGCCGACGCGATGGCGCTCGCCGAGCTGTTCGGCGGCGAGACCGGCGATCACCTCGACAAGTTCGCGCGATGCGCCTGGCATGAGGGCCCGCGCGGCCTGCCGATCCTCGATGACCTCCCCCACCGTTTCGCCGGCGACATCATCGGCCGGATGGACTGCGGCGATCACGACGCGTTCCTGCTCGCGCCGTTCTGGGCCGAGTCACCCGGCCCGTTCACGGCGCTGGCCGAGCACGTGGCCGAGCGCATCACGCCCGGCCACGACGCGTAGCGCGGTCAGAGCGTGGTGGGCTGTTCCTCGCCCGCGCGGGCGTCCATGTCCCGCGCCAGGCTCTGCGTATCGCCCGAGCGCTCCATGTAGCGGTCCATGAGCGGTCCGAGGATCCCGCGCAGGACGAAGAGGACGCGCCAGACGGGCGGCACGATGACCCGCGCGGCGCGCTTCTCGATCCCCTGGGCGACGGCCTCGCCGGCCTGGTCGGGCGTGAGCCGCTTCGCCAGCGGCCCGGGGAGCTGGCCCATGAGGCGGTCGGACAGCGGGTCCTCGTCGATGCCCTTGTGGACCATCGTCGTGTCGATGAAGCCGAAGTAGCACGTCGTCGCGCTCGCGCCATGCTGGGCGAGCTCGACCCGGAGCGCCCGGCCGAGCTGCTCGACCGCGGCCTTGCTCATGGCGTACGGCACAGCGCCGACGCCGTTGACGAAGGCGTAGACCGAGGCGACCACGACGACGTGTCCGCACCGGCGGATGATCTCCGGCAGCGCCGCCTCCACCGTGCGGATGACCCCGTTGGCGTTGACCTCGAACACCCGGTCGAAGCTCTCGCGGTTCATCGCGCGGAACGTCGCGGCCTTTGACGCGATGCCCGCATTCGCCATGACGAGATCCAGGCCGCCGAACCGCTCGACCGCGGTCGCGACGACCCGCTGCATCGCGCCGAGGTCGGTGACGTCGGCGGCGAGGCCGATCGCGTCCCCGCCGAGCTCGGCGGCCGCCTCGTTGCAGGCGCCCTGATCGAGGTCGACGATGACGACCGTCGCGCCCCGGCGGGCGAGCGCCTTCGCCGTGCCGAAGCCGATGCCGCGGGCGCCGCCCGTGATCAGCGCGACCTTGCCGCGCACGTCGAACTGCGGTGCTGCCATGCCTCTCGTCCTCCTCGGGGTGCCGACCGCCGCCGACACTACCGTCCGCCCACGCCCTGCTCCGCATCGTCTGCCGAACCGCGGGGCCGCACGTGGCCATCCCCCCTTCACCCGCTGACGCCCTCGCCGCAGCCATCGCCGACGCCGACGCGCGGTCGTCCGATGCGTCCGCCGCCGCGCTCCTCGCCACGGTTCCGGGCACGGCACCGGCGCTGCACGTCGCCTTGCGCTACGTGCGCGCCTCGCTGCGTGACGCCCTGCAGCTGCTCGCGCTGATCCCCGAAGTGCCCGCGGGGGTTCCGGTCGTCCGGCACGGCATCCAGGCGACAGGCCGCGCGCTGGATGCGGCCGTCCTCGTGCTCGAGGGCGCCGCCACCGACGCACGGAGCGCCGGGCGGGGCCCCGCAGACAACGACGAACTGGAGATGGCGCGGCGCCGGCTGCTGCACACGCTCGAGCAGCAGGAGGCCGACCTCACGGTGAGGCTGCGAGACATCGAGCGATTCACGCTGCTCGTGCGGCGGTCGCGCCTCGAGGTCGCGTCGCTCGCGCCGGACGCGCCGCTGCCGCCCGACCCGCGCGACCTCGTCCTGCGCCTCGATGTGGCCGGCCGGATCGCGGCGCTGCGAACCGCCGTGGCGTCCAGCCATCGCACCGTCCCCAACCTCCTGACGCTGCACCTCGACGATGCCCTGCCGCGAAGCCTGGACGTGCATGCCCGCGCGATCGCGGCGACCGCCGAGACGACCCGCGTGATCGACGCGCTGCTGGACCTGCAGGCCGTGGTCCTGGAACGCTGGCCCGATCTGGGCTGAACGCCCGTACGCTGATCGTCGATGGACCGCGCCGGCACCGAGACCCTGCTGCGTCCCGCGCGGCCGCGCTTCGCGGTCGGCGCGGTGATCGCCGTGGCGGCGGTCGCGGCGGTGACGCTCCTGGGCTATCCGATCCGCGCGGTGGCTCCGACGCTCTCGCTCGCCGTCGTCTACCTCCTGGCCGTGATCCTCGTCGCCGCGGTCTGCGGCCGGGCGCTCGGCATCGCCGCCGCGGTCGCCTCGGCGCTCGCGTTCAATTTCTTCCACGTCACCCCGACCGGCACGTTCACCATCGCCGACGGCGAGAACTGGGTCGCGCTCGCGATCTTCTTCGTCACGGCGGTCGCCATCGGCACGCTCGCCGACCTCGCCCGTTCCAGGACGATCGACGCCGAGCAGCGCCGCCGGGAGGCGGATCTCGCGGCAGTGCTCGCGCGTGAGCTGCTCGGCGCCACCGACGTCGACGCCGCGCTGCCTCCCGCCGCCGCGCATGTCGCCGAGGCGGTCGGCGTCCCGTCCGCGACGATCGTCCTGCACGAGGCCCGGGGCGACGCCCACCACGTCGCGTTCACCCTCGACGCCGGAGCGCAGCGCCGGCCGGCGACGCTGCTGCTGCCCGGGCCGCTGCCCGACGAGGCGCGGGCCCGCATCGCCGAGCGCCTCGTCCCGCCGCTCGAGGCGGTGCTGCGCTCGGCCCTGGATCGTCAGACGCTGCAGCGCGAGGTCGTCGAGACCCGCGCGCTGCGCCGCAGCGACGAGCTGAAGACCGCGATCCTCCGCGCGGTCTCACACGACCTGCGCTCGCCGCTGACGTCGATCATCACGAGCGCCGACGCGCTCGCCTCGCCCGTGCTGCGCGACGACGAGCGCGACGAGCTCGTCACCGCGATCGGCCAGGACGCCCGGCGGCTCACGCGCCTCGTCGACCAGCTCCTCGACCTCTCGCGCCTGCAGGCCGGCGCGGCCGAACCGCGGCCCGACTGGGTCGCGGTCCCCGAGCTGCTCACCGGCGCGCTGCAGGCGATCAACGCCCGTGACGGGGAGTTCCGTGTCAGCGCCGATCCGGAGACCCCGCTCGTCCAGCTCGACGCCGGGCAGCTCGAGCGGGCGCTCGCCAACGTCCTGGAGAACGCGCGGCAGCACAGCGGCGGGCACGAGGTCTCGGTGCGCGCGCGGGCGGTCGGCTCGCGGGTCGTCATTCGCGTGGTCGACCGCGGCGCGGGCATCCCGGCGACGGAACTCGAGCGCATCTTCGAGGCGTTCTACCGGCGGCGCGACGATCGCACCGGCGGCTCGGGCCTCGGCCTCGCGGTCGCACGCGGGTTCATCGAGGCCAACGGGGGACGGATCTTCGCGGAGTCCCTGCCCGGGCAGGGCACCTCCCTGGTGATCGAGCTGCCGCTGCCGGTCCGGGTCGAGGAGTCCGCGCGATGAGCCGCGTCCTGGTCTGCGACGACGAGCCCCACATCGTCCGGGCGCTGAAGGTCGTGCTGCGCGAGGCCGGGTTCGAGGCGGTCACGGCCGAGACCGGCGAAGAGGCGCTCGACCGCGCCGCCGTCCGCCCGCCCGACGCCGCGATCCTCGACCTCGTCCTCCCCGACATCGACGGGATCGAGGTCTGCCGCCGGCTGCGCGAATGGACCGAGATGCCGATCCTCGTGCTCTCGGCCGTCGGCGACGAGGAGGAGAAGGTCCGGGCGCTCGAGGCGGGCGCCGACGACTACGTCGTCAAGCCGTTCGGCCCGCGCGAGCTGGTCGCGCGGCTTCAGGCGGCCCTGCGGCGCGCATCCGGTGGCCCCTCCGACCCGGTCCTGCGCGCCGACGGGCTCGAGCTCGATGTGGCGGCGCACACCGTCCGGCTCGAGGGCGACGACGTCCACCTCACCCCCATCGAGTTCGACCTGCTCAAGACGCTGCTGCGCCACCGCGGCCGGCTGCTCACCCACCGCGTGCTGCTCACCGAGGTGTGGGGCGCCGCCTACGAGCACGACACGGCGACGCTGCGCACGCACATGTCGAACCTGCGCCGCAAGGTCGACCCGGACGGCACGAGGATCCGGACGGATCCCGGGGTCGGCTACAGGTTCGCGTAGGACCGGCCGGAACGTCGGTCTTGACGACATCTTGACGCCGCGGCGGCCGATCCTGACGCCGCCCTGACGACCGCGGGCGCACCGTGGATGTCATGTCCACACTCGCCTTTCTGGGACTGCCCGACGGCGCAGGTGACGTCGTCAGCGTCGTCCTGGGCCTCCTCGGCTTCGCGGCCCTCTTCCTCGTGCTCGCCGGACTGGAGCGCGTATGAGCTTCTCCGACGCCGCCTGCCTGGCGGTCGCGTGCGCGCTCGCCGCCTGGCTCGTCTTCGCGCTGCTGCGCGGGGAGGAGCTGTGAACGTCGCCGGCTGGCTGCAGATCGTCGTGTTCATCGCGGCCCTCACCGCCGTGACCCCGATCGTCGGCCGCTACCTCATGCAGGTCTTCGAGGGCGAACGGGTGCTGCTCACCCCCGTCCTCGGCCCCGTCGAGCGCGGCGCGTACCGCCTGCTCGGCACGTCGCCCGACCGAGAGCAGGACTGGAAGGGCTACGCCCGGACCGTCCTGGTCTTCAGCGGCCTGTTCCTCGCCGCGCTCTACCTGCTCATCCGCCTGCAGGGTTCACTGCCGCTGAACCCCGAGGGACTCACGGCACCCCCGTGGGACCTCTCCTTCAACACCGCCGTCTCGTTCCTGACGAACACGAACTGGCAGTTCTACGCGGGCGAGACGACGATGTCGTACTTCACCCAGATGGCCGGCCTGGCCGTCCAGAACTTCGTCAGCGCGGCCGTGGGGATCGCGGTCGCGGTCGCGGTGATCCGGGGCTTCGCGCGACGGGAGGCCACGCGGGTCGGGAACTTCTGGGTCGACGCGATCCGGTGCACGCTCTACGTGCTGCTGCCGCTCTGCCTCGTCGGCGCGCTGTTCCTCGTCAGCCAAGGCGTCATCCAGACGCTCGGTGCGTACGTCGACGTGACCACGCTCACCGGCGGCACCCAGACGCTCGCGCGCGGCCCGGTCGCCAGCCAGGAGTTCATCAAGGAGCTCGGGACCAACGGCGGCGGCTTCTTCAACGTCAACGCCGCGATGCCGTTCGAGAACAGCTCGGGGCTCACGAACTTCGTGCTCATGCTGGCCATCCTCATCATCCCCGCCGCCCTGACGAACACGTTCGGCCGGATGGTCGGCAGTCAGCGCCAGGGCTGGGCGGTCTACACCGCGATGGCGGTGTGGTTCATCGCCGCGGTCGCCCTCGTCTACATCGCCGAGTCCGACAGCACGCCCGCGATGCACGCCGCCGGCCTGCACGGGGCGAACATGGAGGGCAAGGACGTCCGCTTCGGCATCGGGTCGTCCTCGCTGTTCGCCGCCGTCACGACCGTCGCGTCCTGCGGCGCCGTCAACGCCGCGATGGAATCGTTCTCCGGCCTCGGCGGCGCCGTCCCGATGGCGAACATGATGACCGGCGAGGTCATCTTCGGCGGAGTCGGCTCCGGGCTCTACGGGATGCTGCTGTTCGTCCTCCTGGCGGTCTTCCTCGCCGGACTTATGGTCGGCCGGACGCCCGAGTACCTCGGCAAGAAGATCGGCCCGAGGGAGATTCGCCTGGTGGTGATCGGCACGCTGTTCGTGCCGCTCGTCGTCCTGGTCTTCACGGCACTCGCGATCGGGACGAAATGGGGCGCGCCCTCGATCTACGACAGCGGGCCGCAGGGCTTCAGCGAGACGCTGTACGCCTACACCTCGCAGGCCAACAACAACGGGTCGGCCTTCGCGGGCTACACCGGCTTCGTCCAGCCGAACGGCGACAACGTGGGCGCGTTCGGGATCACGTTCGCGAACCTGCTGGGTGCCGCGGCGATGCTGTTCGGGCGCTTCGTGCCGATGCTCGCCGCCCTCGCCGTCGCCGGCGCGTTGGCCGGGAAGCGGGTGTCCCCTCCGGGGCCGGGCACCATGAGGACCGACACGCCCACGTTCGTGGTGCTCCTCGTCGGCGCCGTCGCGCTCGTCGCGCTCCTGACGTTCGTTCCCGCCCTCCTGCTCGGACCCGTGGTCCAGGGCCTGACCAACCAGTTGTTCTAGGAGGTGTCGACGATGCGCAAGGACCTCATCGCCTCGGCCGTCGCCGTGCTGCTCTTCACCGTCGTCTGCGGGCTCATCTACCCGCTGGCCGTGACCGGGATCGCGCAGGTGACGATGCCAGGGAAGGCCAACGGGTCGCAGATCGAGCGCGACGGGAAGGTCGTCGGCTCGGAGCTCATCGGCCAGGACTTCCAGGGCCGGCGACGGTACTTCCAGAGCCGACCGTCCGCGAGCGACGACTCGGCCGACGCGACCTTCTTCAACAACCTCGGCCCCAACCAGCGTGACCTGGCCACGCAGCAACATCAGGCGGCGGTCGCCTACGCCCGCCGGGAGCGCATCGCCCTCGCCGACGTCCCGGTCGATGCCGCGACGACGTCCGCGTCCGGCGTCGACCCGCATATCTCGCCCGAGAACGCCGAGATCCAGGCCCGCCGCGTCGCTCGCGTGCGGGGCCTCTCCCTCGATCGGGTCAACGACCTGATCGACGAGCACACCGACGGCCGGGGACTGGGCTTCATGGGCGAGCCCGGCGTCAACGTGCTCACGCTGAACCTCGCCCTCGATGAGGAGACCCGGTGACCGCCACCACGCAAGAGCGCTCGATGTTCGATCCGTCCATCCTCGGGCCGGCGTCGGTCGACGCGGTCCGCAAGCTCGACCCGCGGCACATGGTCCGCAACCCCGTCATGTTCGTCGTCGAAGTCGGCGCCGCGGTGACGACGATCGCGTGGCTCGCCGGCAGCGGCGACGACCCCGGCTGGTTCACGTTCACCGTCACCGTCTGGCTGTGGCTGACGGTCGTCTTCGGCAACCTCGCCGAGGCGCTCGCGGAGGGCCGGGGCAAGGCCCAAGCCGCGACGCTGCGCGCGATGCGCTCCACGACCACCGCCGTCATGCGCGACGGCACGGAGAAGCCCGCGCAGGACCTCCGGCCCGGCGATGTCGTCGTGGTCGAGGCCGGCCAGACGATCCCGGGCGACGGCACGGTCATCGAAGGGATCGCCTCCGTGGACGAGTCCGCGATCACGGGCGAATCGGCCCCGGTCATCCGCGAAGCCGGCGGGGATCGGTCGGCGGTGACCGGCGGCACCGGCGTGCTCTCCGACCGCATCGTCGTCGAGATCACCCAGGAGCCCGGGTCCTCCTTCATCGACCGGATGATCGCCCTCGTCGAAGGCGCGTCGCGGCGCAAGACCCCGAACGAGATCGCGCTCGGCATCCTGCTCGCCGGCCTGACGCTCATCTTCCTCGTGGTCGTCGTCGCGCTGCGGCCGATGGCCGACTTCGCCGACACCGCGATCTCCACCGCGACGCTGATCGCGCTGCTCGTGGCGCTCATCCCGACGACGATCGGCGCGCTGCTGTCGGCGATCGGCATCGCCGGGATGGACCGACTGGTCCGGCGCAACGTGCTCGCGCTTTCCGGCCGGGCCGTGGAGGCGTCCGGCGACGTCGACGTGCTCCTGCTGGACAAGACCGGGACGATCACGCTCGGCAACCGTCAGGCCACCTCGTTTCACCCGATGCCGGGCGTGACCGAGCAGGACCTCGCCGAGGCCGCGCAGCTCGCCTCGCTCGCCGACGAGACGCCGGAGGGCCGGTCGATCGTCGTGCTCGCCAAGCAGTTCGGGATCCGGGAGCGCCACCTCGCCGGCGTCGACCACGAGTTCGTGCCGTTCACCGCGCAGACGCGGATGAGCGGGATCGACGTGGACGGCCACCGCCTGCGCAAGGGCGCCGGCGAGGCGATCGAGCGCTGGGTCACCGACGAGGGCGGCTCGACCCCGCCCCAGCTGCGCGAGCAGCTCGATCGGATCGCCCGCGAGGGCGGCACCCCGCTGGCCGTCGCCCGCGACAGCCAGGTGCTCGGCGTCATCTACCTCAAGGACGTGATCAAGGACGGGATGCGCGAGCGCTTCGACCAGCTGCGGGCGATGGGCATCCGCACCGTGATGGTCACCGGCGACAACCGCCTGACGGCCGCGAAGATCGCCGAGGAGTCCGGCGTCGATGACTTCCTCGCCGAGGCGACGCCCGAGCGCAAGCTGGCCCTCATCGCCGAGCAGCAGGAGCAGGGCAGGCTCGTCGCGATGACGGGCGACGGCACGAACGACGCGCCCGCCCTGGCCCAGGCCGACGTCGGGGTCGCGATGAACACGGGCACGCAGGCCGCCCGTGAGGCCGGAAACATGGTCGACCTCGACTCCAATCCGACGAAGCTCATCGAGATCGTCGAAGTGGGCAAGCAGCTGCTGATCACCCGCGGCGCGCTGACGACGTTCTCCATCGCCAACGACATCGCGAAGTACTTCGCGATCCTGCCGGCGATGTTCGCGGCGACCTACGCGGCGTCCGGGGACGCCACGGGCCCGCTGGACACGCTGAACGTCATGAACCTGGGGACGCCCGAGTCGGCGATCATCAGCGCGATCGTGTTCAACGCGATCGTCATCCCGCTGCTCGTCCCGCTCGCGCTGCGCGGCGTGCGCTATCGGCCGTCGGGCGCGACGGCGCTGCTGCGCCGCAACCTCCTCCTCTACGGGCTCGGCGGGATCGTCGCCCCCTTCGTCGGGATCAAGCTCATCGACCTCGTCGTCCACAACGTCCTCGGCGCCTGAGCGATGGCCCGCGGCCACCACCGGATCTATCTCGGGATGGCCGCGGGCGTCGGCAAGACGTACCGGATGCTCGCCGACGGACGTGCCGAAGCGGCAAACGGCCGGGACGTCGTGATCGGCTATCTCGAGCCGCACGGGCGGCGGGAGACGGAGGATCAGGCCGACGGGCTGGAACGGGTCCCGCACCGGCGGATCACCTACCGCGGGCGCACGCTCGAGGAGGTCGACCTCCCCGGAGTGATCAAGCGCGCGCCCGAGCTCTGCCTCATCGACGAGCTGGCCCACACCAACGCGGCGGGGGTCGAGCACGCCAAGCGCTGGCAGGACGTCGAGAGCGTCCTGGAGGCCGGCATCGACACCTGGACCACCGTCAACGTGCAGCATCTCGAGTCGCTCAACGACCAGGTGGCGGAACTGACGGGCGTGAAGGTGCGCGAGACCCTGCCGGATCGTGTCCTCGCCGACGCAGACGAGGTCCTGCTCATCGACTTGCCGCCCGACCAGCTCATCTCGCGTCTGCAGGCGGGCAAGGTCTACCCCGCCGACCGCATCGCGGCGGCGCTCAACGGATTCTTCAAGACCGAGCACCTCTCGGCGCTGCGCGAGGTCGCCCTGCGCCAAGTCGCCGAGGAGGTGCAGGAGAAGCGGCTGCTCGTGGACCGCCCGCTTCGCGCGGCGACCCGCGATGACCGGGTCCTGACGACGCCGGTCGCGTTCGGGGAGCGCCTCCTCGCCCTCGTGACGCCCGGGCCGAACGCGCAGAAGGTCGTCCGCCGCGCCTTCCGCGCCGCGCAGCGCCTCGGCTCCGAGCTCGACCTGCTGTGGGTCGCGCCCGCCGGCCGCGAGCCCACGCCCGCCCAGCAGGAGGAGCTCGAGGGGTTGCGGCGCCTGGCCTCGGTGCTCGGCGCCCACCTGCTCATCGAGCCGGGTGACGACGTCGTCCGGACGGTCACCCGCGTCGCGTGTGAGCGCGGGACGACGTACATCCTGCTCGGGGTCCCGTCGCGCCGGTCGGGCCTGCGCCGGTTCACCGAGCCGCTGCCCATGCGGCTGGTGCGCGCGCTGCCGGGTGTCGACGTCCGGATCGTCGCCGACCGCACCCGGCGAAAGGAGCAGCCGTGAGCGGGCTGGACTTTCTCGTGCCGATTCTCACCGGCGTGGTGGTCGTCCTCGTCTGGCTGCTCGTGCGCCGGCGCCGAGCGGCCGAGCTGCACCCCACCGCGCATCGGATCCTCTTCCCGTTCCTCGGCGCCGCGGTGTCGCGCCGCGCGCTCGACGCGACGCTGCGGCTCGCCCGGGCGGAGGATGCCGTCCTCGTGCCCGTCTATCTCGCGCAGGTGCCGCTCGACCTTCCGCTCACGGCGGCGACACCGGGCGCAGCGCTCGCGGCGCTTCCCGTCTTCGAAGCCATCGAGTCCCGGGCCGCGGCCCAGCAGATCGCGGTCGACAGCCGGATCGAGCGCGGCCGAACGGTCCGCCACGCGCTGCGCCAGGCGATCGCGCACGAGCGCTTCGACCGGATCGTCGTCGCCGTGGCGACCGACGAGACCGACGGCCTCGCGCCCGAGGACGTCGCGTGGCTGCTCGAGCGCGACGACTGCGAGCTGCTCGTGCTGCGACCGGCGCACACGGAGACGCCCGCACAACTGGGCGTCTTGTCCAATTCTGAGAGTTAGGGCGCCCTCATGCACAACGGCCGCAGATGTGCTTAGGTATGCCTAATGCAGCCGCCGACCAGTGTCCCCGCGACGCGCCGCACCCTGTCGTCCCTCCGCGCTCTGTGGTGGGTCGGCGGGCTCGCCGTGCTCGCCGGCATCGTCTACCTCATGGCCACCGCGAGCACCGGCCCGGTCGACCCGACCGAAGCGACCGACCCGCAGAGCCACGGAACCGTCGTCTTCAACTCGGCGATCATCGTGTTCCGCGAAGGCCTCGAGGCCGTCCTGATCTTCGCGGCCGTCACCGCCAGCTTCCTGGGGGCGAACAAGGCCAAGCGCCGCCCGGTCATCGCCGGCGCCGGCGTCGCGTTCCTCGCGTCGATCGTGACCTGGTTCGTCATCCAGGCAGTCCTCGACGCGGCCAGCCCACTCGGCCCCAAGCTCGAGGCGATCACCGGCTTCATCGCCATCGCGGTGCTGCTCGTGATCCTCAACTGGTTCGTCCACAAGGTCTACTGGAGCGAGTGGATCGGCAAGCACCACCGCCAGCGCCGCAAGCTCCTCGCGCAGACGGGCGCGGGCGCCGTGCTCGGGCTGGTGCTCCTCGGCTTCACGAGCGTCTACCGCGAGGGCTTCGAGGTCGTGCTCTTCCTCCAGGCCCTCCAGCTCAAGGACGGCAGCTCCGCAGTCCTCGAGGGCCTGCTCCTCGGCCTGGCCGGAACGGCGCTCGTCGGCGTCGCGGTCTTCTGGCTGCACCAGAAGCTGCCCTACAAGAAGATGCTCATCCTCACCGGCGTGATGGTCGGCTTCGTGCTCGTCGTCATGATCGGCGGCACCGCGCTGACGTTCGGCGAGCTCGGCTGGATCGGCCTGACACCGACGCCGTTCACCGTGCCGGAGTGGATGGGCTCCTGGTTTGAGATGTACTCGTACTGGCAGACCCTCGCCGCCCAGGTGCTCGCCGCGCTCTTCGTGGTCGGCTCCTACTACCTCGCCGAGTACGTGAAGGTCAAGCGCCCGCGCAAGCGCGGCGAGACCGCCGCCGTCCGGGCCGAGGCCCCGCCGGCGCCGCGCGCCGAGGCGGCGCCCGCGCGGGTCCTCGAGACCGTCTGAGCTCCCCGCCGGGTCAGTGCGCGAGCACCGGCTCGGCGGTCGGATCGGCCTCCTGCACGCCCGAGCGCAGCACGAGCGCGCTCACCACGGCCCCCAGGAGGAAGATCCCCGCCGACCACCAGAACGCCGTGACGTAGCCGTGGACGGCGGCCTGCGCGGCGAGCTCGGCGCTAGGCGCTCGTGACGCCGCGAAGTCGCTCGCGGCCGTCGCGGCGAACGTGCTGAGCAGCGCGGTGCCGAGCGAGCCGCCCACCTGCTGCGTCGTGTTGACCATCGCCGAGGCCACGCCGGCGTCGGTGGGTCGCACCCCGAGGGTCGCGCTCGCCATCGACGGGGCCATGATGAGCCCGAACCCCAGGCCCGCGACGATGAGCGCGGGCAGCACGGCGGTCGCGTAGCTCGAGTCGACCTCGACACCCGTCAGCCAGACCATCGCCCCGGCGGCGAGCAGCATGCCCGTCGGCACGAGGGGCCGCGGGCCGACCCGGCCGAGCAGCTGCGTCGTGGAGACCGTCGACGAGATGATGATCGCGCCGATCATCGGCAGGAACGACAGCCCGCTCTGGATCGGCGTGAAGCCGAGGGTCTGCTGCAGGTAGTACGTCAGGAAGAGGAACACGCCGAACATCCCGGCGCCGACGATGCCGACGGACAGGTACGCCCCGCCGCGATCGCGGTCCAGGACGACGCGCATCGGCAGCAGCGGCTGGGCGACGCGCGTCTCGGCGACGACGAACAGGCCGAGGAGCACGATGCCGCCGGCGATCATGGCGATGGTGACGGTGTCGCCCCATCCGTCGGTCTCCGCGTGGGAGAACCCGTAGACGAGGGAGACGAGGCCCAGCGTGGCCGTGACCGCGCCGACGAGGTCGAGCCTGGGCTTGACGTCCGCGACCTGGGCATGGAGGAGCCCGGCGGCCGCGATCGCGACGGGGATCGCGATGACGAGGTTGACGTACAGGCACCAGCGCCACGACAGCCACTCGGTGAGCATGCCGCCGAGCAGGAGGCCGAGTCCACCCCCGGCGCCGGCAATCGCGCCGTAGATGCCGAAGGCGGTGCGGCGCTCGGTCGGATCGGTGAACGTCGTGGTCAGCAGGGAGAGCGCGGCCGGCGCGAGCAGCGCGCCGAACGCGCCCTGAGCGGCCCGGGCGGCGACGAGCACCCCGAAGCTGCCCGCGGCGCCGCCGAGCGCGGACGCGACGGAGAAGCCGAGGAGGCCGACGATGAACATGCGCTTGCGGCCGAAGATGTCGCTGAGACGGCCACCGAGCAGGAGCAGGCCGCCGAAGGCCAGCGCGTAGGCGGTGATGACCCACTGCCGGCCCTCGTCGGAGAAGCCGAGATCGGCCTGCGCGGACGGCAGGGCGATGTTCACGATCGTCGCGTCGAGGACGACCATGAGCTGGGCGAAGCCGAGGACGGCGAGGATCGCCCAGCGCCGGCGGTGGTGCGGATCGGTGCTGGAGGTCATGGGCAGTTCCGGTCTGGGAGGAGGAGGCAAAGCGGAGGCACTGTCTCCGCTTCCATCGGCAAGGCTACCACGAAACTGGAGAGATCTCCTCCGTTTTCCTGCTAGCGTCCAGGCATGGCCTCCCCGGAAGCGACCGACCGACCGCTGCGGCGCGACGCCGAGCGCAACCGGCAGCGCATCCTCGAGGCCGCTCGCGAGGTCTTCGCCGAGCAGGGCATCGGCGCGACGCTCGACGCCGTCGCGGCCCGCGCGGGCGTCGGCGTCGGCACGGTCTACCGGCGGTTCCCCGACAAGGACGCCCTGCTGGACATCCTGTTCGACGAGCGGATCGGCGAGCTCGTCGGGATCGCCGACGCCTGCCTGGCCGAGGACGACGCATGGGCCGGCCTCTGTCGCTTCCTCGAGCGAGCGGTCGAGCTGCAGGCCGGCGACCGCGGGCTGCGCGACCTCGTCCACCATCCCGAGCGCGGGCGCGAGCGGGTCCGCGCCGCCCGCGAGCAGATGGTGCCGCGCATCGCCGAGCTCCTGCGTCGGGCGCAGGACGCCGGGGCGGCGCGGGCCGATCTCGCCCACACCGACATCGGGATGACCACGCTCATGCTCGTCACCGCGATCGACTCCACCGCCGGGATCCGGTCCGACGCGTGGCGGCGGTTCCTGGCCCTGGCGATCGACGGCCTGCGCGCCTCCCCGGAGGCCGGCGCCCTGCCCGGCCCGCCGCTGGACGTCGACGAGTTCGACGAAGCGCTGCGCACCCCGCGCTCGTAGCTCACGATTCACCCGGCGCGGGGACCGGGTAGCGCAGTGGGCGCCGAACCCGTGACCCCGACTCCGTTCAGGAGGCCCCCATGGACCGAGCCCGAACGACGATCGTGCGCTACCTCGAGGAGGCGCACGCCACCGAGGCCGCCCTCCAGCGCGAACTCGAGACGCAGATCGCCATGACCCCGTCCGGCCCCTACCGCGACGACCTCGAGCGCCACCTGCGCGAGACGCGCGACCATGCGGCGCGCGTGCGCCGGCGGGCCCGCGAACTCGGCGTGCGCCGCGATCCGGTGCGCTTCGCCGTCGGCGTGGCCGAGACGGCCGCCGGCCAGGTGATCGCCCTCGGTCGCGGGCCGCTCGTGCTGCTCCGCGGCCGCGGCGGCGAGGAGAAGCTCCTGAAGAACGCCAAGGACGCCGCCGCCTCCGAGGCGCTGGAGATTGCGACGTACACCGCGATCGAGCGCCTCGCCACGTCCGTCGGCGACACCGAGACCGCCAAGCTCGCGGCCTCCATCCGCCGTGACGAGGAGCGGATGCTCGAGCGCATCCGCGAGCACCTCGGCACGCTCACCGACGACGTGGCCCGCGCGCAGTTCGCCGACGACCCGTCGTACGACCCGTCGCGCACGGGCGCAGCCGACGCAGCGCGCGCGACCGCGAAGTCGGCGCGCTCCGCCGCGAAGAAGGGCGGCAAGGCGGCGCGTCGACAGGCCCGCCGGGTCCCCGGGGCCACGCAGGTCGAGGGTGAGGTCCGCGGAGCCGCCGCGTCGGCCGACGACCTGCCGATCCGCGGCTACGACGACCTCACCGCCGACGAAGTGGTTCGCCGCCTCGGCGACCTCAGCCAGCTCGAGTTGGGCATCGTCGACGCCTACGAGCGCCGCCACGCCGAGCGCAGCACGGTCCTCGACCGCATCGGCAACCTGAGGACGTCGGAGCCGTGGGCGGGCTACGACGAAGCGACCGCGAGCGACATCCGGGCGCGCCTCGCCGACGCCGACGAGACCGCCCGGCGTGAGGTCCGCGACTACGAGCGCGCGCACAAGGCGCGCCAGAGCGTGCTCGCGGCGACCGAGCGCCAACCCGCCAGCACGAGCTCCTGAGCCCACCACGGCGATCTTCCGCACAACGGAAAACCGCCGTGTTTCCTGGATGAACGCGGCCCGCTCGAACATCCGTCGAGCGGGCCGTCCCCACTACAGGGGCACGATGTCTTGCCGACCAAGGGGCCAAGGCACACCCAGCGCCACCGCGGCGCGCACCGCCATCCCTTCTTCGAGAGCACGAAAGGACATCCCCTTCCATGCCGCAGCGCGTCGTCCACCTGGCGAACGAGGTCTCCGAGCTGGCGACCGACAAGCTGCGCGCGATCGAGCGCGTGGCCAACCAGACGCAGATGCTCGCGCTGAACGCCCGCATCCAGGCCGCCCATGCCGGTGAGCGGGGCGCCGCGTTCTCCGTGGTGTCCGAGGAGGTCGGGCAGGTCGCCGGCCACGTCAAGGAGCTGTCCGAAGGGCTCACGGAGCAGCTGGCGCCGCGCATCTCCGAGCTCGACCGGCTCGGGCGCGACCTCGTGCTCTCCGTCCCGGGGCAGCGCGCCACCGACCTCGCGCTCTACGCGGTGGAGCTCATCGACCGCAACCTCTTCGAGCGCAGCTGTGACGTGCGCTGGTGGGCGACCGACGCGGCCGTCGTCGACGTCTGCGCCGACCCTCAGGCCGACGGCGCCGTCCAGTACGCCTGCCACCGCCTCGGCGTGATCCTCAGCAGCTACACCGTCTACCTCGACCTCTGGGTCGCTGACCGCAACGGCCGGGTCATCGCGCACGGCCGCCCGGACCGCTACCGCGACGTCATCGGCACGAACGTCAGCGGCGAGCCGTGGTTCGAGAAGGCGATGAGCACGCGCAGCGGCGAGGACTTCGCCGTCGACGACATCACCCGCGTGATGAAGCTCGGCAACGAGCCAGTCGCGACGTACGCCACCGCGATCCGCCGCGGCGGCGAGACGCACGGCGAGGCGATCGGCGCGCTCGGCATCTTCTTCGAGTGGGGCCCGCAGGCGCAGGGCATCGTCGACGGCCTGCGCTTCACCGACGAGGAGCGCACCCGCACCCGCGCGATGCTCCTCGACGCCGACCACCGCGTCATCGCCTCCACCGGAGGCGAGGGCCTGTTGACCGAGCGCTTCCCGCTGAAGACCAACGGGCGCGAGGGCGGGTACTACACCGAGGGCGACAAGATCATCGGCTTCCACCTGACGCCCGGCTACGAGACCTACGAGGGCCTCGGCTGGTACGGGTGCGTCGTCCAGGAGCGCGCCGACGATCAGCTCTGAGCCGGCCGACGCGCCCGGTTCGTTAGCCTTCCGCGCCGTGTCCCGATCGATTGCCCTCGCCCTCACGCTGACCGCGCTGACGTTCGGCGTCGCCGCCTGCGGTGACGACGACTCGACGGAGTCCGGATCGTCCGGCGCGACGGCGACCGAGACGGCCGCGGCCGCCCCCGCGGAGACCACCGCGACGACGACCGCCGCCACGCCCGCCGACGACGGCACCGGCGTCGTGGTGAAGGGCGCGAAGAACCTCAAGAAGAAGCCGCAGATCGAGATCACCGCCGAGACGCAGGCGGACAAGCTCATCAAGAAGGACCTCGTCGTCGGCGACGGCAAGACCGCGAAGAAGGGCGACAAGGTCACCGTCCAGTACGTCGGCGTCGGCTTCAACTCCGAGCAGGAGTTCGACGCCAGCTGGGACCGTGGCGAGCCGTTTGCCTTCACCCTCGGCGCCGGTGAGGTCATCACCGGCTGGGACGAGGGCGTCGCCGGCATGAAGGAGGGCGGCCGCCGGCTGCTCGTCATCCCGGGCGACCAGGCCTACGGCGCGCAGGGCTCGCCGCCGGCGATCGGGCCGAACGAGACGCTGGCGTTCGTCGTCGACCTCGAGAAGGTCCAGTAACGCACGCGGCCGCCCGGAGGCGGCCGCATGACGACAGGGTGATCGCGGTGCGCTACTTGCGCACCGTGATGGTCATCTTCATCTCCTGCTCGTGCAGGGTGCAGATGATCTTGTAGGTGCCGGGCTTCGCAAGCTTCTGCTTGTACGAGTAGAACGACCCGGCCTGCTCGGAGGCGAACTTCTTCACGCCCTTGGGACCGGACTTCAGCGTCACGTCGTGCGTGTCGCCGGTCGTGTCCGGCCACTTCCACGTGACCGTCGAGCCCTTGTTCACCGTGAGCTTCGACGGGCTGTAGTAGTTGTCGCCGATCTTCACCGTCTTCTTCTGGGGCTTGCCCCCGCCCGCCGCCGCCGGCACAGCGGCGACGGAGGCGGCGGCGAGGCCCGCGACGGCGATGATCGTCAGGCGCGAACGGCTCATGCGGTCTTCGGCCCGTACTTCCCGCTCTTGCTGAACGTCTCGAGCGGATCGAGACCGGGGATCGGCGCGTGCGGGTGCTTGATCCACTGGCCGGTCGGGCTGCCGACCCAGCCGATGGCCTCGTTCTGCGTGGCCGAGCTGAACGCGTTGGCGCCCGTGAACGGGCACGGCGCGAACGTCGACTGATCCGCCGGCATCGTCAGCTGCACCCCGGTGTTGCCGGAGATGCAGTTGTCGCTGCCGTTGCCGTCGTAGAACAGCTCACGGCCGTTGATGTCCGTGCCGTTCTTGCCGAACGCGTTGTCCTTGATCTGATTGCCGATCAGGTCCTGGGCGCTCTTGTCCTTGAGCAGCAGCTGCTGGAGCATGCCCGCGCCGACGAGGTAGTTGCCGTAGATGCGGTTGTTCGAGACGAGGTGCCGGCGGCCGCCGAACACGAGGACGCCGACGCCGATCGGGTACGGGATCGAGCCGACGGCCGTCTTGCGCAGGACGAACGGCGCGTTGCCCGCCTTGTAGTCGAAGTTGTTCCAGAAGATGTCGTTGTCGGTGATGACATTGTCCTCCGGCGGCGCGAACTTCTCGGAGTCCAGCGCGTTCGGGACGATGCCCGTGCCGTTGTTGAACCACTTCGACTTCGTGATCGTCACGTACTTCATGTTCGTGCCGGAGAAGCCCAGGACGTTGCCCCAGCTCTGCACGTTCGTGACGATCGAGCGGATCGGCTTGGTCTGCGGCGGCGTCTGGCCGATGTAGAAGCCCGCGTCGTTGTGGTAGTAGGCGACGCTGTTCTTCATCGTGCCGCCCTTCGTGTTGAAGGCGTAGATGCCGTACACGCCGTCGCGCTCGGCGACGAGACGGTCGAACGTGTAGCCGACGTTGTTGACGACGAAGAAGCCGTTGGCCTTGAAGTTCTGCGCCTTCAGGCCCTGGAGGCCGACCTCGTTGGCCCCGTTGACCTGGATGCCGTTCTGGGCCTTGATGCCCTTGACGCCCTTGCCCTCGAGCACGACGCGCTCGGGATGCGCCGGGTTGCCGATGACCTTGAGGTAGCGCTTGCCGCTGCCCTTGATCTGGACGCCCTCGTTGTACGTGCCGTCCGCGATGCGAATGGTGTCGCCCGGACCGGCGGCGTCGACCGCGGCCTGGATCGTCTTGTACGGGCCCTTCTTCTTGTTGACCTTCAGGGTCTTGAACGGCCCCTTCGGCTTGCCGACCGTGGCCTTCGGGTTGGTCGGCGGGGGGTAGTCGACCGCCTGGGCGACGGACGGAGCCAGAACGGCCGCCGCGGTGGCGACCGCGGCGATGGTGGTGGTGCGACGGAGCACGGGACTCCTTCTCTCGGTGGTGCGGCTCACCGGTCCACCACGTACCACCCCGCCATCCCACCGTCCTGGTGGGAGAAGACGTGGCAGTGGTAGAGCCAGCGGCCCGGGTTGTCCTCGGTGAAGCGGGCGGTGATGGTCTCGTTGGGGCCCACCGCGGGGGTGTCCACGTAGGTGCCGCTGGCGTCCTTCCAGCGATGGCCGTGGATGTGGAAGTCGTGGAACGCGTCGTCCATCCCGATGACGTGCAGGGCGACGTCCTGGCCGACCTTCGCCTGGATGGTCGGCGTGTTGCCGGCGAACGCGCGGCCGTTGATGCACTGGCGCGCGGTCGGCAGGCCGGTGATGGGCGGCGTGAGCGCGTGGAGGAACAGGACGCGCTCGACGTCGGGGATCTTCGCGCCCTTGGGGTAGACGATGATCGCGCCGAACAGGCCGCGCATCGTGTTGACCGTGTGGTTGGGCCCGTGGTCGTGGTACGGCCAGACGCCCACGCTGTCGGGCGTGGCCTCCCACCGGTAGGTGAACTCCTCGCCGGGCTCGACGAATCCGCCCGTGCGGGTGTACGCCCCCATGAACGCCCCGTCGTACTCGGGGTTGTACTTCACGCCGTGGGGGTGCATCGTGATCGCCTGCTCGAGCACGCGGTCGGCGTTGCGGAAGTGCACGACGAGCAGGTCGCCGACCTCGCACTTGAGGATCGGGCCGGGGATCGACGGCGGGCCCTTCGGGGCCGCGAACCCGGGCGTCATCTCCTGGTAGACGAAGGCGCGGTACGTCGACTTGCCCCGGATCGGGACGTCGTGCCAGTCGTCGCGCTTATGAGGCATGATGTCCCACCACCGCGTGCGGGCCTGGATCCAGTACTCGCGCACCTGGCCGCCCTCGGCGGGCGTCGGGGTGGGAAAGCCCGTGAGCTCGGCCGCCGCGCGCGCCTTGGGCGCCGGGCGCTTGAGCTTCGCCGCGGCAGCATCGACCTGCGCGAGGTCGGCCGCGTCGTTGACTTGGTAGGTGGTGCCGCCGATGGTGCACAGCAGGGCTGCGCCGGCGGAGGCGCCCAGGAACGAGCGGCGGTCGATGCGATTGGCCATGGCAGTGATCTCTCCGGCCTGCATGAACACGGCCGTTCGCTCAAAGTAGCGGCAAAGTAGGTCGGACGTCCAACTTCTACCGCACGCGGCAGACATATTGGACAGGCGTCCAGCTTTTCGGCATGCTCAGGGCGTGTGGCGGAACTGGTCAGGGGAACAACGCTGCGCGCCCTCGCGCGTGGCGCGCCCCGCATCCGTCGACGAGGTCGTTGCCGAGATCCAGCGCGTGCGCGCCGCCGGCGGGACCCTGCGCCCCGTCGGCTCCGGGCACTCGTTCACCGCGCTCGTCCCGACCGACGGCGTCCTGCTGTCGCTCGACCGGATGACCTCCGTCCTCGAGGTCGATCGCGCCCGGCGGCGTGCGCGCGTCCAGGCGGGCATCCCGCTGCACGAGCTCAACGACGCGCTCGCCGCGCACGGACTCGCGCTGGAGAACCTCGGCGACATCGACCGCCAGACCGTCGCCGGGGCGATCGCCACCGGCACGCACGGCACCGGGGCGACCTTCGGCAACCTCGCCTCGATGGTCGAGGCGCTGACGCTCGTCACCGGCACGGGCGAGGTCATCCGCTGCTCGACGGCACACGAGCCCGACGTGTGGCGCGCGGCGCGTGTCTCGCTCGGCGCGCTCGGTGTCGTCTGCGAGGTCGAGCTGCGCTGCGTGGAGGCCTTCACGCTCCAGGGCACCGACGCGCCGGCCCCGCTGCCCACCACCGTCGCCCGTCTCGACGAGCTCGCCGCGGGCGCCGACCACTTCGAGTTCTTCTGCTTCCCCCACGTCGAGACGGCGCTCACCCGGACGAACCGGCGCGTGGACGTCCCGGCCGCGCCGCCCCCCGCCTGGCGTGCGTGGGTGGACGACATCCTGCTGACGAACCGCGTCTTCGAGGCGGCCTGCCTCGCGGGGCGCGCCCGCCCCGGGCTCATCCCGGCGCTGAACCGCGGCCTGACGAAGGCCGCAGGAAGCAGCGAGCGCGTGGACCGCAGCGACCGGATCTTCGCCAGCCCGCGCCTCGTGCGGTTCGTGGAGATGGAGTACGCCCTTCCGCGCGCCGCGCTGCCCGACGTGCTGGAGCGGTCCCGCGCGTGGATCGAGCGGTCCGGGTTCCCCGTGAACTTCCCGATGGAGGTGCGGGTGGGCGCCGGCGACGATGCGTTCCTCTCCCCCGCCCACGACCGGGACACGGCCTACCTCGCCGTGCACGTGTACCGCGGCATGTCGTGGGAGCCGTACTTCCGCGCGGTCGAGCACATCTGCGACGAGCACGAGGGCCGGCCCCACTGGGGCAAGCGCCACTTCCAGACCGCCGAGCGACTTGCCCCACGGTTCCCGGCGTGGGAGCGCTTCGCCGAGGTGCGCGAGCGGTGCGATCCGTCTCGGATCTTCGCCAACGCCCACCTCGACCGGGTGCTGGGCGCGTAGCATTGCGGAATGAGCCCTGAGCGTCAGCGACAGCCTCGAGGTGAGGCACGACGTCGCGACATCCTCGTCGCGACGCTGGCGCTCGTGCGCAGCGGCGGGATCGCCGCGGTCACGAGCCGCGCCGTCGCCAAGGAGGCCGGGGTCCCGCTCGGATCGCTGAGCTACTACTTCGACGGCAAGGACGACCTGCTCGAGCAGGCGCTGCTCCTGCACGTCGACGAGGAGGTCACGCGCCTGCGCGCGATCAGCGACGCGCTCGCGGCCGAGGACGACGTCGACCCCGGGTTCGCCGCGCAGGCCTTCACCGAGGTGCTGCGCGAGGGCGACCTCGCGACGATCGCGCAGTTCGAGCTCTACCTCGAGGCGGGGCGCAACCCGGCGCTGCGGGCGGCTGCCGCCCGGTGCTTTGCCGCGTACGAGGAGGTCGTGGCGGCGACACTGGGGGCCATCGGGATGCCGTCGCCCGAGCGCGTCGCACCCCTGTTCGTCGCCTTCGCGGACGGCCTCGGCCTCCGCCAGCTCGCGGCGCCGGAGACGGCGCAGTCGCTCGACGAGGGCCTGCTCCAGCTCTTCGCCGGCCTCACGGCCGGCGCGGTGACGCCTCCACGGTGAACCAGCCGTCATCGCGGCGGCCGAGGACGAGCTGGTGCTCGGCGCCCTGCGCGACGACGCGGAAGATCGCCCGGTCCTGCTCGATGCCCGGGCGGTCGTCGACCTGCACGAGGGTCAGGGTCTCAGGCTCGACCCCAGGGTGATGCTCCGCAAAGGCCGCCTCGGCGGCGGCCCGCAGGCGCTCCGGTTCCCAGCCCTTGTCCGCGGCGTGCGCCGCGGCGAGCGCGTCGTTGACCGCCTCGAGGTCGGCCAGCAGCTGTCCCTCGTGGGAGCGGGTCCGGCGGTTGGTGGCGATCAGCCCGCCGACGGCGAGCAGGAGGAGGACCGCCACCAGGACGATGACGACGATGAGCCAGGGAGCCATACCTGGGAGCGTACTGACCGTCTAATTCAGCACCGCCCGCGAGCCCAGGTGCGCGCCCACCTTGCGCTTGACGCGCTGCAGCGCGTTGTCGACGGTCTTGGCGTCGCAGTCGATCATGCCGCCGATCTCCTCGTAGGAGCGGCCGTCGAGGTAGAGCGCCAGGACGCGTGACTCGAGATCCGAGAGCGCCGTGGACAGGCAGCCGACGAGCGCGCGGAGCTCCTCGCTGGAGACCGCCTGGATCGCCGGGTCGTTGACCCGCGGGCCGGGGATGACCTCGTCGAGCGTCGGCTCGCCTTCGGGCGCGCTGGCCGGCGTCTGCGAGAACGACACGTACTGATTCAGCGGGGCGTGCTTGTTGCGCGTGGCGGTCTTCACCGCCGTGATGATCTGCCGCGTGATGCAGAGCTCCGCGAAGTTGCGGAACGACGACTCGCGGTCGGAGCGGTAGTCGCGCACCGCCTTGTAGAGCCCGACGAGGCCCTCCTGGATGAGGTCGTCGGCGTCGCCGCCGGCCAGGAAGTACGACGACGCCTTGAGGCGCACGAAGCCGTAGTAGCGGCGGACGATGCGGTCGTAGGCCGTCGCGTCGCCCTGCTTGGCGAGTGCGATGAGGTACAGGTCGTCGACCTGCGGCTGGTCCTGCGCCTTGCGTGAGGAAAGTCGTGCCACGAGCAAGCAGCCCTTTCTCCGTCCGTGATGGACCGGGGTGTGTGCTCCGAGGCGGTCCCCTCCCAGGGCGCCAACGGGTATTCCGTTGTTGGTGAAACCGAAGGTTGAAGGTTGACCTTCAAGCTGTACTTCAGCCTGAAGTATCGGCAACCTAGCCGTGATTATGAGTCCCTGTCAAGGACGCAACCGCGCTTGCAGGGCGGCGTACAGCAGAATCGCCCCGGTGGCGCTGACGTTCAGGCTCTCGATCTGCCCGCGCATCGGGAGCGCCACGAGGTCGTCGCAGGTCTCCGCGACACGGCGGCGAAGGCCCTTGCCCTCGGCCCCGAGGACGATGCAGACGGGCCCGCGCCAGTCGACGTCGAGGTAGCTCGTGCGGGCCTCGCCCGCGGCGCCGTAGCACCAGATGTTGCGCTCCTTCGCCCGGATGAGGAAGTCGGCGAGGTTCGTGACGCGCGCGATCGGAATGTGCTCGACCGCCCCCGCCGATGCCTTGCAGACCGCCGGGGTGACCTCGGCGGCGCGGCGCTCGGTGATGATCACGCCGCCGCAGCCCGCGGTCTCCGCCGTGCGGCAGATCGCCCCGAGGTTCTGCGGGTCCTGCAGCTCGTCGAGCGCGACGAGGAACGGTTCGGGACCCTCGAGCAGCAGTCGAGGGTCGGCGTACGGGTACGGCGCGGCCTTTGCCGCGACACCCTGATGGTCGGGCGCGCCGCAGCGCTGCTCGATCTGGGCGCCGTCGGCGAGATGGACCTTGACCTTCGCGTCGCGCAGCCACGCCTCCTCGGCCACCCGCTTCGTCGCCCACACCTCATGGACGGTCCGGCGGCGCGCCCGCAGCGCCTCCCGCACCGCGTTGCGCCCGTAGAGGATCACGACGCGCGCACGAGCTCGGCGCCGGCCGCCCCGTCGCGGACCTCCCACCCGCGGGCGCGCAGCTCGTCGCGCAGGCGGTCGGCCTCGGGCCAGTCCTTCGCGGCGCGCGCAGCCTGGCGCGCCTCGAGCAGCGCGAGATCCTCGTCGGCGGGCCCGTCGCCGGTGTCGGCGTCCAGGAGGTTGGCGAGATGCAGCACGTCGAGCATCGCGGCGAGGTCGTCGCGGCCGACGGTCTCCTCCGCGTCGAGCCGGCGGTTGGCCTCGGTGAGCCAGCCGCCCAGCTCGGCGAGCGCCTGCGGCGTGTTGAAGTCGTCCGCCAGCGCGTCGAGGAAGCGCTCGCGAAACGGCGCCATGTCGGCGGGCGACGGGCCGTCGGCCAGGCGGCGTGCCTGATCGCGGATGCGAGCGACGCGCGACCGCGCGGCCTCGAGGGTCTCGTCGTCGAAGGAGAGCGGCCGGCGGTAGTGGCCGGTGCAGAAGAACCACACGATCGTGTCCCGCCCCCACCGCTCGACGACCTCGTGAAGCAGCGCGACGTTGCCGACGGACTTCGCCATCTTCTCCGCGCCCATGAGCAGCAGGCCGGAGTGCATCCAGACCTGCGCCAGCTCGTGGCCGCGGCCGCAGCGCGTCTGCGCCGCCTCGTTCTCGTGATGGGGGAAGACGAGGTCCGTGCCGCCCCCGTGGATCTCGAAGCCCACGCCGAGGTGCTCCTCGGCCATCGCCGAGCACTCGATGTGCCAGCCCGGCCGGCCCTCGCCCCACGGCGACGGCCACGACGTGTCCTCGCCGGGCTTCGTCGCCTTCCACAGCGCGAAGTCCAGCGGATCCTGCTTGAGGTGCAGTCCCTCGACGCCCTCGCCCTGATCCATCTCGTCGACATCACGGTGCGACAGCTCGCCGTAGTGGCTGTCGGTGCGCACGCGGAAGTACACGTCACCGCCCGCGGCGTAGGCGTGGCCGCCCTCGATGAGCGCGGAGATGAGATCGATCATCCCGCCCACGGTCTCCGCCGCCTTGGGCTCGACATCGGGCCGGCCGACGCCCAGCGCGTCCGTGTCGGCCTCGTAGAAGGCGGTCATCTCCCGGGCCAGATCGGCCGACCGGACCCCCTGGGCCTGGGCGGCCGCGTAGATCTTGTCGTTGACGTCGGTGACGTTGATGACGAGCGTCGCCTCGTAGCCCTCGGCGCGAAGAAACCGCCTGAGCAGGCTGAACACGACGAACGGCCGGGCGTTGCCGATGTGGATCCGGGCGTAGACCGTCGGCCCGCAGGCGTAGATCCCGATCTTCCCGGGCTCGCGCGGGCGGACCTCCGTGATCCGGCCGGTTCGCGTGTCGTGCAGGGAGATCGTGCGCATCGCCTGCGAAACCTACGCGGTGCGGGGGCCGCACGGCGTCCCGCACTTTCCGGAGAACCGTCGCACCGACCTTTGCGTTCCCCCGGGCACGGGAGTACCGTGCCGAACAGCACATGGGAGTTCCAAGTGTCAGTTCCAAGCGCGAGGGGGCGCTGGAACAGGAGATCCGGGCGCTGCCCGGACGCGTCACCGCCGAGACCACGACGGCCTGGACCCAGGCCGTCGTCCACTTGGCGGTCGTCGACCTGGGCCAGACGTGGGAGCTCCGCAGCGACGACCGCGCGATCCACGTGCGGCGCGGGCCGTCGCGTGAGCGCCCGCACGTCGTGCTCGCCGCCGACAGCACCTCGCTGACCTCGCTGCTGCGCGGGGATGTCGCGGGCATCGAGCTCATCGTCGACGGGCGGATGACCGTGCGCGGCAGCCTCGACACCGCAGTCAGCCTCGAGGCGATGGTCCGCCCGCCCGAGGCGGTCCTGCCCGCCATGGAGACGCGTCATGCGCGGGTGGGCAAGCAGCGCGTCGCGGTGCTCTCCAGCGGTACCGGCCCCGACGTGGTCTGCATCCACGGGCTGGGGGCCTCGCGCACCTCGTTCCTCGAGCTCGGCCACCGGCTCGCCGGTGACTACCGCGTCCACCTCGTCGATCTGCCCGGCTTCGGCGCATCCAGCACGCCCGTGCGCGCCGCCTACGACGCCCCGTGGTTCGCCGAGCACGTCCTCGGCGTCCTGGACGAGCTGCGCCTCGACCGCGCGCACCTCGTCGGCAACTCCATGGGCGGCCGGGTCGCCATCGAGGCCGCGCTGCAGGCGCCGGAGCGCGTCACGTCGCTCGGCCTCCTCGCGCCGGCCGTCGCGTTCGTCCGGCGGGGCTTCCATCCGCTCGTGCGGCTCGCGCGCCCCGAGCTCGGCGTCCTGCCGCACGGCATCCGCCGCGACATCGTCGAGAAGCAGCTCGTCTCCTTCTTCGCCGAGCCCGACGCGATCGATCCCGCGCTCGCCGATGCGATCGTCGAGGAGTTCAAGGAGCGCCAGCGCAGCCCCGCCGCGCGCGCGGCGCTCTACTCCGCCGCGCGGCGGATCTACCTCGAGCCGCCGTTCGGCAAGAACGGCTTCTACCCGCGCCTGGCCCAGCTGCAGGTCCCCGCGCTGTTCGTCTGGGGCTCGCACGACCGCCTCGTGCCCGCCGCGTTCGCCCGGTACGTGCGCGAGTGGCTGCCCGACGCTCAGCAGATCGTCCTGGAGGGCTGCGGCCACGTGCCGCAGGTCGAGCATCCCGAGCTCACCACCGAGCTGCTGCACGGCTTCTTCGACCACGCGAACGCCGCCCGGCCCATGCGCCGGCGGCGCCTGCGGCGCGTCGCGGCGGCGTGATCGGGCTGCTGCGACAGCTCCCGGGGACGAGCAGGCTCGACCGACCGGAGCCTCGTCCCGACCTCGACGAGCGCGACCCCGACTTCATCCGCGAGCGGCTGCCCGGCCTGTGGCTGCTCTCCAGCCTGTACTTCCGGGGCGACGTCCGCGGCCTCGGGAACATCCCGGACCACGGACAGGTGCTGCTCGTGGGCAACCACTCGGGCGGGGTGGCCACGCCCGACACGGTGATGCTCATGGCCGCGTTCTCGTCGTACTTCGGCGTGGAGCGCCCGCTGCTGGCCGTCACCCGCACGGCCCCGCTGGCGTGGCCGCCGTCGGGATGGCTGCGGCGATTCGGGATCGTCCGCCCGACCCCCGACGCGGCCGATCTCGCGCTCCGCACGGGCGCCAGCGTCCTGGTCTATCCGGGCGGCGAACGTGAGGCGCACCGGCCGAGCTGGCGGCGCGGCGTGGTCGATCTCGGCGACGATACGGCCTGGGTGCAGCACGCGCTGCGCCACCGCGTCCCCATCGTGCCGGTCGTGGCGGCGGGCGGCCAGGAGACCGCGCTGTTCCTCGGCCGGCGCCGTGGCATGCCGGTCGCCCTGACGCTGCCGTGGGGCATCGGCGTGGGCGCATTGGCCGGCACCGTTCCGCTGCCCGCGAAGCTCACGATCGAGGTCCTCCACCCCATCGACCTGGTGGAGCGCTACGGCGAGGACCCCGATCCCGAGGCGGTGCGCGACGACGTCGCCGCCGAGATGCAGCGCACGCTCACGGCGATGCAGCGCGCCCGCCGGCTGCCGGTGGTCGGATGAGGCTGCGCGCCGACGTGACGATCGACGCGCCCCCGGCCGTCGTGTGGCGGTTCGTCGCCGATCCGCGCGGGCAGCTGCGCTTCTGGTCGGGCCTGACGCGCTACGAGCCCGTGGGGCGGCGCCTGACGGGCGTCGGCGCCCGGTACCGCGTGCTCATGCGCCTCGGTCCGGTGGACGTCGGCAGCCTCATCGAGCTCGTCGAGTGGCAGGCGCCCTACGAGCTGGCGTGGACCTCGGTCAGCGGCGTCGACATGCGCGGGCGCTTCCGCCTGCGCGCGCGTGATGGCGACCGCCGCACCCACGTCGAGCTGCGGCTCGCCTACGGCATCGCCGGCGCGGGGCTCACCGGCTGGATCGCCGAGCACGTCGCGGCCGGCACGGTCCGCGGATACCTGCGCCGCACGCTCAACGAGCTGGCCCGCCAGGTCGAGCATGAGCAGGCCCGGGCGGAGGCGGCGGCGCGCCGTCAGCGCCTGCGCCCGCGCCAGGTGAGCTGAGCTCGCCGGCCTCCTCGGGCGGCGTGACACCCGGGAGGCGCAGGACGAACCGCGCCCCGCCGCCGGGCGGCGCGCCGTCGACGGTCACCTGGCCGCCGTGCGCCTCGACGGCCTGGCGGACGATCGCCAGGCCGAGCCCCGACCCCGGGACGTCACGGACGGCGTCGGCCCGCCAGAAGCGATCGAAGACGTGCGGCACGTCGTCCGGCGCGATGCCGCGGCCGTGGTCGCGCACGCTGATCGTCCCGCCGTCGACGACGACCTCGATCTGCGAGCCGTCGGGGCTGTACTTCGCGGCGTTGTCGAGGAGGTTGCGCACAGCGCGCGCGAGGCGCTCCGGGTCCCCGTCCAGCACGGACGGCGACGTCGTCACGGTGAAGCGCATGTCCGGCGCGATCCGCCGCGCCCGTTCGACCTCCTCGGCGACGAGGACGTCGAGCCGGACGTCCTGCAGCACCGGCTGGGGCTCCTCGCCGCGCGCGAGGTCGATGAGGTCGCCGACCAGCTCACCCAGCTCGCGTAGCTGCGCCTCGACGTCGGCGAGCGCGGCGTCCCGGTCCGCCCCCTCGAGTCCCGGCGCGGCCTGAAGCACCTCGATGTTCGTCCGCAGCGCCGCGATCGGCGTGCGCAGCTCGTGGGACGCATCGGCGACGAGCTGGCGCTGCGCGCGGATCGACGACTCCAGGCGCGTGAGCATGAGGTTGAAGCGCACCGCGAGATCGCGCAGCTCGGCGGGCCCGTCCTCGGGCACCCGGCGCGTGAGATCGCCGGTGCGACCCACGTGATCGACGGCGTCCCGCAGCCGTTCGAGCGGGCCCATCGCGATGCCCGCGACGACGCGACCGAGCGCGCCGGCCGCCAGCACGCCCGCGACGCCGACCGCGATGAGCACCCAGCGCAGCCGGTCGAGCAGGGATTCCATCTCGCTCGTGTTGCGCGCCGCGACGAGCGCGCGGCCGCCGCCCATCGACTTGACGAGGACCCGAACGGGCTCGCCCTCCGCGTCCGTGCCGTCGATGATGCGGATCGTGCCCCGAGGCGCGCGGGCGACAGAGGTCGCCTCGGGAGGCGTCGTGAACGGCACCTCGCCGCCGAACTGTCGGCTCGTGCGGCCGCGGCTGTCGACGATGCGCGCCGCGAGAAACGGGCCGGGCACGCGAATCAGGGGGCCCTGCTCCGGCCGGGCGGGCGCCGGAACACGCTGGATGAGCCGGTCGTCGGTGACCGCCGCGATCCCGCGCAGCGAATCGTCGACCTGGTCACGCAGCATGCCCGCCACGAGCACGTACGCGACCAGCGCCGCGGCGACCACGGTGACCGCCACCGCGCCGGCCGACACGAGCGTGAGGCGGCGGCGCAGGCTCATCCCTCGCGCAGCGCGTAGCCCACACCGCGGACCGTGTGCAGCAGCCGTGGCTCGCCGTCCTGTTCGAGCTTGCGGCGCAGGTAGCCGACGTAGACACCCAGCGCGTTCGAGGACGCACCGAAGTCATAGCCCCAGACGCGTTCGAAGATCGCGGTGCGCGTCAGGACCTGCCGCGGATGCTGAAGAAACAGCTCGAGCAGCGCGAACTCCGTGCGGGTCAGCTCGATCTGGCGGTCGCCGCGCCAGACCTCCCAGGCGGCGCGATCCATCCGCACGTCGGCGAAGCGCAGGACGTCGGCGGGCCCCGCATCCGCCCCTGTCCGGCGTTGCAGGGCGCGCAGCCGTGCGAGCAGCTCGCGCAGGGCGAACGGCTTGACGAGGTAGTCGTCGGCCCCGGCGTCCAGCCCGGCGACCCGGTCGTCGATCCCGTCTCGCGCGGTGAGCATGAGCACCGGCGTCCGGTCGCCCACCGACCGCAGTCGCCGGCAGACCTCCAGGCCGTCGGGCTGGGGCATGCTCACGTCGAGCACGACGAGGTCGAACGCCCGGTCGGCGAGGGCCTCGAGCGCGCCGTGCCCGTCGGGGGCGGCCGTGACGTCGTAGTCCTGCAGACGCAGGGCACGGCCGACGGCCTCGCGCAGGGCCGGCTCGTCGTCGACAAGCAGCACGGACGTCCGGGGCATCGCTTCAGTCTGTCGGGTCGCCGACGCCGACCGCCCGCGGCTCCGTGAGCGCGCCGTCGCGCATCCGGACGACCCGCGGGGCCGTGGCGGCGATCTCATCGTCGTGGGTGATGAGCACGATCGTCAACCCCTCGTCGGACAGCACGCGCAGCAGGGCCATGACGTCGTCGCCCGTCGCGGTGTCGAGGTTGCCGGTCGGCTCATCCGCGAGCAGGACGCGCGGCTCGGTGGCGAGCGCCCGCGCGATCGCGACCCGCTGCTGCTCGCCGCCGGACAGCTGCGACGGCAGATGTCCGGCCCGGTCGGCGAGCCCGACTTGGCCGAGCAGGCGGTCGGCGCGGCCCCGCCGCTCGGCGCCGCGGAGCTTCAGCGGTGCGAGCGCGACCTCGACGTTCTGGCGAGCCGTGAGTGTCGGGATGAGGTTGAACTGCTGGAAGACGAACCCGAGCGCGTTGAGGCGGACGTCCGTCGTGGCGGACTCGGACAGCTGCGCGAGGTCGCGCCCCTCGAAGCGCACCTGCCCGGACGTCGGCCGGTCGAGCGCGCCGAGGAGCTGCAGCAGCGTCGTCTTGCCCGAGCCGCTCGGCCCGACGACGGCGACGAACTCGCCGGGGTCGACGCGGAGGGGCACGACGCGCAGGGCGTGCACCTCCGCGTCGCCGGCGCCGTATGCGCGGCTGACGCCGACGAGCTCGTAGACGGGTGTGATGGTCTCTGTGGTCATGGATCCGGTCCTCAGTCGATGTGGCGCAGGGCATCGGCGGGGCGCAGGCGGCTCGCACGCAGGCCGCCGACGGCCCCGGCGAGCAGGCCGCCGAGCAGGGCGAGCCCGACGGCGAGTGCGATGAGCCGGGGATCGACCGGCGCGTCGAGCGCGACCTTCTCGGTGCCGGAGGTGATCGCGCCCACCCCGAACCCGCCGGCGATGCCGGGCGGCCCTGGCAACGCGCCGGCCGCCTGCTCCGGCGCGGCGACGCTGGCCTCGAGCGTGGGCCCGAACGCCGAGATCAGCGCCGCGCCCCCGATCCCCAGCACGATCCCGGCGACGGCGCCGAGCGCGCCCTGCGCGAGCGACTCGCCGGCCACCTGGCGCACGACGAGCCGCTGCCGCCAGCCGAGCGCCTTGAGCGTGCCGAGCTCGCGGACGCGCTTCGTCACCGACGACAGGGTCAGCAGCGACGCGATCGCGACCGAGGCGAGCAGCCCGATGACGATGAGCGCGGTGCCCAGCTTGCCCGAGAGGTTCTTCGCGTCGACGAGCGAGCCGCCGACCCGGTCGGCCAGATCGCCGGCGGTCGTGACCTTCGCGCCGTCAAACGACGCGGCGATCTCCCGCTGCAATGGCGCGACCGCGTCGGCGTCGTCCGCGCGGACGTAGACCGTGTTGACCCGGCCCTCGCGATCGGAGAGCCGCTGGAGGGTCTTCAGCTCGACGTACATGTCGGAGGCCTGTCCGCCGATCGGCGGCTCGGAGAGGCCGACGACCGTGAACGTGTGGCCATCCATGTCGAACGTGTCGCCGACCCCGAGGTCCTCGCGCTTGGCGTAGGACTCGGTGAGGATCGCCTCGTAGGGCCTGCTGCGCGGGTCGAACCACCGGCCCGCCGCAAGCTGCCCGCGGGTGACCCCGCCGAGGTCGGGCTGCGCCGGTTCGACGCCGGTGACCGTGCGGTTGTCGATCTGGAGGTCTTCGGGCGGCCCGCCGCCGCCCGGCATGCCGAACCGGTTGCCGGTGCTCTCCGGCACGGTGCCCTCGGCGTGCACCGCCGAGAGCGTCAGCCCGCCGGCGGCGGCCTTCGCGCCGTCCATACCGGCGATCTTCCCGACCTCCGTCGCCGGGAAGCTCAGCTGCGCGGTGCTGACGAAGTTGTCGGTGCTGAACGACTCGCCCGGGTCGCCGAGGTTGCGCAGCGCCAGCCGGGCGCCGCCGTTCTCGGCCCGCAGCTGCGCCCGCTCTTCGGCCGAGAGGCCGGCGCCGGGACCGAACCCCTGGCCGCCGCCGGATGTCTGGCTGATCTCGACCGGCCGGGCGACGCTCATGTCGGTGCCGACGCCGGTCAGCGGGCGCAGCACCTTGTCCTGGGCGTCGTCGAGGCCTTGGGAGAGCGCGCCCACGCAGACCACCAGCGCGACGCCGACGCCGAGGCCGAGCGCGGTCAGCACGGTCCTGCCGGACCGGCGCCGCAACTCGGCGAAGACGTACTGAACAAAGAACACGGGGGTGGACTCCTCACTCCGGATGACACGAGCGCGACCATGCCACCACGGCCCCGTAAGACGATCGCCAGCCCAAACGAAGAGGCGTCGAAGAACTGTCGCCAAGGCGACGTACGGAGCGGCGCGGCGCGGACGGACCGCGGAGCCGGCGGGGCGGAACCTGGGAAGCGGCACCTCATCACCATCTCCCCAGGAGGACCACCATGCGCTCCATCTCCCGCCGTTCCCCCGGCCTGCTTCTGGCCACCGGCGCGCTCGTGCTCGGCCTCGCCGGCCCCGCCTCGGCGCTCCCCGGCAAGAACAGCATCGACAAGAACGACATCCGCACCGCGGCGGTCAACAGCTCCGACATCAAGAACGGCGTGGTGGGCAGCCTCGACCTCGCGTTCGGCAGCGTCACGGCGGACAAGATCGGCGACGGTCAGGTGAACTCCCTGAAGTTGCTCGACGGCTCGGTCACCAGCGCCGACGTGCAGAACGACTCGCTCACCGGCGAGGACGTCAAGGACAACTCGCTGACCGGCAACGACGTCAACGAGTCCACGCTCCAGGGCGTCATGCCGGCCCAGACGCGGTTCGTCACCGAGCAGACCGCGCCCGTCTCCGGCGCGGCCGGCGGCACCCCGGCGCAGATCACCGCGAACTGCCCGACCGGTGAGCGGGCGATCGGCGGCGGCGGTGCGTGGCTCATCCCGGTCCTCAACGGCGGCAACGACCCGACGGCGCTCGACCGCGCGTTCCTGTCGGCCTCGATGCCGTCGCCCGCCCAGCCCGGCACCGCCGCGGCGAGCGGCTGGACGGTCGCCGGCCGCAACGTGACGGGGACCGACCGGATCCTCCGCGCCTACGCGATCTGCGTGCCGAACCAGATCCCGTAGCCCGTCCGTCCAGGCAGTCGAAGACCTGGCGAAGAGCTCTCGAAGAACCGGGCCGGTCCACTGGATCGGCCCGGCTCCGTCGTCGATCACCGGTCCGACCCCTTAGAAAGGAGGACCGGATGATCGGAGCCATCGGCGCGTCGAGCGCCACGACTCAGGTCACCCCGTCGGGCCGCCACCGGCCCGACATGACCGCGGCGATGCAGCCCGTCGCCGACCTGCTCGGCACCGACGTCGCCTCGCTGCAGCAGCAGCTCAAGGGCGGCTCGACCCTCAGCGAGCTTGCCGCCGACAAGGGCGTCGACCGGCAGGACCTGCTGGACGCCGTCAGCCGGGGCCTGCAGGAGGCCAAGCCCGCCGACGCGCCGGAGCCCCCGGAGGGCCTCGCCGCGATGGCCGAGCACATCGCCGACGGCACGAGGCCACAGGGCCCGCCGCCCGGCCCGCCACCGAACGGTACGGACAGCGCAACCAGCAGCCAGGACCGGCTGTCGACACTGGCCGAGCTGCTCGGCACCGACGAGGCGTCGCTGCTCGAGCAGCTGAAGTCGGGCCTCGGCGGCCTCGACGACCTGCTCGGCAGCAGCGCCGCAAGCGCCTACGGTCAGGACCGCACGTGGTCGCTGCGCTCGGGGCTCGGTGTGGACACCACGGCCTGAGCGTCGCCCGCAGGCCGGGGCCGCGTGACCGCGCGGCGCCGGCCTGGCGCGTCGCCCCTCATCGAGGTGAACCGTGCGGCGCGCCGCGATGGAAGTCCTGAGGGATGACCTCGACGAAAGGACCCATCGTGGCCACCCCCACCCGCCTGCGCGGCTCGCGCAGGCACTTCCTCAAGGTCGCCGGCGCCGGAGGTGTCGCCGGGAGCGCGGCGCTGCTCGCCGCCTGCGGAGATGACGACGAAGGCGCGTCCACCGCCGCCCCTCGGACGACGACGACGGCGTCGATGGACGGCGACCTCGCCATCCTCAACTACGCGCTGACGCTGGAGTACCTCGAGGCGGACTTCTACGACAAGGTCGTCGCCGCCGACCTCCTCAAGGGCCGGGAGCTCGAGCTCGCCAAGAAGTTCGGCGACACCGAAGCCCAGCACGTCGAGGCGCTGAAGGGCACCATCGAGAAGCTCGGCGGCACACCGGTCGACGCGCCGAAGACCCAGTTCCCGCTTGAGAGCCGCGCCAAGGTCCTCGACCTCGCCGCCACGGTCGAGAACCTCGGCGCCGCCGCGTACCTCGGCAAGGCCCCGGAGATCCAGAGCGATGAGGTGCTCGCCGCGGCGCTCTCGATCCATTCCGTGGAGGCCCGCCACGCCGCGGCCCTCAACCACCTCCTCGGCAAGACGGCGACGCCGGACGGCGCGTTCGCCAAGCCCGCGCCCGAGAGCCAGGTGCTCGAGGCCGTCAAGCCCTTCATCGTCACCCCGTAAAGGAGCCCTGACCATGTCCCAGCCCCACCCCCTCGAGACCGTCGAGGTCCAGAGCATGTCCCGCCACGCCCTGCTGCTGCGCGGCGCGATGGCGGCCGGCGCGGTCTACGGCGCGACCGCGGTCTCGCCGTTCGTGCGCCGCGCGTTCGCCCAGGGCAAGATGGGTGACGTCGACGTCCTGAACTTCGCGCTGACGCTCGAGTTCCTCGAGACGGCGTTCTACGAGCGCGGCGCCGAGCTGAAGCTCTCGCGTGACGTTCGCTCGCAGGCCAAGCGCTTCGGCGCCGAGGAGGCCGAGCACGTCGAGGCCCTGATGGGCACGATCAAGGACCTCGGCGGCACGCCCGCGAAGAAGCCGTCATTCGACTTCGGCGTCACCGACGAGGCGAGCTTCCTCAAGCTCGCCCAGACGCTGGAGGACACCGGCGTGAGCGCGTACAACGGCGCCGGCCCGTCGATCTCCAGCAAGGAGGTCCTCGCGGCGGCCGGCTCCATCGTGCAGGTGGAGGCGCGGCACGCCGCGGTGATCCGGCTCCTGCGCGATCAGTCACCGGCGCCGAAGGCGTTCGACACGCCGATGACGACCGCGCAGGTCAACAAGGCCGTCGCGCCCCTCATCCAGGGGTGACGGCGCGTCACGCCGCGCCGTAGACCTCCAGCGATGCGAGGTAGAACAGCGCGTGCTGCCAGAGCTGCGGGATCGCCGTGATGGTCTTGACGGCGCCGTCACGGACGATCCAGTTCTCCCCCAGCAGCCCCGTGTCGGCGGTGGCCTGCGTCGTGGCGATCCACCGCAGGCCCCGCTTGAGGCGATCCATCTTCACGGGGTCTCCGCGCCACTGGTCCGCCAGCGCGATGAGCGCGAGCCCGTCGTAGAACCCGGCGGTGCGGCCGCCCGGCGCGGGGACGTCGAAGCTCGGGGCGAACGCTGCCCAGGTCGCGTCGGCGTGGCGCTGCATCCGCGTGTCCGTGGCCGGCTTGAAGGGCTCGGGCCAGCCGACGTACGTGACGACCTTGCGGATCGCCGGGACGTCCATGCCCGCGTACCAGCCCTTCGACTCGTCCCACAGGTGCGCGTCGATCGCGGCCGCCAGCTCGTCCCGGCGCGCCGCGAAGCGCGCCTGCGCCGTAGCGTCCCCGACGACTGCGGCGGCCTGCGCGCCGGCCTTCAGCGCGAGCCACCCGGGGATCGCTCCCGCGACGGTCTGCTGGTTGCCGATGTCGAGGTTGTCGTCCTCGGTGGACCGGCACTGCAGATTCGTCTGCGTGTCCTTGCACGTCACGAAGTGCTCGGCGGCGCGCTTGATCGCCGGCCAGGCCTCGTCGAGGTACGCGCGGTCACCGGTGTGCTGGTAGTGGCTCCACAGCCCCCATCCGCCGAATCCGGTTTCGTCGATCTCGTACGGAATCGGCCCTGAGACGACGCCGGTGTCGTACATGTTCATCGCCCAGCTGCCCATCGGGATCCCCACGTCGCCGACCGGCGCGAACCCGGGGCGCCGCTGCGTGCGGATGTAGAACCGCTTGTGGGCGGTGACCTTGTCGTGGGCGCCCATGAGGTCGAGCGCCTCGTCGAAGTACATGCCGTCGCGCGGCCAGTCCTCGGCGTACGGCGGCTGCACGCTGATCGCCGCCGGGATCGCGCCGGACGGCGCCTGCGACGTGTTCAGCAGGACGACGGCGCGCTTGGCGAGCCGCAGCTCCCTCGCGTCCGTGGTGGGCGGCAACGGCGCGGCGGCCATGATCGGGGCGAGCGACTGCTTCTTCTGCGCGGCGACCGCGGCCTGCCCGCGGCCGAGCGCGGACGTCAGCGTGGTCAGCGCAGCGGTCTGCGTGCTGCCGCCCGCGAGCGCGACGTCCCGCGTCGCGACGTTGCCGCTGAAGGACAGCGGCGCGCGCAGCGCGCCCGTCGTCTGGCCGTTGTACGAGCCGCCGCGGCTGAGGTTGCCGTCAGCGGCGTCGCGGTACGCGTCGTACGTCCAGCCGGGCAGCAGGCCCAGCGGATCGTCCTTGGCGTCGGCGGCGACCTGCCAGTCGTCCACGCCCCCGCCGACCCCCATCGCGATCGCGATGTTCGCGGGGTCGCCGGTCGAGAGGTCGTTGCCCGTCAGCCAGTGCACGATGGCGCCTGTGCCCCAGTCGTAGCGGGCCTTGTCGAGGCTGAGCTCCTGGGAGCAGCCGTCCGTGCCGGGAATCGCCGGGACGTTGGAGTTGTTCAGGCTGAGATTCTCGAACGCCATGAGCGCCGTCGGGGTGACGTTGCCCGACGTGCGCTGCACGGTCACCCGCTGGACGTAGGCGTCGACGTCGCCGCCGACCACTTGGCGCACCGTCACAGTCAGCCCGAGCGCGCTGTCGGTGAACGTCGTCTCGACCTCGTCGCTGGCGTCATCGACGTACCTCTGGGTCTGCTGCGGGAAGTCGCGCAGCCAGCGGGTCCCGCCGTTGACGACGAGCCCGAGGACGACGCCCTCGTTCGCCGCAGCCCCCGCGCGGGGTGCCCGCGAATCGGGTGAGTAGTGCTTGAGCTGCTGGTAGGACATCGTCGACGGCCACCGCAGGGTCGTGAGCGTGCCGTCGGCGGCGATGCCGGCCGCCATCCGGCCGTTCGACGTCTGGGCGTTGATGTTCGAACTGCCGATCGTCGGCGCGAACTGCTCGTTGCGTTCGAGGACGACGAGCGGGTCGTCGGTCAGGTCGGCCGGGTTGCCGGTCAGGCACCGAGCCACGGGGGCGTCGGCCAGCGGCCCGGCGAGGGCGGACGCGGGCCCGGCCAGCGCCGAGACCGCGGCGACCGCCGCGCCGGCGGAACGTAGGGACAGCACAGAGACCTCCAGGGGGCAAAGTTGATGGAGCCCTACATCAACTCTACAGTTCTGAGGTAGCTCTCTGTCAAGATTGAGGCGTGCCTCCCGTCGTCCGCCCCTATCGCGGCATCAGCGCCGACGCGCGCGTCGCCGCGCGCCGCGAGCGCCTGCTCGAGGCCGGCCTCGACCTCCTCGGCGAGCAGGGCATCGCCGGCGTGACGATGAGCGGGACCTGCCGCCGCGCACGGCTGACCGACCGCTACTTCTACGAGAGCTTCCGCAACCGCGACGAGCTGCTGCTCGCGATGCTCGCCCGCTCAGTGGAGACCGTGAACGCGCGGATCGCCGCGGCCGCCACGACCGCCGGCGCCGACCCGCAGGCGCGCTTGCGCGCCGCCCTGGCCGCCGGCATGGAGCTGCTCACCGACGACCCCCGCCAGGCGCGTGCCTTCCTCGAGGCCTCAGCGGACCCCTCCCTGCGCGCCCCGATGACCGCCGCCCTCGGCGCCTACGCCCGCGCCGTCGCCCACGAGCTCGGCGGCGCCCGCCCGAGATCCGCTCAGGACACCACGCGTCTCGAGCTGGCCGCCACGATCCTCGTCAGCGGCATCGCCCGCGTCGCCGAATCCTGGCTCCAGGGCACCCTCGACATCCCCCGCGACGAGCTCATCGACGAGTGCGCCCACCTCTACGAAGCCGCCGCCTCCTCCATCAACGCCAGAAGCTCGGACTGAGCCACCGCCGACGCCACGGGCGGGCGAGGGCGTGGGTCCTTATCCGAGCGGTTCCGCCGAGCGGGCCAAAGACGATGAGGGACCGACAACCGACATGTCACCCGCGAGAGCCAGCGGAGGATGAGGACCCACGCCCTCGCCCGCCCCGCGGACGACCGAGTCAGGCCTCAGACCCGAGAGGCTGGCCCATGGCCTTGGTCTCGGGAGCATTCCGATACGGATGCTCATCGGTCTCGTCCTCTTCGAGGTAGACCGACTCCACGTTGACCGCCCAGATGTCGTGATCCGTGCCGAGGACGATGTTGTCCACCGCCCGCATCGCCGACAGCATGGAGTGGTCGCTGTTGTTGTAGCGGTGCAGGCCGTTGCGACCGACCTGCTGGAGATTCTCGATGCCGTCGAGCCACGACCGGATGGTGGCGACGCGCTCGGCGTAGTCGGCGTCGTACATCGGGTACGCCTTGGGCACCCGGACGACGTAGCCCTTCTCGACCTTGTCGGCCGTGGTGAGGCCGAGCTGCTCGATCTCGCGGGTGGCCAGCGCGACGAGCTCCTCGTCGGGGGCGTCCCACAGCTCGTCGCCCTCGAAGCAGAAGTACTCCATGCCGATGGAGGCCTTCGTCTCGTCGGGGACCATCCACGGGCTCCACGAGCGGAAGTTCTGGATGCGGCCGACCGTGACCCCGGGCTCGTGGATGTAGATCCAGTTGTCCGGGAAGAGGTCCTCGCCGTCGACGACGAGGGCGACGGTCAGGAAGTCGCGGTAGCGCAGGCCCTGGGCCGCCTCGACGACCTCCTTCGGGGCGGCGTCGCCCGCCATGCCGACGACGTTGCGCAGCGGCAGCGAGCTGATGATGTGGCCCGCCGGGTACTCCTCGCCGCCGGCGACGACCGCGGTGACGCGGTTGCCCTCGATGACCAGGCGCTCGACGGGGGTCTCCATGAGGACCTCGCCGCCGCGCTCGTGGATCCGGTCGGTCATCTCCTCCCACATCTGGCCGGGGCCGAAGCGGGGGTAGTTGAACTCCTTGATGAGCGACTTGATCTTCTGGTCCTTGTCGCCGAAGAACGCGGCCTTGGCGGCGGACACGAAGGAGAGGTCCTTGATGCGCTGCGCAGCCCACTCGGCGCGCAGCTCCGTGCAGGACACGCCCCACACCTTCTCGGTGTAGGACTTGAAGAACAGCTGGTACAGGCGCTTGCCGAAGCGGTTGGAGACCCACTCCTCGAGGCTCTGCTCGTTGCCCTTGCGGCTGAAGACCGCCGCCTTGAGGTACGAGAGGCCGGCGCGCATGAGCTCGATCGGGCCGAGCTTCTTGATGACGTCCATGCCCTCGAGCGGGTACTCGAGGAACTTGCCGTTCCAGTAGATGCGCGACTGGCGCGGGCGGCGCAGGAACTCCTCGCCCATCACCTCGTGCCAGAGGTCGTCGACTTCCTTGTTCTTCGTGAAGAAGCGGTGGCCGCCGAGATCGAAGCGGTAGCCGTCACGCTCGACGGTCATCGCGATGCCGCCGACCTGGTCCTCGGCCTCGAAGACCGTGACAGGACGGCCGGCCTTGACGAGCTGGTAGCCGGCGGTCAGACCGGCGGGGCCGCCGCCGAGAACGAGGGCCTTGCGCTCGAAGCGGCGCGGCTGGACAGTGGGGGTGTGCGCAGGTGTCGCCATACGGGGGGAGGGCGGAAGACTACCTAAAGCGAGCCTAAAGACTAGCTGACGTCCGGACGGACGCGGTAGAGGACGGCCCGTACCCCTCGTGGGGGCGGCCGCAAACCGAAGCGAGGAAAGGACTCTACGCGGCGAAGTCTTGGATCCGCGTTAAGCGCACGTTCCCATTCGATGGAGCGACGCTTGACGAGCCGGGTCCACGGCGCATTCCACCGGTAGCTTCGGAGGATCGGCTGGATGAGGATGACCGCCTGCCCGGCCTGCATCCGGTCCACGAGCTTGCGCGCCGTGGGCGTCGGCGGCGTCATGAGCAGGCGCTGGCGCACGTCGGTCCAGTCCAGGAACCTCGGGTCGTCCTGCGCACCCAGCGACGTCGCGTACTTGAACCGGTCGCCGAGGTAGTAGTGCAGCACCGCGACCTGCTCGGGATGCGTCGAGATGACGAGATCCCCGGTGGTGACCGGGCGGTATTCGACGCTCGCCGCGACGTCGCGGACGTTGCTCTTCGTGTTCAGCGCGACCGTGCGCGGATCGGCCCAGAGGAACACGAGCACCGCGAGTGCGGCGATGCCGAGCGCCCGCGTCTGCGCGAGGCCGATCCCGCCCAGCAGGACGACGGGGCCGACGAAGACGGCCAGGTAGCGGTTCGTCCACGCCGGCGACAGCTGCGACGCGATCCACGCGGCGAGCAGGCCGCCCACCAGCAGGATCACGAGTCCGAGGACCACGCGCTGGCGTCGCCGCGCCTCCTCCTCGGGCATCGCCGGCGCGACCCCCGCGAGCGGCCGGCCCAGGAGCGTCGCGATGCCGGCGCCGGCGACGATCAGCAGCAGCGGGCCGCCGCCCCCGCCGCCCATCGACGTGAACGCGGCGTCGAGCAGCTGCTCGGTGCCGGGCTTCGTCGCCCACGGCGCGCCGGTGTGCGCGGCCTGGAACAGCAGGGTCGGGACCCACGGCAGGTAGAGCAGGACGAGCCCGCCGTATCCGAGGGCGACGTCCCGGATGAACGCACGGCAGGCCGGCGCGCCCCACCAGAGCGCGAGGAGCCCGGCGACGCTGCCCGCCAGCAGGAAGATCGCCCAGTTGTGCGTGTAGAGCAGCAGCGCGCCGGACACCGCGACGGGCGCGAGATACCGGCGGTCGCCGAGCGCGTACGCCCGCGCCCAGCACGAGGCGAAGACGAGCGCCAACAGCGCCGCCAGCGCGTACATCCGCGTCTCCTGGGCGTAGAAGGTCAGGAACGGGTGGAACGCGGCCAGCACGGCGGCCATCCACGCGGCGCGCACGCCGGCCAGGCCGCGCGCGCCCCACCAGGCCACCGGCACGGTCGCGACCGCGAAGATCACCGAGAGGCCGTGGGTCTCCCCCTCCCCGTCGCCCATCACCGACATCCAGACGTGCAGGAGCAGGTAGTACAGCGGCGGCGAGCCGTCCATCCGCAGGACGCCGGGGATGTCGAGCAGGTCGCGCTGCGAGATGCCGACGGACAGGCCCTCGTCGATCCAGAAGCCCGCCCGCAGCGCCCGCGTGCGCAGCAGCAGGCTGACCGCGATCAACGCGATCAGCCCCACGACGGTGAGCACGGTGGTCAGCGATCCGGCACGAAGCCGCCCCACCGGCTCTGGGCGCGCGGCCACGGAGCTCATCCGGCAAAGGGTAGTGAGCGTCTCACCTGGGGCCGCAGGCCAGCGCCACGGTCCAGTCCCCGTGCCGAGCGACCACACGGCCGCCCGGCAGCCGGATCGGCAGCGGGCGCGGACGCTGGTTGCGCACGTGGGCGACACGCAGGATCGCCGCCGGATACGCCGGGCGGAAGCCCACCTCGTTGGTGTGCAGGCGCAGGTTCCACGCGACGAGCGGAACCGTGTAGGCGTTGGTGTAGATGTGGCCGCAGTCCTTCAGGCGCTCGGCCCCGCCCGCGGCCTCGATCGCGCCGTCGAGCTGGTCGGCGATCTCGACCTGGTAGCCGATGCCGCGCACGGTGTCGGGCAGCGCGGAGACGGCCCCGACGATGACGAGTGCCGTGATCGCCCCGCCGATCGCCGCGACGACCGTCCGCCCGTGGCGCCCGGCCCGCACCGCGAGGTCGCCGGCGGCCCAGCTCAGCCCGACGCCGCCGAGCACGCAGAGGATCGCCGCCGGCGCCACGAGGTAGCGCTGGTTGCCCGCATAGCCGGCCTCGGTCATGACCGCGACGAGCAGGATCCAGCCCACGGCGAATCCTGCGAGGCCGAGAGCGGGCGCGCCGCGGCCGACGGGCACGCGGCGCAGGAGGCCGACGAGGACCGCGGCTCCGAGGCCGATGATGACGTAGAGCGGCAGCATCTCCAGGGCGTCGCCGAGGATCGCGAGGGTCGGGCTGTCGGCGAACGCCGGGCTGTTGGCGTTGGGCTGCTGCGCGCGCTCGGCCGCCCGCCAGTAGCTGCCCGATCCCCACTTCTCCGGCAGCAGCCACGCGGCGGGCAGCGAGAGCAGCCCGAGGCCGATCCACCACCACCGCCCGCGGTCCTGCCAGAAGAGCCAGAGCGCGTAGAGGAGGAGGAACGGCCACGCCTCGGGGCGCAGCATGCCCGCGGCGATCGCCAGGAAGAACGCCTGGCCGCGGTGGCCGTCGAGGTGGCGGTCGCACGCCCACAGGACGCAGAGGACGAGCAGGCCCTCGCTGTTGCCCAGCGCCGCGTTGCGGACCGTCCACGGGGCGAGCGCGAGCGCGAGCGCCCCGATCGCGCCGGCCGCCGGCCCGCCGAGCCGGGTGCCGAGCCGGTAGGCCACGACGAGCCCGCCGAGCGTGCCCGCCCGCGCGACGACGAGCCAGAGGTCGGGCGCCGCGTCGCCGAACAGCGCGAACGGGACGGTGAAGAGCATCGGGAGCGGCTTCCAAGACGGCCCGCTCGTCGTCAGGAGGTCGAAGTGGATGACCTCGCGGCCCCAGATGATCCACGCCCACGGGTCGTACGTCGGGGTGCTGGGCAGCAGCAGGCTCAGGAACGCGATGCCGACACACGCGGCGAACGGGATCCAGAAGCCGGTCCGCGCGAGCACGGGCGTCACCAGGGCGGGTCGGGCGTCCAGCAGCATCGCGGCGGGAAAGCCTACGCGGACGGCGGTCCAGCCAGCGTGGCGACGGCGTACGCGGCCACGCCCTCGCCCCGGCCGACGAAGCCCATCCGCTCGCCGGTCGTCGCCTTGACGTTGACGTGCCGGGGGTCCAGCCCCATCACGGCGGCGAGCCGCTCGCGGATCTCGCGCTTGCGCGGGCCGATCTTCGGGCGCTCCATCGCGACGGTCGTGTCGACGTGCACGACCCGCAGCCCCTCCGCGCCGATGTCCTGCAGGACCCGCTCGAGCAGCCCGATGGAGTCCGCGTCCTTGTAGGCGCTGTCGGTGTCGGGGAAGTGGTCGCCGATGTCGCCCAGACCGGCGGCCCCGAGGATCGCGTCGATCACCGCGTGGGTGAGCACGTCGGCGTCGCTGTGGCCGTCGAGCCCCAGCTCGGCCTCCTCGAACCGCACGCCGCCGAGGATCAGCGGCCGGCCGGCGACGAGCCGGTGGGTGTCGAAGCCGAAGCCGACGGTCACCCGAACGAGCTTCCCGGGTAGCGCTCCAGGCCGTCGTCGGGGATCGGCTCCCACGCCGCCGCGCTCGAGACCCACTGGCGCAGCGACGGGCGTACGCCCGGGTCGGCGTCGAACGCGCCGAGGCGGATCGCCGCGACCTCGTCGGCCCCCGGGCGCTTGCTGCACAGGTGCGAGCCGCACGACGGGCAGAAGCCCTTCCCGTTGCCGCCGTTCTCCGGCCACCAGTAGCGGATCTCGTCCTCACCGGAGAGCCAGCGCACCGAGCCGGGCGCCACGACCGCCTGCGCGGACGCCGCCGTGCCGGTCCGGCGCTGGCAGCGGGTGCAGTGGCAGTAACCCGCCCCGATCGGCGCGTCGGTGAGCTCGAAGCGAATCGCGCCGCAGAGGCACCCGCCGGTGCGCGAGCCGCTCATCCGATCGGCTCCAGCCGGCGCTCGCGCCCCTCGAACACGGCGAGCTCGGTGACGCCGAGACGCTCGAGCTCCTCCAGCGCCTGGTCGTAGCCGAAGCCCAGGTGCTCGGGGCCGTGCGCGTCGCTGCTGAGCGCGACCGGGCACCCCGCCTCCAGGCACATCTCCAGGAACGCCGTCGACGGGTAGAGCTCGCCGACGGGCTTGCGCAGTCCCGCCGTGGAGAGCTCGATCGCGATCTTCGACTCGGCGATGCCGTCCATCGCCAGCTCGTAGAAGCGGCGCAGGTCGCCCTCGGGCACCGGTTGACGCCGCGGGCCCCAGATCTTCACGAGGTCCGGGTGGGCGAGGATGTCGAACAGGCCGCTGCGCGCAGCCTCGCCGAGCGTCTCGAAGTAGCGCCGCCAGATCTCGTCGGGCTGGTGGCCGCGGACGTCCCAGATCGAGTACTGCTCCATGTCGAGCGCGTCGTCGCCGAGGAAGTGGATCGACCCGACGACGTAGTCCCACGGGCGCGCCTCCAGCAGCGTCGCCATGCGGTCCTCGCGGCCCGGGATGAAGTCCGCCTCGATCCCGACCTTCAGGTCGGTCTCCTCGCGCAGGAAGCCGACGTAGGCGTCCATGTCGTCCTTGGCGTACGTCCTCCACAGCGGGTGCTGCCAGACGTCGAGCGCCGCGGTGAAACGGTAGATGTGCTCGGCGGCTCCCAGCTCGGCGATCCCGCGCTCGGACGCCGCCTCGCGGTAGCGCTCGACGTTCGCCGGGACGAAGTACTTCTCGGCCTCGCTGCCGGGGCCGTCAGGGCGCAGATGGACGTGGTAGTCGGTGAGCACGGCGCTCCATCCTCGCGCAACGGCGCGATCGGCGTCAGTTGCCCTCGAGGATGCTGTCCACGAAGCCGAAGAACAGCAGTGCCCCGGTGAGCGCCGCGCCGACGAGCACGAGCGCCACGCCGGCCGCGTTCGTCCCCTGCCGCCAGGCGGTCCACGCCGCGAGCAGCACGCCGCCCGCGCAGCCGAGCACGAACCCGGCCTCCTTCAGCGGGGTCAGCGCGATGACGAAGCCGGCGAGCAACCCGCCGAAGACGCCGATGACGCCGAACAGGAACAGCGCGCCGGCCTGGGGCGGGTCGAAGTCCTCTGGGGCGATCTCACGCTTGAGCATGGCGCAGGAGCAGTTCGGCGATTTCGAGGTCGTGGGGCGTCGTGACCTTCAGGTTCGACGCGGAGGTGGGCACGATACGTACCGTGCCGCCGGCAGCCTCGACGAGGGAGGCGTCGTCGGTCGCACGGGCCAGGACGTCGTCGGGTTGGGCCAGCGCCGCTTCGAGCGCCGCGCGGCGGAAGACCTGCGGCGTCTGCACCGCCCAGAGCACCGAGCGGTCGAGTGTGCGGCGCACGGCGCCGTCGTGCGCTTCCTTGATCGTGTCGGTCACCGGCGCGGCGGCGATGGCCGCGTCGGCGTCGCCCAGGCCGGCCAGGCATGCGGCGACGATCTCCGGCGTGAGCATCGGCCGGGCGGCGTCCTGCACGAGGATCGGGTCACCCGACGACGCGGCGAGCGCCGCCCGGACGGAGTGCGAGCGCTCGGCCCCGCCACGGACGCCGACGCAGCCCTCAGGCGCGTCGTAGCCCTCCGGGAGCGCGACGACGATCTCCCCCACGCCGGGGGAGGCACGGAGCGCGTCGAGCGCCCATTCGAGCATCGGACGTCCCGCCAGAACGGCGAACGCCTTGGGCCGGTCTGACCCAAGGCGTTCGCCACGTCCGGCGGCGACGATCAGCGCGGAGGCCGACATCGCCTATGACGGCTGTCGCGCTAGGCGAGCGCGCCCTGCTCCGCGGCGGACTCGGCGAGCAGGTTGTCGAGGTACTCCTCGGCGCCCTCCTCGTCCTTCTCCAGCGCGTACATCAGCTCGGAGGCGAGGATCTTCTTCGCGCGGGTGAACATCTGCTTCTCACCCGTCGAGAGGCCCTTCTCGTGCTCACGGATCGCCAGGTTGCGCACGACCTCGGCGAGCTCGTAGATGTCGCCGGTCTTGATCTTGTCGCGGTTGTGCTTGAACCGGCGGTTCCAGTTCTTCGGCATCTCCGAGACCTTGTCGGAGAGCACGGCGAGGACCTTCTGGACCGTCTCCTCGTCGATGACGCGCCGGAGCCCCGCCTTGCCGGCGTTCTCGGTCGGCACCATCACCGTCATGTCGTTGTGGAGGATCTTGATCGTGAGGTACTCGCGCTCCTCGCCGAACATGGTCCGCTTTTCCTTCTTGAGCACCTGCCCGGCGCCGTGATGCGGGTACACGACGTTGTCCCCGAGCTCGAACTCGATGTTCTCCACCTCACGCTCGACCTCGAGGTCCTCAAGCAGCTGCTCTTCAGTCTGGTCCGAAATGGTGTCCTCCTCAGTGTCCGGGCGCCCGATATGGCAGCGGACGCCCGCTTTGCGTCAGGTCTGTAGGTAGCGGTCCACGAGGTTGATCTCCTGCAGCCGTCGCAGGCCCTCGCGGATGTCCTTGGCTCGGATCTCGCCCACGCCCTCGACGGTCTCCAACTCGGAGTCCGTCGCGGCGAGCATCTCGTCCAGACCGCCGAACTCGCGGACGATCTGGTTGACGACCATCTTCGGCAGCCTCGGGATCCGGCCGAGGATGCGGAAGCCGCGGGGTGAGACCGCGTAGTCGAGGGTGTTGAGCTTGCGGTCGTAGCCGAGCATCTCGGCGAGGCGGCCGAAGTCGAGCAGATCCTGGTGCGGCAGGCGGCCGAGCTGATCCAGGGCGCTGGCGAAGGCCTCGTCGGAGTCCTCGGTGATGTAGTCGTGCACGAGCGCGGCCTTGTCGCCGGCCACGCCGACCATCGTCTCCTCGAGCTGCATCTCGATGAGGCGCCCTTCGGTGCCCAGCTCGACGATGTAGCGCTCGATCTCGACGGCCATGCGCGTCACGAGCTCGGAGCGCTGGAGGACCGTCAGGACGTCGTGCAGGGTGGCGCCGCCCTCGAACTCCAGGGCGGTGAGGCGCGTGGAGACCTGGTCCAGGCGCGTGCGGTACTTGTCGAGCGTGGCGAGCGCCTGGTTGGCCTTCGCCAGGACGATCGGGATCTCGACGAGGATGTACTTCGCGCCGCCGACGTAGAGCGAGACGACCTCGCGCCGCTCGGAGATGGCGATGACGAGCGCATCGGTCTGCTTGGAGACGCGCTCGGCGGTGCGGTGCCGGGTGCCGGTCTCCAACGACAGGATCGTCGGATCGGGCATGAGCTGGACGTTGGCCATCGCGATCTTCGTCGCGTTGGCGTTGACGATGATCGCGCCGTCCATCTTCGCCACCTGGTAGAGCAGCGCAGGCGTGTAGTCGACGTCGAGCTGAAATCCGCCCGAGAACAGGAAGCTGAGCTCATCGGGGTCGCCGATGACCAGCAGACCGCCGGTGTGCGCGTGGAGGATGTTGTCGATCCCCTCGCGCAGCGCCGTGCCAGGAGCAACCATCTCCAGCGCCTTGACGAGCCGGGGCTCCTGCCGTTCGAGCTCCTTGAGCTCATCCCCGGTTCTGGCCACCATCAGGGGACATTCTACCGGACTGTCACGGTTTACGACACCCCGGATTTGCAGGAATGACGGGCCATTCCGCCCGCGGATGATCAGGCAGCCCTGACTGGCCCCTCCTCGCGCGCCGCGCCGAACGCTGCGCGGAGGGCCGCGCGGAGGCTCGTCACCCGAGGCGGCGCGACGACGTCCGTGAGACCGAATTTCGCAGCCTCCTCCTGCCGCCGATCGGGGTGGCCGACCGACCGCAGCTCCCCCGTCAGGCCCACCTCGCCGAACGCGGCGATCGGGCGTTCCGGGGTGCCGAGCGCGACGCCCTTCTGCGCGCTGGCGACCGCCAGCGCGACCGCCAGGTCCGCGCCGGGCTCGTCCACGCGCACGCCGCCCACGACGTTGACGAAGACGTCGGCGGTGCCGGTGCCCACACCCGCGTGCCGGCCGAGCACGGCGAGGACGAGGGCGAGCCGGTTGCGATCGATGCCCGTGACCACCCGGCGTGGCGGCACGAGCTCGGACGGGCTGACGAGCGCCTGGACCTCCACGAGCAGCGGGCGACTGCCTTCCATCGCCGCGAGGACGACGCTCCCGGGCTTGCCGGTCGCCTCCCCCACGAAACGCGCGCTGGCGTCGAGCACCTCGACGAGCCCCCCGGAGCGCATCTCGAAGACGCCCGTCTCGTTCGTCGAGCCGAACCGGTTCTTCAGCGCGCGCAGGGTGCGATACGTGCGTTCGCGCTCGCCCTCGAACTGCAGGACGCAGTCGACGAGATGCTCGAGCACGCGCGGACCTGCGAGCGCGCCCTCCTTCGTGACGTGGCCGACGAGGATCACGGCGGTCCCGTTGGACTTCGCCACGGACATGATCCGCGACGCCACCTCGCGCACCTGGCCGACCGATCCCGGCGCCCCGGTGAGGTCGGGTGCGTGCAGCGTCTGGACCGAGTCGATGACGCAGGCCGCGGGGCGCTCGGCGTCGAGCGTGGCCACGACGGCGTCGAGGTCGGTCTCGGCGACGATCGGCACCTCGAGCGCGTGGTCGCCGAGCCGCTCGGCGCGCAGCCGCACCTGCGCGGCCGACTCCTCGCCGGTGACGTAGAGCGTGCGGTGGCCCGCGCCGGCGAGGTGGCCGAGCGCCATGTTCGTGAGCGTCGACTTGCCGATCCCCGGCGAGCCGCCGAGCAGCACGAGCGAGCCGGGCACCAGGCCGCCGCCGAGAACGCGGTCAAGCTCGCCGATGCTCGTATGCAGGCGTTTCGTCTGCTCGGCGTGGACGTCGCGCAGCACCGTGGGGGTGCGCGCGCGAGCGCCGCCCGCTCCGCCCCCACGGCCCGCGCGGCCACCGCCCGCCTTGGGCGGTGCAGCCTCCTCGACCAGGGTGTTCCAAGCGGTGCAGCCGGGGCATTGCCCGTGCCACCGGGGCTCGGTGTGCCCGCAGTCAGAGCAGACGTAGATGGACGCCGAACGGGCCATCGGTCGAGCGTACGCGCCGGCCCGGCGGTTGGCGGGCCGATCCGCACGGACGTCGCCGTACCTCCGCGAAATCCCCGCAAACCGACACCGTGACGACGCGGTGTTAGGGTGCCCTAACACATGACCGAACGCGAGCGCTTCCCGCGCCGCGCGGGGGTCGCGACGCTCGTCGCCCGCCGCGCGCTCACCCCCCGCATGCTCCGCGTCACCCTGGAGGCGGAGGCCTTCGGTGACGACTGGCCCGCCGAGCAGCCCGGCGAGATCCTCACGCTGCTCTTCCCGCCCGAGGGCGAGGACGTCGTCCTGCCCGAACAGGGCTGGCGATTCCCCGCCGGCGTCGACCAGCCGTGGCGCAACTACACCGTCCGCCGCCACGATCCGCGCACCCGCCGCATCGACGTTGACGTGCTGCTGCACGAGCCGCGCGGCCCGGCCTGCACCGAGGCGGCCCGCACGCCCGTCGGGAGTCGCGTCGGCTATGCCGGCCCGCGCGTCGACTTCGCCCCGCACGACGACGCCGACTGGCTGCTGCTCTGCGGCGACGAGACCGCCCTCCCCGCCATCGCGGCGATCCTCGAACAGCACGACGAGCGTACGCCCGCGCTCGCGCTTATCGAGATCGACGGCCCCGCCGAGGAGCGCGCGCTCGACCTCCCCCGCGCCGATGTCCGCTGGCTGCACCGCGACGGCGCGCCCGCCGCGACGACCACCCACCTCGCCGACGCCCTGCGCGCGCTCGACCTGCCGGCGGGACGCGGCCAGGTGTGGGGCGCGGCCGAGTCGCGGGTGGCCCGCGACGTCCGCGAGGTGCTGCGCGGTGAGCGCGGCCTGCCGCGGCGGCATGTCAGCGCGAAGGGCTACTGGCTGCGGTCAGGCGACTGGATCCTCGACGAGGACTGACGCGCCGCGCCGGTCGCACGGGACGACCATCGGGGCACCGGTCGCCGGGCACGGCACGACGAGACAGTTCAGGCCGAACACCGCGGCGACGAGCTCGGCGTCGACGATGTCGGCCGGCGCGCCCTGCGCGACGATCGCCCCGTCGCGCATCGCCACGAGGTGCGTCGCGTAGCGACAGGCGTGGTTGAGGTCGTGCAGCACCGCGACGAGCGTGCGACCGGCAGCGTGCAGGTCCGCGCAGAGCTCGAGCACCTCGAGCTGGTGCGCGATGTCGAGGAACGTCGTCGGCTCGTCGAGCAGCAGGAGCGAGGTCTCCTGCGCGAGCGCCATCGCCAGCCACACGCGCTGGCGCTGGCCGCCGGAGAGCTCGTCCACCGGACGCCCGGCGAGGTCGTCCACCCCGGTGCGCCGCATCGCCTCGCGCACCGCACGCTCGTCCTCCTGCGACCACTGCCGCAGCAGCCGCTGATACGGGTGACGGCCGCGGGCGACGAGATCCGCCACGACGATGCCGTCGGGCGCGGTCGCGGTCTGGGGCAGGAGACCGAGGCGGCGGGCCACCTCCTTCGTCGGCCGTTGCCTGATCTCGACGCCGTCGAGCAGCACCCGGCCGGCGCGGGGTGCCAGCATCCGCGCGAGCGCGCGCAGCAGCGTCGACTTGCCGCAGGCGTTGGGCCCGACGATCGCGGTGAAGCCGCCGTCGGGGATCGCGACGCTCAGCTCGGTCGCGACGGTGCGACCGTCGTAGCCGAGCGTGAGCCGCTCGGCGCACAGGGATGCGTCGGTCATGCGTGTCCGGACCTCCAGGAGATGGTGAGCAGCCAGGCGAGATACAGGCCGCCGAGGGCGCCGGTCATCACGCCCACGGGCACGGGGGTCTCCGGCACGACGCGCTGGGCGGCGACATCGGCGGCGAGGACCAGGACCGCGCCGGTGAGCGCCGAGCAGACGAGTGGCGGCGCGGGCGCGCGCGTGAGCCGGCGCGCGATCTGCGGCGCGGTCAGGGCGACGAACGCGATCGGCCCGACGGCGACCGTGGAGACCGAGACGAGCCCGACGGCGAGCGCCACGAGCCCGACCCGCGCCCGTTCCACCCGGACGCCCAGGCCGTGGGCCGCGTCGTCGCCGAGCTCGAGCGCGCGCAGCGCGCGTCCCGCGGGGACGGCGCACGGCAGCAGGACCGCAAGACCGAGCGCAAGCGGCGCGACGTCCTCCCACGTCCGCCCGTTGAGCGAGCCGAACAGCCAGCGCAGCCCCTCCTGGGCGTCCTCCACGCGCGCCCGGGCCAGCAGGTACTCGGTGAGCGCGGTCATGAGGAACGCGAACGCGATCCCGATGAGGATCAGCCGGTAACCGCTGGTGCGCCCGCCTTCGCGGGCGAGCAGGTAGACGGCCGCGGCGACGAGCCCGCCGCCCGCCAGCGCCCCTGCGGAAACCGCCCGGCCGGTCCCTTCCAGCATCGTGATGACGACCAGCGCCCCGACGGCGGCACCCTGCTGGAACCCGACGATGTCCGGCGAGCCGAGCGGGTTGCGCGTCAGCGCCTGAAAGACCGCGCCGGAGACCCCCAGCGCGACACCTGCCAGCACCGCACAGACCACGCGGGGAAGACGCAGATCGCGCACGACGAAGGTCGTTCCCGGATCCCCCGCGCCCACGAGCGCGCGCACGACCTCCGCCGGTGACAGCGTGATCTCCCCCGTGCCGACCGCCGCGACGGCGAGCGCTGCGCCGGCGACGACCAGCACCGCGCCGACCGCGATCGCCCGTGGGCGCACCACGAGTGCCACGCCGCCGCCCAATCGCACCGCGTGCACCGCGCTCACAGCGCCGCGATCCTCGCGCGCCGGACGAGGAGGATGAAGACCGGTGCCCCGACGACGGTGACCATCACGCCGGCCTGCACCTCTCCCGGCGATGCCAGCACGCGCCCGGCGACGTCGGCGAGCAGCAGCAGCGCCGCCCCCAGCAGCGCCGACAGGGCGAGCACCCAGCGCTGGTCTGGGCCGGCGATCGCCCGGGCGGCGTGTGGGACCGTGAGGCCGAGGAAGAGGATCGGCCCCACCGCGGCCGTCGAGGCGCCGCAGAGCAGCGCAACCGCCGCGGCCGCGCCGATCCGCGTGATGCCGACCCGTGCGCCGAGCGCGCGCGCCTGGTCGTCACCCAGCGCGATGGCGTTCAGGGGGCGCGCGAGGAGCGCGGCGAGCACCCCGCCGGCGAGCAGGAACGGCAGGATCGTCGAGAGCTCGTCGCGGCCTCGGCCGCCCAGCGCGCCGACGAGCCATGCCCGGTACTGCTGGACGAGCTGTTCGTCGGCGAGCACCACGCCGGAGACGACGGCCGTGAGCGCGGCGGTGATGGCGGTCCCGGCGAGCGCGAGGCGAACCGGCGTGGCGCCTCCCCGGCCGGCGCTGCCGATCGCGTAGACCGCGGCTGATGCGATGCCGGCACCGAGCATCGCGCACCACACCGCGCCTGCGCCGCCGGCGACCCCGAGCGCGAACGCGAGCACGACCGCGGCCGCGGCCCCCGCGTTGACGCCCAGCAGCCCCGGGTCGGCCAGTGGGTTGCGCGTGAGTCCCTGCATGAGGGCGCCGCCGATGCCCAGCGCCGCGCCGACGGCGATGCCGAGCAGCGTCCGCGGGACGCGCACGTCGGTCACGATCGCGGCCTCCTGCGTCCCGCCTCCGTGCAGGAGAGCGTCGAGGACGTCCGCGGGCGCGATCGCCCGCGCCCCCACGGCGAGGCTGAGCAGCCCCGCCGTGGCGAGCACGGTGAGCCCCACGGCGGTGGCGGTGAGGACCTGGCCGCGCATGAGTTAGGCCACCCTAACACGATGTCCATTTCTTGTTAGGGTCACCTAATATGCACCTGAGAAGCCTGCTCACCCTCGCGGCCTGCGCCCTCGCGCTCGCCGCCTGCGGCTCCGACGACGACCGCGCCTCGTCGGGCGCCGCCAAGGCCTCCACCCCCACCGCGGAACCGGGAGCCTTCCCGGCGAAGATCCCCCACCGCTACGGCACGACCACCATTCCCGCCGAGCCCGAGCGCGTCGTCATCGCCGGCCTGCGCGAGCAGGACGCGGCCCTCGCGCTCGGCGTCGTCCCCGTCGCCACCACCGAGTGGTACGGCAAGCACCCCGGCGCGGTGTTCCCCTGGGCCAAGCAGGCCCTCGGCGACGCCGAGCCGCCCACCGTCCTGAGCTACGAGGACGGCCTCCAGGTCGAGAAGATCGCCGCCCAGCGCCCGGACGTCATCATCGCCGTGTACTCCGGGATGACGAAGAAGGAGTACCGCCAGCTGTCGAAGCTCGCGCCCGTCGTCGCCCAGCCCAAGGGCCAGGTCGACTACGGCTCGTCGTGGCAGGAGGAGACGCTGATGACCGGACGCGCCATCGGCCGACCGGCGCGCGCCCAGGAACTCGTCGACGAGACGCAGGAGCAGATCACCGCGGCCGCGAAGGCGCACCCGGAGTTCCAAGGCAGGACGGCCGCGATCGTCGCCGACTACCAGGGCGTGTTCGTCTACGGGCCGCAGGACGTCCGCTCGCGGTTCCTCGAAGAGCTCGGCTTCGACTATCCAAAGGCGCTCAAGGACGCGTTCCCCAAGGAGTTCGGCGGCCAGGTCTCTGAGGAGAAGCTCGACCTGCTCGACGTCGACACGCTCGTCTGGTTCGACAGCGGCGGCAAGACGGAGAGCAAGATGGCCGAGAACCCCGTGTACGCGAAGCTGCCCGTCCACCGCGAGGGCCGGGACGTCTACGTCCTGGAGAAGGATCGCGTCTACGAGGCGACGTCCTTCCCGTCGGTGTTGAGCATGCCGACGCTGCTGAAGGAGTACGTCCCGCGGCTGGCCGCGGCGGTCGACGGCGACCCGTCCACCGCGACGGCGCAGTCTGCGTCCTGACGGCTCAGACCGACGCCGCGAACGCCCGCAGCTCCTCGCGCGCGCCTGACGCCTTCGCGTCGCCGTGCGCGAGGAGCAGGACGTCGAAGTCCAGCTCGTCGCAGAGGGCGGTCAGCCGGGCGGCCAGCCCCGCCTTGATCGCCTCCGGATCGTCCCCGAGCAGCTCATCGGGCACGAACCCGAGCGCGCAGTCCCAGCGCACGACGCAGTCGGCGAGCACGAGCACCCCGGGACGCTCGTCGCGCGGAGCCGCGTAGATGGCGGTCTCCTCGGGGCAGAGCACCCCGACCTCGTGCGCGACGACGCCCGGCGCGATCTCGTCACCGAACGCAAAGGGCGTGATGGAGCCGTCGTCGGGCAGGTCGTGCAGTCCGGCTTCGTGGGCGAGCACCGGACAGCCGAACCGGTTGGCGAACGTCGCCGCGTGGCGCAGGTGATGGCGGTTCGTCAGCACGATCCGCGTCGGCGGGCCGTGCTCGGCGAACCATCCCGTCCCGCACTCGGGCACGCGCGGGTCGAGCAGGACGCCCTCGGCCTCCAGGTAGTGCGAATGGACGCTCTGGCCGATGCCCTCGTGAAACGTGGTCCAGTCGTAGGCCCCGGAGACGATCTCCTGCATGCGTCACAGGATGCCCTACCCGCCAAGCGTCCAACCCGACGTTTGTCGGGTTGACTGCCCCGAGCCTCCGGGTACGCTCGGACACGAACCAGAGGCCACCCAGGGGAGGGAGCCATATGGAGACCGGGATCATCTACCCGGAGCTCGGCGAGTTCGTCCGTCAGGACGCAGCAAGCGAGCTGAAGGACCACGCCGCGACGCTCGAGGCGTCCGCGCGCGACGACGAGGACGTCCGGCGGGGCCGCGAGGTCCGCAAGCAGGCCGACGAGCTCGATCGCCGCCTGCACACCACGTACGGCTGACCCGCATCTGTCCTGTGGGGCGCGCCGCCGGCCGCGGCGCGCCACGCGGACCGCATCGCCACGCGTCATCTGGTGTCGTGACGGGCAGGACCCACCCGTTCACACCCTCCGGAGGACGCAACTCGTGCACCGTCTCATCCCCTCGCCGTCGATGGCCGTCGCACTGCTGGCCCTCGTGCTGGCGACCACCGGCACCGCCGTCGCCGCGGTCAACTACGCCCAGAACGCGGGCAAGGTCGACGGCAAGGACGCCGTGGCGTCGAGCGCCACGCTCCGGCAGGCGGCCGGCAACGTCGTCGCGACCGCGTCGAAGGGCGACGCCAAGGGCACGCTGCCCGGCAAGTTCGTCAGCGACGTGATGCGCGGCGGCGCCGACTCGTTCGCCCGCCCGGCCGTGGTCAACGACAACGCCAACGACGTGGCGACCACGATCGGCGACATCCCCGGCCTCGGCACGCTGAGCGCCAGCTGCTTCGACCAGAACAAGAACGTCGGCGTCGAGGATCCGGCGACGACGCTGACGTTCGGCAACACGGCGCCGATCGCGGTCAACCTCTCCCGTGAGGTGCCCGGCCAGGCGTCGGTCATCACCGCGATCGCCCCGAACACGACGAACGCCTTCACGATCGGCGGCTCGAACACGTTCCGTCTCCACCTCGAGAAGAGCGGCATCAACTACGTCTTCGAGGGCGTCGTGCGCCAGGACGGGCGCAACACGCCGGACGCGCGCTGCCTCGTCTACGGCTACGCGCTGCGGATCAGCAACACTCGCTGACCCCCACCCCGCCGAACGTCGAGGAGATGTCGCTGGGGCGACACCTGTTCGACGTTCGGCGGCGGCGGTACGGTGTGGGCATGGCTGATCCGCTCGCCGGCGTCGAACTGCGACATCTCATCGCGCTGCGCGCCGTGGCCAGCGCCGGGTCGTTCGGCGGCGCCGCCGACCAGCTCGGCTACACGCAGTCGGCCGTCAGCCAGCAGATCGCGGCGCTGGAGAAGGCCGTCGGGGAGAAGGTCATCGACCGCGGCAACGGCCGCGGTCGCGTGACGCCCACGCCGGCCGGCGAGATCCTGCTGCGCCACACCGGCACGCTCATGGGCACGCTCGACGCCGCCCGCGAGGACCTCGCGGCGCTGCGCGGCGGTGCGGTGACCACGCTGCGGATCGGCGCGTACCAGAGCGTCACCTCGACCTTCCTGCCCGCCGTGCTCGGCCAGGTCCGGCGGAACTTCCCCGACCTGCAGTTCGACATCGTCGAGGAGATGTCCGATTCCGACGTCGAAGCGCACGTCCTCGACGGCAAGCTCGACCTCGGATTCACGGTCGTCCCGGTCGGCCACGAGGACCTCGCCGGCATCGATCTCGTCGCCGACCCGTGGGCGCTGCTGCTCAGCCGCGAGGAGCCGCCGATCCTGGCCACGACGCGCGCCGATCTGGACCCGGCGGAGCTCACGGACCTGCCCATCGTCGGCGCGTTCAACTGCCGGGGCTTCCAGCACGCGATCTCGCACCTCCAGGGGCTCGGCGTCCGGCCGTACGTCGCGCAGCAGGCACACGACAACGCGCTCATCCAGGGGCTCGCCGCCGCGGGCGTGGGCGCCGCGCTCCTGCCGCGCCTGGCGTACACGCCCGACCCGCGCCTGACGATCATCCCGATCGACGACCTCATCCCCGCTCGGCGCGTCGGCCTGTCGTGGCGCGCCGACAGGCCGCTGTCCGCCGCGGCGCAGGCGATGGTCGACACCGCCCGCGAGGTCTGCGCGTCGCTGCAGCCGACGTGGGAGCAGCACGGCGCGCTGCGCGCCGCCTGACGCTACTGGCGCGTCAGCGCGACGATCTGTGGGACCTGCACGTAGTCCCGGTACGCCGCCGCGGCCACGGCGTAGGCGTTCGCCACGCCGGGGTGGCTGAGCATCGCCGCGACGCTGCGATGAAGCTGGCCGGGCTGCAACCTGCCCATATCGCGCCGAAGCGCCTGGACCTCCTTCGCGTTGAGCTTCAGCGTCCTCGTGAGGTAGCGCCGCTCGATGCGCGTCAGCCCGCTGCGGCGCACGCGCGCCAGCCGCGCGCGGATCGCCGAGGTCGACGCCATCGACGCCTTGAGCGGTGCGCTGCGGCGCGCCAGCCGCGCGGCGCGGCGCCGCAGGACGACCGCGCGATCGAGGCTCACCGCCAGGCTCGTCGCGTACGCGACCGCGGCGCGCATCTGCCGGCCCTCCCACGCGCGGTCGCCGGCGACCCGGGCTCCGCCGGCCTTGTCGAGCGTGGCGCCCAGCGCCTTGGAGATCCCGGCGATGCGCTGCTCCTCCCGCAGATAGGCCAGCAACGCGCGTGACGTCGCCGGGCTGACGCCGGCGTAGCGGCGCAGCCGCGTGAGCGTCGGGCCCTTCGGCCGCACGATCACACGGAACCTCGGGTCTGGTGGATCCGCCAGCGCGCGCTCGGTCGCCTCGCTCAGCGCCTTCGACGCGTCCATCGTCAGCGGGACGACGTACTGCAGCGTCATCGCCCCGCCGGTGGTGCCGCCCATCGCGGCGCCGACCGGTCCGGCCTCGAGCCCGAGGGCGGCCCCGCCGGCGGGCAACGCAACGCCGACGACCGTCCCGCCGGCGACGATGACGACCTGCCCCGTGCTGTTGACGGCGTACCGGAAGCCCTTCTGCGCCCAGTACCCCAGGCAGTTGAACACACCGCGCTCGCTCTCGGGGACGCGAGCCTGCTCCTCCTCGATCCGGGGGCTACCGCGGTTGGGATCCACCTGCGCGCACTCGCTGTCGGTGTACGGGCCCGGCGGCGCCCCCGGGGTGTCCGCGGCCGCGGTCGTGACCGGCACCGCGAGCAGGAAGCTCGTCGACCCCGCGCTGCTCGCGTGCGTATCGTCGCCCTCGTACGTGGCGGTGACCTGCGGGAAGCCGCCGCCGGCCGACGGGTAATACGTCACCGAGCAGCTCGCGACGCCCGGCGAGAGCGGCGTCGGCTGCAGCGTGCAGGCGGCGCCGAGGGGGAACGCGCCCGTGGTGGTGGTGAACGAGACCTTCCCCTTGGGCGTCGGGCGCGGCGGGGCGCCGGCGTCGCCCACCGTGGCCGTGCACTCCGACGTGTCCATCGGGTTGGGGCCGCGGTTGCAGATGACCTGGGTGGCACTCGGGCGCTTCGTCGTGCCCTCCTCCGGGATATCGCCGGAGCCCCAGTCAGGGTCAGCGTCCACGGCGGTGTTGAACGTCCGACGGGTGACGCCCGTGCCGTCGACGCTCGCCGTGTACACCTCGAAGCTCGCCTCGTCGCGATCGCTGACCCAGACGAGCTTCGTACCGTCCGGCGACCACGCGGGCTCGCTGTCGCTGCCCACGGCGTTTGAGCGGTTCACCAGCGACGATCCGTCCGCGTTCATCGTGAACACGTCGGCGTTGCGCGAGAACACGATCTGCGACCCGTCGGGGGACCACTTCGGCGACTGATCGTTGCCCGCGTTCGTGGTCCGGCGCGTCTGGCCCGACCCGTCGGGCGCCATCGTGTAGATCTCGTTGTTGCCGTCCCGGTTGCTCGCAAATGCGATCTTCGACCCGTCGGGCGACCACTCCGGCTCGATGTCGCTGTCGGTGTTGTTCGTGACACGCGTCTGGTTCGAGCCGTCGGCGTTCATCGTGTAGATCTCGTTGTTGCCGTCGCGCGTGCTCATGAACACGACCCTCGAGCCGTCGGGCGACCACGACGGGTCCTGGTCCACTCCCGTCTGGGTCGTCAGGCGCGTGGGGTTGCCGCCGTCGGCGTCCATGACATAGATCTCGGCGTTCGCCGGGCTCACGCGGAAGCTCGTGAAGACGATCTTGGTGCCGTCCGGAGACCAGGAGCCCGCGAAGTCGGCGCCCGGGAATTCGTGATGTTCGTCAGGCCCGATCCGTCGGGTGCCATGACGTAGATGTCGGCGTTGTCACCAGGGTTGCTCTGGAAGAGCAGCGGGCCGTTGCGCTTGGCGGCGGCGGCAGGCGCCGGCGACGCGAGCACGAGCAGGGCCGCGAGCACGAGGAGGACGAGGCGCACTGCGGGCGGAGCGGTCACGACGGTTGATCCCCCTAAATCCTGTGCAAGGCCGCACCACCCTACGCCAGATCACACGCAACGGCCGAATCCGTGTACGTCCCGGTGCGTACGCACGTCACATCGCGCCCGTCAGGTACCCCACGATCGCCGCGGCGGCGTTCGACCCCGACGCGATGACGTTGGCCACCGACGGCATCTGCCCGGTCACGTCACCCGCGGCAAAGACGCCGGGCACGTTCGTCATCCCCATCTGGCGGACGGCGAGGGCCTCGGCGCTGAGCGGGCTCGGCGGTGCCGTCTCGATCCCGAGTTGCGCCGCCAGCGGCGAGCGTTGCTCCAGCGTCACGGCAACGAGCAGGCCCTCGCACGGGATCTCCGCCCCGTCGGCGAAGACGACCGCCTCGAGCGTGTCGCCGTCGCCGCGCACCTGTGCGACCTCACGAGCGTCAACCCGCACCCCGGCGGCCTGAAGCCGCTCCCGCGCCTCGGCGTCGAGCGAGCCGTCGAGCACGGTCACGTCGTCGCTCCAGGCGCTGAGCAGCAGCCCGCGGTGGATACCGGCCGGGCCGTCGCCGAGGACGGCCAGCGGCCGCTCACGGTGCTCCCAGCCGTGGCAGAACGGGCAGTGAAACACCGACCGGCCCCAGTGCTCGGCGATCCCGGGGATGTCGGCGGCGCGGTAGTCCATCCCGGTCGCGAGCAGGACGGTCGTTGCCCGCTCGCGGGCCCCGCCGGCGAGGTCGACGACGAAGGCGGCGTCGTCGCGGGCCGCCGCCACCGCCTCGATGTCGCGCACCTGGACCGCGGGGTACGCGGCGAGCTCGCCACGGCCATGGGCGTAGAAGTCGGCGGCGCGCCGGCCGTCCTGCCCCAGCAGCCCGCCGATCGCGTGCGCCGCGCGATTGCTCTGGCCGCCCGTGTCGAGCAGGAGCGTGCGCCGCCGCGCGCGCCCGAGCACGAGCGCGGCGCTCAGCCCCGCGCCCCCGCCGCCGACGACGATGCAGTCCCAGGTCGTGTCCATCGCCCCAGCGTGGCGGACGAGCACCCGACGTGGCAAGCTGCTTTGCCATGCAGGCAAACGAGTCCGTCGACGACCGGGTCCGCCGTCGCCTGCGCGAGCTGCGCACCGACCGCGGCATGACGCTCCAGCAGGTCGCCGAGCGCGCGAACATCGACGTCTCCACCCTCAGCCGCCTGGAGTCGGGCAAGCGCCGGCTCGCGCTCGACCACCTCCCCCGCCTCGCCGCCGCGCTCGGCGTCACCGCCGACGACCTCCTCGGCGCCGCGCCCGCCGCCGATCCACGCATCCGGTCGCGCCCGATCACCGGCGACGGGCTGACGATGTGGCCGCTGACCCGCCGCGGCCCGGCCGCCGGGCTGCACGCGTACAAGCTGCGCATCCACCCCGAGCGCGACACGCCGCCCGACCCGCTCCCGGTGCACGAGGGCCACGACTGGATGTACGTCCTCTCCGGGCGCATGCGCCTGGTCCTCGGCCAGAAGGACCTCATCGTCGAGCCCGGCGAGGCCGTGGAGTTCAGCACGCTCGTCCCCCACTGGTTCGGCGTCGTCGACGGTCCCGTCGAGGCGATCGGGATCTTCGGGCCGCAGGGCGAGCGCGTGCACCTGCACGACTGAACGACGAAGGGCCGCCCGGAGGCGGCCCTTCGCTCAATCTCTGCGCTGTCGCTGTGCGCTAGGACGCGTCGCCGTCGGCCGCCGGCGCGTCGGCCTCGGCCTTCGGCGCGTCCTCGGCCGGCTCGGAGCCGTCACCCTCGGCGCCCACGCCGACCGGCTTGCGGGCCGGGTCAGGCTTGACGATCGAGAGCTTGATCTCCTCGGGCTGCTCGTCGCCCTCGGGCTCGCCCGGCTCCTCGTTGCGCTCGACCATGACGGTCGCGCCGGGCTCGAGCTCGCTGCGGAGCACGAAGTCGGCGAGCGGATCCTCGATGTAGCGCTGGATCGCGCGGCGGAGCGGACGGGCGCCCATCGCCGGGTCCCAGCCCTTCTCCACGAGGAAGTCCTTCGCGTCCTCCGTGAGCTCGAGCTGCAGCTCGCGCTCGGCCATCGACTCCCGGATGCGGTGCAGCAGGAGGTCGACGATCTGCTTGATCTCGTCCTTCTGCAGCTTGTGGAAGACGATGACGTCGTCGATGCGGTTGAGGAACTCCGGGCGGAACACCTTCTTCAGCTCGCCCATGATCCGGCCCTTCATGTCGTCGTACGACACGCCGGTCTCGTCCTCGGTGACCGCGAAGCCGAGCGGGGTGTTCCGCGCGATCTCCGAGGCCCCGATGTTCGAGGTCATGATCACGATCGCGTGGCGGAAGTCCACCGTGCGGCCCTGCGAGTCGGTCAGGCGACCGTCCTCCAGGATCTGGAGCAGGATGTTGAAGACGTCCGGGTGTGCCTTCTCGATCTCGTCGAGCAGGAGCACGCAGTACGGCTTGCGCCGCACGGCCTCGGTGAGCTGGCCGCCCTCGTCGTACCCGATGTAGCCGGGAGGCGAGCCGACGAGCCGGGACACGGCGTGCTTCTCCATGTACTCCGACATGTCGATGCGGATCATCGAGTCCTCGTCGCCGAAGAGGAACTCGGCGAGCGTGCGCGCGAGCTCCGTCTTGCCGACGCCCGACGGGCCGAGGAACACGAAGGAGCCGGTGGGCCGCTTCGGGTCCTTCAGGCCGGCACGGGAGCGCCGGATCGCCTTGGAGACGACGTCGACCGCGGCGGTCTGCCCGATGACGCGCTTGTGGAGCTCTTCCTCCATGCGCATGAGCTTCTGCGTCTCGGCCTCGGTGAGCTTGAAGACGGGGATGCCGGTCCACATCGAGACGATGTCAGCGATCTCCTCCTCGCCGATGGCGGGGCGCTCGCCCTCACCCTCGCCGGCCTCCCACTGCTCCTCGAGCTCGCGCTTCTTGTTCGTCAGCCGGCGCTCCTGATCGCGCAGGTTCGCGGCCTTCTCGAACTCCTGCGCCTCGATCGCGGCCTCCTTGGCGCGCCGGGTCTCCTCGATCTCGTCCTCGAGCTCGCGGTAGACCGGCGGGGAGGTCATCGACTTGATGCGCATGCGCGACGCGGCCTCGTCGATGAGGTCGATGGCCTTGTCGGGCAGGAAGCGGTCGGAGATGTAGCGATCGGCGAGCTCCGCCGCGGCCTCGAGGGCCTCGTCGGTGATCTCGATCTTGTGGTGCGCCTCGTAGCGGTCGCGCAGGCCCTTGAGGATCTGCACGGTCTCCTCGGGCGACGGCTGGTCGACGCGGATCTGCTGGAAGCGCCGCTCCAGCGCGGAGTCGCGCTCGAGGTACTTGCGGAACTCGTCGAGCGTCGTCGCGCCGATCGTCTGCAGCTCACCGCGCGCGAGCGCGGGCTTGAGGATCGAGGCGGCGTCGATCGCGCCCTCCGCGGCGCCCGCGCCGACGAGGTTGTGGATCTCGTCGATGAACAGGATGATGTCGCCGCGCTGGGTGATCTCCTTCATCACCTTCTTCAGGCGCTCCTCGAACTCACCGCGGTACTTCGAGCCCGCGACGAGCGCCGCGAGGTCGAGCGTGTAGATCTGCTTGCCCTTCAGCAGCTCCGGCACGTCCGCGTTGGTGATCCGCTGGGCCAGGCCCTCGACGACAGCCGTCTTGCCGACGCCCGGCTCGCCGATGAGGATCGGGTTGTTCTTCGTGCGGCGCGAGAGGATCTGCATGATCCGCTCGATCTCGGTCTCGCGACCGACGACCGGGTCGAGCTTGCCCTCGCTCGCCAGCTTCGTGAGGTTGCGGCCGAACTGGTCCAGGAGCTTCGAGGACTTCTTGCCCTCGCCCTGGCCGCCCGAGCCCGACCCCGCGGCGGCGCCGGCGCCCGAGCCGGAGCCCTGGCCCTGACGGCGGCCGCCGGGGCCCGACAGCATGCGGATGACCTCGTTGCGGATCTTCTCGCTGTCGGCGTCGAAGTCGAGCAGGATGCGCGCGGCCACGCCCTCGTTCTCGCGCACGAGCCCCAGCAGGATGTGCTCGGTGCCGATGTAGTTGTGGCCGAGGCTCAGCGCCTCGCGGAGGGCCAGCTCGAGCACCTTCTTCGCGCGAGGCGTGAAGGGAATCTGACCGGACGTCACCTCCTCGCCGGAGCCGACGATGCGCACGACCTGGGCACGGACACGCTCGACCGTGATGTCCAGGCTCTCAAGCACTCGGGCGGCGAGCCCTTCTTCCTCACGCAGGAGTCCGAGAAGGATGTGCTCGGTGCCGATGTAGTTGTGCTTGAGCGTCCGCGCCTCTTCCTGGGCGAGAACGACGACCTGCCGGGCTCGTTCAGTGAATCGCTCGAACATGGTGCTACGTGTCCTTCCTGCTGGGGCGGAGCCTCGAGCTCAAAGTGCGGAAGTAGTACGGGCGGACGGGTTTCGGGGACGCGAACATCTCCGTTCTACCCCCTCTATCGGCCGCTGGGGCCGCAGGATGAGCAGTTCGGAGACGATCACCGGGCATAGCTCATCCTACCAACCACCCTCCCGTCCACCGACCGCATGGAGCGCCGCGGCGCTCCATGCTCGGACCGACTGGAGGAAGGGTGGCCGGTGATGTCGAGGCCTACTGGTCGCGCGTGCCGTACGCGTAGATCTGCAGGACCAGCGGCTTCTTCAGCTTGCCGGTCTTCACACGGACGAACCAGCCCTTGTCCTTGTCGTAGCCGTCCTTCGTCACCGTGGCCCCGAGGAACGGCAGATGCACGCCGCCGCCCTTGACCGAGATCGGGTTCGCGACGCCGTTGCCGAAGCCGCCGCCCTTCACATCGATGGCGTAGCCGACACCCGACGCGTCGCCGCTGTAGCCCTTGACCTCGAAGCCCTTCGGCACCTTCAGGTAATACGTCTTCTCGGCGTTGGACTTCAGGGTGTAGCTCGACTGCGTCCTCGTCGCGCCCGCCGACACCGCCTTCAGGCACTTCGACGACATGAAGCCCGGCGTGAACGTGCTGTACGAGGCCACCTGGTAGTAGCCGCCGCCCGCGTCGTAGTAGGCCGCGACCTGGCGGCCGGCGGCGACGGGGCCGAGCGGCATCGCGTAGGTGCCGTCCTCCAGGCGCTGGCCGTAGAGCTGGCTCGTGCACGTCACCTCGAACGGGACGGGCGCCGTCGCCTTCGTGATCGGCTGCAACTGGGACGCCGCGGGGCCGACGGCGAACTCGTGCGTCGCGGTCGAGCCGTCGCTCATGGTGATCGTGAGCTTCTGGGTGCCGACCTCGGCCGGCGCGCCCTGGTTGCTCGGCGAGCAGGCGGGGCGGTCGATCGGGGCGGGCGACCAGCAGATCTTCGTGGGCGAGGCCTTCGCCTGCGCGTCCTTGACGGAGACCATGACGATCTCGCCGACGCGGAAGTCGGTGGTCCGCCCGGAGTCGTACTCGACGTGGACGTTGACGGTGAAGCGCCCGTCCTGGGCGTGCGCAGCGCCGGGCACCGTGCCGGCGAGAAGGGTGGTCGCCGCGAGCAGGCCCGCGACACGACGCAAGGTGAGGGTCATACGCGCAGCAATCGGCAGCGGACGCCGAGAACTGAAACTTCCGGATTTCAGTCGCGGAGCGCCGGGAAGAGGATGACCTCCCGGATGGTGTCGCGACCCGTGAGGATCATCGTCAGGCGATCGATGCCGACGCCCACGCCGCCGGTCGGCGGCATGCCGTGCTCGAGTGCCCGCACGTAGCTCTCGTCGTACGGCTGGGCCTCCTCGTCGCCTTCCCCCGCATACCGGACCTGCGCCTCGAACCGGGCGCGCTGGTCGTCCGGGTCGTTGAGCTCCGTGAACGCGTTGGCGATCTCGATCCCGCAGATGTACGCCTCGAAGCGCTCGGTCAGCCCGTCGATCTCCCGGTGGCGCTTGGCGAACGGGGAGAGCTCCACCGGGTAGTCCATGAGGAACGTCGGCTGCTGGAGCGTCGGCTCGACGAACTCCCCGAGGAGGTCGTCGACGAGCTGGGGCCAGGTCCGGTCCTTTGTGGGGATGCGGTGGGTCGGGTGGGCGTCGATGACGGCTGCCAGCGCGTCACGCTCGCGGTGCTCGAGCACGTCGATCCCGGTCTGCTCGAGGATCGCGTCGCGCAGCGTGATCCGCTTCCACGGCTCGAAGAGCTGCAGCTCGCCCTGGTAGTCGACGGCGCGGGCCGCCGCGCAGACGACCTCCTCGACCCGGCGTGTCTCGTCGAGGTAGTCGGCGTAGGCCTCGTACCACTCGATCATCGTGAACTCGGGGTTGTGCCTTGGCGAGAGCCCCTCGTTGCGGAAGTTCTTGCCCAGCTCGTACACACGCTCGAGGCCCCCCACGATGAGCCGCTTGAGGTAGAGCTCGGTGGCGATCCGCAGGTACATGTCCTGGTGCAGCGCGTTGAAGTGCGTGGTGAACGGCTTGGCGAGCGCGCCGCCGTAGAGCGACACGAGCGTCGGCGTCTCGACCTCCACGAACCCGTCGTCGTCCAGCGCACGCCGGATCGCGCTGATGATCCGCGCCCGGTTGACGAAGACCTCGCGCGACTCCTCGTTGGCGATGAGGTCGAGCTCGCGCTGGCGGTAGCGCGTCTCGACGTCGTGCAGGCCGTGGTGCTTGTCCGGCGGCGGGCGCAGCGACTTCGCCAGGACGGTGAACCCGTCGACGCGCAGGGTGAGCTCCCCGCGGCGGCTCATGAACGCGGTGCCGTCGATGCCGATGAGGTCGCCCAGGTCGAGGTTCAGCAGCCGCTCGTGCGTCTCCGCTCCCAGGACGTCGAGGCGGGCCTGCAGCTGGATCCGCCCCGACCGGTCGACGAGGTCGATGAACGCCATCTTGCCCTGTCCGCGGCGCGCGGCGATGCGGCCGGCGACGCGGTGCGAGACCTCGGTCTCCTCGCCATCGGCCAGGCCCTGGTGGGCAGCGCGGACGGCCGCGATCGCCTCCACGCCGGGAAACGCGTGCGGGAACGGATCGATCCCGTCGGAACGCAGACGGTCGAGCTTCTCCCGCCGCTGCGCGAGGAGCTCGTCCTCCACGGGGCGTCCCTAGAGCCCGACGTCGATCTTCGTGATCTTCAGCTGCCGGGCCTTGCCGTTGGGCAGCGAGACCTCGACGACCTCGTTGCGCTTGTGCCCCAGCAGGGCACGGCCGACGGGCGACTCGTTGGAGAGCTTGCCCTCGGCGACGCTGGCCTCGGCCGAGCCGACGATCGTGAACTTCTGCGACTTGCCGCTCTGCTCGTCCTTGACGTGGACGACCGAGCCGACCTGGACCTCGTCGGTCGAGACGTCGCCCGCCTCGATGACCGTGGCTGAGCGCAGCTTCTCCTCGACCTGGGCGATGCGCGACTCGAGCATGGCCTGCTCGTTCTTCGCGTCGTCGTACTCCGAGTTCTCCGAGATGTCCCCGAACTCCCGCGCTTCCTTGATGCGCTCGGCGACCTCCCGGCGCTTCTCGGTCTGGAGGTACTCCAGCTCCTCCTTGAGCTTCTCAAGGCCTTCGCGAGTGAGGATGACGTCCTTCGGCATAAGCGCAGAATCCCCCGAAATGCCGGGGGGACAGTCGGAGTACGGGTCCGGCGAGCGCGTGAGTGTAGCAGCGGGCCGAGCGCGCTCAGGCGGGCGCTGCGGCCGCGCGCAGGGGCGCCAGCGCGAGGCGCGCGTCCTCGATCGTGGCGGTGCGCTGGAGCGCCTCCTGCAGCGCCTTGCCCTCCCCCAGCCGCTCGACGTACCACGGGTAGAACTTGCGGAGGTACCGCCCCGCGCGATCGGGTCCGAGATGCTCGACGGCGCGGTCCATGACCCAGTCGAGCTCGTCGAGGATCTCCTCGCGCGAGGGCTCGGTCTCGTCGCCGTCGAGCAGGCGCGCGAACAGCCACGGATTGCCGAGCCCCCCGCGCGCGAGCATGATCGCCTCGGCGCCGGTGTACTCGAACGCGCCGACGATCCAGGCCGGCTCGTTCATCCCGCCGGAGAGGATCACCGGGACGGGCAGGTCCTCCACGAGCGCCTTGGCCAGCTCGAGGTCCGGCTCGCCCTTGTGGTGGACCTGGGCGCTGCGCGGGTGAAAGCAGATCGCCTTGACGCCGGCGTCGTGCACGAGGCGCCGCGCGAGCTCGAACCCGTCGGCCTCGCCGCGCTTGACGGCGCTGCGCAGCTTCACCGTCACCGGCAGCCCACTGCCTTCGGCGGCCGCCCGGGCCACCTCGACGGCGAGGTCCGGGTCCTTGATGAGCGCCGCGCCCGCGCCGGTCTTCATGACCTTCGGGACCGGGCATCCCATGTTCAGATCGATGATGTCCGCGCCGGCGTCGGCGACGGTGCGCGCGGCGCTGCGCATGACGTCGGGGTCCTGCCCGAACAGCTGGATCGAGACCGGCCCGCCTGGGCCGGCCGTCCGCTCGTCGGGGTGGATGCGCAGCAGCTCCGTGCAGGTCTTCTCGTTGCCGTAGTGCACGGCGTGGCTGGAGACCATCTCGCTGACCGTCAGGCCGGCGCCGTAGCGGCGGGCCTGCAGGCGCACGAACCAGTTGCCGATTCCGGCTAGCGGTGCGAGGACCACCCGGTTGGGGATCGCCAGATCGGCGAGCTGCCAGCTGTCCGTGAGTCGGCGCATCCCCATCAGGGTAAGCGCTCGCCCCAGGGCTCGAGATCGACGCGCGCCGTCCCGATCACGAAGGAGATCACGTGGTACCAGCCGGCGCAGATCGCCAGCTCGAGGATCTGCGCGTCGTCGAAGTGGGCGCGCAGGCCGTCGAACGTGGCGTCCGTGAGCGCGCCGGTGTCGTGCAGCTCGTCGGCGAGCCGCAGGACGAGCGCCTCCTCCGCGGTCCAGCAGCCGGCCGCGGCGCCCTCGTGCGCCGTCGCGCGCAGCTGCTCGTCGGAGAGGCCGAGCGGCCGCCCGAACGCCACAGCGTGAACGCCCCATTCGTACTCCGCGCCGCACCGTGCACACGTCCGGTGGATGACGAGCTCGCGCAGCCTCGCCGGGAGGCGATCGGAGCCGAGGATGCCCGCGCCCAGCGGCCGCATCCGCGCGGTGAGCTCGGGGTGGACGGCCATCGTGCGGAAGAGCGCCAGCGGCTCGACGTCGGCCCCGGGCGGCATCCACTTCGCGAGCATCTCGGCCGTCTCGGGGTCGTAGGGCGGGTCCAGCGGGGCGATCCGGGGTGGCATCGGCGTACACTCCTTGCTTCGGAATTCAAAGCACCGTAGCGCTTCGAAAAGCGAAGCACAAACCTTGAGCCACCCCGACCCCACCACCACGCGCCCGATCATGGCCCTGCTCGACCTGCTCGGCCGCAAGTGGGCGCTCCGCGTCATCTGGGAGCTGCGCGACGGTGAGGCCGTCACCTTCCGAGCGCTCCAGGAACGCTGCGGCGGCGTCTCGAGCTCGGTGCTCACCCAGCGCGTCGGCGAGCTGCGCGAGGCCGGTGTCCTCGAAGACGCGGCGCGGGGCTACCGCCTCACCGAGGAGGGGACCCGGCTCCTCGACGCCTACGGCCCGCTCGGCGCGTGGGCCGAGCGCTGGGCTAGACGTTCCGCTCGTGGATGAGCCGCAGGCCCGTGAGCGTCAGCAGATCGTCGGTCTCGTCGATCTGCGTCGTGTGCGGCACGATGGCGCGCGCCAGGCCACCGGTGGCGATCGTCGGCGTCTCGGCGCCCAGCTCGCCCCGCAGCCGGCTGACGATCCCGTCCACAGCCGACGCGAACCCGTAGATGATCCCGCTGCGGATCGCGTCCACCGTGGACTTGCCGATGAGCTGGCGCGGCTCGGCGATGTCGATCTTCGGCAGCTTCGCGCCCCGCGAGGTCAGCGCCTCCAGCGAGATCTCGACCCCCGGGGCGATGATGCCGCCCAGGTATTCCCCGGCGGCCGACACCGCGTCGTAGGTGATCGCCGTGCCGAAGTCGACGACGACGCACGGGCCGCCGACCTGCGCATGCGCGGCGACCGCGTTGACGAGCCGGTCGGCGCCGAGCTCACGCGGATTGTCCAGGCGGATCGGCATGCCGGTCTTCACCCCCGGCCCGACGACGACCGTCTCGTGGCCGAGATAGCGCTCGCCGACCTGCGCCCACTCGGGCGCCAGCTCGGGCACCGTGGACGAGACGATCGACGCGTCGAGGTCGGCGAGGCCGACGCCGCGGAGCTCCAGCAGGGACCGCAGCGCGGCGCCCAGCTCGTCGGCCGTGCTCGTCCGCACCGACGCGAAGCGCCAGTGCTCGACCAGGCGTTCGCCGTCGAACGTGCCGAAATGGGTCTGGGTGTTGCCGACGTCGACGACGAGGAGCACGGCGGGAAGTATGCCCGCCCCGTGAATATGATGGCCGTCATGGCGCCTCGTCTCTTCCTCGTGCACGGGTCACACCCGTGCGTCACCGTCGAACTCGCCCTGCAGCGCAAGGGGATCGAGTACCGCACCGTCGAACTGCTCCCGCCGATGCATGCGGCGGTCACGCGCGTCCTGTTCGGGCAGCGCACCGTCCCCGCGATCACGTTCGACGGGGGCGAGAAGGTCTCCGGCTCGCGCGCGATCCTGCGGCGGCTCGACGAGCTGCACCCCGACCCGCCGCTCCTGCCCGCCGACGCCGCCGCGCGCGAGCGCGTCCTGGCCGCCGAGGCGTGGGGCGACGAGGTCTTCCAGCCCGTCGCGCGCACGGTCCTCTGGCCCGCGCTGGCCAAGCGGCCCGACGCGATCCCCAGCTACCAGCGCGGCTCGAAGCTGCCCGGCCTGCCCGCGCCGGTGATCAAGCTCATGGCGCCCGGCATCACCGCCGCAGAGCAGAAGCTCAACGCGACGGACTTCCCCACCGCCGAGCAGGCGGTCCGCGAGCTTCCCGCGATGCTGGACCACATCGACCAGCTCATCGCCGACGGCGTCATCGGCGGCGCGGAGCCCAACGCCGCGGACTTCCAGATCGCGCCGACCGTCCGGCTCCTCATGACCGTCGGCGACCTGCGGCCGATGATCGAGGGCCGCCCCCTGGCCGACTGGGCGCGCGCGGTCGCGCCCGAGCCTCCCGGGGCCGTGCCGCCGGGCGTCTACGCGACGGCTTAGCTCGCGCGGATCGCGAGCGGCGGGCCTTCCCGCCGCACGCCCTCGTCGAGCGGGAGCTCCGCCAGGGCGTCGCTGAGGCGGCGCCCGTCGGGCACCGCGAGGTCGAAGTCGAGTTCGAGCAGCGGGATGAGCACGAAGCGCCGCGCGAGGACCTGCTCGTGCGGCAGGCGCAGGCGCTCGTGCTCGAACTCGAGATCGCCCAGGAGCAGGACGTCGACGTCGATCGGCCGCGGCCCATGGTGGACGTAGCCCTCCTCCCCGGCGAGCACGCGGCCCTGCTCACGCTCGACGGCCTTGCACGCGTCGAGCAGGCCGATCGGGTCGAGCGCGGTCTCGATGCGCACGCACGCGTTGAGGAACGACGGCTGCTCGAGCACCTCGCCGACGGGATCGGTGTCGTACGTCGACGAGCTCGCGACGACCCGCACGCCGTGGGCGCCGAGCGCGTCGACGGCGGCCTGCAGCTGCGCGCGGCGATCGCCGACGTTCGACCCCAGCCCGAGGTAGCCGACCCGCGTCATCCGATCCCGAACAGCAGGGCGAGCTGGCGCGACTGGGCGAGCAGCGTGCCGTCCGGGGACCAGATCCAGCCGTCCTCCTCGACGAACCCCTCGCTCGACGTCTCCGAGCGAAAGCGGGCGAAATGCAGGGAGTCGTCTCCGGGCTCGGGGATATGACGGAAGTGGATGGTCAGCTCGACCGTCGGCGCGGCAGCGAGCGACGTGGCGCGCAGGAACGACGGCGGCAGCCACATGTCCGTCGCGATCGCGAGCAGCAGCGCGTCGATGCCGCGCGGCTCGGGCAGGCGGGCCCAGCCGCCCAGCTCGGCGGTGTCCGCCCCGGAGAACGGGTACGGCCCGCGCAGCGGCCACATGTCGAACCGGTGGGCGATCGGCGGCATGACGTCGAGCTTCGGCGCCTGGCGCAGCTCCTCCAGCGGCGGCGCTTCGGGCATCTCGACCGCGAAGTCGATGAGCGGCTCACGGGCCTCACCGAACGCCGCGAGCGCGATGACCATCGGCTTGCCGCCCTGCTCGATCCGGGCGCTCAGCGTCGTCATCGTCCGCCCCGCGCGCTCGGTCGCCACCGCGACCGTGCCGGCGCCGGGCTGGGGCGGGCGCATGTAGTGCAGCGTCAGCGTCCGCGGGACGCGTGCCGGCTCGTCGAGCGCGAGCATCATCGCGTTGAGGACCATCGCGGCGAGGTACCCGCCGTTCGGGCCGGCCGGGGCGTTCCAGTCCTCGCTGAACGTCACCGCGTACTGGCCGGGCGCGCCGTGGACCGGCGTCGCCGCGATCGCGCGGTCGAAGAGCGTGTCCCAGGCCATGTCGGGACGTCAGTCCTCGTCGACCTCGCGCCAGACCTCCACCGAGACCTCCTCGACGGGCAGCGGGATCGGCGGCTCGGGCTTCGCGCACTTCACCGAGACGGCCTGGACCTCGAAGTCGCTGATGATCCGGTCCGCGATCGCCGTGCTCAGGCGCTCCAGCGTCTTGTAGGACCGCTGCTGGGCGACCAGCGCCGCCAGCTGGCAGACCTCGCCGTAGTCGACGGTGTCCTCGATGCGGTCCGTGACGGTCGCGTCGGTGCCTCCGAGCTCCATGCGGATGTCGAGCACGAGCCGCTGGCCGACCTCGCGCTCGGCCTCCGTCACCCCGTGGTGGGTGTAGATGGAGAGCCCGACGATCTCGACGGTGACGATGGTCTCGGGTCCGGCGTCTTCGAAGTCGTCGTCGCTGTCGAGGTCGTCGTCCTCGAGGTCGTCGTCGTCTCGTCCTGCGTCTTCGGCCATGTGCGCGCCAACGTAGCAGCCGCGACCTCGAGCGCATCGCGCACCGCCGCGACGTCGTGGACGCGGAAGATCGAGGCGCCGCGCTCGAGCGCCAGGACGTTCGTCGCGATGGTCCCGGGCAGGCGGTCGGCCGTGTCCCGGCCGGCGATCGTGCCGAGGAACGACTTGCGCGACGTGCCGATGAGCACCGGGAACCCGAGGGCGACGAGCTCGTCGAGGCGATCGAGCAGCACGAGGTTGTGCTCCACGGTCTTGCCGAACCCGATGCCGGGATCGACGATGATCCGCTCCGGCGCGACGCCCGCGGCGACCGCCATCTGCGCCCGCGTCTCGAGGAACGCGCGGACGTCGTCGACGACATCGTCGTAGCGCGGGTCGGCCTGCATCGTGCGCGGCTCCCCGCGCATGTGCACGAGGCAGACGTCGCAGCCGCGCTCAGCGACCAGCGGAAGCATGCCCGGATCGCGCAGCGCCGCCACGTCGTTGACGAACGATGCCCCCGCGTCCAACGCCGCCACCGCCACCTCCGCCTTCATGGTGTCGATGGACACGCGCAGGCCGTCGGCGGCCAGCGCCTCCACGACGGGGATCACCCGCCGGCGCTCCTCCTCGGCGTCGACCGCCGCGGCGCCGGGTCGCGTCGATTCGCCACCCACGTCGAGGATGTCCGCCCCTTCGGCTGCGAGCGCGCGGCCGTGGGCGATCGCCGCCTCCGGGTCCAGCCAGCGTCCGCCGTCCGAGAACGAGTCGGGCGTGACGTTGACGATGCCCATGACCGACGGCATCCGGCCATCGTAGGGCGAGCCGCTCAGTCAGCGAGCGCCGACGCGAGCACGAGACCCGCGATCACCCCCGCGACCGCCGCGAGGATGACGGGCACGCCGGTGAAGCCGAGCGCCAGGGCGTAGCCGCCGAGCGCGGCGGCGACCGTGAACGCGACGGCGAAGCGGATGCCTGCCGGGGCGACCGACCGCCGGCGTGTGGGGGACTGCACGTGCGGGGACTGCACCTGGGATACCACCTCCGTTCGCGAACCCAAGTGACGACGTCGTACCCATCCGGGGCCCGTCGTGAACCGACGGGCCCGGGTGGCGACGCGCCGACTCCGCGCGGTGGCTAGACGAGGTCCGGGCGTTCCGGGAAGTCGAGGCCGCGGGCCTCCGCGCCGGCGAGCCCCGGGCGCGGCAGCGGCCGCGGGCCCTCACGACCGGCCCGGTCCGCGGGTGCGGGCGGGGCGGGCAGCTCGGGGCCGGGCTCCTCCTCGTCGGGGCCGAAGACGTCCTCCTCGGACCGGCCCTCGAGCAGCGCCTCGAACTCGTGCTTCTCGATCGTCTCGCGCTTGACGAGCAGCTCGGAGATCCGGATGAGGCTCTCCTTGTACTCGGTCAGGATGTCGATCGCGCGCTGATGCGCGGACTCGACCACGCGGCGGATCTCGTCGTCGATCTCGCGGGCGATCTCGTCGGAGTAGTCCGGCTCGGAGCTGAACTCGCGGCCGAGGAACGGCTGCGAGTGGTCGTGGCCGAACACGCGCGGCCCGAGCTTCTCGCTCATGCCGTAGCGCATGACCATCTGCTTCGCCGTCGCCGTGACCTTCTCCAGGTCGTTCGACGCACCCGTGGTGACCTCGCCGAAGATGATCTCCTCGGCGGCGCGGCCGCCGAGCGTCATCGCCATCTGGTCGGAGAGCTCCGCGCGCGTCGTGAGGAACTTGTCCTCGGCGGGCATCGAGATCGTGTAGCCGAGCGCCTGGCCGCGGCCGATGATCGAGATCTTGTGGACCGGGTCGGCGTGCTCGAGGTAGTGGCCGACCAGCGCGTGGCCCATCTCGTGGTACGCGGTGATCAGGCGCTCCTTCTCGCCCATGACCCGGGTCTTCTTCTCCGGGCCGGCGATCACGCGCATGATCCCCTCTTCCAGCTCGTGCTGGGAGATCTCGCGCTTGCCCGTGCGGGCGGCGAGGAGGGCCGACTCGTTGATGAGGTTCGCCAGGTCGGCGCCCGTGAAGCCCGGGGTCTGCCCGGCGAGCGCGTCGATGTCGATCTCCTTGGCCAGCGGCTTGCCGCGGGTGTGGACCTCGAGGATCTTGGCGCGGCCCTTGCGGTCGGGCCGGTCGACGACGATCTGCCGGTCGAAGCGGCCGGGACGCAGCAGGGCGGGATCGAGGATGTCCGGGCGGTTCGTGGCGGCGATGAGGATGATGTTGTCCTTCATCTCGAAGCCGTCCATCTCCACGAGGAGCTGGTTCAGCGTCTGCTCACGCTCGTCGTGGCCGCCGCCCATGCCGGCGCCGCGGTGGCGGCCGACGGCGTCGATCTCGTCCATGAAGATGATGCAGGGGCTGTTCTGCTTGGCCTGCTCGAAGAGATCGCGCACGCGCGACGCCCCGACGCCGACGAACATCTCGACGAAGTCCGAGCCGGAGATCGAGAAGAACGGCACGCCCGCCTCGCCCGCCACGGCGCGTGCGAGCAGCGTCTTGCCGGTGCCCGGAGGGCCGAAGAGCAGCACGCCCTTCGGGATCCGCGCGCCGAGCGCCTGGAACTTCTTGGGGTTCTCCAGGAACTCCTTGATCTCGTGGAGCTCCTCGACGGCCTCGTCGGCGCCCGCGACGTCACGGAACGTGATCTTCGGCGAGTCGACCGACATGCGCTTGGCGCGCGACTTGCCGAACGACATGACCTTCGAGCCGCCGCCCTGGACCTGGTTCATGAGGAAGATCCAGAACCCGATGAAGATGAGGAACGGCAGGACGTACGTCAGCAGCGAGAGCCAGCCGCTGGTCTTCGTGCCCTTGACGTTGTAGTTCTGGATCAGGCCCTTGTCATCCGCCGCTGCGAGCTGGTTCTGCAGCGCTGCGCCGTACGCCTGGGTGTAGCCGACCTCGTACTTGTCGCCCTTGACCGGCGTGACGACGATCGTGTTGTCCTTGCCGCGCACCTCGACCGACTTGACCTTCTTGTCGGCCAGCTGCTGCGTGAAGTCCGCGTAGGTCGGCTTCTCCGTCGACGACGGATTGCTCATCAGACGCGAGGCGAAAAACGCCAGCACCACGACGATGAGAATGGGGAATGCGGCGCTTTTGAAGAAACGGCTCATGGGGTGCTTTCCCTGCAGTCGACGGCTCTGGTGAGCGTACCAGCCTGCCTCAGCCGCTCAGTCGGGTGTATCGGCCGCAAGGGCCTCGGGTTTCAGCACCGCGACGAACGGGAGGTTGCGGTAACGCTCCGCGTGGTCCAACCCGTATCCGACGACGAAGCGATTTGGGATCTCGAACCCGACGTATCGGGGCTCAAGCTCCACTTTCCGGCGTTCCGGCTTCGTCAGCAGCGCGCACACCTCGATCGAGGCCGGGTTGCGCGCCCCCAGGTTGCGCAGCAGGTAGTGCAGCGTCAGCCCGGAGTCGACGATGTCCTCCACGATCAGCACGTCGCGATCCTCGATGGCGGCATCCAGGTCCTTGAGGATCCGGACCACGCCCGAGGAGTCGGTCGCCGAGCCGTACGACGCGACGGCCATGAAGTCCACCTCGCAGGGGACGTCGAGCTGGCGCATGAGGTCGGCGATGAAGAACATCGCCCCCTTCAACACGCAGATGAGCAAGAGGTCGCGGCCCGCGTAGTCCTCGGTGATCTGGGCACCGAGCTCACGGACCCGGCGGGCGAGCTCGTCGGGTTGGACGAGGATCTCGCCGATGGCGTCGTCGCGCATGGCGCGAGTCTATGGACCGGGTTGGCCGGAGCGTCGGGACGCCGGTCCTTCCGAGGCGACGAACCGCAGCCGGCCCTCCTGGACGACGGCGCGTGCGCCGTCGCCGACGTCCATCGCGCCCTCCTTCAGCGCCAGCAGATCGGACAGCCGCGCGGCCGCACGCGCACACAGCCCACCCGTCGCGTCCTCGGCGAGGCGGCGCACGACGAGCCGGGCCAGCGCGGGTGACAGCGCGGCCAGATCGGCGAGCCCGATGTCGCCAGCGCCGCCGAGGACACCGTCGACCGCCGCGTCGAGCACCGCCCCCTCCTCCCGCAGCAGCTCCGCCGTCCGGACGATGTTCTCCTCGGCGGCGGGGTGGAGTCCGCGCAGCACCGGCATCACGCCTTCGCGTACGCGTGCGCGCGCGAAACGGGGATCGTCGTTCAGGGCATCCTCACGCCAGGCCAGCCCCCGCGCGACGCAGTGCGCCGCCGTGTCGTCCCGCCCGACGGCGAGCAGCGGACGAACGATCCGGCCATCGTCGGGTGCCATGCCGAGCAGGGCGCGCCTCCCCGGTGAGGCGGCAAGCCGGTAGACGACGGTCTCGGCCTGGTCGGTGCGGGTATGGCCGACCGCGATCCGGTCATCCCCCGCGAGCGCGGTCGCGGCCGCGTAGCGGACGTCGCGGGCCCAGGTGTGGAGATTCCCGCCGGTCGGCGGACCGGGGCGATGGACCTCGAGTCCCACGCCGAGCCGCGAGGCCAGCTCGGCGCAGTGGCGCTCGTCCTCCCCGGCCTCCTCACGCAGCGCGTAGTTGACGTGCAGCGTCCGCACCGCGGCGGCCCCGGCGAGTGTCACGGCGACGTCGAGGAGGCAGACCGAATCGCGGCCGCCCGAGAGCATCACGACCACCGGCCGCCCCGGCGGCAGGAGGCCCGACGCCTCCGCGGCCGCGAGCGCCGCGGTCACGGCGCCTCCGCGATGAACAGCTCCGTCGCGTCGCTGAAGCCCTTGAGCTTCACCGCGCCGATCGGCTCGAACCGCAGCGCCGAGCCGACCGCTTCGGCCACCGCGCCCGTGACAAGCACCTCTCCGGCGGCGGCGCGCGCGACGACCCGTGCCGCCTGGTTGACCTCGCGGCCGTAGTAGTCGCCGTCGCGGTAGATCACGCCCCCGTAGTGCACGCCGATGCGCGGCAGCGGCCGGGTGCGCCGCTGGGACTGGAACGTCACGGCCCAGGCCGCGAGCTCCGCGACGTCGGCGCCGACGACCATGACCTCGTCGCCGATCGTCTTGATGATCCGCGCGCCCGTGGGCAGCGACGTCTCCACCTTCTCGACGAACCGCTCGACGACGTCCGCGGCCTCCGCGTCGCCCAGCTCCTCGGTCATCCGGGTGTAGCCGGCGAGGTCGGCGAAGGCGATCGCGACCTGCAGCCTCCCCAGCTCCCCGGAGCTGTCGACGTCGAGCTCCATGTGGCCGATGACGTCCTGCTCGACGAAGTGCTGGAGGAAGCGGGCGTGCAGCCGCAGCATCACGGGCGCCGCCAGTGGGAAGACCTGACGGGTCAGCGCGGACATCTGCTCTGCGGTCTCCACGGCGTCGACGCCGTCACGCATGAGCGGCTCGTGCACGTAGAGGTGCACGAGCCGGACCGAGGCGTCGGCCATCTGCGCGAGCGCCTGTCCGTACACGCGCGCGATCTGCATGAAGGCGACGAAGGGGAACCCGGCCTCGAGCACCGCCGCCGCGTCGCGCAGCAGGGCGAGGTCGTCGTCGTCGAGCGGCCGGTCGCCGAGGTCGCCGAAGCCGACCGCGCCGTAGAAGCGCTCGATGAGGGCCGGCTCCAGGCCGGTGATCGCCGAGGCCTCCTCGAGCGTGTACCGGCCGTCCTGGTGCGGGAAGAGCTCCTCGACGAAGCCGAAGGCGAGCCTCCCGCTGTCGCTGGCCTCCTTGATCGCGTCGAGCGTGTGCCCGCGCTCGCGCAGCCGCGCGATGATCCGCACGTGCGCGGCGGCGCGGCCGTCCCATGGCGCGGGCGGTCCCGGATACTGCGGGACGAGGCCGGCCTTCACCCAGCGGCGAACGGTCGCCGGCGTCGTGCCGGCCATCTCGGCGACCTGCGCGAGGGTCAGCTCCACCGGGCCCCCTTCATGACAGCGGCGGGACCGGTGGCCCCGCCGCTCGCGGGCAATGCGGCCCGCTGCCTCGGCCGACGGCGCTCGTCGCGTGTCCGGCGGCGCCTAGCGGACGGTTGCCCGTCCACATCTCGGCCTGTTGCCTGGCTGAGGTCTTTCATGTTGGCCGCGCGGGCGCCTGCTGTCAACGCGGCACCCGCGCGGGCGCTCAGGCCTTCAGATGCGGGTACTCCGCCTCCACGATCGCGCGGTACTGCGCGTACACGGGCTTCGTGATCGGGATGAGGGCGAGCGCCGCCTTGACGTCGCCGCCCGACTTGATCCTGCGGCGGGCGAGCGCGAGGGCGACGTTCTCCTTGCCCTGGAAGTACTTGTTCGCGGTCTCGGATGACATGGACATCTTGACCTTCGGGTCCCAGTCCACGTCGTCCGACCACTCCCAGTACAGGTAGCCGTCCTCGCCGTCGCGCGTGCCGCGGATGTTCACCACGAGATCGAAGTCCTCGAACTCGAAGCGCTGCGGCACGTCGGCGTCCTTGAGCTTCGGCCCCATGTCCGGGTCCTCGTCCATGAGGGAGAAGACGCGGTCCATCACCTCGCGGAACTCGTCCGCACTGTCGAACTTCGGGGCCATGGCGTGATCGCCCCTCTCGGCTAGGACGCCTTGCGCGCGGTCGTCGTCTTCTTCGCCGTGCTGCGGGTCGTGCGCTTGGCGGCGGTCCGCGTGGTGCTCTTCGCCGGCGACTTGCTCGCCGTCGAGCGCGTCGTCGTGCGCTTGGCCGTCGAGCGGCGCGGCGCCGCGGCGGGCTTCTCGAGCTTCGCGACGCGGGCCTCGAGCTTGTCGAGCTTGTCGCTGAGCGCCTTGATGTCCTCGGCGCCGATCGGCCGCAGGTCGTCGAGCGCCTCACGGAGCCGGCCGGCGGCCTGGGCGAGGTCGTCGACGAGCTCGGACGCACGCTCGCGCGTGAACTGCGCCTGGCCGGCCTGGAAGGCCTGGTCCACGGCGCTGCGGACGGCGTCGGCCGCCTGCGCGGGCTGCTTCTTCGTCTTCTTCTTGGCCATGGCGCGCACTCTACGGATCTCCACCAGGCCGGGGTGCAACTACCCTCCCGCCGCGATGATCCACATCCACCCGACCACGGAGCTCGCGCCGCGCGTCCTGCTGCCGGGCGATCCCGGGCGCGCGCTCGCCCTCGCGCAGCACCTCCTGGACAAGCCGCTGATGTTCAACCACAACCGGGGCCTCTGGGGCTACACCGGGAAGGCAGCCGACGGCGCGCCGCTGACGATCCAGAGCACGGGGATGGGCGGGCCGAGCGCGGCCATCGTGCTGGAAGAGCTCATCGACCTCGGTGTCACGCGCGCGATCCGCGTCGGGACCTGCGGCGCGCTGCAGGCCGGCCTCGGCCACGGCGACCTCATCGTGGCCAAGGGCGCGCTGGCGGCCGACGGCGCGAGCCAGGCGCTGGGCGCGGAGGGCGAGGTCCTCGCCGACCCGGGGATCGTCGCGGCGCTCCTCGACGCGGCCGGCGCGGGGACGCCCGTCGGCGTGGTCGCGACGACGGACCTCTTCTACGACCCGGAGCCGGCGCGCGCGGACGGATGGGCGCGCGCAGGGATGCTCGCCGTGGAGATGGAGGCCGCCGCGGTGCTGCAGGTCGCGTCGCGGCGCGGCATCGCCGCGGGAGTCCTGCTGGCCGTCACCGACACCTTCTCACCCGCCGACGGGGCCCGCTCGCGCATCGACGAGGACGGGCTGCTGCGCGCCGGCGAGCGGCTGGGCGACGTCGCGGCCGCGGCGCTTCCCGCGGCCTGAGCCGTCCTACTCGGAGACCTCGAGCCGCTCCTGGCTCGAGGGCACCTGGGCGGCGGCGCCCGGGAGCGCCTCGCGCAGCGCGGAGAGCTCGCGCGTGAGCGCGCTGAGCTGCTCTTCCATGGCCTCGAGGCGACCGGCGGTCGCGTCGTCCTTCGCCGCCTTGCCGAGCTTGCCGTCGAGGCGGTCGACGCCGTCCTCGATGCCCTCGAGGCGCTGCGACACCGACCGGACGCGGCGGGTCAGCCGCTCGACGTCGGCGGCCGACGGGAGGTTGAGGGCGCCCATCGCGACCTCCTGGGCCTGGGCGGCCTTCTCCCGCGCGCTGAACGCCTGGGCGATCGCGCTCGTCACCAGGGGGTTCTCCAGCAGTTCCTGGGCCAGCTTGCCGAGGGCGTCCTCGCCCTGGCGGGCGAGCTTGTCGCGCAGGCCTTCCGTCTCGTCGCTCATGGCCCAACCGTATCGCGGACGGGCCGAAAGACCACGTCTGGGGGCAAGTCTCAAGCTCAGGTTGAGCCTGAGGCTGTCGGTCGGCCACACGGCGGACGGACGGCGAGGTGGGGAATCCACCCTTCGATACACGCGCGAACCGGCAAGACTCGTGCCGGGTTTCCTCAACCTGATGTCAAGTTCGGCATCGCAGGGCCGATCTCCTTGGCGAGACCTCGCCTCGGAGCCTGCGGTGAGGGGAGAAGGAATGGGTCCGGTGCGACGTGCACCGTTAAGGCGGTATGAAGTGCCGCCCACCCTCCTCCCCGGCTGTTAGGGTGGCGCTCACTCTCCACCCGGCGGTCCTGCAGGGGGTCGGTGCGAGGGCTCAGTCAACATGACGCGCAAGCTCCTGATCGTCCTGACCGCCGCGGTGCTCCTCGCGACCGCTGCCGGCTTCCAAGCCAGCTTCGCCACCGGCGAGGCGCGCACGCTGCTGCTCACGCTGGCGGACGGGCGCACGGTGACCGTGAGCGTCCAGGCGGACGCCGGCACCCCGGCCGACCAGATCCCGCTGCCCGACGTGGGCGCGCAGGTCATCTCCGTCCAGGACGTCACGCCGCCGCCGGCCGACGCGCAGCTTCCGCCCGCGCCGAGCACCACGCCCACGCAGCCGGCGACGACCACGGACCCGCAGACCTCCACCACGCCCGAGCGCAGCGACACCTCGCTCGGCGACGCGGAGCCCGAGGCGGGCACGCAGCGCGACCAGGGCACCACCGGCTCGAAGAAGCTCAAGCAGGCCGACAAGGCTCAGGGTGACCGTGAGGGTTCGTCGAAGGACGACACGCCGGACGAGGACGCCGCGATCGCCGCCGACCCGAACGCCGGCACGTCGATCGCCATCCCGGGCCCCGCCCCGGTCGGCGTCCCGAACTTCTTCATCGAGAAGTTCCGCATCCCGCCCTTCCTGCTTCCGATCTACCAGGCCGCCGGCATCGAGTACGGCATCCGCTGGGAGGTCCTGGCGGGCATCAACGAGATCGAGACCGACTACGGGCGCAACCTCAGCGTCTCCACCGCGGGCGCCCTCGGCTGGATGCAGTTCATGCCCTCGACCTGGAAGATGTACGGCGTCGACGCCAACCGCGACGGCAAGCGCGATCCGTACAACCCGGTGGACGCGATCTTCGCGGCCGCGCGGTACCTCCGCGCCGCCGGCGCCGACGAGGACCTGCGCAAGGCGATCTTCGCCTACAACCACGCCGACTGGTACGTCGACAGCGTCCTGATGCGCTCCAAGCTCATCGCGGGCCTGCCGACCGACCTCATCGGCTCGCTGTCCGGGCTGACGCAGGGCCTCTTCCCCGTCCACGCGACGGCGCAGTACACCGACGCCGTGAACCCGGCGAAGGCGGCCCAGAAGAAGGAGGCCGGCGAGAACGCCGCCGTGCCCGTCAGCGGGAACGAGAACCGCCGCCAGATCAAGATCTACGCGAAGGCCGGCGCCCCGGTGACCGCCGTCCAGGACGGCACCGTCGTCGCCATCGGCGAGAACGCCCGCCTCGGCAAGTTCGTCCGCCTGCGCGACGCCTACGGCAACACCTACACGTACGGGCACCTGAAGAAGGTCAGCACCGAGGTCGCCGTCTCCAAGCCGAGCAAGCAGCAGACGCAGGCGGAGATCGCCAAGGAGCTCGAGCTCCCCAAGAAGGACCCGAAGCCGACCTCCGCGGCGAGCACCACCTCGAAGAAGCGCCTGTCGGCCCGCGGCGCCACCGCGAAGACGGCCGACGCGCAGGACGCGCCGCTCACCTCGCCCGAGCCCGCGCAGCCGGTCGACACGAAGGAGCGCCTCTTCGCGAACCCGTCGCGCCCCGCCGCGTACAAGGCCGGCGGCCGCGAGCAGATCCTCGGTGACACGTCCTCGCTGCCCGAGGACGCGACCTTCCGCCGCTACTTCACCGTCGACTACGGCCTCAAGCGCGAGGACGTCGCCCTCAAGCCGCTCATCGTGGGTCGCCGCGTCATCGCCGGCACGATCCTCGGCCGCATCGGCACGCCGGAGCCCGGCGCCGCCGACACGAAGGCCCACCTCCTCTTCGAGATCCGCCCGGCGGGCCGCGGGGCGCCGCGCATCGACCCGAAGCCGATCCTCGATGGCTGGAAGCTCCTGGAGTCCACCGCGATCTACCGCGCGAAGGGTAAGAACCCGCTGTTCGGCCCGGACGCCAAGCAGGCCACCGTCGGCCAGATCCTGCTCATGGACAAGCAGACGCTGCAGCAGCGCGTCCTGGCCAACCCGCGGATCGAGGTCTACTCCGACGGCCGCCGCGACATCGCCGCCGGCGTGATCGACCGCCGCGTCCTGGCCACGCTCGAGTTCCTCGCGGCCAACGGGCTCAAGCCGACGGTCACGAGCCTGAAGTCCGGCCACGGCCTCTACACGTCGAGCGGCAACATCAGCGAGCACTCCACCGGCACGGCCGTGGACATCGCCGCGATCAACGGCATCCCGATCCTCGGCCACCAGGGTGAGGGCTCGATCACGGACATCACCGTCCGCCGCCTGCTCACGCTGCAGGGCACGATGAAGCCGCACCAGATCATCACGCTCATGAAGTACGAGGGCACCGACAACACCCTCGCGATGAGCGATCACCACGATCACATCCACATCGGCTTCCGCCCGACCTACAACCCGCGGAGCAAGACCGGGCGCCAGCTCGAGTCCCTGCTCAAGCCCGGGCAGTGGGGCAAGCTCATCAACCGGCTCAACCAGATCGAGAACCCCGAGATCCCGACCGAGCCTTCGAAGTACGCCCTCAGCGTCACCCCGCCCGCCTCCAAGGGCGACGACGCTGGTGACGAGTAGCCTCCGGTCTCCTCAAGGGAGACCGTGAGCGCAGAGACCGCCTTTCGCTTCGTGCAGTTCGAGCTGCCGTGGGCTCCCGGCCCACCGGCCGGTCGGTACGTCATGCGCGAGCACCTCGGCGAGCCGCCCGGCCACGTCATCGTCGTCCGGCAGCTCTCGGCGACCGAGCGGCGCTGGCCCCGCAAACGCCCCCGCGGCGAGGAGCCCGCTCCCACCCCGCGTGAGGTCGCCACGTGGCGGATCACCGTGATCGATGCGCGCGCGCTGGCGGCCGACGCCGCCGCCGACTGGCTGCGGCGCGCCGACCTCGACGCGCTCGTCGCCGAGGCGGTCACGCGCATGTCCCGCGTCCTGCAGCAGTACCGGATCGCTGCGGCGGACCCTGCGGCCGGCGACGTCTCCCCCGACCAGGCGCTCGTCGTGCGTGTGGGCTACGGCAGCGGCGAGCAGGTCGCCGACGGCGTCTGGGAGGCCGCGGTGGCCCTCCCGCCGGCCAAGGACGAGAAGCGGCCCAAGGCGGCCAGCCTTCGCCCGCAGGAGCGCTTTGCCGCCCTGCTCGGCGGACGCGACGCGCCGCTGGCCTGCGAGGAGCTCGCCCTGCGGGCGCGCGCCGACCTTGACGCCGGCCGCGAGCGGGAGTCCGCCATGCAGCTGCAGATCGCGATGCGGGCGGCGCGGGCCGAGCTGCAGCCGTGGCGCGAGACGGGCGACATCGGCGCGCGGATCGTCGAGCTCGACGGCCTCCAGGAGGCCGTCGACGCGGCCGCACAGCGCGCCCTCGAGGGAGGATTGCAGCGGGAGCAGGCCGAGACGGTGGCGAAGGCCCTGGTCCGGCTCGAGTCGGCGCTGCGGGCGCGCACCGTCGAGGCGCTGCGATGAGCGTCGCCGCGGTCGTCTTCGACATGGACGGCGTGCTCGTCGACTCCGAGCACGTCTGGGACGCCGCCCGCCGCGAGCTCGTCGCCGAGACCGGCGGCACGTGGACCGACGAGGCGACCCACGCGATGCTCGGCATGAGCTCGAAGGAGTGGCCCGTCTACGTCCGCGACGCGCTGCGGGTCCCCCTCTCCGCCGACGAGATCAACGCGGAGGTCGTGCGGCGAATGCGCGCGCACTACGACGCCGCGCTGCCGCTGCTGCCCGGCGCACGGGAGGCGGTCGCACGCATGGCCGGCGCCTTCCCGCTGGGCCTGGCGTCGTCGTCGAACCGCGAGCTCATCGACCTCGTCCTCGAGACATCCGGCCTGGCGCAGCACTTCGCGGCGACGGTGTCGTCCGAGGAGGTCGCGGCGGGCAAGCCGTCGCCCGACGTGTACCTCGAGTGCGTGGCACGCCTCGATGTCGAGGCGGCGGAGTGCGTCGCGATCGAGGACTCCACGAACGGGATCCTCAGCGCGGCGACCGCGGGCCTCGCCGTCATCGCGTTGCCGAACTCCCAGTTCCCGCCCGCCCGGGGCGCGATTGCGCGGGCGGCCGACCTCATCACCTCGCTCGACGACCTCACGGTCGAGCGGGTCCGTGCCTCGCGCGCCTGACGTTCAACCTTCTGGTTGACACTCCGGCGCAGCGCGCGTATGTTCAACCACATGGTTGAGGATCCCGCCACGATGGACGCGGTCTTCCACGCCCTGGCGCACGGGGCGCGGCGCGCGATCGTCGCCCAGCTCGCCGACGGCGAACACACCGTCGGCGAGCTCGCGGCCCCGCTGACGATGTCCCTGGCGGCCGCCTCGAAGCACGTCAAGGTCCTCGAGCAGGCCGGGCTCGTCCGGCGGACGGTCGACGGCCGCCGCCACGTCTGCCGCCTCGAGCCCGCGCCGCTGGCCTCCGCGGCCGGCTGGCTCGCCTTCTACGAGCGCCACTGGCTCGAACGCCTGGACGCCCTCGACGCCCTCATCCGCCACGACGCCCCTGAGGAGGAGCGATGAGCCCCACCACCACCCCCACCGTCCGCATCGAGCGCACGCTCGCCGCCCCGCCCGAGCGCGTGTACCGCGCCTGGCTCGACCCGGACCTGCTGCGACGGTGGATGGCCGCCGGGGAGTTCCACGTCACCCGCGCGGAAGTCGACGAGCGCGTCGGCGGCCGCTTCGAGATCTTCCAGGCCGGCCCCGACGGGGTGCACCGGGGCGGGTTCTCCTGCGAGATCGTCGCGCTGGAGCCACCGGCGCGGATCGCGATCCGCTGGGGCTTCGTCGGCCCCGACCGCGTCGCCGACCCCGCCCACGACTCGATGCTGACGGTGACGTTCGAGCCCGTCGACGACGGCACCCGCATGACGCTCGTCCACGAGCGTCTCGAGGGCCTGCACGCGGCGATGCCCGAGGTGGCCGAGCGGGTCGGCACGGGCTGGGAGCTGGCGACCGCCAAGCTCCCAGCCGCACTGGCGTCCTAGCCGAGCGCCTCCACGAGCGCCGTGAGCTCGGCCTCGACGTCGCCGTCGAGCTTGATCGCGCAGCGGTCGTCCCACGGGGTCGGCCCCTGCGTAACGATGGCGACCTCGCCCCCGGCCTGCCGGGTGATCCCCGGCAGCTGGGCGATCGGCTGGACCTCGAGCGACGTGCCGATGCACAGCAGCACGTCGGCGCCGGCGGCCAGTGCGTAGGCGCGCTCGAGCGCGCCCTCGGGCAGCCACTCGCCGAACAGCACCACGTCGGGCTTCAGCGGCTCGCCGCAGTCGCACTCCGGGACGCGGCGCGGGGACTGCTCGAGCCGCAGGCGGACGACGTCGAGCGGGTACTGACTGCCGCAGGCCAGGCACGACGAGTGCTCGATCGTGCCGTGCACCTCGATGAGCTCCTCGGTGCCGGCCCGGCGGTGCAGCATGTCGATGTTCTGCGTCACGACGGCGGTGAGCACGCCCCGGCGCTCGAGCTCGGCCAGCGCCGCGTGCGCGGCGTTGGGCTCCTTGTCGCGCAGCGTCTGGAAGCGGTCGCCGTAGAAGTGCCAGAACCGCTGGGGGTCGGCACGCCACGCGTCGATGTGCGCGACTTCCATCGGGTCGACGTTCTCCCACAGCCCGGTGCCCGGCGAGCGGAAGTCCGGGATGCCCGACGGGACGCTGATCCCGGCGCCGGTCAGCGCCACGACCGAACCGGCGCTTCGCATGAGGTCGGCGAGGCGACCGACGGCGTCGGTCACCGTGCCTGCCACGTGGCGCTCCTCTTGCCCAGGAAGGCGGAGATGCCCTCCTTCGCGTCCTCCGTGAGGAACACCGAGGTGAACTCGCGCTCCTCGGCGGCGATCCCGCTGTCCAGCCCGCCGCCCGCGGCCACCATCGCCCGCTTCGTCGCGGCGACGGCCAGCGGCGCTTGCCCGGCGAGCTTGCGCGCCCACAGCAGCGTCGCGTCGAACAGCTCGTGATCGGGGACGACCTGGTTGACCAGACCGAACTCGTACGCGCTCTCGGCCCCGATGGGCTGGCCGGTGAGGTTCATCTCCAGGGCCTTGGCGTAGCCGACGAGGCGCGGCAGGCGCTGCGTGCCGCCGAAGCCGGGGATGATCCCGAGGTCGATCTCAGGCTGGCCGAACAGCGCCGACTGGGCGGCGACGCGCAGGTCGCACGCCATGAGCAGCTCGTTGCCGCCGCCGTAGGCGGGCGCGTTGACCGCGGCGATGGTCACGGTGTCCCCCGCCTCCATGGACTGCATGAGCCGGTGGGCGCGCGTGATGAGGCCGCGGACCGCGGCGGCGTCCTCGAGCTTCGTGAACGCCTTGATGTCGGCGCCCGCGCAGAACAGCTGCTGGTTGGCCGAAGCGATGACGAGGACGCGGATCGCCGGCTCGTGCTCGACGGCGCGCCAGACCTCCTCGAGCTCGCCGATGACCTCGGGGCTCAGCGAGTTCGCCGGCGGCGAGGCCAGCCAGGCGATCGCGATCTCGCCGCGCGTCTCGAGCTGCACCTTCTTGCCCTCGTACCCCGCGTCGGGCCGCGGGTACGGGTAGAAGCCCTGGCCGCTCTTGACGCCGAGGCGCCCCTGGCCGACCAGGCGGCGCAGGATCGCGGGCGGCTCGAACTCCGGGTCGACGTCCTCGGCGAGCTTCTCCAGCTCGGCGACGACCGTGTCGAGCCCCCAGGCGTCGGCGCCCGCCAGCGGACCCGACGGGAACCCCGCCCCGGCCATCATGCCGAGGTCGATCTCGCGGGCGGTCGAGACGCCCTCCTCGAGGACGAGGCACGCCTCGACGATCGCCTTGAGGATGAGGCGCTGCGCGAGCGCCGCGCCGTCAGCTGCCGTGGTCATAGAAGCCCTTCCCCGTCTTCTGCCCGAGGTGCCCGGCGGCGACGAGCTCCTGCATCCCGGGATGGACGAACACGCGGTCGCCGTAGCTGTCGTGCAGGTGCTCGGCGACGTGCGACACCGTGTCGAGCCCGAGCATGTCGATGAGCCGGAACGGCCCGGCCGGGACGGCCCCCGTGGCCTCCAGCGCCTGGTCGAACTCGGCGTACGCCGCGCCCGACTCGTGCTGGGCGCGCCACAGCTCGCTGACCGCGCTCATGAGGATGCGGTTGACGACGAATCCGGGCGCCTCGCCGCAGACGATCGGCGACTTGCGGATCTGGCTGACGAACGCGACGGCCGCCTGGACGGTCTCCGGGGAGGTCTCCTCCCCCTCGACGATCTCGACGAGCCGCATGCGCGACGCCGGGTAGAAGAAGTGCAGGCCGATGACCTGGTCGGGCCGCGCCGTGACGTCGGCCATCTCGGTGATCGAGAGCGCGCTGGTGTTCGACGCGAGGATCGTGTGCCCCGGGACGAGGTCGTCGAGCTCGGCGAAGACCGCCTGCTTGATCTCCATCTTCTCGGGGACGGCCTCGATGACGAGGTCCACGGCGCCGAAGCGCTCGTAGCTCAGCGTGCCGTCGATCCGGCCGAGGATCTCTGCGGCCTTCGCGTCGGCGTCGGCCTGGGACAGCTTGCCCTTCTCGACGAGCTTCTTGAGCTGGAGGTCGGTGACCTCGCGGGCGCGGGCGAGCCCGAGGTCGATGGCGGCCTGGTCGACATCCTTGAGCACGACGTCGATGTCGGCGGACGCGATGACCTGCGCGATCTCACCGCCCATCGTGCCCGCGCCGACCACGGCGGCGGTGAAGACGAACATGGCGGTCAGTCTAGGCTTCGGCGATGGCCCAGCGCGTTCTCACCCGGCGCGAGCTCAACCGCGCGACGCTCGCCCGGCAGGGCCTGCTCTCCCGGTGGGACGACGCCGACGCCGTCGAGGCGCTGCGCCGGGTCGCCGGGCTCCAGGCGCAGGAGCCGCGGCCGCCGTTCGTCGGGCTGTGGACCCGGTTGGAGGGCTTCACGCCCGAGGACCTGCTGTCCGCGCTGCGCGATCGCCGCGCCGTCCGGGCGACGCTCATGCGCGGCACGCTGCACACGGTCGCCGCCGAGGACTGGCCGCTCTTCTTCGGCCCGCCCGCACGCACGCGCAACGTGCTCGGCGCGCGCTCCCGCGACCTCGACCCCGAGCCGGTCCTCGTCGCCGCCGAGTCGCTGCTGCGCGAGCACGGGCCGATGAGCTTCAACGCGCTGCGCCCGCTGCTCTCCGAGCGGTTCCCTGACGAGGACCACCGCGTCCTCGGGTACGTCTCGCGGATCCTCCTCCCGCTCGTGATGGAGCCGACCGGCGACCGCTGGGGCTACGGGCGTGATCCGCTGTTCGGCCTGGCGCCCGAGCCGTGGCCTGCGACGTCGGATCACGCCGAGGTCGTCCGCCGGTATCTGGCCGCGTTCGGGCCTGCCACGGTGGATGACGCCCAGACCTGGTCCGGCCTGCAGGGCCTGCGCGCCGTCGTCGAGGAGCTCCGTGACGAGCTCGTGACCTTCACCGACGAGGACGGCCGCGAGCTCTTCGACCTCCCCGATGCGCCGCGGCCGCCGGCCGACGCGCCTGGCCGCGAGGTCGTCGTGCTTCCCGACTTCGACAACCTCCTGCTCGCCCACAAGGACCGCCGCCGCGTGATCGCCGACGACCACCGCCCGCTCGTGGCGACGAAGAACCTCCGGATCAAGGCGACGTTCCTGCTCGACGGCGTCGTCGCGGGCACGTGGTCGATCAAGGCGACGAAGACGAAGGCGACGGTCACGCTCGAGCCGTTCGGGAAGGTGAAGAAGGCGGCGCGGACCGCGCTGGAAGAGGAGGCGCAGCGCCTCGCCGCGTTCCTCGAGCCCGACGTCAAGAGCGTGAACGTCACATCGGTGTCGCCCTAGCGACACCGATCGGACGCTCAGCGGCGCAGCTCGGTGCGGAGAGCCTCCAGCGAGGTGGCGAAGGCCGCGAGGCGTGGCTCCAACTCGTCGGCGAGCCGGGCCCGCTCGGCCTCACCGGCGTCGCTGAGGCGGTAGAAGCGCCGCGACCGGCGTTCGGGGTGCTCCCACTCCCCCACGATCCACCCGTCGGCCTCCAGCGTGCGCAGCAGCGGGTACATCGTGTTGGGGTTGACCGCGAGCAGGCCGCCCGAGAGCTCACCGATGCGCTCCATGAGCTGGTTGCCGTACGACGGCCCGTCGCGCAGCAGGTGCAGGACCAGGAGCGGCAGCAGGCCGGTCCGCCGCAGCGCCCCGCCGAGCGCGTCCGCACTGCCGGCGCCGCCCGGCGCCCCCGCGGCTGCGCGGGCCTCGTCCAGCGAGGCGACGTCGGCGATCGCGCGCTCCGTGCGGTTGGCCATACGGCCAGTATGGCGGGGCAGAACGCACGAAGGCCGCCCCGGAGGGCGGCCTTCGCGTCATCCAGCGAGGATGGGGACGAGCACTACGCCGTGGCGGGCGCCTCCGCGCGGCGCGGCAGCAGCGTCTCGCGCGCGATGACGAGGCGCTGGATCTGCGACGTGCCCTCGTACAGCTGCATGATCTTCGCGTCGCGCATGAGCTTCTCGACGGGGTACTCCTTGATGAAGCCGTAGCCGCCGTAGATCTGCACGGCGTCCGTGGCGACCTCCATCGCGGAGTCCGACGCGAAGCGCTTGGCGTGCGAGGACTCGATGGTGTTGCGGTTGCCCTGGTCGAGCAGGACGGCCGAGTGCCACGTGGCCAGGCGCGAGAGGTGCACCTTCGTCGCCATGTCGGCGATCATGAACTGGATCGCCTGGTGCATCGCGATCGGCACGCCGAACTGCACGCGCTCCTTCGAGTACTCGGTCGCGTGCTCGAGCGCGGCGCGGGCGATGCCCGTCGCCATGGCGGCGACGCCCGGGCGCGTGCGGTCGAGGGTCATCATGGCGAGCTTGAAGCCCTTGTTCTCCTCGCCGATGAGGTACTTCGCGTCGACCTCGGTGTCGTTGAACGTCACGGTCGCCGTGTTCGACGCCCGCTGACCCATCTTGTCCTCCTTCTTGTCGATGACGATCGTGTCGTCACGACGCACGAGGAAGGCGGACATGCCGCGGTGACCGGCGTCCGGGTCGGTCTTCGCGTAGACCGTGTACCAGTCGGCGTAGGTGCCGTTGGTGATGAAGCACTTCGAGCCGTTGAGGACGTACTTGTCGCCCTTCTTCTCGGCGCGGGTGCGCATCGAGGAGACGTCCGAGCCGGCGCCCGGCTCGGTCAGGCAGAACGAGGCGAGCTTGGGCTCGGCGACGAGCTCGCCGAAGAACTCCTCCTGGACCTCCTCGGAGCCGCCGAGGATGACCGGCGCGGACGCGAGGCCGTTGGCGCCCATCGACGTGGCGATGCCGGAGCAGCCCCAGGCGAGCTCCTCGCCGACGATGCACTCCTCCAGGAACGACAGGCCCGCACCACCGAAGCGCTCGGGGGCGTGCAGGTTCATCAGCCCGACCTCGTGGGACTTGTCGATGATGTCCTGCGGCCAGGTGCCGTCCTTGTCGTACTCCGCGGCGACCTTGCGGATCTCGTTCGCGGAGAAGTCGTGGGCCAGCTCGCGCAGCGCGAGCTGCTCGTCGCTCAGGGTGAAGTCGACCATCGTGCCGTTGTCTCCTGAAGGAAGAAGAAAGGGGGTTCGCGACCGCGTACGGCGGCCGCGTGTGCGGGGGTCTGGCTGAAGTTGACTCGTGAGTCAACTCCCCGCGGGACATAGGGTAGCGAAGCGGCGGCCTTCCGACCAGAGCCCGCGGTTCCGGGCCGTGGGACGATGCAGTCTGTGGACATCGTCGTCATCACGGTCGCACTGCTCGCCGTCGTCGTCGCGGTGCTCATCGCGCTGACCGGCGGCCTCGGCCACGACGAGATCGGGAGCGGCGGGCTCGACCTCGCCTCACCCCCGGCCGACGCGCCCGCCGCCTCGGGTGCAGCCGTGCGCGACGAGGAGATCCGCCAGATGGTCGAAGCCCGCAACGCGCGGCGCGCCGCGCGAGGGCAGGCTCCGGTCGACGCCGACGCCGAGGTCGCGCGTCTGCAGGCCGAGCTGGCGCCGGCGCCGGGCGCCGACGCGGCCCTGCGCGAGGAGGTGCGTCAGCTCGTCGAAGCGCGCAACGCGCGCCTGGTGGCGCGGGGAGAGGCGCCGCTGGACGTCGAGGCCGAGACCGAGCGCCGGCTACGCAGCCTCGGCGGCTGAGCCGCCCTGGACCGGCGCGGTGCTCTTCGCGCGCGCGGCGGCGTCCGTGCTCGGCGTCTCCTCCGAAGGCACGCGGAAGGCCTTGTCGGCGTACACGTGGTAGACGTGCCCGCCGCGTTTGACGATCTCGAACGTCTGCCCGTTCCGGGCGTTGCCCGAGGTGTTGACGTACTGGCCGCTCTTGTCGCCGCCCTCGATCCGGGCGTAGCGGTGGCCGAGCACGTCGGTCGCGCCGACGCCCGACGGCAGGCCGAGCTGCTTGGCCCTGGCGATGGCCTCCGCCGACGGTGTCGCAGCGGGCTCGGGCTTGGATGCCGCCCCGCGCGCGACCTTCAGCGCGTCGCCGAACGCGGCATCCGAGGACGTGGTCGCGCCCTTCGTCGTGGCCGGCGAGCTCTCGACCGGGACAGACGCCCCGCCGACTCCGCTGACTGCATCGGGAACCATCACCATGTGCATCGGACGACCGCCCGACGTCTTGAGCGGCATCGGCAACTGATCCATGGCCGCCCGCGCCAGGCGTAGTCTTCGGCGGGTGACCGACCATCCAGGGCGAGGACGGCCGGGAGGTTTCACACGCGAGCGCCTCGAGGTGCGCATCGCGATCGCCGTGCTGTTCGTCGGCCTGTACGTCGGCGGCGCCGCCTGGGGGATCGATGTCGCGGGCGCGAGCGGGATCTCCCCCTGGTACCCGCCCGCCGGCCTGAGCCTCGCGCTCGTGATCCTGCTCGGGCCGCGCTGGGCGCCCCTCATCGTCGTCGGCGACCTTGCGCAGTGGGCGATCGTCGGCCACCGCGGGGACCTCCCGCTGGCGACGGCGTTCGCGCTGGTCCAGGCGGGGATCTTCGCGGGGGCGGGTGTCCTGCTGCGGCGTCTGCTGCAGGCCGAGCCGCCCCTGGCCCGGCTCAACGACGTCGGGATCTTCGGCGCGATCGGCGTCGTCGCGACGCCGCTGCTCGCCGCAGTGGCGGTCATCGGGCTCGACGTCGCGTTCGGCGAGCTGCCGGCCGACGCATTCGCCGAACAGATCCGGGTCTTCTTCATCGGCGACGCGGTTGCCATCGTGGCCTTCACGCCCGCGCTGCTGACGGCCGGTGCGTGGGTCCAGGGCGTCTCGCTGCGGGCGGCCAGCCCGAGTGCCGCCGGCTTCGGGGTCAACGACGCCCTCATGGGCCTGTCGGTCATCCTGCTTCCGCCCTCGCTGATCGCGGCGTTCGACGACCGGCTCCTGTTCATCAGCCTCCTCCCGCTCGCCTGGGTGGCGCTGCGGCGGGGACTGCCCGCAGCGACGTTCGCGGTGGCCGCCTGGGCGACGGTGGCGGTCGTCGCCGTCGCCGTATGGGACATCGGCCTACGGCTCGTGGAGATGCAGAGCTTCGTCCTGGCCGGGGGCGCACTGGCGCTGGCCAGCGGCGCGGTGGTGTCCGAGCGCGAGCGCGGCCGCGCCCGCCTGGCGTACCTCGCGCTCCACGACGACGTGACCGGGCTGCCCAACCGCCACCGCCTCATGCTCGCGCTGACCGACGCGCTCGCACGGGAGGAGCGGCGGAGCGTCGCGATCCTCGTCGTCCAGCTTCGCGGCCTGCGCCAGATCCTCGCGGGCGTCGGGCGTGAGGCGCTCGACGAGCTCCTTGCGGTGATCGCCGACCGCCTGCGCTCCGTCACCGGGCCCGACGCGACGCTGGCACGGCTCAGCCCGTCGCGATTCGTCGTCATGCTCGACGGGCCGAGCGCGCGCCGCGCGGAGACGATCGCCGACCGTGCGCTGACCGAGCTGTCCGCGCCGGCCGAGCTCGACGGCCGGGAGTTCACCCTCGACGCGAGCATCGGCGTGGCCTACGGCGCCCGGGAGCACGGTCCCGACGGCGTGCTCGCCCGGGCGGACGCGGCGACCGCGCGCGCGGCGTCGCAGACCGGCTCGCGCCGGGTCCTCTTCGACGCCACACTCGAGGAGGAGGCGCGCCAGCGCCGCGAGCTCGAGCGCCAGCTGCGGCGGGCGATCGACGATGAGGCGCTGGAGCTGCACTTCCAGCCGATCGTCGACCTCGACAGCAGCGTGGTGCTGGATGCCGAGGCGCTCGCGCGCTGGTCGCCGGACGGCGCGGCGATCCCGCCGACGGTGTTCATCGAGATCGCCGAGCAGACCGGCCTCATCCTGCGGCTCGGGCGCTGGGTGCTGCGCGAGGCCTGCCGGCAGGCGGCGGCGTGGCCGACGTCCGCCGGGCGGCCCGTGAGCGTCTCGGTGAACGTCTCCCCCATGCAGCTCCAGGACGCGGGCTTCGTCGACGACGTCCGCCGCGCGCTGGGCGAGGCGGGGCTGCCGGCCTCGCGCCTGCGCATCGAGGTCACAGAGAGCATCCTGCTCGACGATCTCGAGACCGCCCTGTCGCGCCTGGCCGCGCTGCGTGCGCTCGGCGTCACGGCGATGCTCGACGACTTCGGCACCGGCTACAGCAGCCTGAGCTGGGTCCAGCGCCTGCCGGTCACGACCCTGAAGATCGACCGGTCCTTCGTCGCCGGCGTCGCCGACCGCGAGATCGACCGGGCGATCGTCGCGGCGACGCTCGGCCTCGCCCGGGCGCTGCACCTGGAGACCGTCGCTGAAGGCGTCGAGGACGAGCGCCAGCGCGACGTGCTGCGCCAGCTGGGCTGCGCCCGCATGCAGGGCTTTCTCGTCGCCCGCCCGATGCCCGGCGACGCCTTCCTGGTGTGGCTCGAGCGCTACGACACCCGGATGTCAGCCTGACGCGGCGGCATCCCGGCGGTCGGCGACGACCGACGCCGTCATGCCGATCACGAACGCGGCGAGCACGATGGCGAGGCTCTGCACCGGGCCCAGCTCGATGACGTGCGCGTGCTCGAGGATGAGCTTGACGCCGACCAGGCCGAGCACGATCGCGATCGTCTGGTCGAGGTAGCGGAACCGCCGGATCAGCCCCTCGACGAGGACGAACAGCGCCCGCAGGCCGAGGAGCGCGAAGACGTTGCCCATCCAGATCATGAGCTCGTCCCGGGTGATCGCGAACGCCGCGGGGATCGAATCGATCGCAAACGCGATGTCCGCGGCGACGATCGCCGCGAGGCAGACGAACAGCGGCGTCGCCCAGGTCCGGTCCTGCTCGCGGACGAACCAGTGCTGGTCGCGGAACCCGTCGGTCACCGGGAAGACCTTGCGCACCAGGCGGACCATCATGTTCTTGTCCGGGTCGACCGCCTCGTCGACGCCCCGCAGGATCCGGTAGGCGAGCACGATGAGCAGCGCGCCGAGCAGGTACAGCACGTCGCCGAACTGCTTGATGAGCGCGACGCCGCCCACGATCGCCAGCCCGCGCAGGATGAGCGCCGCGATGATGCCCCAGAACAGCAGGCGCGCGCGGTAGGCCTGCGGGACGCCGAAATAGGCGAAGAGCAGGAGGAAGACGAAGAGGTTGTCGAGCGACAGGGATCGCTCGATGAAGTAGACGGTGAGGTAGTTGACCGCCTGCTCGGGCGTCCCGACGAGGTAGACCACCCCGCCGGCGATGACGCTGAGCACGAGCCAGCCGATCGACCAGATCAGGCCCTCGCGGAACGTGGGCTCGCGGCCGCGGGCGAAGAACTTCAGGTCGACGAGCAGCAGTCCGACGAGGACCGCGCACAGCACGCCGAAGCCGACGAGCTCATGCACGTGCGCTCACCCCCAGGCGCGAGAAGGAGCCGCAGGCGAGTTCTCGCACTGGCATCCG
>CAMCUD010000002.1 GCA_945878865.1 Bifidobacterium breve | reverse complement strand
CCGAGCGGGCCCGCGCCAACCCATGATCCTTCTCGTAGCGCGCCACGAAGTGGTGTAAACCGGGCGCAACGTGGGTACCGTCCCGCGCAGGGGAGATATGGAGGCGTTGCCGCGGGGGTTCGCGGGACGCCCTGAGGAGGAGAGATGCGTCGAGTCGTCGTGCTGCTGGCCGCTGCCGGCATGCTGCTGTTCGCCCTGCCGGGATCGGTGCTGGCTGCGTCGCTGGACGGGCCGTCGGCCGCCCCGGCGACCACGACCGCGGGAGCCCATTCGGACTTCACCGTGTCGTTCTCGCTGAACGATCTGGGGGCTATCGGCGGAGGCGGTGACGACCTCCGCAACCTCGACATCGAGCTGCCCGCCGGCCTCGTCGGCGACCCGGGAGCGGCGACGGTGTGCGGCTTCGCCCAGCTGACGACCGACACCTGCCCGGCAACCGCGCAGGTCGGCACGACGAACGTCTCGGCCGACGTGCGGGTTCAGCCGTTCGGGCCGATCCTGCCCGTCGAGCTCAACAGCCAGTCGATCAACGGCACGATCTACCGCATCCCGACGCGCGGCACCGAACCCGCTCGTCTGGGCATCGTGCTGCGGCCGACCTTCCCGATCATCGGCACGCCGCTGAGCAAGGTCGTCCTGGAGTCGCCCGCGCGCGTGCGGGTGCCCGGTGACGGCGGGCTGACCGCCTCGATCCGCGACATGCCCACGACGCAGTCGACGCCGCTGGGCACGGCGGCGCTGCGCATCCGGCGAGTGGCGATGACCCTGCAGCGGACGGCCGGCACCGGTCAGGCGTTCGAGACGAACCCGACCACCTGTACGCCGGCCCCGACGAAGATCACCGCCGGCTTCTACTCCGGGCAGGTCAAGACCGCCACGACGAGCTTCACCCCGACCGACTGCGCAGGCGTGCCGTTCACTCCCGCGCTCAGCGTCGGCGCGGCGCCGGCGTTGGCTGACGTGCCGACAGCCGCGTCGGTGACGGCGAGCCTGCCGTTCAACCGCAACCCGGGCGCCCGCGCGCAGACCCAGCCCAAGCGCGCGGTCGTCGTGCTGCCCGAAGGCTTCGAGCTCTCGCCCACCGTCGGCTCCGCAGGAGACCTCGCCGGCTGCAGTGACGCCCAGTTCGCACGCACCTCGGGCGCCCCGTCCTCGTGCCCTGCGGCATCGCAGGTGGGCTCGGTGAACTTCAGCTCGCCGCTCATCGACGCGCCGCTGACGGGCAAGGTGTTCCTCGCCGATCCCGTGCCGGGCGGCCCGCTCGTGCGCATCTTCATCGTCGCTGAGCAGAGCGGTGCGGCTGACGCGCTGCGGATCAAGCTCCAGGGCGACGTGACCGTCGACCAGGCGACGGGCCAGATCACCACCGTCCTCAACGACGTCCCGCCGCTGCCGTTCACGACGTTCACCCTGACGTTCCAGGGCGGCGAGCACGCCGTCGTCTCGACGCCGCGCAGCTGCGGCACCTACACCGGGACGTCGCGCCTGACGCCGCACTCGGGCGGCGCGGACGCCACGCCGTCGGGCACCGTCACCATCGGCGGCGACTGCCCGGACCCGAACGCGTTCTCGCCCGCGGCGTCGCTGAGCACCTCGCCGACGCAGGCCGGCGCCGACGCCGTCGTCACGACCGTCATGGAGCGGCCGGACCGCCAGGCGCGGCTGAAGAACGTCCGGGTCTCGCTGCCGCCGGGTCTCCTCGGCCGCATCGCCAGCGTGCCGCAGTGCGACGCCGGCGCAGCCCGCACGGGCGCCTGCCCTGAGGGCACGCGCGTCGGCACGGTCACCGCGACGGCCGGGCCGGGCTCCGCGCCGCTGAAGGTCACCGGACCCGTCTACCTGACCGAGAGCCTCGACGGCTCGTTCGCCGGCCTGTCGATCGTCGTCCCCGCGAAGGTCGGCCCGCTGGACCTCGGCAACTCGATCACGCTGGCGAAGCTCTTCGTCCGCGGCAACGACCAGGGCCTCGACGTCGTCGTCGACGACGTCCCGCTGCGCCTGCAGGGCATCGCGCTCTCGATCCGCTCGCTGCAGCTCGCGCTCGATCGGCCGGGCTTCACGTTCAATCCGACGAGCTGCGCACCGCAGCCCGTCCGCGCGACGTTCGGCAGCGACCTCGGCGGCTCGTTCTCCGGCGAGTCGACGTTCCAGGCCACCGGCTGCGACGGGCTCCCCTTCGCCCCGAAGATCGAGGCGACGCTCACCGGCTCGCGGAGCGACGTCGACAAGAACGGCCATCCGGGTCTGACCGCCGTCGTCAGCCAGGCGCCGGGTGAGGCGAACACGAACTCGGTCGCCGTGACGCTCCCCACGGGCGTCGCCGCGGACCCGAACCGGCTGCGCCTCGCCTGCCCGCTCGCGACGTTCGAAGCCGGTGCCTGCCCGGCGAGCGCCACGATCGGCACGGCGGTGGCGAGCACGCCGCTGCTCAACACGTCGCTGACCGGCAACGTCGTGTTCGTCCTGGCCCCCGGCAGCGCACTGCCCCAGCTGCGCCTGCAGCTGCGCGGCCAGCTGCCGATCGATCTCCTCGGCAAGGTCAGCATCGGGACGAAGAACCGGCTCGTCAACGAGTTCGGCGGGATCCCCGACGTCCCGCTGTCGCGGTTCGAGCTCAAGCTCGGCTCCGGCCGGCAGAGCCCGCTGCTGTCGGCGGTCGACCTCTGCTCCAGCGACCCGAAGGTCGACGCGGTGTTCACCTCGCACAGCGGCGCGCGCAGCACGCGCACCGTCGCCCCGGTCGTCGCGGGCTGCACGCCGAAGGCGACCGTGCGCGTCAGCTCGCTGAAGCGCGGGCGCCCCGCGCTGCGGATGCGCGTCGAGGGCGGCGGGCGCAAGGTGACGAAGGCGACGCTGAGGCTGCCGAGCGGGCTCGTGGCTGACACCAAGCGCGCCCGGAAGCGCATCAGGGTCAGCGCCGCCGGCCTGCCGAAGGGCACGCGGGCCCGCGTGAGCGTCTCGAAGACGCGGGTGACGGTGACGCTGCCGAAGGGCGGCGCCACGCGGGTCAACGTCCTGCTGCGCCGAAACGCGCTGCGCTCCGGGACGAAGCTCCGGCGCGCGAAGACGCCGCGCCTGCGCTTCCGCGTCGCGATCTCGCAGCCGGGTGTCCGGGTCCGCAACGCCACGTTGCGCGTCCGCCCGGTGCGCAGCGTCTGAGCTGCCACGAGCACCCCGCCCCGCCGCGCGCACTCCCCCCGCGCGCGGCGGGAGCAGGGATCAGTCCAGGCGCGGGCCGGGCACGCCGCGGAACTGGAACGCCGCGGGCTCGCGCCCGGCCTGCACGAACCAGCATTCGCCGCTGACGTCTTCGGCGAAGAGCCGCATCGCCGCCGCGGCGGGCTCGTCGGCCGTCATCATCGGGAAGCCCTGCTGCTCGAGCATCTCGACCATCGGCGCGGTGATGCCCGACTCGGCGAAGCCCGGGCAGATCGCGTTGAGCCGGATCCCGTCCTGTGCCAGCGCGGGCCCGGCCGACCGCACGAGCCCGACGACCGCGTGCTTGTTCGCGGTGTAGACGCTGTCAAAGGGCATGCCGACAAGCCCGGCGAGCGACGCCGTCGCGACCACCGCGCCCCCGCCGCGCGCCTTCAGGGCGGCGATCGCGTGGTGCAGGCCGAAGACGACGCCGTCGAGGTTGGCGCCCATCGCCCGGCGATACAGCGCGAGGTCGAAGTCCTCCCCGATGCTGCACCCCGTCGACACGCCGGCGTTGAGGTGGACGAGGTCCACCCCGCCCAGCTGCGCGGTGATCTCCGCGAACAGGCGCGCGTTCGCGTCGAAGTCGCTGACGTCGCACGGGATGAAGACCCCGCCGATCTCGTCGGCGACGAGCCGGCCGCCGGGCTCGTCGAGGTCGGAGATGACGACCTTGGCCCCCGCGGCTGCGAGCATCCGCGACGTCGCCGCGCCGATGCCACTCGCGCCCCCGGTGACGACCGCGACCTTCCCGCCGAAGTCAGGCATCGCGGGTCAGCGCCTCGACATGGTCGGCGAGGCCCTCGATGAGCGAGCCGAACTGCAGGATGAACGGGTCGTCGGTGGTGCCGGAGACCGCGCGCTTGTAGTTGCCCTCCATGAAGATGAGGAGCTTCCACGATGCGAAGACCCGGTACCAGCCGAGGTCACCGACCGACCGCCCCGAGCGCTCGGCGTAGCGGGCGACGAGCTCCTCCCGGGTGGGGAATCCGGGCTGCTTGGTGACGGGCGAGAGGTCCATGCCGCCGACGTCGGGGTCGTTGCGATCGCTCCACATGACGAGGAGGTAGCCGAGGTCGGCGAGCGGGTCGCCGATCGTCGCCATCTCCCAGTCGAGGATCGCGGCGAGGCGTGCCGGCGTGCCCTCGGCGTAGAGCGTGTTGCCGAGGCGGAAGTCGCCGTGCACGATCGTCGCGGTCGGCGACTCCGGCCGGCGCTCGGCCAGCCATGCGCCGATGCGCTCCACCGCCGGGATCTCGCGCGTCTTGTTGTGGTCCCACAGGCCGGTGAAGCGCCGCAGCTGGCGCTCGAGGTAGCCCTCGGGCTTGCCGAAGCCCTCCAGCCCGGCAGCGCGCCAGTCGACGGCGTGCAGCTCGACGAGCGCGTCGATGAGCTCCTCGCCGATCCGCCTGCGTTCGGCCTCTGGCTCGAAGCGCTCGGGAAGCGTGTCCACGAGGACGTCCCCGTCGACCTTCGCCATGACATAGAACGGCGCGCCGATGACCGCCGGGTCGTCGCCGACGGCCAGGACCTTCGGCACCCGCGCGCGGCCGTCGAGCGCCCCGATCACGCGCGCCTCGCGCAGCACGTCGTGTGCGCTGGGCGGCAGCGGCCCGCGCGGCGGCCGGCGCAGCACCACCTCGGTGCCGCCGCGGTCCACCAGGAACGTGACGTTGGAGTGCCCGTCGCCGATCGGCGTCAGCTCGGGCGTGCTGCCCTCCTCGCCGATGCCGTGCGCGTCGAGGAACGCGGTGAGGGTGTCGAGGATGACGAGCGGCTCACGCGCGTCAGGGTCGATCGCATCGCGCGTGGCGACGATGTCGTCGGGTGCGAGCGGGACGGCCATCAGGTCAGATCCCCCGCGCCGCTGCGCGTGCTCTCGCCCTTGCGCGCCAGTTGCAGGCACGTGCGCGCGATCACCATCCGATGCACCTCACTGGCCCCATCGTAGATGCGCGCCGAGCGCGCGTCCTCGTAGATCCGCGCGACCGGCAGGTCCTTCGCGATGCCCGCCGCCCCGTGGATCTGCACGGCACGGTCGGCGATGCGGCCGAACGCCTCGCTGACGAACGTCTTGGTCATCGCCACCTCCTGGCGGTGCGGCATCCCGTGCTCGACCTTCCAGGCGGTGTGCAAGACCATGAGCCGGCTGGCGTACAGGTCCATCGCCGAGTCGGCGATCATGAACTGCAGCGCCTGCTGCTCGGCAAGCTCCTTGCCGAACGCGGTGCGCGAGATGAGACGCTCGGCCGCCAGGTCGAGCACGCGCTGCGAGGCGCCGATCCAGCGCATCGCGTGCGCGAGGCGGCCGCCTGCCAGGCGCTTCTGGGCGATGACGAAGCCCTCACCCTCGTTGCCGAGGAGGTTGGACGCCGGAACCCGGACGTTGTCGATCTCGATGACCGGGTGGCCGCCGACGTAGTGCGCGCCCATGAACTCGGGATCGCGCGCGACACGCCAGCCGGGCGTGTCCGTCGGCACGAGGATGAGCGAGTAGTTGCGATGGCCCGCGGCGTCATCGGTGCCGGTCTTGGCCACGACGATCGCGATCCCCGCGCCGTCGCCGCCGCTGATGCACCACTTCGTCCCGTTGAGGACCCACTCGTCGCCGTCGCGGACGGCGGTGGTCTGCAGGTTCGTGGGGTCGCTCGACGCGACATCCGGCTCGGTCATGGCGAAGCACGAGCGGATCCGGCCCTCGGCGAGCGGGCGCAGCCACGTCTCCAGCTGCTCCTCGGTGCCGGCCATGAGCAGCGTGTGCATGTTGCCCTCGTCGGGCGCCATCGCATTGATGGCCAGCGACGCGAGCATCGAGACGCCGCAGATCTCGTTGATCAGCGACATCCCCAGGACGCCGATCCCGAACCCGCCGAAGCGCTCGGGCAGGTGCGGCGTGTAGATCCCGCGCTCACGGGCGCCGTCGCGAAGGCGCTCGATGATGGGCCAGGCGGCCGCAAGGTCCTCAGGATCGACGACCTCGGCCTCGGCCGGGAGCACCTCCTCGTCGACGAAGGCGCGCACGCGGTCGAGCACGTCGCGCAGGTCTGCCGGGATGGTGAAGTCAAGCCCGCCGGAGGCAGGGGGCGCCGAAGCCGTGGTCATCGGATGATCGTATGCGCGCACGCCCGGGCGGGGTGTCGCATGGCGACAGTCACTCGAGGACCCAGGTGTCCTTAGCCCCACCCTGCTGCGAGGAGTTCACGACAAGCGAGCCGCGGCGCAGCGCGACCCGCGTCAGACCGCCAGGTGCCGCCCTCGGCCCGTCCTCGGTGAAGAAGATGTACGGGCGCAGGTCGACGTGGCGGGGCTCGAGCGTGCCGTCCTGCGTGACGGTCGGGTGCGTCGAGAGTGCAACCACCCGCTGGGCAATCCAGGCGCCGGGATCGGCGCGCACGTCGGCAAGCAGCGCGGCGAGGGTGTCGTCGGCGACGTCACGGCAGACCGTCACGCCCTTGCCGCCCTCGCCGTAGCGCGCCTTGATCACGTACGCGCGCGGGTCGTCGAGGACCTGCTCGAGTGCGTCGGGGTCGCCGAGCTTGAGCGTCGGGACGGAGCGCAGGAGCGGCTCCTCGCCGAGGAACAGGCGGACGAGCTCCTCGACGGCTCCGTGGATGAGCTTGTCGTCGGCGACCCCCGTGCCGAATCCGTTGACGATGCCGACGCGGCCCTCCAGCCACGGCTCGACGAGCGCGGCGGCCACCATCGTCAGCGCGCCGTCGGGCGTGTGGACGAGGTCGCTGTCCGTGCGCCGGTAGATGACGTCGACCGGCGCGTTGCGCCCGCCGGGCAACCGGCGGCGCAGGCCTCCGGCGCGGTCGCGCTCGAGCTGCCCGAGGGTGACGAGCGGGATGTTCAACGCGCGGGCCAGCCGCGCGTGCTCGTAGTAGGCCACCGACGCCGGCCCGTCGGTGAGCACGACCGCCTGCGGCTCGTCGACCCCCGCGGGCGCGGCGGCGCGCAGCGCGGCGCCGAGCAGCTCCACGTACGCCGGCCCGATCGCGCGGATGTGCGGCACGGTGATCCCGGCCGCGCGCAGGGCGTCGGTCACCGCCCGCCGGGCCGCGGCCGAGTACGACGTGCCCGACGGGGTGCGCAGGTTGTCCTCGAGCACCAGCAGCGTGCCGTCGGTGTCGCGGACGATGTCCAGCCCGCTCACGCCGAGTGCCGGCGTCCCGCTCGGCCAGCGGCCCTGGAGCATCGCCTCGTAGCCCTCCGTGCCCTCGATCTCTGCGTCGGTGACGATGCCCTCGGCGACCGCGATGCGCTCGCCGTAGGCGTCGCGGACGAAGGCGTCGAGCGCACGGACCCTTTGCTCGAGCCCCGCCGCGAGCCGGGCCCACTCCCCCGCGCTGAAGATGCGCGGGACCGGGTCGACGACGAACGGCCAGCCGTCGTCGCCGCCGAACCGCACACCGGCCGCGTGCAGGCGCGCGGCGACGTCGTCGCGCAGCGCGGCGCGATCGACGCCGCCCAGGGCGGCGAGCACCGCGTCGTACGCCCCGCGCGCGACGGGATCGGCGGATTGCGCCTCGTCGTACGGGGCGCCGTCCGCCGCCACGGGTTCGACGTCGATCATGGGCACACCGAGAGCATGGCGCGCCGGCCGCCGCCGCGCTTCATCCCCCCGGCCAAAGTCCCTTGTCCGGGGGGTCGACGGGGCCGTCAGCCCGCGTAGAGCGCCTCGATCTCCTCGGCGTACTTCGCGTCGATCGGCCGGCGCTTGAGCTTCATCGTCGGGGTGAGCTCGTCGCCGCCGGGCAGCCAGTCGCCCTGCACAAGGAAGAACTTCTTGATCTGCTCGACGCGCGAGAGCTTGGCGTTCGCCGCGTCGACGCCCTCCTGCACCGCCGCGCGCACCCGCTCGTCGCGCGAAAGCGCCTCGAGCGACGCATCCTCGATGCCGTGCTGCTGCGCCCACATCGGGGCGAAGTCGGCGTCGAGGACGATCACCGCGGTGTTGTAGGGGCGGGCGTCGCCGATCACGCACGCCTGTCCGATGAGCGGCGAGGCGGACTTCAGCGTCGCCTCGATGTTCGACGGCGACATGTTCTTGCCCGCCGCGTTGATGATGAGCTCCTTCTTGCGGTCGACGATCTTCAGGTAGCCGTCGTCCGTGAACTCGCCGATGTCGCCGGTGTGCAGCCAGCCGTCGTCGTCGATCGTCTCGGCGGTCTTGTCCGGCAGGTTGCGGTAGCCGAGCATCACGGCCTCGGCGCGCACAAGCACCTCGCCGTCCTCGGCGAGCTTGATCTCAAACCCCGGGGCCGGCTCGCCGACGGTGCCGATCTTGATCCGGCCCGGCCGGTTCGCCGCGCCCGCGCCGCACGTCTCGCTCATCCCCCAGATCTCCGCGACCGGCACGCCGATCGCGTGGAAGAACTCGATGACCTCCACGGGCGTCGGCGCCGCGCCGACGTTCACGGCCTTGATGTTCGAGAAGCCGAGCATCTGGCGGATGCCGCTGAAGATCTCCTCGTCGGCCTTCGCGACTGCCGCGGCGAGCTCCTCGGGGACCTCTTCGCCGGCCTGCTCGAGACGTACCTTCTGGATGGAGGCGTCGAGCGCGGCCTGCAGGCCCTGCTGCTTCTCCGGCGGCTGCGAGGCGACCATCGCCTCCAGACCGGCCTTGAGCTTCTCCCAGATGCGCGGGACGGCGAAGAACCAGCTCGGCTGGACCGTCGGCAGGTAGGAGACGACCTGCCGCGGGTCCGGACAGCTCGTGACCTGGATGCCGTAGGCGATCGGCAGGTAGTGGTGCGCGGCGCGCTCGGCGATGTGCGCGCTGGGCAGCCACGAGATGACCCTCGAGTCGTCGTCGAAGGAGACCATCGCCTCGATCGCCCGCACCGCCGACAGCAGATTGTTGTGCGAGAGCTGGACGCCCTTCGGCGGCCCGGTGGTCCCGGACGTGTAGATGAGCGTGAGGACGTCGTCCGCGCTCAGCGCGTCGACGGCCGCCTCGAGATCGAACCCGGCCTCGGCGCCCCGGGCTTCGAGATCGGAGAGCGAGATCGCGCTCTCCGGGAGGTCCCCCTCGGGATCCACGACGATGATGTGCTCGACGCCCGGCAGCCCCTCGCGGGCCTTCAGGACGACTGGGAGGAAGACCGGCTCGGTGACGAGGATCTTCGCGTCCGCGTCGGTGACCATGTACTGGATCTGCTCGGGCGAGGACGTCTGGTAGATCGAGAACGGCGTGCCGCCCGCGAGCACGATCCCGACGTCGACGAGGTGGAACTCGGGGCGGTTGCCGAGCATGAGCCCGACGCACTGCTCGCGCTCCAGGCCGAGACCCTGCAGACCGGCGGCGATCGCGGCCGACCGGTCGCGCCACTGCGCCCAGGTGATCGCGACCTCATCCTCCTTCGTCCGCAGCGCCACGTCGTCGGCGCGCCGGTCGACGGTTTCCAGGAACGCCTCCGCAAGCGTCGTCGCGGTCTGGACGGTCATCGGCACTGCTCCTCTCCTTGCCGCGCTCCACCCAGCGCGGGTCTGTTCTGATCATGCCGTAGAGACCGACTCGGCGTGCCGGGAAACCCCCCGATCAGGGGGTGGCGTGCGCGTGCCGCAGCTCCCCGAAGGCCTCCGCCAGCCCGTCGGCGAGCACGTCGACGTCCGGTGCCGCGACGCGGTCGGCGTTGACGCCGATCACGAGCTCGCCCGCGTAGCTCACAGCCGCGATGCCGACATCGTGACCGGTGAACAGCGGGACGAGCGGCAGCACCTCCTGGAGCTCCGCGCCGAGTGCGTAGCGGCGCTCCTTCGGACCTGGGACGTTCGTGATCGTGAGGTTGAACATCCGGGTCGAGCCGAACATGCTGCGCGCCAGCAGCTCCCCTGCGATCGGCGGCGCGAGGTCGGCGACGCGGACGATCGCGCTGCCCCCGGGCTTCTGGCTGCCGTGCTTGCGCGCCTCGACGTCGGCGAGGATCCGGGCGTGACGGGCGAGCGGGTCCGGCTCGCCGACCGGGAGCTCCACGAAGAGCGACGTGAGCTCGTTGCCGAGGTCGCGGGTGCCCTCGCTGCGGACGTTCACGGGGATCTGCGCGCGCAGCGTCGTCGGCACCTCCTCGCCGCGTGCCAGCAGGAGCGCCCGCAACCCGCCGGTGCAGATCGCCAGGACCGCGTCGTTGAGCGTGCCGCCCAGCCGGGTGCGGACTTCGGCGAGGTCGTCGAGCGACAGCGTCAGCCACCGGTAGTGCCGGGTGCCGCTCAGGGGCTTGTTCAGGCTCGTGTGCGGCGCCGCGAGGATCTCGTCGCGGACGATGAGATCGGCGGCGGCCACCATCTGCCCGACGGTGCGCCGCGGGTGGCGCGCCGCCGAGAGGCTCGCACGCGCCCCTCGGGCCAGCAGGCCCGGGGTGAGGGCGAAGCGTCCCCCGGCGCCCGTGTCGCCGGTGGGCGCGAGCGGCGCCTCAGGCGGGGGTGGCGCGTCGGGGTCGGCGTCGAGCAGCAGGTCGCCGATGTCCAGCGAACCGACGCCGTCGACGAGGCAGTGGTGCGTCTTCGTCGCCATGGCCCAGCGTCCGTCGGCGAGCCCGTCGAGCAGGACGATCTCCCAGAGCGGCAGGTGGCGGTCGAGCCGGTGCGACCAGAAGTCGCCGAGCCACTCGCGGAGCTCCTCGTCTCCGCCGGGGGCGGGCAGCGTGGCGTGGCGCAGGTGCGTGCGGATGTCGAAGTCCGGCGCGGGCTCCCAGGTCAGCCACGTCAGCGGGCCGGCCTCGGGCGCGGAGAGGCGCTGGGCGAAGCGCGGCAGCAGCCCCATCCGCGCGCCGATGAGCGCCCGGAGCTCCTCGACGTCGGGCGCGCCGCCGTCGGGCAGCGGGCCGAAGACCAGCGCGGCGCCGATATGCATGTGCGCGGTCGGATCGACCTGTTCCAGCTCGAGGAACATCGTGTCGAGAATCGTCAGCTGGTCACCCATCTCCGGCTCCTCTCCGGCGGACTGCCCTGACCGTAGGTCGGCGCGGTGTCGCGCGCATCGGGCGAGCCACCCAATCGCGTCCGTAGCTCTTGCGGACATGCGGTCGACACCGTGCCGGGACGCGAGTAGCGTCGAGCGGGCCCCACCCCATGCTCGTCGACCTGCACGCCCACTACCCGATGCACGTCGTGCCCGCCGCGGACACGCACGAGCTGCTCACGTCGTGGTCGGCGCAGCGGGTCCGCGCGAAGATCGTCGACCTCGTCTCCCGGGTGGCCAACTACGAGGGACCCGGGGGAACGCCGGGCGTGACGGTTCCACTGCTGCGCGACGGCGACGTCGGCGTCGTGCTGTCGGTCGCCTACAACCCGTGGACCGAGCTCGACCCGTCCAGCCGGTACGACGCGCCGCCGCGCGATGCGTACTTCGCCCGGCTGCTCGAGACGCTCGACGCGGTGGAGACCGACCTCGCGCCGCGCCCGGACGCCGAGCTCGTGCGGACGGCCGAGGCGCTCGACCGCTGCATGGCCGAGGGCCGCATCGCGTTCGTGCACGCCGTGGAGGGCGCCGTGCAGCTCGGCGGCCCCGAGGCGGTCCCGGCGTCGGTCGCCGAGCTGGCGCACCGCGGCGTCGCGTACATCACGGTGGCGCACCTCTTCTGGCGGCAGGTCGCCACCGTCGCCCCCGCGCTGCCGTTCCTTCCCGACTGGGCCTACCGGATGCTGTTCCGCCAGCCGGCCGACGTGGGCCTCGGCCCAACGGGGCGCGCAGCCGTCCAGGCGATGGTCGAGCAGGGCATCCTCGTCGACGTCACGCACATGAGCGACGCGGCGTTCGCGGAGACCATGGACCTCCTGGACCTCCTCGACCCCACCCGCACGCAGCCGGTGATCGCCTCGCACATGGCCTGCCACTTCGGCCGCCTCGCCTACACGATGAGCGACGACGCGATCCTGCGGGTCGCGCGGCGCGGCGGCGTGCTCGGCGTGATCGCCTGCCGGCACTACGTCGAGGACGGGCTCGCCCGCGCGACCTCCTTCGACGACACGCTCGACCTGCTCTGCGCCCACGCCGAGCGCATCGCCGCCGTCACGGGATCCTGGGACCACGCCGCCATCGGCTCCGATCTCGACGGCTACATCAAGCCCGCGCTGCCGGGCCTCGAGCACGAGGGCCGCATGCGCGCGCTCGCCGCGGCGCTCGACGATCGCCTGGGCGCCGAGCGCGCGGCGCAGGTCTGCCACGGCAACGCCCTGCGCGTCCTGCGCGCGCGCCTGGGCTGACGCCGCGGCAGACACGTCGTCAAGCACATTCCCTACCCTCCCGCCCGTGAAGTCGCCGAGCACGCCCAACGCGTCGCCTCGCGGGGGCGTGCTGTGAGCGCGGGCCTCGCCGCCCTCCTCGACGATGTCGCGGCGCTCGTCCGCGCCGCCTCGGCGTCGATCGACGACGTGGCCGCGGGCGCCAGCCGGGCGAGCATGAAGGCGACGGGCGTGATCGTCGACGACGCCGCGGTCACACCGCGCTACGTCCAGGGCTTCACGCCGGACCGCGAGCTGCCGGTGATCAAGCGCATCGCCGTCGGCTCGCTGCGCAACAAGCTGCTGATCATCCTGCCCGCCGCGCTCGCGCTCAGCGAGCTGCTGCCGTGGCTGCTCACGCCCATCCTCATGGTCGGCGGCGCGTACCTCTGTTACGAGGGCGCGGAGAAGCTCTGGGAGCTCGTCAACCCGGGCGCGGCCCACGCTGAGGAGGCCACGGAGCCCCAGGACGAGGAGACGCTCGTCGGCAGTGCCATCAGAACCGACTTCATCCTGTCGGCGGAGATCATGGTCATCGCCCTCGACGAGGTCGCCGACGAGCCGCTGCTCTCCCGTGCGCTCATCCTCGCCTTCGTCGCGCTGGCGATCACCGCGGGCGTCTACGGCGTCGTCGGGCTCATCGTGAAGATGGACGACGTCGGGCTGCGGCTCGCGCGCGGCGGCTCAGGCGCCGGAGCGTCGTTCGGCCGGGGGCTCGTGCGCGCGATGCCGGTCGTCCTCTCGGTGCTGGCGAAGGTCGGCATCGCGGCGATGCTGTGGGTCGGCGGCCACATCCTGCTCGTCGGCCTGGATGAGCTCGGCGTGCATGCCCTCTACGACTGGGTGCACCACCTCGAAGAGGATGTCCACCACGCGCTCGGCGCGGTCGGCGGCGTCGCGGGCTGGCTGACGAACACCATCGCCTCCGCCCTGCTCGGCGTGCTCGTCGGCGGGATCATCGTGGCCGTCCTGCACGGGCGCGGCCACGACGACGGTCACTGAGTCTGGCGGACCAGCGACGGCGTGAGCCGGCGCACCTGGGCGAGCAGCCGCTCGTGCGTCGCCTCGTCGGGCTCGGCGAGGCGCAGGCGCAGGAGCTCGTCGCCCGCGGCGTTGAGGATCCGCGCGGTGTAGTCGGGGTCCGGAAGATCCGGGTTGATCGCGAGCAGCACCTGCTTGAAGTACTCGCGGACGAAGCCCTGCGCCTGCGCGAGGCGTTCGTGCAGCTGCGGCGGCGCACCCTGGGGCGGGAAGAGGAAGAGTCGCCACGTCGCGGGATGCGCGTCCGCTGCGCGCAGGACCCCGGCGAATGCGTGCTCGAACGCGCCTTCGTCCTCCCGCGGCTCGGGGTTCTCGGCGATCGCTTCGGCGAATCCCGCCCCCGCGCGCGCGGCCTCCCGGTCGACGAGCGCGACGAACAGCCCGGGCAGGTCGCCGAACTGCTGGTAGAGGACCGTGCGCGTGACGCCGGCCTCGGCGGCGATCCGGTTCAGCGTCGCGGCGTGGAAGCCCTCGGCGTCCACGATCGCGTGGGTGATGTCGAGGATCTGCTCCTGGCGGTCCTCGGCGCGCATGCGGCGGCGTCTCGGCTGGCTGGATGAGGAGGGCACGGCTTGACCGTCTAACTTATACGTCGTAAGTTGTGGGGACCATGGCCGTCCAAAGTCTGCACTACCCCGCCCTCGCCGAGCGCGTCCGCAGCCAGCGCGAGCTCCAGCCGGGCCTCTACGGCGACGTTGACTTCTCCGCCAAGCCCTACCGCCTCGCCGACCAGCTCGAGGACGCATCCTCACTGCCGCCGCGCCTGGATTCTCGCGAGCAGATCCTCGCGGACGCGCCCGTCGTCGAGCTCATGACCACCGCGACCATGCTCGGCGACGTCGTCGCCGACCCGTACGCGTCGCTCATGGCCGAGCGCAGCTTCAAGGGCCTCATCGAGATGCTCAAGCAGGCGTGCCGCGAAGGCGTCGACGCCGTCGCCGACGCGCCGCCCGAGCTCGAGGCGTTCATCGCCGCCATGGAGGACACGCCGGACTGGCTCGACATGGAGCTCATCGAGGCCGGCGCGCGGGTCGAGCGGATCCCGATGGCGTTCCTGGCCCCCTTCGTCACCCGCGGCGCGTTCGTCGCGACGTTCCTGAACACCTACGCCGCGCTGCCGATGGCGCTCACCGGCACCCTCGGCGGCCGCATGGCCGCCAAGCGCGTCAACGAGACGACGAGCTTCTTCACCGTCACCACCCTCCCGGGCGCGCTCGAGCGCCACGGGCCGGGCTTCGAGGCGGCCGCGATGGTCCGGCTGATGCATTCGATGGTCCGGTACAACGCGCTGCGCAAGTCCGACCGATGGGATCTCGACGTCTACGGGATCCCGATCCCCCAGCTCGACCAGATGCCGGCCGGCCTGCTGAACATCTACCTCCTCGCCGCCCAGGCGCGGCGCCAGGGCCGCGACGAGTTCAACGACCAGGAGCGCGCCGTCGTCGAGTTCTGCCGCTACCGCTGCTTCCTGCTCGGGCTCCCTCAGGAGCTCCTGCCCAAGACGCCCGACGAGACGATGCACCTCATGCACGCGCGGGCCGCACTGCTGCGCGAGGACTTCGACGACGAGATCTGCGGCGGCCTCGTGCGCGCGACGATGGCCGCGTACCTGCGTGCCGAGGAGACGCCGTTCGACCGGGCGGCAGAATCGGTGGAGCGCAGCCTCAGCAAGGCCTTCTTCATCCGCAGCTTCGCCGGCAACAACCGCAAGAAGGCCGAGACCATGGGCGTGACCATCGGCCCGGCCGACGTCGCGCGCATCGCGGTGACGGCGCCGTTCATCATCGGGCGCTTCGCCGCCGCGACCGCCGCCACCCGCGTGCCGATCCTCCGCGACGTCGTCGACTCCTACGCGATCCGGACGTTGAAGAAGCGGCTGAAGACCTACGGCAAGCCGGAGTTCACGACCGACGCGTCGCAGTACACGCCGGTGGCCCAGCCGGTCGCCACAGCGGCCTGATCTCGGCCTGGCGCGGGCGGGCGGAGCTTCCGGCCGCCGGCGCCCCCCCAGATACATGCAGCTTTGTCTGTATGTTAAGCGCATGGCCACGATCCAGGTACCCACCCGCCCCCGACGCGCCCTGTTCGACGACGAGCACGAGGACTACCGCGCGAGCGCCCGGAGGTTCATCGCCGAGGAGGTCGCCCCGCACCACGCCGAGTGGTCCGCCGCGCACATCGTCCCCCGAGAGCTGTTCACCCAGATGGCGTCGGCGGGCTTCCTCGCCATGGAGGTGCCCGAGGAGTTCGGCGGCGCGGGCATCGACGACTGGCGCTTCAACATGGTCCTCGACGAGGAGGCCGCCTACTCCGGCGTGGGCGACGCGCTGATCGGCCCCGGGCTGCACACCGACGTGGTGATCCCCTACCTCATGGGCGCCGCGACGGACGAGCAGCGCCGGCGCTGGCTCCCGGGCGTCGCGGCCGGCGAGACGATCCTCGCGATCGCGATGACCGAACCGGGAACCGGCTCCGACCTGGCCGGCATCACCACACGCGCGCGCCGGGATGGCGACGACTGGATCATCGACGGCCAGAAGACGTTCATCACCAACGGGCTGCTCGCCGACCTCGTCGTCGTCGCGGCCCGCACATCCGACGACCCCCACCGCGGCCTGTCGCTGTTCGTCGTCGAGCGGGACATGCCGGGCTTCGAGCGCGGTCAGCAGATCCACAAACTGGGCCAGCACTGCTCGGACACGACGGAACTGTTCTTCCAGGACGTGCGCGTGCCGCAGGAGAACATGCTCGGAGAGGAGGGCAGCGGGTTCCTCCAGCTCGTCTCGCGCCTGGTGCCCGAGCGCCTCACGCTCGCGGCGTCGGCGACCGCGGGCTGCGAGGCCGCCCTCGACCTGACGCTCGACTACGTCAAGGAGCGCCAGGCCTTCGGCCGGCCGATCGGCTCCTTCCAGCACTCGCGATTCACCCTCGCCGAGCTGCGCACGGAGGTCGAGATGCTGCGGTGCTTCGTCGACCGCACGGTCGAGCGGTACTGCGCGGGGACCGCGACCGTCGAAGAGGCCGCGATGTGCAAGTACAAGTCGTCGGATCTCCTGGGAAAGGTGACCGACGCGGGCGTCCAGCTGCACGGCGGCTACGGCTACACGACGGAGTACCCGATCTCGCGCGCGTGGGTCGACGCCCGGGTGATGCGCATCTACGCGGGGACGAACGAGATCATGAAGGAGCTCATCGGCAAGACGATGGGGCTGTAGCGCCACACGCTGTGCGAGCATCGGCGGCGATGACGGACGAGCGACGCCTGCGACGCGGCACCCCCGAGTCGCGGGCGTTCACCGCGCGGGTGCAGGTGGCGATGGAGCTCACGTCTCGGCTCAATGTCTTGGCGTTCTCGGACGTCGACGCCCGAGCGTCGCTGCTGGGCGAGCTGTTCGGCGCCCCACTGGACGACACCGTGACGATCTATCCGCCGCTGTACTGCGACCACGGGCTCGGGACGACCTTCGGCACGCAGGTGTTTATCAATCAGGGTTGCTCGTGGTCGGACCGAGGCGGCATCACCATCGGCGACCGCGTCCTCATCGGGCCGATGGTCACGCTCACGACCACCGGCCACCCCGTCGAGCTGACCGACCGCTACGACGGGATCACGCTCAGGCCGATCGTCATCGAGGACGACGTGTGGATCGGTGCAGCGTCGACGATCTGCCCCGGCGTGACCATCGGGCGCGGGTCCGTGGTCGGCGCCGGCACGGTGGTGACGCAGGACGTGCCTCCGATGAGCGTCGTCACCGGCACAGGCGTCGTCGAACGCCGGAGCCTCGACCGGTGACCTACCCGGGGCGCTGTCCGCCCATGAGCTCCAGGCCGGCCCGAAGGACGTCGCGCACCCCGTCGTAGTCCAGGCGCAGTGACCCGTGGCGGAGGTTCGTCGTGCACACCCCGTAGACGCTGCTCCACACAAAGCGACTGGCCGCGACGGGATCAACGGCGCCGAGGTCACCCGCCGCGCCGGCCTCCTCGAAGAGCGCGACGAGCCGCCCGTGGAACCGCGTGATGTTGTCGTGCAGCGCCTTGTGCATCGCTTCCGGCGCCTCGGACGTCCCGACGCCGTATGCCTGCAGCGCCATGATCCGCGCGCGCGGCTCCTGCTCTTCGAAGAACCGGACGAACGCGTGGCACCAGGTCTCGATGCGCTCCCAGGGCGGAGCGTCCAGGTCGAAGGCCGGGTCGAGGTACTGGCCGACGAGGATGTCCTGCGCGCGCAGGATCACCGCCGCATAGACGCCGTCCTTGTTCTGGAAGTGCAGGTAGACCGTGCCGACGCTGACGTAGGCGGCCTGGGCGATGTCGTCGATCTTCGTGCCGTCGAAGCCTTTGGTGAGGAACTGCTCCTCGGCAGCGGTGACGATCGCCTCGAAGGTCAGATCGCCCCGTTTACTTCGGGCACCGATGGTCACACGCAGATCGTAGTCGGCGGCCAGGATCGACGAGCCGACTGGGCATCGCGTTCATGACGAGACACGGCGCCGCACACCGTCTGGTAAGGCCCATTTCCACATAGCGTACGCTTGTGCCATGGACGCCATCGCCGCACACGACGCTTTCTCGCCCTTCTCCGCTGAGCACGACGAGCTGCGTGCCTCCGTTCGCCAGTTCGTCGAGCGCGAGCTCGTGCCGAACGTCGACGCCTGGGAGCGCGACACGTTCCCCAACGAGGTGTTCACGAAGATGGCCGCCAACGGGTTCCTCGGCCTGAAGTACCCGACCGAGTACGGCGGCGAGGGCGGCGACTTCCTCCACGAGGCCGTGCTCGCCGAGGAGCTCGGGCGCTGCGGCTCGGGCGGGCTGGCGGCCGGCATCGGCGCGCACATCGAGATCGCCACGCCGCCGATCTGGAAGTTCGGCACGGAGGACCAGAAGCAGCGCTACCTCGTGCCCGCGATCACGGGCGAGAAGATCGCCGCGCTGGCGATCACCGAGCCGGAGGCCGGCTCCGACGTCGCGTCGGTACGAACGCGCGCCACCCGGGTCGACGGCGGCTGGACGGTCAGCGGCGAGAAGCTCTACATCACCAACGGCGTGCGGGCCGACTTCTACGTCACGGCCGTCAAGACAACGGACGAGGGCGGCCATGGCGGCATGTCGTTCCTGATCATCGACCAGCAGGACGCGATCACCGCGAGCCCCCTGGAGAAGATGGGCTGGCACGCGTCGGACACCGCGAGCGTCGCGTTCCAGGACGCGTTCGTGCCGGAGGAAAACCTGCTCGGCGAGCTCGACGGCGCCTTCAAGCTCATCATGGCCAACTTCCAGTGGGAGCGGCTGAGCATGTCGCTCGGGACGGTCGCCTCGATGGAATGGGCGTTTGAGAAGACCCTCGCGTTCGCCCGGGAGCGGCACGCGTTCGGGCGGCCGATCGGGTCTTTCCAGACGATCCGTCACGATCTCGCCGACCTCATGACGACCATCCACACCTCGCGCTGCCTGACGTACGACGCGCTGCGCCGCTTCGCCGCGGGCCAGGACGCCACGCAGCAGGTGACGATGGCCAAGCTCGTCACCCAGCGCGCGGCGGTCAACGTCGCCGACGTCTGCGTGCAGATCCACGGCGGGGCCGGGTACATGCGCGAGTACGGGATCGAGCGGATGTACCGTGATGCGCGCCTCGGCCCGATCGGCGGCGGCACCGACGAGATCATGCGCGAGATCCTCGGCCGCTCGCTCGGCGTCTGACCGCCGTGCCCGACGGCGGCGCATCCGCCGGCCGCGTCTACGCCGGCCGCACGAGCGAACAGCGTCACGCCGGTCGCCGCGAGCGCCTGCTCGCGGCGGCGCTCGAGGCGTTCGCCCGCGACGGCTGGGAAGGCGCGACCGTGACGAGCATCTGCCGGGAGGCCAAGCTCAGCGCGCGATCGTTCTACGAGCTGTTCCCCAGCCGCGAAGCCCTGTTCATCGCGGTGGCGGACGGCCTCGCCGAGGACGTGCAGACGATCGCGCGTGCCGCCGTGGCGCGCGACGACCAGTCACCCGACGAACGTGCCCGCGGCGTCCTCGGCGGGCTCGCGAGGTACTTCACCGACGACCCCCGCCGCGTGCGCGTGGCGCTCATCGAGTCGCTCGCGACGCCCGCGCTGCGGGCGCATCGGTCTCGGCTGCTGCGCTCGCTCGCCGAGTTCGCCGCGCGGCTCATGCGCGCGCTGCACCCCGACCCCGACGCGGTCGACCTGGCGGCGCTGCAGCTCAGCGCGTTCCTGCTCTCCGGCGGCATCGTCGAAGCCCTGATGGCCGCCGCGGACGACGAGCCGGCCGCACCGAGGGAGGCACTGGTCGAGCATTTGGCACGTCTCTACGAGGCGGCAGCCACCATCCGCTGACAGGCGTCCGCGCGAGATACCCGGCCTCCAGCCAGACGGCTGTAGACGTGGAGGCCGTTCGGCGGCAGGATCGTCGGCATGCCACCGCCCCGCCGCGTCATCGTGCTTGCCGTCGAAGGGGCCCAGTCGCTCGACGTGCTCGGCCCTATCGAGGCCTTCCACTACGCGAGCCTGCAGACCCCCGGCGCGTACGAGATCGAGCTCGTCGGCCCGGGCGACCGGGGCTTCATCACCACGGCGAGCGGCGTCACGATCGGCGTCCGCCCACTCCCCTCGCCGCCGCCGCGCCACGACACCCTCGTGATCGCCGGCGGTCAGGGCGCGCGCTACGCCACCGACGACGAGGAGATCGCGGCATGGATACGCACGGCCTCGAGCCGCGCGCGCCGGACGGCCTCGATCTGCACGGGGGCGTACCTGCTCGCCGCGGCCGGCCTGCTCGACGGCCGCAAGGCCACGACGCACTGGAACTACTGCGCCGACCTCGCCGAGCAGTTTCCCAAGGTCGAGCTCGACCCTGAGCCGGTCTTCGTGCGCGACGGCGACATCTGGACCTCCGCCGGGGTGACCGCAGGCATGGACCTCACGCTGGCGCTCATCGAGGACGACCTCGGACCAGAGCTCGCGCTGGCGGTGGCCCGGATGCTCGTGGTCTTCCTCAAGCGGCCCGGCGGTCAGGCGCAGTTCAGCGGCGCGCTGGCCGTCCAACAGGCGACCCGCCCGGCGCTGCGCGAGCTGCAGGCGTGGATCGCCAGCCACCTCGACGACGACCTGTCCGTCGCGAACCTCGCGGAGCGGGCCGGGTTCAGCCCTCGCTCCTTCGCCCGCGCGTTCCGCCACGAGGTGGGCATGACCCCCGCCGCGTACGTCGAGGCGCTCAGGGTCGAACGCGCGCGGACGCTGCTCGAGGACGGCGCGCCGACACTCGAGGCCGTTGCGCAGGGCGCGGGCTTCTCCAGCACCGAGGTGCTGCGCCGCGCGTTCCACCGCCACCTCGGCGTGAGCCCAGCCGACTATCGCGGCCGCTTCCGCCTCGTGCCCGAGGCGCCCTGAGCGGGCCCGAGCGCGTGGCAGTTTTGTAGGGGTATTGGTCCTAGGCGCCACGCGGTGCCCGCGGCAGGATCGTCGTCATGCCCACGACGCCCCGCACCACCACTCCCGCCGTCGCCGGTTCACTGGTCACCGGCCTGGCCGCAACCATCGCCCTGGTCGCCGGCCCCTTCACGAACGGCGACGAAGCCACGACGACCGGCGCCATCCTGCTCGGCTTCGCCATCGGCTGGGCGACGCTGGCGACCCTGTCGATCCGGCGCGGTGACGGCTCGCACCGCTGGGCCATGACCCCCGCGGCTGCACTGGGCAGCACCGGGCTGGCGCTCATCGCGCTCAGACCCAGCGCCGACACGCTCGACACATTCGGGTGGGCCTGGCCACCAGCGATCCTCGTCCTCGTGGCGTGGATGACGGTGCGGGTGCGCCGCCAGCCGCCGCGGAGCGGCGCTTGGATGCTGTACCCCGCGCTCGCCGTCATGGCGATCGCCGCAATGGGCGGCGGCTACGAGACGATCGCCACCGGCACCAGCGGCGGCCCGGCCGCCGTCGCCGGTGACCGGCTCATCGACGTCGGCGGCCACCGCCTGAACATCCGGTGTGCCGGCGCCGGGAGCCCCGCCGTCATCCTCGAGCCCGGACTCGGCGAGCCGAGCTCCGATATGGCGGCGCGCATCGCACCGCAGGTCGCCCGAACCACGCGCGTCTGCGTCTACGACCGCGCGGGACACGGCCGCAGCGACGTGGCCCCTGATGCCGACTCCGCCCGTGACCTGCACGAGCTCCTCCGGCGCGCACACGTCCGCGGACCCGTCGTGCTCGCCGGCCACTCGCTCGGCGGCGCCCTCGCCCTGAGCTACGCCGACCGGTACCCCGACGAGGTCGCCGGCGTCGCGCTGATCGACTCGATGCATCCGAAGCAGGGCCACACGGCGGCCGACATGCGTCCGGTGATCGCCGTGGTCCCCACCCTGGCGCGGACTGGCATCGCGCGGCTGTTCTTCCACCCCGACGACGGCCGCCCGGCGGACCAGGCGCAGCAGCTGGTGCGCGACATCGAGCGGATGCCGGCCGACCTCGAACGGGCCGCCCGGCTCGAAACGCTCGGAGACCGCCCGCTCGGGGTCGTCACCGCCGGCAGCGGCTCCCAGGTCGGCTGGTCGCAGGAGCAGAACGACCTCGCAACGCTCTCGCGCCGCAGCTTCCACCGCACCGTGGCCGGGGCGACCCACGGGTCGCTCATCCTCGATCCGGCGGACGCGCATGCCTCAAGCCGCGCGATCGAGGACGTCGTGCGCCAGGCCCGGAGCGCACGCTGATGTCTGATATCGGATCAATCACGTGGACCGAGCGCACCGGCGGCGTGCTCACCGCCCGGGAATGCGTGTCGCTGGCCCGGCCGCTGGTGCGCGACGAGCTGCGGATCACCACCGGCCTGCTCGCGATGCTGCTGCGGCGGCATTCGGGCCGGCACCGCGTCGTGGACGTCGCGAGCCTCGCACCGCCCGACTCCTCCATCGCGCGGGAAGCCGAGGGCGCGGCGCGCGAGCTCCTGACCCCGGCCCTGCTCAACCACTCTCGTCGCGCCTTCGCGTGGGGTGCCGCGATCGCCGCGCTGCAACAGGTCCCGTTCGACCGCGAGCTCCTGTACGTCGCGTCGATGTTCCACGACACCGGGCTGCCGAGCCCGGTGCCGCATGTCGACTTCACCGTCCGCAGCGCGCAGATCGCCCGCGAGTTCCTCGACCAGCGCGGCGTGCCGGCGGAGAGCCGGGAGCTCGTCACAGACGCGATCGCTCTGCATCACACGCCCGGCGTGCGCCCGGAGTTCGGGGGCGAGGCGTTCCTGCTCTCGGCCGGCGCAGGCGTCGACGTGTTCGGACTGCGTAGTGACCAGATCCCCGACGCCGTCAGGAAGACCGTCGTCCACGAGTTCCCGAGGCTGGGCTTCAAGCGGGAGTTCGCCGGCTTGTGGCGACGCGAGGCCACCCAGGTCCCGCGTGGCCGCGCCTGGTACCTGCACCGATTCGCCATCACCGACCTGACCATCCGGCTCGCGCCGTATCGCGACTGAAGGAGCACGACATGCACACGATCATCCAGCCGCGCTACGGCACACCCGACGTCCTGCGACTCGAGGAGACCGACACGCCCACCCCCGCACCCGACGAGGTCCTCGTCCGCGTCCACGCCGCAGCCGTCAACATCGGCGACTGGCACCTGCTGCGCGCTGTCCCGTACGTCATCCGGCTGGGTCTCGGCCTGCGCAGGCCGCGCCGCCAGACACCGGGCCGCGACCTCGCGGGGCACGTCGAGGCGGTCGGCAGCGACGTCAGGGACTTCCGTCCCGGCGACGAGGTGTTCGGCTGGAGCAGCGGCGCGTTCGCCGAGTACGTCTGCACCTCGGAGTCCAACCTGCTGCCCAGGCCGGCCAGCCTGACGCTCGAACAGGCCGCGGCCGTGGGTGACTCCGCGTTCACCGCCCTCGCCGCGGTCCGCGACCAAGGGCGGGTCACGCCGGGCCAGCGGGTCCTGATCAACGGCGCGTCCGGCGGCGTCGGCACGTTCGCCGTGCAGATCGCGAAGGCGTTCGGCGCGCACGTGACCGCCGTCTGCAGCACGCGGAACGTCGACCTTGTTCAATCCCTCGGCGCCGACGAGGTCATCGACTACCAGCGGCAGGACTTCACGCAGACCGACCACCCGTACGACGTGATGCTCGATCTCGTGGGCAACCGCTCGCTGTCGGCTTGCCGGCAAGTCCTCACCCCGCGGGGGACCTACGTCATCGTCGGGGTTCGTGACGCCGGCCGGTGGCTCGGGCTGGGACGCCAGGCCAGGGCGCTGCTGCTGGCGCCATTCGTGCGCCAGCGGATCCGCGTCTTCGTCGTCAGGCACACTCGGGAGGACCTGGGTGTGCTGAGGGACCTCGTCGACGCCGGGCAGGTCGCCCCGGTCATCGAGACCCGTTACCCGCTGAGGGAGGCCGCGGAGGCGTTGCGGCACCAGGGCGAGGGACATCCGCGCGGGAAGATCATCCTCACCTACACGAGGGCGAGCTCCGTCGCGTCGGGCGCGTGATCGGCCATCGAGACGCTGCGGATCGCCGGGTCGTCGTAGGTGTTCCAGTAGTACGTCGCCGTCCGGGAGGAGAAGAGCCCGGTGTAGATGGTCTTCTCGAATTCGCCGGAGCCCATCGCCGCGCAGCCGTCGACCATCGCGACCTGCTGCAAGGTGTGGAACGTCCGGCTGACGTTCTCCTCCTCGCTGGCCTTCTGCGGGTAGTGCGCGTTGACGTACGCCGCGCGGACGAACCGGGACGGCGAGGAGTAGTCGCCAGGGAGTCCCCGCATGCAGGCCCCCGAGCCGAACGGGCTCAGCCGCGCCCGGTCGAGCACGACCTCGTCGGGGAAGTCGGGAGTCACGTTGAGGTGGTTGCGCAGGTTCTCGTGATGCCAGTCGAAGCCGGGCTGGTTGGCGAGCACGTCGACGTCGTCGTCGAACACCTGCATGCCGTCGGCGGTGTACTCGACCACGACCGCGCGGGTGGCGTCGCCGATGATCCAGTGCAGCAGCGAGCTCGGGTACGTCTCGTTGATCGGCCGGTCGACGATGACCACGTCGCCGAGCGCGGCCTCGACCTCGTCGACGGTGGAGAACTGCGAGGCGACCCAGAGGGGAAACTCGAACGCGGCGACGTTCGTCGCCCCGTCGGCCGGCTCCGCGGCGTACTGCGCGTACCCCGGGAAGTTCAGGCCCGCCACGGCGAGGCCGGCGTCGTTGCCGCAGTCGAAGTAGAGCGGCGTGTCCTCCTGCACGATGCCCATGCCGATGACCGCGTGCCGGATGTCTCTCACCGCGCCAAACGGCGACCTGGGCGCGTAACCCGTCGGCGTCAGGACCACCCGCTCCCCGTAGCCGCTCGTCCAGTCCAGGTTGCGCGCCAGATAGAGATGGCCGTCGCCGTCCGAGAACCTGATGCCCGTGCACATATCGCTGCTCCGTTCTGGAGATGCCGCGCCGTTGGCGGCGCAGCTTCCCCTTGCCCTCGGGCGCGGCCGGCCAAGCGCGGATACGTCGGCGTGATCCGGAACGACAGAGGCCCGCCGAAGCGGGCCTCTGCCATCGAGTCGGGGAGACAGGATTTGAACCTGCGACCGCCCGGCCCCCAGCCGGGTGCGCTACCAGACTGCGCCACTCCCCGTGGAGTGCTCTCCAAGAGCGGGCGACGGGAATCGAACCCGCCCTAAGAGCTTGGAAGGCTCCTGTGCAACCACAACACTTCGCCCGCCAATGGGAGAGAGATCCTACCGCGTCGGCAGGTCTCTCTCCGTGCGGCTCAGCGGCGCAGGTAGTTCTTCAGGATTCCCAGCGCGGGACGCGCGTTGCCGTCCGGCCCGACGAAGGCCGAATCCCACGTGTCCTTGGTCGACGTGCTGTCCCAGTGGTACAGGAAGATGTACGGGATGTGGGGGTTGTTGCCCCAGGTCTTGAGGATGAAGCTCGTGACCTTCGCGGCGTGCGCGGTGCCCTGCTTGAGCTTGATCTTCGAGTTCGACCGGCGCGCGACCAGGCCGCCCGTCTCGGTCAGCCAGAGCTGGCTGCCCTTGATCGTCTTGAGCAGGTCCTTCGTCGCCTTCGTCGAGAAGCGGTTCGCCGACACGTAGTTGTGCAGGCCCCAGTACTTCGGCGGCTTGCCGTTCGTGTACTTGTTGAACTGCTTGACCCACTTGCTCACGCTCGGCAGATCGACGAGGTCGCCGCCGAGGACCTTGCAGCCCGGGCAGTTGAGCTTCAGCGCGCGGTAGTAGCTGGCGATGAGCTTCGGCCGGCGCGCGTCCTCGAGGTTCGGCTCGTTCCACGCCGCGTAGTTCTTGATCCACGGGTACTTCTTGCGGAACTTCTTGAGCTCGACCGTGTACTGCGCGACCGTCGGGCGCGAGTGCGGCTTGACCCGCGACTTCTGGATCGTGATGAGCGGCGTGATGCCCTGCGCGCGTGCCTGGGTCAGCCACGCGTCGACCTCCTGGGCGTTGAAGTCGTACTTCAACGCATCCCACGGCACCGACAGGCGCGCGTACTTGATCTTGAGGTCCTTGAAGCGCTGGTCGCCGAACATGTCCGGCTTCTGGTCGGCGATCCCGATCTTCGCCTTCGCGGCGGCGTTGGCGGGCGGGGTCAGCGCGAAGCCGGCGACGAAGCACGCGGCAAGAAGAAGAAGTGTGGGGAGGCGACGCATAGGAAGAGTTGTCGGCGGTCGGAGGGCGAGTGTTGAGTGCCGTCGGGAGAGCTAACCACGGCGTACCGACGAAGTTACGGTAGGGCGGCGTGTCTGTCTGTCGAGATCGCGACAGAGCGGGGCGCCGCCTACGAGCCCGCGAACGGCAGGTGCACCCGGCACGGCAGCCGCCGCGCCCCACCGTCGAGCAGGTTGGCGACCTGCGTCATCGCGCGGGGGCTCGACGAGATCGTCAGGTGCTCGGAGAGGTCGAGCGCGCAGCCCCGCTGAAGCACCCAGGCGGACGCTCCGTCGATGTACGACCGCGTGTACGGCGTGATGACCTGGTCGTAGAGCGTCACGAGCACGTCGTAGCGGACATCACCCGGCGTCGGATCCCCGGCGTTGAGCTCGCGCAGGAACGCCGAGCCGACCTTCTGCTGCTGCCCGGCGGGGGTCCACGCGCGCAGGAGCGCCTCGCCGCCGGGGATCAGGTTGAACAGGTTGAGGAACCCGCTGAACGTCGTGCCGGTGTTCGAGGGCGCGATGCCGACCAGACGGTGCACGGCACGGTCGCCCCCGAGGTTCTTGATGTAGTAGCGGGGCATCAGGCCGCCGCCCTGCGAGTGGCCGACGAGGTCGACCTGCCCCGCACCAGTACGCGCGCGGACATCGTCGACGAACGCTTGGAGTTCAGCGGCGGAGCGGCGAACGTCGCCCATCGCGGGGAAGCCCGAGCGCCAGCCGTAGTTCAGGGCGTAGACGCAGAAGCCCTCGTTGGCGAGATACGGGGCGAGCGCGTGGAAGTTGAACGCCATCGTCTCGGTCGTCCCGGGGACGAGCACGACGGGGCGCGGCCGCTCGGGGGTGAGGGTGCAGGGCACGTTGGCGCCGGGCGGGTCGGCCCGCGGGTCGGTGAGCAGCGCAGCCACAGACCCCGCGGCCGACGTGTCAACGCGATAGGCCGCCCCCGCGTTCGTAGCGCCCGACGAAAGGATGGCCACGCTCAGCAGCGCCGCCGCGGTGATCTTCAGACGTCCCACGTGTCTTCTCCCCTGGCCTCGCGCCGCAGTGGTACGCGAGTGTTTCCTGACGGAAAGCTAACCAGAACAAGGACAGGTCGGTCAACGGCGCCGCCTCTCGATCACCGGAGCCACGCCGACCCCGGAGGAACCACTATCCTCGTGCGAACCGAAGGGGAGTAGCTCAGCTGGCCAGAGCACCGGTCTCCAAAACCGGGGGTCGCAGGTTCGAATCCTGTCTCCCCTGCTTCGGACCCACACCGCGCCAGTACGTCAACGTGCGTACTGGCCCGCTCCGACCCCTCGCTTTCCCCAGAAGGAGGAGTATCGTCGACGCATGGTCGCCCGGACTCCCGCGCGCCGGCGTGCCAGGTCGCTGGCGGCCGCCGCGCTCACACTCGTCGCCGTGCTCGCCTTTCCGAGCTTCTCAGCCGCGCAGGCGGTCACACGCGGAAGCCCGCTCACGGCACCGAACAACACGGCGTTCGGCTGTGACGCGAAGCCGACGCTGCCGGCGCTCTTCGGCAACGGCGACTACCTCGTCCTCCCCGCGGGCCTTCCGAGCTGCTCCTGGTGGTCGACCGGTCCCGCCGCGACGGTCGGGGCGACGAACACCGGATATGTGCCGACCACCGGGACGATCACGAACGTCCGCGTGAAGTCCGGGCCGAATCCGGCACCGCTGCGCCTCGTCCAGCTGCGGTCCGTGGCGGGCTGCTGCACGGTCGTCCGGCAGACCGACGAGTTCCGCCCGGTCCCGAACGCGGTCACCCAGGTGACCGTGAACTGGCTGACCGAGGCCGTCCGCGACTCCGTCGCAGGCGTGAGCACAAACGACATCATCGGATTCAGCGCCAACGCGGGGACGGGCACGCTGCCGGTCAGCGACCAGGGAACGGGCACCCACACCCCACAGGCCGCGTTCGCCCCGGGGATCATGGGCGCCGGGTTCACCTCCCCGGCCGCGCAGCCGGGCGCGCTTCTCGCCGCCGCGTCGGTCGGCCCGGTCGGCTACGAGGTGCTCCTGCAGTACGACTTCGTCCCGTGCCCGGCGCTGAACAACGTGCCCGTCGCTCCCGGGACGCTCGCCTGCCCCGAGCAGACCAACGCCCCCACCCCGCCCGCGGCGAACGTCGGCGCAACCGGTCCGGTCAACCCCGGGACGCCCACGGTCCCCGACCCGATCGAGCTGGCACTGACGACCGCACGCGTGAGCGGCTCGACGCTGCCCCTGACCTTCGTGTGTGGCCTGGACGCTGGCTGCAACGCGCGGCTGCAGCTGCTCCTCGCCGCCGGAGTCCGGTCGGCCAGCGCGTCGGCGACGAAGAGCAAGACCCTCGTGCGGACGTCCTTCAAGATCAAGAAGGGCAAGCACAAAGTGAAGGTCAAGCTCTCCAAGAGCGCCCGCAAGCAGCTGCGCAAGAAGAAGTCGACGAAGGTGACCGCCGTCGTGGCGATCACCGGTCAGCCGACGGTGCGCACGACCTTCACCGTCAAGCGGTAGCGAGCAGCGGCTCGCCGGCCAGCGACGCGACGACCGCCTCGTAGATCGCCCTCTGCCCGGCGATCGACGGGTGGTAGCCGTCGCTGGCCAGGAACTCCGGCCCCGCGACGCTCGGCGCCGAGGACATGTCGACGATCCGCACGCCGTACCGCGCGGCGACGTCATCGATGACCGCGTTGAACTCCGCGGTCGAGGACTTCACCCGCGCGCGAGACCGTTCGCGGTACGGGAGGATCTCGGACATGTCGACGATGTTCGCGCTGATGAGCAGCGCTTCGGCGTTCTGCGCCCGGAGCGCCCCGAACATCGCGTCCATCTCCGCCGCGAAGACGTCCGTCGCCGGCGCCGTGAGCTTCATGATGTCGTTGCCGCCGCAGATGAGGCTTGCGACGTCCACGGGACCCGCGAGCGCGGGCTCGAGCTGGACGGCGCGGACCTCCTCGCTCTTCATCCCGTAGACGGCGACGTTGTCGTAGGCGACGTCGCCGTGGAGCTCGGCGAGCCGGTCGGCGAACAGGTCGGCCCAGCGCGTGCCGGGAGGCGTCTCGTCGATGCCGGCGGTGAGGCTGTCGCCCATCGCGACGTAGCGCATGCTCAGGTTCCCTCCTGCAGGGTCTCTCGGCGGTGGCGGGCCAGCGCCTCGTCGAGGCGCTCCTTGGCCTCGGGGGTCGGGGCGGTCGCGAAGTCCGCGGCCGCCGAGGCGATGTCGGCGAACAGCGCGGCGTAGACCTTCGCGTCGGCGTTGGCGTACCTGTGCTGTTCCTGCCAGGCGACGATCGCCGCCTCGACGTCGAGTGCCCGCCCTGCCAGCGCGGCATCGGGCTGGCCTGATGCGGCGGGGCTGACCTCGAGCTCGCGGATGAGGTCGGCTGTCTCCTCGCGCAGGCGGTTGAGCTCCGCCAGCGGGTCGGCGCCGGCCGATGGCGCGGTGACCGTTGTCGTCGCCGCCGGTGCCGGGGTCGCGGCGGTTGCCGTCCGCCGCGCCGCCGCCTGCGCGCGCTTCGGCGACGTCGCCGTCGTCCGCGCGGTGACCGACGGCTCGTCGTCGTTACGGAGGAGCTGGTCCATCCCGTAGGCGATCGCGGCCGCCGGCCAGAGCGACAGCACCAGGGCGACCGCGAGCAGGGCCCGGCTCACGCCGCCTGCCGCTGCTCGCGCAGCCAGTCGTAGGCGGCCCGCATCTGCGCGTCGCGCAGGATGTCCCACGCCTGGTTGAGGCGGATCATCTGCTCACCGCCGTCGGCGTGCACGTCGGGGTGCAGGGCCTTCGAGCGCGCGCGGTACGCCGTGCGCAGTTCGTCCTCGGTGGCGAGCGGCCGGACGCCGAGCGTCTCGTAGAGCGCACTGGCCGACAGCACGATTCGCCGCTGCGCCTCATCAAGCGTCCCCAGCGGCGACGCGCCGATCGTCGCGTCGTCGACTCGGCCGAGGAACTCGCTGGCGTGCCACGCGTCGAGGTGCGGCAGCCCGTCGGCAAACGCCGCGGCGGGCTCGGCGCCCCAGGCGAGCGGGTCCGCGGGCGGGGCGACGAGCGACCGCCAGTTCGTCGCCAGCGCCCGCCAGCCGTGCAGGAACCACGACGGGATCGCCAGCCAGCCGAGGGCCGCACTGTAGGCCAGGGCGCCCGCCGTCTCCCGCTGGGCGCACGGGCCGCAGACATACGCCGCCCGCCGGCGCACCCGGGTCCACCACACCGCCGAAGCCAGCCGCACCCATCCACGGAACCGGACGGGCCGTCGCGTGGTCCCGCAGCGCTCGCAGGCCATCGAGCCCGCCGGCAACGCCACGACCGCGCCGTCGAGCAGCCGGGCGACGAGATTCGATCCGCACGCGGTGCAGCGCGCGCCTGTGCCGCGCGTCGCTCCGCACGTGCCACACAGCAGCCTCGCGGCGTCGTTGCTCATCGGTCTCCCGGGCCGCGCTCCCCCTCCACGCGCGAAGCGTACCTGCGGAAAGGCCCGGATGTACATGCGCGCGCCAGCCGCGACGATCCATGTGATGGCGATCGCCCCCGATCCCACCGAGCGGGTCGACCTGCTGCTCCGCGACTTGCGCTCGTCGCGCGAGGGGCTGACGACCCGCGAGGCCGAGCGGCGGCAGCTCCAGTACGGGCCGAACGCGATCGTCCGCCGGGGCAGCCGGCACTGGCCGCGAGACCTCGCCCAGCAGCTGCTCCATCCGCTGGCGATCCTGCTGTGGGCCGCCGCGGCGCTGGCTTGGATCGCCGGGATCGAACCGATCGCGATCGCCGTCGTCGTCGTGATCCTCCTCAACGCCGCGTTCGCCTTCGTCCAGGAGCAGCAGGCCGAACGCGCCGTCGAGGCGCTCGCCGGGTTCCTGCCCATCCGCGCCACCGTGCTGCGGGACGGCCGGGAGTTCCAGGTCGACGCCACCGAGGTGGTGCCGGGCGACGTGCTCGTCATCGACGAGGGTGACCGGATTCCCGCCGACGCGCGGTTGCTCTCCGGCGGCGTGGAGGTCGACCTTGCCGCGCTGAGCGGCGAGTCGATGCCCGCATTCCGATCCGCCGACCTCACCGACAGCGGGGTGGCGCTCCTGGAGGCGCGCGACATCGTCTTCTCGGGCACGACGTGCACCGAGGGCCAGGCACGCGCGATCGTCTTCGCGACGGGCATGCACACCGAGCTCGGACGGATCGCGTCGCTCTCCGAGCGCGTCGAGCGCGAGGAGAGCCCGCTCGAGCACCAGGTCCGGCGGGTCGCGTGGCTGATCGCCGCGATCGCGGTGATCATGGGTGTTGCGTTCGTCCCCATCGCGATGGTCGGGGCGGGCCTCCCGCTCTCCGACGCGGTGGTCTTCGCCATCGGCCTGCTCGTCGGCAACGTCCCCGAGGGGCTGCTGCCGGTGATCACGCTGGCGCTCGCCGTCAGCGTGCGGGAGCTCGTCCGCGACGGCGCGGTCGTCAAGCGGCTCAGCGCCGTGGAGACCCTCGGCTCCACCGACGTCATCTGCACGGACAAGACGGGAACGCTGACCCGCAACGAGATGCGGGTGACGGAGGTGTGGTCGCCCGCCGGGAACACCGAGGCGACACACGACCTCGCGGAGTCGATGACGGCGTGCAACAACGCCCAGCTCCCCGGCGACGACGCGCCCGCCACCGGCGATCCCACCGAGATCGCGCTGCTCGCGCACGCCGCGGCGCAGGGTGTGGACACGACGCTCGCCCGTCGCGAGCGTGAACGGCGCGCGCTCTTTCACTTCGACGCCGTGCGCAAGACGATGCTCACCGCTGTCGAGGGCCGGATCGACGCCAAGGGCGCGCCCGAGGCGCTGCTGCCGTCGTGCTCGACGACGCTCGACGCCGACGGCCGCGAAGTCGAGATCGACGACGCGACGCGGGAGGAGATCGCGCGGCGCACCGACGCCTACGCCGAGCAGGGCCTTCGGGTGCTCGCCGTCGCCCGGCGGAACCTGCCCGCCGGGGAGCCGGTCCCCGCACGCCGGGAGGACGCCGAGCGGAACCTCTGCCTGCTCGGGCTCGTCGCGATGATCGACCCGCCCCGCCCCGAGGTGGCCGACGCCGTCGCGGCGTGCCACCGCGCGGGCATCCGCATCATCGTGATCACCGGCGACAACGGGCTCACCGCCGCAGCGATCGCGCGGCAGGTCGGCATCGCCGGCGACGATCCGACCATCGTCGCGGGTGACGAGCTCGACCGCATGAGCGAGCCTGCGCTCGACGAGCTCCTGCGCGGCGGCCGCGAGCTCATCTTCTCCCGCAGCTCGCCCGAGGCGAAGCTCCGCATCGCCGACGCCCTGCGCTCTGAGGGCCATGTCGTCGCGATGACCGGCGACGGCGTCAACGACGCGCCGGCGCTGCGGCGCGCCGACATCGGGGTCGCGATGGGGTTGTCGGGCACCGACGTCGCGCGTGAGGCGTCGACGATGGTGCTCACCGACGACAACTTCGCGACGATCGTGGCCGCCACGGCGGCGGGCCGGCGGGTCTACGACAACATCCGCAAGTTCATCCTCTACATCTTCGCCCACGCCACGCCGGAGCTCGTCCCGTTCATGGTGTTCGCGCTGGGTGGCGGTGCGATTCCCCTGCCGCTGACCGTTCTGCAGCTCTTGGCGTTCGACGTGGGAACCGAGACGCTGCCCGCGCTCGCCCTCGGCCGAGAGGCCGCGGAGCCCGGCGTCATGGACAGGCCGCCGCGTCGCCGCTCGCAGGGGGTCATCACCCGCGGGATGCTTCTGCGCGCCTGGCTCTTCCTCGGTGTGATCGCCGCCGTACTGGCGATAAGCGGCTTCTTCTACGTCCTGCTCGACGCCGGCTGGCAGCCCGGCGACCCGACGGGCGCGGGAAGCCCGCTGCACCACGCGTACCAGCAGGCCACCACGATGACGTTCCTCGGCATGGTCGCCGGCCAGGTCGGGACCGCTTTCGCCGCGCGGACCGACCGCGCGTCGCTGCGATCGGTCGGGGCGCTATCGAACCGGCTCCTGCTGTGGGGCATCGCGTTCGAGCTCGTCCTCGCGGCGGTCTTCATCTACGCCCCGCCGTTCCAGGACCTGCTCGGCACGGCAGCGTTGGACTGGGACATGGTGCTGTTCGTCGTGCCGTTTCCGTTCATCGTGTGGGGTGCCGACGAGCTACGGAAGTGGGCCGCGCGCCGGCGTTCACACAGCGCCTCCTGAGTACACGGGGCGTTCACACGGGCAGGAGATCGTCACTGGTAGGGTTCCGCCGTGATCGCCCCTGGAGTTCGGGCGCGAGCGCGTCGCCGTATCGCCGACCCGCCGCCGTCATCCACGCGCGCCGGCCAGTCGGTCGGGCCGCTCTTCATCTCGTGGACGCCGCACCACCGACCGCGGGACATCGCCGAAGGGCTCGGCGGGTCGTACCTCGTGCCCGCCCGCGGGGTCGTCGGCCGGCCGTGGCCGGTGCGCTATCTCGTCCAAGCCGTGGCGACCGTCGCTGCGATCCTGCGCATCCGCCCCTCGGCGGTTCTGGTGACGAACCCGCCGTTCGTGGCGCTGCTCGCCTGCGCCATCGCGCGGCCGCTGGGCATCCCGGTCTGGGCGGACTGTCATTCCGCGGCGTTCGACAAGCCGCGATGGCGGCGGTTCTCGCGCGTGAACCTCTGGTTGCTGCGCCACGCCTCCGGGACGATCTTCCACAACGCCGCCCAGCAGCGCCGTTACGGCCACCACGCGCGCACGTCCTGCCTGGTGTCCACCGACGGCATGCGTGATCGGGCGGGGGCCCCGTCGAGACGGACGACGGCGCCGCTCGTCGTCGTCCCGTCGAGCTACGAGTACGACGAGCCTGTCGATGCGATCCTCCAGGCGGCGCGGCTGCTGCCGTCCTGCTCGTTCGTGCTGACCGGCGCCACCCCGGCCACGGTCCTTGCCGGCGCGCCGGCCAACGTTCGGTCCAGCGGATGGCTTCCCGACGGCGAGTACCACGAGCTGCTCGCGTGCGCGTGGATCGTCGTGTGCCTGACGACGCGCGACGCGGCCATGCAAGGCGGACTGCTCGAAGGGTTGGAGCACGCCAAGCCCACGGTCACGTCGGGCTCGCCGACGCTCCGTGAGTGGACACGCGGCGTCGACGGCGTGCAGCTCCTCGGCGAACATTCCGGCGGCGCGATCGCAGCCGCGCTCACCGAGATCCTCGCGGACTACCCCGCGTGGGAACAGGCCGCGAAGGCCGGGAGCGCGACCGCGCTCGCCCGCGCCCGTGCGGAGCTGGACGACCTGCGCGCCGCCGTCTCCGTCAGCGCCGGCCGCGCCCCGGCGTCACCGTCGTGAGGTCCGGCGTCGCCCGCCGCACCCGATCGGGGATGTCGAGCGCCTCCTTACCGGTGCGCAGCCGCGCACGCTCCTGGCGCTCCACCAGCGCGTAGAACGGCAGGCACGAGCCGCGGCGCACGACCCTCGGCGTCACCAGGCGCCCCGCGCGGCTGGCGGCGGTGACCGCGCGAAACGCGCGTTCCTCCGGGTCCGACCACGAGATGCCGTACTCCTCGCGCACCCACGACGGCAGCGACCCGAGCAGGACGAGGTTCGCCGCGCGCATCGGCGGCTTGGCGTACATCGGGACCGGGATGCGCGTACCGATGCTGCGACCCACCGCGCGTGCGGCGTCGGTGAGGAAGATCTGGTCGCTCGTCCGGCGCTCCTCCCACCACGCATCCAGCTCGGCGACCGCGGCCGGCGCGTCCTCGCGGCGCATGCCGAAGAGCTCACCGAAACGCAGGTAGTCCTGCCACAGCCGCTCGCGCTCGTCCACGCTGAGCGGCTTGACGAGCAGGTCGTAGAGCGCCGCCGCGGAGTCGTACATCGGCGCGACGACCCACATCATGAGTTCCTGATCGAAGGCCGAATACGAGGTCCCCGCCGGGAACGGTCCCGCCGCCTCGGGGATCTCGCCGCGGACCTTGTGGTGCATCTTCTCGGTGATCGCCAGCGCGCGGTCGGCCTCCTCGCGCGTGCCGAAGAACACCGCTTCGAAGAACTCGGCGGTCTGCGTCAGCCGCCGCCACGGACGCTTGTGCGCCTTCGAACGCTGGGTCGTGCCGATGAACGCCAGCGGTTGCAGCGAGCCCACCATGAGCGCGCGCTGGCCGTACAGGAGGCCGACCGCGCGCTCGGACTGGACCCGGCGCAGCATCGAGCCGGGCGGGAAGTAGCCGTCGGTCATGGCGATATCTCAACGCGAGTCTTCACTCGCGTACAATTCGCATTCCTCATGACCGCCTCTCGCTCGGCCGCACCCCGCCGGACGCCCACCCAGGAGCGCTCCCGCCAGATGGTCGCGCGCATCGTCGACGCGGGGACTCGCGTGCTCGTCGCAAACGGCTACGACGGCGCGTCGACGAACCGCATCGCGGCGGAGGCCGGGATCAGCCCGGGCTCGCTCTACCAGTACTTCCCCAACAAGGACGCGATCGTCCTCGCCGTCGTCGATCGCTACCGGGCCCGCATCGAGCGGGACATCACCCAGCAGCTCGCGGGCATGCTCGAGGCCCAGCCCGTCGACCTCGTCACGACCATTCTCGCGGCCCTGGTGGAAAGCCTCTCCCGGGAGCCGGAGATCCTTCGCGCGATCGTGGAGAACGTGCCCCGCCACGCGGGCGTCGAGACGTTCGCGACGTTCGAGCAGCGCGTCGCCGACCTCTTGCGCGGGTACCTCATGATGCGCCGGGACCTGCTGCGCGACGCCGACCTGGAGACCGCGATCTGGATGGTCGTGCAGGTCGTCGAGAACCTGTCCGTCCGGTACGTGCTCGAGGCGCCGCCCATCCCCCGCGAGCAGTTCGTCGACGAGCTCGCGACGATGGCGATCAGCTACCTCGTCGCCCCCCGCCTGGCCCGGGCCGCCCATGAGCAGCACCGGGCCGGCTGAGGGCGGCCCGAGCTAGCCGAGGTCGAAGACGTTGCGCAGGCCGAGCTTCCAGCGCGCCTGATCGAGCTTCTTGGCCTGGTCGAACTCGCGGGGCCGGTGCAGCTTGTAGGTCTGCGCCGGCGCGGCCGAGGAGCCCGAGTCGTGCAGCAGGGCGTTGACCGCCTTGCGCCCGGCCTCGTTGGCCCCCTCCATCGTCGCGAGGTCGACGTTCGTCTTCACGTAGTCGCCGGCAAGGTAGAAGTTCGGCACGTTCGTCCGGACCTCCGGCCGGTTCGCCAGGGAGCCCGCGGTGTTGATGAGCAGCGGGTCCTCGTTCGTGTAGGTGCCGCTCGCACCGTCCCACTTCAGGCCGGAATCGAGGAACCACGAATGCAGGTCCTCGTCGCGCAGCCGGACCTTCGCCCGGTCGTTGACGTGGCGCTTGATCTGCTCCCACGACTCCTGGGCGACCTCCTGCGGCGAGCACTGCCGCGCGGTCTTGCCGAACAGCACGCCGGGCGTGTCCCAGTCGGAGATGTCGACCGAGAGGATGTCCCGCACGCTGCCGTCGCCGTACCGCGCGGGAATGTCACGGTTCCAGAACTGCGCCTGGTTGATCGACGTGATCGCCCACGGTGAGTCCATGTAGGCCATGTGGGCCTTGCCGAGCGGCGCGTCGCGCTTGAGGAAGAACTGGATGCCGGACATCCAGTCGACGAACAGGCTGTCCATCCGGCCGAACTGCGGATCGAGCCGGCGCAGGTCCGGATTCCACAGCTTCACCGCGCGCTCCGGCGGCAGCGCACAGACGTAGTAGTCCGCGTCGATCGTGCCCTTCACGCCCTTCGGGTCCTGCACGCCGACCCCGGAGATCCTGCCGCCCGTGACGTCGAGCGACTGCACCTCCCAGCCGAGTCTGAGGTCGACGCCGAGCCGCTGGAGCTCGGTCACCCACGGGGCGATCCATGCCTCGTTCGTCGGCGCGTTGAGCACGCGGTCGGGCATGCCGTCGTTGCCGAAGCCGAAGAGGCTGTAGATGAACGCCTCGCCCATGGTGGCGATCGTGCGGGTGCTGGCCTTGTCCGGCCGGGCGGCGACCAGGACGCGGGTGAGGCCGTTGACCAGGAGCTTGCGGTACGCCGGCGACTTTCCGCCCGGCTTGGCGAAGGTCGTCCACGTGGTGTTCTCCCACGCCTTGGTCCGCCGCTCGTCGCAGCTCGTGAGGAACACGAACAGCCGGTTGGCGAAGTACAGGAGGTCCGTGAACGGCATGTCCTGCAGGATGTTCGAGACCGAGGCGAGGTCCTTGGCCAGCAGCTCCGGGGTGAGCGCCTGCCAGGACGAGCGGTGCCTCAACGCGAACGGCACGGTGAGGTCGTCGTTGCCGACGAGCGACGCCACGGCGAGCGGCACGCCGACGAAGTTGTCATACACCCCGTTGGCGTTGCCCGTGTACGGGATGCGCCGCATCGTGTCGGGGATGTGGTGGTAGAAGCCCGGGAAGAAGCGAAACCCGTGCTCACCCGGGAGCGGCAGACGCCCGCCGGTGACCGCGCCCGGCGCGTCGATGCTCCGGGCCTTCCCGCCGAATGCCCGGCGCTCGTAGACCGTGACGGCGAAGCCCCGCTCGGCGAGCTCGTGCGCGACCGTCATGCCGGCCATGCCGCCGCCGAGGACGGCGACGCGCTTGCCGGCCGCCGCACGCGCGGTGGTCCGCGACATGACGGGGCCCAGGACGGTCGCCGCGGCGCCCGCCGCGGCGGCGTCGCGCAGCAGCTCGCGCCGGGAGATCGCAAACCCGGTCTTGTTGGATCCTTCCACCACGTGACTGCACCTCCCCGGCGCAGGCTCGCGCGCCGGTCTCTGTTCACGAGAGCACGGCGTCGCGCTCGCCGTCGGCGCACGCAGGACGTCAGCTCCCCTCTCCCGGACGACATCAGTAACACGAGTCTTTGCTCGCGTACTAGTCGTGTTCGACGCGTTCCCGCGACGCGTCCCGCCGGGGCGGCAGCGCCGCACGCGCGCGGATCGCTCGCGTCCCTCTCGCAGGGCCAGCGGTTTCAGTTGCGCACAATCGAGTTGTGCACCATCCTTCAGGCGCCCCCTCCGAAAGGACGTCCATGCCCCGCTCCTCCACCCTGCGCAAGATCGGCCAGGCCTGGCTCGGGCTCACCCTGCTGGGCACCGGCACCGCGCACATGACCTTCCAGCGCGAGGAGTTCCAGGCGCAGGTCCCGCCGTGGGTGCCGGTGGACCCCGACGTCGTGGTGCTGGCCTCAGGCGTCGCGGAGCTCGCGCTGGGGGCCGCGCTCGTCAGCACCTGGAGACAGCCGCGCCGCGCGTGGGTCGGCGCCGCCACGGCGGCGTTCTTCGTCGCGATCTTCCCGGGGAACATCGCCCAGCTGACCGGTCGCGTCGACGCGTTCGGCCTGGACTCCGACCTCAAGCGCGCCCTGCGCCTGCCCTTCCAGCCGGTGCTCATCGCGTGGGCGCTGGCGTCGACGGAGGCGCTCGTCACGCTGCGCGCCCCGAAGAAGGACGAGGAATGAGCACCGCCGTCGCCGACGATCCGCTCGCGCTCGACCGGCAGGTCTGCTTCGCGCTCTACGCCGCCTCGCGCGCCGTGACCGCGGCGTACCGGCCGCTGCTCGAGCCGCTCGGACTGACCTACCCGCAGTACCTCGTCATGCTGGTCCTCTGGGAACGGGGCACGCTGGCCGTCGGCGATGTCGGCGCGGCGCTGCACCTGGACAGCGGAACACTCTCCCCGCTCATCAAGCGTATGGAGGCCGCAGGACTGGTCGAGCGCCGGCGGTCGGCGGACGACGAGCGACGCGTCCTCGTTGCGCTGACCACCGAGGGCCGGGGGCTACGGGAACGGGCAATCGAGATCCCAGGACGGATCGTCGAGGCCGCGCGGGTCGATCCCGAGGCGCTCGCGCTCGTGCGCAGGGCGTGCGAGGCGCTGCTCGGCGTCGAACCGAGGCCGCGCTGAGGCCGTCGCACGGCGGTCGGCGCGCGCCGCGGTGACGAGCCACCGCAGCGAGAGCTGGGGCATCCGCAGGTAGATCGGAGAACCCAACCAGGAATCAGGACGGCGTGCGCCGCTTGCCGGGCGCCGTGTCAGACCCCCGACGCAGCGATGCGGCCCATCGTCTCGAGATGGACGACCTTCACGCGCGGTCGCCCCGCGCCGCTGCCGGCGGCGACCTCGTGCGCATCCAGCCGTGTCCATCCGTCCCAGCCGACGGCACCGGGTGCACGCGTGAGCAGCCAAGCCGCGGCCTCGTCGGCATCGGGGATCGGCGGCCCGGCGAGGACACCCGCCTGCGCATCGGCGACGATGGCGGCGGTGGTCTGGGCGGAGTCCTTCTTGTTCGTCCCGATCACGCCGGACGGGCCGCGCTTGACCCATCCGGTGACGTACGTTCGGGGCACGAGCGCGCCGTCCTCATCGACCACACGTCCATCGACGTTGCGCACGAGACCGCGCGCGGCGTCGAACGGGATCCCGTCGATGGGCGTCCCGCGGTAGCCGATCGACCGCACGACCAGGCCGCACGGGAGCTCCATCTCCTCACCCGTGGCCACGGCTCGGCCATCAACGATCTCGTTGCGGGCCAGGCGAATCGCCTCCACGCGGCCCTCCCCGAGGATCTCCACCGGCGACCAGCAGAACCGCAGGACCACGCGATGCGAGGCGTCCTCGCGCGGCGGGCGCGCCGCGTAGCCCCGTAGCACCTCGACATTGCGTCCCGCGTCGTCGGGCACCGCGTGCAGGTCAGCGTGATCGACGACGACGTCGGCACGGGACAGCTCACCGAGCTCCAAGAGCTCTGGCGTCGTGAACGCCGCCTCGACCGGGCCGCGGCGGCCCACCACCGACACCTCGCGCACGGAGGACGCGGCCAGCGCCTCTATGGCGTGGTCGGCCGTGTCGGTGGGAGTGATCTCCTCAGGCGAGAGGACCAGCATCCGCGCGACGTCGATCGCGACGTTGCCGTTGCCGATGACCACTGCGTGCTCACGGGAGAGGTCGTACGTCGCGCCGGCGTGGTCGGGGTGGCCGTTGTACCAGCCGACGAACGCGGTCGCGGCGTGGGATCCGGGCAGGTCCTCACCCGGGATGCCGAGGCGGTTGTCCGCCGCGGTGCCGAACGCGTAGACGACGGCGTGGTAGCGCTCGACCAGCTCCCGCGGTGTCACGTCCCGGCCGACGGCGACGCCGCCGAAGAAGCGCAGGCCCTCGCGCCCGGCGACCTTGTCGAACACGCGCGTGACGGTCTTGATCTTCGGATGGTCAGGCGCCACGCCGGCACGCACGAGGCCGAACGGCGTCGGCAGCGCGTCGAGAAGGTCGACCTCGAAGCCAGCGTCGAGCAGCTGGCTCGCCGCGTAGAACCCGGACGGCCCCGCCCCCACGACGACCGCGCGGCGTGCGTCAGTGGGTGCCACGCTCAAACGCCTCCTCCAGCCAGACGGCGCGCACCTCACGGGTGATCCGGCAGTCGAGCACGAGCGGGCCGTCGAGACGCTCCAGGCGCGCCGGGAGCTCCCGCAGGTCATCGGGGCCGGTCACGGTGAAACCATCGGCGCCGAGACTTCGGGCGACATCGCCGAGCGGCGGCACAGCGAACAGCGACTCCTCGTCGGGACGACCGAGCATCCGCAGGAAGTGCATCTCCGCGCCGTACGCCTCGTCGTTGTAGACCACGACCAGGATCGGCAGCCCGTAGCGCACCGCCGTGTCGAGCTCGCCAAGGCTCATGAGCAGCCCGCCGTCGCCGATCGCCGCGACCGTGATGCGGTCGGGCCGCGCGACGGCCGCCCCGATCGCCGCTCCGAGGCCCAGGCCAATCGAGCCGAAGTCGAGGGTGAAGACGAACTGCGTCGGGTCAGGGACCTCCATGTGCATCGCCGGGAAGCCCATGAAGTGCCCGCCGTCGACGACGAGCGCGCGATCTTGGGGGACGGCGCGGTCGATGAGTGACGAGAGGATCCGCGGGTCCATCGCGCCCGGCTCGCCCTCGTCGACGAGGTCCGCGCCGCCGCGCGCCGCGGCGATCTCTTCGGCGATCGCGTCAGTGCGGTAGCCGGCGGACGCGGGGAGCGCCTCGCGCAGGCGGCGCGCGACCTGTCCGGCGTCGCCGGTGACGTGCACGGACGTCTCGTAGTACCGGCCGAACGCTGACGGGTCAGCGTCGACCTGCACGATCGTCGCGCCCGCGCCGAAGAGCGTGCCGCCCCGTGACGTGAAGTGGTTGAGGCTCGCGCCGAACGAGACGACGCAGTCGGCCTCGCCGATGAGGCGGCGCCCGAGCTCCGACGCGAATCCGCCGGCGATGCCAACCTCCCACGGGTGCCCGGCGAACCAGCTCTTGACCGGCAGCGAGGTGGCCAGCAGCGCCCCGGTACGGTCGGCCAGCGCGACGATGTCCTCGCGCGCCCCAGCCATCATCGCGCCACGGCCGGCGATGAGGACCGGCCGCTCGGCGCCGGAGAGGGCCTCGACGGCCGCACTGAGGTCCGGGCCCGGATCGTCATCACTCCACGCCGCCGGCACCACGACGTCCGCCTCGGGCGGCGCCCACGTGCAGGGCTCCTCCTGCATGTCGGTGGGCAGGTTCAGGACGATCGGCGTGCGCTCGGCGCGCGCCCGGCGGAACGCCTCGGCGACCGCCGGCCCCACCGTCTCGGGCGTGATCTGCTGCGTCGGCAGGCCGAGCGCCGCGAAGATCGGCGGCTGCTCGATGTCCTGAGGCAACCCACGCACGCGCGCCGGCGTGTCCCCCGCGAGGACAACCATGGGCGTGCGGCCGCGCACCGCGCTGACGAGCGCGGTCAGCGCGTTCGTCAGCCCGGGCCCCTGGGTGAACGACGCGACGCCCACCCTCCCGCTGACGCGCGCGTAGCCGTCGGCCATCGCGACGGCGCCGCCTTCGTGGCGAGCCCCGTAGAACGACATGCCGAGATCGTCGGTGATGTACGGGATGAGGGAGAGGTTCCCGTCGCCCATGAGCCCGAAGACGGCGTCGACGCCCTCGTGCGCCATGCCCTGGCCGATGGCCTCATACACCTTCATCAGAACGGGCGGTCCAGCTCGATCGTCAGCGCCGACAGCGCCGCTGCCCCGTCCTGCGCCGTCTGCACCGCGCCCCGGTAGATCCCGGTGCTGACCAGGCTGCTCTCGCCGTCGGCCGTCTCGAAGATCGTGAGGTACGCGGTGAACCCGTCGTCGCCGACGCGAACATTGGAGACGCAATGCCGGCGCTGGCCGGTCTGCGCGGCGAGCGCCTCGCCGATGAACTCCACGATGTCCTCGCGGGGGCTCAGCGGGCCGACCACGGTCTCCCCCGCGATCGCCACGGAGAAGCTCGCGTCGGGCGTGAGGATGTCCGCGATGAGGCCGAGATCCTCGGTGTCGTTCGCCCACGCCCAGTCTGCGAGGAGCTGCGCGACGGTGTCTCTGCTGGCCAGGGTCTGCACGGGCGTGCCTCCTACCCGCCGGGGTGCCGGCGGCCGGTGGTGGTCGAGGGGTGGGACGGGTCGTCCGCGGCGGGCCGCGCGACGATGAGCGAAGGGTCGAGGTCGGCGATGCGGGCGACGCCCGCGAGGGTCATCGCGGTGCGCAGCTCTTCGCCGAGGATCGTCATGGCGCGCTCCACGCCGGCGGCGCCGCCCGCGCCGAGGCCGAAGACGAGCGGCCGGCCGACGAGCACGGCGCGTGCGCCCAGGGCGACGGCCTTCAGCACGTCGGTGCCGCGGCGGATCCCTCCGTCGAGGAAGACCTCGGCGTCTGCGCCCACCGCGTCGGCGACCGCCGGAAGCGCGCGGATGGTCGTCGGGGCGTGGTCGAGCTGGCGCCCGCCGTGGTTGGAGACGACGACCGCATCGGCGCCCAGCGCGACGGCCTGGCGGGCGTCCTCGGCGCGGGTGAGCCCCTTGACGACGAGCGGGCCGTCCCACACACCGCGGAGCCATTCCAGCGCCGACCAGTCCGCACGGGGGTCGAACTGCTCGTTGATGTACCCGGCGACGCTGATGGCCTCGCCCGCGGCGTGCGGGTCGGCCGCGACGTTGGCCGCGGTGATGCGGGGATCGCGCAGGAACGCCCACGACCACGCGGGGCGCCGCAGGCCGGAGGCGACGCTGCGGAACGTAGCGCGCGGCGGCAGGCCGAAGCCGTTGCGGCGGTCGCGGTCACGCGCGGCGGCGACCGGCACGTCGACGGTGAACACCGCCGCGGTCATGCCCGCGGCGCGCGCGCGCCCGAGCAGCTCGGCGACGAGCCCGCGGTCGCGCCAGACGTAGGTCTGAAACCACGTCGGCCCGGGCGATGCGGCCGCGACCTCCTCGATGGAGTACGACGACATCGCCGCGAGCGTGTAGATCGATCCGGCCCGGTGCGCCCCGGTCGCCAGGCCGACCTCGCCCTCGTGGTGGACGAGCCCGGTCAGCCCGGTCGGCGCGCCGATGACCGGCAGGGCGATGGGCGTGCCGAGCGCGGTCGTCCCGGTGTCCACGACGCTGACGTCGACGAGGATCCGCGGCGCGATCTCCAGCGCCTGCAGGTCGGCGATGTTGCGCCGTGCGGTCCATTCGTCCCCCGCCGCGCCGTCGACGAAGTCGAAGATGACCTTCGGCAGCGCGCGCCGTGCGGCGGCGCGGATCTCGTCGGTCGTCGCGCACGCAGCGACGTCCGGCCGGCCGCCGAGCCGCCGAGCGCCCCGGCGCGGCAACGCGCGCGCCTCATCGAGGAGCTGGCGGGCGAGCAGACGGGCCAGATCGCTCATCAGACGCGCTGCAGGAGGGTCGCGGTCCCGAGGCCGCCGCCGCAGCACATGGTCACAAGCCCGAGCTCGTCGTCGCGGTCCTCGAGACTGTGGACGAGCGTCGTGATGAGGCGCGCGCCGGTCGCCCCGAGCGGGTGCCCGAGCGCGATAGCGCCTCCGCGGACGTTGACGCGATCCATGTCCGGCTCGAGCTCGCGCGCCCAGGCGACGACGACCGAGCCGAACGCCTCGTTGATCTCCACGAGGTCGAGGTCGCCCATGGTCATGGCGTTGCGCTCGAGGATCCGCTGCGTCGCGTCGATCGGCCCGGTGAGCATGAGGATCGGGTCGACGCCGAGCACGACCTGGTCGACGATGCGCGCCCGCGGCGTGAGCCCGAGCTCTTCGGCTTTCTCGGCCGCCATGAGCAGCACGGCGGCCGCGCCGTCGGAGATCTGCGACGAGTTGCCGGCGGTCACGCGGCCGTCCTCGCGAAAGACGGTCTTCAGGTCGGCGAGCGTCTCCAGCGACGTGGCCGGCCGGATCCCCTGGTCGGAGACGTGGCCGTCGACATCGACGATCTCTCGCGCGAACGCGCCGCTTGATGTCGCCTCGGAGGCGAGCCGGTGCGAGCGCATCGCGACGGCATCCATCTCCGCGCGAGTGATCTCCCACCGGTCGGCGATGCGCTCGGCGCTCTCGCCCTGCGGCACGAGCTGGTAGCGCGCGCGCAGCTCGTCACTCACGCCGCTGCCCCACTGCTCCTGTGCGCCCTGGTTGACGGGAAAGCCGACCCGCCCCATGTGCTCGACCCCGGCGGCGATGACGACATCGTCGGCGCCGATCGCGATCTGCCCCACGGCGAGATGCAGCGCCTGCTGGCCCGAGCCGCAGCGGATGTCGACGGTGGTGGCGCCGGTCTTCTCGGGCAGTCCCTTGGCGAGCCAGGCGTTGCGGGTGACCCCCGCCGCCTGCTCGGCGACTTGGTAGACACACCCGGCGATGACGTTGTCGACGAGATCGGCGTCGACCCCGGTGTCGGCGAGCAGCCCCTCGAACGCGCGGCCGAGCAGGTCGGTCGGATGCACGTCACGGTGGATGCCCTTCTCGGGGTGGCCGCGGCCGACCGCAGTGCGGACGGCGCCGACGATGACGACGTCCCGGCCCAGGAGCGGACTCACTGCTGGCCTCCTCTCCGCCTTAGCATGGTATTTATTCTACCAAATACCTCGGAGGTAGTCCATGGTGCTCGACGGCCACGTCCACGTTTGGCCCGACCACATCGCCCGGCGCGCGCTGGGCACCCCGTCGGAAGACATCATCCGCTACGGCGACGGCACGGTCGCCGGTTCCCTGCTGGCGATGGATGCCGCGGGCATCGACCGGTCGGTCTGCCTGGCCGTCGCCGACACGCCTGACCGGCTGGAGAAGGCCAACGCGTTCGTGGGCAGCCTGCCGCCCGACCGGTTCATCGGCTTCGGGTCCGTGCACTCCGGGCGTTCGCCCGAGGACAACGTCGCGAGCCTGCGTGCGAACGGCCTGCGTGGCGTAAAGGTCCACCCGCTCTTCCAGGGCGGCTCGCTCGCCGACCCCGCGCTGCTCGAGGTCCTCGACGCGCTCGGCGACGAGTTCCCCGCCGTGTTCCATGTCGGCCCGGAGACGCCCGGCGGCGAGAACACCCGCGCCACGCCGGCACAGCTCGCGCACATCGCCAGGGAGTTGCCGCGGCTGAAGATCATCGCCGCGCACTTCGGCGGATATCACGACCACGAGGGCGCGATGGAGCACGTCATCGGCCTGCCCGTCCACCTCGACACGTCCTGGCCGCCGAGCATGGCGACGATCGCGCCGGGCCGCGCACGGTCCATCATCGAGCGCCACGGCCCCGACCGCATCGTCTTCGCGACCGACTGGCCGATGGCCGACCCGGCAGCCGAGGTGGCCGCGATCGAGGCGCTCGGTCTGGCGGCGCAGGACACCGAAGCGATCCTGGGCGGCAACCTCGCGCGGCTCATCGGCCTGAGCTAGAGCTTCGAGGACTCGCCGCCGTCGGCCACGAACACCGCGCCGGTGACGAAGTCGCTCGCCGGCGACGCCAGCAGGCAGACGAGCGGTCCGATCTCCTCGGGGGCGCCCATCCGGCCGGCCGGGATCTTCCGCAGCCGCCGCGCGAGGATCTCCTGGGACTCGAGCACCGCGGACTGCGCCTCGGTCTCGTACGCGCCCGGCGCGATCGCGTCGACCTGCACGCCGTGCTTGGCCCACTCCCCCGCCAGCGCCTTGGTCATCTGCAGGACCGCGCCCTTGGAGGACGAGTAGGCGACGAGCGTCGGCTTGCCGAGCAGGCCGGAGGTCGAGGCGATGTTGATGATCTTCCCCGACCCCTGCGCGAGCAGGTGCGGCCCGGCCGCGCGCGCGAGGGTCGCGCAGGCGAAGACGTTGACGCCGAAGACCCGGCGCCACGTCTCGTCGTCCATGTCGACGAACGCCCCAGCGGGCGCGATCCCCGCGTTGTTGACGACGATGTCGATGCGGCCGAACTGCGCGATCGCCGCCTCGGGCAGCGCGGCGACGGCGGCGGTGTCGAGCATGTCGCACGTCCGGACGGCGATGCGCTGCGGGTCCGTCTCGGCGAGCGTGCGCAGCTCGTCCTGCGAGCGCGCGACGCCGAGCACCCGCACGCCCTCGGCGGCCAGCGCCAGCGCCGCCGCACGGCCCAGCCCGCGGCCGGCGCCGGTGACGATCGCGACCTTGCCCTCGAGCTGGAGGTCCATCAGCCGACCACCTTCGCGAGCTCGCGGGCGATGCCCGGCCGCAGCGCCTCGGAGGCGCCTTCGTAGATGCGCATCGCGCGCGCCTGGCGGTACAGCCGCTCGATCTTGTGGTCGCGCACGAGGCCGAAGCGTCCGGAGACCTGCACCGCGCGGTCGACGACCCGGCCGGCCATCTCCGAGGCGTGGAGCTTGGCCATCGACGAGTACGGCAGCGACGCCTCCGGGTCCTCCCGGGCGCGCTCACCGGCGCTGTAGGTCAGCAGCCGCGACGCCGACAGCTCGGCCCACGAGTCGGCGAGCATCGCGGCGACCTCGCCGAGCCGGATCATCGGCTTGCCGTTGAGCACGCGCGTCGTGGCGTGCCGCGTGGCCGCCTCGAGCGCCGCCTGGGCGAGCCCGAGCGACGCGCCCGCGACGGAGATGCGGAACACGCCGAGCGTGCCGAGCACGAGGGAGAAGCCCTGTCCGGGCGCGCCGAGCCGGTCCTCGTCGGTGATCACGACGTCGTCGAACTCGACGTCGCCGAGCACGTGCGGCGCGATGAGCTCGGGCGTCGGCGTCACGCGCACGCCGTCGCGGTCGGCGGGCACAAGGACGACGGAGAACCCGTCCCCCTCCCGGGCGAGCGTGCTGTAGAACGCGGCGGCGCCGGCGTTGGAGATGAAGGCCTTGCGGCCGCGCAGCACGAAGCCGTCGCCCGACGGCACGAGCTCGGTGCCGAGCGCCTTCAGATCCGAGCCGACGTCGGGCTCGGTCAGCGCCAGCGCGGCGAGCGTCTCGCCCGAGGCGACACTCGGCAGCCAGCGGCGCTTCTGCTCCTCGGTCCCGCCCGCGGTGATTGCGAAGCTGCCGATGCCTTGCAGGGCGAACAGCGAGTCGAGGTGCGAGCTCGTCGCCATGAGCACCTCGCGCACGACGGCGATGGCGAGCGGGTCGAGCCGCTCGTCGCGCCCGCCGTACGCCGCGGGGACCATCACCCGCGTGAGGCCGCTGTCGACGAGCGCGCGATGCACGCCCGCGTGGACCTCGCTCATGGCGTCCGCCTCGACCGCGAGCGGTTCGACCGCCCGGGCCAGAGCCGTCGCCTCGTCCTGGAGATCGGAGTACGCTGGATCGAGTTGGAACGCCATAGCCAATGTAGTATAACCATTACATGGCTTATGGAGACAGGGTCCCCCGATGAGCGACATCGTCACCGAGCGCTCAGGCGACGTCACCTGGCTGCGTCTCAACCGTCCTGAGCGCCGCAACGCCTACGACGCCGCGATGGCCGCGGAGCTCACCGCCGCGGTGGACGCCGCCATCGACAGCGGGGTGATCGTCATCACCGGCACGGACCGCGCGTTCTGCGCCGGCGGCTTCCTCGCGAACCTCGCTGACCCCGACGAGGGCGAGATCCGCGCGATGTTCGCCGCGTCGATGCGGCTGTTCGACGCGATCCGCCGCAGCCCCCGCCCCGTCATCGCCTGCGTCAACGGCGCGGCCGCGGGTGGTGGCAACGAGCTCGTCGTCGCGTGCGACCTCGCCGTCGCCGGCGAGAGCGCCACGTTCGGCCAGACGGGCCCGCGCGTGGGCAGCGCCCCCGTCCTGGGCGGGACAAACATGCTCGCGATGTCCGTCGGCGAGAAGCGGGCGAAGGAGATCTCCATGCTCTGCCGTCGCTACGACGCCAAGACGGCGCTCGAGCTCGGCATGATCAACACCGTCGTCCCCGACGAGCAGTTGGAGGACGCGACGACCGCGATGGCCAAGGAGCTGCTGGCGATGAGCCCGCGCTACCTCGAGATCGCGAAGATCAGCTCGAACGTGTGGTGGAACCACGCGCACGACTCGTTCCAGTCGGGGCTCGGGATGCTCGCCCAGGCCATCGGCTCGGAGGACATGATCGAGGGCGCCACGGCGTTCATCGAGAAGCGCACGCCGCAGTTCCGCCGCACGGAGGCCCGCACATGAGGACGTACCGCGACCTGCACCCGACCTTCGAGGACCCGGCGCGCTGGAACCTCCCGTGGATCCTGCGCGAGCGCGCCCGCACCCACGGCGACCGCACGTACCTCGAGGTGCCGAGCGAGGGGCTCGCGCTGACCTACGCCGAGACCCTCGCGGCGGCCGAGGACCTCGCGCGCGGCCTGCTCGACGGCGGCGCGCCCGGAGACCGCGTGCTGCTCATGTCGGCCAACCGCTCGGAGGTCATCCTCTCCTGGTTCGGCGCGGCGCTGGCCGGCATGGCGGAGGTTCCCATCAACACGGCGTACTCCGGCTCGTTCCTCGAGCACCAGGTGCGCACGACCGGCCCGCGCGCCGCGATCATCGAGCCCGCGTTCGCCGAGCGGTTCGTTACCGGCGACACCAGCGCGTACGAGACAATCGAGCGCGTCCACGTGCTCGGCGGTGACGGCCTGGGCGACGCGCTGCAGGTGCTGGCGGCCGCCGGCTACGACGCGCGCCCCTGGGCCGACCTGCCGTCGGCGACCGGCGCCGAACTGCCCGATGTGCGCCACCACGACCTCGCGTCCGTCTTCTTCACGTCGGGCACGACCGGCCTGTCGAAGGGCGTGATGATGCCCCACGCGCACATGACGTTCTTCGCCGAGGAGTGCGTCTCACTGACGCGGCTGACCGACGCCGACACGTACATGTGCGTCGGCCCGCTCTTCCACGGCAACGCGCAGTTCCTCGCCGCCTACCCCGCCCTCATCGCCGGCGCCCGCTTCGTCCTGCGCGAGAAGTTCTCGGCGAGCCGGTGGATCGACCAGATCCGCGAGTGCGGCGCGACCGTGACGAACTTCGTCGGCGTGATGATGGACTGGACCTGGAAGCAGGAGCCGCGCCCGGACGACGCCGACAACCAGTTGCGCTGCGTCTTCGCCGCGCCGACGGCCACATCGATCCTCGAGGCGTTCAAGTCGCGCTTCGGCATCGAGGCCTTCGTCGAGGTCTTCGGCCTCACCGAGACCGCCGCGCCGTTCCTCAGCCCGTACGGCGAGGAGCGCCCGGCGGGCGCGGCGGGGCTGCTCGCCGACGCGTGGTTCGACGTACGCCTCGTCGACCCGGACACCGACGAGGAGGTCCCGGTCGGGCAGGTCGGCGAGCTCGTCGTCCGCACGAAGCAGCCGTGGACGATGACCACCGGCTACTACGGCATGCCGGAGAAGACGGCCGAGGCGATGCGCAACCTCTGGTTCCACACCGGCGACGGGCTGCGCCGCGACGAGGACGGCTGGTTCTACTTCGTCGACCGCCTGAAGGACGCGATGCGCCGCCGCGGCGAGAACATCAGCTCGTACGAGATCGAGCAGGCCGTGCTCGGCCACGAGGACATCGTCGAGTGCGCAGCCGTCGCCGCCCCCGCGCGCGTCGAGGCCGGCGAGGACGAGGTCGCGATCTTCGTCGTCGCCCGCGAGGGTGTGACGCTCGAGGAGGACACGGTTCGGACATGGTGCACAGAACGCCTGCCCGCCTTCGCGCTTCCCGAGTATGTGGCCGTCCTCGACGCGCTTCCGATGACTCCGTCTGGCAAAGTCCGCAAGATCGAACTTCGAGAGCTCGCCGCCCAGCAGGCCGCGACCGCCCCCATCCAGCTATGAGCCCGACTCAGACCCGCACCGCGTCCCGCCGCAACGGCCACAAGCCGAAGAAGACGGCGACGCTGCTTGCTCAGCGCATCGTCGGGGAGATCGCCGACGGCCACCTCGCCCCCGGTACCCCGCTGGAGTCCGAGAAGGAGATGCTCGAGCGCTACCAGCTCGCCCGCGGCACCCTGCGCGAGGCGCTGCGGTTCCTCGAGATCCAGGGCGTCATCCAGATCAAGACGGGCCCAGGGGGCGGCCCGATCGTCGCCGAGCCCAGCTCCCGGCACCTGGCGTCCAACCTCGCGATGGTGCTCCAGCTGGAGGGCGCGCCGTTCGCGGCCGTGCTCGACGCGCGCACGACGCTCGAGCCCACCCTGGCCGCGCGCGCGGCGGAGAACATCACCGAGGAGCAGCTGGCCGAGCTGCAGGCCTCGATGGACCGGATGGGCGAGCACATCGAGGACCCGTCGATCTTCCTCGAGGAGAACGAGAACTTCCACGCGATCATCGCGCAGGCATCGAACAACGCGGTGTTCGCCAACGTGATGTCGGCGCTGCACTGGATCATCGACGGCACGCGGCTGGGCGTCGAGTACGAGACCAAGCAGCGCAAGTCCGTCCTCCGCGAGCACAAGCGCATCTACGAGCGGGTCGCCGCCGGCGACGCCGAGGGCTCGCGCGCGGCGATGGCGTCGCACATCGAGGATTTCGCGAAGTTCCTGGCGAGGCGCTACCCGGCCGTGGTCGACGCGCCCATCCGCTGGGACCAGATCGACTAGGAGTCGACATGGCCTCAGAGCAGGTGCAGACGGTCGTCTTCGAGACGCCGCGCGGCCGCGTGGTCGCGGTAGATTCGGCGTACGACGCGCGACCGGAGAACCGGGATCGCGACGTCGTCGTCAACGCCTCGTACTCCGGGGTCCTGCCCGCCCGCTTCGTCGGCGAGTGCCGCCCGCGCGGCGCGATCGGCGTGGACTGCGCGGTCGGCCCGGAGGGCGCGGCCATCGCGGGCCTCTGGTACCTCGAAGCGCTGGGCATCGGTGCAGCGGCGGCGGACATCGCGACGGTGACGCTCGGCGACGGCGTCGACATGTACGGGACCGCGGTGGTGTCCTACGTCAACGCGGTGGCGGAGGCGTGCGGCGTGGCGCGCGGGATGCCGGTGCGCGAGGCGGCAGGGCTGCTGCTCGAGCGCGACCCGGCGCAGCGCGCCGCGGCCGACGTGACGAACCGCGAGGTGATGTTCACCAACGAGGAGGGGCGGTCGATCGTGTGCACCGACTCGATCGCGTTCGGCCTGCCGGAAGATCGCGGGCGCAACGTGCTGTGCACCGCAGGGCATACGGGACGGAGCGCGGTCCCCTACCTCCGCGACGTAGCGCCGCACGGGTTCATCTGCTCGGACGGCGGACGCGGAAAGGACGACTCGGGGATCGCGGGGCTGGCGATCGCCGACGAGCTCGGGCTGGCCGGCGCGACGGTGGACGCGCGGACGGCGCGGATGGGTGATGGGCACAGCACGTACGTCGACGGGGTGATCAGCGCGCGCAACGCGCTGGGGGCATCTCGTGGCGTCGAGGTAGGCCAGCCGGCGGCTCAGGCGGCCCAGGCGTTGCTGCGCAGTTGAGAGACAGCATCAGCCGATCCCTCCATTGCGTCATCGGTCCCTTCAGCGGGACGGCCGCGACTACGGGACGTAGTCCCGTACACACTGAGCGATCTTTGGGAGATAACGGCGAACCTGTTCCCGATCGCTTTCCTTCTCTTGTTCTGACAGCTCGACGTACGGAGTAGCCGATTGGGCTGACCATTTCGCTACGAGCTCGGCTGGGATCGTGAGGGATCCGTCCGGGGCCCGCGTGCACTGCGCGTGGAGGTATCGCTGCCAGTGACTCCAACGCTCGTGTTCGATGGCAGCGAGTCCCTCGATGAGGTCTTCGCTCCCGAGTAGTGCCGCTGCTCGGTCCGGGTTAGCCATGATCAAATCAGCCCCTGGTTGACAAGGTTCCAGTAGTGCTGGCCGAGCACAGTCAACTCGCAGGACTTGCTACCCATCGCTGCGTGCCACATGTGCGGCGCATCGACCGGCCTCACGAGGTTCACCTTGGCGTAGCTCTGGAGTACCCGAAAGGTGTCAGTGTGCTCAGGATCAGGCAGCGGGATCCCCGAGCCTTCACCCTGGTCGGCGGACCGCTCGGGCTCGTACGACGGATCCAATGGCAGTTGAAAGTCCGCAGTCGGAAAGTGCGTTGTGATCGCCTGTAGGTCGTTTAGCGCGATGGGAGACTCCGCTTCGCGCAGGGACACGAACGTCCGCACGTTCGTCTTGAAGACCGGACGCTGCGCCCACGGGCCGAGCGACTGATCAATGTGGGCGTACACGCTCCCCGGGGTGATATCTCCCACGAGGTTCGCCGCCGCACCACTGAGCGCGTCGACGAACAGACTCGTGAAGACGCCCGCCCCGCCGCCAGGAACCTCGAGCGCGTACTGATGAGGCGACGAGGCGGTCAACACCGTTAGCCCGTCAGACAACTCCGCCAGTCCTGGCGCTATCGGGTCATTGCCTGCTACGCCACTGTGGCAGCTGTCCAGCACGATCATCTTGTTCTGCGCCTTCGACCCGTGTGCAAGGGTCATCAACTCCTGTAGCGACAAGCCATCATCGCCCGCCTCGGAGTCACTCGCACACAGAAATCCGCCTGTGTCTTCCAGGTAGCCGTGTCCGGCGAAGTAAAAGAGCGCGATCTCAGAGTCATCCGCGAAAAGCTCCCGCGCTGCTTCCTTCATGTCGCGCTTCAGAACCTGCTGAGCACCGCTCGTACCCGTCAGCAATTGAGGTCCGGCAAAGTTCAGCGTTCCGTCCGCGTGCCTTTCGAGGACGCTCCGAACGGAGTGCGCGTCATTCACGCATCCGCTGAGGCAGCTGAGATGCTCGTAGTGGTCGATGCCGACGATCAGTGCCTTGCGCACGGCTAGAGAGAGTCGATGAACGCGCTGATGTTGGCGTCGCTCCAAGTGAGCGTCGTGACTCCCGCGAGAGTCGTCCGATCATCCTTGTACGCCCAGATTCCCCGGATCGCCTTACCCTCGTCCTTCGCACACTGGATCTCCCACTTCTGACCACTGGACGTGAGGGAGTTCGCACTGACCAGGACAAGCACTCCGTCCGATCGCCGGATGCGTGTGCGCACCTTGTCCTTCCACGCCTCGTCGTACGCCTGCTTGACAGACATGTCAATGAACTCGTAGGGGGCGCGGGGGCTAAGCGATTGGCCCTTGAGGAAGTCGCGCTGTCGCTCGTCCTCGATAGCGAACGCAACAAAGACGGTCTTCTTATCGGCCATCCTCGATCCTCTCCGCCCGTGCGGGCCTGTGAGTAGTCACCATCACCTGATTGACGGAGACCCTATCTTGTACTCGCCAGACGGTGCCGTACGGTGCGCATCGACGACGCGGCGTACCCCGTTAGGCGAGGGGCAGGCCGCACCGAAGGCAAGCGCCGCGGCTCCGGGCCGCGGTGAACCGACCCAACCGCCGTGAGAGGAAGGCGGTCGTGACGTGCCCTAACGAGTGCTCACACTCGTCCCAACGGACGCCGACGTCGCCCGCGGCGATCTGCGAGAGAACAGATCCGGCTGGCCATGCCGGGCGCGAACCCGCTCAGCACCCTCGAACGAGGGGACTCGTGGACGCGAATCGGAACCGCCCAACCCGCTTCGAGCACACAGTCTGCCAACGTCAGCGATGAAGTTCATCGCTCGATAGCAAAGGCAGGCAGCCGGACTGGCCCCATCGAGGCACGACGGCGGCCTACTGATCCAATCGGCATGCGCAGACAGGCCTCGACCGTCAGTGGAGCTCAGCGCGGCTCGTACTCGTAGAACCCCGCCCCGCTCTTCCGCCCCAACCGCCCCGCCGCCACCATGTTCCGCAGGCCGACCGTCGGGCGGAACCGGTCGCCGTGCGCGTCGGCCAGGCCCTCGATCGCGTGCACGTACGTGTCCAACCCGTTCATGTCGCCCAGCTCCAGCGGGCCCATCGGGAAGTTGAAGCCGAGCTTCAGCGCGGTGTCGATGTCCTCAGCCGTCGCGATGCCCTCTTCGAGCATCTTCACGCACTCCAGGCGCAGGATCGCGTAGGCGCGGCTCGTGATGAAGCCGGGGCTGTCCTTGCGGCAGACCACGACCTGCTTGCCCAGCGCCTCGCCGAACGCCCGCGCGCGCTCGATCTCCGAGGGCCGCGTCTGCAGGCCGGCGATCACCTCGACGAGACGCATCATCACAGGCGGGTTGAAAAAGTGGACGCCCACCAGGCGCGACGCGTGCTCCCCGAGCCCGGCGGCGATCGTGGTGATCGAGAGCTGTGAGGTGTTCGTGCCGAGCAGCGCGTGCTCGGGGGCGAGTTCGACAGCCTCCCCGAGCACCTGCTGCTTGACGTCGAGGACCTCCGTGACCGCCTCGATGACGACGGAGGCGCCGTCCGTCGCCTCGGCGAGGTCTGCGGTGAGCGTGACCCGGCCGCGAGCCGCCGCGGCGTCATGCGCCGAGAGCTTGCCGGCCTTGACGAACCGCGCGAGGCTCGTGTCGATCGCGTCGCCGGCACGACGGAGCGCTTCCGCGGAAACATCGCGCGCGACGGCCGTCATCCCGGCCATCGCGGCAAGCTGCGCGATCCCGTTGCCCATGATCCCTGCGCCCAGTACGGCGACCTTGTCCGGTGCTTGCATGTCCTGCTCCTCTCAGGCGTGACGCCACGACGGCTCGCGCTTGTCCACGAACGCCTGCATGCCCTCGCGCGCGTCCTCGGTGGCGAAGACCATCGCGAAGGTGCGACGCTCGACCTCCACGCCGGCCGCCAGGCCGACGTCGAACGACGTGTTCACCGCGTCCTTGGCTCGGCGCTGCGCGACCGCGGGGCGGGCGGCGATGCGCTCCGCGGCGATCAGCGCCTCGCCGAGCCAGTCCTCGGCCACACGGGAGACGAGGCCGACGACCAGCGCCTGGTCGGCGTCCAGCATCCGGCCCGTCAGGATCATGTCCATCGCGAGCGCCTTGCCAACCGCGCGCGGGAGCATCTGCGTCCCGCCGGCGCCGGGAATGAGGCCGAGCTGCGTCTCGGGCAGGCCGAAGCGGGAGGTCGGCGCGGCCACGACGACGTCGCTCATCATCGCCAGTTCGAAGCCGCCACCCAGGCAGAAGCCGCTCACCGCCGCAACGACCGGGGTCCGCAGCGCGCGCAGCTGATCCCAGAGGCGGGCACGGTCGCCGTCGTAGACCTCCACCGGGTCGCGCTCGAGCAGCGCGCGCACGTCGGCGCCCGAGGCGAAGACCTTCTCGCTCCCGGCGATCACGAGGCATCGCACGTCACCATCGGCATCACACGCCACCGCCAGCGAAGTCAGCGCCGCCAGGGTCTCGTCGGTCAGCGCGTTGCGGACATCGGGACGATCGACTGTCAGCACCGCGACCGCGCCGCGGCGCTCCACCCGGACCGAGGCGCCCGCGTCGACCGCGCTCATGTCGCCGACTTGATCTCGCCGTCGCCGCGCAGCCCGAGTTCCATCTCGCCGATGAGCGCGCGGTGCAGGTCGTTCGATCCCTCGACGATCTGCAGCACCTTCGCGTCGCGGTACATGCGGCCCACGCGGTACTCCGGGCTGACGCCCGCCGCGCCGTGGATCTGCACGGCGTCCGACGCCGACCGTGCCGCGACGTCGCTGGCGTACATCTTCGCCATGCTCGTCAGCTCGCGCGCGCGAGAGCCGGTCTGTAGCGCGGTCGCGCATTCGCGGACAAGCAGGCGCGCGGTCGTGACGCCGACCGCCATGTCGGTGATCTTCGACTGGACGATCTGGAAGTTCGAGATCGGCTGGCCGAACGCGACCCGGCTGCGCGCGTACTCCCGCGAGTCCTCAAGGCACGCCTGCGCAACGCCGACGGCGCGTGCGGCGACACCGAGACGGCCGCGCTCCACCGCGTTCATCGCGACGTGGAAGCCCTGACCCTCGACGCCGAGGACCGCGTCAGGCCCAACGCGGACCTCGTCGAGGACGACCTCGCCGGTGCAGATCGGGCGGAACCCCAGCTTGTTCTTGTACGGGTGCAGGCCGAGCCCGGGCGTGTCGCGCGGGATGACGAACGCCGTGATCCCTCGGTGACGAAGGCTGCGATCCGACGACGCGAACGTCAGGACGAACTCCGCGATGTCGAGGTTCGAGATCCACGCCTTCGCGCCGGTGATGACGTAGTCGTCGCCGTCGCGGCGGTACGTCGTCGTCATCGCCGCGACGTCACTGCCCGACCCAGGCTCGGTGACACCGGCCGCGCCGAAGATCTCCCCTGCGGCGAGCGGCCGCAGCCACCGGTCCTGCTGCTCGGGCGTGCCGAACGCCTGGAGCGCCGAGCCGACGAGACCCGACGGCATGGAGACGAACGTCCCCAGGATCTGGCAGGTCTTCGAGACCTCCTCGATGAGCTCGGCGAAGATGTCGTAGTCCAGCCCGAGCCCGCCGAGCTCCTCGGGGATGACGCCGCCGAAGAACCCCAACCGCCCCATCTCGTCGAGGAGGTCGCGCGGCATCTGCTCGGCGAGGTCGTAGTCGGCGACGCGCGGCGCGATCTCCTTGCGCGCGAAGTCCGCCGCGAGGCGGACGATCTCGCGGCGATCGGTGGCCTGCGCCTCAGGCGATGCGATGCGTGCTGTGCTCATGCGTCCGCGGTTCCTTACCCATATATTGATGATAACAAATTATCGGGTGTAGACCACCACGTCGCCCGCCTCGACCTCGACGCGATACGCCTTCACGCGCGAGGTCTCGGGCTTGACCAGTCCACGTCCGTCGTCGAGCCGGAACTCGTAGCCGTGCCAGGGGCAGCGAATGATCTGGTGCTCCCTGGCGGTGCTGAAGCGGTACTCGTCGGGATCGGAGGGCAGCATCGTTCCCGAGACCGGGCCCTCGCACAGCGGCGCGCCGTGGTGCGGGCAGCGGTTGCGCAGCGCGTAGAACGTCCCCTCGACGTTGAACACGCCGATGGACCTCCCGTCGAGGTCAACCACCCGCCGCGTGCCGGGCGGGATCTCTTCCGCCCGGTCGATGACGTGACGCGACATCTCAGCGGATCCGATCCCCGTAGACCTCGAGCGGCGCCTCGACCATGATCCGCCGCCGCAGCGCAGGGTCGATCGCCGCCAGCGCGCGCTGCGGGTCGTCAAAGTCCCAGTGCGGGTAGTCCGAGCTGAAGATGAGGTTGCGGTCCGCGCAGACCATGTCGAGCACCTGCGCGACGTGCTCCTTCTTGTGCGGCTCGACGAACGGCTGCGTCGTGCACCAGACGTGATCGAGGATGTACTCGCTCGGCGGCCGCTTGATCCACGGCACCTCGTCGCGCAGCGACTGCCAGTCTCGGTCGAGCTTCCACATGAGCTCGGCCAGCCACGTGAAGCCGCCCTCGGCGATGACGACCTTCAGCCCGGGGAAGCGCTCGAACGTCCCGTGGCAGAGCATGCTCAGCACGTTGGAGTAGTGGATCTGCGCGAGGCCCGCGTGCCACTCGATGTAGAACGTCGGCGTCCCGGCCATCTTCGGCGCGCGGGCGAAGATGCTCTCCGTGCCGCTCGGGTGCGTGACCACCGGCAGCTCGTGGCGCTGGGCGGCCTCGAAGATCGGGTGGTAGTGCTTCTCACCCCAGAGGATCTCGTGGAGCGGCATGAAGATCGCCGCGATCGCGTCGCGGCCCGCCATCCGCTCGATCTCCGCAACAGCCAGGTCGGGGTCCTGCGGGGCGATGATCAGCGCGCCGCGGTAGCGGTCGTCCACCTGCAGCCACCGCTCGTCCATCCATTCGTTGTAGGCCGAGGCCAGCGTCGCGGCGACCTCCGCCTGGGGCATCGCGCCGATACCGAACATCTGCCCGGCGATCAGCAGGCCGCGTGAGATGTCGTGGCGGTCGAACAGGTCACGTGCGGTGTGCCGCGCGTCCGACGCCGGTGGCTTGCCCTCGAACGCGGCGTCCTTGCGAAACGCGCCGGCGGTGTTGACGTGCAGGTAGTTCAGCGGCAGGTGGAACGCCGAGGCGGCGAAGGACGTCTCCCACCCCTCCTGACCGAAGCCCATGCGCTGGCGCCACGTATCGGTCATGTACGGGATGAGGTCGCGGATCCCGGCCTCGAAGTTCGGGTGGACGTCGGAGTCGATGACGCCGACGTCCGTCGCGCGGTCGGGCGCGGCTGCTGCCGCGGTTGAGACGCTCATGAGGCCACCTCGGGCGTGTCGGGGGTGCTGCCGCCGCGCTTGCGCAGGCGGAGGAACGCGGAGCCGCGGCTGCGCAGCCGGCGCCGCTCGGCCCCGGTCAGCGTCAGCGCGGCGATGAGGACCACCCCGGTGAAGAGGTCGGCCGCCCACGCGGGGGCGAGCGCCAGCGCGAGGCCGGTCGTGCCCGTCGTCAGCACGAGGACGGCGATCACGGTGCCGATCGCGTTGAAGCGTCCAGGGCGAATCTGCGTCGCCCCGAGGAACGCCGCCGCGAAGGCGGGCAACAGGTAGGACTGGCCGGCCGACGGCGAGCCCGCGCCGAGCGTCGCGGCCAACGCGATTCCGGCGACGCCGGCGATGAACGCGCTCGCCAGGAGCGAGAGGAAGCGCAGCCTGTCGACGCGGACGCTGGCGAGCTTCGCGGCGTCCGGGTTGAAGCCGGTGCTGTACAGCCGCCGGCCCGTCGTGGTGTGCTCGAGCAGGACCCACAGCACGATGACCACCGCGAGGGCGTAGAGGACGGGGAGCGTCACGCCCCCGATGTCCGTCTGGCCGAGGTCGGAGAACGCGCCCGTGAGCCGGACGTCGGTGATGTCCTGCTCGTTGGTGACCATCGTGATGAACGACGCGATGATCGACCCGGTCGCCAGCGTGCCGATGAACGAATCCACGCGCATGACGACGACGACCGTGGCGTTGATGACGCCGACGACGAGCGCGGCGCCGAGACCGAGCAGCACCGCGGGAACGAGCGGCATGCCGTTGGCGACGAAGTTCGCCGCGGTCACCCCCGAGAGGCTCATGACGAAGCCGATCGAGAGGTCGAACGTGCGCGTGGCGAGCGGGATGAGCAGCGCGAGTGCCGCGAGCCCCGTGATCGCGCTGTTGTTGAGGATCTGCGTGACCGTCGTGCCCGTCAGGAACGTGTCGGGTGTGTAGATCGCGAAGAACAGGACGATCACGGCCCACACATAGACCGCGCCGATGCGCCGCGGGCTCAGCGCCGAGCCAAACAGCGCTCCCGCGCGCGAACCGCGCGCGGGAGCCTGTTCCCTGGAGGAGGCCTGGGGGTCCGCGGAGCGCTGGGGCTGAACCGGGTCCGCGGTCGGAGTGGTGCTCATCAGGAATCGATCCCTTCCATCGCATGGAGGAGGTTGGTCTCGGTGATCTCGTCGTACGCGAGCTCGCGCGCCACGACGCCGTCGCGGAGCACCAGGACGCGGGTGCAGAGGTGCAGGAGGTCGTCGACGTCCGAGGACGAGACGAGGACGCCGAGACCGCGATCGGCTTCGGCGATGAGCAGCCGGAAGAGCGCCATGCGCGCAGCGATGTCCACGCCCGCCGTGGGCTCGGCCAGGATCAGCAGCGGCCGCTGCTCGGTGAGCCACCGCGCGACGACGACCTTCTGCTGGTTGCCGCCGCTGAGCGTGGAGATCACGCGGTCGGGTTCAGGCGGGACGAGGTCGACCCGGCGGATGCTCTCGCGCGCGACGTCCCGCTCGGCGCCCCGTCGCAGCAGGCCGCCGCGGCCGAGCTCGGACAGGACGGGAAGTGCGAGGTTCTCCTCGATGGTCATCTCGCCGACGATCCCCTCGCGCAGCCGGTCGGCCGGGACGATCGGGTGTCGAAAGCCTCCCGACTCGACGCGGCTCCACTCGCCGTCGCCGACCCGCAGCCGCCCGCTGGCGATGTCCGCGCGCGCCCCGGCGACGACGTAGGGCAGCTCCTCCCGCCCGGAGCCGAGAAGTCCCGCGACGCCGACGATCTCGCCGTGGCCGACCTGCAGGTCGACGCCGCGCAGGAACTCCCCACGCAGCCCGCGCGCTTCGAGCGCGAGGTCCGTGCGCTGCGCGGCCGGACGGGTCGGCCGGATCTCCGTGTCGACGTCCGTGCCGACCATGAGCGCAGCGATGTCCTGCGGCTCGAGTCCCTCGACCGCGCGCGAAGCGACCAGCCGGCCGGCGCGCAGGACGCTCACGTCGCTGCAGATCTGGAAGATCTCGTCGAGCCGGTGCGAGACGTAGACGATCGTGGCGCCGGCGGCTTTGACCTCGTCGAGGATCGCGAACAGCTCGGTGACCTCGACGGGCGGCAACGCGGCGGTGGGCTCGTCGAGCACGAGGAGGCCACCGTCCTCGTCCCAGTCCTGAATGGCCGCGGCGATCGCGACGATCGTGCGCTCGACCGGCGTGGCCTGCGAGAGCGGCGCGTGCACGTCGAGGCCGAGATCGAAGCGGGCGATCGCCTCGCGGGTACGGCGGGCCTGCTCGCGCCAGCTGACGAAGCCGCGTGACGTGGAAAAGCCGCACTTCAGGCCGAAGTTGTCGACCGCGCTGAGCTCGAGGACGAGGCCGAGGTCCTGGTGGATGAACCGCAGGCCCGCGGGGCGCTCGTCGCCCGGCGCCTCGAGATCGAACTCCTCACCGGCGAAGTACGCGTGGGCACCCGGGTCGGGCCGGTGGTAGCCCGCGAGCGTCTTGATCAGCGTCGACTTGCCCGAGCCGTTGGAGCCGACGAGCGCGTGCGTCTGGCCGCGGTCGAACGCGATCGTCACGTCGTCGAGCGCCTTGGTCGCGCCAAAGGTCTTGGAGAGCCGCTCGATCCTGAGCGCCGGAGTGCGCACGGGGCGGCGTATTGCGGTGGCCATCTCCTGGTCTCCTGGTCCGTGGTGGGGATGCGCCGGAGGCTTCGGCAGACCTCCGGCGCATCCCGTGGGTGGGCGGGCAAGGGAGCACCCGCGCCGGTTGGTCAGGCGTTCTTGCCCCAGAGCTTCAGGAACTGCTCGCGGAAGTCCGGCACGAGCGGGAACACGTCGGTGTTGTCCGGGAGGTTGTCCTGGACGAGGATCATCCGCGGCGGCGTGGCCTCGGAGACGCTCGGATCCTCGCCGACGAAGATCCGCGCCAGGCCGTCGACGAGCTGCCACGTATCGTCGTACCAGGCGTTCGGCACACCCGCGGCCTGCTGGCCGGCCTTGATGTATTGGATGTTCGTCTGGCCCGTGGTGGCGCCGATGATCTTCACCTTGTCCGCAAGCCCGGCTGCGCGCAGAGCCGCCGGCAGGCCGACGGTCAGGTCGTCGACAGCCATCGCGACGTAGTCGATGTTCGGGTTGGCCCGCAGCGTGGAGACGATCCGCGCCGGAACGTCCTTGCCCAGCGCGCTGAGCGGGAGGTCGAGCGTCTTCATGCCGCAGTCCGCGCAGCCCTGCTTGTACGTCGAGTCGAAGCCCTGCTTCAGGCCCGCGAGGATCGGGAAGCTCGGCAGTGTGACGAGCAGCGTGTTGGCGTCGCCGCCGCTGTCCTTGACGATCCAGGCGGCCATCGGCTCGCCGTAGGACTCGGCCTCGCCCTGCATGTCGCCGACGAGCACGTCGACCCCGTTGGTCTTCTCGGGCACGGCGTACAGCGCGACCGGGATGTCCGCCTCCTCGAGCTGCTTGAGCTGCGGGGCGACGACCGACAGATCCGTGCCGGACGACGCGACACCATCAGGCTTGCTCGAGGCGGCCTGAGACCAGGCGGCCTTGATCTTCTCGGGCGTGCCGTCGGTGTTGATCACACGGGTCTTCCAGCCGAGCTCCTTGGCGCCCTCGGTGAACGTCTCGCCGAGCGTCACACAGGCCGGGACGCCGCACGAGATCCACACGACCTCCTTGCCTTCGGGAACCGGCTTGCCGATCGGCTTCGTGATCGAGATCGATGTCGGCCGCTTGAGCAGCTCGTTCGCGAGCGCGGTGACCTGCTGGACCCCCGAGCTCTCGGCCGCAGTTGCCGCACCATCGTCCTTGGAGGCCGAGCCTCCGTCATCGCTTCCGCAGGCCGCGACCGCGGTCCCGCTCGCCGCGAAGGCAGCGATCATCAGCGCCGTGCGCAGGGGTCCGCGCCCGGCGAACGTCCGGTAACCCATCATGGTTCGCCTCTCCCCCAGCCGCATCTGCGAGCCGGTGAAATTCAGGGGTTGTGCAGGTATCTCTCGTCCTCGGAACAGACCCACGCCCGAGGCTTCTCGACACTACGCCGCTCGCGGAGCAATGTCAATAACTAATATACGAAATATACTAGACGGGCGATCCGACGGATGCGTCGATCAACCCTTCGGCGACGAGTTCGGACCACAGATCGCCGGGAATCGGGGCAGTAAAGAGCTCGATGTTTTCGCGCACCTCGTCGGCGGTCCGCGCCCCGGGGATCACCGAGGTCACGGCCGGGTGGCGCGCGGGGAACTGCAGCGCGGCAGCACGCAGGGGCACGGCGTGGCGCGCACACACCGCCTCGATCCGCCGCACGCGCTCCAGGACGTCGGGCCCCGCCGGCGCGTAGTTGAAACGCGCGCCCTCGACGGCTCCCGTCGCGAGGATCCCTGAGCTGTAGGGACCGCCGATCACGACGGAGATCCCCCGCTCAGCGCACAGCGGCAGCAGCGTGCGCGCCGACTCCTGTTCGAGCAGCGTGTAGCGCCCGGCCAGCAGGAAGTAGTCGAAGTCGCCGGCCTTCGCGAAATCGACGAGCATCTCCCAGCCGTTCATCCCGACGCCGACGGCCCCGATGACCCCTTGGCTGCGAAGCTCGTCCAGGACCGGATACGTCTCCTCCATCGCCTCACGGAAGTGACTGCGCGCATACGGGTCGACGCCCGGCTCGATCGACGCGGCCTCGTCGGGGTCGTGGATGGCGATCATGTCGACGCGGTCGGTCTGCAGGCGCGAAAGGCTCTCTTCGAGGGAGCGCAGGATCGCGTCGCGCGAGAAGTCCATGTACGGCGCGGCGAGCAGAGCGTTCTCGAAGAGGCCGCCGGCCGCCTCCTCCGCGCTGATCGGCCGCAGCGAGTTGCCGACCTTCGTGGAGATGACGACGCTGTCTCGATCGCGCCGCGCGAGCCACGCGCCGACCCGCTGCTCGGCCAAGCCGCTGCCGTAGGCGGGTGCGGTGTCGATGTACCGGATGCCCGCGTCGAAGGCCGCGTCCAGCGTCGCCGCGGCCGCGTCGTCATCCAGCGCCGCGTACATGTTCGCGAGCGCAGTAGTCCCGAGCCCGAGGGCCGTCACCTGGCGCGCGCCCGATCCGATGGGCGCCGATTCCAGTGTCTGCATGAGGCCTCCTGGCAAGGGCGGGCGGACCCGTCTGGGGAGGACGGGCCCGCCCGTGGGATGGGATCGGGGGGTCAGATGATGGGGTCGTACGTGACCTTGAGGCTGTCGATGCCGCGGGTGAAGAGCCCGGACTCGACGGGGACAAAGCCCTCGGCCATCCGCAGGCCCGGCATGTTCGCCAGGAGGTACGTCACGCCGATCTCGATCTCGGCCTTCGCCAGCATCGCGCCGACGCAGAAGTGCCGGCCGTTGATGAAGCCGAGATGGTCAGCCGCAGCGCTGAACGCGCGCTCGGTGTTGTTGTCCTCGCGGAAGATGTCGAACCGGTCGGGGTCCTCGAACTTGCGCGGATCGCGACTGCCCGCCGAGACGAGGCACGTGATGGTGTCCCCTGCCGGAATCGTCACGCCGTGCATCTCGATGTCGACCTGCGGCGTGCGCGCGGCGACATGGACGGGCGGCGTGTGGCGGAGCGTCTCGGCGAACGCGTCGACGACGAGCGACGGATCAGCGTAGACAGCTTCGAGCTGGTCGGGATGCTCGAGGAGGCGCATGAACATGTTGCCCTGCGCGCGGTCGGTCGTCTCACCGCCCGCGGTGATCATGAGGCTGACAAACGCCCGGACCTCCTCGTCGGTGAGACGGTCGCCGTCGACGTCAGCCTGGCACATCATGGTGAGCAGGTCGTCACCGTCGCCCTGCCGGCGCTCGGCGATGAGCGGCAGGAAGTACTCGGTCATCTCCTTCTTGGCCTGCAGCCCACGCTCGAAGCGCCCGGGATCGCCCTGGAGGTTGTCGATGTACTCCATGATCGCCGTGTACCAGCGCTCGAAGTCCGCGTGACGCTCCTTGGGGAGACCCAGCATCTGCTCGATGACGCTGATCGGGAACTGGTGGAAGAACTCGACGGCGAGGTCGACCTCTCCGCGCGCCTTCTCGCCGCGGCGGACGGCGTCAGCCTCCCGGGTGAGGAACGGCTCGGCCAGCTCGCGAGCCACCCGCGCGATCGTCGGCTTGAAGCTGTCGAGCCCGTCCCGGTGAAAGAACGGAGACAGCAGCCGCCGATGCGTCGAGTGCTCCTTGCCCTCCATCTCGATGATCGTGTGTCCGTGCACCGGCGCGATGGAGGACGAGTAGATCTCCGACGTCACGTCCTTGCGCTTGAGCAACGCGACGATGTCCTCGTGCCGGCTGACGAGCCAGCTCTTCGATCCCTCGTGGAAGACCACGGGGAACTCGTCGCGCAGGATGCGATAGGACGCGTGTGGATCTCGGGCGTGGGCCTCGGAAAAGATGTCCGGGGCCTCGGACGTGGACACCGTCATGGAGCTCTCCTTGATTCAACCCATCATGTCCCGGCTGGTGTAACCCGGGCATTTGATGTAATGAATATACGAGCTTGACCGAGAGAGCGCAACCCGCCCTCAGACAACAGCACATCCGGTGCGACAGATGACTCACTTCCCCGCGAACGAGACCGTCGATCCCCGACCCCGCGTGGCCCAAGACCAGGATGCCGCGACCGGCGACACGCTCGAGATGCTCGGGACCCTCGCTCCTGATGCCCCCGCGCCGGGCCTCGGCGCCCCGGACATCCGCGGACTCACACAGGCCTACCTGAGCGCCATCGACCGCGTCGTCGCGGCGGAGGTCAACCTCACCGCACGCCTGCTTACGCGCGTCGCGCCGGAGCACCGGCGCCGATGGGCCGACCGCTGGATCCGCGACCTGACGTGCGCCACCACCGCGTCGCTGCACGCGCTGCATGCTGCGCGACTGGCGCCGCGCATCACGCGCCTCGTCGACCTGCCGAACGATCCCAACGCGGGACCGCGCAGCGTGGCGTTCGTCGATCTCCGGGGCTCGACCGCCTACATGGCCGACCACGACACGCCGGCTATCCGCGCGCTGATCGACGGGATGTTCGCCGCCGCCCAGCGCATCACCCGCGACCACGACGTCGCCGTGGCCAAGCACCTCGGTGACGGCGTCATGCTCGTCGGTCTCGACCCTGCCGAGATGCTGGCTGCCGGCCGGGCTGCCGCGCGCGAGATGGCCCGGACGACCCCGCTCACCGCCGGCGTCGGGATCGACTTCGGCGCGCTGACGACCCGCGCAGGCGACTACTTCGGCACGCCCGTCAACCGCGCGGCACGACTGGCCGAGCTGGCACAGCCCGACGAGGTGGTCCTCAGCGAGACCGCCGTACCCGAGCCGGCACCCGCCGGAACGTGGCGGGACGTTGCCATCCGCGGGCTCCCACGGCCCGTCCGAGCGCTGACCGTCCGCGCCTGACCACTGCAGGTCAGGCCGCGGCGGGCGCCTCGGCGTACTGGTAGAAGCCCCGACCGGACTTGCGGCCGAAATGGCCAGAGACGACCATGCGCTTGAGCAGGGGCGGCGGCGCGAAGTCCGGGCGCTTGAACTCCTCGTAGAGCGACTGGCCGATCGCGTACATCACATCGAGGCCGATGAAGTCGGCGAGCGTCAGCGGCCCCATGGGGTGGCCACATCCACGCTTCATCCCCTCGTCGATGTCCTCACGGCTGGCGAAGCCGTCCTCGTACATCCGGATCGCGGACATCAGGTACGGAACGAGGAGCATGTTGACGATGAAGCCGCTGCGGTCCTTCGTCAGGACGGTGTGCTTGCCGATCTCGCCGGCGAAGACGCACGCGGCGTCGAGCACATCCTCCGCCGTGTCGATCGCCCGTACGACCTCGACGAGCGACATCACCGGGACCGGCGAGAAGAAGTGCAGGCCGAGCACCCGCTCGGGCCGCGCCGTCCACGCGGCGATCTCCGCGATGGGAATGGAGGAGGTGTTGGAGGCCAGGAACACCGCGTCGGGCAGCACCCGGTCAAGCCGCTGAAACAGCTTGCCCTTGACCTTCGGGTCCTCGATCACGGCCTCGATCACGGCGTCGGCAGCGCGCAGGTCATCGAGCTCGGACGTGTACGCCACGCGATCGACGATCACGTCGGGGTCGTCGACCTTCCCCCGGGCAGCCGCCCGCTCGAGCGAGCGGCGCAGCGCCTCGCGCGCACGTTCCAGCGGCGCGCGCTCGGGCTCGTAGACCAGCACGTGCTTGTCGGCGCGCGCGGCGGACTCCGCGATGCCGGAGCCCATGAACCCCGCGCCTACGACGCCCACGACGGCGATGTCAGCCATGTCGTCCCTTCCGTCCATTTGCATGGATATCAGATATATGGGTATCCTAGCTTTTCTCCGTGCGTACGCAACTCACCATCGCCCCGCCCGCTGACGACCTCGAGCGTGTCGCCGCCCAGGCCGCGACCCTCGCCGCGCTGCGCGAAGCCCGTGGACTGGACGTCGTCTGGCCATCGACGCCGCTCAGCGAGCTGCGCGTGGGATCCGACACGCTCCAGCGGATCGGGCGAACGCTCCACATCGCCATCCCCCCCGACGCCCTCGACGCCCGGACGGCCGCCGAGCTCATCGACGGCGTCGCCGCCGCCGGATCGCGCTAGTCGTCGAAGTCGCCGGCTTCCCGGCGGAAGCGCTCGAGCGTGTCGACGAGCAGGTCCAGCTCGGCGCGCTTCATCGGCGCCGTGCCGAACCGGATCGCGTTGAGATCACGCGTCGCCGCGTCGGCCACCTCGCGACCGCGCGAGGTGATCGTCGCAAGGGTCGTGCGGCGATCCGTCGGATGCGGTGTGCGCTCGACCAGCCCGCGCTCGACGAGCGCGTCGACGAGCGGTGTCACCGAGGTCTGATGCAACTGCAGGCGAACCCCCATCTTGCCGAGCGGCAGTGAGCCGGTCCGCGAGAAGAACAGGAGCATGAGCGCCTCGTAGCGGGGGAACGTCAGATCGTGCGGCTCGAGCTGCTCGTTCAGCCGCGCCAGCATGATCTGGTGGGTGCGCATGACCGAGGTGACCGCGGCCATCGGCGGCGCGGACGCGACCCCCCAGTGCTTGCGCCACTGCCGGGCCGCCTCGCGAATCGGATCGAAGGCCAGCACCCGCGCCATTGCCAGGACGCTACCCGAGGGCGCGGCATCCGGTGGCGCGCCCGGCGACCCCGTCACTTCACCGCGATCGGCTCCAGCGAGTTGCCGGGCGCGATCTCCGCGCAATTCTGCGGCGCCACGGCACCCTTGAACCGGGCGTCGATCCAGTGAATCGCCTGCGGCCCCCAACTCAGGACGGTCGTCGCGTGGCTGCCCTGGCCGTACTGGCGGTACTTCACCGGCACGCCCTGGTCGCAGTACTTGCGCGCGAGACTGCGCACGTCGCCGGCGACCATCACGCCGTCGCCCTTGCCGATCCCGGGACGGTTGCCCTTCGTGCCCTCGAGCTCACCCTTGGCGCCCTGGCCGATGAACAGCGGGATCGTCGGGGTGCCGTACGAGCCCATGATGAGCTTGTTCGCCGCCTCGACGTAGATGGCCACGCTCTCCGGCTCGCGGTACTCCGGCTTGGCCAGCTTCGCCCACGTCACGCCGGAGTTGGTTGCGAGCGCTTCGACGATGCCAACCCGCTGGAGCCGGCGGTACACGCTCTTCCCGTAGTCGCTGAGGTACGGCAGCAGGTCGATGCGGAACGAGCGCGCGACACCGACGATCGCCATCGGCATGACCCCCGCCCAGAGCGGGCTGCCGTCGACGTAATGCAGGTTCGTCGAGGGTTTGACGAGCACGCCGCCCATGGCCGCGCCGATCAGGTGCTCGTTGACGTCGGGCGCATAGCTCGGCGCGAGCTCGGCCGCCCATTCGGTGCCGATCGCCCCGCCGGAGTAGCCGAAGAGGACGACCTTCGTCGCATCGGTCATGCGCGTGTACTTCGCTTTGAACGCGGCGCGCAGGCCGTCGAGCGTCGTGTACCCGTACTCGGGCCCTGCGGCGAAGTCGGCCATCGGCCCTTCGGTGTCCGGAATCGCGACGCCGTAGCCGTTGAGCAGGAAGGCCGGAAGGGCCAGGGACTCCAGGGTGGAGATCGCGCTCCCGAGCGTGGCCGGGCCCCCTGCGATGACGTGCGACGGCTGGTCGTTCGGGCTCAGCGAGTCATACGCCGACTGGTAGGAGACGACGCGGCTGACGGTCTTCTTACCCGGAGGCCGGATGAGCGTGGTGGATGCGACGATCGGCTCGCCGAGCATGTTCGTCGAGCGGTAGGCCAGCTGCTTGGCCGAGAGCGGCAGCGCCAAGCCGGCCACGTGGTACGAGACGTCGCGCGACCGGATGACCGTGCCCGGCGCGAGGTCGGCGAGCGGCGTGCTGCTCGTGTACGCGTAGAACGGATCGTCCGCCGGCCGCGGCACGGCGCTGGCCGTGGCGGGCGCAATGAGCCCGGCGCACGCGAACACGACGACAACCGCCCGCGCGCAGGCGGACGCAACCCTGATACCCATCGAACGACTTCTCCCCCGGCCGTCTCTCCCGAACGGTGCGGAGTGTACAGCGGTGTACTGGTCGAAGCAATTGATTCGATAGCGGCTGCTTCGAGCGCGGCGAGAGCTAAGGAGCAGAGCGGAGGATCTTCTCCATCGCTTTGCCCCTGGCCAGCTCGTCGATGAGCTTGTCGAGGTAGCGGATCTCGCGCATCGTCGGCTCTTCGACCTCCTCCACGCGGACGCCGCAGACGACGCCGGTGATGGTCTCCCGGGCGGGGTTGGGTTCGGGGGCCTCGGCGAGAAACGTCTCGACGTCGGTCTTGGCCTCCAGTTGCGCGTCCAGGCCCGCCTGGGTGTAGCCGGTGAGCCAGCGGATGATCGTGTCGACCTCGTCCTTCGTCCGCCCCTTCTTCTCCGCTTTGGCGACGTAGTGGGGGTAGACGCTCGCGAAGCTCGTGGTGTAGATGCGGTGCTTGGTCGGGCTCACGCGCTCGATCCTTGCATGACGATGCGGGCGGAGGGACTCGAACCCCCACGGCTTGCGCCACCAGCTCCTAAGGCTGGCGTGTCTACCAATTTCACCACGCCCGCTCGGCCCTGCCGCCGCCTCGGCGGCACCACGGGACCGCGCGCGATTGTAAGGTCCGCAGTCATGGCGGAGAGCGACGTGATCCTGGAGCACCCCAACCGCGAGACCGCGGCGTCGAAGTCGACGCGCGCGATCGTGATCCTGCTCCTGCTCGCCTCGGCCGCCGTGACGGCGGTCATCACGGTCGGCGGCTGGTCGGTGCTGACGGGCGGGCGGAACCTGCAGATCGTGTACATCGCGATCTATCTCGTGCTCGCGTACTTCGTCTCGAACTGGCGCAGCGGCATGCTGCCGCTCACCGCGGCGCTGGCGGCGATCTGGTTGATCTTCGCGGTCATCGCGGCGCCCGCGTGGTTCGCGCGTGACGCGACGGGGTTCACCGATCCGGCACTGCCGGCAGACCTGCTGGGGCTGCTCACGATCGTGCTGATCCCCTTGCAGATCCTCCTCATCGCGTTTGCGATGCGCGGGTTCTCGCAGCGGTGGAGCGTCGAGGTCGAGCGCATGCCCGACGGCTCGACGCGCAGCGCGAACGCCTGGGCGTAGCGGCGGACTCCCTTAGGCTGTACCGGCTTCCCGCCCGGGTAGCCCAACTGGCAGAGGCGATCGACTCAAAATCGGTAAAGTGTGGGTTCGAATCCCACCCCGGGCATCGACCGCACGGGCGCATACGATACGAACATGCGTTCGCAGGAAGAGCGGCTCGCCGCACTCACCCTGGTTGACGCCGGCGTGTCGAAATCCGAGGTCAGCCGTCGCCTCGGCATCCCCCGCGCGACCATCGTGTCGTGGGTGCACCGTCCCGGCCCGTGGACCGGAGGTGAGCCGACCCGCCCGACCTCGCGGTGCGAGTCGTGCGGTGTCGCCGGCGACCTTCTGAGCACGTTGCCCCAGCGCGAGTACGCATACCTGCTCGGCATGTACCTCGGCGACGGCTCCATCGTGGCAGCCAAGCGGGGAGTCTTCCGCCTGCGCATCACGCTCGATACGGCGTACCCGGGGATCATCGACGAGTGTGCGGCGGCTATCCGGGAGGTCATCCCCGGCCGACAGGTGGGGCTCGTCCCGCACCGCGGCGCCAACTGTCTCGACGTGTCTGCGTACTGTCGACACATGCCGTGTCTGTTCCCGCAGCACGGCCCAGGGCTGAAACACACACGGCGCATCCTCCTCGAGCCCTGGCAGATGTGGATCGTGAGCTGGGAGCCCGAGGCCCTCCTCCGCGGCCTCATCCACTCCGATGGCTGCCGCGTCATGAACCGCGCGACCATGCCGAAGAAGACGTACTTCTATCCCCGCTACCAGTTCTCCAACCGCTCGCAGGACATCCACGCGATCTTCCGCGACGCGTGCGAGCGCGTCGGCGTCGAGTGGCGCGCAAGCGGGCGGTACACGACGAACGTCTCACGCCGCCGGTCCGTCGAGGAGCTCGACCGCTTCATCGGCCCGAAGTCCTGACCCGGCACAGAGTCATCGACGACCAGCGCAGGCTCGTAGCCTTCGTGGCACCCAGACACCACCTCACCGAGGAGGAGCACGATGGATACGCAGGCCGCTGAGCTGCTGCAGGCCCCGAACTTCGCTCACATTTCGACGCTGCGCAAGGACGGCTCGCCGCACGCCGCGCTCGTGTGGGTCGACGTCGACGGCGACAACGTCGTGCTCAACAGCGCCGAGGGTCGCGCGTGGCCGGCGAACCTCCGCCGCGACGGGCGCATCACGATCCTCGTTGCCGACAAGGAGAACCCGTACCGCTACGCGATGATCCGCGGGCGCCTCGCCGGGGAGGACCACGAGACGGCCGACGAGCACATCAACGCGATGGCCAAGAAGTACCTCGGCCAGGACGAGTACCCGTTCCGCCAGCCCGGAGAGCAGCGCGTGCGCTTCACGATCGCCCCCGAGCACGTCTCCGTGCACGGCGGCTGATCAGGCGCCGACGATCTCCACGGCGTAGCCCTCGAACAGCCCGGTCTCCAGCACGCCCGGGAGCAGCTTCACCTGCTCGTGGAACGACGGCGGCACCCCGTCGTCGAACGATGCCTCGAGCAGGAGGAAGCCCGTCTCCGTGACGACCGGGCCGTCCTTGCCGTTGCCCATCCGCAGCTCAGCGCGTGCCGCGCCGAGTTCGATCGCGCGCGCGACCACGGTGGTGACGCACGACGGGTGCACCTCGATCGGCACGGAGAACTTGGTGCCCAGGCGCCCGACGCGCTTCGACGGGTCGATCGCCAGCAGCCGGGTCTCGCACGAGGACCACAACAGCTTCTCGCGGAACAGCGCGCCGCCCCGGCCCTTGAGAATCCGGCCCGCCGGATCGACCTCATCGGCGCCGTCAACCATCCATGCCGGGGTGACCTGCCCGAGCGGCAGGACATCGACGCCGAGTTGCACGGCGGCGATCTCGATCTCGTGCGAGGTCCCGACCACGCGCAGCGCGAGGCCCTCCTCGCGCCGGCGCTCGGCCAGGCGCTGGAGCACGAGGTACGCGGCGGTGCCTGAGCCGATCCCCACGATCTCACCATCAACCGCGCGGGCGGCGATCTCGCGCGCGACGCGGGTCTTCTCCTCCAGCGACGCGATCGACGCGGGCCACGCGAGGAACGGCGCGGCGTGCGGGGTGTAGCTCATCCGACGATCCTCTCCAGCTCGGCGGCCAGACGCGGCGGCGCGGCGAGCAAGCCCGACGGAAGCTCGCCGGTCTCGGGGAGCACCCGGACGTCGAGCCCGGCGCGCTCGCAGATCAGCGCGCCGGCCGCGATGTCCCAGGGCTTGACGCCGCGCTCGTAGTAGCCGTCCAGGCGCCCGGCGGCGCACCACGCGAGATCGAGCGCGGCCGCGCCGACACGTCGCAGGTCGCGTGCCCGCGGCAGCAGCGCCGCCGCCACAGCCGCCTGGCGCTCGCGCACCGCGGCGTCGTACCCGAAGCCGGTTCCGATCAGCGACACCGCGAGTTCCGGATCATCATCGCGCCGAAGCGCCTCACCGTTCATCGTTGCCGCGCCACCGCGCTCGGCGGCGAAGACCTCGTCGCGCACCGGATCGAAGACGACGCCGGCGATCCCGCCCTCGGCGTCGCGCACCGCGACGCTCACGCACCACGCCGGGATGCCGTAGAGGAAGTTCGTCGTGCCGTCGAGCGGGTCGACGACCCACTCCAGCTCGCCGTCGCCGGTCCGCCCGCCCTCCTCGCCGAGGATCGCGTCGTCGGGACGGCGGGCGCCGAGGATCCGGCGGATCGCCGCCTCGGCCGCCTCGTCGGCCTCCGAGACCATGTCGGTCGGCGAGGATTTCGCGCGGACCACGAGCTCGTCACGGGAGCGGAAGCGTGCGAGCAGCTCGTCGCCCGCGGCACGCGCGGCCTCGGAGGCGATGACGCGCAGCGCGACCGGACGCGGGCTCATCGGGCCACCGGCGGGATCAGCCCGGCCCACGGACGGGCCTCCTCGATCTGTGCGGCCAGCGCGAGCAGCAGCCCGTCCCGGCCCGCGGGGGCGACGAGCTGGACGGCGCGCGGCAGGTCGTCACCGTCGCGGCCCGCAGGGACGACGGCCGCCGGGAAGCCCGCGACGTTCCACAGCGGCGAGAACGGCACGCGGCGCAGCGAGCCCTCGAGCGTCCGCAGGGCGCCGACCCCCTCCCACGTCCCCACCTCTTGCGGCGGCTGCGCGAGCGCCGGGGTCAGGAGCACGTCGACGTCCTCAAAGATCGCGCTGCACTCCGCCATGACGTCGGCGTTCCAGCCCTCGATCGTCGGCAGGAGATGCCGCGCGCCGTTACCCATGCGCGCCATCACGCGCGTCCGCCGCTCCAGGCGGTCGGGGTGCGCCATCGCGGCGGCGTCGTCGGCGATGCCGGTGAGGTAGCGCGCCGAGATCGCCGCGACCGTCTTCGGCCCCACGTGGAAGTCGCGCTCGATGACCTCGTGACCGAGCTCCTCGAGCAGCTGCGCGGTCGCCTGCGCGCCGTAGCGCCACGCCGGATCGACCGGCACAGGCATCGGCAGCGACGAGCGGACCGACAGCGCGATGCGCAGCGGGCGGACCGGGCGGCGGGCTTCGTCGACGAGCGGCCGGCCGCTCATGACCTCCAGCCCCAGCGCCGTGTCGGCGACCGTCCGCGTGAGCACGCCGAAGACGGTCAGTCCGCGCCACGGCGCGGCGAACGGGTCGGTCGGCACGAGGTCGCGGGTCGGCTTGAGCCCGAAGAGACCGTTCCACGCCGCCGGGATCCGGATCGAGCCCGCGCCGTCCGACGCCGTCGCCAGGCCGACGAGCCCGGCGGCGACCGCGGCGCCCGATCCGCCGCTCGAGCCGCCCGGCGACCGGTCGAGGTTCCACGGGTTGCGCGTGACGCCGCCCGCGAGCGTCTCGGTGAACGGCCAGATGCAGAGCTCCGGCACGCGGGTGATGCCCACGACGATCGCCCCGGCAGCACGCAGCCGGCTGACCGCGAGCGCGTCAGCGGGCTCGGCGGGGCCATGGGCGCGCGAGCCGTAGGTGCGGACCTCGCCGGCGACGGGGAGGTCGTCCTTGACCGCGATCGGCACGCCGAGCAGCGGCAGGTCCTCCCCCAGCCGCACGCGCGCGGCGGCCCGCTCGGCCTCGGCCCGCGCGCGGTCGGCGAAGACCACGCGGAAGCTGTTGAGCTGCGGGTCGATCCGCGCGATGCGGTCGAGGGCGAGGTCGACGAGCGCGACCGGGTCGACCTCCCCGCGGCGGATGAGCTCGGCCTGGCGCGCGACCCCGGCGAACGCGAGGGCCTCGGTCACCGGTGGGCTGCGGCGGGCGATCGGGACGGCATGAACGCCGCACAGACTACGTGCCTTGCCAGACCTGGACGGTGCGACCTGGACTCGAACGGACGGCCAGGCGCTCGCGTCCATGCCGCACCATGCATACCGGCTTCCTACCGGGGAGGGGACGTGGCGGCAGGGACGACGTCAGGGAAGACGCGCAAGAAGGCGACGAAGAAGGTCGCCTGCAAGAAGCCCAGCAGGGGGGCTTCGAAGAAGAAGGTCAGCGCCTACAAGAAGTGCCTGGCCAAGCAGCGTCAGCAGGCGAACGCGAAGAAGAAGCAGAAGAAGACGCCGGTCGCCACGACGCCGGCGCCGCGTCCGCTGTCCCCCGCCGCGCCCCCTCCCACGACGCCGGACGGGCCGATCCCGACGCCGCCGCCCAAGCCGCCGCGTCCGGCCGGGCTGGAGGTCTACGAGGGCCCGTTCGGGACGGCGCAGGCCGAGCGCCTGCTCTGGCGTGCCGGGTTCGGGCCGAAGGGGCGCGCCGATGCCGATCGTCTCGCCGCGATGGGCCTCGAGGCGGCCGTGCAGTCGCTGACGCGGCCGCAGGGCGCCGCGACCCTCGTCGGCCCCGCGCCCGTCGCGCTCGCGCCGCGCGACGCCTGGAGCCACGACCACTGCTGGTGGCTCGACCGGATGGTGCGCTCCGACCAGCAGCTCGTCGAGCGCCTCACGCTCGTCTTCCACGACTGGTTCGCCACGAGCGCGGACAAGGTCGGGCAGTGGCTCGCCATCGACCAGAACGAGCTGCTGCGCCGCCGCGCGCTCGGGTCGTTCCGCGACCTCGCCGTGCAGCTGACGGTCGATCCGGCGATGCTCGTCTGGCTCGACGGGATCGAGAACCGCCGGTTCAGCCCGAACGAGAACTACGCCCGCGAGCTCATGGAACTCTTCACCCTGGGCGCAGACCGGGGCGCCTATACCGAGGCAGACGTCCGCGAGCTCGCGCGATGCCTCACCGGCTGGCGCGCGGACTGGAGCGACGCCGACGGCCGGCTCGTGAACTTCCGCCTGCACGCCAACTGGCAGGACAAGGGCACGAAGACGCTGTGGGCGGGCAAGGCGTATCAGCGCCGCGGGAACTTCGACTGGCAGGCGGCCGTCGACCTCTGCCTGGAGAACCCGTACCACCGGTCGTTCTTCGTGCTGAAGCTGTGGTCGTACTTCGTGCCGACGCCGCCGTCGGCGCAGACCCAGACGGCGCTCGAGTCCCTCTACGAGTGGAGCGGGCGCTCGATCGCCGACGTCGTCGAGGCGATCCTGCTGCACCCCGACTTCCACACGGGCCCGTCGATGGTCAAGCCGCCCGCCGTGCTGTCGGCGGGGCTGCTGCGCGCCGCCGGGCGCGGGGTGACGACGACGAACTGGGGCTGGCGCGCCGACCCCTCCGGCCAGCGGCTGTTCTTCCCCCCGAACGTGTCGGGCTGGAAGGACCAGAGCTGGCTCGACACGTCGACCCACCTGGGCCGCTGGGGCCTCGTCTACGAGGCGATGAACGGCGTCGCCGCGACGAGCGGCTCGTACAGCGGCTCGACCGAGACCCCGGCGGAGGCCGTCGCCGCGGCGCTGCGCTTCTGGGGCGACCCGACGATCGGCGCGGACACGCTCGGCGTGCTGCGCGCCTACGCCGACCAGGCCCGCCCGAGCGGCGTCGGGTCGGCGGATTTCCGCGCGATGCGGCAGAACGGGCTGCGGCATCTCCTTGCGTCCTCGCCCGACTTCCAGGTGTGCTGATGGGTGCTCATCGCTGCTGCTCGGACTGGACCCGCTCGCACGGCGGCGTCGCGCGCGCGGGCGACGGCCTGCCCGCGATCGAGCCGGGGATGCCCGCGCCGGCCGGCACCGGCCTGACCCGCCGCTCGCTCATGCTGCGCGGCGCCGGGCTGGCGCTTTCCGTCTACGGCGCGGGCAAGCTCCTGGCGCCCGAGGCCTTCGAGGCCGCCATCGCCGAGGCGGCGGGCGACCACCGCGTCGTCGTGTCGATGTTCATGGACGGCGGAGCGGACAACTTCAGCATCCTCGCCCCCGCCGGCCACAGCCGATACCCGACGCTGCGGCCCACGCTGGCCGTCGCAGACGATGCGGCGCGGCGCTTCGGTCCCGACCCGTCGCTGGTCTGGAGCCCGGACGCCGAGGGGATCCGCCAGCTGTGGGACGACCCGTCGTGCGGCGTGGCCGTCGCGCCGGCGATCGGCTATCCCGGCGCCAACCAGTCGCACTTCACGAGCCGCCACTACTGGGAGGTCGGCGCGCTCGACCCGACGGGCAGCACCGGCTGGCTCGGCCGCTACCTCGACCGGGTCGGAGCGCCGGACGTTCCCATCCAGGGGCTGAGCTTCTCGGGCCTGCTCTCCCCCGCGCTGGCGACCGCCGCGAATCCGGTGGCGGCGACCGACAGCATCGGCTCGTATGACTTCCAGACGTTCGGGACCTGGGGGACGATGCAGACGCGGCTGCGCGACACGCACCGCCAGCTTGGCGCCGTCGCCACGGCCGACCCGGCGCTCGCCTACGCGCGGAAGATCCAGGCCAGCAGCGCGCAGCTGCGCAGCGACCTGTCCTCGGCGACGACGGCGCCGGCGACCGACCCCGCCGCCGGCTACCCCGCGGCGAGCAGCACACTGAAGTCGCGCCTGCAGTCGCTGGCCAAGCTCCTGCACGTCAACACCAGCGGGAACTACCTGCCGATCCGGGCGGTCACCGTCGACGCGGCGGGCGGCTGGGACACGCACTCCGGCCAGGCCGGAGACTTCGCCCGGAACCTGTCGACGACCTGCCTGAACCTCCAGGCGTTCTGGAACGACCTGCGGCTGCGCGGGCTCGACGACCGCGTGCTCATCGTGATGTGGACCGAGTTCGGCCGCCGTCCGGAGGAGAACGGCTCGCAGGGCACCGACCACGGCGCGGCGGGGACAGCGTTCGTCATCGGCAAGAACGTGCAGCAGGGCATGATCGGCGAGTTCCCCGGGCTGACGGACTACGGCACGGTCGGCGCGGGGCTGGACCAGGACGGCAACCTGCGCGCCACCGCCGACTTCCGCGCCCTGTACTCGTCGATCCTCGAGCAGTGGCTGCAGACCGACGCCGCCGGGATCATCCCGGGCGCCGGCGCGCTGCCCCGGCCGGCGCTCCTGTGAGGGCGACCGCCGTCATCGCGGCGAGCGCGCTGCTGACATCCGCGGCCGTCGCCGAGGCACGGCCGGCTCCGGCGCGGTGCGGCGAGAAGGTCGCCAAGCAGGTCCGTGCCCGCACAAGCTTGTGCCTGACGCGCAGTGCGCCGAAGGCCCGGCGCCCGCCGTCGCGCGACACGTCCGCAGGGGGCGGACCGTTGCGTGACGGCGGCGCCACCCCCCAGGCTCCGGGAGCGACGACGCCGGCCGGGGGTTCGGGGGGCGGATCGAGCGCTCCGTCGAGCGGCGGCTCGACGAGCGGTGGGCAGACCGGCGACAGCGGCGGCGCACCGGAGCTCAACGCGCTCGGCGTGCGCGCCTACGACCGCAGCGGCGTCTTCACGTTCGAGACGACGCGCAGCACCGTGCGACCCGGTGTGCTGACGGTCTCCTTCCGCAACTACGACAGTGACGAGCACAACCTGTGGATCGAGGGCACATCCCCGTTCGTCGGGGCGGTCCGGCTCGTCGACGATCTCGCCGGCGGCGCGGACGCCACGACGACGACCTCGCTGTCCGCGGGCGCCTACCGCCTGTTCTGCACGGTGCCGGGCCACAGCTCCATGACGAAGACGCTGACAGTCTCAGGCTGATTCACCGCCCGGTCGTGGAGAAGTGCTGCAGGTCGCGGATCGCGCCCTTCCATCGGCCGCCCCAGCCCCAGCCGGCCCGCTCGAACGCCCGCACGAGCACCCGGCCAGGGACGGCCATGCCGGGTCGGTAGGGCGAGCGGTCGAGATACGGCACGGACGCCTCGTGCTCGGTCCGCCCGCTGTTGACGTACGGATTCTCGATCGGATTGACGTCGATCGCCCGGCCGTACGCGTGCTCGCTCCAGCCCGTCCCGCCGGTGACCGCCCGGCAGTTGAAGGCGCTCGTGTTGTCGGCCTCGATCGACGCGAAGTCCGAGCCGCCGTAGCGCTCGATCGGGCGTATCCGCCGGATCGGAAACTCCGCGGCGTACAGGCGGCGGAAGACCTGGACGATGTCCGCTGCGGCGGCGCGATGGACGACGAGCGTGCCGACGCCGACGCGCCCCGAGAAGCCGTAGTGGCGCAGGCGGACCGCCCGCAGGTCGCGCGGGCCGACCGGGCAGCCGGGCCGCCAGACGCTCGGCGTCATCGCGGAGCGCTGCGCGGCGCTGAGCTTGGAGACCGTCGCGCGAAACGGCGGGGCGGCGGCCGCGGTCGCCGGCGCCGCGAGCAGCAGGAGGGCCGCGGTGAGGAGCAGAGCCCGCACGCCGCCGAACGTTACGCCTTGGCCTTCTTCTTGCGCTTCGGCTTGGGCTTCGGCTTCGGGTAGACGACGCGCACCTTCATCGCCGTGCGCCCGGCGGGCCCGCTCAGCCCGCGCGCATCGACACGGACGACGTACGCGCCGCGCCGGGGCGGCACCCAGACCACGCTGTGGCGGCCGCGCGGCAGCTGCAGCACGCGGTCGAGCGACCGGCCGCCCGGCCCGTCCACCCGGATCCACACGCGGCCGACCTTCGAGGTCGAGAAGCCGATGCGCGTCGCCCGCCGCGCCCACGCCCCGCGCACCGCGCCGATGCGCACCGTGGTGGGCTCTTTCTGGTACCGGCGGAAGCGCTGCTTGGCGCGGCAGTACGCGGGCTGCTTCGTCCGCCGGCACAGGCCGCGCAGCTGGTAGGTCGTGAACTGGTGGTAGTGCAGGTTCGCCTCGGCACCGCCCTCGCTGTAGAGCGACCACGCGCCCGTGTCGTAGGAGGCGACCGACGCGCGCACCCCGCGCTCACCGCGCTCGTACAGCGCCTCGGCCTCGCCGTCGCCGGTGAGCACCGCGAGGTCGTGCAGTCCGGCGATCGCCTGCAGCTCCCCGTTGAGGATGTGCTGGCCGGGATCGAACGAGTACATGACGTACCGCCGCCGGTCCCCCTCGCCGGTCGACACGCCCGTGGGCGGCCGGTGCTCGAAGGCGCCGAGCGCGCTGCGCGAGATGTCGTAGTAGTGGCGGTCGCCGAGTGCCTTGGCACCGCGCGCGAAGGCCTGCACCGCGGTGCCCTGTGCCATCCCGCTGACCCACGGCGGGGCGCCGGTGCCGAACCGGTACTGGTACTCCCACGCCCGGTAGCCGGCGCGCCAGGATGACACGTGCACGAGATCGTCGAGCAGGCGACGCAGCGTGCGGCGCCGGCACGTCGACGGGGTGCCGATGCACGCGCGGGCAAGCGCGTTGGCCACGCCGAACGACGCGAGCGGGTGCAGCTGGACGCCCTGCCCGGGGATGTAGCGGTACACGCGGCGATCGCGGCGGAACGCGACGTCGTCGCCAGGCTTGGGAAACGGCCGTGAGGTCCAGACCTCGGCGTTGCGGCGCACGCTGAGCATCGCCGCCTCGATCCGGCTCGGGCCGAGCATCCGGCGACGAGCCAGTGAGCGCACCTGGTCGAGCACCGCGCCGAGCTCTGCGCCACGCTGACCGCCGAGACGGGCCTCGGCCAGCTCGGCGCGCCACCAGGTGCGCCGGAACGCGTCGTGCTCGTCCTGATCGATCGCGCGCAGAAGCAGCGCGCGTCGCAGCGCGCCCGGAACAGTGCGCGAGCGCGCCAGCCGCGTGGCCTGCGCCCGGCGCTCGGCCTCCGCGCGGAGCTCGTCGATCCAGACCGCGCGAGTCGGCCGGGGCCGGCTGAGGTGCTTGATCGGCGGGCGCTCGGGCGCGGGCGCGACGGTCTCCTGCGCGGCGCTGGCGATCGCCGCGGCGACGGAGCTCGTCGTCGTCCCGGCCGTCGTGGCGGTCTGCACGGGCTCCTGTGCCCGGGCAGCACCCGGGGCGCCTCCCGCGACGAGGGCGCAGAGCGCGATCGGCACGAGCCGGGCGCGGCGGTGTCGCAAACGATCCATCGCCTGAGTGATCGGCTGGAGCGGGCCGGTCGATCAGCCCGAGCGGTGGCTCGGGGGATCGTTCGTCGAGCCGCAGGTCACGTCGTCAGGGGTCCCCACCGCGCGGGAGATTACGGATCGGCCAGGCGGGGAGGCGACGCGGTCAGCCTTGCGCGGAGATCGCGCCCGCGTGCCCGGCCACGTCGATGACCCGCCGCTCATGGGTCCCGACGCCGAGCACGCGGTCGCCGTCGCGGACCTCGACGTCGAAGCGCAGCTTGCGTCCGTCGACGATCTCGCGAAGCGTCGCGTACGCCGTGCAGGACGCGCCCTCAGGCGCGCCGGCGACGTGCTTGATGCAGACCTCGAAGCCGACGGTCGCCTTGCCGTCGGGCAGGTGCTCGATCGCGAGCATCGCCGCGTTGCGCTCCATCCGCCCGATCATCCCCGGCGTCGAGAGGACGGACACGCCGATGGTCCCGCCCACGTCGGTGAGCAGGATGCCTTCGACGACGAAGTCCTCGGAGCGGGTCAGGCCGGGCGTCAGGTCGGGCATCGCAGGAGCGCAAGATATCCTCGCCCGCCTCATGTCTGAGCCGGTCACCATCGTCGGCGCCTCCGGCGCCCTGGGCTTCGCCCTCGCCACCCGGCTCGGCCGGGCCGGCGTCCCCGTCACCATCGGCTCGCGCGACGCCGAGCGCGCCGCCGAGGCCGAGCGCCGCGCGCGCGAGCTCGTCCCGTCCGGTGAGTTCTCGAGCGCCGAGAACGCCGAGGCGGCCGCCGCGAACGAGCTGGTCATCCTCTCGGTGCCGTTCCGCAACCAGTCCGAGACGCTGACGAACCTCAAGGGCGTGCTGCGCGACGGGCAGATCGTCGTCGACGCGACGGTGCCGCTCGCCGCCGCGGTCAGCGGCAAGGCGACGCGCATGCTGGGCGTCTGGCAGGGCTCGGCCGCAGAACAGGCGCAGGAGATGGTCCCCGACGGCGTGCGCGTGGTCAGCGCCCTGCACACCGTCGGCGCCCCCACGCTCGGCGACCTCGATCATCCGCTCGACGAGGACGTCCTCGTGGCCGGTGACAAGCGCGCGGACAAGAAGCGGGTCGCCGACGTGCTCGACCGGATCGACGGGCTGCGCTGCGTCGACGTCGGCCGCCTGGAGATGGCCCGCATCTGCGAGAGCCTCACCGCCCTGCTCATCAGCACGAACGTCCGCCACAAGACCCACGCCGGCATCAAGATCACGGGCCTGCCCGGCGATCTCTGGCCGCCCCTGAAGCCGAAGTCGTGAGCGGTCCCGTGGTCGTCCTCGCCGGTGGCACCGGCGGGGCGAAGCTCGCCCGCGGCATGCTCGACGTCGTGGGTGACGACCTCGCGGTCGTCGCCAACACCGGGGACGACATCGAGCTCTACGGCGCCCACGTCTCGCCGGACCCGGACCTCTGCACGTTCTGGCTGGCCGACCGCATCGACGAACGCGGCTGGGGGCTGGACGGTGACACCTTCGCGGTCATGGACGGGCTGCGCGAGCTCGGCGTCGACGTGTGGTTCAACCTGGGCGATCGCGACCTCGCCTACGGCATCCGCCGCGCGGAGCGCCTGCGTGAGGGCGCGCGCCTGACCGAGGCCCACGCGGAGATCGTGCGGGCGCTCGGAGTGCCTGCCCGGGTGCTGCCGATGAGCGACGACCCCGTCCGCACCGAGGTGCGGACCGGCGGGCAGTGGGTCGACCTGCAGCGCTTCCTCATCCTGCACCGCGGCGCGGCGGTGGAAGGCGTGCGGCTCGAAGGGGCCGACCAGGCGGCGCCCTCGCCCGAGGTGCTCGAGGCAATCACCACCGCGCGGGCGATCATCGTCGGCCCGTCGAACCCCGTCATCTCGATCGGGCCGATCCTCGCGCTCGCGGGCATGCGCGACGCCCTGCGCGGCGCGCCGGCGCCGGTCGTCGCGGTGTCGCCGATCGTCGGTGGCGCGGTCCTCAAGGGCCCGACCGCGGACTTCCTGGCACACACCGGCCACGCCGCGAACGCGGCAGGCGTCACGGCGCTCTACGGGGACATCCTCGACGGCGTCGTCGCCGACGAAGACGGCCCGGACGACGTTCCGACCCTGAAGTGCGACACCATGCTCGACACTCCCGAGGCCCGCCGCAGCGTCGCCGACTCGACGCTCGGGTTCGCGGAGAGCCTGCGATGACCACGACTGCCGTCCTCCCCGTCAAGCGCTTCGCCAACGCCAAGCAGCGCCTCGCCGCGTCCCTGCCGGCGGACCTGCGGCGCTCGCTCGCGGAAGCGATGGTGTCCGACGTCCTGCGCGCGCTGCGGCGCACGAAGACGATCGACGAGGTCGTCGTGGTGACGGCCGAGCCGATTGCGGCGGCGCTGGCGACGAGCCAGGGCGCGAAGGTCGTGGGCGACCCCGAGGAGCGCGGCCACACCGAGGCCGCGCTGCTGGGCATCGCCGCGGCCCCCGGCGCCGACCGGGTGCTGTTGCTGCCCGGAGACTGCCCGGCGCTGGCGCCCACGGACATCGAGGCCGTGCTCGGCGCCGCCCCCGGGTCGCCGTCCGTCGTCGTCGTTCCCGACCGCCACGGCACCGGGACGAACGCCCTCGTCCTCACGCCGCCCGACGCCATCCGGCCGGCCTTCGGCCCCGGCAGCCGGGCGCGCCACGACGAGCTCGCCGCCGAGGCAGGGATCCGCGCGGTGGTCGCCAGCGTCGACGCCTTCGCGATGGACGTCGACACCCCCGAGGACCTCGCGACCCTGCGCGACGCGCTCGCTTCGGCCCGGGGGACCGCCGCGAGCACGCGCGGGCTGCTCGGCCGCATCGACACGGCGAGCCGATGATCACCGCCCGCGCGCTGGCGGGCATCCCGGAGGTCCGTCCCGGCGACGACCTCGGCGCCCTCATCGCCGACGCCGCGCGCAGCGCCGGCATCGGTGACGACGACGTGCTCGTCGTCGCCCACAAGGTGATCTCCAAGGCCGAGGGCGCCGTCGTCGCCCTGGCCGACGTCACCCCCGAGCCCGAGGCGGAGGTCCTCGCCCACCAGCACGACAAGGACCCGCGCCACGTGCAGGTCGTCCTCGACCAGACCGCGGAGCTCATGCGCGCCGAGCGCGGCGTGCTCATCTGCCGCACGCATCACGGCTTCGTCTGTGCGAACGCGGGCGTCGACGCGTCGAACACCGGCCCCGCCGACACGGTGCTCACGCTCCCGCGTGATCCCGACGCGTCGGCCCGCCGGCTGCGTGCCGCGCTGCGCACGGCGCTCGGGGTCGCGCCCGCCGTCGTCGTCGCCGACTCGTTCGGCCGGGCGTGGCGGCACGGACAGGTCGACGTCGCGATCGGTCTCGCCGGCCTGACCCCGCTGGTTGACTGGCGCGGACGGACCGACCGCAACGGGCGGGAGCTGCGCGCGACGTGGATCGCCATCGCCGACGAGGCGGCGGCCGCCGCCGACCTCGCGCGAACCGGCAAGGACAGCGGCGAGCCCGCAGTGGCGATCGGCGGCCTCGGCGCCCACGTCAGCAGCGAGGACGGCGAGGGTGTCGGGCCCCTCCTGCGCGGGCGCGACGAGGACCTCTTCCCCTGAGGGCGTAGGACATTCGGCCGCGTTTGCGCGCACGCGTCCATCCCAAACTCATACGTCCGGCCGAATCGCGGCGAGCGCCTATGCGCCAGCTCACGGCCGCATCGCAGGTCGGTCCCGACGCCGCGCGGCCCGCCGTCACGAAGTACACCGAGTCTCGGGGCGTAGTGCCCCGGTTCTGAGGCGATCGCGTGCTCACCAGAAGCGGGGGCGGCGCGCACTCAACCGAGACAGGGGTGCCGGGCGATACCGGCGACACGAGGCCACGAACGGCCTCGGGAAGCGATCAACGGAGTGCCCGCCATGCCCCTCAGGACCATCCGCCGCCCCCATCAGCGGCTCACGCTCGTCACGTTCCTCACCGCCCTCCTGCTCGTGCTCGTCGCGCCGCAGGCACATGCCGCGCTCTTCTACGGGACGTCGCGGGCCGACACCTTCCGCCCGGGTGCAGGCAACGACTGGGCCTGGGGCAACGGCGGGAACGACACCATCACCGACCGCGGCGGCCGCGACACGCTCAACGGCGGCGCGGGCGCCGACACGATCACCGGTGACCGCTACGACACCATCTACGGCGGCAACGACAACGACACGATCGTGCTGACCTCCGTCGCGGGCCTCGGATTCCGCGTCGACTGCGGCGCGGGCGCAGACACCGTCACGGTGCAGGACCCGGGCAACGAGACGGACGCCGCGATCCGCGGCCGGCTGACGGGCTGCGAGACCGTGACCATCACCCGCGCGGCCACGCCCACGCCCCCGGCCGACACGACGCCGCCGCCGGTGGCCGAGCCGCCCGCGCCCGCGCCGACGCCCCCGCCGACGCCTTCGACGCCACCCACCCCGCCAGCGCCGACCCCCCCCCCCACGCCGACCCAGCCGTCGACCGCGCCGGGCTTCGTGCTCGGGATGCACACTGGTGCGCGCGACATCGACTACCGGGCGACGCAGTCGCTGCGCCCCGGCCTCGTCCGTGTCGGCGGCCTCGACGCCTCGATGTCGCGTGCCCAGGTCGCTGCGATCGCCGCGCAGTACACCTCGCTCGGCGCCCGGATCATCGCGCTCGTCGACTTCAACGACGCCGCGCCGTCCGACGCCGACGCCCGCAACGTCGGCACGTGGGCGACGATCCCCGGCCTCGACGCCATCGAGTACGGCAACGAGCCGTGGCTGCAGAACGAGAGCTGGGACTACGTGCAGTACGCACGCTCGTTCAAGCTCGCCGACGATGCCGTGCGCGCCGCCAACCCGAACATGGTCGTCGTCGCCGTCGGCGACTCGGCCAACCGCAGCCACCGGCCCGGCCTGCAGGTCATGAAGGCGATGAAGGCGATCGGCGCCCGCCCGCGTGCCGTGCAGTTCCACCCGTACGGCCCGAACTACATGAACCGCCTGGGTGACGTGCGCCGCGACCTCGCCGAGGTGGGCTGGAGCGACACCGCGATCTGGGCGACCGAGACCGGCGTGTCCACCGACGACGGCCGGACGGTCTACCAGGGCTCCAGCCCGAACAACTACGGCTGGAACACCGCGATGACGTACGCGGAGGCGGCGAAGACGGTCACGAAGATCGTCACCGACCTCAAGGCCAACGGCGTGGCCCGCGTGATCCTCTACATGGGCACCGACTACGCGGCGCACGGCGGGTCGAGCGAGCGCGAGAAGTACTTCGGGCTGACGACGAGCACGGGCGCGGATAAGGGCGCCTACACGCCGGCCGTCCGCACCCTCATGCGCGCAAACCGCTGAACCGTTTCGGGCAGGGGAAGGGAATCATCCGCCGACCTCCAATGAGGTCGGCGGATGCCCCGCATTCCTGTCCATCTGACGCGCCGCCGCACGGCGGCGCTCGGCGTCGTGCTGGCCGCGTGCGCGTTCGGCGCCGCGCCGAGCGGACACGCGATCGTCGCCGTCGGCACCCCGGCGAACGACACCCTGCGCCTCGGCACGACGAACGACTCGGCCTGGGGCAACGGCGGCGACGACACGATCATCGACCGCGGCGGCCGCGACTACCTCAACGGCGGCGGGGGCGACGACCGGATCCTCGGTGACGAGCGCGACACGATCTACGGTGGTGGCGACGACGATGCGATCGTCCTGACGACCGCGGCCGGTCTGGCGTGGCGCGTGGACTGCGGGCCGGGCGCCGACAGCCTGGTCGTGCAAGACGCCGGCGGTGAGCTCGAGGCGCTCATCCGTGCCCGGACGACGGGCTGCGAGACCATCTCGGTCACGGGCGCTCCGCCGGCCGGCGAGGGCACGGGCCTCGATCCCGAGCCCCCCTCCGAGCCGCCGGCGCCTCCCGCCGACCCCGGCTTCCCGGCGTTCACCGACATCAGGGACGCGTTCGAGCGCGCGGTGCTCGGGCCCACGTGGGGCTCGCCGGTCTACCCTGGCGCCCCGGCTGCGCCGGTGACGAGCTCGGGCCGCCTGCAGATGCCGACCGACACCTGGGGCTCCGCGTACCTGGCGACGCTGCGCTTCGGGGCGGCCCAGGAGATCGCGGTGCGCAAGGTCGCCGCCGGCTCGATCGGCGTCGGCGCGTGCGTGCAGGACCCGGGTGCCGCCCACGACGGGTACAGCCTCGAGCTCGACGGCAACGGCGCGCTGTGGCTGTGGCGGCGCGACGACGGCGTGGACACCGAGCTGTTCCGCCGCTTCGACGCCGCGGGCACGGTCGGCATCGGCGACAGCCTCGGCCTGCGGGTCAAGAACGGCGCCGTCGAAGCCTGGATCAAGCCCTACCTCGGCACGTGGAAGCTCGCCCGCCGCGTGGTCGACCCGGCGGCCGAGCGCTGCTCCGGGTTCCTCGCCGTCAGCGGCTACGAGGGCGCGCTCGACGACCTCGTGGGCGGCGGCAGCACGCCGACCCCGGTGACCGCCCCACCCGTCGACCCGACACCGGAGCCGGCGCCCGCTCCCGGCTTCGCGCTCGGCGTGCACACCGGCGCCCGCGACATCGACTACCGGGCGACCGAGGTCCTCAAGCCGAGCATCGTGCGCGTCGGCGGCCTCGACGCGTCGATGCGCCGTGCGGAGATCCAGGCGATCGCCGACGCGTACGCGGCACGCGGCGCGAAGATCGTCCCGCTCGTCGACTTCAACGACGGCGCGCCGGACGACGTCACCGCCCGCAACGTCGGCACATGGGCGACGGTGAAGGGCGTCGCGGCCATCGAATACGGCAACGAGCCGTGGCTCAACGCCGGATGGGACTACGACCAGTACGCCCGGTCGTTCCGCGCCGCCAACGACGCGGTGCTCGCCGCGAACCCCAGCATGACGCTCATCGCCGTCGGGGACTCGGCCAACCGGGCGCACCGCCCGGGGCTGCTCGTCCTCCAGGCGCTGCAGCGCGCCGGCGTCCGCCCGCGGGCCGTCCAGTTCCACCCCTACGGGCCGAACTACCTGCAGCGCCTGGGTGACCTGCGCCGAGACCTCGCCGACGTCGGCTGGGGCGCCACCGAGGTCTGGGCCACCGAGGTCGGCGTGGCGACGGACGACGGCCGCACGCTCTACCAGGGCTCGTCGCCGAACAACTACGGGTGGAACGCCGCGATGACCTTCACCGAGGCGGCGCAGACGATCCGGAAGATCGTCACCGACCTCAAGGACAACGGCGTCGCGCGCGTCATGCTCTACATGGGCACGGACTACGCCGCGCACGGCGCGACGAACGCCCGGGAGTCCTACTTCGGCCTGACGTCGAGCGCGAACGGCGAGAAGGGCGCGCTGACCGCGGCCGCACGGTCGCTGCTGGCCGCCTACCGCTGAGCGCACCGACGCGTCACGACGGCTTCACCAGACCGTCTCCACTCCTTGACCTCCTGGTGACGAGGTGCCGCCGGGGTCCACGTACGGTCGCCACCTGACCCCGTCCGAGGAGACCCCTTTGTCCCGTGTTCTGCGCCGAGGAGGGCTGGCGGTGCTCGCCGCCGCCGTCCCGCTGCTCGCCGGCCCGTCGATGGCCGCCGCAGCCCCCGTCGTCATCTCCGAGTTCCGCCCGCAGGGGCCGAACGGCGGCAACGACGAGTTCGTCGAGATGAAGAACACCACCGCCGCGGCGATCGACATCTCCGGGTGGAAGCTCGTCGGCTGCGCCGCCACGTCCGGCAACCCGTCCAACCGCGCGACCGTCGCGGCCGGGACGACCCTGCCGGCCGGCGCGCGGTTCCTCTTCACGAACACCGCGTCGGGCGGGTACTCAGGCAGCGTCCCGGGTGACGCCACGTACGGCACCGGCATCTCGAACTCGACCGGATCCGGCCTGCGCATCGAGAACGCGTCCGGCACCGTCATCGACACCATCGGCAACGGCACGAGCCCGTGCCGCGAGACGACGGGGCTAAGCTTCACGACGTTCGGCAACGTCAACTCAAGCTTCGAGCGCCTCGGCGCCGGCGCGGACCAGGACACCGACAACAACGCGGCGGACTTCACGGTGCGCGTCGGCTCGAACCCGCAGAACTGCGGAACGGCATGTATCCCGCCCCCGCCCCCGTGCCCGGCGACCCCCGCCGTCACCCCGATCGGGACGATCCAGGGTGATGGCGACGTCTCGGAGTGCGACGGCCTGAACGTCACGATCGAAGGCGTCGTGACCGGGATCGACGACGAGGTCGGCCGCAGCACGGCCGGCCAGATCTTCCGTGACGACCGCGGCATCTTCGTGCAGCAGGAGACGCCGGACGGCGACCCCGCGACCTCCGAGGGCGTCTTCGTCGGCTACGTCGACGACCCGGCGCCGCTGCTGGGCAAGCGCGTGCGGGTGAACGGCAAGGTCCGCGAGAAGTTCGGGATGACGCAGATCGACGAGACGATCAACCAGGAGCCGACCGTCCTCGGGGATGGCACCATCCCCGCGCCGGTCACGCTGGACCCGGTCGCCGCGGCGACCCAGACGGTCGCGGCAGACGGCTCGCGTTCGTACTACGAGCGGTTCGAGGGCATGCGCGTCCGCCTCGCTCAGGGCACCGCCAACAGCGGCGGGACGAGCAAGTTCGGCGAACTGTTCCTCACCCCCGGCCCGCTGCGCGACCGGGTGTTCCGCACCGAGACGCAGCCCGACCTGATCGGCACCGACGCCGACGCCGGCGCGGGCAATCCGGCGAACCCCGCACGGCCGGCCGCGCCGTCGACGACTGTCGTCAACGCGAACCTCTTCCAGCGGGTCAGCGACGTCGTCGGGCCGCTGGTGTTCTCGTTCACCAACTACAAGATCATGGTGCAGGAAGACGCGCTGCCGACCGTCGGCTCCGGCCCGATCCGGTTCCCGTCCCCGGCGCTCGCCCTGAACGGAAAGCCGAAGGACCGCCTCCGGATCGCGTCCTTCAACGTCGAGAACTTCTTCCCGGTCGGCGGGGATCTCGACGGCGGCCCGGTCACCCAGGCCGAGTACGAGGACAAGCGCGACAGCATCGTCGCTGCGATCCAGCAGCGGCTGGTCAACCCGGACATCGTCGCCGTCCAGGAGGTCGTCGACAAGACGATCCTCGAGGACGTCGCCACGCGGACCGGCTACACGGCCTACCTCGAGGAGGGCAACGACAACCGCGGGATCGACGTCGGGTTCCTCGTCGCGCCGACCCTCAAGGTCGAGTCCGTGACGCAGCTCGGCAAGACCGCGACGGAGAGCATCCCGGGCACGAGCTGCTCGGACATCACGGGCAACCTGTTCGATCGCCCGCCGCTCGAGATCGCCGTGAAGACCGGTCCGTTCCGCCTGCGGGTGATCACGAACCACTTCGCGTCGAAGGCGGCGCCGGACTCCTGCCGCGATGCGCAGGCGGCGTTCGTGCGCGACCGGGTCGCCGCGCTGGAGGCGCAGGGCGTCAACGTGGTCGTCACCGGTGACCTCAACGCGTTCGAGGACGAGACCCCGCTGGGGGTCCTCGAAGGCCCGCAGACGAGCCTCGACAACCTGTGGGACACGCTGCCCGCCGAGCTGCGCTACTCGTTCGCGTTCCAGGGCAAGCTGCAGACCCTCGATCACATCCTCATCACGAGCGGGCTGCAGTCGCGCGTCGACGACTTCGACTACGCGCACTTCGACAACGACTACTACGACCGCGACCGCGCGGGAGACAGCCACAAGCTGTCCGACCACGATCCGCCGGTCCTGTCGCTGCTGAAGACCGCGCCGTCGGCGACGTAGCGTCGGCTAGGCCGCAATCCGCAGGGGATGGGCGGAGCGCACCTCGTACAACGTGGTGCGCTCCGCCGCCGGTCGCCCGGCGGCGTGCGCGGCGGCGATGAGCTGCGGCGGGTCGAGCTTGACCCCGTGATGGCTGCCGGCCAGGCGGCTGATCGACTCCTCCATGAGCGTGCCGCCGAGGTCGTTGACGCCCCAACGCAGGGACTCGGTCGCCGTCTCCAGCCCCATCTTCACCCAGGACGCCTGCACGTTCGGGATCGTCCGGCCGAGCGCGAGGCGGAAGACCGCCGTGTGCTTGAGGTTCTCCTCGCGGCTGATCTCCTCGATGCCGTGCGTGCGCCCGAGCAGCGTCTGGAACGGGATGAACGACAGCGGCACGAACTCCGTGATGCCGCCCGTGCGCTCCTGCAGCTCGCGCACGACGCGCATGTGCTCGGCGAGCTCCCACGGCTCCTCGACGTGGCCGAACATCACCGTCGACGTCGAGCGCAGCCCCGCGCGATGGGACGCCTCGATGACCTCGACCCAGCGGTCGACGGGAAGCTTGTTCGGGCTGATGCGCATGCGCACGCCGTCGTCGAGCACCTCGGCCGCCGTCCCGGGCGTCGAGCCGAGCCCCGCCTCGCGCAGCTGTGCGAAGACGTCGGAGAGCGGCAGCCCGCTGACCTGGGCGATGTGGTCGATCTCCATCGGCGAGTATGCGTGCAGGTGCAGCTGGGGCGCGGTCTCCTTGGCCAGGCGCAGCCAGCCCAGGTAGTCGTCGAACGACCAGTCCGGGTGGATGCCCGACTGGATGCACAGCTCGGTCGCGCCGTAGTCCACGGCGTCACCGATGCGGCGGACGAAGTCCGCGCGGGAGTGCTCGTAGGCGTCGGGCGAGCGCTTGGACTGCCCGAATCCGCAGAAGGCGCAGCCGACGGTGCACACGTTGCTGACGTTGATGTTGCGGTTGACGACGAACGTCACCGTGTCCCCCGCGAGCTCGGCGCGCAGCTCGTCGGCGGCCTGGCGGAGATCCTCGATCGCCTCGGGCCGATCCTCGGCGAACAGCGCGGTGAGCTCGTCGGCGGTGAGCGCGAGGCCGTCACGGCCCTTGGCGATCGCGCCGGGGACGAGGTCGCGGTGGATCGTGCGCTGCTCGGGCCGCCCGGAGCTGCCGCGCGGGATGAAGCTCCAATACTTCACCGTGACGACGTCGAGCACCGCCCGGTCGACCCACTCGGGGTTGAGGTACTGCGGGTAGACGCACAGCCGCTCGGCGACCGCGATGCCGTCCTCGCCGAGCCGTTTGCGGACCTGCGGCGGCGAGGGGAACGGGTGCTCCGGGGAGATGTGGTCGCCGTTGGCGCTCAGCCCGCCGAGGTCCGTCGCGCCCGCCGCGACGAGCCGCGGCCAGTGCTCGGAGAGGTTCGGCGGGATCTGCACGCCGACGCCCGGCATCACCTCGCCGGTGAACGCGATGAGCTCTTCGAGCTCGTCGAGCGTGACCTCCGACGCCCAGGGCGGCGTCGCGTGCTGCGGCGGCGTGCCCAGGCCGGTGCGCCAGTACGCCTCCGCGGCCTCGGTCGCGATGTCCGCGGGCTCTTCGCCGTAGTACCGGCGGTGCGGCACGTAGTTCTGGAGGATGACCTCTTGGAGGTGGCCGAACTGCGCGTGGACGTCGGCCAGCGCGCGCAGCGCGGTGAAGCGGTCCTCGTGCGTCTCGCCGATCCCGACGAGGATGCCGCTGGTGAACGGGATCTTCAGCTCGCCGGCGGCGCGGATGGTATCGAGGCGCAGGTGCGGGTCCTTCGTCGGCGAGCCCTGGTGCGCGACGAGGTCCTCGCGCATCGACTCGAGCATCAGGCCCTGCGAGGCGGTGACCCGGCGCAGACGCGCGAGCTCGTCGCGGTCCAGCGCCCCGAGGTTCGTGTGCGGCAGCATGCCGCGGTCCAGCGCACGCTCGCACACCCAAGCGACGTACGAGACGAAGTCGGCGTGCCCGAGCTCCTCCAGCCGAGCCTGCACACCCCGGTGGTCGGCGGGGCGGTCTCCCGTGAGGACGAGCAGCTCCTTGGCCCGGCGCTTGACCGCGTCGTCGAGCAGCCGCTCCACCTCGTCGGGCCCGTGCAGATGAGCCTGGTGCGTCTGAAACGCGCAGTACTTGCAGTGCGACGCGCAGGTGCGCGACAGCGAGATCGTGAAGTTGCGCGAGAAGGTCACGCGGCGGCGCACGGCCGGGAGTCTATGACGCCCGCTTTACTGGTTGAGATGAAGCGCATCGGGTTCCTCTCCTTCGGCCACTGGTCGCCCCAGCGCGGCAGCGCCACACAGACCGCGTCAGACGCGCTGCTGCAGTCGATCGATCTGGCGGTCGCCGCCGAGGAACTCGGCGCCGACGGCGCGTACTTCCGGGTGCACCACTTCGCGCGCCAGCTCGCGTCGCCGTTCCCGCTGCTGGCGGCGATCGGCGCGCGCACGAGCCGCATCGAGATCGGCACCGGCGTCATCGACATGCGCTACGAGAACCCGCTCTACTTCGCCGAGGACGCGGGCGCGGCGGACATCATCGCCGGCGGCCGGCTCCAGCTGGGCATCAGCCGCGGATCGCCCGAGCAGGTCGTCGACGGCTGGCGCTACTTCGGCGCCGAGCCGCGCGACGGCGAGGATGACGCCGACATGGCGCGCCGCCGCGCCGACGAGCTGCTCGAGGTGCTGCGCGGCGACGGCTTCGCGCAGCCCAACCCGCGCCCCATGTTCCCCAACCCGCCGGGCCTGCTGCGGGTCGAGCCGTTCTCCGAGGGGCTGCGCGATCGGATCTGGTGGGGTGCCGCCAGCACGCCGACCGTCGAGTGGGCCGCGCAGCGCGGCATGAACCTCATGAGCTCCACGCTCGTCTTCGCCGAGAGCGACGAGCCGTTCCACGTCCAGCAGCGCAAGCAGATCGACGCGTTCCGCGCCGCGTGGGAAGCCGCCGGGCACGAGCGCGAGCCGCGCGTGTCGGTGAGCCGCAGCATCTTCCCCATCGTCTCCGACCTCGACCGCGCGTACTTCGGCCGCGAGCGGGAGTCCCGGGATTCCTTCGGGATGATCGAGCCGACCGTCCAGGCCGTCTTCGGCCGCTCCTACGCCGACGAGCCCGACGTCCTCGTCGAGCAGCTGCGCGAGGACGAGGCGATCGCCGCGGCGGACACGCTCCTGCTGACCGTGCCGAATCAGCTGGGCGTCGACTACAACGCCGCGGTGATCGAGAACGTCCTGCAGCACGTCGCGCCGGCCCTGGGCTGGCGCGACGCGGTGCTCAGCTGAGCTTGTCCTCCGGCCGCTCGCCGGGCCCTTCCAGCGCCGACTCCACCGCGCCGACCTCGCGGCCCGGCGGGACGTCGGCGTCGACGAGCCGCGCGCCGAACTCCGCCTCCTGCGGGCCGAGGACCGCGTAGGTGTAGAAGAAGCCCGCCAGGCCGCCGCCGATGATCGGCCCGAGCACGTAGACGACGAGGAACGTGCCGAAGTCGTCGAACAGCGTGCCCGACACGAGGGTCGGCCCGAACGCGCGCGCCGGGTTCAGCGCGCCGCCGGTCATCGGGCCGATGACGAGGAACGCTAGGCCCAGCGTCGTGCCGATGATGATCGGCGTCCACGCCTGGTTGGCTCGCACGTTGACCGCGACGCCCATGATCGCCGTGAGGAGGAAGAACACGCCGATGGCTTCGAGGATCATGCCGCCGAACGCGCCGCTGATGAAGCGGTTGTCGGCGATGGTCGGGGCGCCGTAGTTCGCGGCCTCGGCCACCGCGCCACCGTCCTGGTTGAGGACGAGCTTGACGACCAGCGCCGCCGCGACGGCCCCGGCGAGCTGGACGAGGATGTAGATGACAGCGTCGATCGGCGCGATCTTGCGCAGCGACAGGAGCGTCGTCGTCACCGCCGGGTTGAAGTGCGCACCGGACGTGCCGCCGAACGCCGCGACGATCGCCGCGAGCGCGAAGGCGTGGACGAGACCGATCGTCACCCAGTCGGTGAGCCCGATCCCTCCCTTGGAGTTCGCGACGGCCGCCATGCAGATGGCGAACACGAGGATGAAGGTGCCGACGAACTCGACGAGATATGCGGGCCAGCCACGGTCTTCCATGCGCCCTCCTTCGCTGCTGGGGACAGAGCGACGGCGATGCTATCCATCGCCTCGGGCGGTGCGCTACTGCGCGCGGAGCTGCTTGAACTCCTGGCGGACCGACTCCGGCCGGCCCCACATCTGCACGACCTCGGCGCGGCCCACGCGCGTGCCGCGCACCACGAGCTCGCCTTCGATGCCCGCATCGTCGAGCAGCTTCAGCGACGTGTGCACCGCCGACGGCGCGGCCGCATGACCGAACCGGTGGGCGACCAAGAGCTTCCAGTGCCAGTCGTGGCGCGAGTACGGCTGCGCGTTGCACATGACGAGGTAGGTCGCGGCGTCGATGTACCGCTCCTCGTCGGCGATCCGCAGATCCAGCTCCAGGTCCGTCCAGTCGTCGGGCAGGGACTCGACGATGGCGTTGAAGGTGTCGGCCAGGGGCATGCGCGCGATTCTACCTGCGCGGTTCGATGTCCAGCAGCGCGGGCGCCGGCGCGTGATCGACCTGCAGCGTGGTGTGCTCGATGCCGAAGCGATCGCGCAGCAGGTCCTTCATCTCCCGGCGGCGCGCGTGGCAGTCGTCGCCGGAGGCGACCATCACGTGGGCGGACAGCGTGACGAACCCCGACGTGACCTCCCACACGTGGAGGTCGTGCACCTGGGCGACGCCCGGCATCGCCGCGAGGGCCCGGCCGATCTCGGGTGGGTCGAAGCCCGACGGCGCGCCTTCGAGCAGGACGACCGCAGCGTCACGCGAGAGGCGCCAGCCCGAGCGCAGGAGCAGCAGGGCGACGAGGAACGACGCGATGGCGTCGGCACGGTCCCAGCCGCTCAGCACGATGATGAGGCCGGAGGTCGCGGCGGCCATCGACGCGTAGAGGTCGGTGAGCACGTGCTGGCGCGCGCCCTCGACGTTGAGGCTCTGCCGCTCGGCCTTCGCCAGCGCCCACGCGGCGGCGACGTTCGCGCACCCGCCCAGGACGCCGACGAGGATCACGATGCCGCCTTCGACCTTCGGCGGGTCGATGAACCGCTGTACCGCCTCCACACCGATGACGCCGGCGAGCACGAGCAGCGTCGCGCCGTTGACCTGCGCGCTGATGATCTCCGCGCGCCCCCAGCCGAAGGTGAACCGGCCGCCCGCCGGCCGCGTCGCGATCCTGGCCGCCACGAGCGCCAGCGCGATCGCGCCCGCGTCGGTGAGCATGTGCGCCGCGTCGGAGAGCAGCGCCAGCGAGTCGGCGAGGATGCCCGCGACGACCTCGACGACCATGAACGCCGCGATGACCGCCAGCGCGAGGGCCAGCCAGCGCCGGTCCGCGTCGGCGCTGGGCGCATGCGAGTGGTCGTGGTCGTGACCGTGATGGTGGTGGTCGTGAGCCATCTACAGTGAGGGTATGGCCGCCATCGACCGAGTCATCGACGGATACCGTGCCATCAATGAGGGCGCCGCGCTCGTCGACCGCTCCGAGCGGGGCAAGCTCGCCCTCACCGGCACCGGCGCGAAGGAGTTCCTCGCCGGACAGGTGACCAACGACATCCTCGGCCTCGAGCCGGGCCACGGCTGCTATGCCGCGCTGCTGACGCACAAGGGCAAGATGCGCGCGGACCTGCGGGTGCTCGACGCGGGCGACGAGCTGCTGCTCGACACGGAGCGCTCGGCCCTCCAGGCGGTCTTCGACACCATCCGGACCTTCAAGCTCGGCTACGACGTCGAGCTGCACAAGCGCACGCTCGAGCGCGCGCTGCTGAGCGTGGCGGGCCCGAAGGCGCGCGCGGTCACCGGCGCGGACGCCGCGGGCCTGGGCGCTGACGAGCACGACCACGTCGCCACGACGCTCGGTGGGCGTGAGGTCCGGCTCGTCGCCACCGATCTCGGCGTCGACGTGCTCGCCGTCGCCGAGGATCGTGAGGCCGTGGAGGCCGCGCTTTTCGCCGCGGGCGCCGAGCCCGTCGGCGAGGCGATCGCGGAGATCGTGCGCGTCGAGCACGGCCGCCCGCGGTACGGCCTCGACCTCGACGAGTCGGTCATTCCGCAGGAGGCCGGCCTCAACGATCGCGCGGTGAGCTTCACGAAGGGCTGCTACGTCGGCCAGGAGACCGTCGCGCGCCTGTTCTACAAGGGCAAGCCCAACCGCCACCTGCGCGGGCTGAAACTGTCCAGCCCGGTCGTGACGGGCGCCACGCTGCGGCTCGGCGACAAGGACGTGGGCACGCTCGGCAGCTCGGTCATCTCCCCCGCGTTCGGGCCGATCGGCCTGGCGATCGTGCGCCGCGAGGCCGCGCTCGGCGACACGCTCGAGGTCGAGGGCGGCGCGACCGCCACGGTCGTTGAGCTGCCCTTCGCCTGACGGTCAGACGCCGCTAAGGCCGGGAAGGGCCTCCATCCCAGCGGGCGCCTTCGGGCGCGCCACGCGCGTCACCTTGATCTCCGCACCCAGCGCCGAGGGCGGCGGGACGTCGCCGAGGGCCGGAAGGTCGTGCGCCTCGTGCGCGTGGGATGCCAGCCAGGTCGCCACGACCCGGAGCTCGTCGACCTCCTCGGCGGGCACGTGCCCTGTCGCGCGGCCGCGGGCGCGCAGGAGGACACGGGCCTCACGCCGCGCCACCTCCTCTTCCGACGTCGCGCGCGCCCAGTCGACGACCCGCCCGCCCACGATCCAGAACACGTCGCCGGGTGCGTCCCCGCCGGGGTGCGGCGCGACGATCCGTACCGGCCGCACATGCAACGCCCGCAGCGCGCCGGTGCGCGCGGTGAGCTCCTCGCACAACGCCCGCAGGCGCCGATGGCGACGGCGAAGCCAGGTCGCGCGCTCGTAGGCCTGCGCCTCGGCCGCCTCGTGCATCTGCAGGCGCACGTGGTCGAGCAGCGCGTCGCCCGCGTCCCCATCCCCGCAGAACAGCCCGAGCGCCTCGTCGAGCCGCGCGCGGTAGACGTTCGGGTCGAGGTCGTGCAGGCACGGCGACATGCAGCGCCCCATCTGGCCGTAGGCGGACGGGTGCTCGCGCCGCTGGAGGTTCCGGCCGCAGTGCCGCAGCCCGAACAGCGAGTTGAGCTGCTCCATGAGCTCGGTCGCTCCGCGCGGGCCCGCCAGCGGCCCGATGTTCACCGCGTGCCCGGCCGCTGGCTCGCGCGCGATCTCCAGCACCGGGAACGGGATGTCCAGGCGGCAGCGCAGGAAGACGTACGGGTCGTCGTGCTTGAGGCGCACGTTGCCCGGCGGGCGCAGACGCTTGATCTCCCGGCACTCGAGCAGCAGCGCGCCGAGTTCCGAGCCGCACGTGCGCGCTTCGACGCTCGCCGCCTGCGCCGTCCATGGCTCCAGCGGCGCCGACGGCTGGAAGTGCGCCCGCGCGCGTGAGCGGACCGTCACCGACTTGCCGACGTAGAGCGGCTGGCCGGCGGCGTTGCGCACGATGTAGATCCCCGGCTCCTCCGGAAGCTCCTTCATGCCGGCAGGCTGTGCGGGCTCGTGGCCCGGCAGCGCCCCCACCGTCCTCCCCGCGCGGATCCTGCGCGGGCGCGAGCGGGAGGGACGCAGCAGCGCCACCGCCTCCCCCACCGTCTCCACCGAGGCCACGAGGCGCGGGAGCAGCGCGCACAGCACCCGCGCGCACGTCTCGGCGTCCGGCAGCGCGCGGTGCGACTGCTCGACGTCGATGCCCAGCCCGGCGGCGAGCGTCGCGAGGCCGCGTTTGGTCTGCAGCGGCGCGAACTTGCGCGCGATCGCGACCGTGCACAGGACGGGTGGGGCCGGCCAGCGCAGCCCCGCCTCGCGGAAGCCCTGCGCGAGCGCGCGGCGATCGAAGGGCGCGTTGTGCGCGACGAGCACCCGGCCTTCCATGCGCGTGGCGAGCTGCTGGAGCACCGCCTGCGGCGGCGGCGCGCCGTCGACCATCGCCTGGGTGATCCCAGTGAAGCGCTGGATGCGCCGGGTGAGCGGCGCGCGCACGGCCACGAGCGAGGACCACCTGTCGTGCAGCTCACCGCCGCCGACGAGCACGGCGCCGACCTCCGTCAGCTCGCACGCCGCCCCGGCGCGGCCGTTCGTCTCGCAGTCGACGACGAGGAACTCCGCGGAGGCCAGCGGCTGGTCGTCGAGGTCCATCGCGGAGTGGTACCGCGTCCCACCGACGGCGTGCACGCCGAGTTGCGGACGACCGATCGATTGCCCACGCGGCGCCGCTCGAGGATGATCTAGCATCGAGCCATGTCCTCGTTCGCGACATCCGATGACCCCGCCGTCCGGCTCGCCGAGCTCGATGCCGCCGTCACCGACGCGTGGATCGACTACCGCGAGGCCCTGCGCGGCCTGACCGGCGCGGAGTACGACGAGGCCGAAACCGAGGCGTGGGACCACCTTCAGGCCGAGCTCGAGTTCCTCGAGACCGAACGCCGCGGGCTCGTCGGTTAGGGTTCTCCTCGCGTCGTCCGTGACGCACCTGGGATGGAGATCGCGACGCACGCCATGACGCCGTCTCGCCTGCGCCTTGCCGCGGGCGTCCTCGCCGTGGGCCTGTTCGCGTCGTCGTGCGGCGGCGAGGAGCAGCAGCCGCGGGGCAACCGCCCCCCGACGCCCATCGTCGTGAGCGCCGCGATCCTCGACAAGCAGGTCGCCGTCTCGCCCAAGCAGTTCGGCGCCGGCCCCGTGCGCCTGGTCGTCACGAACCAGACCGGCACGTCGAAGGAGCTCAAGCTCGAGACGGCCGGCTCGGGCGCGGGCCTGCGCCAGCGCACCGGCCCGATCAACCCGTCGGACACCGCCGCGCTGCAGGCCGATCTGCCCGAGGGCCGCTACACGGTGACCGTCGGAGAAGGCGACAGCGCCCGCTCGACGACCCTCGCCGTCGGGCCTGAGCGGCCCAACTCGAACAACGACCTCCTCCAGCCGTAAAAGGCAGGAAGCCGATGTCGTGCGTTGGCCGGTAGGATCCGGCCGCTGTCCTGACCGCGAAACTTGTAGGGGTTCCAGACCGTGGCCGTTGATCTGAGTCGAGTGACCGAAGTCGATGCCCAGCCGGGCGAGCTGCCCAAGACCATGGCCGCGTGGGTCATCCGCCAGGAGCGCGAGGGCGAGCCGAAGGACGCCTTCCAGGTCGAGGAGATCGACGTCCCGGAGCCCGGCGCCTTCGAGGTCATCGTCCGGGTCATGGCCGCCGGCGTGAACTTCAACAACGTCTGGGCGGCCCTCGGCCAGCCCGTCTCGGTCTTCAACTACGCCGACCACCCCGAGTACGGCCACCACATCGGCGGCTCGGACGCCTCGGGCGTCGTCTGGAAGGTCGGCCCCGGCGTGACCCGCTGGAAGGTCGGCGACGAGGTCGTCATCCACTGCAACATGACCTCCTACGAGGACGTCGAGGTCCACGGCCTCGACCCGATGGCGGCGCCGAGCCAGCGCATCTGGGGCTACGAGACGACCTGGGGTTCGTTCGCGCAGTTCACGAAGGTCCAGGCCCAGCAGCTGCTGCCCAAGCCCAAGTCGCTGTCGTGGGAGGAGGCCGCCTCGTACGGCCTCACGTACTTCACGGCGTACCGCATGCTCTTCAACCGCGCGAAGATCGAGGCCGGCCAGAAGGTCCTCATCTGGGGCGCGGCGGGCGGCCTCGGCGTCTTCGCCACCCAGCTCGTCAAGGCCGCGGGCGGCGAGTCCGTCGGCGTGGTGTCGTCCGACGAGAAGGGCGAGCTCGTCAAGCAGCTCGGCGCCAAGGACTTCATCAACCGCAACGACTTCAAGGGCATGATGCGCACGGGCAAGGAGACGCCCGAGGAGGAGAAGGCGCGCTTCAAGGTCTCCCGCGAGTTCGCCAAGCGCGTGAAGGAGATCCTCGGCGAGTCACCCGACATCGTCTTCGAGCACGTCGGAGCCGCGACGTTCCCGACGTCCGTCTTCACCGTGAAGACCTTCGGCAAGGTCGTGATCTGCGGCGCCACCTCGGGCTACACGCTGGACTTCGACGTCCGGTACCTGTGGATGCGCCAGAAGGAGATCCTCGGCTCGCACTTCGCCAACGCGTGGGAGTGCCACAAGGCCAACGCCCTCATCGACCAGGGGCTGATTCAGCCGGTCCTCTGGAAGACGATGGGCTTCGAGCAGGTCGCAGAAGCGCACCAGCTCATGCACGAGAACAAGCACGCCGGCAAGATCTCGATCCTGGTCGGCGCGGAATCCGAGGGCCTGGGCCGCACGGCCGAGGGTCCCGGCGCGATCCACGCGGAGGTGGGCGCCTGATGTCGTACACGGTGCATATTCCCTGGTACGCCACGGCGTTCCGGGCCGACGACCTCGAGTACGCGCTCGAGAAGATCAGCAAGGACGCGCTGAAGAACGGCGCGCTGAGCTACGACCTGTACCGGTCCAAGGAGGACAAGTACAAGTTCTTCCACTTCCTCGAGTTCCCGTCGAAGCTCGAGTGGGAGCGGTTCTGGTACGGCGAGGAGTTCCAGGACATGCGTGCCTCGACGGCGGGCTGGTACACCGTGCCGGTCCTCTACTCGCCCGTGCAGCGGGCGGCCAGCGGCCGTCTCGAGCTCGAGACCGCCTAGCGACGCTGTTCCTGCGCACCCCGCCCGGCGGGGTGCGCGTCGTCAGTCCTCCAGCCGGTCGCGCAGCCGCTCCAGCGAGCGGCGGATGATCCGCGAGATCTGCATCTGCGAGACGCCGACCTGCTCGGCGATCTGCGACTGCGTCAGGTCCTCGGCGAAGCGCAGCCGCAGCACCTCACGGTCGCGCGGCGACAGGATCGCCGAGGCGTCGCCCAACATCGCGCGGGTCTCGGCAAGCCCGAGTTCGGGGTCGCCTCCGCCGAGCGTGTCGCCGAGCGTCAGGTCCTCCCCCGTGGGCTCCTCGAAGGAGCGCGCGCGCCGCGCGTCCTGGCTCTGGATCGTGGCCAGCACCTCCTCGAAGGGCTGATCGACGGCCTTGGCGAGCTCCTGGACGGTGGGCGCGCGGCCGAGCTCCGTGGTCAGCCGGTCGCGCTGGCGCGCGATCTCGAGCTGCAGCTCCTGCATGCCGCGCGGCACGCGGACCATCCACGTGGTGTCGCGGAAGTGGCGGCGCAGCTCGCCGAGCACGGTCGGGGTCGCGTAGCTGGAGAAGCGCACTTCGCGGTCGAGGTCGAACCCGTCGATCGCCTTGACCAGGCCGACGGACGCGACCTGGACGAGGTCCTCCAGGGGCTCACCGCGCCCGGCATAGCGGGACGCCAGGGAACGCGCGAGCGGGAGCATCTCCTCGAGGAGCTGCTCCCGAGCCCGGATGTCGCCCTGCTCGTGGTAGCGCCGCAGCAGCTCGCGCTCGCGGCGAGCGCGCGCCGCGGACTGGCTGGCTTCGCGGTCCGTCATCGTCCCTGCGAGCGATCATGCCCGCTGCGCGTCGCGCGAAACGTGCTAGCCCTGCTCGAGCGGGGCCATCGTGAGGCCCGCGCCCCGGAGCTGGTCCCAGTACAGCTCCGCGGCCTCGCGGTGACCGGTCCACACGACGGCGAGGCCGCTGTTGTGGATGCGGTCGGCGATGGCGTACCCGGAGTCGACCGTCACGCCGGGGATGTACCGCGCGAGGGTGTGCGCGACATGCTGGAAGGTGTTGTGATCGTCGTTCTTGACGATCACCCGCCATGCGTCGCCCAGGCCCGAGCCGGGGCCGGAGACGCGAGGTAGCTCGATGGTCTGGCTCATACGCCGAGCACACTAGCGAGCATCGGCGAACCGTCCAACCCCGGTGGACGTCACCCGCGCTTGGACCAGTACCGATGCAGGCCCGGCCACATGTTCGCGGCGGCCATGCCCTGCTCCAGGGCGTCGCGGACCTCCAGCGGAAGCGCGCTGGCCTCGGCGGCGCGAACGGCGCCGGCGAACACATCCCCGTCGACGTGGCGGGCGAGCTCGGCCCAGCCCGTCAGCGCCTCGTGCAGGCGCTCGAGGTGGTCGGCCGCGTTCGCCGACGGGCCGAAGTGCGTCGGCGCCAGCGCGGTGGGCGCCCAGGCCTGGAGCTGGTCGATCGAGCGGTGCCACAGCTCGACGTCGATGTCCGGCGGCGGCGTGGGCGGCAGGATGAAGTCGTGCGGGTCGATGCGGATGCCCGCGACATCGCCGGTGAACGCCCAGCCCGTGCGCTCGTGGCGGTAGGCGACGTGGTGGCTGGCGTGGCCCGGCGTGTAGGCGACGTCGAAGCCCTCGATCGACTCGCCGCCGGACAGGATCCGCATGCGGCCTTCGGGCACGGGAAGGATGTCGCCCCAGAGCGTGTCCATCTCGTCGCCGTAGATGCGCTGCGCGCTGGAAAGCAGCTTGGACGGGTCGATGAGGTGCGGCGCGCCACGTTCGTGGACCCACACCTCGACATCGGGCCAGCGCGCGGCGAGCGTCCCGGTGCCACCGGCGTGGTCGAGGTGGATGTGGGTCAGCAGGATGCGGCTGGGCACCCAATCGCCCAGGGCGTCGAGCAGCGTGGGCAGTGACACCGACGGCCCGGGGTCGACGAGCACGTCGTCGACCTTCCACACCCCGATGACCTCCGGGCGGCCGAGGTGTCTCACGTCGATGTGGGCGGGCACGCTCATGATGGCGCGCCACCTTACAATTCACGGTCTGATGAGCGAGACCCCTGCGCACCGCCTGCCCGAGCGCGACCGGCCGTGGATGATGCGGACCTACGCCGGTCACTCGACGGCGAAGGCTTCCAACGAGCTGTACCGCGAGAACCTGTCCAAGGGCCAGACGGGCCTGTCGATCGCGTTCGACCTCCCGACCCAGACCGGCTACGACCCGGACCACGAGCTGGCCCGGGGTGAGGTCGGCAAGGTCGGCGTGCCGATCCCCCACAAGGGCGAGATGCACACGCTGCTCGACGGCATCCCGCTCGACAACATGAACACGTCGATGACGATCAACGCCACGGCGGCGTTCCTGCTCTCGCTCTACATCACCACCGCCGAGGACAACGGCGTCGACCGCGCCCTGCTGCAGGGCACGACGCAGAACGACATCATCAAGGAGTTCCTGGCGCGAGGCACATACGCGTTCCCGCCCGGCCCGTCGATGCGCCTCATCGCGGACATGGTGGCCTTCACGGTCAACGAGGTCCCGAAGTGGAACCCGATCAACATCTGCAGCTACCACCTGCAGGAGGCGGGCGCCACGCCCGTCCAGGAGATCGCCTACGCGATGAGCAACGCCATCGCCGTCCTCGACGCCGCCCGTGAGCGCGTGCCGGAGGACCAGATGGGCAAGGTCTTCAGCCGCATCTCGTTCTTCGTCAACGCCGGCGTGCGCTTCGTCGAGGAGCACGCGAAGCTGCGCGCGATGAGCATCCTCTGGGAGGAGCTCGGCCGCGAGCGCTACGGCGTGCAGGACCCGAAGCACCTGCGCTTCCGCTACGGCGTGCAGGTCAACTCGCTCGGCCTGACCGAGGCGCAGCCGGAGAACAACGTGCAGCGCATCGTCCTCGAGGCGCTCGCCGTGACCCTCGGGCGCAACGCCCGCGCCCGCGCCGTGCAGCTGCCGGCGTGGAACGAGGCGCTGGGCCTCCCCCGCCCGTGGGATCAGCAGTGGTCGCTGCGCATCCAGCAGGTGCTCGCCTTCGAGACGGATCTCCTCGAGTACCCGGACATCTTCGAGGGTTCGGTCGTCATGGACGGGCTCGTCAACGAGCTGCTTGCCGGCGCCCGCGCCGAGATGGCGGTCGTCGAGGAGCACGGCGGCGCGGTCGAGGCCGTGCCGTACATGAAGGCCGCGCTCGTCGACAGCCACCGCGAGCGCTGGCGGCGCATCGAGGCCGGCGAGCAGGTCGTCGTCGGCATGAACAAGTTCACGGAGTCCTCGCCGTCGCCGCTGGTCGACGAGGAGGGCGGCATCATGACCGTCGATCCCGCGGTCGAGGCCCAGCAGCGCGAGGCCGTGCAGGCGTGGCGCGCCGGCCGCGACCAGGCCGCCGTCGACGCGGCGCTGACGAAGCTCCGCGAGGTCGCGCTCGACGAATCGCAGAACATCATGCCCGCGAGCATCGAGGCAGCGAAGGCCGGCGTGACCGTCGGCGAGTGGGCCCAGACCCTGCGCGACGCGTTCGGCGAGTACCGCGGCCCGACAGGCGTCGGCGAAGCCACCGCGGCCGAGGTGGGCGCCGATCTCGAGGAGGTGCGCGAGGAGGTCGCCCGCGTGGGCGAGGCGCTCGGCCGCACCGTGAAGATCCTCGTCGGCAAGCCGGGCCTCGACGGCCACTCCAACGGCGCCGAGCAGATCGCCGTCCGCGCCCGCGACGTGGGCATGGACGTCGTCTACGAGGGCATCCGCCTGACGCCGCAGCAGATCGCGCGCTCGGCGCTCGACGAGGGCGTCCACGTCATCGGCCTGTCGATTCTCTCCGGCTCGCACAAGGAGCTCATCCCCGCGGTCATCGAGGAGCTCCGCGCGGCGGGCGTCGAGGCGCCGGTCGTCGTCGGCGGGATCATCCCCGAGGCCGACGTGGCGCCGCTGAAGGCCGCCGGGGTCGCCGGCGTCTACACGCCGAAGGACTTCAACATGAACCAGATCATGCGGGACATCGTGGGCCTCGTCGCCGAGGCCCACGGGGTGGCGGCCACGGCGTAGCCGCCGGGTGGGACGGGGAGGCGGCTGCGGGCCGCCTCGCCGTCAGCGCAGCAGCGCGATCGCCCACATCGAGCAGGTGCTCGTGCCGGCGCCGCGGGTGAGGCCACCCGCGAGCACGACGGTCCCGGTCGCGACGTTGAGCGTGAGGGTCCGGCCCGCGTTCGACACGGCCGAGCCGTCCAGGGCGACGGGCAGCGTGATACCCGGCGAGAGTGTCGAGCCCACCGTCACCGGGGTCGCCCCCGCCGAGGATCCGATGGCGACCACAGGCTCCGAGAAGCCGCTCGTGTTCGTCCACTCGAACGTCATCCCGACCTTGCCCGAGCCCCCGTCGGTGCACGTCGCGGTGAGCGTGCCGTCTTCCGTCGACGCGATCGTCTTCGTCAACCCCACCGCCACGCCAGTGAAGCCGCCGCCCGGCATGCGCAGGGTGCTCTCGTCGATATCGTCGCCGCCGAGGGCGTTCGGCGACACGTTGCCGGCGTCGACGACATTGGCCCCCAGCAGCGGGTTGGGATAGGTCCCCGTGAGGTCACCGCCGGCGGTGACGCCGTTGATCGTGGCGTTGCTGCCGGGGGTGCCCGCCGCGCCGGTGTCGCCCTTGTCGCCCTTGTCGCCCTTCGGGCCCTGGATGCCCTGCGCACCCGTCGCGCCCTTCTCCCCCTGCGGCCCGGCAGGCCCCGTCGCCCCGGTCGCCCCGGTCGCGCCCGTCGCCCCGGTCGCGCCGACGGCACCGGTGGTTCCCGGCAGGCCGGCGGGACCCTGCTGCCCGATGCTCGACGCACCGGTGGTCGCGCCGCTGCCCGCCTTCGCGAGCTGCGTCCGGACGTTCTTCGCCAGCTTCTTCTCGCTGACGGCGCCATTCTTGATCTGCGCGGTGCCCACGCTGTTACGCGGGAGCGTGACAGCCGCCCACGAGACGCCCCCCAGGGCGATGAAGACGGCGATCGTGGCCATGACGTTCGCGTAGGTGAGGTGATCGGCGAGGCGGCGCATGGCGCGAGACACTATGTCCGGTCGGAAGTTCTGGCAAGTGGTGCATCGGCTGCCGGCCGCCGACCGGATAGCGTTCCCGGCGTGTCCTCCGTCCCGGCCACCTCGACCTCACGCGGCGCCCAGATCGGTGTCCGCCTGCGTGACCGCGACCTCTCGGCCGCGCCCGCGGCGCTGAACCTGCTGGAGTCGCGCGCGCCGCGCGACCGCGAGGAGGCCGCGCGGCTCCTGCACGAGGTCTCCCCTGCGGCGATCGGCGCGGAGGCACCCGGCCATGTCATCGGCGTTACAGGCCCGCCCGGCGCCGGGAAGTCGACGCTGCTCTCCGCACTCGTGCAGGCGTGGCGCGACCGGGGCCGCAGCGTCGCGGTCCTCGCCGTCGATCCCTCTTCGAAGCGCTCGGGCGGCTCCCTGCTCGGCGACCGCGCGCGCATCACCTACGATCCGGACGACCGGCAGATCTTCATCCGCTCCACCGCCGCCGGCGAGCGGCTCGGCGGGCTGGCTGCCGGCACCCGCGAGGCGGCGCTCGCCCTGTCTGCCGCGTTCGACGTCGTCGTCATCGAGACCGTCGGGGTCGGGCAGTCCGAGACCGACGTCGCTGACGTCGCCGACACCGTCGCCGTCATCGTGCAACCTGGCTCCGGAGACGCGCTGCAGTTCCTCAAGAGCGGGATCATGGAGACGCCCGACGTCCTCGTCGTCACGAAGGCGGACCTCGGGCAGATCGCGATCCGGGCACGGCGCGACCTCTCCGCCGCGCTGCGTTCGCTCGGTGCGCGCGACACGCAGATCGTCCCCGTGAGCTCGGTCCCGCCGCCGACCGGGATCGACGACCTCATCGACGCGTTCGACGCGCACCGCGACGCGCTCGACGTCCCCGCCCGCCGTCGCGAGGCCCGCCGCGCCGCCGCGCTCGCCGACTTCGCCGTTGAGCACGGCGAACGCGGGATGCGGGCGCTCGGCGGCCGCCGCGCCGCCGTCAGGCTCCTCACCGAGCAGGACCCGTCGCTCGACGTTCCGTCCCTCGTCGCCGCCCTCGAACGGAAGGCCGCCGCATGACCGTCCCCGCAGCCCCGTCGGGCTGGCCCGCCCAGCTTGCGATCGTCCTCGGCGCGTTCGTCGTCGGGACGCTCGTCGCGGAGGTCGCCGGCGCGGCGAACCTCGGCACCGCGATGACCGTGGGCCAGATCGCGTTCGCGATCAGCGTGGTGTGGGTGCTGTTGACCGGCTGAGGAAGTCGAGGTAGTCGGCCATCGCGCGCTCGAACGGCTCGCCGAGGTAGATGTCGAAGTGGCCGACCGGGTAGCGGTGGATCTCGCCCTTCGGCGCCTCGGCGGCGTACTTCAGGGTCGGGCCGGGCGGCGCGACGGTGTCCTCGTCGCACACGGCGAAGAAGATCGGGCAGCGCACATCCTTCGCCCGGGCGCCCGGGCGCATGCGCGGGATCTTCAGGGCCACGCGGGCCGCGACACCGTCTTCGTGGGTGAAGCCCTCCGGGACGATGGCCTCGTAGCCGGAGACGGCGTCGGGCGCGTTCATGAGCGCCGGTGAGCCGGGCGCGCCGGCGAGCGCCACGCGGACCGGCTCACGGCCCAGCGCCGCGGCCAGCAGGTCCCGCGCGACGAGCACGCCGACGCCGGCGGTGCCCTTCGGGTCGATCTTCGTCGCGGAGCGCAGCCCGTCGGTGAACGGGCACTGCGAGATCGCGGCGACGACCCGCGCATCGCGCGCGGCGACCTCGATGACGTGGCCGCCGCCGAACGACGTCCCGAAGATCGCGACGCGATCGGGATCGACCTCCGGCAGGCCGCGGACGTAGGCCAGCGCCGCCGCCCAGTCCTCGAGCTGGCGGTCGGGGTCGAGCAGCTGGCGCGGCTCGCCGCCGCTCTCGCCGAAGTGGCGGTAGTCGAAGGCGAGCACGGTGAAGCCGGCGGCGGCGAAGCGCTCGGCGTAGGCGTCCAGGCGCATCTCCTTGACGGCGCCCAACCCGTGGCCCAGGACGATCGCCCGACCATCGCCGCCCGGGTACAGCCAGCCTGCGCAGGTCGTATCCCCCGAGGGGAAATGCACGTCGATGCGGGTCGCGGTGCTCACCTGACGGACCGTAACAAGCAACGCGCCTGAAGAAATGGTCGCCTGGCGCCCCTTTCCTCAGTCCGATCGCGCGATCCGCTATCACCTGTGGCGTGGTGCTGCTCGCCGAGAACGTCACCCTCTCCGACGTCGCGCGCGCGGTCGGCGCCGACCCGCGCCCGTTCGTGCTTGCCGGGCGGTGGGCCGACGGCTCGGTCATCGCGGGCTCCTCACCCTTGCGCGAGCTGCCCGAGGACGAGGACCCGTTCAAGGCGCTCGACGACCTCCCCGCCCCACCGGACCACGGCGGCTTCGGCGGTGGATGGGTCGGCCTGCTGGGCTTCGAGCTGAGCGCTCGCGTTGAGGATCTGCCGGCGTTCGCCCCGCCGCGCGGCGCGACGGCGCCACCGCATCGCCTGGCCTTCTACGACCATGTCCTGCGTCTCGACGCGCAGGGCCGGTGCTGGCTGGAGTCGCTGGGCCTGCCCGGCCGCGAGGCCGCGGTCGCCGCACGCGCCGAGGTCCTCCGCGCGCGTCTGGCCGCGCCGCCGGCGGCGCGGCCATGGCGGGCTGGGCCCCTCGGCGTCCTGCCGCCCGGCGGCGCCGGCCACGAGGATGCGGTCTCCTCGGTCGTCGACCGCATCCACGCCGGCGAGATCTTCCAGGCGAACATCTCGCTGCGGATCGGCGGCCCGTTCACCGGCGCGCCGCTCGAGGCGTGGCTCACGATCATGGACCGCGCCCCCGCCGCCTACGGCGCGTTCATCGGCTGGGACGACGGCGCGGTGCTCAGCGCGTCGCCGGAGCTCTTCCTGCGCCGGCGCGGACGGCACGTGGAGACCCTGCCGATGAAGGGGACGCGCCCGCGGGTGAAGGGTGACGACGCCGGGGCGCGCGAGCTCGCCTCCGCGGCGAAGGACGCGGCGGAGAACGTGATGATCGTCGACCTCATGCGCAACGACCTGGGCCGCGTCTGCGCGTACGGCAGCATCGAGGTCGGCGCCCCGGAGGTCGAGGCGCATCCGGGCGTGTGGCAGCTCGTCCGGCGGGTGTCGGGCACGCTGCGCGAGGAGGTCGGCGACGCCGAGCTCCTGCGCGCGTGCTTCCCTCCCGGATCCGTGGTCGGCGCGCCGAAGGTCCAGGCGCTGAAGGTCATCGCCGCCGAGGAGGCCACGGCGCGCGGCGCGCACTGCGGGGCCATCGGCTACGTGAGCCCGATCGCAGGGCTGGAGCTCAGCGTCGCCATCCGCACGCTCGAGGTGCAGGGAGAGGAGCTCGCGCTCGGCGTGGGCGGCGGCATCGTCGCCGATTCCGAGCCGGGCGACGAGCGGCGGGAGTGCCTCGTCAAGGCCGCGCCGCTGCTTCGCGCGCTCGGCCTGCCGGCTCCCACCGAGCCGGCCCGCCGCAGCGCCCCGATCTCACCGCCGGCGCTGCTCACCACCACGACGTTCCGTCCCGACCCGGCGGCGGGGATCTTCGAGACGGTGCTCCTGGCCGACGGCGCGCCGGTCGCGCTCGACGCCCACCTCACGCGCCTCCACCGCAGCGCGACGCGGCTGCGCGGCACTGCGCCCGACCTCGCGGTCGCCGCCGACGAGGTCCACGCCCTCGCGCGCGAGGGGGCCGCAGCGGCGAGGATCATCGCGGTGCCCGACACGCGCGGTGGATGGACCGTCACCGTCATGGCCCGGCCCGCCCCCGCCCCGCTCGCCGCACCGGTCAAGCTCATTCCGGTCCTGCTGCCCGGTGGCCTGGGCGAACACAAGTGGGCCGACCGTTCGATCCTGCGCGGTCCCGCAGACGGCGCGTCCTGGCTGCTGTGCGATCGCGGCGGCGAGGTCCTCGAGGCCGCCTGGGCGAACGTGTGGCTGCGCGAGGGCGATCTGCTCGTCACGCCACCGGCCGACGGCCGCCTGCTGCCCGGGGTCCGCCGCGCCTCGATGCTCGCCGATCCAGCGATCGCAACCGCCGAGGAACCGATCGACCTCCCCCGCCTGGAACGCGCCGACGAGGTGCTCCTGAGCTCCGCGCTGCGCCTGGTCCCGGCGGCGCTCTCCGAGCCCGTCCGGAATGCCGTGGGCCCGCGCCACTACCATCCCTGACATGGAGGGTTCCGAGGTTCGCGCGTGGCTTCGCTGCTACCGCTGCTGGTCGACCGATCTCGAGGTGCAGGTCCACTACGAGGGCATTCACCGGATCGATCCGGAGACCGGTGAGCGCGCGGAGGTCGTCGACGAGCTGCAGGAGGCCGTCGTCCAGTGCCTGCAGTGCATGCACGACCAGCCTCACCTGGCATTCCACAACGGCCGCGTCGAGCCCGTCGAGGACCGCTGGGAGCGGATGATCGCCGGAACGCCGTGGGTCGCCTCCTGCACCGTGACGGTGCACAGCGACGACGTCGAGACGTGCTCAGGGCCCGAGGCCGGCGACGCGCTGTCGTACGCCGCGTTCGGCGACCACGGCACCCGCGAGTTCTTCACCCACGTGCGGTTCCACAAGCACGACGACGACAACACGATCACGGTGCACCTGCTCGTCGAGCTCTACGCGCGTTCGGCCGAAGAGGCGACCGAGGTGCTCGAGGAGTCGGCGCGCGGCGTGCTGACCATCACCTCACTCGCCGAGGAGTCGCGGCCGCCCGCCGCGGCCGGCGGCGACCACCGCTGATACGCACGACGACGTACTCGCGCTCGCGTTCGCCCGCCCGGGGCGGATAGCTTCGCGGCCATGTCCGCCCGTCGCGTCGTCGCCATCGCCATCAGCTCGCTGCTCGTCCTCGCCCCGGCCGCCTGGGCCGCGTATCCCAAGCGCGGGACGTACATCGACGTCAAGCTGCAGGTCTACCTCGTCACCACGAAGAACGCCAAGGCGCTGAAGTCCATGCAGTTCCCGTGCCAGTACAAGGGCGCCGACGGCAGCATCGTCTCCGGCGGCGGGATCCAGATCTCCAAGAAGGCGAAGATCTCCAGCAGCGGCAGTGTGTCGTTCAGCGGCAAGGCGGCGGTCTACGAGGGGTCGAGCGACAAGCAGATCCGGGACGTCACGGTGACCGCGAAGTTCTCCGGCGGCAAGGCGAAGGGCACCCTCACGGTGGAGCAGTCGCCCTGCCTGCCGGTCGAGTTCAGCGCCAAGTACTACGGCGTCAACCCGCAGGGCTGAGCACCGCCGCGCGATCCTCGATGACCCGATCGATGAGGCCGTACTCCACGGCCTCATCGGGGGTGAAGAAGCGGTCGCGCTCCATGTCGTCGTGGACCTGCTCGATGCTCTGTCCCGTGTGCTGGGCGTAGAGCTCGTCCAGCCGCCGGCGGATCGCGAGCGTCTCGCGGGCGTGGATCTCGATGTCGGTGGCCTGCCCCTGGAACCCGCCGAGCGGCTGGTGGATGAGGATCCGGCTGTTCGGCAGCGACATCCGCTTGCCGGGCGCGCCGCCCATGAGGACCAGTGAGCCCGCGGACATCGCGATCCCGCAGCAGATCGTCTGCACGTCGGGCTTGATGAACTGCATCGTGTCGTAGATCGCCAGGCCCGCGTAAACGACCCCGCCCGGCGAGTTGACGTAGAGGCTGATGTCCTTCTCCGGATCCTCGGCCTCGAGGTGCAGCAGCTGGGCCACGATGAGGTTGGCAACCTCGTCGTCGATCTGGGTGCCGAGGAAGATGATCCGCTCGTTGAGCAGGCGCGAGTAGATGTCGAAGGACCGCTCGCCGCGGCCGTCGCTCTTGATCACCATCGGAACCAGCGGCATGTCCCCACCTCCGTGTCATGCAACTCATGGGTTGCGCTTTGTACGGAGCACGGTAGCATGTACGCAACCCAACGGTTGCGAAAGGGAGCGCCAGCGCCATGAACGTCACCCGAGAGATCCTGCTCGACGACCTCGACCGCGATGCGGCGTGGGAGGCCCTGGCCGACCTGCGCGGCTGGCTGTGCGCCGGCGCCGACCTCGAGCTCGCCGAGGGCGAGCGCGGCTGGCTGTGGCTGCACGACGGCGAGGAGCGCGATGTCGAGGTCGAGGAGGTCGTCCCCGGCGAGCGCCTCGTCCTGTGGTGGCGCGCCGCCAGCGAGGACCTGCGCACGCGGGTCTGCCTGACGCTCGAGGAGGAGGACGGCGGCACGCGGGTGCGCGTCGTCGAGAGCGCGCCGGTCTACGCGGTCAGCACCCAGACGATCGGGACGCATCCCGTCCTCCGCGGCGGGCACATGTACGGCCCGGCCGCGATGGCGCTGCCGATGCTCGCCGCCCGCACGCCCGTGGTGCTTTGACGTCGCATACCGACGAGAAAAGACCGCAGGTGTCCACCGACCTCGTCTTCACCGCGCTCGCCGACCCCACGCGGCGCACCGTGCTCGACACGGTCGCCGCGCGCCAGGGCATCACCGCGACGCAGCTCGCCGCCGACCTGCCGGTGACCCGGCAGGCCGTGGCCAAGCATCTGCAGGTGCTCGCGGACGCCGCCCTGGTCGAGGGCGAGCGCGCCGGCCGTGAGACCCGGTGGCGCGCCACTCCTGCCCCGCTGACCGACGCGATCGCGTGGATGGCGAACGTGGGCGCAGCGTGGGACGACCGCCTGGCCGCGCTGGAGCGCGCGACCAGGGGCCGCAACGGGTCCTAGGCGACTGCCGCCTTCAGCTTCTCGAGCTGACGCTTGATGCCCTCGGGCAGGTGCGAGCCGTACTTCGTGAGGCTCTCCTCGACCTGCGGCAGCTCCTGCTTGACGGTCTCGACGTCGACGGTCAGCAGGTCCTTCATCGTCTCCGGGGCGATGTCGAGGCCCTCGACGTTGATCTCGCCCTCCGCCGGCACGTAGCCGATCGGGGTCTCGACGACCTCGCCCTCGCCGTCGCAGCGGCGGAAGACGAACTCCAGGACGCGGCTGTTGTCGCCGAAGCCCGGCCACATGAACTTGCCGTTCTCGTCCTTGCGGAACCAGTTGACGTAGAAGATCTTCGGGAGCTTCGCGCCGGGCGTCTCGCCGATCTTCAGCCAGTGGGCCATGTAGTCGCCCATGTTGTAGCCGGCGAACGGCAGCTGGGCGAACGGGTCGAAGCGCAGGGCGCCGACCTGGCCAAACGCGGCCGCGGTCTGCTCCGAGCTCATCGTCGCGGCGAGGAACGTGCCGTGCTCCCAGTCGAACGCCTCACGCACGAGCGGGACGCCGGACGCGCGGCGGCCGCCGAACAGGAAGGCGTCGATCGGCACGCCGGCCGGGTCCTCCCAGTTGTCGGCCAGGCAGGGCGCCTGGTCGGCCGGGACGGTGAAGCGGGCGTTCGGGTGCGCGGCCGGCGTGTCGGACTCCGGGGTCCAGTCGTTGCCGTGCCAGTCGATGAGGTGCGCGGGCTTCTCCTTCGTGAGGCCCTCCCACCAGATGTCGCCGTCGTCGGTCAGCGCGCAGTTGCTGAAGATCGTGTTCTTGGCGATCGACGCGATGGCGTTCGGGTTCGTGTCCGCGCCCGTGCCCGGGGCGACGCCGAAGAAGCCGGCCTCGGGGTTGATCGCGTACAGCCGGCCGTCGTCGCCGAACTTCAGCCAGGCGATGTCGTCGCCGACCGTCTCGACCGTCCAGCCCTCGAGCGTCGGGACGAGCATCGCGAGGTTGGTCTTGCCACACGCGCTCGGGAACGCGCCGGTGACGTACTTGACCTTCCCCTCGGGCGAGGTGAGCTTGAGGATGAGCATGTGCTCGGCCATCCAGCCCTCGTCGCGCGCCATGATCGAGGCGATACGCAGGGCGAAGCACTTCTTGCCGAGCAGCGCGTTGCCGCCGTAGCCAGAACCGTAGGACCAGATCTCGCGGGTCTCGGGGTAGTGGACGATGTACTTCGTGTCGGCGTTCGTCGGCCAGACGACGTCCTCCTGGCCGGGCGCCAGCGGCGCGCCGATGGAGTGGACGCAGGGGACGAACTCACCCTCGGCGCCGAGCTGGTCCAGCGCCTTCTGCCCCATGCGGGTCATGATCCGCATGTTCGTGACGACGTACTGCGAGTCGGTGACCTGGACGCCGATGTGGCTCTTGTCCGAACCGACGGGGCCCATGCTGAACGGGATGACGTACATCGTCCGCCCGGCCATCGCGCCCTCGAAGATCTTGTTCATCTCGGCGCGCATCTCGTCGGGCGCGCGCCAGTTGTTGTTCGGACCGGCCTCTTCCTCGGTCGCGGCGCAGATGAACGTGCGGTCCTCGACGCGGGCGACGTCGGACGGGTCGGTCCACGCCAGGTAGCTGTTCGGACGCTTGGCGTCGCTGAGCTTGCGGAAGGTGCCGTGGTCGACGAGCTCCTGGCAGAGCCGGTCGTACTCCTCGGCCGAGCCGTCGCACCAATACACCGCCTCCGGCTTGGTGAGGGCGGCGATCTCCTCCACCCAGGCGAGAAGCTTCTGGTTCTGAGTCGGGGCGGCGGTGGTCTGAGTCACGGAACGATGCCTCGCGTGTCGCTGAGCCTGAGTTGGTTTCGGAGCCGACCGCGAGGGCGCAAATCAAGGAACGATTCGCGGGGCCGTCCCGTCATCGACGTCCTGCGATGACGACACCAGCCATACCTCGGGGTCCTGCCGAGTGCGCGAAGGGTACCAACGCGGCGGCTGCCAGGTCATGCGGGTTCCCGCGACACATGTCGCGGGAAACCCACATGCGAAGGCCGATTCGTGACCGGGACTACGCGCCCGGGGTCTTGCGCGGCACCAGGACGAGACGCTTGAACTCGGCGACGAGGACGCCGTCCTGGTTGTAGACGCGGGTGTGGACCTTCACGACGCCGCGATCCGGCTTGCTCTTGGACTCCTTCTTCTCGAGCACCTCCGTCTCGACGAACAGCGTGTCGCCGTGGAAGACGGGGTTGGGGTGCGAGAGCTCCTCGGTGGCGAGGTTGGCGATCGCCTTGCCCGAGACGTCCGAGACGCTCATGCCGAGCGCGAGGGAGTAGACGAGCGGGCCGACGACCACGTTGCGCCCCTGCTGGCTCTTCGACGCGTACACGTCGTTGAGGTGCAGCGGGTGGTGGTTCATCGTGATGAGGCAGAAGAGGTGATCGTCGGACTCGGTCACCGTCTTCGCGGGCCAGTGCTTGTAGACGTCGCCGACCTCGAACTCCTCGAGGTAGCGGCCGTACGTGTGCGCGCCGGACTCCTCGCGGACGCGCTGCTGATCATCGGTGCCGGGCGTGAAGCTCATGGGTCTCCGTGGGTCTGGGTCAGTGGCGCGCGTGCGGGCGCGACGGCCGTACATCGTGCCGCACCTGCACTCCTCGATGCGGTCTCGTCACCTACGATCCAACGTCCAGACCTGATCAGGAGACCGTCCCGTGCGTAACCCTCGCGACTTCCTCAAGCCCCTGTGTGTGGGCGCCCCGGATCCCGTCACCGAGATCCCGTTCCCGCCCTCGCGGATGATCCACTTCTTCGACGCCGGCAACGAGAAGATGCGGGCGAAGCTGCCCGACATCGCCGCGAAGGCGGACATCGTCCTGGGCAACCTCGAGGACGCCGTGCCGGTCGACCGCAAGGAGGCCGCGCGCAACGGTCTCGTCGAGGTCGGCAAGACGATCGACCTCGGCTCGACGCAGCTGTGGACCCGCGTCAACGCACTCGACAGCCCGTGGGTCCTGGAGGACCTCACGACGCTCGTCACCGAGATCGGCGACAAGCTCGACGTGATCATGGTCCCCAAGGTCGAGGGCGCCTGGGACATCCACTACATGGACCGCCTCCTGGCGCAGCTGGAGTCGCGCGCCGGGATCGAGAAGCCGATCCTCGTCCACGCAATCCTCGAGACGGCCCAGGGCGTGACGAACGTCGAGGAGATCGCAGCCGCTTCCCCCCGCATGCAGGGCATGAGCTTCGGCCCGGCCGACCTCGCCGCGTCGCGCCGCATGAAGACCACGCGCGTCGGCGGCGGCCACCCCGGCTACCAGACGATCACCGATCCGACGTCGCCCGACGATCTCGAGACCGGCCGTGTGCGCTCGCAGCAGGACCTCTGGCACTACTCGATCGGCCGCATGGTCGACGCGTGCACGGCCAACGGGATCCTCCCCTTCTACGGTCCGTTCGGCGACATCAAGGACACGGTCGCCTGCGAGGTCCAGTTCCGCGCCGCGTTCCTCATGGGCTGCGTCGGCACGTGGTCGCTGCACCCGGTGCAGATCGACATCGCCAAGAAGGTCTTCTCGCCGGACCCCGAGGAGGTCCTGTTCGCCAAGAAGGTCATCGAGGCGATCCCGGACGGCCGCGGCGTGCACATGATCGACGGCAAGATGCAGGACGACGCGACCTGGAAGCAGTGCAAGGTCATGGTCGACCTCGCGGAGATGCTGGCAGCGAAGGACCCGGAGCTGGCCGAGGCCTACGGGTTCTCGCCCGCCGCGGCGTAGCCCGCACCTCGCGAACGTCTGATCACCGTCGCTCTGACGACGGTGATCGGACGTTCACCGCGGGCTCAGTCGACCTTGATCCCGTCCCGCTCGACGTACCCGTCCTTGCCGCCGACGCAGAGGTAGACCGCGTCGCCGTCGCCGGCGTTGGTGAGGCTGCGCACGGTGCTGGCGTCGACCCAGGCGAGCCCGCCGGCCTCAAGCCGATGGGTCGAGCCGTCCCCGAACACCATGTCGATGGTCCCTTCGTGGACGAAGTACAGCTCCTCTTGGCGCTCGTGCCTGTGCTTGTTCGACGTGTACCCCGGGGGCAGGACGATGGCGTTGGCGCCGAACGCGCTGAGCCCAAGCGGCGTGCGGATCTTCCGGAAGCCCCAGCCTTCGCCGAGCCGGTCGAGCGAGCTGACGGCGTAGCCGTCTCCGGTGGTCACGTCCGGGGTGGATTGTGTCATGCAACCAACCGTACCTGGAACACTGGCCGCGTGCGCTTCGCGTCCGCGCCGGCCGGTGAGCCGCCCGCCAGTGACCTCGTGACCGCGATGGTCGACGAGCTCGAGCCCCTCTACGGGCGGATCGACCGCCCTGAGCTGCCATCCGCGGGCCCGGCGGACTTCGCGCCGCCGGACGCCGACTTCCTCGTCGGCTTCGACGGCGACGTCGCCGTGTGCTGCGGGGGCGTGAAGCGCCTCGACGACGAGACGTGCGAGATCAAGCGCATGTACGTCATCCCGGAGGCGCGCGGGCGCGGTGTCGCCAAGGCGCTCCTGGTCGCCCTCGAGGACCGCGCCCGCGAGATGGGCTTCACGATCGCCCGCCTCGATACCGGCCCGCAGCAGCCGCACGCCGAGCGCATGTATCGCGCCGCGGGGTACGCCGAGATCCACAACTTCAACGCCAACCCCATCGCGAGCTTCTGGGGCGAAAAACCCCTCGTCCCGAACGGGTGATCCACCCGACCACTCCGGCACGTAAGGTGCCGCGCCAATGGTCGAGGTCGACGGCGTCTCATTTCTCGTCATCGTCGGCGTCGCGCTCATCGCGGCGATCGGCGCTTCGTTCTTCAGTCGGTTCCTGCCGATCCCGGTCGTCGTGCTCGAGCTGCTGCTGGGCATCATCGTCGGGCCGCAGGTCCTCGACCTCGCGCAGCCCGACGACTTCATCGAGTTCTTCGCGAGCCTCGGACTCGGCTTGCTGTTCTTCTTCGCCGGATACGAGATCGACCTCGAACGGGTCCGCGGTATTCCGCTGCGCCTCGCCGCGCTCGGCTGGCTGATCTCGCTCGCGCTCGCCTACGCGCTCGGGGGGATCCTCGCCGCGTTCGGCATCGTCATCTCGCTGCTGTTCGTCGGAACTGCCATGTGCACCACGGCGATCGGAACGCTCATCCCGATCCTCAGCGACGCCGGCGAGATGAAGACGAAGTTCGGGACCTACCTGCTCGCGGCGGGTGCGGTGGGTGAGTTCGGCCCGATCCTGCTCATCACGCTCTTCTTCAGCACCACGAACCCCGCGACGAGCGCGGCGCTGCTGATCCTCTTCGTCGTCATCGCGGTCATCACCGCGGTGGTTGCCACGCGGTCCGTCGTCACCGGGTGGGATCTCATCGAGCGCACCCTGGAAACCAGTGGACAGATCGCCATCCGCGGCTCGGTCTTCGTCGTCTTCGCGCTCGCGGCGCTCGCTTCGGAGCTCGGGCTCGACCTGCTCCTCGGCGGGTTCGTCGCCGGCATCATCGTGCGGCTCGCCCTGAAGGGCCGGGAGGTCCCGGTCTTCGAGTCGAAGCTCACCGCCGTCGGCTACGGCTTCCTCATCCCGTTCTTCTTCGTGACGAGTGGGCTGAAGTTCGATCTCGGTGCACTGTCGGACCCGGCCGCGCTCGGGAAGCTCGTGATGTTCCTGGCCCTCTTCCTCGTCGTCCGCGGCACGCCCGCCCTGCTCCTGTACGGCAAGGTCCTCGACGCGCGCGACCGGCTCGCGCTGGCGTTCTTCAGTTCGACGCAGCTGCCGCTCGTCGTCGCGATCACCACGATCGCCGTCGAGGAGAAGGAGATGCGCGCCTCGACGTCCGCCGCGCTCGTCGGAGCGGCGATCGTCTCCACCATGGTGTTCCCGCTCGTCGGGCTGAAGCTTCGGGGCGATCGGTCGTCGGCGGTCGGCGCCGAGCCGGGTTGGACGCCGGCATGAGCCCGCGGCTGCTGCGCCTCCGGCTGCGCCGCAGCCTCATCCTCATCCCGTCGCTGTACATCGTCGCGGCGATGGTCCTCGGCGACGTCATCCCCAACCTCGACCGGTCCGGGCGGTTCCCGCTGCGGATCGACGTCGACATCCCGACGGCGCACGACATCCTCACGTCGACCGCCACGGGCATGCTCGCGTTCACCGGCCTCGTGGTCTCGAGCATGCTGCTCGTCGTCCAGTTCGCCGCGTCGCAGTACTCACCCCGCCTGGTCCTGTGGTTCCGGCGCGACCCGCTCGTCAAGCACGCGATCGGATCGTTCCTCGCCGCGTCGGTCTACCCGATCGTCGCCCTGCGCGAGCTCAACGACAAGGCGGCGGACGTCCCGGATGTCACCGTCGCCCTCTCCCTCGCGCTCGTCGTCGGCGCCTCGCTGCTGTTCCTCGCGCTGCTGCAGCGCGTGCTGGACCGGCTGCGGCCGCGCAACCTGCTCGGCGCGGTGCTCCGCGACGGCATCGCGGCCGGCGAGTCGATTTACCCGCGGGCGCTCGGCCCAGACACCGCCCCGCCGGCCGAGGACTGGCGGCGTGACGATCCTCACGTCATCCGCATGCGCACGCACCACGGAGTCCTCGCCTCGTTCGATCGCGACCCGCTGGTGCACGCGGCGAAGGACGCCGGCGTCACGATCGAGCTGGTCCCGTCGGTCGGGGAGTACCTCTCGCCCGGAGATCCGCTGTTCCGCGTCCACGGCGGCACGATCCCCGACCGGTTCGCGGCCAGGGCCCTCGTGGTCAGCGACGAGCGCACCATCGAGCAGGACCCCGCGTTCGCCCTGAGGATCATGGTCGACACCGCGATCCGCGCGCTGTCGCCCGCGGTCAACGATCCGACCACCGCGGTCCAGGGCATCGACGCGATCGAAGACCTCGTCCGGGCGCTCGCCGATCGCGACCTCGAGACGTCGCTGGCTCGCGACGACGCGGGCGTCGTCCGGCTCTACTGGCCGGCGCCCTCGTGGGACGCCCTGCTCGACCTCGCCTTCTCGGAGATCCGCATGTACGGCGCCGCCTCGATCCAGGTCACCCGGCGCATGCGCGCCGCGCTCGCCGACCTGCGCGACGCGACCGACGAGATCCGCCACCCCGCCATCGACGCGCAGCGCGAGGCGCTCGACGCGACGACCATGGCCGCGCATCCGCCCGGCTCGCGTGACCACGAACTCGCGATGGGGACCGACCGGCTCGGCCTCGGCCTAGCCTGAAGGCCATGGGAGCCATCACCGGGGACAAGACCGTCGAGATCGCCGCGCCCGTCGAGCGCTGCTACGCCATCGCGGCCGACCTGGAGCGCGCGACCTCCTGGTACCCGGTGCTCCAAGAGGTGGAGGTCCACCGCCGCGATGACGCCGGCCGGCCGCTCTCCGCGACGCTCGTCACCGACGCCAAAGTCCGCACGTTGACGGGCCGCTGGCAGATCGAGTACGCCGAGTTCACCGCGATCAGCTGGGTGCAGGACAAGGGCGACGTGAAGTCGCTGGAGGGCAGCTGGCGCTTCGAGGATCTCGGCTCCGGCCTCACGCGCGCCACCTATGCGATGGCCGTCGACCCAGGCCGGATGCTCGGGCTGCTCCTCCGCGGCCCGGGCGTCGTCGACTCGGTGCGCCGGCACCTCATGGACAACGCCGCCGAAGGCCTCAAGCAGCAGGCCGAATCGAGCTGACGCGGCTCAGTTCGCCACGGCGATGCGCCACGTCAGCGCCGTCGCGAACGCGACCCACATCGCGTAGCGCACCAGCAGCAGCGCGGCGGCGCGGTTGTGCGGCCACGTCCCGCGGATGAGCAGCACGATGGTGGCGAGCAGGCCGACGATCTCGATCCCGGCGGCCACCGGCGCTTCGGAGCGGAAGAAGATGAGCGTCCACGCGAGGTTCAGCGCCCCGTTGGCGGCGTAGAGCCCGAGGATGCGCGAGCGGTCAGGGCCCTCGACGTCGCGCCATGCCAGCCAGGCCGAGAGACCGAGCATCACATAGAGCGTCGTCCACACCGGGCCGAACACCCACCCTGGCGGCTGCCAGCCCGGGCGGTCCAGGCCGCGGTACCAGTCCGACGTCGTGTCGGTCGCCATGCCGCCGAACCCAGCGATCGCGACGATGCAGACCGCGATGACCGCACCCGCAAGCGGACCGTTGCGGCGCGAGGCGCGTTGCAGAGCCGTGCTCATGTTCTTGCGGTACCCGGCCGGCCGTCCGGTCTACCGGCGCAGGCGGAGTTGGCGCGCGTAGGCCTGTGCCCCCGGGAGTGCCTGAGGCAGGCCGATGCGGACGGTCGCGGTCACGGCGCGCTCGCGCTTGAGGCGCTTGCGCCCGGCCGACGTCAGGCGGATCGCGACCTGCTGGGGCGTCGTGGCGCCGATCGTCGCCGTCGCCGTGCCCAGCAGGGCTTCGCTGATCTTCGTCTTCTTGCCCTTCTTCTTCGTCTTGACCGGGATCGAGACGGTGAGCGTCGTCTGGCACGGACCGGTCGGCGCGAGGTTGGCGAGCCGCACAACGGTCGCGACACGCCGGCGCTTGACCACCGTGGACAGCTTCTGGCGCGGGAGGTCGAGGCGGTTCAGCACACACGCGGGCGTCGGAGGCGCCGGCGGTCCGGGATCGCCGCCCGCACGCAGCACCGGGAGGCTGGCGACCTGCACGCCGACCTCCGGTGAGCGGGCGACCGGCGGGACGAGATCGGGGTTGAAGCTCCAGCCCCCCAGCTGTGCGCGCACCGCGAGGTCGCCCAGCTGCGTGGCGCAGAAGGTGGCCGTCCCGTCGCGCGTGGTGAATACGGGGTCGAGGCCCGGCGTCCCGGTCAGCGTGCCGATCGCCGACGTTCCGCGCAGCTCGGCGTCGGCGACGGGGTAGCCGAGGTAGCCGACCGTCGCGTCCCAGCAGCCGGTCTGTGCCGCAGGGGCGACCGTGAGGTCGAGCGCGAGCACCCGGCCACCCTCTGGCGCGCCGCACACACGCAGGTCGCGCGGCGCGTTGCGGCCGGCGGCGTCGCGCGCGATCGCCGCCGCGAACGCCCGGCTCGTGTCCGTCGGGGCCGCGGTCGTTCCGGCGCCTGCGCCGAAGCCGTAGACGCCCATCCAGTGCTCGATGAAGTCGAAGACCGGGAGGCCGAGCGGGTTCTCCCCCACGCCGTTGCGCTCGCGCTCCACGGCCGCGTACCCGATGAAGTCGGTGCCCGGGCAGTCGGCGGCCCGCAGGACGTCGGTGACCAGCGCGTATGCGCCCGCCCGTTGGCTCGGGGTGAACCATCGGCCCGAGACGACGGCCTGGCTCGTCGGCGGCGCGTCGGCCGGCTGGAGCGCCCAGCCGATCTCCGTCTGCTCGAGCGGGACGTCCGGACGCCCGGCGGCGGCCAACCCGCGGCGCAGCTCACGCACATTCGCCACGACCCCCGCGGCCGACGCGCCATAGGGGTGCATCGCCACACCGTCGGTCTCCCAGCCGGGCTGGGAGGCAAGCCGCTGCAGCCACGATGCCGCGTTGGGCGTGTTCGCGGCGCAGTGCACCGTGCCGCCCCAGACCACGCCGCCCACCAGCACGCGGGCGGCCGGGTCCTGCGCGCGGATCGCGGCGCGCGTCTTGTCGTACAGGGCCCTGTAGCTCGCGGGATTCGGGTCGTTGTTCCAGTACGCGTCGACGTTCGGCTCGTTCCAGACCTCGTACTGGGTGATCGGGAGCTTCGGCAGCTCGGGGTGCGCGCTCCAGAACGTGCCGTTCGCGCCGTACCGCGCGGCGAGCGCGGCCGCGTAGGCGGCGAAGTCGTCGAATCGACCTGGCGCCGGCGGGAGGTAGCGCGCGATGACGCCCTCGCACCCGGGTGGCTGGTTGACGGGCGCCGCCGCCCACGCCGGCGTGAGGTCGACGACGGGCAGCCACCGCAATCCGGCCCGGGCGAGGTTGCCGGCGATGCGGTCGTGCAGGGTCCAGTCGTATGCCGTCCCCGCCCCGCCCGGCTGGGCCGCCGACCACGCCGCGTCGGTGCGGGCGACCGTCATGCCGTCGCGGCGCATCGCGTCGAGGTAGGGCTCCCAGGGCAGGGACGCCGACGGCTGCCCCCAGAGCGTGTCCCAGTTGACGAGACTCTGGATGTTCAGGCCGAAGTCAGAGCCCCGCGCGGGCGCCGCGATTGTCACCGCGAGGAGCAGCCCGAGGACCATCCCCGCAAAAGGTGAACAACGCCTGCGCATCCACCCTGCAGGATGCCACACGACCGGACCGCCGCAAACCGGTCCGGTTCGTTACCGTTTCGCGCCGCATGCGCTTCTTCGAATACGAGGCCCGCGAGATCGTCAAGCGCGCGGGCATCCCGGTAACTGACTACGGGTTCACCACCGATGCGGCCGAGGCCAAGACGATCGCCGAGCGGATCGGCGGGCCCACGGTCATCAAGTCCCAGGTGCTGACGGGCGGACGGATGAAGGCGGGCGGCGTGAAGTTCGCCGACACGCCCGACGAGGCCGCCCAACACGCCGCGGACATCCTCAAGCTCGAGATCAACGGGCACTGGCCCCGCGGCGTCCTCGTCGACCCGAAGGCTGAGGTCAAGCAGGAGTACTACGCGGGCGTCGTCTGGGACGGCAGCGCGAAGAAGCCCCTGATGCTCTTCAGCGACATGGGCGGCATCGACATCGAGCAGGTCGCCGAGGAGCACCCCGATCACGTCGGGCGTCGCCACTTCTCGCCGCTCGAGCCGTTCAACGACTACCAGGCCAAGCAGTGCATCGCCGACGCCGGCGTGACCGGCAAGGCGCTGCAGCGTGCGACGCCCGTGCTCGCGCGCCTCGCCCGCCTGTTCCTCGAGAACGACATGCTCCTGGCGGAGATCAACCCGCTCGCCGAGCTGCACGACGGCTCCTTCGTGGCGCTCGACGCGCACATGGAGATGGAGAACGAGGGCATGCCGCGCCAGAAGGCGCTCATCAAGGCGCTGGGCATCGGCGACGACGAGGGCACCCGCGAGGGCCACGAGCCGACCCCGTTCGAGGCTGCCGTCAAGGCCATCGACTCCGCGGATCACCGCGGTGTCATCCAGGGCAAGGACACCGGCTTCCACGGCAACATCGGCCTGGTCATCGGTGCAGGCGGCGGCTCGCTGACGCTGACCGACGCGGTCCGCCAGCAGGGCGGCAAGCCGGCCAACTACTCCGAGATCGGCGGCAACCCGTCGGTCGCCAAGGCCTGCGGCCTGGCCAAGGAGGTCCTCCAGAAGGACGGCGTGGAGAAGATCGCGGTGATGATGTCGATCGTCTCCAACACCCGCGTCGACATCGTCGCGCGCGGCGTCATCAAGGCCTGCCTCGAGCTGGGCAAGGACCCGGGCGAGACCATCGCGATCTTCCGCATCCCGGGCGCCTGGGAGGAAGAGGGCTTCAAGATCCTCGACAAGTACGGCATCGAGTACTGCGACCGCTCCGTGTCCCTGTGGGACGCGGCCGGCCGCGCGGTCGCCAAGATTCAGGGGGAGGCGGCCTAGATGTCGATTCTCATCAACGAGAACACCACGTTCATCATCCAGGGCATCACCGGCCGTGAAGCGGTGAATCTCACGAGAGAGTGCCTGGACTACGGCTCGAAGATCGTCGGCGGCGTCACGCCGGGCCGCAAGGGCCGTGAGGTCCACGGCGTGCCGGTGTTCGACACCATCGAGCAGGTCATCGAGCACAACGGCGGCCAGGTGCCCGACGGCTCGGTCGTCACCGTGCCGCCGGCCGGGACGAAGGACGCCGTCATCGAGGCGCTCGCCGCGGGCATCAAGACGATCGTCATCGTCACCGAGCGCATCCCGCGCCGTGACGTCGCCGCGATGGTCGAGTACGCCGACAACGTCGGCGCGCGCATCATCGGCCCGAACTGCCTCGGCCTCATCGTGCCGGGCGTGGCGAAGATGGGCGGCATCGGCGGGCCGGCGAAGAACGCCGCGCAGGCCTACCAGCCGGGCAGCGTCGGCGTGATGAGCCGCTCGGGTGGCATGACGACCGAGATCTCCTCGACGCTGACGGCCGCCGGCCTCGGCGTCTCGACCGCGGTCTCGATCGGCGGCGACGCGATCATCGGCTCGACGTACGCCGAGCTCATGCCGTACTTCGAGGCCGACGAGCAGACCGAGGCCATCGTCATCTACACCGAGCCGGGCGGCCGCATGGAGGCCCAGCTCTCGGAGTGGGTCAAGGAGAACAACTCCCGCCTGCCGATCATCGCGTTCATGGCCGGCAAGTTCATGGACGACGAGGAGATGCAGGGCATGTCCTTCGGGCACGCCGGCACGATCGTCGAGGGCAAGGAAGACTCCGCCACCGAGAAGATCGCCCGCCTCGAGGCGGCCGGCATCCCGGTGGTGCAGCGGATCGACGAGATCCCCGACCTGGTCAAGCAGAAGATCGCCGAGAGGAGCGCGGCATGAAGAAGGACGCCATCTTCATCGGCATCGAGGTCGATGACAGCGTCGCGGGCGATCCCGCCGTCGGCGCGAAGCTCGACGAGGTCTGCCCGGTGAACATCTACAAGGGCACCGAGTCGGGCGTCGACATCGTCGAGAAGAACATCGACGAGTGCGTGCTGTGCAAGCTCTGCTACGACGTCTCCCCCGGCAACGTCACCGTGACGAAGCTCTACGACGGGGGCGCGGCGCTGTAGCCGTCCGGCGCCGGCGGTCGACAGACCGCCGGCGCCTCTTTCTGTCCGCCGCTTTCCAGCGGTTTGGCGCGGGGCGTGCGCCTCTGATTGGCTCGCGCCATGCCCACGCCCAAGCGCCCGTCCCCCAAGGAGCGCAAGCAGCTGGGAGAGCTGCTGCGCGAGCCCGTCGCGCAGCCGCCGGGCACCCTCACGCTGCGGTTCGACAAGGGCCCTGCGCCTGCCCGGGCGCTGAAGGCGCTGGAGGTCGACGACCCGAACGCGCGCAAGCTCGCCGACCATCTCCAGAAGCGCCGGGAGGAGATCGTCCGCCGGGTCGCCGAGGACCGCGACCTCGCTGAGCTGCTCGTCAACGACCCGAACGCCGCGCTGAAGGCCCTCGACGTGCCGGAGGAGCTCATCCCGAAGGAGCCGAGCGCGCTGCGCGCAGAGCTCAAGGGCCGGGTCCGCGAGGTCGCGCTGGGCTTCGGCGCCGTCAAGCAGATCCCGAACCTCGACGGCGTCGTCTTCGGCGCGCAGGGCCAGTCCATCGCGCTGCTGACCGCCGCGATGGACATCGTCGCGGCGAACCCGTCGCGCAGCGCCGAGTTCACGACGAACCCGCTGGCGATTCTCACCGAGGCCGCGCAGACGGCACTCCCGGGTGGGACCACTGCGGCGGCACGTGCATCCGTCGTCAACGACGTGCTCGCGGCGCTCGACGACGCCGCAGGCCGGGTGCGGTTCACCACGCCGGCGCAGCTCCAGGTCGACGCGAGCATCCTCGCGTCCATCCCGTTCCAGCCGAGGGCCTGAGCCATGGGCGTCCAGGACCACGGCGGCTTCGACGTCGTCATCGCCATCGACATCGCCAAGCTCAGCGACCTCGTCCGCGCGGCCGTCAACCGGCCCGCAACGACGCAGACGTTCCACGTCAACGGCTGGGGTGACCTGTCCGTCGGCGGCTCCGTGCAGCTCGCGTCGATCACGCTCGCCCCCGACGGGAGCGTGACGACGACCGTCACCGCGACGACCACGCTGTCCTGGCCGCGCTACCCGCCGACCGGCGGCCGGATCTTCGACGCGGGCAGCGGCACGTTCAGCGTCAGCGTGTCGGTGACCGGACGCCCGTCCGGGAGCGGCACACAGCTGCAGATCGACTTCCCGACCGACGCCGCCCAGGTCACGATCCCGTCCGGCACGCTCGAGCAGTTCCCGGCCATCCAGGCGTACCTCGCGGCGCTGCGGATCTTCGGGACGCAGACCGTGGAGAACGCGCGGCGCGAGCTCTACCGCGGCACCGAGGACAGCCTGGAGAACGCCCTGAACCTCCTGCTGCCGAACACGGTGCGCCTGGGTCGGCTCCCCCGCCCCCCGGTGACGGATGTGCGGACGTCGGCGTCGGGCACGGAGCTGCGGTTCCTCATGACGCTCGGCGGCAGCCCCGGGAACCCTGCGGCGATCACGCGCTCGCGGATCCAGCGCGGTACGCCGGGGGATCTCGCGGCGGTCATCGTCAGCAACTCCTGCCTGCTGCGCGACGTCGTCCGGCCCGTGGTGCGCGCCGGGTTCGGCCTTTCCAACAGCGGGTTCATCAGCTCGCACCCGTGCCTGTGGCTCGGCAGCGCGCCGTTCGGCGCGGGGTCGACGCTCGGCATCACCCCGAACATCACCAGCGTCCGAGCGGGCGTCGACGCGGCCGGCATGCTGCAGATCTTCGTCTCGCTCGACGGGACGCACCCGACCGGCGCGTTCGGATTCACCGGGAGCTTCACTCTCGGCGCCGGCGGCTCGGTGGCGCCCTCGGGGTCTGACCGACGCCTCTCGCTCACCGTAAGCGCGTCGGCCGCGACCAGCCTCGACATCTGGGTGGCGTGGTGGGTCTACGTCGGCGGGGTGTTCGTCTCCCCGCTGCTCACCCTCGCGATCGCGCTGACCGACGCCTTCGCTGGCGGGAGTCTGGCGGGCGGACTGAACAGCGCGCTGCGCGGGGCGCTCGGGGCGATGACGCTGAACCTGCCGATTCCCGACGGGCCGCTGTCGCTGAGCGGCCTGAGCATGGCGCAGAGCGACGCGCCGCTGCGGACGTTCACGATCCCCGGACCGTTCCCCATCACCGTCGCCGACCTGCCGATGAACGACGTGATCGCCCGGTTCTCCGCCTGAGGTGTCACCCCGGCATCCGGCTGGGCCGCGGTCAGGACGGGTCGCGACGCGCGACCCGGCGGCGCCACAGGGCCCGCCCGCCGAACCCGACCCCGACCATCGCGCCGAGCACGGCGAGCGCGGCGAGGAACGGCGCCGCGAGCGCGACGACGCTCAGCCCGACCGACCCGAGATCCTCCGCGGCAGACACGCCCGGCGTTGCGAGACCGCCCGTCCCGACCGTCGATGCCGGCCGCAGCAGCGCCCGCGATCCGTGCGTGAACTCCGCGGTGAAGATCGCCAGCAGCGCGACGACGACCGGTGACCCGTCGCCTCCGGCCGCCGCAAGCGCGGCGATCGTCCCGGCGACCGGCGCGATCACCGTCCCGGCGGCGTGCAGGACGTGGTCGATCGTGGGCACCTTGTCGCCGACGAAGTCTGCGACGCCGATGACGGTGAGGAGCGCGAGGACCCACGTCTGCTCGAGCAGGTCCCAGCCGTCGGGCAGATCGACCAGCCCCGTGAAGCGGGCGAGCAGCCCGACCATGAGCAGGGGAATCCAGGCGTTCAGCCCCGCGGCGGCGGAGACGCCGAGGGCGGTGGCGTAGGCGGTCAGATCCTCCACGGCAGGCCGCCACGGTACCGTCCAGCGGGGATGCCCGAGCTGCCTGAAGTCGAAGCCGCGCGCGCGCTCATCGAGCGCAGCGCGCTGACCCGTGAGATCGCCGAGGTCGACGATCGCGACACGTACGTCTGCCGTCCGCACCAGCCTGGCGAGCTCGCCGACGCGCTGACGGGGCGCACGCTCACCGCCGCCAACCGCATCGGGAAGTCGATGTGGCTGGAGACCGACGAGGGCGACGGCCCATCGCTGGGCTTGCACCTCGGGATGGCCGGGCGCATCCTCGTGGACGGCGCCCACGCAGGCGACCCGCTTTCCGCCGTCGAGGCACGCGAGGCCGAAGAGGCGGGCGGCCACCCGGACCCGCGACTCTCCGGGGACCCGGCGTGGGCGCGGTTCACCGTGGAGTTCGCCGATGGCGGCCGCCTGATCCTGTTCGACAAGCGCCGCCTGGGCCGCGCGGTGCTGAACCCCGACCTCTCGCACCTCGGGCCCGACGCCGCGGAGATCACGGCGAAGGCGTTCCGCGAGCGCGTCGGTCAGGGCGACGCGCCGCTGAAGGCGCGGATCATGGATCAGTCGGTGCTCGCGGGCGTCGGCAACCTGCTCGCCGACGAGGCGCTGTGGCGGGCCGAGCTCTCGCCCGTGCGCCCCGCCGGGTCACTGGACGCCGAGGAACTCGACCGCCTGCGCCGCGCGATCCGCGCGACCACCCGAGACGCGATCCGCCTCGGCGGCGTGCACACCGGCCGCCTCATCGAGCACCGTCACCGCGACGGGCACTGCCCGCGGTGCGGCGCGCCGCTCGTGCGCGGGAAGGTCGGCGGCCGCACCACGTGGTGGTGCCCGGAGGAGCAGCGGTGAAGCTGCCCGGACTCCCCGCGCTGCCCACCCCCGTCGTCCGGGTCGCCTACCGCTACGGCCACCACCTGGCGCGCGGGTACTGGTTCGTGCGCCGGCCGGAGGTCTTCGGGGTGAAGGTCGTCCTCCGCGACGATGACGGCCGCATCCTGCTCGTCCGCCACACCTACGGGGACCGCGACGCGTGGGGTCTGCCCGGCGGCGGGCGCCACGCCGACGAGGACCCTGCGTTGACGGCCACGCGCGAGGTCCTCGAGGAGGTCGGTGTCGACGTCACGTCGTGGGAGCCGCTGGGCGAGATCTACAGCGAGGCGCTGCACAAGCGCGACACGGTCAGCGTGCTCGTCGGCGACTGGCCGGGCGGGGACGTCGAGCTGCAGGCCACGGAGCTGGCTGAGGCCGGCTGGTTCACGCTCGACGCGCTCCCTCAGCGCCTGGCGTTCGAGGCGGAGTTCGCGGTCGGGCTCCTCACGGGCCCCGACGGGCCCTGAACGACGAGCTCAGTGGCTCGCGCGCCGCGTGCGGTTGCGCTCTTCCTGCTTGGCCACGACCCGCTCGATGAGCTGGAGGACCTGCGTCGGCCCGGACGCCTTGGCCTGGCCGTAGGTGAACGCCTCGCGCCAGTCGGCGATGTGCGCCTCCTTGGCCATGACGTTGAAGAACGCCCGCGGCATCTCGACGCGCACGCGCGCGGCCGGATCATCGCCCTTCGTGACCTTCGGCCCGGGCATCTCGACCCGGAACATCTGCACGTCTCCGCGGCCGCGAAGCTCGACGACGAAGACGAGCTTCAGCGGCTGGAGGGCTGGCACCTCCTCGACGAACCGGTTGATCGCGGTCTCGATGAGGGTCTTGGCGTCGTCTCCGCTCACGACCGTGACCCTACCGGCCGAAGGCCTCGACCACCCGGGAGAAGGAGCGCAGCGAGTTCTCCCAATGTGACCCGAGGCCCCCGGCCGAGGATCACACCTTGTGACGCTGCAGGAGCTTCTTGCCGATGACCATGCGCTGGATCTCCGACGTGCCCTCGCCGATCAGCAGCAGCGGCGCGTCGCGGTACAGGCGCTCGATCTCGTACTCCTTGGAGTAGCCGTAGCCGCCGTGGATGCGGAAGCACTCCTCGACGCAGAAGCGGCCGGCCTCGGACGCCAGCAGCTTCGCCATGCCGGCCTCGAGGTCCGAGCGCTCACCGGCCGACTTCATGCGAGCGGCCTTGCGCGTGACGAGGCGCGCGGCCTCGAGCTGCGACGCCATGTCGGCGAGCTTGAACTGGATGGCCTGGTGCTGGGCGATCGGCTTGCCGAACGTCTTGCGCTCCTGGCTGTAGCGCAGCGCGAGCTCGAGCGCGCGCTGGGCGATGCCGACGCCGCGGGCGGCGACGTTGACGCGGCCGACCTCGAGCGCGTCCATCATCTGGACGAAGCCCTGGTTCAGGCCGTCGACGCCGCCGAGGATCTGATCGTCGGTCCGCTTGTAGCCGTCGAAGACGAGCTCGGTGGACTCGACGCCCTTGTAGCCCATCTTCTTGATCTTCGGCGGGACCTTGAAGCCGGCGAGCTCGCCGGTGTTCTCCTCGACGCCCGACTCCTTGTCGGCGATAAAGCAGGTCATGCCCTTGTAGGCGGGCTGCGCGTTGGGATCGGTGCGGACCAGGACGAAGCAGACGGACGACATGAGTCCGTTCGTGACCCACATCTTCGCGCCGTTGATCTCCCACTGATCGCCCGACTTCGTGGCGGTCGTCTTGATCGCCTGGACGTCGGAGCCGGCCTCGGGCTCGGACAGCGAGAAGGACGCGCGGATCTCGCCGGTCGCCATCTTCGGCAGGTAGTGGGCCTTCTGCTCCTCGGTGCCGAACTTCATGAGCAGGTACGTGCCGATGAAGTGCGTGTTGATGATCCCGGAGATCGAGATCCAGCCGCGGGAGAGCTCCTCGACGATGAGCGCGTACGTCGCGAGGTCAAGCCCCATGCCGCCGTACTCCTCGGGGATCGTGACGCCGAACAGGCCGAGCTCCTGCATCTGATCCACGATGGGCTGCGGGTAGCTGTCCTCGTGGTCGTACTTCTCGGCGTTCGGGATGATCTGGTCATCGACGAACTGGCGGACCATCTCGAGGATGGCCTCCTGCTCCTCGGTGATGTCCTGGTACGGCGCGGTCGCGGCCATGTGGTGGTCTCCAGAGGTCTGGGTGAAGCGAGCGGGACGACCATTGAGGATAGCCCTGATCGCCGTGCGATGCCCTACGGCTACGCCCATATAAGCGAACGCCTATATTTCATGGGCAGACATGGCGCGCCGAGACCCGTTCCACGCGATCGCCGACCCCACCCGGCGGGCGATCCTCGACCAGCTGCGCGACGGGGAATTGTCGGCGGGCGACCTGGGCGCCCATGTGCGCATCAGCCAGCCGTCGCTCAGCCAGCATCTGCGGGTGTTGCGCGAAGCCGGCCTCGTCGCCGCGCGCCGTGACGGCCGGCGCCGCCTCTACCGCCTCGAGCCCGCGGCGCTGCGGGTGGTCCGGGAGTGGATCGTCGAGTACGAGGGCTACTGGGACGACGCCCTCACCCAGATCCCCGGGTAGCGTGCGCCGCCAGTGAACTTCGCCGCCACCCTCGTCGACACCGCGCCGCCCGAGCGCCGCGCGCTGCTCGAGCTCGCCCGTGACGGGAGCCGCCGGACGTGGACCTTCGGCGAGGTCGCCGACCGCAGCGCGCGCCTGGCCGGCGCGCTGGCCGCGCGCGGCATCGGCCCTGGGGACGTCGTCATGACGCTCATCGGCAATCGGCCGGACTGGGTGTTCGCGATGCTCGCGAGCTGGCGCCTTGGCGCCGTCGCGCTCCCCGGCAACGAGATGCTGCGCGCGAAGGACCTGCGCCTGCGCTTCGGGGTCGCGAGCCCGAAGCTCGTCATCGCCGACGAGCGCAACCGTGCGGAGCTCGAGGCCGCTGACCCGACGGGCGCCGGCATCGACGTGCTCCTCGTCCCCGACCCGTCGCTGTACGACGCGTCACCCGCGCCGGCGGCGCAGCTGGGCCTCACGGATCCCGCGGTGATCATCTTCACGAGCGGCACGAGCGGCGCGCCGAAGGCCGTGACGCACGGCGTCCGCTACCTCGCCGGGCAGCGTGTCCAGGCCGAGCACTGGTTCGGCGCGCGCGAAGGCGAGCTGGCGTGGTGCACGGCGGCCAGCGGCTGGTCGAAGTCCGCGCGCAACGTCTTCGTCGCGCCGTGGCTGCGCGGCGCCACCGCGCTGCTGCACGACGACCGCTTCGACCCCGCCGAGCGCCTCGACATCCTCGAACGCGAACGCGTGGACGTGCTGTGCATGGCGCCGACCGAGTACCGCGTGATGGCCAAGCGCACGGAGCTGCGCGCGTTGCCGCTGCGCACTGCGGTGGCGGCGGGAGAGGCGCTGAACCCCGAAGTCCTGCACGCCTGGCGCGAGGCGGTGGGCGTGGACGTGCGCGACGGCTACGGGCAGACCGAAACCGGCCAGACCACGGCCGCGCCCCCGGGTGAAGCCCCGCGGCCGAGCTCGATGGGCCGCCCGCTGCCGGGCGTGCGCGCGTGGATCGACGAGGGCGAACTCGTCCTCGACCCGGCCACCGTCCCGACCTTCTTCCTCGGCTACCTCGGCGACGCGGCACGCGACCTGTCGGAGCCGTGGCGCACCGGCGACCGTGTCCACGAGGACGACGACGGCTGGCTGTACTTCGAGGGCCGCGCCGACGACGTGATCATCTCCGCCGGCTACCGGATCGGGCCGTTCGAGGTGGAGTCGGCGCTCGTCTCGCACCCGGCGGTCGCCGAGGCCGCCGTGGTCGCCGCGCCCGACGACGAGCGCGGATCGGTCGTGCGCGCCGTCGTGGTCCTGCGCGACGGGTACGCGCCGGGCGACGACCTGGCGCGAGCGCTCCAGGACCACGTCAAGCGCGAAACCGCGCCGTACAAGTACCCCCGGATTGTCGAGTTCACCGACGACCTGCCGAAGACGGCGAGCGGCAAGATCCGCCGAGCGCAGCTACGCGGCACCGGCTAGGGCAGCGCCACCAGGCCGACCCGCGGGCCGTCGGCCGTCGTGAAGGTCGCGGCCAGGCGCCCTCCCGAGCCCCACGCCGCCTCGGCGGTTTGCCCGGTGCGCGTCACGCGGGTGACGGACCCACCCTCCACACGCCGGACGAACGTCGTGTCCAGGTCGGTCCAGATCACGCGGCCGCCGTACAGCCGCGCAGTGCCGCAGGTTCCGCGACACAGGGTCTCGATCGCCGGAGCTCCGCATCGCCACAGCGTGATGTCGGCCCGTCCTCCGGCGGCGCGCGCGGTACGCACCGCCCATCCGTCCCGCTGCTGGATGACCGCGCCCGGCCCTTCGAGCCCGGTTCCCGGGCCGCAGAGCGGTTGCATGACCGCGGGCGCGTCGAGATCAGGGGCGGTTGTCGGGGTCGGACGACCGGTACTCACGTACGGCGAGCGACGGCTGAGGTAGACGGTGGCCGTGTAGTGGTAGCCGATGATCCGCGCCTCGATCCACTCGCGGCCGATGGCGACCCAGCTGCCGCTGCTGACGTTGCCCAGATCCAGGGCGCTCGGCAGGCTGCGGATGACGAGACGGCGCGTCGCGAGCTCGAGCACCGCCGGCTGCGCGGGCCATCCGCCGGCCGCGTCACAGGTGAACAGCACCGCTCCGCTCCCATAGGCCTTAGGCCGGCAGCCTCTCGGCGATCGCAGCGGCACCCGGCGGCCTGTCCGCAGGTCGAGCACGCGGGATCCGCCCCGCGGAGCCGTCCACACGACGTACTGGTCGTCGGCCCCGAGCACCCGCCCCTTCGCCAGCCACGGACTGGCCGCGTGCGCCGGTCCGGGGGCGCCGGCCGCCATCGCGACCGCCGCCAGGCACATCCACCGCGTTCTCACACTCCGCTCCTGTTCATCGTTCAGGAGGCCCTCAACGACGAGCGAGCGGCGAAGTTGCGCCTACGGCGTCTCGGGCAGATCCTCCGCCGGAGGCGTCGGCACCTTGGAGTGCTGATCGGTGTCGCCGAGGGGAGCGTCGTCCTCCTTCGGCGAGGGGGCCGCGGGGAGCGTGTCCTTCTGGGGGTTGTCGCCGCCCTCGGCGCCGGTGTCGTCACTGCGCTTCGTGTCGTCCATGCCCGGCCCGTACCCGCAGCCCGAGCCTGGTGAATCGTCAGGCGAGCGCGACGATGGCGTCCATCTCCACGTCGGCGCCCTTCGGCAGCGCAGAGACCTCCACGGCCACGCGCGCCGGGTAAGAACTCGCGAAGAACTCCGCGTAGACCTCGTTGACCTCCGCGAAGCTCGCGATGTCCGTGAGGTACACGGTGATCTTCACCGCCTCGGCCAGACGCGTGCCCGCGGCGGCACACACCGCCTCGAGATTCTCCAGGCAGCGCCGCGCCTGGACCCCCGGGGATCCGAGGACCAGATCACCCGATTCCGGGTCGAGCGGGATCTGACCACTGCAGAACAGGAGCCCTGCTGCCGACACTGCGTGGGAGTAGGGTCCCACCGCGTCTGGGGCGCCGGGCGCATCGATCGGGGTGCGGCGGGGTTCGGACACGCAGGGAAACTCCTCGCTCGATTGGCAACCTCGTCCCAGAAGGTACTTGCCTTGCTACCGTCGCTCGCCTTGTCCGTTCGCCGTCTGTCTCCGGCCGCCGCCGCGGCGTCGCTCGTCGCGGTGTTCGCCGCGCTGACGGCCGCCCCCGCGCATGCGGACATCGCGTGGAGCGCGTGCGGCACCCCGCAGGGCTTCCAGTGCGCCCGGGTCGCCGTTCCGCTCGACCACGCCGGCAGCACGTCCGACGCGCTCAGCCTCAAGGTGCTCCGCGCCGCGGCGTCGAGCAACCCTGAGCGCTCTGCCGTGATCTCGCTCGCCGGCGGTCCCGGTCAGGCCGCGACGCCGCTGGCCACCGACTTCGCCGCGACCCTCGCCCCCGCGCTCGCCACGCGCGACCTCATCGTCTTCGACCAGCGCGGAACCGGCCAGTCCAACCCGCTCACCTGCGGCGCGTTCAACAGCAGCTCGAGCTCGAGCATCACCTCACTCGCCGGGCAGTGCGCGTCCCAGCTCGGCCCCAAGCGCCGCTTCTTCACCACGAACGACAGCGCGGACGACATCGAGGACCTGCGCATCGCGGGCGGCTACGACAAGCTCGTCATCTACGGCGTCTCGTACGGCACGAAGGTCGCGCTCGCGTACGCGGCGAAGTACCCGGCGCGCGTCGAGAAGCTCGTGCTCGACTCGGTCGTCACACCCGAGGGCCCTGATCCGCTGCAGCGCTCGACGTTCGCGGCGATCCGGCCCGTGCTCGCCGAGCTGTGCTCCCGCGGCGCGTGCCGCGGCGTGACCTCCTCGGCGACGGGCGATCTGCGCAAGGTCGTCAAGAAGCTCGCCCGCAGCGACATCCGCGGGCGGTACGTGCGACCGAACGGGCGGATCGGCGGCGGGAGCTTCACCCGTGACGATCTGCTCAGCGTGCTCGTGGCCGGCGACCTCAACCCGACGTTGCGCGCCGAACTGCCCGCCGCGCTGAACTCCGCGACGAAGAAGGACTACTGGCCGATCACGCGCCTGGTCGCCCGTCTCGCCGGCCTCACCGCGATGCAGGCCGAGGACGAAGGCGTCAACACGGCCCTCTACGCCGCCACGACCTGCGAAGAGGTCCCGTTCCCGTGGAACCGCGACGCTGACGCGCGGACCCGCGACGGCCAGCTGCGCGCGGCGATCAACGGCATCTCCCCCAGCGCGTTCCTGCCCTTCGACCGCGCGACCGCCGCGGCGTCGTCGCTGCTCGGCCTCTGCGAGGGCTGGCCCAACGCCGGGCCCGCGCCGACCGTCAACGCGACCCTGCCGCCCGCGCAGACGCTCATCCTCGACGGCAACGCCGACCTGCGCACGCCGCTGTCCGACGCCAAGGCCGTCGGCACCCGCATCTCCGGCTCGACGACCGTCGGGATCCCGTACACGGGCCACTCCGTGCTCGGCAGCGAGATCTCTGAGGAGGACTGCGCCAAGCGGGCCGTCCAGCAGTTCTTCGCCGGCCAGGCCGTGAGCCAGTGCACGAACGTCGACAACCTCTTCGCCCCCGTGCCGCGGGCGCCCACGTCGCTCGGGAAGGCTCCGACCGTGCGCGGCGCGTCCGGCAAGCTCGGCCGCACCGTCGCCGCCGTGCTCCTGACCATCGACGACGTGCGCCGTCAGGTGATCGGCACGTCGATCGACCTCGGCCGCACGCCGAACGCGGTGGGCGGCCTGCGCGGCGGGCGCACGAGCGTGTCGGGCGGGACCCAGCGCCTGCAGAACGTGCGCTACATCCCTGACGTGCGGGTCTCGGGCACCATCCGCTCCAACGGGGCGGGCACGGTCACGGTCCGCGGCGGTGGCGCCCTGTCGGGCACGCTGAAGCTGGGCGCCGGGCAGAACACGGTCAGCGGCCGCCTCGGCGGCCGGCGCGTCCGGCTCTCGTTCGGCAGCAGCTCGTCCACCCGCGCGCAGGAGCCGACGATCGACGAGGTCCTGCGGTACTGGAAGCTGCGGCACGCCGGGTAGCCTCCCGGCGGTGCCCAACGCGCTCGCGAACGAGACCTCGCCCTACCTGCTCCAGCACCGGGACAACCCGGTCGACTGGCTGCCGTGGGGCGAGGAGGCGTTTCGCCGCGCGCGCGAGGAAGACAAGCCGGTCCTCGTGTCGATCGGCTACTCCTCCTGCCACTGGTGCCACGTCATGGAGCGCGAGTGCTTCGAGGTCCCCGCGATCGCGGAGGTCATGAACGAGCACCTCGTCTGCGTGAAAGTCGACCGCGAGGAGCGGCCGGACGTCGACGCGATCTACATGGACGCGCTGCAGGCGATGACCGGCCACGGCGGCTGGCCGCTGAACATGTTCATCACGCCCGACCAGGTGCCGTTCTTCGGCGGGACCTACTACCCGCCGACGCCCCAGCGCGGCATGCCGCCGTGGCCGGACGTCGTCCGCGCCGTCGCCGAGGCGTGGCGCGACCGCCGCGAGGAGATCGAATCCGGCCGCGAGGAGATGGTCGCCCACCTCTCCGGCGCCGCCCAGCTGCGCGCCCCGGCCGACGGCGTCCCGGGGCCGGAGGTCCTCGACCGGGCGGTCGAGCTCCTGCGCGGCGCGTTCGACAGCGTCCAGGGCGGCTTCGGCGACGCGCCGAAGTTCCCGCCCCACGCGCTGCTCTCGTTCCTGCTGGCCCGTGAGGACGGCCGGAGCATGGCGCTGCAGACGCTGCGCAGCATGGCCTCCGGCGGCATCTTCGACCACGTCGGCGGCGGATTCTCCCGCTACGCCGTCGATGCGACCTGGACGGTCCCCCACTTCGAGAAGATGCTCTACGACAACGCGCTGCTCGCACGCGCGTACGTCCAGGGCTGGCAGGTCTCCGGCGATGAGGTCCTGCGGCGCACCGCGGTCGAGACGCTCGACTGGGCACTGCGCGAGATGCGCGGTGACGAAGGCGGGTTCTACGCCGCGCTGGACGCCGACAGCGAGGGCATCGAGGGCAAGTACTACGTATGGACCGTCGACGAGCTGCGCGACGCGCTCGGTGAGGACGCCGACGCTGCGATCGCCTGGTTCGGCGCCACCCCGGGGGGAAACTTCGAGGGCGCGAACGTGCTGGAGTCGCGGGGGCCCGAGCCCGACGCGGCGGTCCGCGACCGCATCCGCGCGCGCCTGTACGAGGTCCGCGAGGGCCGCGAGCGGCCGGGGCTGGACGACAAGCGGCTCACCGCCTGGAACGCGCTCATGGTCGCCGCGCTCGCCGACGCCGGCGCGGTGCTGGGGCGCGACGATTACCTCGACGCGGCCCGCACCGCCGCCGACTTCCTCCTGACGACGCTGCGCACGCCCGGCGGCATGCTGCTGCGGACGTACAACCGCGGCGAGGCGCGGCTGCAGGGCTACCTCGAGGATCACGCGTACGCCGTCGAGGCGCTGCTGTCGCTCTACGAGGCCACGTTCGAACCACGCTGGTTCGTTGCCGCCCGCGACCTCGCCGACGTGATGATCCGGAATTTCGGCGACCGCCAGCACGGCGGGTTCTTCGCGACTGCGGCCGACCACGAGACGCTCGTCGCGCGGCGCAAGGAGCTCGAGGACACGCCGATTCCCGGCGGCCAGACGAGCGCCGCCCTGGGACTCCTGCGCCTCGCCGCGCTGACGGGCGACGGCGAGTACGAGGAGTGGGCACGGGGCACGCTCGCGCTGCTCGGGCAGGTCGCCGCCCGCCACCCCACCGCGTTCGGCTACGCGCTGCGCGGTCTGGACTTCCTCCACGGCCCGGTACGGGAAGTGGCGCTCGTGGGCGACGACCTCGCGCCGCTCGCGGCGGTGGTGCGCGAGCAGCTGCGGCCGTACCTCGTCGTCGCCGGCGGGTTCGAGCCCGAGGGCGACGTGCCGCTGCTGCGCGACCGCCACCCGGTCGACGGCGAGGCCGCCGCGTACGTGTGCGAGCGTCTTGCCTGCCGGGCGCCGGTCACCGGGCCTGACGCGTTGCGCGCCGCGCTTTCCTGACGGCAGACCGATGAGAACCGGCGGCGCCGCCGGTCTCGTATCTGTGCCTGACCCCGACCACTGGTAGAAACCCCCATCGTGAGCTCGCTCTTCACCCTCCCCGCAGGCCGGACCGCCAAATGGGTCGTCTTCGGCGTCTGGATCGCCATCTTCTTCGGCACCTTGGCTGCCGGACTCCCCACGAAGTTCACCGACGCCGAGAAGAACGAGTCCACCTCGTTCCTGCCAGGTGACGCCGAGTCCACCAAGGCCCTGAACATCACCGAGAAGCTCAACGACGGTGAGAAGGCCCCGACCGTCATCGTCTACCAGCGCGAGAGCGGCCTGACCGCCGCCGACAAGCGCGCGATCGTCGCGGACATCGCCAAGCTCAACGCGGTCAACACCAAGAACGACTTCACGACCGCCTCGCCCTTCGGCAACCCCGAGGGCAAGGACGCGTCCACGCCGTACCAGCTGTCCGAGAACGGCACCACCGCGCTCATCGCCAACCAGCTGACCGGCACGGGCGAAGCCGAGGACATCATCGACCCGGTCGACGCCTACCGGGACACCGTCACGCGCGACAAGGACGGGCTCGTCGTCAAGGTGACCGGCCCCGCCGGCGTCTCCGCCGACGCCATCCGGGTGTTCGACAACATCAACGGCACGCTCATCGGCGCGGCGTTCCTCCTGGTGATCGTGCTGCTGATCCTCATCTACCGCAGCCCGTTCTTCTGGTTCTTCCCCATCCTCGCGGTGGTCTTCGCCGAGATCGCCACGCGCGGCCTGGGCTACGGCCTGACGGAGCTCGGCGTGACCGTCAACGGCCAGTCGTCATCGATCCTCTCCGTGCTCGTCATCGGCGCCGGCACCGACTACGCGCTGCTGCTCGTCGCCCGCTACCGCGAGGAACTGCGCAAGCACGAGGACAAGCACGAGGCCATGGAGCTCGCACTCCGCCGCGCCGGCCCGGCGATCTTCGCCTCGGGCGCCACGGTGTGTCTCGCGCTGCTCACCCTCTCGCTGGCGAAGGTCAACGGCACCGCCGGCCTCGGCCCGATCGGTGCGATGGGCGTGGCGGTCGCCGTCGTCTCGATGCTGACGTTCCTGCCCGCGCTGCTGCTCATCGTCGGCCGCCGCCCGTTCTGGCCGTTCGTCCCGCACTACGGCGATGAGGGGGCCGACGAGACCCACGGCGGCTGGCGCCGCGTCGCCGACCGCGTGGCCAAGCACCCGGCGCGCGTCGCGGTCGCCTCCACGGCCGTGCTCGTGGTCTTCGCGCTCGGCCTGCTCAACTACGACGACGGGCTGACGCAGGGCAACTCGTTCACCGACTCCGTCGAGTCGATCGAGGGCCAGAACCTCATCGCCTCAGCGTTCCCCAAGGGCCAGTCGTCGCCGACCGACATCGTCGTGCCCGCGGGCACCGACCTGGCGGCGGTCGCAAAGGCGGCCTCGGGCGTCGAGGGGGTCGCGGCCGTGGCGCCGCGGCCGGTCGCCCAGAACAGCGACTACGAGCAGCTCGCGGCGTTCCTCGCGGTCGACCCGTACTCCACGCAGGCGTTCGACGTCATCCCGAAGCTCCGTGACGCGGTGCGCGAGGTGGCACCCGAGGGGCTCGTAGGTGGCAACACCGCGGTCGAGGCGGATCTGCGCGTGGCGTCGAACGACGACACGAAGCTGCTGGTGCCGCTCGCGCTGGCGGTCGTCTTCGTGATCCTCATGCTCCTGCTGCGCGCGCTCGTCATCCCGATCGTGCTCATCGCGACGGTCGTGCTGTCGTTCCTGGCGGCGCTCGGCGTCGGCTCGGTCGTGTTCGACGTGGTGTTCGGCTTCGCGGGCAGCGATCCGTCACTGCCGCTGTTCTCGTTCATCTTCCTGGTCGCGCTCGGGGTCGACTACAACATCTTCCTCATGACGCGTGCCCGTGAGGAGACGTTCACCTACGGCACGAGGCGAGGCATGGTCCGCGCGGTCGCGGTGACCGGCGGTGTGATCACGGCTGCGGGCATCGTGCTCGCCGGCACGTTCAGTGTGCTCGCCGTCCTGCCGCTCGTGTTCCTGACCGAGCTCGGGTTCGTGGTCGCGTTCGGCGTGCTCCTCGACACGTTCCTCGTGCGCTCCGTCCTCGTCCCGTCGCTCGTGCACCTCATCGGCCCGAACGTCTGGTGGCCGTCGGCGCTCAGCCGCGAGGAGGGCCACGCCGAGGAGCAGCTCGACGAGCCGGCGCCCGAGCCGTCCGGGGCGCCCGCCTAATCAGACGGGCGCGACGGGGATGTCCCCGTAGAGCGCCCAGGCCACGAGACCCGCGACGGCCAGCACGCCGGCCGTCGCGGTGAGGATGCGCTGCGTGCGGGTCGTCTCGGCCGCCTTGCGCTTGGCCGCCTCGGCCTGCTCGAGCGACTTCTCCAGCGCGGCCTCGGCCCAGCTGAACTCCAGCGCGAGGATGAACAGCCCGATCGGGATGACGGCGAACGCCGGGCCGGGCGTAACGAGCATGATGAGGCCGCCAAGCAGCAGGGTGATGCCGACCGCGACGTAGAGCGCGCGGATGACCTTCGGCCGCGCCTTGTGGACGTCGCGCTGCTCGGCGAGCTTCTCGATGAGCTTCGGCCGGGGCCGCTCCTCGTCCTGCTCCTGCGTGGTCACCGCTCACACGGTACTCAGGTGGCCGCGCCGGCCGGGGCGGTCCGCGGGCCGATGACCTCCGGCGGGGTGCCGGCGTCGGCGTCGGCGACGGGGAGCCCGAGGCCTGCGGCGTCGGCACGCAGGGCGTCGGCGCAGCGCTCGGCCACCGCCGCGATCGTCAGCGACGGGTTGACCCCGAGCGACGTCGGGATGACCGACGAGCCGGCGACGACGAGTCCCTCGAACCCGTGGACGCGCCCGGCGTCGTCGACGACCCCGTCGCGCGGGTCGTCGGCCATCCGGCAGCCACCGAGTGGGTGCGCCGCGTACACGCCGTTCGTCTCGGTCAGGCGGAGCACGCGGCCGAGGCCGCGGGGCTCGACGAGGTCACGGACCGCCGTCTCCGCGGCGTCGCGGACGCGGCGCGACTGCTCCGAGAGGCGGTAGACGAGCGGCGAGATGGCGATCGGCCCGGCGTTCGCCTCGATCGCGCCCCCGTACGGCGGCGCGGCGGGAATGTGCCCGTCGTGCGTGTCCTCCACCATCGCGAGAATCTCGATCCGCCGGGACCAGTTCGCGATCGTGCGCTTCTTCTGCGCGCCGAACCACGACGGGTCGCCGGACGGCGCCCGCCCGTCGTCGTAGAGCGTGTTCGTCAGCGTGGAGAGGAAGATCTCCTGGAGGGTGAAGCGGGTGCCGTCGTGCTCGCGACCCGGACGGTCGGCGTACCAGTCGTAGCTCATCGTCGTGATCGGGCGGCCCTTGAAGAAGTCGGCGTAGCCGGGGAGATCCAGCGTGCGTCGCACCGCGTCGTCGTCGAGCTCGACGCCGATGACGTGGTCGCCGTTGCAGCCGATGTGCCGGCCGGCCGCGCGACTGAGTCCGCGCAGCGGCGAGCGCATGAGGATCTGGGGATCGCCCAGCGCACCCGACGCCAGCACGCAGACCTTGCACCGGATCTCCACGCGCCCCACCGGCATCCGGGTCCGCGGATGCAGTCGTGACGCCGTCACGACGTAACGGTGGGCGCCGGTCACGCGCCGGACGGACTCGACCTGCAGCAGCGGGCGGACGCGCACGCCGGCGGCGCGCGCCGCGCCCAGGTAGTTCGTGATGAGCGAGTTCTTCCCGGCGAAGACACAGCCGGTGTGGCACCAGTTCGCGTCGACGCAGCGCGCGTCGCTGATCGCCGCGGGGACGCGGTCGCACGTGTGGCCGGCCGTCGCGAGGATCGCCGCCCAGACGCCGCCCGCGCGCGAGACGTGGTCCCACGACGGCCGGGACACCCGCAGGCCCGCCTCTGCGCGGGCGTAGAACGGATCGAGCGCCGCGCGCGAGAGCGCGGCCGGCCACATCCGCCGCTCGTCGCCGTCGCCCGGACGCCGGTCACGCCGCTCGAAGATCTCGGTGGGCGCGCGCAGCGAGGCGCCCAGATAGACGTTCGAGCCGCCGCCCACCGCGTTACCGACGACGAACTGCCCGCCGGTCGCGGTGAGCAGCCGGTAGACGTTCGCGAGATGATCGATCGCCATCGACTGGCGGAAGTCGGTGTGCCCGAGGTCCGGGCCGCGGTCGGCGACGACGATCCGGCCGGCGTCCGCTCCGGCGGCGGCATAGAGCTCAGCCAGGCGCCACGCCATGATCGAGCCCCCGAAGCCCGAGCCCGCGATCAGCACATCGACCTGCTCGGTCACGCCAGCGATCCCGTCAGCGTGCGCTCGCGGGCCAGTACCCGGCCGTACGACGCGTCCGCGTAGCCGGCGGGCGCGGCGCCGGGATGCCCCATCGTGCGATACCCGCCCGAGCGCGCGGCGGTCTGCGCGGGTGCCAGCGCGCCTGCAAACGCGGCGAACGGGACGGCCGCTGCCGCTTCCCAGAGCAGGCGGGTCGGGTTGCCGTAGCGCAGCCCCTCCACGCAGACCTTCGTCCGGCGCGCGAAGTCGAGGCGCACGAATGGGGCGCCGAACCGCAGCGCGCGCGTCTCCAGGTCGGCGAGGAACGCGCCGGCGACGAGGTCGAAGCCGACGAGACGGTGGTGGTAGAGGGCGATGACGTCGGTCTCGACGGCGCCTGGGTCGGGATCGACGCCGGCGATGGCGCGCGGCGGGATCGCAAACCCGAGATCCGTGCGATCGACGCGGCGGCCGGGAATGATGGTGTCTGCGAAGGCGCCAAGCGTCTCGTCTTGCGGCCCTCCCGCGGCGAGTGCCGCCGTGATCCCGCGCGCGAGCGGGCTCGCCGCGGCGACGGCGACCGCGGCGCCGGTGATGAGCTCGCGCCGCGTCAGCGCGTCAACCGCGCCGATGCCCGGGCGCATAGATCGTCTCCGGCTCGGTCGCGGCGCGAGCCCGACAGCCGGGGATCACGCTGAACAGCCACGGCGCCTTGATGCGCAGCGACCACGTGATCGGGCGCATCCCGCCGGGCCGGCCCGCGTAGAGATTCGTCATGAAGAGCCCGGCCTCGCCGTTGGAACGGTCGATGAAGTACTGGCCGTCCCAGTTCCACAGCTGCGTGCTCGGCCGGTCCTGCACGAGCGCGCCGCGCCAGTGGTCGCGCTGGTAGTAGAAGCACTTGCCGAACGCCGTCGAGATCCGCAGCGGCTCACGCTGCAGGAAGTCGACGATGCCGAGACTCGGCAGCACGCTCTGGCGTGTCTTGTCGAACTCGATGCAGTACGGGTCCGCCTTCACGTCGGCCGCGACCGCGTTCAGACCCGCGTACTGCACGGCGCACTGATACGGGCTCGAGCCGTTCCACGGACGGATCACCGGCTGCGCCGCCTGCGCGGATGACGCGCCGGCGGCGAGCATGGCGGCACAGCAGAGCACGGCCCGGCGGGCGCGTGAAGACATGACCCATCACCTCCGCCGCGAACCTACCGGCAGGTATGACGGGAAGTCAACGACGGTGCGTCAGAGGACCGGCAGGTACCGGTCCAGCTCCCACTGCGTGACCTGCACGCGGTAGTCCTCCCACTCCTGGCGCTTGATCTCGACGTAGCGGTTGAACATGTGCTCGCCGAGCGTCCGCAGCACGAGCTCACTGTCGGCGGTCAGCTCGATCGCCTCGCCGAGCGTCTCGGGCAGCTGCTCGATGCCGAGCCGCTTCCGATCGTCGGGCGCCAGGTGGTAGAGGTTCTTCTCCATCGGCTCGGGCAGCTCGTAGCCGTGCTCGATGCCCTCCAGGCCGGCCTGCAGCAGCACCGCGAACGTGAGGTACGGGTTGCACGCGGGGTCGGGGCAGCGCAGCTCCATGCGGGTGGCCTGCTCCTTGCCGGGGTGGTAGAGCGGGACGCGGACGAGCGCGGACCGGTTGCGTCGCGACCACGCGACGTAGACCGGCGCCTCGTAGCCGGGCACGAGCCGCTTGTACGAGTTGACCCACTGGGCGAAGATCGAGCTCATCTCGCGCGCGTGGCGCAGCTGGCCGGCGATGAACGCCTTGCCGATGTCGCTGAGGAAGTACGGGTCGTTCTCGTCGAAGAAGGCGTTCTTGCCGTCCTTGAAGAGACTCATGTGGGTATGCATGCCCGAGCCGTTCTCACCGAACAGCGGCTTGGGCATGAACGTCGCGTGCCAGCCGTACTTCATCGCGTATTCCTTGACCGTGATGCGGTACGTCATGCAGTCGTCGGCCATCTTCAGCGCGTCGCTGTAGCGCATGTCGACCTCGTGCTGCGACGGGCCGACCTCGTGGTGGCTGTACTCGACGTGGATGCCGAGCTGCTCGAGCGCGAGGACCGTCTCACGGCGGACATCCGAGCCGGCGTCGAGCGTCGTGAGGTCGAAGTAGCCGCCCTCGTCGAGCACCTCGGTGCCGTTCTTGTCCTTGAAGAGGAAGTACTCGAGCTCCGGCCCGACGTTGAACGTGTCGAAGCCCATCCCCTTCGCGCGCTCGAGCGCGCGGCGGAGCACATGGCGCGGGTCGCCCTCGTACGGCGTGCGCTCGGGCGTCTGGACGTCGGCGAACATGCGGGCGACGCCCTGCTCGCCCGGGCGCCACGGCAGCAGGGCGAACGTCGTCGGGTCCGGCATGGCGATCATGTCGGACTCCTCGATGGCGTTGAAGCCCGTGATCGAGGAGCCGTCGAAGCCCATGCCGCCCTCGAACGCGTCGTCGAGCTCCTGGGCGTTGATCGAGAAGCTCTTGAGCTGCCCCAGGATGTCGGTGAACCACAGCCGGATGAACCGGAGCTTGTGCTCCTCGACGAGCGCCTTGACGTCCTCGGTGGTCTTCGGGAGATCGGCCATGCCGGGACCCTAGCGAGGAGTGCCTTCGCGCCGCACCGCCACGCGGTCCAGCGCGCGGCGGTGCCGATGTGGCGAGGTGGCGAACTCAGGCGACGCGCAGGGTGCGCGTCTGCTCGACCGAGCCGTCGACGGGCACGTCGCCGGCGACGTTGATCATCGCCGTGAACGTCTCGAGCGTCACGACCGCGATGGCCTCGAGCAGCTGCTCCTCGGTCCAGCCGAGTTCCAGCGCCTCCTCCTTCAGCCAGGCGGGCGTCTTGCCCTTGGCCTCGACGAGCGGCTGGAGGAACCGCAGCAGCGCGGCCTCCTTCTCATCTGAGCTGTTCCACCGCCGGGCGGCGGCGACCTCGTCGATGCCCAGACCGGCGACGCGCGCGGTGCGGCTGTGCATCGCCAGCTGCGGATTGGACCCGTGGTGCTCGGCGACGGCCAGCGCGATGCGCTCGAGCGTGGCGGGCTCGAGCTCGCCACGACGCAGCTCGGAGCGCATCCGCGCGTACCCACGCAGCGCCGCCGGCGAGCCCGCGAGGACGCCGAGGAAGTTCGGCAGCTGACCGCCGGTGGCCATGGCGCCCCGCAGCACGGGGACGGAGCCTTCCGGCGCGGTGAGATCGTCGTGGATCGGGAACCTGCTCGCAGCTGTCTTCATCTGGGGGACCTTCCGGGGGAGTGGGACCGCTTCGCGGGGGTTCGCGCGAAGCCGCGGCTCCTTTCTACGGAGGCTGCCTAAAGAGAAAATGAGCGGAACCCTAAGCGCGGCTCAGGATCCCTGGATTCGGCGGGATGGCAGCACGAAAAGCCCGCAATTGCGGGCCTCCGCTGCGTTGTGTTGCGCCTGTGTTTAGAAGGTCGCGGCGGAGGCGTCGCCACTGCCGATGGCGACGAGGATCAGCACGATGCCGAGCAGCAGCGCCCACAGGGCGATGCGGTCGGGGCGCTGGCCGAAGATCTCCACCGCGCCACCGGACTCGCGACGGCGGACGGAGACCGTGCCGCCGTGGTCGGCCATGGGCGTGGGCGACGCGACGGTGCGGCCGCGGATCTCCACGGTGCGGCGACCGTTGCGCAGCTCGGCGACCTCGACGTCTCGCGGCGCGCTCGGGTCCCGATCGGTCGAGAAGGATGCGGCCGTCTCGCGGCGCGGGCGCCGCGGCGCATCGTCGCGCTCGAGCACGATCTCCCGCACGATCGGCCCGGCCGGGCGATCGGCGTCCCAGCCGGCGAGCAGGTCATCCACCGGCGCCAAGTCGGCCACGACGGGCTCGCGCTCGGCCACCGCGGCCTCACCGCCGACGGCCCGCTGGCCACGGGCGAACCGCCCGTCGCTCCGCTCACGGATGCGCTCGAAGCGCGGCCCGGTCTCGGTGCCGGCCTCACGACGACGTTCGTAGCCTTCGCGGAGGTGTTCCACGTCAGTCCACCAGGAGCGGAGCTGCGTTTCAGCCATGTGCGGGGATGTCCTCTTTCCGTGCCTTCGGGGTTAGCTGACGGGCTCGCGCTGAAAGAGCTGCGCTACGACCTGACCGGGCCGATTCGCCCCAACTCGTGGGTCCCCCGATCCCCACCGCACGCGGCGGGAACTCGGCGTTTGACTGTGGCCATCGTACCAGGGCGCGTTTTCCCTGCATATACGAGGTGATTATGGAGACCGGCCCGGTCGGAACCATGTGCCGGCCGTCACACAAGCGTCAGCGGCCCGCGACGGCGGAGACGTAATCGCCGATGTTCTCGGCGTCCTGGCCGCCGACCAGACCGGCCGGCATCTGCCCCATACCGCGGGCGCGCCCCTTGGCGATCGCGTCGACCACGAGGGCTTTCGGCGGCCGGAGCTCGTCGAGATTCGGCCCGACCATGCCCGTGGAACCGGCGTCCGACAGCGTGTGGCATGTGGCGCAGTTGTGGATGAACATGTCGCGCCCCTCGGACTGCGCCGTGGTCAGCTCGACTCCATCTTTGCCCTCAGTCGGTGAGGTGTCCGCGTTGTTGACCAGCGCGTACGCGGGGGCGCCGAGCCCGAACACCACGATGAGGACCATGAAGATCGCAAAGCCGGCGTTGCCGCCCGACGGCTCGGGCCCCTTGCGCGGCCCGGCCCGCATCGCGACGAGCGCGACGAGGATCGCAATGGCGATGAAAGCGGCGGCGATGAGGAGGATCGTCATGGCGCGCCGACCATACCCCAGCCTCCGGCGGCGCGCGACAGGTGTCCCTCACCGGCGCCGCCCCTGCGCGAAGCTCATCACAGGCGGCGCGACCGCCCGGAAGTCTCCGGCGCCCGCGGCGCGGCGCTCGCGCTCGGCGTCGTCGAGCGGGTGGAAGTCCGTGACCTCCGCGCGCGGGCGCTCCACCGGCGCGTCGAGCGCCCGGACGCTGCGCACGAGCACGTTGATTCCGCCCGCCGCGGCCGGGTGGCGTTCCAGGATCCCCTCCGCGACGAGCAGCGGCTCGGTGCGGATCGCCAGCCGGTCGCGCTCGTAGACCTCGGGCCGCACGACGAGGTTGATCGTGCCCGTCTCATCCTCGAGCAGGAGGAAGACGATCCCCGCCGCGGTGCCGGGCCGCTGTCGTGCCACGGTGAGCCCGCCGATCACGACGCGCTCGCCGTGAGGCACGTCGCGCAGCGCCGCCGCGGTGATCGCCCCGCGCTCGGTCAGCCCGGGACGCAGGAGCGCCAGCGGATGGGTCACCGCGGTCAGGCCCGTCGTGGCGTAGTCGGCGAGCATCGCCTCCCACCGCCCGAGCTGCGGCAGCGCCGGCGCGGCCCCGACGTCGAGGGGCAATGAGAGCTGGGTGCCCTCGCCCCCGCCCCGCGCGAGGTCCACGCCCGGCGCCGCGACGCCGAGCCGCCACAGCGCCGCGCGGCGGTCACCGCCCGCCAGCGCGTCGCACGCGCCCGACCACGCGAGCTGCTCCAGCGCCGCCCGCCCCGCGCCCGCCCGCGAGGCCAGGTCCTCCAGCGACCGGTAGGGACCCGACGCCTCGCGCTCGGCCACCAGCGCCTGGACCTGGTCGGCCCGCACTCCGAGCACGTAGCCGAGGCCGATGCGCACCTGGCCGTCCTCGGTCACCGTGCACCCCACGGCACTCGCGTTGATCTCCGGCGCGAGCACCTCGATCCCCCGCCGCTGCGCCTCGTGCACGAGTGCGTCGGGCGGGTAGAAGCCCATGGGCTGCTCGTCGAGCAGGGAGCACAGGAACTCCGGCCCGTAGTGCACGCGCAGCCACGTCGACTGGTAGGCCAGCAGCCCGAACGCCGCGGCGTGCGCCTTGGGGAAGCCGAACCCGGAGAACCCCGCGACCATCGAGAACACCGCCTCGGCCTGTGCCGCCGTGACATCCGGGTGCGTGCGCTGTGCGCCCTCGACGAACGCCTGGTGGTGCGCCTGGATCGCGGCCTCCGAACGCTTGCGGCTCATCGCCCGCCGCAGGCTCTCCGCCTGGCCGGCCGTGAACCCCGCGAACGCCTGCGCGACATCGATGACCTGGTCCTGGAAGATGATCGTCCCGAGCGTCTCGGCGAGCGGCCCGCGCAGTGAGTGATGGAGGTAGGGCACTTCGAAGGACGGGTCGGCCCGCAGCCGCTGGAGCCGGTCGATGTACGGGTTGACGGCTCCGCCGACGATCGGCCCCGGCCGCACGATCGCGACCTGGACCGTCAGCTCCTCCAACGAGCGCGGCCGGGTGCGCAGCAACGACGCCATCTGCGCGCGCGACTCGATCTGGAACACCCCGGTGGTGTCCGCCGTGGTGATCGCCTCGTACGTCTTGTGATCGTCGAGCGGGATGCGCGACAGGTCGATCCGCTCATGCCGGCGGTCGTGGATGAGCTCGACGCAGCGCTCGACGCACGAGAGCATCCCCAGCCCGAGCAGGTCGATCTTCAGGAAGCCCGCGTCGGCACACGAGTCCTTGTCCCAGTGGGCCATCTGGCGCCCCTCCATCGCCGCGGGCACGAGCGGCACGCAGTCGACGAGCGGCCGGGTCGCGACGATCATCCCGCCCGAGTGCTGGGAGAGATGGCGAGGCAGGCCGTAGGCCTCGTCGGCCAGCCGTGCGAGCCAGTCCCACCGGCTCGCCGCCTGCGCGGCGCCGTCCTTGTCCACCGTGCGCCCGAGCGCCGTGGCGATGTCCTGGTCGACGTTGCGCGACGACCAGCCCTCCGAGCCGCGCGCGACCCGTTCGATCTCCCCGGGTGGCAGGCCGAGCGCCTTGCCGAGATCGCGGATCGCCCCGCGCGCGCGGTACGTGGGAAACGCCGCGACGAGCGCCGAGTGTTCCCGCCCGTAGCGCTCGTGGACGCGCGGGATGAGCACCGCGCGGATGTCCCGGGGGAAGTCGAGGTCGATGTCCGGCAGCGACTGCAGGTCGTCGTTGAGGAACCGGCCGAGCCCCAGCTCGGCGACGAGCGGATCGACGTGCGAGAGGCCCGTGAGGTAGCAGACGATCGACGACACCGACGACCCTCGCCCCCGCCCCGGAGGCAGCACCGCGCGCACCGAATCGGGACCTCGCACCTCGACGGCCACCTCGCGCGCGAGCTCGAGCAGGTCGCGGTGCAGGAGGAAGAAGCCGGCCAGGCCGAGCCGCTCGATGATCTGCAGCTCCTCATCGAGCCTCGCCAGCGCCTGGTCGCGGCGCGCACTTCCGGGCGGATAGCGCTCGTCAAGCCGGTGGCGACACACCGCGGCGAGCTCCCGCGGCGCGTCGGCGTCCTCCGCGCCGGGATAGCGGTAGCCGAGGTCGCTGCGCAGGTCGAACGTCAGCGTCTCGGCCAAGCGGACGGTCTCGGAGACCGCGTCGGGGTGGTCGGCGAACCGGGCGGCCATCGCCCGCGGCGCGGCGAGGACGTGGCTGTGGTTGCCACGGCGCAGCGGCTCGGAGGCGTCGAGCGTCTGCCCGCTGCGCACCGCGACGAACGCGTCCTGGAGGAACGCCCGCGCGCGGGCGTGCGCATGGACGTTGCCCGTCGCGACTGCCGGCACCCCGAGCCGCCGCGCGAGCGACGCCAGGCCGCGGTTGCGCGCGCGGTCCTGCGCGAGCATCGGCCGCTGGAGCTCGACGCGGAACGCGTCCGGCCCGAAGACATGGAGGAGGTGGCGCATCGTCGGCTCGTCGCGTACGCCGTGCATGGCGCAGCCCGACAGGCACACGAGCCCCTCTGCGAGCTCCTCGACGTCGGCGAGCAGCAGCTCCGGGTCGGTGCGGACGCGCCGGGTGCTGTCGCGCGTGTGCGCATGCGCGCGCGTGAGGAGACGACAGAGGTTGCTCCAGCCGGCCTCGTCGCGCACGAGCAGCGTGAGGTGGCGAGGCGGATGCGGATCGTCGGCCCGGTCGCGCACCGTGACCTCGGCGCCGTGGATCGCCCGCACCCCGGCCGCCGCCGCGGCCTGCGCGAACTCCATCGAGCCGTAGAGGCCGTCGTGGTCGGTCAGCGCGAAGGCGCCGTAGCCGAGCTCCGCCGCCCTCTGCGCCAGCTCGTCGGGCAGCGAGGCGCCGTCAAGGAACGAGAAGGCGGAATGGGCATGCAGCTCGACGTACTCCATGAGGCGAACATATGTTCGCAGAGGCGGGCGACGGCTCGCATCAGGCGCGGTAGCCGAAGACCGGCCGCAGGCCGAGCAGCTCGCGGACGGTGACCAGGCGCAGCCCGCGCCCGCGAAGCGTGCGGATGATCGTCGGAAGCGCCGCGACCGTCTGCCCCCTCGGCCCGCCGCCGTCGTGCATGATCGCGATGCCGCCGGGGCCGCAGGATGTCCACCCGCGAGACGATCGCCCCGGTGCCCGGATCGCTCCAGTCCTGCGGGTCGACGTTCCACAGGACGCTCACGAGATCAAGTGACCGGGCCAGCCCCACGAGGGCGCCGGACGTCGCGCCGTACGGAGGACGCATCGTGCACGGCGTGTAGCCGGTGGCGCGTCGCACCGCCTCGCGCGTGCGCTGCAGCTCCTGCTGGGCTGCGGGGCCGCCCGCGGCGAGGTCGGCGTGGTTCCAGGAGTGGTCGCCGATCTCGTTGCCGTCGGCGAGCATCCGCCGCAGCACCGCCTCACGGCCGCCGATCTCCTTGCCCAGCACGAAGAACGTCGCATGGACGTGCGCTTGCCGCAGAACATCGAGCACCGCCTTCGTGTAGCCACTCGGCCCGTCGTCGAAGGTCAGCGCCGCCAGGTGCGCCGAGGCGACGCCGCGCAGCTCGTACGGCGCCTTCGCCCGGCATCCCGTCACGACGACCGCCCGCAGGCGCAGGGTCTCCGCCCTCGAGATGACCGCGGACGCGTCGTCGCATCGCCCGGCGCGGGTGCAGTCCACGCGGACGGCGCGGAGCGTCACCCGCCCGGGACGCAGGGAGAGCGCAGACCACCTGAACGTCACCGCGACGCGACGCAGGTCACGGTGCACCGTGGCGGGGAGACGCCGGACGAACCGCCCGTCCTCACGCAGCGTCATCACGCGCCGTCCCGGCTCAACGCACGCAGCCCGCGGCGATCTCACGATCTCGAGGCAGACGCGCTGGCTGCGCCGGACGCGGTCGACATGAACGGTCAGGTCACGCAGGTCCTGCTGCGCCTGCAGCGCGGGCCGCGCGGGCACGGGCTGCGCGCCGGCCGCCGGCGCGGTCATGCCGACAGACACGAGCGCACCGACGAGCAGGCAGGCGACGCGACGCACGCCATCCAGGATGACAGCCCTCGTCAGGCGGCCGGCTCGCGCCACATCCGCCAGACCCGCGGCCCGGAAGGCAGGCGCAGCTCGTCGATGACGCGGAAGCCGTGCCGCGCGTAGAAGCGCAGGTTTTCCTCCTTGCCCGTCTCCAGGTACGCCGGGAGGCGGTCCTCGTCGCACAGGGCGAGCCCGGGTGCCAGCAGCGCAGAGCCCAGTCCACGCCCCTGCGCCGACGGATGCACGCCGAGCACCGCGAGATACAGGTGTGGCTCGGTCGGATGCCGGCGCTCGACCCCGTTCAGCCCCCAGGCGACCCGCGGCGCGCGCCGCCCGATCGACGGCGCGCAGCCCAGGCACAGCCGCAGGGTGGCCATCGCCGGGCGGTGCCAGCGGCCCGGCAGTGCCCACAGCGCGCCGCCCTCGCCGTCCCCAGCCGTCCACGTGACCTCCTGCGGGACGTGATGCTCGAGCGCGAGCGCGAAGAACCGGGAGGCCCCGCGCGGCCGCCGGTCGGGGCGGGGAAACGACCACGTCACGATCGGATCGTCCGCAAAGGCCGCGACCAGCGACGCCGTCAGGGCCGGGACGTCTGCCGGGCCCGCCAGACGGACCGCGGGCTGCTCGAGCGAAGGCATCGCCAGACCCTACGTCAGCGACGTCGCTGGCCCAGACGATCACGCGCGGTCGACGCAGTCGAAGCGCTTTTCCCACAGGCCACCCGGCGGCCGTGTCTCGGCGTCGATGAGCTTCGCGTGCTCGCTCGTCTGCTCATAGCCGGCCGCGACCTTCGCACCGAGCGCCACCGAACCGTTGATCCCGTCATGGTCCGACCCGGCCTCGTAGGTCCTGCGGTCAACACGGCCGCGCTCGTAGATCGCCGTCGTCAGGGCCTTCATCGCGCCCGCGCCCGGATGACGGCGCAGATCACCCAGCGCGGCCAGGATCGACGGGTCATCAGGGTCGGCGGTGATCTCGATCTCACGCCGGTTCCCCCCGGCCTTGCCCTTCGGCCCGTTCGTGACCTCGTACTCGGCGCCGCCGCCGTAGGTGGCCAGCGCACCGACCTCCACCACGCGGCCGCGGCGGTCGGTGATCACGCGCACGAGGCCGGTGATGTTCGATGACGCGCTGGCCCCGGCCTTCCCCACGCCGATCACCGAGGCGCTCGCTGACGCGGTCGCCTCGGCGTCCGCCCGCAGGTACCACGTCGTCTCCCCGGTGTGACGGTCGACGCGGTGCCCCACGGCCCCCTCGAGGGTCGTCCCCAGGCTCGCTTCCGTCTCGGCCGCCGGACTGGTGGAGCTCTCGCGCTTCTCCTCCTCGCCGGGGTCGCCGTCCTTGTCCGTGTCCCTGTCCTTGTCTTTGCCGCCCAGCCCGGCGCCGGCGGATGCGGTCGCCGATGCCTCCCCCCGCAGCCCGCCCTCGTAGAACGAGGCATCGGGTTCGCGCGCCTTGTCGTCCTCGATGGCCCGCACCAGCCGTTGCGCCTCGCCGGCGTCGCGGGCGATGTACACCTTGCCGCGCCCCACGAGGCCGAGCAGCGCGGCGTTGGCCTTCGCGGATGCGTCGAGCCGGACGCCCTTGAAGTCGACCCCGGCGCTGGCGCCGACGCCCATCTCGCCTCCGATGCCGCTCTTCGACGTCACGGTGATGCGAATGCGCCCATCCGACAGGCGCTCCTGGAGCATCAGCCGGCCGTCCTCGAGGCGGACGAAGAAGATGGTGGCCGAGAGCGTGTGCCCCTCGCCGTTGGATCGCACCACGCACGCCTGCTCGTCGAGCGACCGGCATGCGCGGCCGGTGACGATGCACAGCGCCCGCTGGAATCCGCCGATCGCGGCGTTTGCGTACGTCGGCGCCATCGCCGTCGCGCCGGCGGCGGAGATGATGACGACGAGTAACGCCAGGACGCCGACGTACTCGACGGTGGACTGGCCGCGATCGGAGGTCAAGCGGGGCATGGCCAGCAGCCTTCCGGGCGTGCTGCGCAACGGGTGTGCAGGACGGTGTCGAAAGTGCGCAGCGAACGTTGAACATCGTTCATCGGGTGATCACGCCGGGCTGTCGGGTGTTCGACCCGCTCGGCCGGGCCCTCCTCATCCAGTCGACCCGGCCGGGGCATGTCCGGCGCCGGCGGTGGTGCCCTCACCGCCGCCGGCGGCGGGCGCCGCCCGCGCCTGGCCCGACGGTCCACACGGTTCGGCCACGCGGTCCCTGCTGCTCGCCGGCGCAGGCGATACGTTCGCGGCATGTCGGCCAAGGGGAACGGATACCGCCGCTTTGCGCGCCCGGATGCGGAGCTGCGCCGCCTCATGACCCTCGTCGCGCTGAGCCGAGACGGCGACCGGGCCGACAGCGAGGACGGGCTGCTGACGGCCGCGCTCACGCAGATGTCCGGAGTGCTGCCCGGACACGCGATCGCGATCGCCCGCTACGACGACGGTGAGGTCAGCGTGCCCAGCCGGTTCGTCCGCGGACGGCTCCCGGTCGAGCTCGCGCGGCTGCTCGCCGCGCTGGCGATCGATCGAGGGGAAGCCGTCGAGCGCCAGGAGGAAGGCGGCGAGATGCTCGCCATGCCGCTCCTCGGCTCACGTGGCCCGTCAGGCGCCCTGATCGCCAGCAGCGCGCGAGGGCCGATCGCTGACGCCGACCACGCGATGCTCGAAGCGATGGCCAGCCAGCTCGGCCTCACCGTGGACAACCTGCGCCTGCGCCGCCAGCTCGATCGCCTGCTGTTCCGCGGCCACTGAGCTCATCGCTGGCGGCGCCACGCGTTCGCCACGAGGTCGCGGAAGACGACGACGAGCTCGCCCCGGTCGGTGACGACCTCCCAGTAGCGCCGTCGCAGCGGCGCGCTCGTCCACCAGCGGTCCTCCAACAGCCAGGTCTCCCGCACGGCCTCCACCGCCCGGCCGTCGACCTCCAGCGGCCGGCCGCCGGGGCCCGCCCGCACCCGCGCCGCACGCGGCTGCCCGAGCTTGCGCGCCCCGGTCATGAGGGCTCGAAGGGCGTCAGCACCGCCCGTCGCTCGGCCACGCGCGACCCCGGATCGATCTCCAGGACCCGCAGCGCCCCCTCCGCTCCGGCGACCGCCCGGACCTGCCCGACAGCCTCACGCAGCCGGTCCCGGCGCTGCTCGGCCCCGTCGCGCAGCAGCGCCGGCCCCGCCGACGCGGGCGGGCCGAAACGCTCGACAGCCAGCCGCAGCTTCTCCGCCGGCGCGGGCAGGAGCTCCAGACGCCCGCCGAGCGCGAGGCGGATGCGCTGCGCGTCGGCCGTCGCCTCCCGGAAGACCACCCGCTCACGCCACGTGCCGCCCTCGACGAGCCGCGCGGAGAGCACCGCGGCGCGCAGCGTGCGCCCGTCACGGTCACGCCGCGCGAGGATCCGGTCGACGAGCAGCGCCATCGCGCGCTGGAGTTGCTCGCCGGAGGAGGACTCCTCGAGCTCAAGTGTCTCGACCAGCGCGACATCCGGGTGCCGCGGTCGCAGCGGGGTGTCGCGCCCGCGCGCGAGATCATGGGCGCGCAGGCCGGCGCCGCCGAACCGCTCCCCGACCGCCGCGCGCGGCATCGCGGCGAGCTGACCGAGCGTCTCGATCCCCAGCCTGCGCAGCGGCGCCGGCAGCGCGACCAGCTCCTCTTGGGTGCGCAACAGGTCAACCGCCAGCGGCGCGAGATCCTCCGCGCCGCGCACCTCGGCGGCCCGCCGCGGCCGCGCTCGCGATGCCGCTGCGACTGCGCAGAACCGGACCGGGCCGAGGCCGATGCGCACCGGGCGGCGCAGCGCGTCGCGCACCGCCGCCACCACCCCGTCGACGTGCCCGCCGTGCAGGCGGCGCAGGCCCCGCGCGTCGAAGCACGCCAGGCCGGGGCGCAGCGATTCAACCGCCGCGCCGGTGGACTCCAGCCGGACGAGCACCTGCTCCCACGCGTCAGCGACCCCCGCCGGATCAGGCGGCAGCAGGACGAGCCGCGGGCAGCGCGCGAGCGCCTCGCCCAGCCGCAGGCCGGGCTGGACCCCGAGTGCCTCGGCCGCCGGGGACACCTCACCGATGAGCTGCGCGCGCCCGAGTTCCGGGGCGAGCGCCACGGGCCCGGTCAGCAGGTCCCGGCGCGTGCCGGCGGCGACGACGAGCTCGAAGCGGGCCAAGCCGACGCACACGATCATTCGGGTTCCACTCCGTCCATGCCGGGGACGAGCCACGGGGCCAGGCGATCACCGGACCGCACGAGGACCCCGCGCTGCATCGCCGTCGTCCCGAACCGGTCACGCACCCGGTCGACCGCCGCGTCGAGCGCGGCCCGCGACGGCGCGTCGAGCGGCAGCTCGAGCTGGCCGTCGTCACGCGTGAGGTTCGTGATCGTGATGCCGAGCAGCGTGATGCCGCGGTCGGCGATCGTCTCCCGCTCGGCATCGAGGAGCGCCCGCAGCGCGGCGAGCACCTCGCCGCTGGCGGCCGTCGCGCGCGGAAGCGTGCGCGAACGCGTGACGCGCGTGTAGTCGTCGAAGCGCAGGCGCAGCACGACCGTCCGCCCCGTCGCCCCCTTCGCGCGCATCCGCCGGGTGACCCGGTCGGCGAGCGAGACGGCGATGCGGTCGAGCTTCTCGGGCGGGTGCGGGCCGCGCCCCATCGCGCTCTGCGAGCCGAACGACCGCCGCCGCGTGCCGCGCTGCACCCGCCGCGGGTCGCGGTTGTTCGCCAGGGCATGCAGGCGCCGTCCCGCACCCCGGCCGACGATCGCCACGAGCTCGTCCTCGGACAGCAGCGCGATCTCCCCCACCGTCCGCAGGTCGGCGCGATGCAGGCGCGCCGCCGTCGCAGGACCGACGCCCCAGAGCCTCTCCACCGGCAGCGGTCGCAGGTACTCGCGCTCGGCCCCGGCCTCGACGAGCAACATCCCGTCGGGCTTCGCCGCCGCGCTGAGGACCTTCGCCAGGTGCTTCGTCGTGGCGATCCCGACGCTCAGCGGCAGGCCGACCTGCTCGCGCACCTCGCGCCGCAGCCGCCGCGCGATCTGCACCGGCGTGCCCTTGAGGTGCTCGAGCCTGCGAACGTCCAGGAACGCCTCGTCGATCGACAGCTTCTCCACCACCGGCGTGGTGTCGTGGAAGATCGCGAACACGTCACGGCTGGCCTGGACGTAGGCGTCGAAGCGGGGCGGCACCACGACCGCTTCAGGACACAGACGCCGAGCCTTGGCTCCGCCCATCGCCGAGCGGATCCCGTATGCGCGCGCCTCGTAGCTCGCCGCCATGACCACCCCGGGCCCGACGATGACCGGCCGCCCGCGCAGCGACGGATCGTCACGCTGCTCGACCGAGGCGAAGAACGCATCGAGATCCGCGTGGAGGATGTGCGCGCCGGTCGACACGAACACATGTTCGCATTCCGGACGACAGTCGTGCAAGCGGTCATGCGCGCCCGGTCAGCGCAGCGCGACCTTCCCTCCGAGCCCGACGAGCACCACGCCGGTGACGGTCTGCAGCGCCGCCCGGGCGCGCGGGCCGAACGCGGCCCGACTGCGGTGCAGCACCCACGCGTACCCGCACAGCCACGCGATGCCGAGCGCCGCGTGGATCGATGCCAGCAGCAGCGACACCGGCAGCACCGGGTCGCCGGGCGCGACGAACTGCGGGAGCACCGCCGTGTAGAAGACCGCGATCTTCGGGTTGAGCAGGTTCGTCAGCAGGCCCTCGCGAAAGGCGACCACGGGATGGCGCGCCGCGGGCGCGGCGACCTCATCGGCGACGCCGTCGCGCAGCGTCCGCCGGGCGTCGCGGAACGCGAGCAGGCCGAGCAGGATGAGGTAGAGCCCCCCGGCCACCTTCAGCGTCGCGTACGCCGTCGCCGACGCGGCGAGCACGGCCGCCACGCCCACGGCGGACAGCGCTGCCCACGCGACGACGCCCACGGAGATGCCGACCGCCGCGAGCCACGCCTCGCGGAGCGGGCCGGGGCTGAGCGCGCGGCGGGTGACCAGCGCCATATCGGCGCCGGGCGAGATCGTCAGCAGCGCGGCGACGCCCGTGAAGGCGAGGACCTCAGAGCGCACTGCGCTGGCCGAACATCGGCCCGAGCTTCGCCGCGATCGCCAGGTCTCCGCGGATCTGCAGCCGCCCGGTGATCAGCGCCTTGGCGGGATGCAGGTCCTCGGCGATGAACCGGGCGAAGTCGGCGGTGGACATCGTCAGCACGAGCCTCGGCTCCTCGGCGGTGCCCGGCCGCACCCGTGCCTGGCGGCCGTCGATGTCGACGACCCACGACTTCGTCTGGCGCTCCCCGCGCATCGTCCACTGGATCTGCCCGGTGAAGCCGTTCGCCGCGCCCGCGTCGAACCGCCGGGCCATCGCGCCGAAGATGAAGGCGAGCGCCGGGTCCGAGCCGACGGTGCGCTCGAGCCGGCGGTCGTCGGAGCGACGGACGAAGGCGCCGAACGCCGCCTCGCCACGCTCCTGCGCGCGCACGCGCGCCGTGCCGAGGAACGCCTGCGCGCCGCCGCGCGCCGCACCTGTGGGTGCCGACGTCGGCGACGCAGCCACCGGCTCGGGCTCCGGTGGCGCGCCCGCACCCACCACCGCAGGAGGCGGACCGCTTGCCAGCGGGGAGATCACCGCGTCGGGCGGCGCGTCCCGCGGCGGCTCACGACGCTCCAGCGCCGCGGCGATCGCGCCGGACAGCCGCTCGCGCTTGGCGGCCTCGCGAGCGGGCGCGCGCTCGTGGAACTCCGGCATCACCTCGCTCGCGAACAGCTCGAGCGCCTCGCAGACGTGCTCGTGCTTCGTGCGCCCCGTCTGGACGAGGAAGATGAGCTGGTCGACCCCGGCTTCCTCGTAGCGGCGGCACAACTCGGCGACCTGCTCCGGAGTGCCGATCGCGCCGCGCACGCTCTCGGGCCCCTCGCTCATGACCTTGACACCGAGCGGCTCGCCCTCAGGCCGGACGACGTCACGCGCGAACCCCACCTCGTGGCGCGTGCGGTCGAAGTCCTCGGCGATCGACGTCGCGCCCGGCCGATGGTCGGCGAAGTAGTAGTAGTGAGCGAGCGCGTAGCCGAAGAAGTGCGCGCCGTCGAGCCCGCGCTCGATCGCCTGCGCCTCGTCGCGAGCCACCATCATGGGCAGGGCCGTGGCGACCTGGGGGTTGACGTCGAAGCCGATCGGCAGGCAGCGCTCACCCGCGACGATCTCCTCGTACTCGCGCACCCACTCCGCGGCCTCCTCCGGCTCGGCGAAGGAGAAGCTCAGCGCGCCGATGCCCGTCTCGGCGGCGAGCAGGATCGTGTCGCGGCGCGAGCACGCCACCCACAGCGGAGGATGCGGCTTCTGCAGCGGCTTGGGGACGACGTTGCGCGGCGGCATCGTGACGTAGCGGCCGTCGACTCCGGCGAAAGGCTCCTCGACGAACATGCGCGTGACGACGTCGAGCGCCTCGACCCACTGCGCGCGCTTCGTCGCCCGGTCGACGCCGAAGCCCTCGAGCTCCGCGCCCGACGACGTCTCCCCGGTGCCGAATTCGGCACGCCCGTCACTGACGAGATCGAGCGTCGCGACGGTCTCGGCCACCCGCGCGGGGTGCTGGTAGCCGGGCGGCAGCGGCAGGATCCCGAAGCCCAGTCGGATGTTCTTCGTGCGCTGCGAGCAGGCGGCGAGGAAGACGTCCGACGCCGCGGAGTGCGAGTACTCCTCGAGGAAGTGATGCTCGACGGTCCAGACGTAGTCGAACCCGAGCTTGTCGGCGAGCTCGACCTGCGCGAGCGCGTCGCGGTAGAGCCGGTGCTCGTCGTCGGGCGCCCAGGGCCGGGGCAGCTGGTGCTCGTACAGCAGACCGAAGCGCATGGGGCGAGCCTACTGCCGCGGGTCGGCGGCGATGTTGCCTCGCTGTGAGCCGCTCAGGCGACCCTGAGTCCACTACGATCCGCCGTGCGACGATGCGAGTCCGAGCCGGCACAGCGCATCCCCGTGGTGCGCTGCGCCCTCCGGGGCTCCCCCGGGGACGACCGCCACACCCGAGCAGCACATCACGTGGGGGCTGGCGCGGCTGCGCCGCGCGTCTTCACACGTACGACAGGACACGTCGGGCCGTGTCGTCGCACACCTTGATCCGCGCCGCATGCTGACGCGCGACGTCGACACCGTCGCCATCGCGCTCGCCCAGGCGTTCCTGGACGGGGCATGGGAAGAGCGCGCGCTCGTCCGGCGCGCCACCCGGATCCTGGGACGTCGACCGCGCTGGCTGCTCCCGCTCGCGCGCCGGGTTCTCGCGGCGTATCACCGCCCGCCCGCCGACCGGCCCCGTGAACTCCGGGCCTTCATCCGCCGGATGATCCTGGACGACACCGGCCACCGGGGTCTGCAGCAGCCGTTCGAGATCCGACGCTGGACGCCGGTGCCGACGCGGATGATCACGCGCCGCTGGCCCGTCCCCGTGCTTGACACCGTCGGAGATCTCGGATCGTTCCTCGGGCTCGAAGCCGGCCCACTCATGTGGCTGGCCGACGCCCGCGGACTCGAGCGGTTCGCCACCGACGAACCGCTGCGCAACTACAGGTACACGTGGGTGCCCCGCGCAGCCGGACCGCCGCGCCTCCTCGAGGCGCCCAAGGCGACGCTGAAGCAGGCACAGCGCGATATCGCGCGAGAGATCCTGCGATGGATCCCTGTCCACGACGCCGCGTACGGCTTCGTTGCCGGGCGATCAGCGATCGAGCATGCGGCACGCCATGCAGGCCGGGAGGTCGTGCTCTCCTTCGACCTCGCGGACTTCTTCGCGCATGTCTCAGTGGCCAGGGTGTACGGGACGTATCGGACGGCCGGCTACCCAGAGCCTGTGGCGCACTGCCTCGCCGCCCTGGCGACCAACCAGATCCCGCGCGGGGTCGAACAGGCGCTCGCAGGGCAGGCGGATCCCGCGTACGCGCTGCTTCGGCGTCGCTTGACCACGGCGCATCTCCCGCAAGGCGCGCCGACGTCTCCCGCGCTCGCGAACCTCGCTGCCTTCCGGCTCGACCGCCGCGTCGCCCAACTCGCCGACGCCGTCGGCGCGACGTACACCCGGTACGCCGATGACCTCGTCCTGTCGGGCGACGGCCGGCTGGCCCGGCGCACGCGCATGGTGCAGGACGCGATCGCGACGATCACCGCGTCCGAGGGCTTCCGCCTGCACCCGAGGAAGACGCACCGCCGCTCGCGCGCCGACCGCCAGGAGGTCTGCGGCATGGTCGTCAACGTGCGGACGAACATCCCGCGCTCCGACTACGACCGCCTGAAAGCCATCGTCCACGACGCAGCGCGTCACGGGCCTGAGGTCGCCAACCGCGACGACATCCCGGACTTCCGCGCCCATCTCGCGGGCCGGATCGCCTGGGTCGCCGCCGTCCATCCGGAGCGCGGCGCCAAGCTGCAGGCTCGCTTCGACGAGATCACCTGGCCGCAGACGTAGATCGGGCCCCTTGCGGGGCCCGATCCGTAGCACTCCTGTAAGCCGGATTCTGTCGTTGAGCAGCCATCCATCTTTGCGGCCGACCTGGACCTTGGCGGGCAGCCTGCGAACGGTCCTGCTTGGCCTTGCATCGGGTGGGGTTTACCCGGCCGCCGTGTCACCACGACGCCGGTGCGCTCTTACCGCACCATTTCACCCTTACCTGTGCGCCCGCCACGTGAACGGGCGCCATCGGCGGTGTGTTTCTGTGGCACTTTCCCGCGGGTTTCCCCGGGTCGGTTCCCCGACCACCCTGCCCTGTGATGTCCGGACTTTCCTCGAAGGGTCTTGCACCTCCGCGACTGCCTGGAGTGCCCTACGAGCCTAGCCCGCCGCGCGCGGGCGCGTGTCAGGAGAGCTCGGTGCCGCAGTCGTCGCAGCGACCACCGACCGGCGCGGGGCCCGCTCCCCAGCGGGCCGCGAGGTGCCCGCCGCACAGCGGGCAGGCCGCGGCGGCACGGCGACCGAGCTCGGTCCACGTGCCGCCGATGAGGTCCTCGAGCGTCTGCTCGGCCGCCCGCTCACGCTCAGCCGGAGGACCGAACAGGATCGCGGGACGCTCGATGTCGTCGCGGACGACCACCACGGGGCTCACGTGACGCTCCGGAACAGCCCGACAACCTTGCCGAGCACCTGGACATCGGACGAGAGGATCGGCTCCAGCCGGCTGTTCTCCGGCTGCAGGCGGATGTGGTCGCCCTCGTGGAAGAACCGCTTGACCGTGGCCGACTCGTCGCCGACGAGCGCCACGACGATCTCCCCGTCGCGCGCCGTGCTCTGCGGACGGACCACGACGTAGTCGCCCTCGAGGATGCCGGCGTCGACCATCGAGTCACCGCGGACGCGCAGGACGTACTCACCGGTCTCGCCGCCCGCCGCCGGGGGCACCGCGACGTACTCCTCGATGTTCTCCTCGGCGAGCACCGGCGCGCCCGCAGCGACCTGGCCGACGACCGGCAGGCCGACGTCGCGCAGCGGGTTCAGGCCTTTGACCTGATCCACCGCCCGATCGAGCAGCTCCATCGCGCGCGGCTTGGACGGGTCTCGCCGCAGCAGGCCGAGCTTCTCGAGATTCGCCAGGTGGGCATGCACCGTCGACGACGACGCCAGGCCCACGGCCTTGCCGATGTCGCGGACGGTCGGCGGGTACCCGTTGTCGGCCGAGTACCGCTTGATGAAGTCGAAGATCTCCTGCTGGCGCTTGGTCAGATCCATGCGCGGGGCTCCATTCGCGCGGGGGTTTCGCTGAGGGGTACGAACATGTGTTCGAGGACCATAGAGCCCCCTCAGGACGGACTCAACCTGTGGGCATGAGACTGCGGCGCGAACCGTCCTATACTCCGCGGTCCACCTGCGCCGGTGGCGGAATTGGTAGACGCGCAAGGTTGAGGGCCTTGTGGGGGATAACCCCGTGGAGGTTCGAGTCCTCTTCGGCGCACTGAAGACGAAAGCCCCCGAGATCTCGGGGGCTTTCGCTCTTCCGGGCCTTCGCCAGCATGCACCGCTTGTTCGGCGAGGCGGCCGGCGTGGGTCCGCCGAGCAATACGCGGGGATCGCTGTCGGCCCTTGGCCAGCGGGCCGACGCTCGCAGCGTGGTTCGGCGGCTTGACCGAGCGAGGCGTCCCGGGATCGTGATGAGCCGGCGGGGCAGTCGCGCGAGCTGCCCAGGTCTGGCGTGAGATCGCCAGCGGGTCGACGAACGAGGACGCAGCGCGGCCGTCGAGTGACTTGGGCGGCTGGCAGCCGGAGGTTCCGAGAGCGCGCTGGGACGGCTACCCGATGCTCGCCGGCCTGACGCGAGCCTCGACGACGGCGACACGTGGCCGACCTCGTTCGCCTCCCGCGGATCGGCCCCTCCGGGGGCGAGCGCATTGTCGCCGTCTTGCTGAAGGCGGTCTCCGGCTTGGCCTCGCCGAACCCGGGCTGACCGGGACGAGGTCAGCCGACGGCGACCACCGCGGCGACCGCCTCCCGGATGACCGCGGCGACGGCCCCAGGCTGCGACATGAACACCGCGTGGGACGCGCCGGAGATCTCCGTCACCGTCATCCCGGCCCGCTCGTAGCCGAAGCGCTCGACGTCTGGGTTGATGGTGTTGTCCGCGCCGGCGACGATGCCCCAGGAGGGCTTGGACCGCCATGCCGGCGGGCCTGACGGCTCCGTGAATGCGGCCGCCGACAGCGGCCGTTGCGAGTCGGCCATGAAGCGCGTGACCTCGATCGGGAGGTCGGCGGCGAAGATCTGCGGGAACTTGTCGCGGTCCACACTCACGTCGGTCCCGGGCTCGCCACCCGCGATTCGGAACGGGGTGTACTTCAGCGCGGCGGCGAGCGGCGAGTCCGGGAACCGGCCCTGCAGCTCGCCGAGGGTCTCGCCCTCGTCGAGCGCGTAACCCGAGACGTACACGAGCGCGGCGACCTTGTCATGGTTGCCCGCCGCGGTGATGACCGCGCCGCCGTACGAGTGGCCGACGAGCACGATCGGACCCTCGAGCTCGTCGAGCACCGACGTGATGTACGCCGCATCGGCGCCAATGCCACGGAGGTGGTTCGGCGGGGCGATGACGTCGACGCCGTCGCCGGAGAGCTCGGCGGCGAGACGGGCCCAGCCGGAGGCGTCGGCGAACGCGCCGTGGACGAGGACGATCGTGGTACCAGCCATGGTGAGGCCTCTCTCGAGAGGTGTCTGTGGTCGGACGACTGGCTGGACAACGACTCCAGCGGACAGAGTCTCACTCTAGGCAATGTCCGGGATAGCGTCAAGCGTGCTACCGAAGACATTGATCGAGAGGCCATGGCCGAGCAGGAGCACTTCCAGGACCGCCGTCACGAGTACGCCGAGGCGACGCGGCGAGACGTTGTCGCCGCAGCGCGCGAACTCTTCGGCGAGAAGGGTTACGCGGGCACGACCGTCGATCAGATCGCGCGCCGCGCGCGCGTTTCGCCGGCGACGGTGTACGCGCAGTGCGACGGCAAGCAGGGACTGCTCAAGACGCTCATGGACACCTGGACGGCCGGAGCGCTCGTCGGTGAGATCATCGAGGCGTGCGCGACGGCCGAGGGCGCGACCGAGAAGGCCCGTGTGCTGGCCGACGGCTACGTGACGCTCTACGACGCATCGAGCGACATCATCAAGATCGTCACGGATGCGTCGTTCTCGGCGCCAGTCGCCGCTGAGTTCCTCACGACGGCCAACGACCGCCACCTCGCGGCGCTCGTCCAGATCGTCGGGCAGATCCGGGAGACGGGACAGCTCGCAGACGGCCTGTCCGACGAGGACGCCGCACGGATCATCTTCTTCTACTTCCGCTTCGAGCAGTTCTCGCTCCTCGCCGACACGTTCGGCTGGGGCAAGCGGCGTGCACGGGACTGGATCTGCGAGCGCGTCGAAGCCGCGATTCTGCGGGACGTCGACGGCGCGCCGGCGGCGACGCGTGCGCCGGGCTGAGCGGCACATGCGGGCGCCTCGGCTGCTCGGTGCCGGAGCCGTCTGTTGACGGGGGCCTTCGCGGTTCATGCCGTAGGGTCGCGCGCATGCCGACCTCGTTTACCCGCCGCGACGCCCTGAAGGGCGCCGCCGGCCTCGCGGCCCTCGGCGCCGGGGTCGGTCTGGCCCGCCCGGCGCCCGCGCGCGCGACCGGCCGCGACCGCGTGGCGATCATCGGCGCGGGCGCCGGTGGCGTGGCCGCGGCGTACTTCCTCGCGGGCACGCACGACGTCGACGTCTTCGAGGCCCGCTCGCGCATCGGCGGGCACTGCGACTCGCGCACGGTCGAGTACCAGGGGCAGCCCGTCACCGTCGACCTCGGCGCCCAGTTCTTCCATCCCAAGACCCACCCGCTGTACGTGACGCTGCTCGAGGACGTCGGGCTCGCCGGCCAGATGCGGGCCGCGCCGGGCAGCCTGTGCGTGTTCCCGGTCACCGGCGGTCGGCTACGTCTCTCGTCGACGAACCCGTGGCTGACGCTGCCCAACGCGATCGCGTTCGGCGCCTTCACCCAACTGGCCCGTCAGGCGATCCTGCGCGGCATGCCCTGGGAGACGACGGTCGACCAGTGGATCGCCTCGTTGCCGCTCGACCGCCGGTTCAAGGCGCAGGTGCTCTTCCCGTGGATCACCGCCACGATCGGCTGCTCGCGTGATGACGCGGCGCAGGCGTCGGCGCGCTCGATCCTCCAGACGTTCGCCCTCGCGTTCCCGGCGAACCTGCTCGCAGGATCGAGCACGTACAACTCGCGGATCGGGCTGCAGGGCAACCTTCAGCGGCTGCTGGACGCCGCACCCGCCGCACGGGTCCACGTCGACGCGGCCGTCCAGGGGCTCGTCCAGCAGGACGGCGCGTGGACCGTGCACACCGCCGACGGCGGGCAGGGGCCGTACCGGTACGTGGTCCTCAACGCGCCCCCGCGGGTGGGCCGGGAGCTGCTGCGGCCGCTCACCGGGTTCGCCGACGCCACCACGCTGCTCGACGCCTACGAGTACTTCGACTCACGCCTGCTCATCCACGGCGACCCCGCGTACGTGCACCCTAAGCGGCGCTACTGGGCCGCGTACAACGCGGGCGTCGACGGCGTCGAATGCGAGGGCAGCGCCTGGGTCGGCGCGCTGCACGACCGGCTGCCGTCCGGCGCACCGGCGGACCTCTTCAAGTCCTGGGCCCAGCGCCGCCGGGCCGAGCCGGACAACATCCTGCTCGAGCGCCGTTTCAGGCACCCGCGCATCACGCGCCGGTCGATCGCGGCCGCGCGGGCGCTTCAGCCCCTCCAGGGCCGCGGCGGGCTGTACTTCAGCGGCACGTATACGACGGGGACCGACCTACAGGAGACCGCGGTCTACTCGGCGATGAAGGTCGCCGAGGCGCTGGCGCCGGCGAGCCCAACGCTCACCTCGCTGCGCGCGAGCCTAACCGCCAAGGGCCTGGCCGGGCTGAGCTACGACCTGTAGCCCGCTGCGCCGCCCACGCTGACGATCGCGTTCCGTATCGTCCGTTACGGCCGTGGCACGAACCGTCCGAGATCCCTCGGCGCGCGAGCGCATCATCGACGCCGCCCGGCGCGCGGTCGCCGCGCGCGGGATCAGCGGCGCGAGCATGCGCGTCATCGCCGCCGAGGCGGGGGTGACGACCGGGTTCGTCACGCACTACTTCGCCGGCAAGCAAGAGGTCATGGAGGCGATGCTCGACGCCACCAACGCCGCCGCCGCACGGCGCGTGGCGGGCGTGATCGCCACCGACAGGCCGGCGCTGGAGCGCCTGCACCGCGCCGCCGAGGAGATGCTGCCGATCGACCCCGAGCGCCGCGAGGAATGGCGCGTCTGGGCCGCCGTCTGGAGCGACGCGTCGGTCGGCGACACGCTGGCCAACCACTACCGCGACGGCTGGCTGGGGCTCCGGCAGATGCTCGCCGGTCTGCTCGCCGAGGCCCAGGAGGAGGAGCAACTCGACGACGAGGTCGACGTCGAGTACCGCGCCGACCGCCTCGTCACGGTCCTGGCGGGCATCGGCCTGCTCGCCGGCGTCGAGCGCCCCGAGCGCGCGCGCCAGCTGGCAGACCAGATGCTCGCCGAAGAGCTGGCGTGGCTCGGCGACACACCGCCGGTCCGGTAACCGGGCTCGTCACCCGTACCGGGGCGGGTTCGGCGCCGGGCCGGCCTCCACGCCCGAGTTCGGATAGTTCGGGTTGTTCATGTCCGGGATGACGATGTTCTCCCGCTGCCCCTCGCTGAGGAACAGCAGCACGCCCTGGCGCAGGACCTCCGCGAAGAAGTTCCAGAACTGCTTCGCCTGCCGGGGCGCCAGCCAGAGCGTCCCCTCCTGCACGCCGATGTAGATCGGCCACGCCCACTTCATGAGCTCGTCCTGGCCGGGATGGCGGGGGAAGCCCAGCCCGTTGGCGACGCCGTCGCCGAGGAACGTCCGGGTCAGCGACTCGAGCAGCGGCACGCTGATGTAGCCGCCGTCGACGTTGGCCGCCAGGTGCGTGAGGATGTGCGCGAGCTTCTTGCCCTCCTCGGTCGGCCCGACGACCGGGTCGAGGATCTGCTGGGCCTGGGTCTCGGCCGCGTCCCAGCTGGCGGGGATGTACTCGTCCTCGACGCCGAGCATGTGCGCGGCGACCTGCCACGAATGCAGATACGCGTCGCGGTCGTTCGGCGGCATCCGCACGCCCCACTTGCGGAAGTTGCGCATGACCGAGGTCGGCAGGCTGTGCCAGGTGACGAGGACGTCGCGCTGGCTGATCGGGATGCCCTCGTCCTGGACGCTGCTCCAGAAGGGCGACTGCGGCAGCAGGTGCCGCACGCCGGCGTGTGCCATCCGCGTCTTCACGCATGTGACGATCATCTCGCCGTAGGGCGAGTGAAACGCGCGCTCGGAGCCGATGTCGTAGCCGAACTTCGCGGTCTTGGAGATGCGGTCCTTCATGTCCGCACCGCCCTTGGAGTAGTAGACCGCGCGGGCCTCGTGCGGGATGTACGTGCTCATCATCCCGCTGACGAAGCCGTAGGCCACGCCCAGGTACACGCCGCGCCGCTTGTTGAAGTCGACGGCCTGCTCGAGGAGCCGCTGATCGGTCCACTCAGGCAGGCGGCGCGCGTCCTCGATGAAGTCACGCAGGTCGCTCGGCAGCCCATCAGGAAGGGCCTGGCCGTTCTTCGTCCACTGACGCAGGAGGTTGTTGACCTTGGCGGTCTCCCCCCGCTCGATCACCGCGGCGATGATCGGGTCGGCGTGCTCGTCCCAGACCTGCCAGGGCGGCAAGCCGACGCCGCCGACGCCGGCGACCGATTCGGCCGCAGCCCACGTCCACTTCGGCAGCACCACTCCCGCGCCGAGCGCGGCTCCCGCGCCGAGGAGCCTGCGCCGGCTCATGGCGCCATTGCGATCCATCGTGGCCATCGCTGTCTCTCCTACCCTCTCCAGACAACCCATAACAACCGTTACGTAACGGTCGTTACGACCCTATCCCACGATGTCGACGGACGTCAACCGGCGACCGTCACGCGGCGCAGGCAGACTCCGTGAAGCGCCCGTGGCGTCAGGCGTCGGCGCGCAGCGGCAAGGTGAACCAGAACCGTGAGCCCTCGCCCTCGGTGCTGTCCACGCCGATCGTGCCGCCGTGGAGCTCCACGAGCTCGCGGGCGAGCGCCAGCCCGAGGCCCGTCCCGCCGACCCGGTCGCGCCCGGGCGCCTCCACCCGGAAGAACCGCTCGAAGACGTGCCCGACGTCCTCCGCTGGGATCCCGAGGCCCTGGTCGACGACCTCGACCCGCGCGTCGTCGCCGTTGCGCTCGACGCGCAACCGCACCATGCCACCCTCCGGCGAGTACTTGATCGCGTTGGAAAGGAGGTTGCCGACGACCTGGCTGATGCGCAGCTCGTCGGCCTCCACCGGCACGACGTCCTCGGGGATGTCGAGCTCGATCGCGTGCCGTTCGTCGCGGCCGGTGTAGACCGACGCCTGCTCGCGCACCACGTCACGCAGGTCGACGGGCCGCGGCACGATGCGGAAGCGCGCCTGGTCCATCCCCTGGAGGTCGAGGAAGTCGTCGACGAGACTCGAGAGGCGCTGCGCCTCGCGGTGGATCGTCTCCATGTGACGGCGGCGGTCCTCCGGCGAGAAGTCCCGGCCGAGCAGCAGCTCGCTGAACCCGATGATCCCGGCGAGCGGCGTGCGCACCTCATGGGAGACGTTGGCGACGAACGCCTCCTTCGCCCGCTCGGACTGCCGCTCGGCGGTGACCTCGCGCACCACGACCAGGCGCCCGGGGCGGTTGCGACCGGCGATGCGCACCCGGCGCGTGTACCGGGTGAAGACCCGGCCGGTGTCGACGACCTCGAACTCGTCGAACGTCTCCTCGGCGCCGTCGTTCATGACGACGTCCATCGTCTCCAGGAAGCCGCGCGGATCGGCGAGCGCGCCCGCCAGATCGCTCGCGATCTCGGGTAGCTCGGTGATCGGGCGCCCCCAGACGTCGATCGCGTGCTGACGCGCCGCCTGATTGGAGATGATCACCTCGCCGCCGTCGGCGTGGAGCGTGATGGCGTCGCGACTGGCTTCGATGACCGACCGGTTGACCTCGGCGAGCTCGCGCGCCTGATCGGTCGCCTCGGCCGAACCGAGCGCGACCGCCGCCTGGCGGGTCAGCTGCTCGAGCAGTGCCACGGTGTCGGCGTCGATGGCGTTCGGCCGCTCCCACCCGAGCGCGAGCACACCCACCACCTCGCGGTTGCGCAGCAGCGGGATGTGCAGCTCGCGCTGCACGCGGTCGGCTGCGGCGAGGACCGAGGATGCGACGACCTCCGGGGGGACGGTCCCTCCGTCGATGGTGAGGTGCTGCTGCACCGCAAGCCCGCCGGGGCCGGCGTCGTCACGCAGACGCTCGGGCACCTGATCGCCGGGTACGCCGCGGACGGCCTGGACCTCGAGCTCGCGTCCGCAGTGCAGGACCGCGGCCTTCGCGCCGCTCGCGCGCATCGCCGTCTCCACCGTCAGCCCGGCGACGTCGTGGAGGCCGTTCGTCGCGATGAGGTCGCGGCCGAACGCGCTGAGGATCTCCAGGCGGCCCGTCTCGGCGCTGAGATCGCTCGCCGCGGCAGCGAGCTCGTCGCCGCGCTCACGCAGCTGCCGGTTGGCCTGCTCGAGCTCGGCGTTCTGCGCCTCGAGCTCGGACTGCGTCGCGTCGAGGGACGCCGCCATCGCGTTGAACGACCGCGCCACGTCGCCGATCTCGTCGTCGCGGTAGTCCTCCACGCGCACGCCGAGATCACCGGCCGCCATCTTCGCCGCCGCTGCGCCGAGCCGGCGCAGCGGCCGGATGACCGTGTTGCGCTGGTAGAGCACCGCGCCGACGAGGATCAGCAGCACGCCCACGCCGGCCGCGATGATCGCGAGCACCGCCCGGCGGGACGCGTCTTCTGCTCGCTGCTCGCGTTGCCCGACGACCCGTTCGCCCACGCGCCGCAGCACCGTGAACCCCGCGACCAGCGCGTCGGTCTGCTCCCGCCCCTCCTCCCCGTCGATCACCCGCCGTCGCGCCGCGGCGGGGTCCTCGTCGGCCTGCACCACGAGCGACTCGGCGTATTCCCGCTGGAACGTGTCGATGGCCTCCTGCGTCTGGGCCGCCGCGTCGCGCAGTCCGGCGGGGTCCTGCGTCGCGGCATCGAGCCGCTGGACGAGCCGGTTCAGGCGGGCCTCCTCGGCGACGTAGCGCACACGGAAGCGCCGCGCCCCGCTCAGGGCGAGCCCGCTGGCGGAGAAGCGCAGGTCGGTGGCCGCCTGCTCGGCTTCGGCGGCCACGGCCAGCGCGTCGCGCACGTCGTCGGCCTGCCGCTGCGCGTCGCGGTACTGGACGAGGGCCGCGACCAGCAGCGCCACCACGACGGCGACGATGGCCGCGAGCACCGCGACCAGCACGTAGAGGCGGCGGTTGAGCGTCATCGCGTCGGCACCAGGGTCACCTGTTCCGGGGAGTCTTACGTGCCCCTGCATCGCGTGCGCCGATGCACGGGATGGCGAGCGCGCGACGTCGCGAACCTGTGCAAGATCGACGGATCAGGACGCGAGTGCGAGTCCGCCACCGCGCCGGGGGAACGCGTCGCTGACGTCGGCGAGCAGGTCGAGCATGAGTTGTGTGGCGGGCGAGCAGTAGGCGCCGTCGAGCGTGGCCGCCTCGATGACCCGGTGGTGGTTCTCTCCGGCGAGTTCACGGATGACGACATCGTCGCGGACCGTGACGAGCGCGAGCTCGGGGATGAGCGCCACGCCGACCCCCGCGGCGACGAACCCCTGCATCGCCAGGTAGTCGTCGGAGTGAAACCCGATGCGCGGCTCGAAGCCCGCGCTCTGACAGGCGTGGAGGAGCACCGCGGTGTCGGGGCAGCGCCCGGTCGACCCGACGAGCCACGCCTCGTCGCTGAGGTCGGCGAGGCGCAGCGTGGGCGCGGTCGCGAGGCGATGTCCAGCCGGCAGGCAGACACACATCGCGTCGTCGACGAGGTGCCGGCGCATGGTGCCGTCGTCCGGCGTCCCGCGGTGCGGGGCGCGAATCGTGACGGCGATGTCGCACTCGCCGGCGTGCAGGCAGGCCAGGCCCTCGTCGGGCTCGCGCGGCTCCAGCGAGAGCTCCACGCCCGGCGCTTCGGCGCGGAACCGCGCGATGGCTTCGGGCAGGATCGACGCGCCCGCCGTGGGAAAGGCCACGAGGCGCAGCCGGCCGCCACGCAGCCCGGCGATCGCGTCGAGCTCGGCCTCGGCGTCGGCAAGCCGGGAGAGGATGACCTCCGTGTGCGCGACGAGCGCGCGGCCGGCATCGGTCAGCCGCACGCCGCGCGGATGGCGTTCGAGCAGGCGCGCCCCCGCTTCGCGCTCCAGCGCGGCGATCTGCTGTGAGACGGCCGACTGCGTGTAGTCGAGCGATTCGGCGGCCGCCGAGAACGAGCCCTGAACCGCGACCTCCTTCAGGACGCGCAGGCGGCGAACGTCGAGCATTAGGTCAGCTTATCGCTGCCTCGCCCAAATGTCATTGGATCTGATGGCCCACGCCTGGCAACGTGATGGTGGACGAGGAACGAGGAGCGAACGATGACCCCCACCGCCGACCCCACCATCACGATCAGGACCGCCACCGAGGCCGACACGCCGGCGCTCGAGCGCCTCGCCGCGCTCGACGACACCGCCCGGATCTACCTTCCCGCGCTCGTCGCCGAGCAGGACGGCATGCCGGTCGCCGCGCTGTCGCTCACCGACGGCCTCATCGCCGCCGATCCGTTCGTCCGAACGGCCGAAACGGTCGAGCTGCTCGAGCTGCGCGCCAGTCGGCTCCGGGCCGAGACGCCCCGTCGCCGCCGCGTGATCCGCGCGCGGCGCGGGCGCCGCACCGTCGCCGCACGCGCCTGACCCGGCGCGCCGGGATGTGCCGCGCGGCGGCCATCCTGGCAAACGGGCAGACTGTCTCGCATGGTCGAGCCTTTCACCTGGCGAGACGGCGAGCGCACGATCCGATTCGGTCGCGGGACCGTCTCGGATGCGGGCACCCTCCTCGGGAGCGGCTTCACGCTGCTGACCACCGCCCGCGGACGCGCGGCCGCCCCGGCGATCGCCGAGGCGGCCGCCGTGTCCCGTGATGTCCCCGCCGGGAAGGTTGACGGCGTCGCCGCCGGCGTCCTCGCGACCCTCGCCGAGGTCGACCTCCCCGCTGACCGGCCGATCGTCGCGCTGGGCGGAGGCCGGGTCGTGGACGTCGCGAAGGCCGTCGCCGCCGGGCTCGGCGGGCTCGACGTCGCCGCCGTGCCGACGACCCTGTCCGCCGCGGAGATGACGCGTGCGCACCGCCACGCCACGGGAATCGACCCGGCCACCCCGCGCCGGCGGCCGACGCTCGTGCTCAACGACCCGGCGATCTCCGCGTCGCAGCCGGCACGCGAGCTCGCGGGCAGCACGGCGAACGCCCTCGCCCACGCCGTCGAAGCGACAGCGACGACCGGCGCGTCGCCGGTGCCGACCCTCGCCGCGCACGACGCCGCGCGCCGGCTTGCCGGCGGGTTCTCCGCCACGGAGCCCGATCGCGACGAGCTCGCCCTCGGGGCCCTGCTCTCCGGCTACGCCCTCGACGCCGCCGGCATCGGCCTCCATCACGTCCTCTCCCAGACGCTCGTGCGCGCAAGCGGCCTGCCGCACGGCACGGTCAACGCCGCCCTGCTCCCCCACACGATCGCCGCGCTCGACCGCCGCGGCCTGGTCGACGCCGCCGACCATCGCGCGTTCGCGGAGGAGCTCGCCGCGTGTGCCGACGCGCGGTCGCTGCGCGCGCTCGGCGTGCATCCCGACGTGATCGAGATCTCGGTGGCGGCCGCCCTCCAGCGCCCCGAGCTCGAGCGCACGCCCCCCGCCCCCACCGCGGATGAGCTCCGCGCGATCTACCGCGCGGCCTGGTGACCGTTCCCGATCCCGCGCTCCTCGCTCTCCTGCGCGACCGCATCGACGCGGCGCCGCGCGGCTGCGCGTACGCCGAGGCGCGCTTCGTGGGCCGCACGTTCGAGCGCATCCGAGTCCGCAACGGCGAGACCGACGCGATCGACACCGGCACGTCCGAAGGGATCGGCGTGCGCGTGCGCGCCGACGGACGCTGGGGATTCGCCGCGACACGAGAGATCACGGCGGAGGCGATCGAGGACGCGCTCGACCGCGCGCTGCACGTCGCCCGCACCGGCCCGGTCGCCAGCCGGGGCGCGAGCGAGCTGGCCCCGGGGCCCGAGCTCCCCGCGCGCGGCCATTGGGCCTCGCCGTGCGAGCTCGACCCGTTCGCGGTCTCGGTCGAGGACAAGCTGAGCCTGCTGCTGGAGGCCGACGCGTTGCTCCGCGCCGATCCCCGCATCCGCCGCGGCGGCGGCGAGACCCACGCGATGCGCGAGACGTGGGCGCTCGTGACGACCGACGGCGCAGCGTGCACGCAGATCCGCACCGAGTGCGGCGGCGGGCTCCAGGTCCTGGCCGCCGACGGGGACGTCGTGCAGACCCGGTCCTACCCCGCCGCGCACGGCGGCGACGTCGCGCTCGCCGGATGGGAGCACGTCCTCGCCCTGAACCTTGTCGCCGAGGCGCCGCGGGTGCGCGACGAGGCGCTCGAGCTCCTCGCCGCGCCCCCCTGCCCGTCCGGGCGCCACACGGTGATCCTCGGCGGTGAGCAGCTCGCGCTGCAGGTCCACGAGTCCATCGGTCACGCACTCGAGCTCGACCGCATCCTTCTCGAAGAGGCCGCGTACGCGGGCGCGAGCTGGGTCGCCGCCGGCGACCTCGGCGCGCTGCGCTACGGCTCCGAGCACCTGACGGTGACCGCCGACGCGACCCTGCCGGGCGCGCTGGGCTCGGCGGCCTGGGACGACGAGGGGGTCCCGGGCGGCCGGACGACGCTCATCGAGGACGGCGTCCTGCGCGCCACGCTCTCCGACCGCACATCCGCGGGTCAGCTCGGGCTGCCGGCGTCGACGGCGTGCTGCCGGGCGGAGGGCTTCGCGCGCCAGCCGATCGTCCGCATGACGAACGTCTCGATCGAGCCAGGCGCGGCGGGCAGCCTCGACGACCTCATCGCCGCCACCGAGCACGGGCTCCTACTGGAGACGAACCGTTCGTGGTCGATCGACGACCGCCGGCTGCACTTCCAGTTCGGCTGCGAGACGGCCCGTGAGATCCGCGACGGGAAGCTCGGCCGGCTGTACCGCGACCCGAGCTACGCCGGGGTCACGCCCACGTTCTGGGGCGGACTTGACGCCGTCTGCTCCGCACCGGCGTGGCGGGTCTGGGGCGTCATGAACTGCGGGAAGGGCGAGCCGGGCCAGATGCTCCCCGTCGGCCACGGAACCGCGCCAGCGCGCTTCCGCGACGTCGAGGTCGGCGTCGCATGAGGGACGCCATCGCGCTGGCCGAGCACGTCCTGGCGATGACTTCCGGGCAGGCACTGGTCCGCGTCGTCGCCGAGCGGTCGCTCAGCCTGCGTTTCGCCCGATCGGCCCCGACGCAGTCGACGTCCGTCGAGGATCTCGATGTCGAGGTGGTCGTGCTGCGCGACGGGCACGCCGGCCTGGCGACGACGAACCGGATCGACGACGACGGCCTGCGCGCCGCGGCCCGCCGCGCCGAGGAGGCCGCGGCGATCGCCGCCGCCCACGCGTCCGGCGCGGGGCCGTACCCCGCGCCCGCACCCGGCGCGGTGATCGAAGGGCTCGCGGGATGGGACGGCCGCACGGCCGAGCTCGATCCTTCGGACGGGGGCGCCGAGGTGGAGGCGGCGATCGTCGAGGCGGGGACGCACGGGCTCGAGGCGTTCGGGATCTGGTCGGCCGGCGAGGTGACGCACGCGATCGCCTCCACCGAGGGCGCGCGGCTCGTCGACCGGGTCACCGACAGCTACATGAAGGTCATCTGCCGCGACGATGAAGCGCGCTGCGGCTTCGCCTCATCGACGGACATGCGCCTCGCCACCGTGGACGGCGCCGCGCTGGCGCGCGTCGCCAGCGAGAAGGTCACCCCTGCGACCGCGATCGACCTGCCGCCCGGGCGCTACACCGCGGTGCTCGACGCCGACGCCGTCGGGGAGCTGCTCGCGTTCGCCGGGACCCTGGCGTTCAACGGCCTCGCCCACGCCGAGGGCCGGGGCGCGCTCTCAGGCCGGCTGGGCGAGGAGGTCGCGTCGACGAAGGTCACGATCACCGACGACCCGCGCGCGGCGGGCACGCTCCCGCGGACGTTCGACGCCGACGGCGTCGCCAAGCGCGCGATCCCGCTCATCGAGCGCGGCATCGCCCGCGGCGTGGTCCACGACCTGCGGTCCGCCGCCGTCGCCGGCGACGGCGCGGGCTCGACGGGTCACGCGGTCGCGCCGGGTGGCTCACCGGAAGGCCCCGAGACCACGAATCTCGTCCTGGCCCCCGGCGACGCCGAAGACGTCGCGGCGTTGTGCGCGCCGATCGAGCGCGGGATCTACGTGACGCGCTTCTGGTACACGAACACCGTCCGCGAACGCGACGCGGTCGTGACGTCGATGACGCGCGACGGGACGTTCCTCATCGAGAACGGCCGGATCACGCGCCCGATCCGCGACGTGCGGATCACCGACAGCCTGCTGCGCCTGCTCACCGACGTCGAGGCGCTCGGCGCCGGCCAGCGCCTCATCGGGCACGGCGAGTTCTACGGCCGGCGCTTCGCGCACGGCGTGCTGTGCCCGCCGATCCGCGTGGGCGGCCTGCGGGTGACCGGCGGCGCCTGAGAGTTCGGCGCCAGCCGAACTCTCAATGCCGACGCAGTCGGCACTAGATCTTGAGGAGCACGACGGTGTTCACGATGAACAGCGTCGCGAACACCACGGTCCAGCGGTTCAGGTTGCGCTCGACGAGCGAGCCGCCGCCGAGCGGGCCGGAACCCGAGCCGACACCGAAGGCGCCGGACAGGCCGGCGTCCTTGCCCGAGTGCATGAGCACGAGGAAGATGACGGCCACGCTGAGCACGACCTGGACGATGAGGAGCACGTTCTCCAGCACGGCGCGGAAGTCTAGCCGAGCTCGTCGAGCCGCCGCAGGACGTCGACGGCCTGGGCGCGCAGCTCGCGGTCCTGCCGGCGCCATTCGTCCTCGGTGAGCTTGCCGGTGCGGTAGTCGATCTCCGTCTCGCGGATCTCGCGGTACTTCGACTCGCGCTCAGCCTCCAGCGCGTCGCGGCGCGCCTCGAGGTCGCGCTGCTCGGCATCCACGGCCGACGCGCCTGCGCGAAGCGGCGCGCCGACGAACCAGACGACCACGCCCAGCGCGACGATCACCAGCACGGCAGCGAGGATCTCCATGCGGCGGGGCGGCCTACGCGCGGCCGAGGTCCTGCGCGACGCGGGCGGCGTACCCGGCCTTGACCTTGCGGGTCGCCAGATCGGGGCCGCCCGGCCACGCGGCGGTGATCCCGCCCAGCAGCACCAGCAGCGCACCGATCCACACCCACGACACGAGCGGTGAGACGTGCATCCGGAACGTCGCGGGCGGCGGGTCCGCGACGTAGCGCTGCGTGATGCCGCGCAGCGCCTGTGCGAGCGCGGCGCCGGCCATCTCGGGCGGGAGCTCGTCGGCGGCGTCGGTGAAGACCTTGTTGCCTTCCTTGATGACCGGCTCGAGCGTGTTGATGTCGGGCGTCATCGCCACCCACACGTCACGTAGGCGACCGGCCTGCAGCCCGACCTCGCTCGTCGCCTCACCTTCGAAGAACCGGCCGACCGGACCGAATGCGACGAACGCGCGCGACGGATAGAAACCGCGCGACGGGCGCATCGTCGTGACGTACTTGCCGTCCTTCTCCACGCGCATGACCGCGCCGATGTCGATGCGCTCGAGGTCGCCGCGGGCGATCACGAGGTCGGCGAACGGCTTCTGGTACGTGACGGTGTACTCACCGACCTTCGCGCTCTGCCCGACCTGCAGGCGTGCGTCGACGGCGTCCTGGAACGCCGATGACGCCGCGACGCCGATGAACAGCACCGCGATGCCGGCGTGCACGATGTAGCCGCCGTAGCGCCGGCGGTTGCGGCGCACGAGCTGCAGCAGCGCGCGGGGCGGCGATTCGCCGGACATCGCGCGGCGTGCGACGGTGCCGCGCCAGAACTCCTGCGCCACGGCCGCAAGGACGAACGCCCCGACGACAAACATGAGCAGCGCCCACGGCCGTTCACCCACGCCGAGAAGCAGAAGCGCCACGAACGCCACGACGGCGGTGACCGCCGGCCACAGCAGGTTGCGGCGCGCGTTGGCAAGCGTCGAGCGCCGCCACGCGATGAGCGGCGCGATCCCGCTGAGCAGCACGAGCAGGATCGTCAGCGGCACCACGTACTTGTCGAACCAGGGTGGGCCGACGGAGGCGGGGTCGCCGGTGATCGCCTCGCTGATCAGCGGGAAGAACGTCCCCCACCACACCACGACGCACAGGCCGACGAGGACGATGTTGTTCATCAGGAAGATCGCCTCGCGCGACCACAGCGAGTCAAGCCGGTGCTCGGACCGCAGGCTGTCGCGGCGGCTGACGACCAGCGCGATCGATCCGAAGATCAGCAGCGCGATGAGCGTGATGAACGGGACGCCCAGCGTCGACGCGCCGAAGGCGTGGATCGACTGCAGGATGCCGCTGCGCACGAGGAACGTGCCGAGGAGGCAGAGGATGCCGGTGCCGAGGATCAGCGAGACGTTCCAGACCTTCAGCATCCCGCGCTTCTCCTGGATCATCACCGAGTGGATGAACGCAGTGCCGACCAGCCACGGCATGAGCGACGCGTTCTCGACGGGATCCCAGGCCCAGTACCCGCCCCAGCCGAGCTCGGCGTAGGACCAGCGCGCGCCGAGGATGATCCCGACCCCGAGGAAGATCCACGCGGCGAGCGCGAACCGCCGGGTCGAGCGGATCCACTCAGCGTCGACGCGGCGCACGATGAGCGCGCCGATCGCGAACGCGAACGGGATCGTGAAGAGCGTGTACCCCGAGTACAGCATCGGGGGGTGGATCATCATGCTCGGGTGGCGCAGCAGCGGGCTCAGGCCGATGCCCTCCGACGGCGCCGCCGGCAGCGTCGAGAACGGGTGCTCGAGGAAGACGAGCAGCCCGGCGAAGAACGCGCCGAGTCCGAGCAGGACAGCCGTCGCGTACGGCGTGACGTCGCGCAGACGGCGGCGCACCAGGACGAGCACGAGGCTCGACCAGACCGACAGCAGGAACAGCCAGAGCAGCAGCGAGCCCTCCTGCGAGGACCACGCGGCGGCCGCCTTGTAGAAGAACGGCGTCGTCGTCGACGAGTGCGAGACGACGACCTCGTTGGAGAAGTCGTCGGTCAGGAACATCGACTCCAGGACGACGAAGGCGGCCGTCGCCAGGCCCGCGAGCGCAAACACCGCCCGGCGCCCGGAGGCGATCCAGTCCGCCCGGCCGCGCTGCGCGCCCATGAGCGACGCGCCGATCCCGAAGAGGGAGACGGCGAAGGCCAGGATCAGACAGGCGCTGCCGAAGGTCGCCACGCGGGACCTACGACTTCTGTTCGTTCTGGAACTTCGACGGGCACTTCGTCACGAGCGAGTCGCGCTCGCCGACGAACGTGTTCCCGTGCTTCTTGACGGTGACGATGACCTCGCGTCCCTCGCGGAACGGGTCGGGCACCGCGCCCGTGTACGAGACGGGGACCGTCGCGCGGCCCTTCGGATCGCGCACGCGGAACACCATCGTGTCGCCTTCGCGCTTGATCGAGCCGTCGACGACCTTGCCGCCGAGCTTGTAGGTCTTGCCGGGCTCGGCACTGGCAACGAGCTGGCTGGGAATGCGCTCGGGGCTCGCAGCGCTGAACGTCGTGACCATAAGGGCGCCGGCCAGGCAGATGGCGGCGGTGAGCGCGACGATCAGCCGGATCCGGCGCTTACGTGAGGGGTCCATCGCCCCTTCAGTATGCCGAACCCGCTGGCGGGGCCGGTGCCAGGCTGCTCCACGGTCCTGTCAAACCCCTTCGGACGGATGTGCGAGGGATTTTCCCTTCAGGCACAGAAACCTTTGGGACCCGCCGACGTTCTTTGTCAGAGACCGCATGCAAAGCGCCAGAGTTCTCCCCACCTCCCTCCCCGCCGTCCGCCGCAGCCGCGGCGCACGTCTCCACGTCGTCCCCGACCCGGCTCCCCTGCCCGAGCCTGTCCATCCCGCCGAGCGCCGGCTGCGCGACGCGGGTGGCCCGGACGATCGTGCGACCTACTCGTGCGCCTGTGGATACCTGTTCGAGGCGCCCGTGAGCACCACGGTCGCATGCCCGAACTGCGGCGGCGAGCAGGCTTGGTGAGACCACCACTATCGAAGTCGTAGCGCGCCGCCGCCATTTGCGGCATGCTTGCGCGATGACGATGGCGTCCTCTGCTGCGAAAGCCGGCCTGATCGCCCTGATGGCGATCGGCAGCATCTTCATGTGGATCGGCGCGCCCGTGGGCTGGATCTACGTGGCGTCGCACCTCTCGACCGCCTCACGGGTGAGCATGAGCGCGATCGTGGTGGTCGTCGTCGGCATTCCGGCGACGATGTTCTTCATCGGCAAGGGCCTCGGCCGGCTCAACGACAAGTACGCCGAGCTCGAGGGCACGACGAACGAGGTGCAGATCCGCGCGCCGTGGATGCGGTCCATGCGTGACGAGCGCGACCTGCATCGCCCGCGCACGGTGCTCGACGTGGTCATGGTGATCTCGGTCGGGTCGGCGCTGATCCTGTTCGGGATCTGGTTCATGTTCTTCGCCAAGGGCGGCGGGATCTAGTGGTTGCGCCGGCGCCCACGGCCGTGCCGCCCGGAGAGGGCCGCACCGTCCAGGGTCCCGCCGGCGGCCCACTCACGTTCAAGGTCCGCGGCGAGCAGACCGGCGGCCGCTTTCTGGCGATCGAGAACGTCATCGCCCCGGGCGACGGCCCACCGGTGCACCTTCACGCCGCCGAGGACGAGATGTGGCAGGTGCTCGAAGGCACGCTGCGCTTCCGCCTCGGTGAGCACGACGCGGAGGCGCCCGCGGGCACGTTCGTGTTTGTGCCGCGCGGCACGCCACATGCGTTCATCAACGTGGGCGATGCCCCGGCGCGGATCCTCGTGATGTTCAGCCCCGCCGGCATGGAGCGCTTCTTCGACGCCTTTGCGGAGCTACCGGCCGACGCCGACATCCCCGCGGCGTTCCGCCGGCTCGGTGCCGAGGCCGGCATGGAGGTCGTCGGGCCGCCGTTGCGGCCCGACGCCTGAGCGGCCCTACTTCGCGTTGCCCGCCGGCTCGACGAGGAACCCGACGCTCGAGCCCTTCCCGCGCGTGAACGTGCCCGTCTGCGCGTCAAGCACCCACGGGCTCGGCAGCTTGCCGTTCGGGTAGCGCAGGAACGACGAGAACAGGTCCGAGGCGACCGGGCAGCTGAGCCCGGAGTTCGGCAGCAGCGAGATGAGGTACTTGCCCTTCGGCAGCTTCAGCGCGCCGATTGCGTCGTTGTGCAGCACGCTGAACGTCGCGGTGCACTGCGTGCCCGTCGAGCGCCCGATCCCTGACGGCGCCGGGCCGACGTCCGCGGCGGTGAAGCTCTGGCCGCCCTTGCGGAACGTGGTCGTCGCCGGGTCGACCGTCCAGCCGGGCGGCACGAGGTTCGCGTCCGCCGTCTGGGCGAACACCTTGAAGGCGGTGGTGCACGACAGGCCGCCGGACACCGTGAGCGCCCACTGGCCGAGGCCGATCTTCAGGCCGGCCGCCGTGACCGGCTCGTAGATCGCGAACGTCCCCGGGCATGCGCCCGCCGTGGCCGGCGACGTCACCCGCTTGACGATGAAGTTGATGTTCGACGTGCCGCGCACGAACTGCGAGCGCGGCGCGACGACCCGCCAGGGCGTCGGCAGCACGCCGTCCCAGTCGTTGAGGAACCGGGTGAACAGCGAGGACGCCTGCTGGCAGGACAGCCCGGTCGCGAGGATCTGGTAGCCGCCGGCGGGCAGCTTCAGCGCGCCGATGCGGTCGTTGTGCAGCACTTGAAAGGTCCCGGGGCAGGTCGCCGCGGTGGCGGCGTTTGCGGACGTGGGGACGGCGGCACAGGCCGCGACGCAGAAGAGGAGGAGGCAGAGAGCTCGGCGCATGGGCTCGCCAAGGTACTCCAGCGACCCGTCGCCTGGCGCAGTCACGGATCCGTGATCGCGCTAACCGCGGCCACCACACGCGTGAGGGCCTCACCATCGGTGCGGTACAGCCAGAACCGTCCGCGCCGGTCGAGCACGACGAGCCCCGCCTTGCGCAGGACCTTCAGGTGCTCGGACACCGTCGCGGCCGCGAGGCCGGACCGCGCCGCAAGCTCCCCCGCCGCCTGTGGCGCATCGAGGCAGTCGGCCACGATCCGCCGGCGCTCGGCGTGGGCCAGCGCGCGCAGCCGCTCGGTGAGCTCGTCCTCGGTCAGCGCTGGATCAGCGTGAGCGGGTTGCCGGCCGGGTCGGCGATACGCGCCTTGACGACCCAGCCGTTGTCGACGGGCGGCATGACGATCGTGCCGCCGTGCTCGACCGCGGCCGCGACCGCCGCGTCGAGATCCTCGACGACCACGCCCATCACCATCGCGGGCGTCTCCGCCTCGACGAGCGCGCCGTCAGGGCCGCCCTCGGGGGTCGACACGAGCGCGTAGCCCGGGCCCTTCGGGGCGATGTCCCACCCGAGCGTGTCCCGATAGAACGTGGTGAGCGCCTCGATCTCCGGGCCGAAGATGTCGACGTGCGCGATGGCGTTGGCGGCGTGGGTCGGGGTCATGGGCACATCATTTCGGAACTTCCCGAAATATCAACCCATGACGTCGTGCATCGCCGCGAGATACGCGCCCTGGCCCATGTGGATGATGTGGCTGCCCGGGAACCACTCCAGCCGCGGCCGATCCCAGTGCTCCCACAGCAGCAGGCTCTGCTCGGGCGGCGCGAGCCGATCGCCCAGACCACCGATGACCATGAGCCGCTCGCGCGGGACGACCGGGCGGTACGTCAGCGGGCTCGTCACCGCGAGCATCTGGTCGTAGTCCTCGCGCGAGACGCCGTGCAACCGCCGCGTCGCGGCATTGACAATGTTCGCCGGGTACCAGTCGTCCATCAAACCTGCCAGCCAGATCACCGGCGCATTGGGGATGACGAAGTCCAGCCGCGGCTCGGCGGCCGCCAGCAGCGCGCTCGTGTAGCCGCCGAGCGAGATGCCCGTGACGCCCACGCGCGGCGCGCCCGTGCGCTCGAGGTGGTCGACGAACGCGCGGAAGTCGTGGACCGCCTGGATGATCGCCTCGTTGAAGTGCGAGAACCCGTGGCGGAACAGGTCGAGCCCGTTGACGAACGTGTGCGAGCCGCGCCGGCCGCCATGGAACGGCATGGTGTAGAGCAGGACGTCCCAGCCCTCGGCGAAGAAGCGCTTGAGGCCGAAGAATGCGGTGTTCAGCCACGCCTGCGAGGCGCCGAACCCGTGGATGACGCACAGCGTCCGGCGCGGACCGCTGTCGTGGCGCCAGTGCTGGGCGCGTGCGAGCCGGTTGTTCTCGTGCCGGTGCCAGCCGTCGCGCAGGTCGGGGTGCAGCGGGACGAACGGGCTCTCGAAGCGCAGAAGCTCGACCCGGCCGCCCTCGACGCCCGGCCCGCGGCCGGGGAGGGTCTCGACCTCGATGTCCTGCGGCGGCGTGGCGAAGACCGCCGCAGCGTCACGCCCGGCTGCCAGCTCGCCGTAGAACGGCAGCCGCGCGCGCTCGGCGCGGGAGCCGGGAGCCACGGCCTGTGGGATGACGGACCCGGCGATGATCGACGCGAGCGCGGTTCGCAGCCCGTAGTCGACGAGGACCGCGCCGTGGTAGGCGAGCCCGCCGCCGCCCTCCAGTGACCCGGCTGATGGGACGTCGTCCTCGGAGATCTCCGGCGGCATGACCGGACCCTGCGCGATTGCTGCGGCACCCATGGTCCACAAGGTAGACCAGCCGACCGGACGAACCGGCCGGTCGGTCCGGATCAGCTCAGCAGCGCCAGCGGGTGCTCGAGGCGCTCACGCAGCGCGGCGAGGAGCGCCGCCGCGTCCGCGCCGTAGAGGATGCGGTGGTCGCTGGAGAGCGTGAGCGTCATGACCTTGCGCACCGCCGGGACCCCGCCGTCGAGGACCACCCGGTCGATCGCCGCGCCGACGGCCAGGATGGCGGCCTGCCCGGGATTGATGACCGCGTTGAACGCGGTGACCCCGAACATCCCGAGGTTCGACACGGTGAACGTGCCGCCCGACAGCTCCGGCGGCGTGATCGCCCCGTCGCGCACCTTCGCGGCGAGCGCGCGCGCGTCCTCGGCGATCGCCGTGACCGGCTTGCGGTCGGCGTCGAAGATCGTGGGGACGATGAGCGCGTCGTCCGCGGCGACCGCGATCCCGATGTTCACCCGCTCGTAGGTCTCGAAGCCCCCGTCGCGCCAGGCGCCGTTGGCCCGCGGGTGCTCGCGCAGCGTCAGCGCAGCGGCCTTGACGACGAAGTCGTTGACGGACGCCACGCGGCCCGCCTGCTTGAGCTCGGCGCGCAGCGCAAGCAGCGCGGTGACGTCCGCCTCGACACTGACGTCGAACGCCGGGATCGTCGAGCGAGACTCGGCCATGCGGCGCGCGATGACGGTCTGCGTGCGGGTCGGTTCGATCCGCGTGACCGTGCCCCGGTTGCCGTCAGGCGCAGGGGCCGCCGGAGCCGCGGGCGCCGCACCGTTGCCGTTCGCGTGTTCGCGGACGTACGCCTCGACATCAGCGCGGACGATGCGCCCGCCCGGTCCGCTGCCCGTGAGCGCGGCCAGCTCCACGTCGTGCGCCCGGGCGACCCGCCGCGCCAGGGGCGACGAGCGTGGACGATCCGCCGCCGCGGCCCGGGGGGACGCCGCGGCGGCGGTCGTGACGGCCGCTGCGGGCTGCGCGGCGACCTCGCCCTGCCGGCCGGTGGCTTGCTGGTGCCGCACAGGCGCCTCCTCCCCATCGGAGAGGAGGACCGCGATCGGCGTGCCCACCGCCAGCGTGTCGCCCTCACGGGCGACGAGGTGCACGAGGCCGTCGCTGTCGGCCTCGTAGGTCATCGTGGCTTTGTCCGTCTCGATCTCCGCGAGCTCGTCGCCGCGCGAGACGGCGGCGCCCTCGGTGACCAGCCACTGCAGGATCGTCCCCTCCTCCATGGAGTCGGAGAGGCGCGGCATCGTGACCTCGATCACGACGCGCGCCCCAGCGTCGCGAGCGCCGCCGCGGCGATGCGCTCCTCGTGGGGCATCGCGGCGAGCTCGAGCTCCTTGGCGTACGGCAGGGGAACCTCGGCCATGCCGACGCGCTCGACCGGCGCGTCGAGGTCGTCGAAGCAGGCCTTCTGTACGCGCGCGGCGATCTCAGCGGTGACGCCGTAGCTCGGCCAGCCCTCTTCGACGCAGAGCACGTGGTTGGTCTTGGCGACCGACTCGGCGATCGTCTGCACGTCGAGCGGGCGCAGCGAGCGCAGGTCGACGACCTCCGCATCGATCCCGTGATCGGCGGCCAGCTGCTCGGCGACGTGCAGCGCGCGGACCGTCGCGAAGCCGTGCGAGACGATCGTGAGGTCCTCGCCCGTCCGCGCCACGTTCGCCAGGCCGATCGGCGTGACGAACTCCGGGTCGAGCGAGACCTCGCCCTTCTCCTTGTAGATCGGCAGGTTCTCGAGCACGAGGACCGGATCCTCGTCGCGGATCGCGGCCTTCAGCAGGCCCTTGGCGTCGGCAGGCGACGCGGGCGCGACGACCTTCAGCCCGGGCGTGCCGGCGAACCAGCCGTCGAACGACTGCGAGTGCTGCGCGGTGAGCTGGTTGCCCGCCCCGTTCGGCGTGCGGATGACCATCGGGCAGCGGACCTCGCCGCCGAACATCGCGCCGACCTTCGCCGCGTGGTTGATGACCTGATCCATCGCGACGAGGAGGAAGTTCAGGGTCATAATCTCGACGACGGGCCGCTCGCCGAGCATCGCCGCGCCCGCGCCCGCGCCGACGAAGCCCTCCTCGCTGATCGGCGTGTCCCGGACCCGGTCGGCGCCGAACTGATCCATGAGGCCGGCGCTGACCTTGTACGCGCCCTCGAAGACGCCGACCTCCTCGCCCATGAGGAAGACGCGCTCGTCGCGTTCCATCTCCTCGCGCAGCGCGAGGCGCAGGGCCTCGCGGTAGGTCATGACCTCGGTGCCCGTCGTCGTGGTGGCTTCGGCGGTGCTCATGCGCCCAGCCCCGCGTCGAAGGTAAGCGCTTCCTCGCCGTAGGCACTGCCCGGTCGCATCCGGGCGAACTGCTCGGCGCTGCCGACGCCGTGCATCCCGTAGGCCAGGCGGTCGGGCTGGGGCGCGGGGCTGTCGAGCGCCGCCTGCACCGCGGCGGCGACCCGCTCGTCCGCGTGCGTGTCGATCGCGGCGAGTTCCTCCTCGCTGACGCCCTCGGCCAGGAGCTTCTCCCGCTCGCGGACGATCGGGTCGTGGCGCTGGTGCTCGGCGATCTCCTCCTTCGAGCGGTACGCGAGGCCGGCGTCGGCGACAGAGTGGCCGCGGTAGCGGTACGTCACGGCCTCGAGGACCGCGGGACGGTGCTCCTCGCGCGCGGCGGTCAGCAGGCGGTCGGCAGCCTCGATCATCGTGTCGAGGTCGTCGCCGTCGACGCGCTCGCCGTGCATCCGGTAGGCGCTCGCGCGCTTGTAGAGGTCCGGTTCGGCCGAGGCGCGCTCGACCGCCGTGCCCATCCCGTAGAGGTTGTTGACCACGAGGAAGACGACGGGCAGGTCCCAGAGTGAGGCGAGGTTCAGCGACTCGTGCCAGGCGCCCATGTTCACCGCGCCGTCGCCGAGCTCGCAGAGCACAGCCTGCTCGCGGCCCTGGCGGCGCAGCGCCAGCGCGAGACCGGTGGCGATCGGCAGCTGGCCGGCGACGATCCCCCACCCGCCGTAGTAGCCGCGCGACGGGTCGAGCAGGTGCATCGAGCCGCCGCGGCCATGCGCGCAGCCGTCGACGCGGCCGAAGAGCTCCGCCATCACGGCCTCCGGCGGGATCCCGCGGGCCAGCGCGAAGCCGTGCGAGCGGTAGCCGGTGACGAGCAGGTCGTCGGCGTGCAGTGCGTGCATCGCGCCGATCGTCATGGCCTCCTGGCCGGAGGAGAGGTGGCAGTAGCCGCCGATGCGGGCCGCCTTGTACTGGCGCTCGGCCTCGGTCTCGAAGACCCGGCTGAGCACCATCGTCTCGTAGAGCTCGCGCCGTGTGTCCCGGTCGAGCTGATCCGTGCGGGGCGGGACGGTGACGGCCATGATGGGCTCCTAGCTCTCCTCGAAGTACTCGGGGTTCGCCTCACGGATGGCCGGTACTCGGGTGAGGACCATCCGCAGGTGGTGGCGCAGCTCGCGCTCGGCGCGATCGGGGTCGCCGTCGGCGACGGCGGCCACGACGGACCGGTGCTCGGCCACCATCTCTCCGAGATACCCGGGTTCCGGCAGGCTCAGACGCCGGACCCGGTCGAGGTGGCCGCGGGCGCGCTGCGCGAGCGCCCATGCGATCTCGTGCCCCGACAGGGCGCACAGCTGGCGGTGCAGCGCCTCGTCGAGGACGTAGAAGCCGTCGTAGTCGCCCTCGCGCTCCGCGCGTTCCTGGGCGGCGAGGTTCGCCTGGATCTCCTCCAGGTCGGCGGGCTGCGCGCGCTCGGCAGCCAGCCGGATGGCGCTGCATTCCAGCGCCTCGCGCACGAACTCGGCGTCGGCGATCCCCTCGTCGCTGATGAGCGTGACGAAGGTGCCCAGCTGCGGGACGATCGCGACGAGCCGCTCATCGCGCAGCCGCACCAGCGCCTCGCGCACGGGCGTGCGGGAGACGCCCAGCCGGTCGGCGAGCTCGTTCTCCGAGAGCTTGCGGCCGGGCTCGAGCTCGGCGCGCACGATCGCCTCGCGCAGGACGAAGTAGACCTGGTCGCGGGCGGCGCCTCGGCCGGCGCGTTCGCTGAGTGGGATGCGCATTGCCGACTAGTATACAAGTGGACAGGCACCGCTCGACAGGTGTCCGAGCGCCATTCCCCCCGGCCGTCGGGGTCAGCCGCCGACGGTCGGCAGCACGACGGTGCAGCCGATGCGCCCGGCGGTCGCCGGGTCGAGCGCGTTGCGGACCTCACGCAGCGCGATCCGGTCGAACGCCAGCGCGCTGTGATCGGCGAAGTCCAGCCGGCACCGCCACTGGACGAGCACGTTGTTCTGCCCGTCGATGAAGACGTTCTCGTATGGCGTGGCGATCGGGTCGTAGCGCGAGGCGATCTTCGTGTACGAGATGCCAGCCGGCTCGGGGACGCTGTTGAGCTTGGCGATCAGCGGCGAGCCGATCCGCAGCTGCAACATCGACGGCGCCTCACCCTCGACGAGGGTCCACAGCGCGTCGCCGATCAGTGGCGAGATCCGGCGCAGGTTCTCGGCAGCCTGCAGCAGTCCGTTGAGCGTTCCCCCCTTCGTCGGCGACGCCAGCCCGACGATCGTGCGGACCTTCGGCGCACCGTCGAGGAACTTCACGTAGTACTCGGCGAGGATGCCGCCCTGCGAGTGGCCGACGAGGTCGACCTGCGCCGCGCCCGTCGCCGCCCGGACCCTCTCGACGAAGGCGGCCAGCTCCGCCGCCGAGGACTCCACCGGCTGGCCGCCGAACGCGGTCCGCCCCAACGGACTCGTGTAGAGGCCGTAGTTCAGGCTGAAGACGCAGTAGCCCTCGTTCTTCAGCAGCGGCGACAGCGTCGCCCAGTTGACGACCATGAGGCTGCCGGTCGACGGGATGAGGATCACGGGGCGCGGGTGCTGTGCGCTCGGGACGCACGACCAATCGTTGGCGCCGGCAGGCGCCGCCTCCCAGTCCTGTGGCACCCCGGAGGGCATGCGGTAGGTCACCGGAAGCTCGGCCCGCGCGGCCGCGGGAACCGCGATCAGGACGAGCAGGCTCAGCAGGGACAGCAGCAGCGCGCGGGACATTGCGCGACGCTACCGGAATCTGGAGGCTTCACGCGGCGGGCGGGCGCCCCGGGCGTGCCCTGCCCCATCGCCGCGCGCGTCGCGACACTGCCGATCAGCGCGCCGACGGCGAGCAGGGCGACGCTGCGCAGCGGGCGGCGCTTCGCCTTTGACGTGGTGCCGTGCACGACGTGCTTGGCCGTGACCTTCGCGGCCTTCTTCGCGCCGCGACGCCTGAGATGGAGAGGTGACATGCCGGACCCCTACCCGGTCTGCGTGCAGGCGTAGCGTCAGCGGTGCCGTGCGGTCTCGCGACGGATCTGCGGCTTGCGGCCCTTGATCGTCGTCCGGCGCAGCGCGGTGACGACGAGATCGGCGGAGTCCTCCGGGACCTCAACGAGCGAGAAACGGTCGTGGATCTGGATGCTGCCGATCTCACGGCCGCTGAGCGGGGACTCGCCGGTGATCGCGCCGACGAGGTCCTGCGGGCGCACGTGCGCCGCGCGCCCCGCGCCGACGAACAGGCGGGTGGTCGGCCCGTCGAGCCCGCGGTGCGGCTTGCCGCCGCCCGGCTTGCCACGCGCTGAGCCACGGTCGCGATCGCGGTCGCGCGGCTTGGGCGGTGCGGCCTGCGGGATGTCCTCCTCGTCGGCGGTCGAGCCGCTCGCGTCATGCGCGAGCTTCACGGCGGCGAGCGCGACGTCCATGAGGTCGAACTCCTCGGCGAGCCCCTCCACGACGGTGCGCATCTGCCCGAGGTCGTCCTCGAGGATCGATTCGCGCAGGCTCGCGCGCGTGAGCTCCAGCCGCCGCGCCTTGAGGTCGGCGACGGTCGGCACCTGCTCGATCGCGATCTTCTGCCGCGTGAGCCGCTCGATCGCCTTGAGCATCCGGTGCTCGCGCGGCTGGGCGAAGGTGATCGCGACGCCCTCGCGCCCGGCCCGGCCGACGCGGCCGATCCGGTGGACGTACGCCTCGGGGGCGGCGGGCACGTCGTAGTTGACGACGTGCGTGAGCGTGTCGACGTCCAGGCCGCGGGCCGCGACGTCGGTCGCGACGACGAGCTCCGTCGCCCCGCTCTTCAGCCGCTCGACGACCCGGCTGCGCTGCTCCTGGTCGATGCCGCCGTGCAGCGCCTCGGCGCGGTAGCCGCGGCCGTTCAGCGTGACGGTGACCTCGTCAACCTCCGCGCGGGTGCGGCAGAAGACGATCGCGGCGGTCGGCTCCTCGTGATCGAGCACCCGGGTCAGTGCGGCAGGCTTGTGCGCGCGGTTGACGATGTACGCGGTCTGGCGGACCTTCGGCGCTTCGCCCTCGGCCGGCTTCTCGCGGGCGAGCTCGATCTTGACCGGGTCGGTGAGGTGGCGCTTGGCCAGCGCCGCGATCCGCGACGGCATCGTGGCGGAGAAGAGCACGGTCTGCCGGTCCTCCCCTGCGCCGTCGAGGATCGTCTCGATGTCCTCGGCGAAGCCCATGTCGAGCATCTCGTCGGCCTCATCGAGGATCACGACGTCGAGGCCCCCGAGGACGAGCGACCCGCGCGAGATGTGATCGAGCGCGCGGCCCGGCGTGGCGACGACGACGTCCACGCCACGCTGCAGCGCCTTGAGCTGGCGGACGATCGGCGTCCCGCCGTACACGGGCAGGACCCGGGTGCCGAGCTCGCGGCCGTACTTGTGGATCGCCTCGGAGACCTGCATGGCGAGCTCGCGCGTGGGAACGAGGACCAGGCCGCGCGGCCCCCTGCCCGTGGGCGCGCTGCCGTCGGGGGCGATGCGCTGGAGCAGCGGGAGCGCGAACGCGGCGGTCTTGCCGGTGCCGGTGGCGGCCTGGCCCAGGAGGTCCCTGCCCGCCAGGAGCGGGCCGATCGCCTCGGCCTGGATCGGTGTCGGCTCCTCGTAGCCGAGCCCCGTCAGGGCGCGCAGGAGCTCAGGGCGCAGGTCGAGGTCGGCGAAGGTCGTCACGGCAGACACGCCCAACGACGCTAGTGGCGGTGCAGGGTCCGTCCGCCGCCGTGTCCGCGAAACGCTCCTGAAGAAATGGTCGCGGAGCGGACCTTTCCTCAGTCGGGTTCGTCCTACGACGAGGAGGTGAGCGTCAGCAGCGGGTGGCGGCGCACGTCACACGGGCCGAGCGGCATCCGCAGCGTGCAGCGGCTGTCCGCCACGACACCCGCGGGCGCGGACGACGGCGCGGTGACGGTCCACGACACGGTCTTCTGCGCCGAGTAGCCGGTCGCGTTCTTCCCCCACAGCCACACCTGGTGCGTCCCAGGCTGCAGGCCCGTCAGCTGGAGCGGGCTCGTGCAGATCTGATGGTCGCGCGGAAGCCGGTCCTGGGCGTCCACCGCGCAGACGACGGACACGTCACGAACCCCGTTTGTCCACGTGATCTCGGCGTCGGTCGAGGTGGTGCTCGCGGGCGGCGCGCCGGTGACCTGCGGCGGGTAGGGCCCGTAGTCGCTCGGGACGGAGATGCCCTGCGCGCCGGCTGACGATGCGATCGTGAGCGCTCCGACGGTGACGGTGATGATGAACGGGATGGCGCGAGGCAGCACGGGTGACTCCGGAAGGTGGTGGTGAGCGGGGTCACCTTCGGTGTCGGCACCGTCGTGCCGCGCCACCTCCCCAGAGGGCCCACGTTCAACGAACGATGGACGTTCCCTGAAGCGGACGACGGGCCTCGAACCCGCGACCTTCGGCTTGGGAAGCCAGCCACTTAGCGACAACCTGGCTGCAAACAGCACGTTTCTCAGCCGATAAGGCCGACTTCAGATGTCCGCAAATTGCGGGATAACACCGCGGTTTTCTGCCCATGGGCATAAACCTGCCCGACCAGATCAACCGGGAAGAGAGAGAGAGAGAGAGAGAGAGAGAGATCTGGACCTGACGCCTCGCCCCCTGACGCGAACACGCGGCGCGCTCGCCGCACCCCCAGGGACGGTGTTGCGCGGAATCCCGCCCAGAACCTGTGCAAAGTCGTCACGCGGTTCGCGATCGTCGCGATACCGGAGTAGCGTTCTCGCAAATTTCCGAACAGCTACCTCTCACTACTCTCTTCGCGGCGTTCGGTACGCGACTCCTTCGCATTGGCCGGAGTCGCCAACGACAAAGGATCAACGTGGACCGATTCCGGATCTTCCCTTCCAGCCGCTTGCCACGCGTCGCGTCGGCTGCTGTCCTCGTACTCGTCTTCGCGCTCGTCTACCTCCCGGGTGCGGCGAGCGCCTGGGACATGACCGGGACGTCGCGGCCCGGCAGCGACTTCAACGGCGACGGCAAGGACGACCTGGTTTGGTACCACGGAGAGGGCACTGGGGTCGCCCACGTCCTCACAAGCAACGGTTCCTCACTCCGATACTCAGGGCAATGGCGGACCGGCCTGGCGATTCCCGACTGGTCGGGGATTGGCGATTTCAACGGCGACGGCAAGGACGACCTCGCGTGGTATCACGCCGCTGGGAGCGCAGAGGGAACGGTCAGCGTCCTGCCGAGTAACGGGAGCAGCTTTGGGTTCGCCGGTCGCTGGGTGAGCGGACTCGGACGACCCACATGGGTCGGTGTCGGCGACTTCAACGGCGACGGCAAGGACGACCTCGCGTGGTACCACGCCACGGGCAGTGCCGCGCAAACGGTGAGCGTCCTGTTGAGCAACGGCGTAACTGGGTTCACCTACGTGGGGCGATGGGCCACGGGCCTCGGCTCTCCCGACTGGGCAGGGGTCGGTGACTACAACGGCGACGGGAAGGATGACCTCGCGTGGTACCACGCGAGCGGCAGTGCCGCCCAAACAGTCAGTGTTCTCCTCAGCAACGGTACGAGCGGCTTCGCCTACTCCGGCCGATGGATCAGCGGTCTCTCGCTTCCCGACTGGGTTGGAACGGGCGACTTCAACGGCGATCGTCGTGATGACCTGGCCTGGTACCACGCCGACGGAAGCGCGGCGGGCACCGTGAGCTCGCTCATCAGCAACGGCACGAGCGGGTTCGCTTACACGGGTAGGTGGGCGACTGGCCTCCAGCGCCCGGAGTGGGCGGGAGTCGGGGACTACACCGGTGACGGCAAGGACGACCTGTCGTGGTACCGCCCCGGCACAGCGACAACCGGCAGCGCGGATGTCATGCGAAGCACGGGCTCGGCGTTCGGCGCAGCAACACCCTGGGCCGGGGGTCTCGGGCGCCCGCGGTGGGCCGGCAACGGCGCCCGACCGATTCAAGCAACTGGTCCGGGCGCGGACCTTGACGGCAATGGTGCCGATGACCTGTTCTGGTACCACAAGGGCAGCCAGCAGATCAGCGCAGTCTTGAGTGACGGCTCGAGTTCCTTCTCACTGGTCAACGTCTGGCGCAGCGGCATGGGCAACCCCGACTGGGCCGGGGCAGGCGACTTCAACCGGGACGGGAAGGACGACGTCGCCTGGTACCACAAGGAGAGCCAGCAGATCAACGTCGCACTCAGCGACGGCAGCACCTTCCTCATCGTCGCACCGTGGAGAAGCGGCATGGGCAACCCCGACTGGGCAGGCGTCGGCGACTTCGACGGCAACGGCAAAGACGACATCGCCTGGTACCACAAAGAAGGCGACCAAGCCATCAGCGTCGCCCTCAGCGACGGCACCAGCTTCAGCAGCGTCACCCGCTGGCGAACCGGCATGGGCAACCCCGACTGGGCAGGCGTCGGCGACTTCGATCGCAACGGCCGTGACGACCTGGCCTGGTACCACAGTGGTGGCCAGGAGATCAGCACCGCGCTGAGCGACGGCAGCACGTTCCTGATCGTCGCGCCCTGGCGCAGCGGCATGGGCAACCCCGACTGGGCCGGGCCGGGCGACATCTCCCGCCGCTACCCGACCTCGTGGCAGTACGGGGCGGCAAATCACTTGGCGGACACAGATGCTGAGGTTGCCGCTGTTAGAGCCGCTATCGAAGCCGCGCCCACGTCGGACCAAGAGGCACTCATTTCCGGCCTGTCACCAGCCGACCTTCAGCGGGTCTACCCCACCAGCTGGCAGTACGGCGGAACAGACCGCTCGATTAGCACCGAGGAGGAGTGGCTTAGCTATGGGGACATGGCTGTCAGCCAAGACCAAGCGACTCGGAACGCCCTCCAGACAGGCATGAGGCCCCGAGATCGAGCACAGGTCCAGGACGCGAGCGCCGTATGCCGCGCTGTGGTGGGCAATGACCCGCAGGCTTACCAGGACATATGCCTCATGGATCAGATCGGAGAGGACGATCCTGATTCTTATCCTCGCAGCAGCCCGACGGACGAGATTAGCCCCGCGGAGGTGGCGGTGTGCGTGTCCTACGGGAAGGACATCTGCGAACGGTGGTATGGGGACAGAGACGAGGCAATCGCTATGACCGAACGGCTGTGGACAGGCCTGGCCGGGCGCTCGGACAGCACGATCGCCAATGCGTTTCAGCATGCACTCTGGAATGCATTGATGGCCAAGTCCGTGCAGTCCGGATCGGATGAACGACGTCGAAAGGCGGTGCTGACAATGTCGACGGCGCACGAGAAGGGTGCCTACAACCGCTCCGACAACGAAGGGCGCAAGTCGCGCATGGACATGGTGAACAACGCGATCGGCGCCGAGTGGGGGATCGCCTTCCGCTCTGAGTCCGAGCGTTCCATTTGCGCGCGCTTACTCAACGAAGTCTGGTCGGCAGGCAGGAAGATCCCCGTCGACAGCGATCCCTTCCAGTTCACAAACGGTCACCCGATCTGGCGGACGCTTTATGAGAAGAGCGGCGGAACAGCCCTTACGAAGGTCACGCTGACAGGACTGGACTGCACCATCTAGCCCGGCCGAAATCGGCTGCGCGAATCTCGTCCGGAACGTCAGAACCAACCGACCTCCCACCGACGAACGCAACCGCCGGCGCGCTTAGGCATTCCAGCCCCAGCTTCGGCGTCCGACGACGCGATGATTGCGGTCCAGCACGACGCGCCGCGCTGGACCTCGACGCGATAGTCCACCACGCCACTGTCGGCGTTCGGCACGACACAGGTCCAGACGCGCGGCCGACGCCCTGATTCACGATGACACCCGTAGTCGATGTCCGCATAGATGTGATCACCCGCCCCTACCTCTTGTTCGAGGGACCGCGCAAGCGAATCAGAGTCGACCTCGCCGTGGAGAACAGACACCGCAAGAACGGCGTACAGCGCAACGGCACCAAGCGATGTCAGACCGGTGTATGCGACCAAACGAAGCGAGGTCTCCCCCTTCATCAAGCGCCCTCCCCTGGGAGGCCGCAAAACGCGCGTGATGTGTCCAAGAGCGCGACGGGCACCCCCTCTAGGTTCATGCAATACCCAGGAGGACCTTACTGATAGGAGGAGGGGCACGATCGCGAGAATTCCTCGGTCGATCTGGCGCTAACGCGCAGGAACCCGGGCGACGAGTCCGCAACCTACCCGACCGACGTCCCAGCTCGGATGTCCACAGATTCCGTCGCGTTCAAGCACCGATGCCCGGGGTCTTGGCATCGGCCCCCTGGCCGAGAACGAACTGTGCGCCGGCGTCTCGGAGCATCGCGAAGGGGTCGATGCAAGTGACGTGCAGGGCCGCGCACGCGTTTGGGATCTTCACCTTGGCCTTGGTGTCGGCCGCCCTCTCGTGGGTGACAACCGTCAGCCCCTTCGCTCGTGCGTGGGCGATGAGGTAGTAGTCGCCGGAGCCAAGGAACTCCGACTTCGCTCCGGCGTCGTAGTCCGACCCGTTCGCCCACTCGGCAACGCCGACCAGCTGCGTCCGTACCTCTTGGTCTGGCTCGGGGAAGAAGCCGGGGCGAGCGGTTGCCCACTCAGCGAGTTCATCCTGACCAGCCTTGATCTCGTCCTGGATCTTCTGCACGCTGATCGCCGTTCCCGCAGCGTGTGCCTCGTCGAGCCACGACCAGAACGCCGGGCAGAAGTCGAAGCCGTAGTGCAGGTTCTTCGCCTGCATCAGCACGTCGGAGTCTATGACGTACATCACGCCACGCCGAGCCGACGGCCCATCTCCTCGAACGTCGCGTGCTTCCGAAACCCGAGCATGCGAAATGCGTCCTTGTACAGCGTGCGCCCCTCCAAGGTGCTCGCTATCAATGCTCGGGCGAACTGAGGACTCACCCGGAGGGGCTGACTGTTGTAGAAGTTGCCGCCGTCCCCGCCCGGCGACTGTTCAATCGCGTCGAGCTGTTCCTGGTAAGCGGCCCGATAATCGTCCCACCTGAGTCGCCCGAGGTCGTACACCCGCCGCAACACGACCAGTGTGCTCACGCGATACAGCCGCGCGAGACGCTGCAGCTCGCTGGCCGAGGCCGGGTCTTCGCCGAGTTCCGCCCGGATCGAATCGGCTGGCACCAAGAACTCAGCCGCGACGCGGTTGCACCATCGCTCGAGGTCCACGTCTTGAGCGTGAGCCAGCCCTGGGTTGGAGACGCCGGACTGCCCGAGCCACACGTGGGCAAGCTCGTGGGCAAGCGTGAAGATCTGCGCTGCCTTGAAGTCGGCGCCATTGATGAACACGACCGGGGCGTAGTCGTCCGCGAGCGAGAAGCCGCGGAACTCGTCCGGATCAAGCGGCCGGTGTGTGTTGCTACCAACCACGCCGTTGGTCATGACCAAGACACCGGCCGCCTCGGCCTTGTCGATCAGACTCCGTAGCGCTTGCGCCCACGACGGGTACTGCCGTCGCTCGTCTGTCTGGAAGTCCAACAGGTCGCGCATCTGACCCGCGACAAGGGACGCATCGTCAGCCGTCGCCACCGAACCCACAAACGCGAGCGGACCTTGCCCTTCGCTCCTCACGAAGTCGCGATACCACTCCTGCCGCTGGGTGCAGATGGTGATCGTGTCGAGCAGATCGGGGCTCGGCTCACGGATGCCTCGATCGGCGACAGTACGTAGATCGGGGATCGGCAGGCGCTCGACCGGAGGCACGGAAAGAAGCAGCGCCCCTACCGGAGCCCGCGTAGCTCGCGCGAACTTCTCCAGCTGCTTCAGCGTGGGCTTGCGCTCGCCGGCTTGCCAGGCAGCCAGCTGCGGAACGCTCCCCGCGATTTCGACCGGATCGCGCCGGGATCGAGTGATTGCCCACTGGAGGAGCTCAGGAGCGACATCTACGCGCACAGACACTCGAACGATTCTGTCTGAATCGAGTCAGCCCTGCACCTATGCCGGAGCCGAACGGGCCTCGCGTTAGTAGCGGCGGATCCCGATTGGGAGCTATCTATCCCGATATGCCAGCGGCGGCTCACTCGCCAGCGCCGTTCACGAACCCTGTGAGGATCTCCCCGGCGGGACCCCCGATGGGTCGGTCGAACCGGTACTCGTACACCTGCAGGCCCATCACGAACAATGGGACCGCAAGTGACACGAGATGTGCGACCGGATCTGTGCCCAACGTGATGATCGGCCGGCCTTGCTCGTCTTCGGCGATGATCCCCCGGATGCCACCACCCTCGCCGTGGGCCAGCGCGCTCGCACTGCGGTAGACCGCCGTATAGAGCCCCGCCACGGTCAGGACGTTGTCCTGATGGACCCCTTCGATCCAAGAACGGAATCCGGGGATGTGATCCGGCCAGAAATCGTCAACTCCATGAGCCATCGCCTGGACGGGCGGCAGGCGCGTCCCGGACTCCGACATGGAGGCCACCTGCGCGTCAGATAGGGCCGCGAGGCCGTAGCGCTGGGCCTCGCGGTAAAGCGTGAGGCCCCTCTGGTGCGACGCGCCGATCCAGAGCCCGGCCCGCTCCTCTGGCGAAACGCACACCCACGCGAGCACCACCATGTGCTCGTAGAGCGAACGCACGAGCACAAACGCCTCCGATGAGTGACCGGCCGTCACCAGTGTGCCGATCGCGCGTGCGATCTGCATGCGCACCAGCAAGAGGGTTCCGACGTACCTTGCCTGGCCTTCGCCCGCTTCGAAGCGAGCCGGTAGCTGTTCTTCCACGAGTTGCGCAAGCCGCGACAAGGCGGCATCAACCGCATGTGGGGCGATGTCGTCGAGGTTGCGTGGTTCGTTGCTGCTCACTGCCGCCGGATCTTCCCACCGTCTGCCGGGGACCGTTCCGCGGGTGAAAGCTGCGCGCTCACGAGCGAGGGTTGGCCCTTCCTCGCGAGGGCCGGCGCCGATCGCGCGCGAGTGGCTAGGCCACGCGGTCCGTCGAGGCGTACTCAGGTCAAGTACCGCCGTGCGAGGAGGATGCACAACGATCGGACCTGTGAAGCTCGCCGACGGTCTCAGGCGGGCGTACGATCCGCGCTGTGGCCGAGGACACCCCGCGAGCAGATCACCTCGTCGGCCCGCCTGTACCAGAGGCCTTTCCCCCTGACGATCCCGCATCGCGCTTCGTCGTCTCCATGGGCATGGCTCGGAACGACATTGACTTTGCGCTACGCGACGTCTTGCAGGCGGGCCAGACTGGCACGCAAGACTTCAAGTACAGGATCCGCCTTCTCAGCTCACACCTTCTCGAGGCAATCAGCGCGCTGCGCCGCTATCGCGAGAACTTCGAGGAAGTTCGCAAACTGCTCAACCGCACGTCGCCCGAGGCCAAGCAGCTCCTAAAGCTCGTGATCCGAACAGCACAGGATGCGGCGCCCATCGAGAGTATGCGCCACGCGACGTTCCACTACCCAGCACCGGATCCCGCGTACAACCCCTCGTCTGATGCCGCTCTGCGGGATGTGCTTGCAGCCATGGATGACTTCGGCGTCCACGTCTACGTGACTCATGCGAAGAACCAGGTCTCGATGACGTTCGCTGACGAGGCAGCCTTCAGACTCGCCTGTGGCCTGCATCGTCCACGAGAAGCGCTCGATGAACTCACGACGACGTCCGAGCGAACACGTGACGGCGCCCTTGCGTTCCACAAGTGGTTCGAGTACCTGATGGTCGCCTACATCGATTACCGCGGTCTGACCATCGGCGATCCGGTACCGGTTGAGCCGCATCCGCAGAATCCGAAGCGCGACGCCAGCTAGCGCCAGCGATTCCCGACACCCTGCGAGCGCATCAAGCGGTCGCAGTGCCAGGAACTGCCCTTCAGAGCAATGGGAGCGCTTGAAGTCGACGACGCGACGCCGCCCCGCAGCAACTGGTTCTTTTGATCGGTGCCGGTGACTGGGTATGCCAACCTGGCGTCGTCCGGCGAGCTCGTCTGCGGCAATCGACACGCTTCGCCGAACCCGGGATCTCGCAAGCTGGTGCTACCGCTCGAGTAGCGACAATCCGACGATGACCGAGCCCGACGCGGACTCGCCCCAGCATCTTGTCGCGTTCGGCATGCCGGCGGAGGAGCGTCAGCGGCTAGCCGAACTCGTTCGGCAAGGCTTTGAGCAAGCCCAGCCGAGGTTCGCCGAAGCGGCCAGGGCGCTGCCCACCGCAGTGGACGGGACCGACGTGCGCACCCTGATGGGTGTCCTCACGCTGCACTTCGCGACCTTCGAGGCTGGGACCAATGCCGAGTTCGAGCGTCCGGATGGCGTCTTCCAGCATCACCTGGAAATGGCTCAGGGCGCGCTGCTGGCGCTTGGCGGTGGCGTGATCCAGACGCAGCTCCACTCGCACGCGCTCACGCTCGCCGAGTCCGTCCAGGAGCCTGTGATCCCACGTAGCGGAAGTTCCGAGCAGTCGGCGGGGTCGAGGACCCGAAGCGAACGCAGTCGCTCCTCTACGTGCGACAGCGGCGCTCGGCGATAAGGCCGCGTCGTCGGGCCGGCGACCAGCAGACGGATGCCGTGTCGTCTGGCGCGCATCTCGCGAACGCCCACGACGTCCAGTTCCGGAGGCTGTGGGGAGTTTATGCCCGCGGGCAGAAAATAACCGATGGTCTAAAGCAATGCACCCCGGAATATAAAACTGCCATTTCCAGGGATTTACTTGAAGCGGACGACGGGCCTCGAACCCGCGACCTTCGGCTTGGGAAGCCGACGCTCTACCAACTGAGCTACGTCCGCAGCGAATCGCCATCGTAGCCGGATCGGCGCCGACGGTCGCCGCCGAGCTTCTAAGGTGGTTGCTGCCGGGTTCGCCCGGCCCGGACGAGGAGCGCCGTACCCGGTCACGCACGACGACGCACACCTGCACCCCGTGTCGTCAGGAGGCGTCTCATGCCGTGGCTGTTCCTCATTATCGCCGGTCTGCTCGAGGTCGGGTGGGCGGTCGGCCTGTCCACCACGGACGGCTTCACCAGGCCGCTGCCCACCGCGCTGACCGTCGGCGCGATCGTCGCGAGCATGGCCTGTCTCGGCCTCGCCGTCCGCGACCTGCCGATCGGCACCGCGTACGCGGTCTGGGTCGCGATCGGCACCGCCGGCACCGCGCTGGCGGGCTGGCTGTGGCTCGGCGAAGCCATGGATCCCGTCCGCGCCCTGCTCCTCCTCGGGATCGTCGCGTGCGCCGGCGGGCTGAAGGTCGCGTCGGGCCACTGAGCCCGTCCCGTACCCTCATGGTGATGTCGAAAGTGGGTCCGATCGTCGCGGCCGTGGCCGCCGCCGCGCTCATCGCGCTGCTCGGCTACGGCCTGATCAACGGCGGCGATGGGAACACCATCGACGACGCCGTGAAGTCCGGCGAGCAGCCCGAGGCGCCGAGCCGCACGCTGCCGCGCATCGGGCCGAGCGGGCCCACGTCCTTGGCTGAGCTGCGCGGCAAGCCGGTGATCTTGAACTTCTGGGCGTCGTGGTGCGGGCCGTGCAAGGACGAGGCACCGCTACTCGAGGACGCGCAGAAGCGCCTGCAGGCCATGGGCGGCACCGTGCTCGGCGTGACGTACCGCGACGCGACGCCCGATGCGAAGAAGTTCATCGCCGACCAGAAGATCACGTACCCGAACCTCCGCGACGTCGACGGCAAGCTCGCAGAGGCGTACGGGACGAACAAGCTGCCCGAGACGTTCGTCATCAACGCCGACGGCAAGATCGTGGCCGTCTCGCGCGGGCAGGTCAGCGAGAAGTTCATGCAGAACGCGCTGGCGCAGCTGGAGGCCTCGTGATGCGCCGCGCGCTGACGCTCATCCTCGTCCCGCTCGCGCTCGCACTCGCGCCAGCGGGCGCGCTGGCCGCCGCCGCGTCGCTCCCGGACATCGAGGACGAGGTGATGTGCGTGACCTGCCGGGTCCCGCTGAACACCGCGCAGAGCCCGCAGGCCGACCGCGAGCGCGCGTACATCCGCGACCTCATCCGTCAGGGCAAGGACAAGGAGCAGATCAAGGCCGCACTCGTCAGCGAGTACGGCAAGGAGGTGCTCGCCACGCCCTCGGACGACGGGTTCGGCCGCGCCGCGTACATCGTCCCGATCGTGGTCATCGTGCTGCTGGCCGCCGGGCTCGCCGTCGCCCTGCCGCGCCGGCGTCGCCGCGGCGCTGGTGAAGGCCCCGCCGCCGACGACGTCGAGACGCCCGAGATCAGCGCCGAGGACGCCGCACGCCTCGACGCTGATCTCGCCAGGTTCGACGCGTGATCCTCGCCGCCGCCGACACCACCGTCGTCGCCGCGTTCGCCGTCGGCTTCGCGAGCTTCATCTCCCCCTGCGTCCTGCCGCTCGTGCCCGGGTATCTCGCGGCCGTCAGCGGCGTGACCATCAACGAGCTGCAGGAGGGCGACCACCGGGCGCGTGACGTCCTGTGGCCCAGCGCGATCTTCTGCCTCTCGTTCACCGTCATCTTCGTCGCGCTCGGGATGACGGCGACCGGCCTCGGATCGGTGCTGTCGGACAACCGGCGGATGCTCGAGCAGATCGCGGGCGCCGTGATCATCCTGCTCGGCATCTACTTCCTGCTCACGCCGTTCGTCGACAAGCTCAACAAGGAGTGGCGGCCCGAGGCGCTCATGGTCCGCGCGACGGGCGGGCCGATCATCGCCGGCGCCGCGTTCGCGATCGCCTGGACGCCGTGCGTCGGGCCGACCCTCGGGTCGATCCTCACGGCCGCGTCAGCGTCGGACACCGTCGGCCAGGGCGGGGTCCTGCTGGCCTTCTACTCGCTCGGCCTGGCCGTCCCGTTCCTGCTGTTCGCGCTGGCGTTCGACAAGGCGACGACGGCGTTCAAGTGGCTGCGCCAGCACTACGTCGTCATCACCGCGGTGTCGGGCGCGGTGCTCATCCTCATGGGCGTCCTGCTCTTCACCGGCGAGATGACCACGCTCAACGACGAGGCCCAGCAGCTGATGAGCAAGCTCGGGCTCGACTTCGTCTACGACCTGTAGCTACATCGTCTCGGGCGCGCTCACCCCGAGCAGCCCGAGCGCCGTGGCGATCGTCGTCCGCGCCGCGACGCAGAGCCCGAGGCGCAGGTCCTCCACGCCGTCGCCCTCGGCGCCGACCACCTTGCAGTCGCGGTAGAACGCCGTGAACGTCTGCGAGAGCTCGAGCGCGTAGGCGGAGATGCGGTGCGGCGCCCGCTTCGCGCCGGCCTCCTCGATCTCCGCCGGGAACATCAGCAGCTTCTTGACGAGCGCCTTCTCCGACGGGTGCAGCGCGACCGCCGACGTGTCGGCGGCCAGTGCGGCCGACACCCGCTCGGCCCCGGCCTTGTCGAGCACCGACGAGATCCGGGCGTGCGCGTACTGCACGTAGTAGACCGGGTTCTCGTTCGTCTGCTCGCGCGCGAGGTCGAGGTCGAGGTCGATCGTCGTGTCGTGGCTGCGCTGCAGCAGGAACCACCGGGCGGCGTCGACGCCGATCTCGGCCAGCAGGTCGTCAAGCGTGACGAACTCGCCGCTGCGCTTGCTCATCGACGCGCGCTCGCCGCGCTCGACGAGGTGGACGAACTGCATGATCAGCAGGTCGAGCGCCGAGACGTCGCCGCCTAGCGATTCGAACGCCGCGGCCATGCGGCCCTTGTAGCCGTGGTGGTCGGCGCCGAGGACGTACATGAGGCGGTCGAACCCGCGTTCCTGCTTGTCGAGCATGTACGCGATGTCGCTGGCGAAGTACGTGTGCTCGCCGGTCGACCGCACGAGGACGCGGTCCTTGTCGTCGCCGTGCGCGCTGGAGCGCAGCCACAGCGCGTCCTCGTGCGCGTAGGTCTGGTCGAGCTCGGCCAGACGCTCGAACGCGTGGGTCACCGGGTCGGTGCCGTCGAGCTTCGCGCTGGGCTCGTGCAGCGACCGCTCGCTGAACCACACGTCGAAGTTCACGCCGAAGAAGTGCAACGAGTCGCGGATGCGCTCGACCATGAGCGCCACGGCGCGCTGGCCGAGCTCGCCGAGCTCGAGGGTCGCGGCGTCGGGGATCGCGTCGGCGACCGCCTGGACGTAGTCGCCCTGGTAGCCGTCCTCGGGCACCGCCTCGCCACGCGCCCGCGCCTGCACCGACTCGGCGAGCCGGGCGATCTGCGAGCCGTAGTCGTTGACGTAGTACTCGCGGGTGACCTCGTGGCCGGAGAAGGCGTAGATGCGCGACAGCGCGTCGCCATACGCGGCGTTGCGCGCGTGGCCGACGTGCAGCGGGCCGGTGGGGTTCGCGCTGACGAACTCCACGTTGATCCGCTCGGGCGCCGCGGCGCCTCCGCTGCCGAACCGGTCGCCGGCCTCCAGGACGTGCGCCAGCGCCGCCGCGTGCCAGGCGTCGGAGAGGAAGAGATTGAGGAAGCCCGGGCCGGCGACCTCGACGCGGTCGAGCTGCGCGCCCAGCCGGCTCTGCAGCTCCTCGCCGACCTTCGCGGCGATGTCGCGCGGCGGCCCGCCGATCGTGGGCGCCAGGAGCATCGCGACGTTCGTGGCGTAGTCGCCGTGATCGTCGCGCTTGGGGCGCTCGAGCGTCGCCCGCTCAGCCGCCTGCCCGTCCCCGCCCGCGGCGATGGCCGCCTCGCGCAGCGCGCTTCTCAGGACGTCGAGGGGCACGGTGGCGGCAGAGGATCGGGACACACCTTCGAGGTTAGTCGAGCTAGTAGTGGTACGGCTCGTTGGCGAGGATCTTGTGGCCGCGGAACAGCTGCTCCATGAGCACGACCCGCGCCAGCTGGTGCGGCAGGGTCATCCGGCCCAGCGACAGCTTGTGGTCGACGGGCCGGTCGAGCTCCAGCCCCTTCGGGCCCCCGATGACGAAGCACACGTCGCGGCCGCCCTGCCGCCGGTCTTCGAGGAACCGCGAGAACGCCACGGAATCCATCTCCTCGCCCCCGGCGTCGAGCATCGAGACGAATGCCCCCTCCGGGATCCGCTTGCCGACCTTCTCCTCCTCGCGCAGCTCGACGACCTCGACGCGCGCCTGGCGGGCGATGAGCTTCTGGTAGTGCTGCATGTCATCGACGTAGGGCGGCCGCAGCCGGCCGACGGCGAGGACGATGAAGCGCATCGCTGTGCGATGGTACGCCCCATGTCCGACAGCGATGCGGGGCCCGAGCGCTCCATCAACCTGCACTTCTCCCCGGAGATCATGGCCGGGACGTACGCGAACTTCGCGAACGTCTCCTTCTCCGACTACGAGTTCACCATCACGTTCGCGCGGGTGGACCACGAGGTCGAGGAGCAGGAGATCCCCGGTGTCGTCGTCTCCCGGATGAACCTCTCGCCGCAGTTCGCCGCCGAGCTGAGCACGGCGCTCCAGGACGCCGTGGGGCGCTGGAGCACCCAGCAGGGGATCAGGAACCTGCCGGAGTCCGGTCCGGGCGTCTGAGCCTCACCGCGCTCCGCGTTCGTAGGCGACGCCCATCCCGATGCGCTTCACCGTCGGCGGATGGGTGCCGAGCAGGAACGTGACGAGCCGGGGCGGATCGGGGTCCCCGACGTTCTGGATAGAGATCCGGCGCTCGAAGCCGATGAACGGCTTCGGCTCTCCCGTCAGCTGCAGCGCGTAGCTGTCGGCCCGGGCCTCGACGGCCCGCGAGAGCTGGTTGCTGATCACCCCGATCACGGCCGCCATGAGGATCGTCGAGAGCGCGAGCGCGGGCAGGGCGTCGGCGCCCGGCTTGCCTCGATCGTCTGGGTCGGGCGCCAGCCGACGGGTCAGCTGCGCCGCGGCAAACATCCCGAACGGCGCCACGATCGCGAGGTACAGGAGGCCGTGGGGAACGTCGCGGTGGTGGACGTGCGAGAGCTCGTGGGCGACGACGAGTCGCACCTCCTCCGGGGTGAACTTCTCCAGCAGCGTGTCGTAGATCACGACGCGCTTCGTCGAGCCGATGCCGGTGACGTAGGCGTTTGCGCCGGTCGTGCGGCGGCTCGCGTCGACCACCTGCACCGAGCCGACGTCGACATCGGCCTTGCGCGCCAGCGCGATGACCTCCGCACGAACGGGGCCCTTGAGGTCGGTGAAGCGGTTGAACAGCGGGTCGAGGACCACCGGCGCGAGGGAGACGCTGATGACCCCGTAGCCGACGATCACACCGGACGCAGGGATCCACCAGCGGCGCGGGAAGCGGCGCATCAACGCGATCGCCCCGGCGGCGCCCGCCGCGGCGATGACCGCGCCGATCGCGCTGGACTTCGCCACGTCTGCGGCCCAGCCGCCCCAGGACTGCGTGATGAGACCGACGTCCACCGCCCGCGACCGCATCACCGCACGCACGGGCAAGGTCGCGGCGTCGAGCGCGACCGCGATCCCGGCACCTCCGGCCGCCGCGGCCAGGACAGGCCGGCGCGCGCCGCGCAGCGCCCGCGGAGGGCGCGCCACGAGGGCGATGAGGACCCCCGCCTCGATGACGTACGTGGCGCCCAGCCACCACAGCTGCGGGCGCCGGAAGTCCCGCGCCCGCTGGAGCTCGGTGGCGCTGAAGTACGATTGCGCATTCACCGGGACCGGCTCGAGCACGCCGTCCCGGGGTTGCAGCGCCAACACCGCCACCTCGGCGACGAGGACGGCCGCGATCACCGCGGCAGGCAGGCGCAGGCGTTCCCGCAGCACCCCACGCACTGTCGCACATGCGCATCGCGGTCCTCTCCGACATCCACGGCAACCGGCACGCCTTCGAGGCGGTGCTCGCCGACGCTCACCGCGAGGCCGTCGACGAGGCGTGGTGCCTCGGCGACCTCGTCGGCTACGGCGCCGAGCCGAACGCCTGCGTGCGCCTGGCCCGCCAGCACTGCGCGATCTGCCTGGCGGGCAACCACGACCTCGTGGTCACGGGTGTCATGCCGATGGACGACTTCTCCCGCAACGCCGCGGTCGCCGCGCGATGGACCCAGGACGAAATGGACCTCGACAACATCGAGTTCCTCCGCCGCCTCGCGCCGGACGGCCTGGAGGGAGACATCGGCCTGTTTCACGCCAGCCCCCGCGACCCGGTCTGGGAGTACGTCCTGAGCTCCGTCCTAGCTGCACGCTGCCTCGACGTCCAGGAGCAGCGCGTGGCGCTGATCGGCCACACCCACGTCGCGCTCTCGTTCTCGCGGATGCCCGGCCAGGCCGTCGACGGGCAGACCCGGCGCGGCGGTGACCGCATCGGCATCGGCGGCGGCCAGTGGCTCATCAACCCCGGGTCCGTGGGACAGCCGCGCGACGGCGACCCACGCGCGGCGTGGCTGTTGCTCGACACGGACGCGTGGACGGCCGAATGGCGACGGGTCCCGTACGACATCGAGGGAGCCGCCGCCGTGATCGTCGCCGCAGGACTCCCTTCATCTCTCGCCGAGCGGCTCCAGTACGGTCAATGAACGTGCGTCGCTTTCTGCTGCTGCTCTCCTGCGCCTTCGCCCTGGGGCTGGCCGCCGCGGCCCTCGTGGCGTGCGGGGGGACGAAGGACGGCATCCCCAAGAGCGACGCCTCGAGCCTCAACCAGCAGCTCTCCGACGTCCAGGAGTTCGTCGAACGCGGCGAGTGCAGCGGGCTGAACGGCCAGCTGCGCCAGGTGCAGGAGGGCATCGACAACCTGCCCAGCGACGTCGACCCCGCGCTCGTGAGCAACCTCAACCAGGGGCTCGACCGTCTACGGACCGCCGCCGTGAAGGACTGCAACAGCACGAAGACCGAGACCGTGAAGACGACCACGACGCCGACGACGGCGACCACCGTGGAGACCGTGCCGCAGACGACCACGACGACGACCCCGACCCAGACGCAGACGACGACCACGCCGACGCAGACGCAGACGACCACGCCGCCGACGACGGAGACCACGCCGCCACCGCAGACGGACACCGGCGGCGTCACGCCGCCGTCGGACGGCACCGGCGGCGAGGGCGGCGCGGGGGTGACGCCGTGAGCGGCCTGGTGATCGCCAACCGCTACGAGCTCGGCGAGCGCGTCGGCACCGGCGGCATGTCCACGGTGCAGCTGGCGTTCGACCGCCGGCTGGAGCGCGACGTCGCCGTGAAGCTGCTGGCCGAGCATCTCGCCGACGACCCGCAGTTCGTCTCGCGGTTCCGCCGCGAGGCGCTGGCCGCCGCGCGGCTGGTGCACCCGAACATCGTGCAGGTCTTCGACTTCGGCTTCGACGAGGCGTCGGGGCGGCACTTCATCGTCATGGAGTACGTCAAGGGCCGTTCGTGCGCCGAGCTGCTGCGCGACGAGGGCCGGCTCACTCTCGACGAGGTCCTGCATCTCGCCGACGGCGCGTGTCGCGCGCTGCACTACGCCCACCGCAACGGCGTCGTGCACCGCGACGTCAAGCCGGGCAACATCCTGCGCGCCGACGAGGGCACGGTGAAGCTCGCGGACTTCGGCATCGCCAAGGCGATGGGCAGCTCGCAGATCACGCAGGTCGGCTCGGTCCTCGGCACTGCCGCGTACCTCGCGCCCGAGCAGGCGCACGGCGAGCCCGCCACGCCACGGTCGGACATCTACGGCCTGGGCGTCGTCGTCTACCAGCTGCTCGCCGGCCGCCTGCCGTACGAGGCGACGACGCTGCCCGAGCTCGTGCTCCTGCAGCAGCGCCAGCCCCCTGCACGACTGGACGCCATGGACCGCACGATCCCCGAGGGCGTGGCGACGGCGATCGAGCGGGCGCTGGCGATGGGCGCCGACGACCGGTACGCAACCGCGGAGGAGATGCGCCAGGCGCTGCACACCGGCGCGTCCGGCGGCCGTGTCGCGAGCGCGGCGACCGACGCCACTCGCGTCGTCGCAGCAACCGACGCCACGCGGGCCGCACCGCCGGTCCGGCGGATCGAGCCGCGCTACGACCCGCCGACGTACGCACCCGAAGCACAGCGCGCCGCGCCATTGACGAAGAAGAAGCGCCAGAACACGGCGCGCTGGGTCGCCGCGGCGGCCATCGTCGCCATCCTCGCCCTCGCCGGCTGGCTGGCGCTGCGCCAGGGCCAGGGCACCGTGCAGACCCAGCGGATCACGGGCGAGACGACGCAGGAGATCGTCTCGCAGATGCAGTCGCTCATCGACGAGAACACCCGCTGACAAGCGGGTAGGGTCGAGCGCATGGCACGAGAGCGCTACGACCTCCGCGACAAGGTCATCCTCATCACGGGCGCGGCCCGCGGCATCGGCCTCGCCGCCGCCAAGCGCCTGTCCGCCCGCGGCGCGAAGGTCGCGCTCGTCGGCCTCGAGCCCGAACTGCTCGAGCGCGAGGCCGCCGCGCTGTCCGGCGAGGCTGCGTGGTTCCACGCCGACGTGACCGACCGCGACGCCCTGCGCGCCGCCGTCGACGGCACGGTCGAGCGGTTCGGCGGGATCGACGTGGCGATCGCCAACGCCGGCATCTCGCCCGTCGGCACGGTGCGCACGCTTCCCGACGAGGCGTTCGAGCGCACGATCTCGGTGAACCTCATCGGCGTGTGGAACACGCTGCGCGCCACGATGGAGCCGGTGATCGAGCGCCAGGGCTACCTCCTGACCATCGCGTCGCTCTCGGCGCCCGGCCCAGCGCCGCTCATGGCGCCGTACACCGCGTCGAAGGCGGCCGCGGAGAACCTCACGCGGTCGCTGCAGCAGGAGATCGCGCACACCGGGACCAAGGTCGGCGTCGCGTACTTCGGGTTCATCGACACCGACCTCGTGCGGACCGGCTTCTCGCACGAGGCCACGCAGAAGATGCAGGCCAACCAGCCCGGGACGCTCTTCAAGCCGATCCCGGTGTCGGCGGCCGCGAAGGCGATCGAGCAGGGCGTCGAACGCCGTGCCGCGACGATCGTCGCGCCCTGGTGGGTCCGCCCCGCGCTCGTCGGCCGCGGCCTGTTCGAGTTCACGTTCGCCCGGACAGGCGCCGACCCGGCGGTCGCCGAGTCGGTGAAGCTGGCCGACGCGACCCCCTGGGGGCCGAGCGAGCCCGAGGACGCCGCCTCGCCGTCAGCCCGCGCCTGATCCGGCCGCGATCACCGGCGCGAGGACGTCCCGGGCGAAGGCCCGGAGCTCGGCCTCGTCGCGCGGGTCGGGGTCGTCGGGCGGCACCGCGACGTAGGTGAGGAACAGCCGGGCGACCAGGTCGGCGGTGCGGCGCACCGCGCGCGGGTCGGCGTCGGGCCGGGACTGCGCGATCTGCGATGCGATGAAGTCCCGGCCGAGGCCGAGCACCTGGCGGTCGCGTGCCGCGGCGGTCGCCAGGACCGAGCCGGGGTCGGTGTCCGCCACCCGGCGCAGCAGCGGGTGCGTACGGGCGAAGCGCATCGCGGCGACGAACGCGGCGGCGGTGGCGTCCTCGGCGGTGTCTCCGGCGCGCAGTCCGTCGGCGACGGCATCCAGGAACCGCCGGCACTCGCGCACGACGAGAGCGTCCACCACCTCGTCGCGCTTGGCGAACCGGCGGTAGACCGTCATCCGCCCCAGGCCGCTGCGCCGCACGACGTCCTCGACCGTCATGCGCGCCAGGCCGACCGCGGCGGCCTCGTCGAGCGCGGCGTCGAGGATGCGAGCGCGGGTCGGGTCCTCCCCATCGTCGACGGGGTCGGCGGTGATCGCCCGGACGAGCAAGCCGGCGAGCTCGGCCATGTCAAGTCGTCCCGGCGTACGCGCGCGCGGCCGCCGGCGCCCCCTGGCCCTGCGTCCGGGCCAGCGCGAGCGCCTTGTACGGTGGGGTGCCGAACGCCCAGCGCAGCGCGTGGGCGTTGACCCGCAGGTTCGCGTCGGCGACCGCACGCTCTGCCGCGGTCCCGGGCCGGAAGCCCGTCAGCTCGGCCGTCCAGTCGGGCAGGACGCCCATCGAACCCTGCACCGCCAGCAGCTTGAGCCGGCGCGCGATCGGCGCCGGGAGCTTCGGCCCGAACGGCGCATCCATGAGGAAGCGGAAGAACGTGCGCGTCTGCTCGGTGATCGCGAGCGTCGGGCGCATCGCCTCGACGTACTCGGCGAGGTCGCCGGCCGTCTCCGGGATGTCTGCGGCCCCGGCGCGGCGGCCGATGTCGGCCTGCTCTGCGAGATAGCGGTCGCGCTCGGCCGGGCTCAGCGGGCGGTGGTAGCGCTCGAACGCCGCCATGATCGCCCACGGGATGCACGTGTGGACCCAGCCGATGAGCTCCGGGTCCATCGCGCGGTACGGCGTGCCGTCCGGGCGCGTGCCGGTCACCCGCTCATGCATGCGCCGCACGCGGGCGATCTCCGACTCGGCCATCGCGGTGCTCGCGAAGGTCGTGGCGATGACGTATCCGGCGGTGGTCCGCGCCCGCTTGAACGGCTGCTCGCGGTAGGACGACAGGTCATTCACCCCGGCCATGACCGACGGGTGCATGATCTCCATGACGATGGCGGCCGGCCCGGCCACCGCCATCGACGCGACATCGCCGTGGAGCTCCCAGGACATGCTCCCGGGTCCGAGGAGGCCGGGGTCGCCCGGCGGTCCGCCGAAGATGGCCGGGTCGTCGTGGCGGCCGGCGATGGCGTTGTGATCGGCGACGATGCGCCGTCTGACGACGTCGAGCATGCCCCTCCCTGCGGTGGAGGTGGTACGGATGGTGTCCCGACCGTACCACCCGCGGGGGCGAGCCGCTACAGCAGGCCGGTGCGCGGCGGGGCGCCGTCGCGCAGCGCCTTCGCCCGCTCGGCGAGCGTGCCGGTGGCGACCGCATCGCGCAGGTCGGCCATGAGCCGCGCCAGATAGGCGAGGTTGTGGATCGTCAGCATCCGCAGCCCGGAGAGCTCCTTGTTGCGGACGAGGTAGCGGAGATACCCGCGGGTCATGCCGGCCTCACAGGTCGGGCACGGGCAGCCCTCCATCAGCGGCTCCTCGCTGCGCTCCCACCGCTTGCCGGTGATGTCGACGCGCCAGCGACGTTCGGGGTCCGGGACCACCGCGACGCCGTGGCGGCCCAGGCGCGTCGGCATCGCGCAGTCGAACGTGTCGATGCCGAGCTCGACGCCGCGGATGAGGTCGTCGACGTCGCCGATGCCGAGCAGGTGGCGCGGGCGCGCATCGTCATCGATCGCCCGCGTGGCCCAGCCGACCACCTCGTACATCTGCTCCTTGTGGTCGCCGAGCGACCCGCCGATCGCGATCCCGTCCACCCCGCGCGCGGCGACCGCCTCGGCGGACTCCACGCGCAGGTCCTCGTAGACGCCGCCCTGCACGATCCCGTAGATCAGCTGATGGTCGGGCGCATGCTGGGTGTGCCAGGCCACGCACCGATCCAGCCAGCGGTGCGTGCGCTCGGTCGAGCGCTGCGTGTACTCGCGACTGACGTTGAACGGCGTGCACTCGTCGAAGACCAGCGCGAGGTCGCTGCCCAGCGCCGCCTGGATCTCCATCGACGTCTCCGGGCCCATGAACTTCTCCGAGCCGTCGAGGTACGAGCGGAAGCGCACGCCCTCCTCAGCGATCTCGAGGATTCGCCCGGCCCGTTCCGAGCCGCTCGGCGCGCGGCCCTTGATCTCGTCGGCCACCGTGCCGTGCCCCATGGAGAAGACCTGAAAGCCGCCGGAGTCGGTGACGATCGCGCCGTCCCAGCGCATGAAGCGGTGCAGGCCGCCGAAGTGGCGGATGAGCTCGTGCCCCGGCGTGAGGAACAGGTGGAACGTGTTGCCCAGGACGATGTCGTAGCCCAGCGCCTTGACGTCGCGGGGCTCGAGGCCCTTCACCGTCGCCTTCGTGGCGAGGGGGACGAACCCCGGGGTGCGGACGTCGCCGTGGACCGTGCGCAGGATCCCAGCGCGGGCCTGGGTGGCGGGGTCGCGGTGACGGATCTCGAGGACGCTCACGAGGCGCGCCACGCTACCGCACCGCCACCCCGCGCCGAGCGTCGAGGAGTTGTCGCTCCAGCGACAACATTTCGACGTTCGGCGGTGGCGGGGGTGGTCAGGCCTCGATGTCGCCGACGGAGATCGCGACCTTGCGCGGCTTGGCCTGCTCGGGCTTGGGTACGCGGACCTCGAGGACGCCGCGGTCGTACGCGGCGGTGATCGCGTCGGCGTCGACGCCCTCGGGCAGCGTCAGCGCCCGGGAGAACTCGCCGGTCACCCGCTCGACGCGGTGGTAGCCCGCGCGCTGCTCGTCGTGCTCGGCCTCCCGACGGCCGGAGATCGTCAGGACGCTGCCGTCGAGCTCGACGGAGATGTCCTCCTCGCGGACGCCGGGGACGTCGGCGCGCAGGACGTAGTGGTCCTCGCGCTCGACCACGTCGAGGGCGGGGCTCCACCGGCGGCCGCTCGGTCGGGCCGCGCTGGGCTCGAAGAAGGAGTTGAAGAGGCGGTTGACCTCGGACTGGAGCGAGGTCAGCTCGCGCGCGGGCTCCCACTGGACAATGGCCATGTCAGTACCTCCAAGACACGGGGAAGGTTTGTCGTGCCGTGGAATGTAGCAAATCTCAGCGTCATCGCAATAGATCTGCACGCGCGATCGCCACCCGGCGACGGGCGGGCCTACCAGCAGACGCACCCGAGCGGGATCAGTCGCCGGCGCAGACATCCAACCCGGCGCAGGAAGGCAGCACGCGCTCCCACAGGCCGGCTAGACAGGTGAGCTCGTCCTCGGTGAACTCCGAGAGGAAGAGCTCGCGCACGGCGGCGAGGTGCGTGGAGCGCGCCTCGTCGAGCCGCGCCTTGCCCGCGGGCGTCAGACACGCGAACGACCCGCGCGCGTCGTCCTCGCAGGCACACCGCGAGAGCAGCCCGTCCTTGGCCATCCGGTCGACGAGGCGCGTGAGCCCGCTGCGGCTGAGCAGGACCCCGTCGGCCAGCTCGCACATGCGCATCCGCTCACCAGGCGCGCCGGCGACCTGGACGAGCACGTCGTACTGCGACAAAGGCAGCCCGTGCGCGGCTTCGAGATTGGCGTCAAGCGCCTTGACGAGCCGGGCGTGGACGCGAAGCAGGCCGCGCCAGGCGCCGAGCTCGAGGTCTGTGAGCGGCCCGTCCTGGGCCGTGCGCGCTGCGGTTGCCATGCTGGTCCCCAGGATAGTGGGTCCATGGTTGCGCTGACAACCATTCTGATATAGTTGCTAGCACAACTACCCGAAGGGACACCAGATGGCACTGGAGGGGCTGCACCACATCACCGCGATCACCGCCGACGCACCGCGCAACGTCGACTTCTACGCACGCGTGCTGGGTCTTCGCCTGGTGAAGAAGACGGTCAACTTCGACGCGCCCGACGTCTACCACCTCTACTTCGGTGACGAGCGCGGCGCGCCCGGGAGCATCCTGACGTTCTTCGAGTTCCCGAATGCCGCCCGCGGCCGGCACGGCGACGGCATGCCGTACCGCATCGAGTGGCGCGTCGACAGCGAGGACTCCCTGGCGTTCTGGGCCGACCGCCTCAAGGGCGAGGGCGTCGAGACGCGCTACGAGGGCGACGAGCTGCACTTCGAGGACTTCGAGGGCCTGCAGCACGTCCTGCTGCCGAACCGCTCGCCGGACCTCCCGCTGCGCGCCGCCGCGGAGGGCATCCCGCCCGAGCACGCGCTGCAGGGCTTCAACGGCGTCCGCGCATACGGCGACGCCGAGCGCAGCAGGCCGCTGCTCGAGGCGCTCGGCCTGAAGGAGACCAACCCGGGAACGTGGGAGGCCGCCGGCGTCGACCGGCGCGGCGCGATCTCGTTCGACCCCGCACCGGCTGCCCGCGGCCTGCAAGGCGCCGGGACGATCCACCACGTCGCCTGGTTCGCCGCGGACGATGCCGAGCTCGACGCCTACCGCGCGACGATCAGTGACGCGGGCGGGCACCCGACGGGCATCGTCGACCGCCAGTACTTCCACTCGGTCTACTTCCGGATCCCGAGCGGGGTGCTGTTCGAGCTGGCCACGGGCGACATCGGCTTCGACGTCGACGAGCCGCTCGAGTCCCTGGGGACCGCGCTGAAGCTGCCGCCGCAGTACGAGCGACTGCGCCCGCAGCTGGAGCAGATCCTCACGCCCCTGCCCAACCCGCGCGAGACCAGCGAGGTGTCGTCGTGACCACCGAGCCCCTGCCCTACGTCGAGCGGCCCGCCGCCGGCACGCCGGAGGGCGCGCTGATCCTCCTGCACGGACGGGGCGCCGACGAGTACGACCTCCAGCCGGTGCTCGAGGCGCTGGACCCGCAGCGGCGGCTGCTCGGCCTCACCGTCGGCGGCCCGCTGTTCCTGCCGCCCGGCGGCCGGCACTGGTACGTCGTCCCGCGCGTGGGCTACCCCGACCCCGACACGTTCAACGCGACATATGCGCAGTTGACGGCGTTCCTCGACGGGTGGCTGGCCGAGCACGGGCTCGACTGGTCGCAGACGGTGATCGGCGGGTTCTCACAGGGAACCGTCATGTCCTACGCGGTCGGGCTCGGGCCGGGGCGCCCCTCCCCCGCCGGGATCCTCGCGATGAGCGGGTTCATCCCGGTCGTCGCGGGCTGGCGGCCCGACCTCGCCGGTCGTGAGGGGCTGCCCGTCACGATCGTGCACGGGCGGCGCGACCCGATCATGGAGATCGGCTTCGCCCACAGCGCGCGAGACGCCCTCCTCGCAGGGGGCCTCGACGTCACGTACCACGAGACCGACGCGGCCCACCACGTCGAGCCGCGGCTCATCCCGGAGCTGCAGCGCTGGGTGGCCGACCGCACCCCCGCCGCCGCGCGGGACTGACGGACCTCAGCCCTCCGGAGGCGCAGCCCCAGCGGTCTGCGTCTCCGGCGCGCTCTGCGTCGGGGACGTCGCGACGGTCCGCGGCGTCGTCGGCGCCGGGACGGTGACCGTCCTGGTGCGCTCCTGCTGGACCGTCACCGTGGACACGGTGACCGTGCGCTGCGTCACCACCGTGGCGGTCTGCGGGGCGCTGGTCACGGTCTGCGCGGGCGGGCGCCCCTCGCGTTCGGGCACCAGCCGCCCAGAGCCGCCGGCCACGCGGTCCAGGACGACGTACAGGCTCACACCGATGACGAACGCCGCGAGCGCCGTCAGCGCGACGATGCGCCAGTGGCGGGCCGCCGGCGCCGCACGGTACACGTGCACGGGCGGTTCGGCGGACCCCGCGGGGCTCCGTCCGCCGGTCGGCGGCGGTGGCGTCCGCAGGTCCGGCAGCCGGGTCGCCGGCCGGCGCAGGAGCTCGGTCACCACCGCGACGATGATCGGCGTCACCGCGGCCCCGATGAGCGTCCCCGACCCCCAGACGCGGGACACGACGAACGCCGCGCTCGCCGATGCTGCGGCGGCGATGACGAGGGTGACGACGGAGATGCCGCCGCCGTCGTGGCGATCGGGCCCGGACACCCCGCCCATCCTAGGAGAGCATCCGTCGAGATCCGCCGCGGATACTCAACATCCACGTACCGAAGGTCGACATCCTCGCTCGTGGGCAGGACGAAGATCGGCAGCATCGACACCCTGCGGCGCATCGCCGCGGGCGGCGACGTCATCGCCTTCCTCATGCTGCTCGGAACCACGGTCCTGCCAGACCCCGATCCCAGCGACCATCACCGCCTGTACGTCGTCGCGCTGGTCCCGCTCTTCCTGGGCATCACGCTGTTCCTCGGCCGCGGTCTGCCCGAGCGCGTGATCAAGCTCCTGGCGATCTCGTGCACGACCGCGGCAGTGAGCCTCATGGTCAGCCAGATCCTCCCGATGGGCGCGGCGCTCATGTTCTACTGCTGGCCTGCCGTCACCGCCGGCTACTTCTGCACCCGCCGCGAGCTCGTCGGCAACCTCGTGCTCATCGCCGTCGGCTCGGCGATCGCGCTGAAGGTCAGCCAGTCCGACGAGATCACCGGCAGCACGTGGATGGCGACCGTCGGGATCTCGACGATCGTCGCGCTCACCGTCGGTCATCTCGCCGAGCAGGTGACGAAGCTCGCCACGACCGACGAGCTCAGCGGGCTGCTGAACCGGCGGGCGTTCGGTCCCATCCTCGACGACGCCTTCGAGCGCGCCCGGCCGACCGGCACGCCGGTGAGCATCGTCGCGTTCGACCTCGACCACTTCAAGCGGGTCAACGACCTGTTCGGCCACGCCGCCGGGGACGACGCGATCCGCCGCTTCGGCGCGCTCGTGGCCGGCGAGCTGCGCGGCGACGACGCCGCGGCCCGCACGGGCGGCGAGGAGTTCACCGTGCTGCTGTACGGCAAGGGCGAGGCCGAGGCCATCCGCTGGGCCGAGGGCGTCTCCGCGCTCCTCATCGCCGACACGCTCGACGAGCAGGTGATGCTCTCCACGAGTGCCGGCGTCGCCACGGCCGGCCCTGCGACGCACACCCCCGAGGACGTGCTGCAGGCCGCCGACCGCGCCCTGTACGCGGCGAAGGAGACCGGCCGCCGGCGCGTCGTCACGGCAGGCGCGGCCGCGCCGCACCTCGCCGTCGCCGCCTGATCAGCCGACGCGGCGGATCGCCGGCAGCGCGTACCGGCCCTCGAGCACGTCGGCGCCCGGCTGGTACATGCGCATGATCGGCCGGAACGCGCCGTCGGGCGTCGGCAGCCAGTTGGCCTCGCGCTCGGGCCCGGGGCTGTCGCGCTGCATGAGAATCGTGATGCTGCCGTCCGCGGCGACCTCGAGCCCGGCGGTCCGGTCGCCGATCGAGAAGCGGGAGATCGGGTTGGCGACCAGGTAGAAGTCCGGGACGTCGTACATCGTCAGTGACCAGAAGGCGTCGACGGGCGGCGGTGTCTGGAGCACGAGCTCGTAGCGCCCTGCGCCGTCGAGCGGCTGCCCGTCCTCGTCGATCCAGATGAGCTCGTAGTTGGCCTCGTAGCCGTGGTTGCCCCAGAGGCCCCCGCGCGCGGCGACCGCGCGGATCACGTACGCGCGCGTGCGATCGGCGATCTTCCACGAGGGATCGTCGAGTGTGCCCGGCCCGAGCGCGTCGAGGTTGTAGTCGAAGAGGTGCATCGCCGACTGCCAGCCCGCCGGGCTGCGCTGCACCTGCTGCATGAGCTCCTCGATCTGGGCCGCGCCCGCGCGCGCGGCCTCGACGAGCGTCGCCGCACGCGCCGGATCGAGGTCGGCGTACGGCGTCTCGGCCTCCAGGAGGCCGAGCGCGGCGCAGGCGTCGAGGAAGGGCTGGTCGGCGGCCGGCGGCGGGAACGCCGCGAGCATGACCCGGAACCGCTCCCACCAGGCGAGCTCGTCGGGCACCCGCGGGTCGGGCGCCGGCACGCCTTCGGGCGCGGCCTGGGCGCGATCGAGCGGCGCGAGCGTGAAGCCGTCCTGCAGCGCATGGACCGCGGCGAGGTCCGCTTCGCCGTCGACCTCCACACGGCCGACGATCGTGAAGACGCCGGTCGGCGCCTCGATGAGATGGGCGCCGTCGGGCACCGGGCCGTCATAGCCTGGCGGCGCCAGCAAGAACCGGCCCGCAGCCGTGCCCGTGGCCCGCCGGCCCACGTAGGCGAAGTTGTTCGTCCACGCGTCGACGAACTGCAGCACGTAGTAGCGGCCCGCCGTGTCAGGGACGTCGAGGACGAGCGGCCCCTGCCGGACGTCGCAGACCGCCAGGGAATACAGCGTGTCGTTGTTGGGCGAGACGAACGTCAACTCGGGGCCGGCCAGTTCGCGGACGTGCCCGAACGCGTTGTACGGCGCGCTCGTGGGAAAGCTCCCCGCTCCTGCGACGAACTTCGCGCACTCGTCCAGGTCGTAGACGAGCGGGTAGCCGTAGAGGAAGGCCCGTGCGGCGGCGTCGACGGCGGCGGGCTCGGGCGGCATCACGACCGCAGGAGGGATCGCCCGGACATCTCGGGCGGCTGCTCGATGCCGAGCAGCGCCAGCGCCGTCGGCGCGACGTCGGCGAGGATGCCGCCCTCGTGGTCCAACGCGGCGCCCTCGTCGGTGACGATGAACGGCACGGGATTGAGCGAGTGCGCGGTGTCGGGCGATCCGTCGTCCTCGAGCATCTCGTCGGCGTTGCCGTGGTCGGCGGTGACGATGAGCGCGCCGCCCGTAGCCTGCACCGCCGCCGCGACGCGGCCGAGGCACGCGTCGACGGTCTGGACCGCCTCGATGGCGGCCGGGATCGAGCCGGTGTGGCCGACCATGTCGGCGTTGGCGAAGTTGATGACGGCGAACGTGAAGCCGCCCGCCTCCTCCCACGCCCCGACGAAGGCGTCGGCCGCCTCGTTCGCGCTCATCTGCGGCTTGAAGTCGTACGTCGGCACGTCGCGCGGGCTGGCGACCAGCTCGCGGCGCTCGCCTTCCTCGGGCTGCTCCTCGCCACCGGCGAAGAAGTACGTCACGTGCGGGTACTTCTCGGTCTCAGCCACGTGCAGCTGCGTGCCGTCGTGGCGGGCGATCACCTGCGGCAGGGTGACCTCCGGACGCGCCGGCGGGAAGGCGATCGGGAAGTCCCAGCTCTCGTCGTACTCGGTCAGCGTCGTGTAGCGCTCGACGACGGGTGCGCCGCCCCGGTCGACGTCGGCGAAGGCCGGATCCGCGAGCGCCTTGCTGATCTCACGCATGCGGTCCGGGCGGAAGTTGAAGCCGATCACGCTGTCGCCCGGGCGGATCACGCCCTCCGCGCCGACGGTCGTCGCGGTGATGAACTCGTCGGTCTCGTCGCGCGCGTAGGCGGCGAGCGCCGCCTCGGCCGCCGTCTCGACGTGGTGGGCGCCCTTGCCGTGCACGAGCAGGTCGTAGGCCTGCTGCACGCGCTCCCACCGCGAGTCGCGGTCCATCGCGTAGTACCGGCCGATCACGCTTGCCACGCGCGCGTTGCCGGCCGCGCGGCACCAGTCCTCGAGCTCGGCGAGGTAGCGCTCACCGCCCTTCGGGGACGTGTCGCGGCCGTCGGTGAACGCGTGGATCACGAGCTCGGGGACGCCGAGCTCGGCGCCGAGCTTCACGAGCGCCTCGAGGTGACGCTCGGACGAGTGCACGCCGCCGTCGGACACCAGGCCGATGAGGTGCACCCGCTGCGCGCCGGTCATCGCCGCACGCAGCACGTCGTTGGCCGCCAGGGCCCCGGTGGCCACCGCGTCGTCGATCCGCGTGAGGTCCTGCTTGACCACGGCGCCGGCGCCGAGGTTGAGGTGGCCGACCTCGCTGTTGCCCATCTGGCCGTCAGGCAGGCCGACCGCCTGCCCGCAGGCCGTGAGCGTCGTGTGCGGGTAGCGCGCCCACAGGTCGTCGAAGACCGGCGTGTCCGCCAGCTCGACCGCGTTGCCCGGGCCGGGCGGGGCGAGGCCCCACCCGTCGAGGACGACCAGACACACCTGCGGGAACACGTCGGCCATGGAACCTCTACTTCACTGCGTCAATGATCTCGCTGAAGCCCGCCGGATCCAGCGACGCGCCGCCCACCAGGGCGCCGTCGATGTCGGCCTGGCCGAGCAGCTCCGCGGCGTTCGAGCCCTTCACCGAGCCGCCGTAGAGCACGCGGACGACCTCCGCGGCCTCCGGCGCCTTGTCCGCCACGAGCGCGCGCACGAACGAGCACGCCTCCTGCGCGATCTCCGGCGTGGCGGTCTTGCCCGTGCCGATCGCCCAGATCGGCTCGTAGGCGATCGTCACCTCGGCGACCTGCGCCGGCGTCAGGTCGTGGAGACCCTCCTGCACCTGGTGGCGCAGCTTGCGCTCGGTGTCGCCGGCTTCGCGCTCCTCCTCGGTCTCACCGACGCAGAGGATCGGCTTCAGGCCCGCGGCCAGCGCGGCCGGCAGCTTCTTCGCCAGCGCCTTGTCGGTCTCGCCGAAGAACTGGCGGCGCTCGGAGTGGCCGAGCACCACGCCGTGCACGTCGATCTCGGTGAGCATCGGGGCGGAGACCTCGCCGGTGAACGCGCCGGAGTCGGCCTCGTGCATGTTCTGGGCGAACACCTCGACGCGCGAGCCGCGGGTCGAGTCGACCATCGCCTGGAGCGCCGTGAACGGCACGCAGATCGCGACATCCACGCCGTCGGCGGCGTAGACCTTCGGCAGCAGGCCGCTGATGAACTCCTCGGCCTCCGCGACGGTCTTGTGCATCTTCCAGTTGCCCGCGATGAACGGGGTCCGGCTCATGTCAGCGCCTCCACGCCGGGCAGGGCCCGGCCTTCGATCAGCTCCAGCGAGGCTCCCCCGCCCGTGGAGACATGGGTGATGCGGTCCTCCAGCTCGAACTTCGCGACCGCGGCGACCGAGTCGCCGCCGCCGACAACCGTGGTGCCCGGGCAGTCCGCGACGGCCAGCGCGACGTCGCGCGTGCCGGCGCTGAACGGCTCCAGCTCGAAGGCGCCCATCGGCCCGTTCCAGAAGACCGTGCCCGCCGGGCGGATCAGCTCGGCGTACAGCGCGGCCGTCTTCGGCCCGACGTCGAGACCCATCCACCCGTCCGGCACCTCAAGGCCGTCGAGATCCCGCGTCTCGGTGTCCGCGGAGAACTCGCGGCCGAGCTTGAGATCCACCGGCAGCTTGAGCTTGTCGCCCCCCGCGGCGAGTGCGCGCTGCGCCGGCTCGATGCCCTCCTCCTCGCACAGCGACGCGCCGACCGCGTGCCCCTGCGCCTTGAAGAATGGGAAGCACATCGCGCCGCCGATGAGCACGGCGTCGGCGACCTCGAGGAAGCGGTCGATGACGCCGATCTTGTCGGTCACCTTCGCGCCGCCGACGATCGCCACGAGCGGGCGCGCCGGGTCGGCGAGGATGCCCTTCAGCGTCTCGACCTCGCGCTGGAGCAGCAGGCCCGCGGCCTTCTCCGGCACAAGGTGCGCCACGCCCTCCGTCGAGGCGTGCGCGCGGTGCGCCGCGCCGAACGCGTCGTTGACGTAGACGTCGGCCAGCGCGGCGAGCTGCTTGGCCAGCCCGGGGTCGTTCTTCGTCTCCCCCGGCTCGTAGCGCACGTTCTCCAGCAGGAGCACCTCGCCGTCCGCCAGCCCGTTCGCCTCGGCCTCGACCTCCGGCCCGACGACCGCCGGCGCGAGCTGCACCGGCGCGTCGAGGAGGTGCGCGAGGCGCAGAGCGGCGGGCTTCAGCGAGAACTCGGGCTTGACCTCGCCCTTCGGGCGGCCGAGGTGGCTGACGAGGATCACGCGCGCGCCGCGCTCACGCAGCCACGTGATCGTGGGCAGCGCGGCACGGATGCGGGTGTCGTCGGTGACATTGCCGTCACCGTCCAGGGGGACGTTGAAGTCCACCCGGACGAGGACGCGCTTGCCGCTGACGTCGCTGAGGTCGGCGAGGGTGCGCACTACGGCAGGACGCGCTGGACGAGGTCCACGACGCGGTTGGAGTAGCCCCACTCGTTGTCGTACCAGGAGATGACCTTCACGAGCGTGCCGTCGATGACGCTGGTCAGCAGCGAATCGAAGATCGAGCTGTGCGGGTCGGTGACGATGTCGCTCGAGACGATCGGGTCCTCGGTGTAGGCGAGGATGCCCTTCATCGGGCCGTCGGCGGCGGCCTTGACCGCGGCGTTGACCTCCTCGACCGTCGTCGCCTTGCTCGGGACGAGCGTCAGGTCGACGACCGAGCCCGTCGGGACGGGGGCGCGCACCGCCATGCCGGACAGCTTGCCGTTGAGCTCCGGCAACACCAGGCCGACGGCCTTCGCGGCGCCGGTCGAGGCCGGAACGAGGTTCGTCGCGGCGGCGCGGGCGCGGCGCAGATCGCTGTGCGGCGCGTCGAGCAGGCGCTGGTCGCCCGTGTACGCGTGGATCGTCGTCATCAGGCCGCGCTCGATGCCGATCGCGTCGTTGATCGCCTTGGCGAACGGCGCGAGGCAGTTCGTCGTGCACGACGCGTTGGAGATGATGTGGTGCTGCTCGGGGTCGTACTTGTCGTCGTTAACGCCGAGAACGAGGGTGATGTCCTCGTTCTTGGCGGGCGCCGAGATGATGACCTTCTTGACCGAGCCGCCAAGGTGGGCCTTGGCCTTCTCCGCGTCGGTGAAGAAGCCCGTCGACTCGATGACGACCTCGGCGCCGAGCGACGCCCAGTCGATGTTCGCCGGGTCCTTCTCCTCGAAGACCTTGATCTTGTCGCCGTCGACGACGAGGCCGTCGTCGGTGACCTCGACGGTGCCCGGGTACGGGCCGAGGATCGAGTCGTACTTGACCAGGTGGCCAAGCGTCTTGTTGTCGGTGAGGTCGTTGACGGCGACGAAGTCGATGTCGGCACCGGCGGCCTTCGCGGCACGGAACACGTTGCGGCCGATACGGCCGAAGCCGTTGATGCCTACCTTGACGGACATGGGGTCGGAGTCCTCCTGGGCGATCTCGCGAGCTGTGGCGCGGGCGGAAGGGGCGTTGCCCGCGCGAGAGCCTGAATCTATCGACTGTGCGCGCGATCGGCGGTGCGGTCGCTCACCCCAGGCCGCTGAACGCGAAGGCCGCCGCCCCCGCGAATGCGGCGACGAAGAGGCCCGTCCCCGCGAGCGGCACCCAGAACGCACGCCGCCCGCGGACGAGCTGCACGATCGTCGCGATGAGCGTGAGCACGAACCCCACGATCGGCGCGGCCATCGTCAGCAGCCACCCGGTGGTGAAGCGATCGAGGTCGCAATCGGTGCTGGCCCCGCAGCTGTCGGTGCCGAAGATGAGCATGAGTCCCATGAAGGCCAGGCCCGCGGCGATCACGCCTGAGCCGACGAGCAGGAGCACCGCGGCGATCCGGTCGCCGTTCGACGGCTCTGGGACGGCCTGAGCCTCCGCCGCCGAGGGAGGCGGCGCCGGCGGCAGCGCGGCTATTGCGCCGTGCCCTTCTCGACGTCGCGGTGTGTGACCTCGACCCGCAGGTCCTCGCGCCCGCCGTACCGGGCACCGAGGTGCTCGGTGATCGCGACGCTGCGATGGCGTCCTCCGGTGCAGCCGATCGCGATCGAGAGGTGCGCCTTGCCCTCCGCCTCGTACTGCGGCAGAAGGAAGTCCAGCAGCGGGATGAGCAACCCGTAGAACTCCTCGAGCGTGCCCTCGCGGCCGACGTAGTCGACCACCCGCGAGTCGAATCCCGTGAGCGGCTTGAGGTCGGGCTCCCAGTGCGGGTTGGGCAGGAAGCGGACGTCGAACGTGAGGTCGGCGTCGCGCGGCGGGCCGTGCTTGAAGCCGAAGCTCGAGAAGGTCACCGCCAGCGGCGTGCTCGTCTGGCGGGGCAGGAACTCGGCGGCGATCTTGCGCCGCAGCGTCGCGGCCTTCAGCTCCGTCGTGTCGATGATCGCGTCGGCGTAGGGGCGCACCGGATCGAGCAGCTCGCGCTCGCGCGCGATGCCCTGCACGACGCTGCCCGAAGGGGCGAGCGGATGCCGGCGGCGCGTCTCCTTGTAGCGGTTGACGAGCGTCTGCTCCTCGGCGTCGAGGAAAAGCACCCGGTGGCGGATCCCCTGGCGGCCGAGCATGCCCAGCACGCGGCGCAGCGCCTCGAAGTACTCGCCGCCGCGGACGTCGGAGACGACAGCGGCGCGTTCGACCTTCGCGCCTTCATGGAGGAAGAGCTCGATGAGCCCGCGGATCATCTCCGGCGGCAGGTTGTCGACGCAGAAGTAGCCGGCGTCCTCGAAGACGTTCATCGCCGTCGATTTCCCCGCACCGGAGAAGCCGGTGATGATCACGAGCTCGTCGAACGCGCTCGTGAGCGGCTCGGCGGCCTCCTTGCCCTCGGTCGTGATCGCGTCGGCGTCGCCCACCTCACGGGCCACCCTAGCGGTGGCGTCGGCCGAGCTTCGTGCGGTCGCCGCCGCGACCGACGACGGCCTGGCCACCGGGGCCGATGACCCGGTTGCGCCCGGCGCGCTTGGCCGCGTACAACGCGCGGTCCGACGCGTCGATGAGCTCACTCGGCACGATGGCTCGGTCGCCGCCGCCGGCGACGGCCACGCCGGCGGACACCGTGACCGTCCCCACCTCCGGGAACGGCTCGTCGGCGATCGCGCGGCGGGCGCGCTCGGCGACGGCCATCGTGCCGTCGATGTCCGTGCCGCCGATGATGAGCGCGAACTCCTCCCCGCCGATGCGCGCGGCCAGCTCGTGCGCCCGGGCGTGCGCGGCCAGGCGCCGGCCGACCTCGCGCAGCACGGCGTCGCCGGCCGGGTGGCCGTGCGTGTCATTGACGGACTTGAAGTGGTCGAGGTCGAGGAGGACCAGGCCGCAGCCGCGCCCGTCGCGGCGTGCCTCCCCCAACCCCTGCGCGAGACGCTCTTGAAAGACCCGGTGGTTGGCCAGGCCCGTGACCGGATCGGTCGTCGCCTCCGCGCGCAGTTTCTCCCACGCCTCCGAGCTCGCGATCGCGATCCCGACAAGCTCGCTGACGCTCTCGAGGCGGTCGATGAGCGCCTGGTCGATCGCGTCGGGATCGGCGGACGTGAGGCTGAGGGCGCCCCACAGCTCCCCGCGGACGAAGATGGGCGCGGACGCGCCGACCCGCTGCCCCATCGCGTACATCTGTGCGGACATGCCGCTGCCATCGGCCCCGTAGAGCTGCAGCGCCGGCCGACCCGTCCGGACGGACTCCGCGAGGGCCATGCCCGAGCCGGCGAGATCGAACTCGACGACCAGCGCGGGATCGAGCTCGTCCGTCGGCGGGCTCGCGGCGATCGGTCGCGCCCACCGGTTCTCCCGCACGCGCATCAGCCCGACGTGGTCGAGCGCGAAGATCTCCCGGAGCACCTGCGCGATGCGCGGCGCGAGCTCGGCGACGGGCGTCCCTTCCGACGCGACGGCCGCGGAGATGGCCGACAGGGCGCGGGCGATCGCGGCGCCGCGGCGCTCCTCGGTCACGTCGGTGCAGACGACGGCCCCGCCGGTGATCTCGTCGCCGGCGGCACGAACCGGGCCTGCCTTCAGGGTGTAGACCCGCCGTCCGATCGTGCGCTCCCACACCACCGTCTCGCCCAGCAGCACGCGGAGATAGCGCGGCTCGAGCTCGGCGGCCAGCTCAGCGGGGAGGGCGTCGGCCAGCGTCCGGCCCTCGAGCTGCTCGCGCGTGTAGCCGAACGCCGGAAGCGCCTCGCCGTCGGCGATCGTGAACCGCAGATCGCGATCGAACAGCAGCGCGAAGCCGGCGGGCATGCTGCGGATCAGCGCGCGGTACTGCTCGGCGGCGGAGAGCACCTCCTGGTGCGCCTCAACCCGGCTGGTGATCTCCGTGACCAGCACGAAGAACCCGCGGACGACCCCATCCGGGACATCCGGCACGTAGTGCGCCTGCACGTGGCGTTCGGTGCCGTCGATGTCGCGCAGGGTCCGGTCGAACGTGGCGCGTTCGCCACGCAGCGCGGCCTCCACGAACGCCGCGTTGCGCGCGAACAGGTCGGGGCCGAGCAGCTCGGGCATCGACATCCCGAGGATCTCCCCGGGCGTGTGGCCGAACCACTCGGTGTAGGCCGCGTTGGCCAGCCGGTTGCGCAGCTCCGTGTCCCAGTAGCCGACCATCGCCGGAAGGGAGTCCACCAGCAGCTGTACCGGGAACTCGACCGCCGGGCTGCGGCCGGAAGCGTCTCCCGGATCGGCCATGGCATACCCAAAAGGCGGGACCATCGGGTACCACATCGGTCGATGTGCCTCACTTCTTGAGCGCTGGCGCGAATCAGTCACCTGCGCGGTGCAGGAGCGCGTAGAGCTCGCGGGCCGTTTTCGCCGGTATCCCCCGCACGCCTTCGAGCTCCTCACGCGACGCGCTCATCACCGCCTCGGGCGAGCCGAAGTGGTTGAGCAGCGTCCGCTTGCGGACCGGCCCGATCCCGGGGAGGCCGTCCAGAACCGACGTCGTGAGCTCTTTGTCCCGCCGCTCACGGTGATGCGTGATCGCAAACCGGTGGGCCTCGTCGCGCACCCGCTGCAGGAGCTGCAGCGCGTTGGTGTCGTGCGGCAGGACGAGCGGCGTGCGTTGCCCGGGGAACCAGACCTCCTCGAGGCGCTTGGCCAGGCCGACGATCGTGACGCCACGCTCACGGAAGCCCTCGAGCGCGCGCATGCCGGCGGCCAGCTGGCCCGGCCCGCCGTCGATGACGATGAGGCTCGGCAGCGCCGCGAACGACTCGTTGCGCTTGGGGTCATGCGGCGAGAGGTCCTGCTGGGCCTCGAACTGCGCCATCCGCCGGCTGAGGACCTCCTCCATCGACGCGAAGTCGTCGGGCACGCCCTCGGTCGTCCCGCGGATCTTGAAGCGGCGGTAGTCGCGCTTCTTCGGCGCGCCGCCCTCGAAGACGACCATCGACGCGACGGTGTTCGTCCCCATGAGGTTCGAGATGTCGAAGCACTCGATGCGGATCGGGAGCGTGTCCATGCCCAGCTCGCGCTGGAGCTCGTCGAGCGCTTCGACGCGCTGCTGGCGCTGGCGCTCGACCTTCAGGCGCTCGGTGTCGAGCGCGAGCTTGGCGTTGCGCTCGGCGAGTTCCAGGATCCGCCGTTTGTCGCCGCGTTCGGCGCGGCGCAGTTCCACCCGGCCGCCACGCCGCTCGGAGAGCAGCTCCTCGATGACCTCGACCTCTTCGTCCTCGAGCTCGCCCTGGACGACGATCTGCGCGGGGATCGACAGCGCGCCGCCGTAGTACTGCAGGAGGAACTCCTCGATGACCTCCCCCACGCCGCCTTCGCTCTCGTTGGCGAGGTAGAAGGACTGGCGGTCGGAGAGGACGCCGTCGCGGACCTGGAAGACCTGGGCGTTCGCGTCGGTGCCGCTCACCGCGACGGCCACCGCGTCGAGCGTGCCGACCGACTCGTTGGCCACGCGCTGGCGCTGCAGCAGCTCGCGCACGGCGCGCAGGCGGTTGCGCTCCAGCGCGGCCTGCTCGAACTCCTGCTCGGCGGCCGCGGCTTTCATCTTCGCCTCGAGGTCGCGTTCGATCTCGCGGTAGCGGCCCTGCAGGAAGTCGACGACGCCGTCGATCGCCTCGCGGTACTCGGCCTGGTCGACGTAGCCCACGCAGGGCGCCCCGCAGCGCTTGATGTAGTAGTCCAGGCATGGCGAGCCGCTGCGCCGCCCCGGTTCCACCCCGTTGCACGAGCGGTAGAGGAAGATCTTCCCGAGCAGGTCGAGTGTGCCCCGCACGCGCTTGGCGTTCGAGTACGGGCCGAAGTACAGCCGCCCCTTGCGGTGACGCTCGCGCGTGAAGTAGACGCGCGGGTACTCCTCGTCCATCGAGATCGCGATGAACGGATACGACTTGTCGTCGCGCAGGCGGATGTTGAACCGCGGGCGGTACTGCTTGATGAAGTTCTGCTCGGCCAGCAGCGCCTCGGACTCGCTGGCGACCAGGAGGAACTCGATGTGGTCGATCTCGCTGACCATGTCCTTCGCGCCGCGCGTGACCGGCTTGGAGAAGTGACTGTTGACCCGCTTGCGGATCGACTTCGCCTTGCCGACGTAGATCACGCGCCCGCGCGCGTCGCGCATGAGGTAGACGCCGGGCCCGTCCGGAAGGGTCCTGCGCTGCTGCTTCAGACGCTCGGTGCGACTGAGCTTGTCTTCCGTGGCCACTCTTCGAGGATAGGAACGGCTAGCGTCAGACCCCGAGTGGCTTCTGCGGACGAGATCGCCGCGCTCGCCCGAGAGCGCCTGGGCTTCGCGCGGCTGCGTCCCGGCCAGGCCGAGGGCGTCGCGGCGGTGCTCGACGGGCGCGACACGCTCGCGGTGATGTCGACGGGCTCGGGCAAGTCGGCGATCTATCAGCTCGCCGGCCTGCGGCTTCCGGGCCCGACGATCGTCGTGTCCCCGCTCATCTCGCTGCAGGCCGACCAGGCCGAGCAGGTCGCGGCCGTGCCGGAGGGCGAGGCGGCGTTGCTGAACTCGACGCTGTCGCCGAAGGCGCGTGAGCAGGTGCTCGAGGAGGTCGAGGAGCGCGAGGTGGAGTTCCTGCTGCTCGCCCCCGAGCAGCTCGCGCGGGAGGACGTGCTGGCCCGGCTGCGCGAGGCACGGCCGTCGCTGTTCGTCGTCGACGAGGCGCACTGCGTCTCGCAGTGGGGCCACGACTTCCGCCCGGAGTATCTGCGGCTCGCCGACGCCGCCGAGGCGGTGGGTCGGCCGCCGATCCTGGCGCTGACGGCGACCGCGGCGCCGCCCGTCCGCGAGGAGATCGTCCGCACGCTCGCGCTGCGTGACCCGGAGATCATCGTGCGCGGCTTCGACCGGCCGAACATCCACCTCGCCGTGGAACGCCATGAGGACGCGCACCGCAAGACCCGCGCGCTGGTGGACTGGGTCGTCGACGCGGCGCCGGGCCCCGGCATCGTCTACTGCTCGACGCAGCGTGGCACCGATGAGCTCGCGGAGGAACTCCGCGAGCGCGGCGTGCGCGCCGGCGCGTACCACGCGGGCATGAGCGCGAAGGAGCGCGACGCCGCGCAGGAGGCGTTCATGGACGACGGGACCGTCGACGTCATGGTCGCGACGATCGCGTTCGGCATGGGCGTCGACAAGCCGGATGTGCGGTTCGTCGTCCACCACGACGTCAGCGAGTCGGTGGACGCCTACTACCAGGAGGTCGGCCGCGGCGGCCGCGACGGCGAGCCCGCGCGCGCCGTCCTGTTCTACCGCCCGCAGGACCTCGGCCTGCGCCGGTTTCACGCCGCGGGACGGGTCGAACGTGACGCGCTGGACCGCCTGGCTCGCGGCCTGCGCGCCGCGGGCGGTCCCGTGGAGCACGCGGCCCTGGCCGACGATCTCGACCTCTCTGAGGCCCGGCTGGGCACCGCACTGCACCGCCTGGAGCGGACGGGTCTCGTGGACCTCGGCGAGGACGGCACCGCCACGGCGTCAGCGCGGGCGCGCGGGCTGGACGATGACGAGCTGGCCGCGCTCGTCGACGAGGCGGCGCGGGTCGAGGTCGAGCGTGAGGCCTTCGACCGCTCTCGGGTCGACATGATCCGCGGGTACGCCGAGCACGACGGCTGCCGCCGCGCGTTCCTCCTCGGCTACTTCGGCGAGGCGTACGCGCCGCCGTGCGGCAACTGCGACCGGTGCGACGCGGGCGAAGGCGGTGCCGCGACGACGGGGCTGCCGGGGGTCGGCACGCGCGTGGAGCACCGCGAGTGGGGCCCGGGCACGGTGACGGGAGCCGAGGACGGCCACGTCACCATCGTGTTCGACCGGGTGGGCTACAAGATGCTCGACTGGGCGATCGTCCGCGACAAGGGTCTCGTCGCGGACGCCTGACCGCCGGCCCTACGCGGCGCGGCGGTCGACTGTGATGTCGTCGCGGCGCTCGAGCGGCCGGACGGTGTCGCGCTGCTTGGCCGACGCCTCATCGGCGGCCTCGAGCAGGAGCGCGAGGTCGTCGCCGTCGGCGGGGGCGCTGGCGACGCCCATGTGCAGGTCCACCGGCGGGGTCCCGTCGCGCTCGGCGGCGGAGACCTCGGCGCGGATGAGTTCCCCGGCGGCGACCGCGTCGTCGGCGCTGCCGTCGAGCCAGACCCCGAGGACGACGCCGCCCAGACGGCCGGCGAGGCCGTGCCGGGAGACGACCCGCGCGACCTCGGTCAGGACGAGGTTCGCCGCCCCGTAGCCGTGGGTGCGGGTGACGTCGGCGAGGCCGCCGACGGTCACGACGAGCACGGCGCCGGTGCCGCGCTCGGACAGCTCACCGCGGACGGTCTGCAGCCAGTGGCGGCGGTTGGCCAGGCCGGTGAGGTCGTCCTGCTGGGCGAGCTGGGAGGTGTCGGCGACCTGCTCGCCGATCCGGCCGCTGGCCACGGCGCCGAGCGGCGTGCTGGCAGCCTCGGCGAGGCGGTCGAGCGCGGAGGCGTCGAGGCCCAGGCGGTCGAGTGCGGCCTCGAGCAGCGGGTGGTCGGCCTCGCCGCCGCTGAGCATGTCGGCGACGCCGTTGGCGAGCTGGACGCACGCGGTCTCGGGCGTCGGGACGGCGATGCCGGTCGGCCCGCCGTGGTGGAAGGCGATGGCCTCGACGACCTCGGGGGCGCAGCCCCAGCGCTCGGCGAGCAGCGCGCCCGCGAGCGCGTGGTCGATGCCCAGCCGCTCACGCTCGAGGTCCACCCGGCCCTGGCCGCTCGGGTGCTCGCTCGTGATCTCCTCGATCGCCTCCTCGCCGAAGGCGATCGGCAGGACGAGCTTGCCGATGTCGTGCAGCAGGCCGGCGAGGTGCGGCGCCTCACCGCGGACGCGCGCCATGTCGGCGGCCAGCGCGGAGGTCACGGCGACCGAGACGGCGTGCAGGTGCAGCTGGCCGCGTACGGTGCCGCCGTTGCCGGGGGCACGCTCGAGGAAGCGGAACGTGGCCGCCTCCAGCGACAGCCGGCGCAGTGCGCGACGGCCGACGAGCATGACCGCCTGGCGGACGGTCTTGGCGCGGATGGGCCGCGCGAGCGCGGCGGAGTTCGCGTACCGCAGCAGGTTGGCGGCGAACGCCTGGTCGAGCTCGAGGGCGCCGACGAGATCCGCCGTCGTCGCATCGGGCTCGTCACACAGCTGCAGGATGCGCTGGACGGTGCCGTCCAGCACGGGGAACTCGGCGAGTTGATCGATGGCGCGAGTGACGTCGGCCGCGACCCCAGCATCGATCGCGTCCCGCCACGCGCCGCAGTCCGTTGCGACGAATGAAGCCTCCATGGCCCTCCCTGATTCGGGTGATGGACGCGATGCCTTGAGCGCGACCCATACGGACCTCATACGGATGTCCGTACAGACGTCCGCGTTCAGGCGACGGAGACGATCTCCAGGCGGCGCTCGCCGCGCGGCGTCGTGACCACGGCGACGTCGCCGGCGCGCTTGTCCTGGAGCGCCGCGGCGACGGGGGATTCGAACGAGATGAGCCCCTTCCCCGGGTCTGCCTCACGCGAGGAGACGAGCCGGTACGTGGTCTCCTTGCCGCTCTGTTCGTCCTTGACCGTGACGGTGGAGCCGAAGCCGATCGTGTCGCCGGTGGTGACCTCGACGACCTCGGCAGTGTCGAGCCGCTGGCGCAGCTGGAGGATGCGCGTCTCGAGGTGGGCCTGGGTGTTCTTCGCGTCGTGGTACTCGGCGTTCTCCTTGAGGTCGCCCCACTCGCGCGCCGTCTTGATGCGCTCGGCGATGGCATGCCGTTCGACGGTCTCCAGACGCTCGAGCTCCTTCTTGAGCTCTTCGAGTCCCTCGGCGGTCATGAGGTTGCGCTCCATCCCGGGGACGGTACCGGCCGCCGGAGGACGGCGGGGCTCAGACGCCGGCGAGCAGCGCCATCACGTCGAGCGGCGGCGTGGCAACCGCCACAGGGATGATCTGGTCGCCGGCGCGCGCAACGCCTCGATGCGTGTACCGACCGTCACGCGGAGACGTGAAGATCTCCACGCACCGCTCCGTCACATCGACGACCCAGTACTCCGGCGCCGCGCCCGCATAGAGGTCGGGCTTGACCCGGAGGTCGACAGTGCGCGACGTGACGGCGACCTCCACGACAAGCAGCGCCGTATGCGGATGGCCTGTGGCGATGTCACCCTCGACCACCGCCAGGTCGGGCTCCGGAAGGCTCGTCCCGTCCGGGACCACGAGCGGCTCCTCGACGCGCAGTGCGCAGCGGCCCTCGACGACAACCGGTGCGAGCCAGCTGATGAGCCGCGTCTTCACCATCCCGTGGGCGGGCGACTTCGGGCTCACGGCAGTGAGCACCCCCTGCAGCAGCTCGACCGGCTCGTCCTCACCGAGAATGCCCGCGTCCACCATCCGCAGCACCTCCTCCGCGGTGAGCGGCCGGACGTCGCGGTCCCCGTCGGTGAGCGCCATAGGGCTGATGGTACGTCGCGCCATCTCACGCGACCAGCCGTACCTCGAGCCCACCACCCGCCGGCAGATCCCCCGCCCCACCCAGCAGCCCGAGGATCTTCGCCACATACGCCCGCGTCTCCGGAATCGCCGGCACACACCCACACCGCTGCACCGGCGCCGGCCCCGCGTTGTACGCCGCCAACGCCAACGGCACCGCCCCGAACTGCCGCAGCAGGTCATGCATCAGATGCCCCTGCGCATCGATCGCCGCCTCCGCGTCATACGGATTGCGCAACCCATACGCCGCCGCCGTGCCCGGCATGAACTGCGCGATCCCCTGCGCCCCCGCCGAACTGCGCGCATACGGATTGAAGTTCGACTCCGCGTACAGCTGCGCCGCCAACAGCGCCGCACCCACATTCCACCGCTGCGCCGCCCGCGAGATCATCGGCGCGAACCGCGCCGGCACGAACGACGGCATGCTCCGCGACCGCTCCCCATCGCCACCCTCGTCACGCAACAACGACCCCCGCCCCGCCGCACGCCCCGCCCGGCCATAGCCCACCGAGGTCGACCCCGCGTTCCGGACGAAGCCGTAGTGCCACGGCTCCCACGAGTACCGCTGGACGAACCCGAACCGCTTCGCGTTGGCCGCCAGCCAGCCGTACGCGGCAGGCGGGCCGAGGTCGAGCTCGGTGCCGAGGCGGTGCAGCGACTTGCCCGGCGGCGCGACCCACTTCGGGTCCGGGTGCTTGGCGAAGAGCGCGGCCTGTTCGGCGTTGCTGCGGTACGCGCTGGTGATCACCAGCGAGACACCGGCCTTCTTCGCCGCGGCGTACATCCGGTCGAACGCGATCGCGACATCCGGGCGCATCTGCTTGCCCTGGCGAGTCGCAAGCGGCCCGCGGTAGTCGCCCTCCCCCGCACCGCCGGCGAACGCGACGTCCGCCGGGGGAGCCAGCTCGGCCACCGCGACGGCGCGATGGGTGACGGCCTCGTCTCCCACCGCGATCGCGTCGCGGATCTCGACCCGCACGCGCGTCGGCGCGAAGCTGTCGCGTTCGGGGAACGAGACGGCGACGCGCTCGGCGCCGTTACGGCGGGCGGTCTCGCGGGCCGCGTCCTCGGCGGCCCGGCGGTAGGCGGTGAGCTCGACGTGCGTGCCGCCGGAGGCAAAGAGCCCGCCGAAGCGCGCGTGCATCGCCCGCGCAGCCGACAGCGCGGCGAGGTCGGCGGCGCGCTGGCGGTCGTTGCCCGCGCCGATCCCGCGGGCGACGCCGCCGAGCAGCAGCACTGCAGCGGCGACGCCGATGAGGATCCAGATGAGCAGCAGCGTGGCCTGCCCGCGGTCGTCGGTCATGGCGCTCCTTCCAGCGCGAGGTCACAGGCCCGCCGGGCGGCCGGGCCGAGAGGCATGCCGCGCATCGCGGCGGCTGCCGCCGGCGCGGCGGGCAGCGCGCAGCGGCGGGCGGTGACGCCGTCGCGGCGCAGGGCGTCGACCGCGAGATCCGCCAGTGCGTCATCCCCGGCGACGAGGACGAGATCGCGCGACGCCAGCAGGTCGGCCATCGGCGTGTCACGGGCGCCCGCAACGACGAGCACGGTGGGAAGCGACGCGGCGACCCCGAATGCGCGCTGTGCCGCCGCCGCAGCAGCGACCTCGTCCGAGGGCAGCTCGACGACCACGACGCGGCCGGCGGCGTGCGCCGTCAGCTCACGGCTCACGCACGCCCGCGCGACTCGTCGCGCCTCGCGCGTGGTGGGCCCGCCTGCCGTGCCCGCCCCGGCGCCGCCGGCGTGCTGCCCGGTCCAGACGGCCACGAGCGCGGCGCGCACGCCGTGGCGCTGCGCCAGGCGCAGGCCGAGGATGCCGCCCGCCGACCGGGCGTGCCGGGCGCCGCAGAGCAACGCCACCGCAGGCGGAACGGACACAACCGGCGCAGGCGCGACGAGCGGCGCCTCCTCCGGCGGTGCGACGAAGTGCTCGACCAGCGCGCGCAACGCGCTCATGGCTGGGCCTCCGGACCGGCGTCGGCCACAACCCGCGCCTCGAGACGACCGGCCAGGCCGGGCACGATCACGGGTGGGCGTAGGCGCACCTCGGCGCGGCGCGCCCTCACACGGACCGTCACCCGTGACTTCGACCAGCCCGGCACCGCGTCGCGCGCCGCGTCCTGCGGGTCGTCGCCCTGCAGCAACGCCATCGCGGCGGCCTGCGCCGCCGTGCCGGCCTGCTCTCGCGCGAGCCCGGCGGCGAGCAGCTGTGCGCCGGCGAGCACGACGGCCAGCAGGAGCGGCAGCAGGGCGATGACCTCGACCGTCGACTGCCCGCGCTCTTCACCGGCCCGCGTCATGACTGGTCACGCAGGTGCGCGCGCGCCGTGAAGCTCCCCAGGCTGCCCCGCCCGACGATCACGGGGACGACGACGCGCACCGTCACCTCGCCGTCCTTCGTCCGCACGCGGACGCCGCGCTGCAGCGGCCCGGGCAGCCGCCCCCTCGCGGCCGCGCGCGGGTCAGCCCCGATCGCCTGTGCCCGCGCGGCTGCCGCGGCCGCGCCGCCGCTCAGCCAGGCGGCCTGCCCGGCGACGAGCACCTGCCACGCCGCCAGCGCGAGGACGACCACGACCGGCAGCATCGCGACGAACTCGACGGTCGTCGAGCCGTCATCGGCGCGGAGACGGGAGGCGCTGGCGGGCATGCCCGGAGCCTCCCGGGCGGGGTGTCACGGAACCAGACGCGTTCGTGACGACTTCGCGCAGGAAGTCAGATGGAGTACTCGCGGTAGTGCCGCCAGGTGGCGTAGAGCCCGAAGGCCCCGCCGCCCATGAGCACGAACCACAGCGCGAACGTCGCGCCGTTCTCGTTGAGCATCCGCGACGCGCACGCCAGCGCGATGACGATCGCCGCCACCGAGCAGTAGAAGATCGCCCGGAACTGGTCGCCCAGCCCGTAGATGTCGTACCGGAACCGCCGATAGAGCTGCCCGAGGATCAGCGCCATCAGGACGACGAAGACCGCCGACAGCACCTGGCTGACCAGCGACGCGCCCTCGATGCCGCCGGGCAGGAACGCCACGGCGGCAGCCAGGATCACGATGATCGCGATGTTGCGGACGGTTGCCCCGGACATCAGGGCCAGGGTACCGCGCGCTACTCGACCGGCACGCCGGGCACGCCGGCGGGCGTCTCGCCCCGCGCGACCTGCGCGGCGACCTCGGCCAGCTCGGCCTCGAGCGCGCCGGCGGGCTCCACGTCCACGCGCTCGGGCGAGAAGCGGTAGCCGACGCCGAAGTGCGTGTGGATGTAGCGCCAGTTCGGCGACGCCTTCTCGAGCTTCTGCCGCAGCTTGCGCACGAACACGTCGACCGAGCGGTCGCCGCGGGCCATGGCGTAGCCCCAGACGCGCTGGTAGATCTCCTCGCGCTCGAGCACGCGGCCCTCGGCCTCGGCGAGCAGGTGGATGAGCTCGAACTCGCGGCGGGTCAGGTCGATCGACCGGCCGTCGACGAAGGCCTGGAACTGGTCGGCGCGAACCTCGACCTCCCCGGCCTGAACGGGCTTCGACGCGGCGGGCGCCTCGGTCCGGCGGCGACGGCGCACGACGGCCTCCACGCGGGCGATGAGCTCCTCCGGGTGGCAGGGCTTCGTCACCCAGTCGTCGGCGCCCATGCGCAGGCCGCGGACGCGCTGGGCGACGGTGGACTGCCCGGTGCAGACGACGACGCCCAGACCCGGGACGGCGTTGCACAGACGCTCGAGGTAGTCCCAGGCCTGCGTGCCCAGGGTCGCGAGGTCGATGACGATCGCGCCGAGCCGCATGGCCACGACGGTTTCGATCGGCACGGGACCGGGAACGACCCGGTGCTCCCAGCCGAGGCGGTCAAGGCGCTTCGTCAGCACCTGCAGGAACCCCGAGTCCGCGTCGATGACAGCGATCCGAAGCGGTGCGCCCTGAGGGCTGGGCGCGCTGGTGAGGTCGGTGGGGCGGCCGACCAGGGTGCGATCCGTCATGGCGGTCATGAGTCTAAAGCGATGTAGCGGCGGATCGCCATCCCGGTGACACCGGGGTCACAGGATGTTCACAGGCCGTGCCGCAAACACGGCGAATCCCGGTGTGTGCGCGTGCGCACTCAGGGCGCCGCGCCGCTCGCCGCCGCACCCGCGACGGCCCGTCGCATCCCCGTGCGGTCGAGCGGCACGGTCTTCGCCCCCGCGTTGATCGTCGCTTGGCGGGCCGCCGCGAAGGCCGCGAACGACCGTACGACCTCGCGCCGGTTCCCGTCGCGTGTCCAGCCGAGCACGATGGACCGGGAGAACGGCCGGTACGCGCCGCGGCGGATCGCGTCGGCCGTTGGCGCGACGCACCCGGCGCCGTCATCGACACGGACGGCCCGCACCCCCGCCCGGCGCGCGCGCCGCACCGCCCCGAACCGGGCGTAGCCCAGCCCGTCGCCGGACGCCGCCACCGCGTCGATGAGCGCGCCATCATCCTCGGAGACCTCCGTGCCCGCCCAGGCCGAGGGAAGGCCGACACCCTCGGAGAAGCGGCGCTGCACGCCCGAGCCACGGATCGCGCCGACCAGACCACGGGCGGACGACGGCCGGGACGCCAGCGCGCGCAGCCGCGCTGTCGAGATGCATGCCACGGGGCTGCGCGGCCCTGCGATCACGACGAGCGCGTCCGCGCCGACCTGCACCCACGTGATCCGCTGGCCGTCCGGGCAGCGGACCGGCCCGCGCCAGGCCACCCCGGCCGGGGGCGCAGCGACGACCACGTCGACCTCCCCGGCGCACGCGCGGCGCACCGCCGCATCCTCCCCCGTGCCGTCGACGAGCACCCGGGCGTCGGGATGGAACCGCACGAACTGCTCGCCCGCCGAACGACCGACGACCGTGGCCGACGGGTCGCCGTCGACCCGGATCGCCCCGTGCAGCTGCGACCTGGCCGACGTCAGGCCGTCCGACGCGTCGCCGCACCCGCCGAGGGCGAGCAGCAGGACAAGCAGGCCGGCGCGAAGGTCAGGACGAGCGCGGCGGGTCGCCGGCGCCGCGATTCGCATCCGAGAACTCCCGGAACAGCCCGCTGACGACGAACGCCGTCTGCTCGCCGATGTCCACCGCGTTGTCGCCGATGCGCTCGAACGCGCGCGCGACCATCGTCATCGACATCGCCCACTCGCGGGTGTCGGTGTCGTCGCCGATGTCGACGGCCATGCGGAAGATCTCCTTGTTCAGGTTGTTGATCTCCCGGTCCTGGCGGACGAGGTCCTCGGCCAGGCCGACGTCGCGCATCGCAAACGCCTGGCGCGACTGCGTGACCTCCGAACGCGCCGCCCGGCCCATCCGCAGCACCTTGGCCAGCAGCTCGGCGTTGCGCGGCGGCTCGTAGCCGACGAGCGGCAGCATCTTCGCGATGTTCACGCACTGGTCGGCCATGCGCTCCATGTGCTTGACCATGTGCAGCAGCGCCGCCACGAGCCGCAGGTCGCCCGCGACGGGCGCCTGGAGCGCGAGCATCGTGAGGATCGCCTGGTGGATCTCCAGGTAGCGGCCGTCGATGCGGTCGTCGTCGGCGATGACGATCTCCGCCAGCTCGACGTCCTGGTGCTCGACGGCCTCCAGCACGCGATCGATCTGCGCGACGACGAGGTCGAGGCCCTCCAGGGCCATCTCCTCGATGCGCGCGAGGTCCTCGGTGAAGACCTTCCGGGTGCGTCCGCTCTCCGACGTCATCGTGGCGGGATGTTCCCCGCCGGGCGTGTCCGAAACCCCATTCGTCGGTGGAATGTTCGGCACGGGATCACCCGAACTTACCGGTGACGTATTCCTCCGTGCGGGGGTCGCCGGGGTTGTTGAAGATCTGCTGCGTCGGCGCGTGCTCGACGAGCTCCCCCAGGTACATGAACGCCGTCGTGTCCGCGACGCGCGCCGCCTGCTGCATGTTGTGCGTGACGATGACGATCGTGAACCGCTGCTTGAGCTCGTGGATGAGATCCTCGATCTTCAGCGTGGCGATCGGGTCGAGCGCCGAGCAGGGCTCGTCCATGAGGATGACCTCGGGCTCCACGGCGATGGTGCGCGCGATGCACAGGCGCTGCTGCTGGCCGCCGGAGAGGCCGATGCCGGGCTTGTCGAGCCGGTCCTTGACCTCGTCCCAGAGGCCGGCGCCGCGCAGCGCCCACTCGACGCGCTCCTTGACGTCCACGCCCTTCGTCCCGCTCAGGCGCAGGCCCGCGGCGGTGTTGTCGAAGATCGACATCGTCGGGAACGGGTTCGGCTTCTGGAACACCATCCCGACCGCGCGCCGGACGGCGGTGAGGTCGATCGACGGGTCGTACAGGTCGATGTCGTCGACGACGATCTTGCCGGTGGCGTGGGCGCCGGGAATCTCCTCGTGCATGCGGTTGATGCAGCGCAGGAGCGTGGACTTGCCGCAGCCCGACGGGCCGATCATCGCCGTGACCTCGTTGGGCTTGTAGACGAGATCGACGCCCTTCACGGCCTCCGACCCGCCGTAGTAGGCGTGCACGTCGGTCAGCGTCACCTCACGGCCGTCAGCGCTCTCGACCGACGTGGTGGTGGGCGCACTCGCGGGAGCGGCGGCCGGGGTCGCGTCGGCGTTGGGCTGGTTCATCGAGGCCTGGGGCTTGGTGGCGGTGGTCGGATCGGGCGTGTTCATGTTGCCAGACGGCTCCTTCGCTGCACGAGGCGAGCGATCACGATGAGGACGAGGATCATGACGACCAGCGTGAGCGCCGCACCCCACGCCCGTGCGACCAGGCGGTCCTGCGCCTGGCTGACGTCATTGTAGATCTGCAGCGGGAGCGAGTTCATGCGGTCGTTGAGGTTGAACGCCATCTCGTTGGCGAAGGCGACCGTGAAGAGCAGCGGCGCGGTCTCGCCGGCGCCGCGGGCGATGGCCAGCAGCGACGAAGTGACGAGGCCCGGGAACGCCGTGGGAAGCACCACGCGCGTCACGACGCGCCAGCGCGGCGCCCCCAGCGCCAGCGCCGCTTCACGGATGCTGTCGGGCACGAGGTTGAGCACGACCTCGGACGAGCGGGCGACGATCGGGATCATGAGCAGCGCCAGGGCGACGGAGCCCTTCCACGCCGCGAACGTGCCGCCGATCTGCGAGACGACGAGCGTGATGTAGACGAACAGGCCGAACACGACCGACGGCACGCCGGTCATGACGTCGATGAAGTAGCGGACCGTGTTGGCAAAGCGCGTGCGCTTGCCGTACTCGACGAGGTACAGCGCGACGCCAACGCCGATCGGCACCGAGATCGCCGCGGCGAGCGCGACCATGATCGTCGTGCCGACGATGGCACTGCGGATGCCGCCCGGGTCGCCGAGGAAGCGGCCTGTCGGGTCGGTCGTCAGGAACTCCCAGTTGATCGCCTCGAAGCCCTGCTTGACGAGGTAGTAGAGGATCAGCGCAAGCGGGACGAGCGCCAGCAGCGTGAGCGCGAGCAGGAACCCGCGCGCGGCGCGGTCCTTGGCGATGCGGGTGCGGCTGGTGGGTTCGAGCTGCCTCATCCGGCCATCCCCGCGGGCACGCGCGAGGCCTGCCCTTCCTCGGCCTTGTTCACGAAGTACCTCGCGATCGCGTTGACGATGAGCGTCAGGATGAACAGCAGGAGGCCGCAGGCGATGAGCGCCGCGCGGTGCAGCGGATCGGACGCCGCTTCACCGAACTCGTTGGCGATCACCGCGGCGAGCGTGTAGCCCTGCGAGAAGATCGTGCTGCCGATGACCGCGGCGTTGCCGATGACGATGACGACCGCGATCGTCTCGCCGATCGCGCGGCCGAGGCCGAGCATCGAGGCGCCCGCGATGCCGGCGCGCGAGTACGGCAGGACGGCCATGCGGAGCATCTCCCAGCGCGTGGCGCCGAGGGCGAGCGCGCCCTCCTTCTGCTCGGCCGGAACGGTGCTGATGACCTCGCGCGAGATGGCGCTGACGATCGGGACGATCATGATCGCGAGGATCACGCCGGCGACGAAGTAGTTGGGGATCGACACCTTGTCGGGGTCGACGAGCGGCAGGAACGCGAAGGTCTCCGAGAACCACTTCTCCGCCGGCTCGAGCTTGGGCGCGAGGAAGAAGATGCCCCAGAGGCCGTAGACGACCGACGGCACCGCGGCGAGCAGGTCCACGACGACGGTGAGCGGGCCGCGGAAGCGCTTGGGGCACAGCTCGGTGATGTACAGCGCGGTGGCGATCGCGACCGGCACGCCGACGATCAACGCGATGACCGACGTGATGAGGGTGCCGACCAGCAGCGGCAGCGCGCCGTAGTCGCCCTGCGAGGGGACCCAGCTGTCCCCGAAGACGAAATCGATGACGCCGACCTGGCTGAGCGCCGGCTCCGCCTCCACGATGAGGCGGACGAAGAAGTACGCGATGAGCACGAGCACGCCGACCGCGAGGCCGGCGAGCCCGTACTTCAGGATCGCGTCACCGACATGGGAGCCGGACCCCGAAGCCCAACTCGGCTTCGGGGCGCCCGTCTTCTTGGAGGAGAGGCTTCCGGCTTCCATGACGTTTCCTCAGTGACGTAGATGCGTCTCTAGCCCTTGAGCGGGGATCCGTTGCACTGCAGCGCGTCGACCTTCGCCTGCGCCTTGGACAGGACGTCCGAGGGCAGCGGGGCGTACTCGAGCTGCTCGGCGACCTTCTGACCGTCGCCCAGACCGTAGTTCAGCCAGTCCTTGACGAGGCCGGCCGTCGACTCCTTGATGCCCGCCTTGCACTGGTCCTCCCAGACGAGGAGGAACGTCGTGGCGGTGATCGGGTAGGCGTCGGCGCCCGAGGCGTCGATCGTGCTGAACCGCAGGTCGGCCGGCGGGTTCGCGCCCGCGACGGCGGCCGAAGCGGCCTCCAGCGTCGGCTCGACGTACTGGCCGTCCTTGTTCTTCACCGAGGCGTAGGTGAAGTTGTTCTGCAGCGCGTACGCCTGCTCGACGTAGCCGACCGCGCCCTCGGTCTGCTTGATGCAGGCCGCGACGCCGTCATTGCCCTTCGCGCCGGTGCCCGTCGGCCACTTGACCGACTTGTCGACGCCCGGGCCGCTCTCCCACGCCTTGGAGTAGTTGGCGAGGAACTGGGTGAAGTTCTTCGTCGTGCCCGACTCATCCGAGCGGTGGCAGACGGTGATCTTCGTGTCCGGCAGGTCGACGCCCGAGTTCTGCGACGCGATCGCCTGGTCGTTCCAGGTCGTGATCTTCCCAAGGAAGATGTTGGCGATGGTCTCGCCGTCGAGCTTCAGGCCCTTGTCGACGCCCGAGACGTTGTACGACACGGTGACCGCGCCGGCGACCGTCGGGACGTGGACGGGCGTGCTGCCCTTCTTCTCCGCGGTCTTGATCTCGTCGTCGTCCATCGCCGAATCGGTCGCGCCGAAGTCGACGGTGCCCTCGCTGAACTGCGCGACGCCACCACCGGAGCCGATGCCCTGGTAGTTGACCGTCGTGCCCTGCGCGTCCTTGAACTGCGCCGCCCACTCGCTGTAGATCGGCTGGGGGAAGGTCGCGCCGGCGCCGTTGATGGTGCCGCCCTTCTGTGCACTCGAGGACGAGGTGCTGCTGCTGCCACTGTCGTCGTCGCTGCCGCACGCGGCCGCGCCGAACGCGAGCACGGCGCACGCGCCGAGCGCCGTGATGAATCGGTACGCCTTCACAGACGTTCCTCCTAGATGGTTCTGGTCTCCCATAGAAGCCGTGGCAGCCTTCCAGCAGCGCGACCTGAGTCTGTTATCGAGTTGTGGCCGTCTTGTGAAAAAGATGTGAAGGCTCCGGTGCGAAGCGATAGCCGAAGCCGACGTGCGTGTGGATGAACACCCAGCCCGGCGCCCCCTCCTCGAGCTTCACGCGGAGCTTGTGGACGTAGACGTCGACGGAGCGATCGCCCGCGCGCAGCGGAGCGCCCCAGACCAGCGCGTAGAGCTCACCCCGGGAAACGATACGCCCCGCTTTCCGGGCCATTGCGACCAGCAAGGCGAATTCCCGGACCGAGAGCACCAGCGTCCGGCCGCTGAGCGTCACGAGACCTCCCGCGGGGCGGATCTCCACGGGCCCGATGCTCAGGACCTCCTCCGGCGACGCAGCAGTCTCCATCAGCTCACGGGCAACAGTGCCGGGCCCGCGTGGGTCGGGCGTTACCCCGCCGTGAATCAGGTGTGAAGAAATCGTGAAACGAACGCCGGTGTCTACCCCCGGAAGCCGTGAGCGCGAAGCACCGGGTAGGGTCGGTCGGGATGGCCCTGCTCGGCTCCCGCCAGACAGACGACCACCTCCTCGCGCTCTTCGCCGAAGCCGGGCAGAACGCCCAGCGTGTGTGCGAGCTGCTGCGCGACCTCCTGCGCGAGTACCCCGAGAGCGGCGAGCTCTCGCAGGAGATCGTGCGCGGAGAGCAGGAGGGTGACCGCATCACCCACGACATCATCTACGCGCTCTCGGAGGACCGGGCGGGCCGCCCGTTCGACTTCGGCGACGGCCATCGCCTCGCCACCGCGCTCGACGACATCGTCGACGACGCCGAGCAGGCCGCCGACCAGCTCGTCATCTACAAGGTCGAGGCGCCGATGGAGCAGGCGCTGCTCCTCGCCGACGTCCTCGTCGGCGCCGGTGAGCAGGTCGCCCGCGCGATCGAGGCGCTGCGCCAGGACCGCGACCTCTCCCCCCACCTCGTCGAGATCCACCGCCTCGAGAATGAGGGCGACCGTCTCACGCGCGACGCGGTGGCGTCGCTGTTCGCCGGCGGAATCGACCCGATGGTCGTCATCCGCTGGAAGGACATCTTCGAGACGATCGAGTCGGCCATCGACGCGTGCGAATCCGTCGCGCACGCGCTCGAGGGCATCGGCCTCAAGCGCCGCTGATCACTCGGCAGGCGGATCCGGCGCGAACCGGTATCCGACGCCGAAGTGCGTATGCACGAACTGGCGGCCGGGCGCGACCCCGGCGAGCTTGCGGCGGACCTTGCGGACGAAGACGTCGACGGAGCGGTCGCGGTGCGGCATGGCCCCGCCCCAGACCTCCTCGTAGACCTCCTGGCGAGTGATGACGCGATCCGGGCGCCGCGCCAGACACGCCAGGATCTGGAACTCGCGGCGGGTCAGTCCCGCCCGGCGGCCGCCGACGAGCGCCTCGTACTCGGACGGCCGCAGTTCCACGTCGTCGTAGAAGACCGACTCGGGCCGCGCCACGGGAACCGGCGTCGTGAACGGCGTCAGCGCTGGATCGATGCCCGGGGTGCCCATCGTCGACACGTCAGCCCTCGCTCGAGGCCTGCTCCCCCTGGGCCTTGTCGAAGGCGCACCGGAACAGCTCAGGCTGCGAGACAGGCTTCGCGCCGGCGAAGCCGCCCGCGTCGCGGTTGTCGTAGACGGTGACGTACTGGAGCGTCTGGGGCTGGGGGTTTGCGGGCAGCGGCACCGGATCGGGCTCACCCGTCTTCGGGTCGCCCTTGGAGCCCTCGGTGACGCCCTGCGATCCGGCCGAGCTGGAGCCGCCCTGCGTGGTGATGAGCGTGGCGGTCATCTCGCGCCGGTCCTTCCGGCCGTCCGTGGGATCCTCGTCGATCGACGCGGTCAGTCGGTCGTCATCGATCGTGCCGGCGAGTTTGACGCGCGTGACGGCGCCGAGCAGCTGCGCGGCCGTCGGCAGGTAGCCGCCCAGCTCGGTGCACTTCCTCGTCGCATAGAAGTAGTCGTTCTTGCCGGTGTCCTCGTTGGGCACGGGATAGGGCTGGGCCAGCAGGCACCAGGTCCCGAGATCGACGGACTCGGCGTTGCACGTGGTGACGAGGTCCTTCGCCGAGCGGTTGCCGACGGTGTCCGCGTTGCGCGCGCTGGCGACCTTGGGGATGGCGCTGGCGGGGAACTTCCTGTTGCGGCCGAGCAGCAGCAGCGCGCCCGCCTGGGGCTTGGAGACGACCTTGACGCGCGACGTCGGCGCGACGACCTTCGCCACGCGTGAGCGCGCGGCATCGGCGGCGCCGGTCGCGGACAGGACGAGCGCGACGGTGGCGACAGCCAGCGCCGCCGGGCCGCTGGCCCGGATCAGCCGCTCGGTCGCGCGCGGGTGGTCGCTCACTCGTCGTCGCTCCGCGAGATCCGGGGATGGTCCGGCCGGGACTCGTCCCAGTCGGGCGGCTGGATCTCGGCGAGATCGACGTACGAGACCGGCGACAGCACCGCATCAAGCGCGACACCGGACAGCGTCTCCTGCTCCATGAGCGCCCGTGCGACCTCGATGACCGCATCCCAGTTGCGCCGCAGCACCTCCTCGGCCCGGTACTCCGCCTCCCACACGATTCGCTCGCATTCCTCGTCGATGAGGTTGAGCGTCGCGGGGCCGGTCGAGCCGAGATCCTGGAGCGCCGCGCCGAGGAACACCTCACCCGCGGGCTCGCCGATGGTGACGAAGCCCAGGCGCTCCGACATGCCGAACGACGTCACCATGGAGCGCGCGAGCTTCGTCGCGGCGTGCAGGTCGTCGCTGATGCCGGTCGACACCACGCCGAACTCGAGCCGCTCGCCGGCCGCGCCGGAGAGGATCACCGTGAGCTGACGGTCCAGATCGGGCTTCTGGTGGATCTGCGAGTCGCGGTCGGTCAGCATCTCCGCCGACGTGCCGAGCTGACGGCCACGCGCGACGATGCTGAGCTTCTGCGCGCTGACCTTCTGGCCCACCGCCCGGCTGACGACCGCGTGCGCGGCTTCGTGGACCGCGATGATCCACTGCTCGTCGCGCGTGAGGACGTGGGACTTCTTCGCCGGGCCGGCGACGACGCGATCGATCGCCTCCTCGAGCGTCGCCTGGTCGATCTCGCTCTTCTGCTCACGAACCGACAGGAGTGCCGCCTCGTTGACGAGGTTGGCGATCTCCGCGCCGGAGAATCCCGGGGTCAGCTTCGCGATCTCCTGGAGGTCGGCGTCGGCGGCGAAGGTCCGCCCCTTGGCGTGAAGTTGCAGCATCTCGAAGCGCCCGTGGACGTCGGGGTTCTCAACGACGACTTGCCGATCGAAGCGCCCGGGGCGCAGCAGCGCGGGGTCGAGGATGTCCGGGCGGTTCGTCGCGCCCATCACGACGATGCCGGCGTCGCCGCCGAAGCCGTCCATCTCGACAAGGAGCTGATTCAGCGTCTGCTCGCGCTCGTCGTTGCCCTGCCCGACGCCCGCGCCGCGCTTGCGGCCGGCGCCGTCGAGCTCGTCGATGAAGATGATCGACGGCGCCGTCTTGCGGGCCTTCGCGAAGAGGTCGCGAATGCGCGCCGCGCCGACGCCGACAAGCGACTCGACGAACTCGGCGCCGGAGACCGAGTAGAAGGCGGCCTCGGCCTCGCCGGCGGTGGCCCGTGCCAGGAGGGTCTTGCCCGTGCCGGGAGGCCCGACGAGCAGGACGCCCTTCGGCGCCGCGGCGCCGAACTGCAGGTACTTCGTCGGATCCTCGAGGAAGTCGCGGATCTCCTTAAGCTCGGTCAGCGCCTCACCCGCGCCGGCGACGGAGTCAAACGTGATCGGGCCCTTCTGCCCCTTCTTGCGCTTCGTGCCCTTCGCCTTCGAGTTCGAGAACGAGGCGATGCCGCCGGACCCGTCTTCGCCGCCCAGCCGCATGAACAGCGCGAACAGACACACCAGGAGCAGGATGGGCAGCAGGAACTGGACGATGATCACGCGCGCGGGCTTGAACGACTGCTCGTCCACCGTCACGATCGCGTTGCCCTGCTGCAGCGTGCGCAGGAGTTCCTGCGTCGCGGCGTCGGAGCCTGGGTAGCTCGCGTAGATCTCAGACCCGGCCGTCGTCTGCGCCACGACGACCGCGTCGTAGTCCAGCAGCGTCGCCTCCTGCACGCGCCCGGCCTTCGCCAGGCTGTTGACGGTGCTCAGCGGCACCTCGTGGCCCGGCGGCTTGGGGAAGAGCGATCCCAGCAGGCTGAAGAAGAGGATCGTGACCGCGATTGCGGAGACGAGGAGAAACGTGGCGAGCGGGTCGCGCGTGAGCAGACGACCGAACCCGGCGAGCCGGCCACGAACGGCCTCGGCCGCGCGCACGGGAACGGACTTGCGGCGCGGGCCGCCTGCGAGGCGTGGATTGCTCAAGGTCTGTGATCCTGGTGAGTCGAAGACATGGCGGCGCGCCGCTGGCCGGCCCGCACGAGGCGCTGCAGGCTGTCGCACGACAGGACACCGCGGCAACCCCGTTCACGGGACGAACACGAGCACGTCACAAGTTGTTCACCAGCTCGGCCAGCCGACTCGGCGGCCCCCCGCCGCTGTTCACCAGATCTTCTCCAGCTGAACACGGGTCGTTCACCGGAGGTCGCGCCGCCGTGACGAGACTGCCGGACTCGCCGTCCCTCCGAGGACCGGATCACCGGCCCATGCTCCAAGGAGTCCCCACCTTCATGCTTCGCACGTCCATCACCGCTGCGGCGCTCGGCGCCGTGCTTCTCGCCGCCGCGCCGGCTGCGGCGCCCGCCAAGTCGACCATCACCATGAGCGGGTCGACCTCGGTGGCGCCGCTCGCCCGTGAGCTCGCGAAGGGCTACCTCAAGGCCTTCCCCAACACGGTCCGCTTCAAGCTCCTCGAGGGCGGCTCGGACGTCGGCATCAACGACGTCGCCCGGGGACGGGTCACCATCGGCAACTCGTCGCGCGACCCGCAGCAGTCTGATCCGGGAGGCCTCGCGTTCAACCGCATCGCGCGTGACGGCGTCTGCATCGTCACCAACCCGGACAACCCCGTCCCGAACCTCAGCCAGGAGCAGGTCCAGCAGATCTTCTCCGGCCGCATCCGCAATTGGAGCGATGTGCCCGGCGCGAAGATCAGCGGCACGATCGACCTGAACGTCCGTACGCAGGCCTCCGGTACGCAGGACGCGTTCCAGAACATCTTCATGGGCGGCCCGAGCGGCCAGCGCGTCGCGACGAGCGCCAGCCAGAAGGCATCGAACGGCCTCGTGCAGTCCGCGGTCCGCGCGAACAAGAACGCCATCGGCTATGTCGACTTCAAGTTCGCAACCGGGACGAACGCTGTCGCGTACAAGGGCGTCGCGTGCACGCTGCGCAACGCGAAGGCCGGCACCTACCCCGGCCTGCGTTCGTTCTGGATGGTCACGCGCGGCAAGCCCACGGGCGCGACGGCGAAGTTCCTCAAGTGGATCCGGACCAACGCCGCCGCGAAGGCGATCGTCAACTCGAACTGGGTGTCGGTCAACTAATGGCGACGAGCGCCCCGACGGCCACGGGACGGCCACTCGCGGCGCTCGCCCGCCTGCGCGAACCCTGGACCGACCGCCGCGCCGAGCTCGTGCTCGGCGCGGTGTCCTGCTTCGTGCTGGCGCTGATCGTCGGCATGGTGGTGTTCGTCTTCTCGAAGGCGTGGCCCTCCTTCTCCCACAACGGGCTCGGATGGTTTGGCGACACCGGCAACGTCAATCAGCAAATGGACCGCATCCAGCAGCCGGGAACGGCTGAGCCGGTCTACGACTTCGGCGCGTTCGACCTCATCTGGGGCACCGTCCTGACGACCGGCGTCGCCGTCCTGTTCGGCGCGGCCTTCTCGACGCTCGCCGCCATCTTCATGGTGGAGTTCGCACCGGAATCGCTGCGTCGCATCCTGACGCCGACGGTGTCGCTTCTCGCCGCGGTGCCGTCCGTCATCTACGGCCTGATCGGCATCCTCGTCCTCGCGCCATTCGTGGGCGACCTCATCAGCCAGGACCGCAAGGAGTCCGTCGCCGGCGTGATCTCGCTGACTGGTGAGAACTGGCTGCTCGCAACCTTCATCCTCGCCGTGATGATCATCCCGATCATGACCGCCATCATCGCCCAGGCGCTTCGGCAAGTGCCGAGGGGCTGGACCGAGGGGGCGGCCGCGCTCGGCGTAAACCGCTGGCGCGTGATGTGGACGATCTCGGTGCGCACCGCCCGACCCGCGATCGTCGCGGGCGCGGTACTGGCCACCGGGCGGGCACTCGGTGAGGCGATCATGCTCGCCATGGTGTCCGGGGGCACCGCCTTCGCCCCGAACCCCGTCGACGGCCTCACGTTCTTCCTCGAGCCGACCCGGCCCCTGGCCGCGACGATCGTCTTCTACCGGGAGGGCCTGGCCAACCCGGCGATGGCGTCCACGCTGTACGGGATCGCCGCGGTCCTCCTCGTGTCCGCGATGGCGCTGTCGATCGGCGCCTACGTGGTCAAGCAGCCCATGAAGAAGTACGGGATCCGGACCTGATGGCCGCCGCTGCCCCCAAGCGCACCGGCGCGGTCGAGTCCTACTCAACCTGGCGCTGGACCGACCGCCTCGCGCTCGCCCTCTGCTGGGCGTGCGGCATCGCCCTGTGCGTCGCCGCCGCGTCCATCCTGCTCTACATGGGCTTCCGCGGCCTGCAGTACCTGCGGCCCGAGCTGCTGTTCGAGCGCCCCACCGGCGCCGTCGACCAGACGAAGAGCGGCGGCATCCTCGATCCCATCCTCGGCACCCTGATGCTCACGGTGCTCGGGACGGCCATCGCGATCCCGCTCGCCGTCTGCGTGGCGATCTGGCTCGTCGAATACGGTCGCCCGGCCGGCCTCGCACGCGCGGTGGAATCCGGCGTGGAGATCGTCGCAGGCACGCCGTCGATCGTCCTGGCGATCTTCGGGCTCATCATCTTCCAGCAGCCCTGGCTCGGGTGGCTGTCGTTCACCGCCGAGGGCGGCGGCGTCTTCGGGCGATCCCTGATCAACGCCAGCATCATGATGAGCTTCATCGCCCTGCCGCTCGTCGTCGGGGCGACGCGCGAGGGGCTCAACGCGATCCCCGGCCACGTCCGTGAGGCGTCGTACGCGCTCGGCAAGACGAAGGCCGCGACCATCCGACGGGTGCTCCTGCCCGCGGTCCGCCCGTCGATCGCGACGGGAACCGCACTCGGGATGGGGCGGATCGCCGGCGACACGGCGATCGTGATCATCCTGCTGGGCAACACGCTGCTCATCGAGCCGCAGGAGGGCATGCCGGTCCTCGGGCTCCTGACGGGCACGGGTTCCACGCTCACGAGCTACGTGTACGAGAACTCGCCCGCCGGTGAGGGCGGCGCGTATGAGAAGGCGTACGCGGCGGCGTTCGTGCTGCTGCTCGTCGTGCTGGTGCTGAACTTCGCTGTCGCCCGCGTGGTCGGCGGCAGCTCGACGTCGAGGAGCAACCTGTGGAATCGCTGATGCCGCCCCCGGTCCGCCGCATCGCGGCCGACCGTCAGGCCACCGTTGCGCCCGCGCCGTCGTCCAACGGCGGCGAGCCCGCGCTGGACGGCGCGCCCGCGCGTGCGCGCGGTCTGAGCCGGCCGGATCGGCCCCGGGTGCCCGCCATCGAGCGCATGCGCGCGGAGAACCTCGTGCTCGCGTACGGGGGCAAGCCCGCGGTCAAGGGCGTCAGCCTGCCGATCCGCCAGGGCGAGGTGCTCGCGCTGATCGGCCCGTCGGGTTGCGGCAAGACCACGCTCCTGCGATCGCTGAACCGCCTCACCGAGCTGACGCCCACAGCCACGCGCGAGGGGCGGATCCTGCTCGACGGCCAGGACGTCGACCAGCTGGAAGTCACGCAGCTGCGCCGGCGCATCTCGATGGTGTTCCAGCAGCCGAACCCGTTCCCGATGTCAGTCTTCGACAACGTCGCCTACGCGCTGCGTGAGCAGGGCAAGAAGCGGCCGGGCAAGAAGGAGCTCGCGCCGCAGGTCGAGGAGGCGCTCGTCCGCGCAGGGCTGTTCGACGAGGTGCGCGCCGACCTGCAGCACCCCGCGCTGCGCCTCTCCGGCGGCCAGCAGCAGCGTCTCTGCATCGCCAGGGCGCTCGCCGCTCGGCCCGAGGTGCTGCTCCTCGACGAGCCGTGCTCGGCGCTGGACCCGAAGTCCACGGAGGTCATCGAGGAGCTCATCGTGCGCCTGCGCGAGGAGGTGGCGATCGTGATCGTCACCCACAACCTGCAGCAGGCCTACCGCGTCGCGGACAACGTCGCCTTCATGTACCTCGGCGACCTCGTCGAGTACGGACCGACCGACCAGATCTTCCACGCGCCCACGCAGCACCGCACGCGCGAGTACGTCGGGGGCGCGTTCGGCTGATGCTGCAGCGCGGGCTCATTCTCTGCGCTTGCGCGTTCGCGGCCGCCGCCCTCAGCGCGTGCGAGTCGACCCAGGACAAGGCCGCGAAGCTCTCGGAGTCCAGCACCGAGGCGTTCACGAAGAAGGGCCTCGTCGTCAAGGACGAGAACCCGGCGGTGAAGGTCCAGCGCACGTGGGTGCTGCAGGACGCCAACGGGACCGCCGTGGGCGTCCGCCTGAAGAACACGTCGCAGCGGCGGATGGTCGAGGTGCCGATCGCGGTCGACGTCATCGACACGGCGGGCAAGTCGATCTACAAGAACGACGCCCCAGGCCTCGACCGGTCGCTCGTGGGCATCGCGATGCTGCGACCCGGTGAGTCGGTGACCTGGGTCAACGACCAGGTCGTCGCCGCCTCCAAGCCCGAAGATGCCCGCGTCGTGATCGGCAAGGAGAAGCAGGACCTCAAGACGCAGGAGCCCCGCATCACGCTGCAGCAGATCAACCTCAGCGAGGACCCCGCAGGCGTCGCGGCGACCGGATTCGTCATGAACAAGTCCGACGTCGAGCAGAAGGAGATCGTCGTGTACGCCGTCGCGACGAAGGGCGGCAAGGTCGTCGCGCTCGGGAAGGGCCAGGTTCCGCGCGTCAAGCCTGGCAAGCGCGCGAAGTTCAGCGTCTTCTTCATCGGCAACCCCAAGGGCGCGAAGCTCGATCTCGCCGTCCCGGCGACGGTGACCCGCTAGGAGGTCCGGATGGCCACGCAGGAGATTCACACCCCACGTCTCGGCGATGTCGGCGACGCGTGCCGCGCCTGCGGGGCGCCGCTCGCCACCGACCAGCGGTACTGCCTGAACTGCGGCGAACGGCGGACGGGTCCTCGCCTCGAGTTCGGCGAGCTCTTCGGGCCACCACCGGGCGCTGCAGCCCCTGCCACCGTCCCGACGCCTCCCGTGCCGCCGCGCACGTCGTGGTGGACGGCGCGCAACACGACGCTCGTCGCCGCGGGCGTGGCGGGGCTCCTGCTCGTCGGCGGGCTCCTCGGCTCCGCGCTCAGCGACCCGGAGATCCAGGTGGCGTCACCCAAGCCGGTGGTCGTCAACGCCGCCGCCCCGGCGGCGGCTCCGGCCGCCGCGGCCGCCGCCGCGGCCCCGACCGAGTTCGTCTCGGACTGGACGGGAGAGGACGGCTGGACCATTCAGCTGCAGACCCTGCCCAAGGACGGCACCGATCCGGCGGCGATCGCCCAGGCCAAGACGGCGGCGACCGGGCAGGGCGCCGCGGATGTCGGCGCTCTGGATGCCGACGAGTACCCGTCGCTCGACGGCGGCACCTACGTCATCTACTCCGGCGTGTTCACGTCGAAGAAGGAGGCGACCGCCGCGCTCAAGGACCTCAAGGCGAGCTTCCCGGACGCCAAGGTCGTCGAGGTCTCCTCGTCCGACCCCGACGCCGACAGCTCGTCCGGTGACGGCGCAGCGTCATCGGACACCGGCGGCAACGGCGCGTCCACCGCCTCGGACAGCGACCTGAAGGCGCTCGAGAACTCGTCGGGTGACGACTACGTCAAGAAGTCGAAGAAGCTCAAGGACACAACGCAGACGCAGGGCGCGCCGCCGAAGAAGGACGACGCGGCGCCCGGCGGCGGGGACGAGGGAGAGGTGATCGGGTGAGCGGACGTTTCGACCGGCCCGCCGTGCCGGCTGGTTCGAACGGCGCGACCCCCGCGGCTGGGACGCCGCGACTGGCGACGTCGGAGGACCTCACCCCCGAGGAGGTGCGGGCGCGCCGCGATGTTCTCGCGCGCGAGCTGGCCGAGCGCCAGTGGGACCTCGGCGGCCTGACCTACGAGATGGCGATCCGCGATCACTTCCGGCTCGACGTCCTGGTCCAGAAGGCCGGTGAGCTGCAGGAGATCGACGCCGAGCTCGGCGAGGTCGAGCGCATCCTCGCGCTCGAGGAGAGCGCGGCGAGCGGCATGTGCTCCGCGTGCGGCGCGCCGCACAGTCGCGGGGCCGTCTTCTGCTGGCAGTGCGGCGCGCAGCTCATGCCGAGGACGACACCGGGCCTCACGTGATCCGCAGGACGATCGCCACGCTGCTGGTCACCGCACCAGCACCTGTCGTGCTGCTCGCCGGACCGGCGACGGCGGCCGATGCCCCCGTCGCCGGCGCCACGACGCCGGATGAGCCGACGGCGACGGCGCCCGCCCAGGCCGAGCCGACCGAGACCACGGCGGCCCCGGCCGTCGAGCCGGCTGCGCCCGCCCCCGCGGAGACGGCGCCGCCCGCCGAGGCCCCGGCGACCACGACGGCGGCGACGCCTCCGACGACCACGACCACGCCGGCACCGGCGCTCGGCGATGCGCCACCGGAGAGCACCCGCCGACCCGCGCGGCAGAAGACCACCGGCTCCGACAAGGACCGCGACCTTGACGGGCGGCGCCCGGCGCGGAAGACCGTGGCGAAGACGCCGGCCGCAGCGGGCGGCGCAGCGGCCCCCGCCGCGAGCGCGCGCGGCGCCGGAGCGCCCCCCGGGTCGCTCTCGCCCCTCGGTCCGACGGCCGTCGGCGTCCCGAGCTTCTTCATCGACTCCTTCCGCATTCCGCCGTTCCTGCTGCCGATCTACCAGGCGGCCGGCGTGCAGTACGGCATCCGCTGGGAGGTGCTCGCGGCGATCAACGAGATCGAGACCGATTATGGGCGGAACCTCAGCGTGTCGTCGGCCGGCGCCCTGGGCTGGATGCAGTTCATGCCGGCGACCTGGCGGCAGTACGGCGTCGACGCGAACCTCGACGGCGAGCGTGACCCGTTCAACCCGGTCGACGCGATCTTCGCCGCGGCCCGGTACCTCCGCGCGGCCGGCGCCGCCAAGGATCTCCGCAGGGCGATCTTCGCGTACAACCACGCGGACTGGTACGTCTCCGATGTCCTGCGGCGTGCCCGGCTGGTCGCCGCCCTGCCGGACGACCTCGTCAGCTCACTCACCGGGCTCACGCAGGGCATCTTCCCCGTGGGCCAGCCCGGCGGGCCGAGCCGTGGCGCCCCCACCCCGCGGCTGCTGCCGGGCATCGATGACGATCGGCGTCTGCGCATCCGGGCGTCCTCCGACCACGCCGCCACGGCGGTCACCGACGGCACCGTCGTCGCGATGGGCACGAACGACCGGCTCGGACGCTACGTCCGGCTGCGCGACGCGTACGGCAACGTGTACACGTACGGCGGTCTGCGCTCGTTCTCGACTCAGGTGCCCGTGCCCAAGGGCGAGGCGTCGACGAAGGACGAGATCTCCGTCGAACTGGGTCTCCCCGACCGCGACCCTTCGCCCAGGCTCGCGGCGAGCACCACCGATCGCGCCGCGGAGCTCGCGCCGCTCGCATCCTCCACACCGGCTCGACCGGCGGACGCCACGTCGGACGGGATCGGCGCCTCCACGGACGTCGACACCGGCGCCGCCTCGACCACCGTCGTCGTAGCGCCCGCCCCCAGCATGGCCGTGCGCCCGCCGCTCTCGGCGGAGAGCGGGTCATCGCAGGCGGCGCTGGAGCCGGCGGTGGCGTCCGCACCGGCCGCCTCGTCCGAGGTTGCGCTGCCGGGGGCGTCCCCGACGAGCGGCGGCGTGGCCCCCGAGGCGCAGCCCGCCCCGGCGCCCGACCCGCAGATCGATTCGCCGGCGTCGCTGCCGTCGATCCCGCCCGCCACGACCTCGACCCCGCCGGCCCCGGCTTCGACGACGCCCGCGCCCGAGCCGGCCCCACAGGCCACGTCGGAGACGACGCCGGCCGAGCCGACCGAGACGCAGCCCGCGCCCGAGCAGCCGACCACGACCGTCCCGCCGGCGACCACGACGCCCGCCCCGAGCGCCACCGCTCCGGCGGCGCCGACCGACACACCAGCACCCGAGACGACCCCCGCCCCACCGACGACCACCGCCCCGGAGACGCCCGAGGAGTCACCGGCGCCGGTCCCCTCCTCTCCTCAGCCGCCCGATGTCGAAGCGGCCAAGGAGAAGGCCGACCCGGTCCTCGACCCCCTCCTCCCCGACCGCGCGATCGACCTGCCTGCCGAGCAGCAGGATCCGCAGGCGTCCACGGATGCGCCGGCGCCGAAGACGACCGAGGCTCCCGCGCCCAGCGCAGACGCGCTGGACCGCGCGTTCACGGTGGACTACGACCTGCGCCCCAAGGACGTCCGGTACACGCCGCTGCGCAAGGGCAGCCGCGTGGTGGCGGGAACCGTGCTTGGGCAGCTGGGCACGTCGGCCGCCGGGGACGAAGGCGACGACCGTGACCTGGACTTCGAGATCCGCCCGGCCGGTCGCGACGCTCCGCGCATCGACCCGCGGCCGATCGTGCGGGGCTGGCGGCTGCTCGAATCGACCGCGCTGTACCGCGCCCGGGCGGCGGACGTCGGCCCGGAGACCGCCGCGACGACGGGGCAGATCCTGCTCATGGACAAGCAGACGCTCCAGCGGCGGGTCCTCGACGACGGCCGCGTCGAGATCTACTCGTGCGGCCGCCGGGACATCAGCGCCGGCACGATCGACCGGCGCGTGCTGGCGACCCTGGAGTTCCTCGCCGCGAGCGGCTTCAAGCCCACCGTCACCAGCCTGCGGTGCGGCCACGGCGTCTACACCTCGTCGGGCAACGTGTCGCACCACACCACCGGCACGGCCGTCGACATCGCGGCGATCAACGGCGTGCCGATCTACGGCCACCAGGGCAAGGGCTCGCTCACCGACCGAGTCGTGCGCCGGCTGCTCACGCTCCAGGGCGCGATGAAGCCGGCACAGATCATCACGCTGATGCAGTACGACGGCACCGACAACACGCTCGCCCTCGCCGATCACGCTGACCACATCCACATCGGCTGGCGACCTGGCTACCAGCCCACCGGCGACCGGGCCGCTGAGCTCGACGCCCTGCTGAAGCCCGAGCAGTGGACGAAGCTCGTGCGCCGCCTCGACACGATCAAGAACCCGAAGCTGCCGTCCCGCCCGTCGAAGTTCGCGCTTCACGCCGCCCGGCGCGCGGACCGCCTGCGCGCCCGCGGTGCGGGCGGCGGCGACTAGAGGGTGTAGCCCGCCAGGAACGAGTGGCGGGCGATGAGCGCGTCAAGCTCGGCGCGCTGGTCGTCCGACCACGCGATCCGGTCGCGGCTGCGGCTCGGCGCCTCGTAGAGGAGCGCCGCGCACGCCTCCAGGTACTCGTCCTCGGCCTTGAGGCCGAGGAACGCGCACAGCGCGCCAAGCGCCTCACGAGGCGACGCGATGAACTGCTCGTGCTGCGCGAGGTGAACGTCGGCGTCGGGAGTGCGCGCGAGAAACCGTTCCACCCGCTCGGTGAGGTCGACGTACCGGCGGATGGCATGATCGAGGGCGCCCTCGGCCGCCACGCCCTGCTCCTCGACGTCCCGTCGCGAGATCGTCGCGACGTTGTCGAAGGGGTTGCGCACGATCAGCACGTATTTGGAGGGCAGCGCGACCGTCTGCGCGAGCCGGTCGATGAGCGACGGGTCGTCGTCAAGGCGGATCGTCGAGCGGCCGCCCTTCTTGTCGCCGATGACCTGGAGGTGTTCCCACCGTCCCTGCCACTGACCCGGCACGGCGTAGGAGTACCCCGTCTGGACGCGTCCGCGGCGCGCGGTCCGCTTGGCGTTGCTGAGGATGAGGTGGAACAGCCGCCACCGGTCGTAGCCCTCTTCGACGTACCGGAGCGCGTCGAGCTCGTGCGCCACTACGGCACGCGGATGGGCGTCGAGCAGTGAGCCGACCATCGAGTGGCCGCTGCGGGGGTACCCGATGAAGGTCACGTAGGTCTGGAGGTCGCGGCACGTGCCACGGAGCGTGATCCTCCCGGCGCGTGAGCGTTGGCGGTCGCTCAGCTGCTCGAGCCGCCACTTGGGCCCACCGAGCGGCGTCGCCGGCGGGTGAAGCGCGGTGCTCATCACCACAGGTAACGGCCGGCGCCGGCCTGGACTTGCGCCGTCCGCCGTGTGATCCGTGGCCGCAGGATCTAGGCTGCGCCCGTGCCCTACGACGCCTTCGGCAACAAGGTCGACGAGGACCCGCTCGCGGGCCTGAGCTCCTCGGGCTCGCAGACACCCGGCATGCCGGGCGCCCGCCCTCCCCGGCGCGGCGGTCCGATCCTCGTCGCCGTCGTGGTCGTCCTCGTCCTGCTCGGCCTAGGCGGCGCGCTGGTGTACCTGTCGGCCGGCGAGGAGTCGAAGGCCCCGGCAGCCGCGTCGACCGCGGCGGCGCCCGAGACCGAGGTCACCGAGGCGCCAAGCGATCCCGAGCCCGAGACGGAGCCGGCAGCGACGCCCCCGCCGGCGCCCACCGGCCCGCCCTCCGGGCTGCAGCGCGGCTCGCTCCTGCGCCGCGCCAACCTCGCGGTCGCGCTGCGCCGCCTGCGCGCCGACGCGAAGGGCCGCCCGCGCAACGTCCGCGTCGCCGCCGAGCGCGTCGACGTCCAGGTCGTCCTGCGCGACGGCCGTCTGCGCAGCGCCCAGGCCACCTGGGACGGCGAGGTGCGCGTCCTCAGCACGACGCCCACGCCCATCGGCGGGCTCACGGGCTTCGCGTGGTCGCAGATCGACCCGGGCGCGCCGCAGCGGATCGTGCGCAGCGCGACCGGGCGCGCCCGCCGGCCCGCCTCCGCCTTCGACTACGCGGTGTTCCTCGACATCGGCGGCGGCCAGTGGTCGGCGTTCGTCAAGGGCGGCAAGGCGTTCGTCGCCACGCCGGGCGGGCGGATCACCCGCCAGATCAGCGGCTGACGATCCCCTTTTCGGATCCACCCTCCGGGGGTAAGGTCCTTGACATCGCAACGACCTCGCACAGCATCACCGATGCGACGCAGGCTCCTCGGGGTCCTGAAGCGAGTGCGGCGACCGGCGTCGCCGCGGAGATCGAGGAGCTCCTGCTCGAGCTGTCGCCGCAGCTGGCGCGACGCCCGTTCGGCATGCGGTTCTGGGACGGCAGCGAGCTCGGGCCGACGGAGGACGGCCAGCCACCGCTGACGATCCTCTTCGGGCAGGACGCCCTGGCCCACCTGCTGCACCGTCCCGACTCGCTCGGGCTCATCCGCGCGTGGATCACCGGGGCGATCGATCTCGAAGGCGACTTCGAGCAGGCGCTGCTCCTGCGTGAGCGCTACGGCGGGCTCGCGCTCGACCGGCGCGCGAAGATCCGCGCGTTCGCCCACGCGGCCCGCATCGGCGGCGCGCGGATGCTGCGCCGCCCGCCGATCCCCGAGTCCGAGGCCAAGCTGCCCGGTCGGCTGCATTCGCTGCGCCGCGACAAGGCGGCCATCGCGTTCCACTACGACGTGTCGAACCGGTTCTACGAGATCCAGCTGGGGCCGTCGATGGTCTACTCGTGCGCGGTCTTCGCATCTGCGGACGAGTCGCTCGAAGCCGCGCAGGAGCGCAAGCTCGACCGGGTCTGCCAGAAGCTCCGGCTCAAGGAGGGCGAGCGCCTGCTGGACATCGGATGCGGCTGGGGCTCGATGCTCATCCACGCGGCGACGCGGTACGGCGTCCACGCGGTCGGGGTGACGATCTCCGAGGCGCAGGCGGAGCTCGCGCGCGAGCGGGTGCGCGCCGCCGGCGTCGAGGACCGGGTCGAGGTGCGCGTCCAGGACTACCGCGACGTGCGCGACGGCCCGTTCGACAAGGTCGTGAGCATCGGGATGTCCGAGCACGTCGGCCGCGACCAGATGCCCGCCTATCTCACGCAGCTGCGCTCGCTGGTCACGCCCGGCGGGCTGGTGCTCAACCACGCCATCGGCCGGCTGTACTCCGACGCGGGCGGGCCGGACAGCTTCACGGCGCGGTACGTGTTCCCCGACGGCGAGCTGCTGCGCCTGGGCGACCTCGTCGGTCTCATGGAGGACCAGGGCCTGGAGGTCCGTGACGTCGAGTCACTGCGCGAGCACTACGCGCTGACGCTGCGCGCGTGGCTGCGGAACATGGCGGCCGACCGCGAGGGCGTGATCGCGGCGATCGGCGAGCAGCGCGAGCGCGTCTGGCGCGCGCACCACGCCGGCGCGGCGCAGGGCTTCGAGCACGGCGGCATCACGATCCACCAGGTCCTCATGGTGCGCCCCGACGACGCCCACGACCTGCCACCCGTCAGGGCGCTGTGAGCGCCTCGGCATTGCGCCGGTACATCACGCGGGCGAACGCTCCGGCCGTCACGAGCATGAACGTGCTGTAGACCGCGGCGGGCACGGCGAGCTCCTCGTCGAGGGATGCGCCGATCGCCACCGCGAGCGCCGCGTTGTGGACGCCGAGCTCGATCGCTATCGCCGTCGACTGCGGGCCGTCGAGCCGCACCACCTTCGCGACGCCGAAGCTCACGGCCATCGCCGCGACGTTCAGCCCGAGGGCCGCGCCGACGACCGGGCCGAGATGGTCGAGGACCGTGGCGTGCTCCGTGACGATCGCGATCACCACGACGAGCGCGAACGTCCCGATCGCTGCGGCGCGGATCGCCCGCTGATTCGCCTGGACCCACCCGGGCCGGCGTGACGCCGCCCACATCCCCACACCGAGCGGGAGCGCGATGCCGAAGAACGTCCGCACCACGATGAGCGGCATCGACAGGTCATCGCCGATGTCGTCGGCGCCGAAGTACGCGGTGGCGAGGCCGAGGTAGAGCGGGACGGTCACGACCGACGCGACGCTGCTCACCCCGGTCATCGTGATCGACAGGGCCGTGTCGCCCCGCGCGAGATGCGTGAGGAGGTTCGCGAGCGCGCCCCCGGGCGCGGCGCCGAGCAGCACGAGCCCGACAGCCAGGGTCGGCTCCAGGTCGAACAGCTCGGCCATCGCGAACGCGAGCAGCGGCGCGATGAGCACGAGGTTGACGATGCCGACCGCGACGCCCCGCGGCGCGGTGATCACCCGCCGGAAGTCCGCCGCCGTGAGCGTCGTCCCGAGCGCGAACATGATGATCGCGAGGCCGAGGCCCAGCGCGACCATGGCGAGCGGTGAGGCCTCCATGCGGGCGAGACCCTAACCGCTCAGCGGACGCTCAGACCAGGTCGAGCAGCAGCGTCGACCACCCGAAGTCCCGCGAGGCGAGCCCCTTGCCGGTGAACGGGTGGTAGTACTCGCGCAGGCCGTCGCGGTCCGCCGCGTCGGCGAGCCCGCCGACGATCCGCGCCGCCTCCTCCTCGTAGCCCAGCCGCCGCATCGGCGGCACGAGGAACCACGCCGTGTTGACCCACGAGGGGCCGCGCCAGGTCCGCCAGCGGTCGAAGCCCGGATGGAACGCCGGTTCCTCGATCGCCACCGACGGGATCCCGCATGGCGCGCGGTACCGGCCGGGATGCAGGACATGCTCTTCGACGAGCCGCCGGCGCACGTCCTCAGGCAGCGTCTCCAGCGCGAGCGGCGCCAGAGCCGACCACGTCGAGACGCGCACCGGCACCTCACGGGGGCCGTGGAGGTCGAAGAACAGGCCGGTCCCCGGGTCGAGGCACTTCTCCAGGAGCGCCGCCTCGGTGCGCCGCGCACGCTCCGTCCAGCCCGGCTCGCCGCTCATCCGCCCGAGGGCCCGCAGCGACAAGGCGTACGCGACGTTGACGAGGACGTCCTCGACGTGGTGGTCCCAGCGCTCGATGATCGTGTGGGAATGCCACGCCGCGCGGCGCGAACGCTCCATGAGCCAGAAGTAGCCGAGCCGGTCGTGGCTCATCCGGCCGTAGACGGCGTCGTACTTGGGCGCGTCGTCGAGGCCGGACTCGTCGGGCGCGACGATCGTCAGCAGGCCGTCGCCGTCGGGGTCGCGGTGGTGCGCGAGCCAGTCCAGGTGCGTGCCGAGCGCGTCGATCGCTTCGGCGCGAAACTCCGGATGGTCCGGTGAGGCGTCGGCGACGAGCTCCCACGCGAAGGGCAGCAGCGGCGGGTTGATCGTCTCGGTGATCCAGCTGCCGAGCACCGATCTCGTCGCGTAGAACGGCGCGCGCCGCCAGCCGGCGGGCCAGTGCCAGAACGCGGTGTGCGGCAGGAAGCCGTCCGGCCGGCCCGAGCGCAGGACGGTGCGCAGCTCGGCCCGTGCGCGCGCCGGGTCCAGCCGCCGCCAGGCGATCGCGTGGAAGCAGCTGTCCCAGTGCCACATATGGCGATAGCGGGGCGGGGCCGGGCAGGTGAACGCGTACGGCGTGCCATCGCGGCGGCGCCCCTGCCGCCAGTTGGCCCGCAGGGCCCGTTCAGACGCCACCCACAGCCGGCGGTCGCGCTCACCGCACCCGTCGGGAGGACCGAGGCGCGCCGGCGCGGCGACATGGCGCGGCGGCTCAGGCGGCGAGGAGATCGTCGTACGTGACGGAGGTGCGCCTTCCAGCACGACCGAGCACCGAATCGAGGGCGAGGATGTGCCGGCTGTGGTCGAGGTCGGCGGGGTGCAGGTCGACCCGCAGCAGCGGCCCGCCGGCGGCGGCCATCCCGCGGACGATGAGGGGCGAGAGCGCGCGCTTGAGCGGGGTCGTGGTCCCGAGCGTGAGCGCCGGCGCCACGGTGGCTCGGCCTCCGCGGTGCAGGCGCAGCAGATCGGCCCACCAGTCGAAGCGGCCTGCCAGCGCCTGGCGCAGCGACGGGGTGTACGCGTAGCCGGGCGCGACGAATCCCCGCGGTTCGACGCCTGCGAGCTTGAGCAGCCGCCGACCGGATTCGACGGCGCGGCGGGTCTCCCCCGCGTCGAGCCCGACGAACTCCGCCGCGTCGCGGGCCTGCCAGCGCGCCACGGCCTGACGCACGGGCGCGCCGCGCCGCGACTGGCGGTGCTGCAGGCCATGCTGGGCGACAGCGTCGCCCTGGGCGATGCGCTCGCGCAGCCAGCCCGCGAGCTCCGGGCTGCGGTCCTGGAACGGATGGAGGTCCGGCGCCGGGATGACGAGGAGCGTGACGCGCTCGACCCCGTGGTCGTCGAGCCAGTCGCGCAGCAGCGCGCACCGCTCGTAGGTCGCCGGCGCGACGTCGTGGATCGCGACGGCGAGCCGCGGCCCGTCGGTGCGCACCGGCGCCTGGCGCCGCGGCGCCGGGTCCGGGACGAGCGCGAGATGACGGCCGGCCGGGCCGCTCGTCGCCACGCTCATCGGGCGAGCTCCCGGAGGTCGGCGAGCTCGGCGTCCAGCGCGCGCCGCCACGTCATCCCGCGGGCGAGCGCCGCGGCGGCGTCGAGGTTCGGCGTCGCAGCCCGTGCTGCCTGGATCGCGGTGACGAGCTCGCCGACGTCACCCGGCGGGAACGTCTGCACGAGCGAGCCGGCGACCGCCGCGCTCGGCGCGGTCGAGCACGCCACGGTGGCCGCGCCGCTGGCAGCCGCCTCGAACCCCACGAGGCCGAACGTCTCGTGGGCCCCGGGCATGACCACTACGGACGCCTTGCGGTAGCTCTCGGCGAGGTGCGCCGGGTCACGGATGTAGGGGCGAAGTTGCAGCCGCCGGCCCAGACCGAGTTCCGCCGCCAGCGTTTTGACCCGATCGAGCGCCGGGCCGGTTCCCACGAGGCGCAGCGGCCACGGCTCGGGCGCCTGGGCCGCGGCCCGCACGAGCTCGAAGACCCCCTTCTCCCGGGCGATCCGCCCGACGTAGAGGACGTGGTCGCCGCGCGGGGGCATGCCGGGCACGGGAGCGAACGCGGGATGCAGTCCGAAGCGCAGGGGGATCGTGGCGTCGCGACCGCTGTCCTCGCGCGTATCCACCGCGGACATGACCGCGTCGACCTCCTGGTAGGCGTGGTGCATCCACCGGCGGAACGCCGCGCGCCACGGCGCGTCGGGGCCCGGCATCCCGGCGGCGTCCAGCGCGCTGGAGCCGTGGTGGACGGCGACGACCCGTGCGCCGAGATCGTGGCTGACCTGACAGACGCCGAGCGGACCCCAGAACGGGTCGTGCAGCAGCACGACGTCCGGTCGCAGCGCGCGCAGCGTGTCCTTCAGGCCGCCGACGCCGAGCGGCAGCCGGTACCCGTTGGCCGCCGCGACGCGAAAGGACGGCAGCTCGTGGCGGCCGCCCTCGTGTCGCCGCTTGGGACCGGGCACGACGAGGTGATGCTCGATGCCCGGCGTGCCGTGCGCCCAGGCGACCTTGTTGTCGAGGTACGTGCGGATGCCTCCGCTGCGCTCGCCGTAGAACAGCGCGACGTCGACGACGCGCAGCCGCGCCGGGTGGACGCCGCGGCGCGCAGGACGCGGCCGCGGCGTCGCCGTTCCCCGGCGAAGGATGGTGGCCGTGTTACGCGGCACGGCGCACCTCAGCGCCTGCCTCGCGAACGTTCAGTGCCTGGTGGTATCCGTCTGCGAGGCGACGCAGGGCCGCGTCCCATGTCCGCTCACGGACCGCCGCGAGCCCACCGATTGCCAGCCGCTCGCGCACGAGGGGTTGGGAGGCGAGCTCGTTGACCGTGGCCGCGAGCGCTTCGGCGTCCGGCGGGCACAACCGCCCACTCACGCCATCCTCGATAATCGACGTCGGTCCGCCTTCCTTGACGGCCACGACCGCCAGGCCGCTGGCCTGCGCCTCGAGGAGCACCTGGCCGAACGTGTCCGTCCGGCTGGCGAACAGGAAGAGGTCGGCGTTCGCGTACGTGCGCGCGAGGTCGTCCCCCTCTTGCCAACCGAGGAACGTCGCGTGCTCGCCGAGGCGCTCGCGCAGCTGGTCCTCCTCCGGCCCTCCGCCCGCGAGGACGAGGTGCAGCCGCGGGTCGCGCGCCCGGGCGCTGAGGAACGCCTCGGCGAGCAGGTCGGCGCCCTTCTCCTTCGTCAGGCGCCCGGCGTACAGGACGTCGAACCGGTCGTCGTCGCGTTCGGTGCGCAGCTCGGGGCGGAACCGGCTGATGTCCACGCCGCGATCCCACCGGCCGACCTTCTCCGGCGCGATGCCCAGGCCGTGCAGCACCTCGTCGCTGGCCGGGCTCGGCGAGAGCACGTGGTCGGCCTGGCCGTAGAAGGCGGCGAGCGCCATCCGCATGCCGTTCTCGAGGCGGTCGTCGCCGCTGCGCTGCCCGGCATAGGCGGCCAGCTCGGTGTGGTAGCTGCCGAGCACCGGCAGGTCCATCATCTTCGCGATCACCGCCGCCGCCACGCCGGACGGGCCGGGCGAGCAGAGGTGGACGAGGTCGTAGCGGCCCTCGGCGAGCGTCTCGACGATGCCGGGCACCGACGGGACGCCGATCTTCAGCCCCGCGTAGAACGGGATGTCGACCTCGGCGACCGCGCTGAGGCGCCGGTCGACGTTGTGGTCGGTGCCGACGACCTCGACCTCGAACCCGGGCACGCCGCGTTCGCGGATCTCGTCGAGCGTGTGCGTCACGCCGTGCATGCCGCCGACGCCGTCGGCGACGAGCGCGACGCGGAGGGGTTCGCCTTCCCGGTGAACCAGCTTGCCCTTCTCCTTCCCGAGGAACGCGGCGGCCGGCGCGTACGGGATCGCGCTGATGCAGGCGCCGAACACCGACGCCGCGGCGGCGCCGTAGTCGCCGTTGGTCTCGGCCGTCTCCACGATGAGGTCGACGGCGGCGGCGAGCTTGCGCTCGTGCGTGCGCCGGGCCCGGCGGAACAGGTCGGCGTGCGTGAAGTCGTCGCCCTGGAGGTGGGCGATGAGCTCGCGCTCGCTCATGTCGAGGTCGACGGAGTCCAGCCACGCGCGGAGCACGGCGCGCGCGTCGTCGGGTCCGAGGTCCGCACCGATCGCGCCGCGGCGCGCGTCGCCCTCGCTCATCACGCGCTGGACCATCGTCAGGACGGCGAGCGGGTTCGGCGCCTCGTCGCTCTCGCCGCGCCCGAGCGAGCGGACGGCGAGCGCCATCGCGGCGTGCGCCCACTTCGCGGCGCTGCCCTGGTCGCCGCGCGCGACCGCCTGGCCGGCGCGGATGTGCGCGAGGAACTCCTGCCACGTCTCGGCGTGCGGGGTCTCCGTGAACGTGCGGCCGATGTCGACGCCCGCGTGGTCGTCGGTGCCGCCGACGCCGGTCCCGCCGTGCGTCTCGATGTAGATCGCGGCCGGCGCGTTGAGCTCCTTGGCGCGGGAGCCGTTGCGGACCTCCCAAACCGGGAAGAGCTGCGCGAGGCGACGGCGGTGACGCGGGGTCAGCGGCGCCTCGACGGCGTAGAACGGGTGCGCGAGCGCGCAGGCGATCTCGCGCTCGTGGAGGTACTCGGCCACCTGCTCGACGTCGTCGGCGTGCGCCTGCAGCCACTCGTGGTCCTCGGGGGTGATCCCGAGCGTGAGGATGTGGACGGCCTGCGACTCGCCCTTGAACCAGGCGGTGAGCTCCTCGCTGATGAAGACGTCGTCGTACGTCGCGGCGAGCTCGAGCGCCCCGTCGATGGTGTCGTGATCGGTGATCGTCACGAAGTCCATCCCGCGGCGCTTGGCCAGCTCGTAGACCTCCTCCGGAGGCGTCGCGCACTCCGGGAGGCCGAGGGCCCGCTGGACCCCGAGCTTGGAGACCGCTGAGGCGGTGGAGTGGACATGCAGATCGACCCGGCTGGTCGAGGTGGGGACCATCGGTGCTCCCGTCGTTTCGTTCCTACGTTCACGACGGATATTCGGCTGCAAACGGACGCTTTCTGTGACGTTGCTGCAACCAGCTCGTGACCTTTCTGTGAACGCTCTGAGGCTCTTGCGCCATCACGGGGAAGCTGGAGGATGTGAGCGTTTTCACCGACCAGCAGACGGGTACGCTCGCGGTCGCGCGCGGGGACCTTCGGCTGGAGATCAAGTCCGCCCCGTTCCGCATCCACCTGCGCCGTTCCGGGCGCCGGCTCATCCGCCATCTCGGCGTGTGGTGCTGCGACGGCGTGGTGCGCGACCGGTTCATCCAGGTGACCGAGGGGGTGATCGGCGACGAGGCGCGCGGCTTCCCCGAGCACGCGATCGGCTACGACCGGATCGACCTCGACGACGACGGCTTCGGCGCGACGCTCACGGTGCACTTCAACGGCGGGCGCCGCGGGCGGCTCCGGCTCGCCCTGACCGACGACGCGACGCTCCAGCTCGAGCTCGCCGCCGACGACGCGCCGCTGCGTCTGGCGGTCGCGTGGGACGGCCGCGCCGAAGAGCGCTTCGGCGGCCTGGGCGCGCACCACGCGCTGCGCGTCGACCACGCCGGCCGCGACATCCAGCTGGGTGCCGACCGCCGGTACACCGGCCCCGCCTGCCCGCCGGAGATGCTCGAGCTCGGCGGCGTCCCCCAGGGCGACTATGCGCCTGCGCCGTGGCTGCAGTCCTCGCGCGGCTACGCGGTCTGGCTGCAGGGCTACGGCAACGGCACGCGCTTCGACCTCGGCGACCGCACCACGATCTCCGCCCGCGCCGCCGCCGGCCCGCTGCGCGCGCAGGTCCTCTGCGACCCCTCACCGGCCGCGCGCCTGCGCCGGTACCTGCGCCGCTCCGGCCTCCCGGCGCTCCTGCCCGAATGGGGCTACGGGTTCTGGAAGAGCCGTGACGTCTACCCCCATCAGGAGGACGTCATGGAGGACGTCCACGGGTGCCGCTGGCACGGGATCCCGCTCGACGCCGTCGTGCTCGATTCCCCGTGGGAGACGCAATACAACACGTGGGAGTTCAACCCGTACCAGTTCCCCGACGCCCCGGGGATGGTGCGCGGCCTGCGCGCCCGCGGCGTGCGCACCGTCGTGTGGGTCACGCCGTGGGTGAACATCGACAGCTTCGACGGCCAGGTCCCGCCCGACCCCGGCTCACAGCGCCTGCACCGCGCGCCGGCCTCGAACTACGAGGAAGGCCGCCGCGCCGGGCACTTCCTCCACGATGCCGAGGACGAGACGTACGTGGCGCGCTGGTGGATGGGTACCGGCTCGCCCGTGGACTTCACGAACCCGCGGGCCGAGCGCTGGTGGCGCGAGCAGGCCAAGGCGGCGCTGCGCCTCGGTGTCACCGGGATCAAGGCCGACGACGGCGAGGGCTACTACCTCCCCGACGACCTGCGCCTGCACGACGGCCGGCGCGGCGCCGAGCACGCGTGGGAGTACGGGCAGCGCTACCGCGAGTCGATGCAGCGCGCGCTTGACGAGGTCCACCCCGGCGACGGCGTGCTGTTCGGCCGGTCGGGCTGGAGCGGCCAGCAGCGCGTCGGGATGCTGTGGGCGGGCGATCAGATCAGCGACCTGTGGTCGCTGCGCGCGCTCGTGGCGTGCACGATCAGCGCGGCGTCGACCGGCTTCTCGAACTGGTCGCACGACGTCGGCGGCTACCTCGGCCACGCGCTCGTCGACCGCTGCCCGAAGGAGGTGCTCCTGCGCTGGGTGCAGCTCGGCTGCTTCACCCCGCTCATGCAGGCGCACGGCCGCCTGCAGCAGGAGCCGTGGACGTACGACCCCGAGACGCTCGACGTCTACCGCGGCTACGTCCTGCTGCACGAGCGGCTCGTCCCGTACATCCGCGCGGCAGCCGCTACCGCCGCGCGCTGCGGCCTGCCGATCACCCGGCCGCTTTCGATGCTCGACCCGGACGACGATCGCGGCTGGGGCGTCGCCGACGCGTTCGGCTTCGGGCCCGCCCTCTGGGTCGCGCCGATCCTCGAAGAGGGCGCCACCTCGCGCGAGGTGCTGCTGCCGCGCGGCGCGTGGATCGAGGCGTGGAGCGGGCGGCGCGTGCGCGGTGGCCAGGAGGTCGAAGCCGAGGTCGGCCTCGCCGGCATCCCCGTCTACGTGCGCGAAGGCTCGATCGTCGTGACCTACCCGGAGGACCACGTCGCGACCGGCCTCGGCGACACGCCGGAGGACGAGCGTCCGCTCGAGGCGACGCTGTGGGGCGAGCCCCCGACGGGCCGCGCGGCGGTCCGCCTCGCCGATGGCACCCGGGTGGGCTGGCGCGACGGGCGGTGGTGGTGCAGCGCCGACCGCGAGGTGACGTACGTCAGCCGGGCTGCGGTGCCGCCGCCAGACGCCTGAGCATCGGCGGGACGACGAGCGTCGTGAGGATCGACATCCCGACGATCACCGCGAACAGCTCCTCGTCGAACGCGCCGACGGCGAGGCCGATCGAGGCGACGATGATCCCCACCTCGCCGCGCGGCACCATGCCCACGCCGACGAACGCCGCGGACCGCGACCCGAGCGGGCGGGCCCCGAGCCACGCGCCGGCGAACTTCGTGAGCACGGCCAGGACCGTGACCCCGATGAGCAGCGCGTCGGTGCCGAGATCGGTGAACGCCGAGAGATCCACCTGGATGCCGATCACCGCGAAGAAGAACGGCGGGAAGAACGCGTACAGCGGCGCGACCTCCTCCTCGATCGCGTGCTCGTCCTTCGTCTCGGCAATCGTCATACCCGCCAGGAACGCGCCGATGATCGCCGCCAGCCCGATCTCCGCCGCGAAGGCCGCGAGGCCGAGGCAGATGATCACCGCGGGCAGGAGCGGCGACTCGCTGAACCGCGGCGCGGTGAGCAGGCCTGGCCAGCGCGCGAGGACCTTCGTCCCGCCCAGGCCGAAGAACAGCAGGAACGCGACCGCGGCGAGCAGGACGACGACCGCCCCGAGCGGGTCGAACCCGCCATCCTCGGCGATCCCGGTCGCGACGCCGACGAGCACGAGCGCGAGGATGTCGTCGACGATCGCGGCGCCCAGGATGACCCGGCTCTCCGTCCGGTCCATGGCGCCCATCTCCAGCAGCACGGCGGAGGTGATACCCACGCTCGTGGCCACCAGCGCGGCCCCGAGGAACACCGCCGTGCTCGTGTCCTTGCCCAGAGCCAGGCCGAGCCCGATGCCGCCCACGAAGGGGACGATCACGCCGAGGACGCCAGCGGCGCCGGAGACCGGCCCCACCTTCAGCAGGTCGCTCAGCCGGGTCTCCAGTCCCACCCAGAACAGCAGGAAGACGACGCCGAGCTCGGCGAAGACCTCGAGCGTCTCCCCCAGTTCGACGATGCCGAGCACCGACGGTCCGACGATCAGGCCCGCGAGGATCTCGCCGACGATCGCCGGCTGCCCGATGCGCTTGAAGATCTCGTCGCCGATCTTCGCTGCGAGCAGCACGATGAAGAGATCGAGCAGGACGTCGGCGGTCGCCGACGCCGCGAGCGGCGCGACGAGCGTCATGTGCGCTCGAGGAACCGACCGGCGAGGGCGGCGAAGAAGTCAGAGCGCGTGATGACGCCGAGCACGCGCCGATCGTCGGTCACCGGGAGGATGAGCACGCGGTGGTGCAGGAACGTCTCAGCGATCTGCGTGTCCGATGCGTCGGCCGGGACGTCGACGTGCTCGGTGAACATCCAGTCGCCCACGGGCTCGACCGCGCAATTCGACCGCTTCTCGAGCACCTCGTCGAGCGCGCGCCGCACGAACCCCGCGTAGCCGAGCTGCTCCATGTACTTCGGGAACAGCGCGCCGAAGAACTCCCGTTCGCCGAACACCCCGACGAGCCGCTCGCGGTCATCGACCACCGGCAGCGCGGGCAGCCCGCTCTCGAGCACCCGCCGGGTCGCGTCGCCGAGCGGCTCATCGGCGCGCAGGACCGGCGCCTCGCGACGGACCGCCTGGGTGAGGTCGTTCGGGCTCACAGGTAGCGCACGCTCACGTACATCGTCGCCAGCAGGATGGACAGCAGTGTGGCGGGAACACCGGCGCGCAGGAACCGCATGAAGCTGATCGGCGCACCCGCTCGTGACGCCATGCCGGCCGCGGCGACGTTCGCCGCGGCGGCGATGAGCGTGAGGTTGCCGCCGAAGCACGCCCCGAGCGCGAGCGCCCACCAGTAGGCGTCGTCCATCTGCTGGCCCTGGAGCTGGTCGACGACGGGGATCATCGCCGCGGTGAACGGGATGTTGTCGACGATGCCCGAGCCGAGCGCCGACGACCACAGGATCCCCAGGATCTCCGCGGTGCGGTTCCCGTCCGTGACGTCGGCGATGGCATGCGCGACCTCGTCGATCGCGCCGGTCTCCTCCAGCCCGCCGACGACGACGAACAGCCCCATGAAGAAGAAGAGCGTCGCCCAGTCCACGCCCGCCAGCGCCTTCTCGACGGACTGGGTGCTGGTGAAGAGCATCACCGTCGCGCCGGCGAGCGCCACGGTGGCCGGCTCGAGGTGCAGCGCCTGGTGCGCGAAGAACGCGACGATCGTGCCCACGAGCACCGGCACCGTGCGCTTGAGCTCGCGCATGTCCTCGATCGACTTCTCCGCGTCGAGCTCCATCACCCGGGTGCGGGCCTCGGGCGCGATGACGAACGACTTGCGGTAGGCGAGATAGAGCATGCCGAGGACGGCCAGCAGCGTGAGGAACGCGATCGGTGCAAGGTTCGCGATGAACGCGCTGAACGACAGGCCCGTGGCGCCCGCGATGAGGATGTTCGGCGGGTCGCCGATGAGCGTCGCGGTGCCCCCGATGTTCGACGCGATGACCTCCATGATCACGAGCGGGACCGGGTCGATGTCCAGCGCGTCGGCGAGGAGGAACGTGATCGGCACGACGAGCAGCACCGTCGTGAGGTTGTCCAGGAACGCGCTGAGCAGCGCGGTGACGCCGCACAACGCGAGGACGAGGAAGAACGAGCGCCCGCGGCTGAGCTGGCCGGCTTTGATCGCGAGATACGTGTAGACGCCCGTCGTCTCGGTGATCTTGACCATGAGCATCATGCCCATGAGCAGGCCGATGGTGTTGAAGTCGATCGCCTCGATCGCCTGCTCCTGATCGAGCGTCTGGGTGAGGATCAGCAGGATCGCGCCGGCGAGGGCGATCTTCGTGCGGTCGACCCAGTCCGTCGCGATGAGCGCAAGCGCGACGGCGAAGATGGCGATGGCGAGTGCGATGGGCGGACCCTATGGGCGTGGCCAGCGGAGTGACGGCGAGCGGAGTTGCCCGGCCGAACTAGACGTTATGTCTTATTCAAGCGGATGCGGCTTCCCAACGCGCGTAGGCCTCCTCGACCTCGCGCTTGGCGGCCGTGTGCCGCTCCGTGTTCTTCGCGCTCTTGTCGGGCGTGTCCCACGCGTCGGGCGCTGCGAGCTCCTCCTCGAGCTTCGCCAGGGCGGCTTCGGCCTGCTCGATCTCGCGTTCGAGCTGCTGCAGGCGCTTGCGGGCGTTCTTGGAGAGCTTCGGGCCGCCGCCGTTGCCGCCGTTCTTCGCCGCAGGCGCGGGTGCCGGCGCCGGCGCGGCGGCCTTCGCCTTCTTCGGCGCGGGTGCCGGCTTGGCGGTGGCCGCCGCCTTGCGCTCCTCGCGCACCCGCACGTACTCCGGCCACCCGCCGAGGTAGCTGTGCAGCCGCTGGTCCTCGAGCACGATCGTGCGCGCGCCGACGGCGTCGAGCAGCGCGCGGTCGTGGGTGATGAGCAGCACGGCGCCCTCGAAGCTCGACAGCGCATCCTCGAGCGCCTCGCGTGATTCGAGATCGAGGTGGTTGGTCGGCTCGTCGAGGATGAGCACGTTGGCGCCGCTGGAGACGAGGATCGCCAGGGAGACGCGCTGACGCTCGCCGCCCGAGAGGCCGTCGAGCTCCTTCTCGGCCTCCTCCCCGCTGAACAGGAAGCGGCCGAGGAGCGCGCGAGCCTTGTTCGGCGTGAGGCCCGTCTGCTTGACCGTCGCCTCCAGGACGGTTCTCGCGCCGCCCTTGCTGAGCACGTCGGCGTGCTGGGAGAGGTAGCCGACCTTGAGGTTGTGGCCCGTCCGCAGCTTGCCGCCGGCCAGTTCACGCTCGCCGGCCAGCGTCTCGATGAGCGTCGTCTTGCCCGTGCCGTTCGCGCCGACAAGCGTGACGTGCTCGCCGCGCTCCAGCCACATTTCGGCGTGCTCGAGCAGCGTCCGGTCGCCGATCGTGACCTTGCCGTCCTCGAGCTCGAAGATCACGCGGCCGGTGCGCTCGGGCTTGGCGAACTCGAAGGCCAGGCCCTCGCGATCGCGCGGGTCGCGCTCGATGCGCTCGATCTTGTTCAGCGCCTTGACGCGCGACTGCGCCTGCTTGGCCTTCGTCGCCTTCGCGCGGAAGCGCTCGACGAACTTCTCCATCCGCGCGATCTCCTTCTCCTGCTTGTCGATCGCGCGGCCGAGCGCGAGCTCGCGGGCGGCAGCCTCCTTGCGCCACTGCGCCCAGGTGCCGGGGAAGAAGCGCGTGCGGCCCGCCTCGACCTCGAGCACGGCGGTGCCCACGGTCTCCAGGAACCAGCGGTCGTGCGCGACGAGGATGATCGCGGCGTCGAGGTCGAGCAGCGTCTTTTCCAGCCACTCCAGCGACTCGATGTCGAGGTGGTTGGTGGGCTCGTCGAGCAGCAGGAGGTCGGGGGTCCCCGCCAGGGCCCGGGCGAGCGACGCGCGCGTGAGCTGGCCGCCGGAGAACGTGGAGAGCTGGCGGTCGAGCGACGCGTCGGTGAAGCCCAGGCCGTGGATGGTCTGCGTCGCCCGTTCACGCCACGTGTACCCGCCGGCCGCGTCGAACTCCGTCTGCAGGCGCGCGTACTCGTCGAACACCGTCTCGTCGCCGGTGGCCATCTTCTGCTCGAGCTCCTGCAGGCGCGCCTCTTGGGCGATGAGCTCCTTGTTCGCGCTCTGGACGTACTCGCGCAGCGTGATGTCGCGGTCGCGCGGCGGGCGCTGATCGTGCAGCGCGACCTTCGTCCCCTTGGCGAAGACGAGCTCCCCGGCATCGATGGACGTCTCCCCCGCGAGCATGCGCAGCAGCGTCGTCTTGCCCGCGCCGTTGCGCCCGGCGATGGTCAGGCGGTCGCGGCGCTCGAGCTTGAGGCTGACCCCGCGGAGGAGCGGAGTGCCGTTGATGTCCTTGGCGAGGTCGGAGGCGATGAGGACGGCCACGGGGTCATGGTAGGAGCGAACGTCTGTCGTGCGGGGCCAGAGCCCCGCCAGACGTACGCTCGCCCCCGCCTCTGGGCCGAACGTCTGTCGTGCGGGGCCTGGGGCCCGCCAGACGTACGTTCGGCCCCCGGCGCCCCTACGTCCCCGTCGGCAGCCCGGTGCCGTGCCGCTGGAACGCCATCAGGCGCTCGTTCTCGTACGCGACCCGCTCCGCGGTGCGCTCGAGATCACGGAACATCGCCTTGAGCTCGCGCACGCCGTCGTGCTCGGCCACCTTGCCCGCCAGCTCGAGCGCCGCCGCCTCCGCCTCCGCGGCAGGCACGACCGACGAGACGAGACCGAGCTCCAGCGCCTCGTCCGGGCCGAGCACCCGTGCGGTGAACGCCAGCTCCTTGGCGCGCGCGAGCCCCACGAGGCCGACGAGCCGCGCCGGGCCGACGGGCACGCCGCGGCGCGCGGCCATCCACGCGAGCTTGAGGTTGTCCCCGCCCACCCGCAGGTCGCACGAGGACGCGATCTCCGTCCCGGCGCCGAGCACGTTGCCCACGCAGACGCACACGGACGGGATCTCCAGCGCCTCCAGCGCGGCGTAGAGCTGGCAGAACAGCTCCATCCGCCGGATGCCGCCGGCGTCGTCCAGCTGCTCGCCCACGTCCGCCCCGGCGCAGAACGCGACGGTCGACGTGGTGGACCAGACCAGGACCCGCGCGGACGGGTCCGCGGCGATCTCCTCAAGGGCCGCGAGCAGCTCGACGAGGGTCGGGGAATCGAGCGCATTCCGGACCGCGGGGCGGTTCAGGCGCAGCAGCTCGACGCCAGGAAGGGGACGGGAACGCTCCAGCGACGCCATCCCGGTATAGAATCCGATCCTCCGATGCGACGCTCTCTGACCGCCCTCACGTTCGCCGCCACCATGCTGCTGGTCGCGGCCACCCCCGCTCTCGCCCACGACGCCGGCGAGGGCCTGTACGGCGAGACGACCGACAAGGTCGTCACGAACTTCGGCTTCGCGCTGATCGCCTTCTTCCCGCTCTTCGTCCTGACGATGTCGCTCATCCAGCTCGCGCTGGACAAGCGCAAGGCGCGCCGCAAGGCCGCGTCGAAGGTCCAGGGTTCCGCGGCCCACTGGGCCGGCGGCTGGTAGTCCCCGCAGCCTTCTCGACATCTTCACACCGTGCCCGCCCCAGGCGGGCACGCTGCGTTGTGCGAGCGAGCCCTCCTCGCCGACCGCACTGACGTGACACCAGCGCCCCGGACCTCCCTGCCCGGGGCGTTCGTGTTTCTCGGCCCGCAACCTGCCAGGCCCGCTGGCCCCGCGGTGTAGCCTCCGGGCCATCACCCCGGGGAGCTGAGGAGAGCGATGACGTATTTCGTGACGGGCGCGACAGGTTTCATCGGCCGGAACCTCGTCGAACGCCTGCTTCGGCGCGACGCCGACATCGCGGTGCTGGTGCGCGAGTCGTCGACAGCGCGCCTCGACGAGCTCATCGAGCGCTGGGGCGCCGCCGGGCGGGTCCGCCCCGTGATCGGCGACCTCACCCAGGCGCGGCTCGGCCTCGACGACGCGGACACCGCGGCGCTGCAGGACGTCACCGACGTCTTCCATCTCGCCGCCATGTACGACATGACGGCGACCGACGAGATGAACCGCGCGCTGAACGTCGAGGGCACCGCGCACGTCCTCGAGGCGGCGAAGGCGATGGGCGCCGACCGCATCCATCACGTCTCGTCCATCGCGGTCGCCGGCATGTACAAGGGCCTGTTCCGCGAGGACATGTTCGACGAGGGGCAGGACCTGCCGTCCCCCTACCACCGCACGAAGTTCGAGTCCGAGCAGCTCGTGCGCCTGCAGACCGACACCCCGTGGCGCATCTACCGCCCCGCGATCGTCGTCGGCGACTCGCAGACCGGCGAGATGGACAAGGTCGACGGGCCGTACTACCTCTTCAAGCCGATCCAGCGCCTGCGCCACTTCGTCCCGGAGTGGTTCCCGCTCGTCGGGCCGGAGCTCGGGGCGACGAACATCGTCCCCGTCGACTATGTCGCCGACGCGATCGACCACATCGCGCACCTGCCCGACCGTGACGGCCAGGCGTTCCACCTCGCCTCGTCACGGCCGATCAAGTCGGGCGACGCGCTGAACACGTTCTGTCGCGCGGCGCACGCGCCGCAGCTGTCGATGCGCGTCGACAAGGGCCTGCTCGACGCGCTGCCCAAGGGCACGCTGAGCCTGCTCATGAACCTGCAGTTCGCCAAGGACATGCGCGCGACGTTCCTGGCCGAGCTGGGCATCCCCGACGTCGTCCTGGACTACGTCGGCCTGGCCAGCGAGTTCGACACGCGCGACACCGAGCGCGCGCTGGACGGCACCGGCATCGCCGTTCCGCCGCTCGACAGCTACGCCGGCAAGCTCTGGGACTACTGGGAGCGCAACCTCGACCCGGACCTCCACAAGGACCGTTCGTTCGAGGGCGCCGTCAACGGGCGGACCGTGCTCATCACCGGCGCCTCGGCGGGCATCGGCAAGAGCGCCGCCATCAAGATCGCCCGCGCCGGCGGGATCCCGCTGCTGGTCGCGCGCAGCGAGGACAAGCTCGAGCTCGTCAAGAAGGAGATCGAGCAGTTCGGCGGCACGGCGTACGTCTACCCCGCCGACCTCACCGACCTCGAGGACATCGGCCGGCTCGTCAAGGACGTCCTCGCCGAGCACGCCGCCGTCGACTACCTCGTCAACAATGCCGGCCGCTCGATCCGGCGGTCGGTGGCGCTCAGCCAGGACCGCTTCCACGACTACGAGCGCACGATGCAGCTGAACTACTTCGGCGCCATCAAGCTCATCATGGAGCTGCTGCCGCACATGCGCGAGCGCAAGCGCGGGCACATCGTCAACGTCAGCTCGATCGGCGTCCAGGCGAACACGCCGCGCTTCTCGGCGTACGTCGCGAGCAAGGCGGCGCTCGACGCGTTCAGCCGCGTGACCGCGACCGAGACGCTCGGCGACAACGTCACGTTCACGACGATCCACATGCCGCTCGTCAAGACGGACATGATCGCCCCGACGAAGATCTACGACTCGTTCCCGACCGCGACGCCCGACGAGGCGGCCGACCTCATCTGCGAGGCCATCCGCGCCAAGCCGAAGGAGATCAACACGCGGCTGGGCACCTTCGGCGTGCTGATGAACGCGCTGCTGCCGCGGGTGTCAGACCAGATCCTGCACACCGCGTACAAGCTGTTCCCCGACAGCGCTGCGGCGAAGGGGACCGACGACCCGGCGGAGCGCGCGTCCGTGGAGCAGATCGCGGTGGCGAACCTCATGAAGGGCGTCCATTGGTAGGAGGGGAGTCCGGCAGAGCCGGACTCCCGCCGGGGGTTGTGGCAGAGCCACAACGCCCCGCTGAAGGGACTAGTCGTTGGCGCTGTCGTCCGTCACGCGGACGGTGAAGCGCACGAGCACGGACCCGCTGCCGCTCACCGTCAGCGGGCCTTGCGCGATGTCGACGAGCTTGCTGCTCGTCGGGTCCAGGGCGCTCGACCGCTCGATGCGGTTGAGGCCCACGACCGCGCCGCTGCCGCCGACCACGCGGTGGCCGGTGCCGAAGTCCGAGCCGCCGCCGACCGTCACGCCGCTGCCCGCCTCGACCTCGATGGAGTCCAGCACGGCCTTGGCCGCGGGCTGATCGCCCTCGTCGCTGCGCGCGCCGGCGAGCAGCTGCACCGGGGTGGCCGAGGCGCCCGAGACGTTGAGGACCACCGAGCCGGAGACCGTGAGGGGGTTGAGGTCGTCCGGCAGGTCGCCGCCGACGACCGCGCTCGATGACACCCCGCCGACCTTGGCGAAGAGCACCGGCTGCTCACGCACCGTGATCTGCGCGAGCCCCTGCTGGATCGCCGGACCAAGGTTGGCGATCGACTGCCCGATCGTCGTGGGGCTCACGCCGAACAGGCCGGTCATGAGCTGTTCGAGCTGCGGCTTGAGCGCGGGGTTCTGCAGCGCGACGACGAGCGCGTTGGCGTTCGTCGCGGCCTGGTCGGAGACCGACTTGTCGAGGATCGCCTGGAGCTGCGCGAGCTGCGGCCCGGCGACATCGCCGAGCCCGCTGCCCAGCAGCGACTCGATCGACCCGTTCGCCCCGACGACGGTGTCCAGGCCGCTGACGAGCGTCGCGGTCGCGCGCTGGACGATCCGCAGCTGCTTGCGGGCAGCGGCCAGGTTCTTCTCGGTCTTCTTCAGCCGCTTGTCGAGGCTGGAGACCGTCGGCTTCTTCGACTTCTTCTTCTTCTTTGTCGCTGCGGCCGTCGCGGTCGGCTCGGGCGTAGGGGACTGCGCAGCCGAAGCCGCAGGGCCCCCCACCAGGCCACTGAGCAGAAGCGCGACGACGGGCGCGAGGGCCAGTCGTCGGCGGGACATGTTCATCACGGTAGCGAGCCCCCCGAAGGTCCGTCAAACGGTGCGGATGCCGGAACACCGCCCCGGCCGCGCCGATGCGGTCCTCCGATGCACCAAAATCAGGGCTCTCCGGCGGCGCGGCCCTCCTGGGCGCGGGCCGCGTGCCCGATCATGAGCTCGTGCTGCACGGACCGCGGCGGCGCAGCCGCCGCGCGGCGCGCCCACGTGCCGTCGGACTGCAGCTCCCACGCTCCCGTGTCGTCGGCCAGGCAGCGCTCCATCGTGTCGAGGATGTCGCTGCGCAGGACGTCGTCCTGCACCGGCACGACGAGCTCGACCCGGCTGTCGAGGTTGCGCTGCATGAGATCGGCGGATCCGATGAGGACCTCCGTCTCGTCGCCGCGGTGAAACGCGTAGATCCGCGAGTGCTCGAGGAACCGGCCGAGGACCGAGATGACGCGGATCGTGTCCGACACGCCAGGCACCCCCGGACGCAGGCAGCAGATCCCGCGGGTGTTGATGTCGATCGGCACACCCGCCTGCGACGCCTGGTACAGCGCGCGGATGCACGCCGGGTCGACGAGCGAGTTCATCTTCATCTGGATGCGGGTCGGCTTCCCGTCCTCGTGGGCGGCGATCGTCTTCTCGATCCGCTCGATGATCCCGTCGCGCAGGCCCGACGGCGCGACGAGCGACCGGCGGTAGCGCCGCGGACGGGCGAAGCCGGTGAGGAAGTTGAACATGTCCGCGACGTCGTTGCCGATGTTCTCGTCGCAGGTGAAGAGGCCGAAGTCGGTGTAGAGCCGCGCGGTGTTCGGGTGGTAGTTGCCGGTGCCGACGTGCACGTAATGGCGCACCCCGTCCCCCTCGCGGCGGACGATGAGAATCGCCTTCGCGTGCGTCTTCAGCGCCGGGTGCCCGTAGACGACGTGGACGCCGGCCTCTTCCAGCTCGCGTGCCCAGATGATGTTCGCGCGCTCGTCGAACCGCGCCTTGAGCTCGACGAGGCAGACCGCCTGCTTGCCGTTCTCCGTCGCGCGGATGAGCGCGGGGATCAGCGGCGTGTCGTCGCTCGTGCGGTACACCGTCTGCTTGATCGCGAGGACGTCGGGGTCGTTGACCGCCTGCTGGACGAAGCGCTCCACCGACGTGGTGAACGCGTCGTACGGGTGGTGGACGAGGATGTCGCCCCGGCGGATCTCGGCGAACATGTCGACCCGTTCGCCGTCGTCGTCCTGCAGGCGCGGCTGGGTCACCGGCGTCCACGACCGGTCGCGCAGCTCGCGCATCCCGGGCAGCTTGACGATCTGCCAGAGATCCGTCAGGTCCAGGAGGCCGTCGACGTCGTAGACCTGGTCCTCGCTGAGCCCGAGCGCGCCGGTCAGCTGCTCGCGCAGGAGCGGGCTGATCCCGGTGTTGACCTCCAGGCGGACCGCCTCGCCGAACCGGCGGCGGCGCAGCTCCTGCTCGATGGCCTGCAGGAGGTCGTCGGCCTCATCGGAGACGTCGAAGTCCGCGTCGCGCGTGACGCGGAAGACACCCTGGTCGACGATCTCCATCCCCGGGAAGAGGTCCTGCAGATGCGCGGCGATGATCTCCTCGAGCGCGACGAACACATGGCCCTTGCCGTCAGGCGCGTCGACGGGCACGAAGCGCGGCAGCATCTCCTTCGGCACCTTCACCCGGGCGAAGACCTCGTGGCCGGTGTGCGGGTCGCGCACCTGCACGGCGAGGCTCAGCGAGAGGTTGGAGATGTACGGGAACGGCCGGCCGAGCCCGACCGCCAGCGGCGTGAGGACCGGGTAGATCTCGCGCCGGTAGCGCGCCTCGAGCTTCTCGCGCGCCGGGCCGGTGATCTGGTCGAGGCCGACCAGGCGGACATCGTGCTCGGCGAGCGCCGGCCACAGCTCGCGGCGCAGACAGCCGTGCACGCGGGCCAGGTGGCCGCGGACCTTCTCACGGATCGCCTCGAGCGTCTCCGCCGGCGTGCGCCCATCGATCTTGGGGTCCGACAGGCCCGCGTCGACCTGGTCGTGCAGGCCGGCGACGCGGATCATGAAGAACTCGTCGAGGTTCGAGGTCCAGATCGCGCAGAACTTCACCCGCTCCATCAGCGGGACGGTCGGGTCCTCCGCGAGCTGGAGCACCCGGTCGTTGAAGTCCGTCCAGGACAGCTCCCGGTTGAAGTACAGCTCCGGGCTGTCGAGCCCCGGCGCGGACGGGGCGGCGCCCGTCTCGTCGAGGGTGGAAGGGGCGGCGCGATCGAGGCTGCTCACGCCCTGGACGGTATCCCACGCGCGGCGCGGGATACCACCCCTTTCACTCCGTTGTCACCACGGGTCAGGCGCGCTCGCGCAGGGCGAAGTCCAGGCGGGCGACGAAGCCCTCCCGCCCCAGCTCGGTCCAGAGCAGGAGGAAGCGCTCGAACAGCAGCGCGCGGCGGGCGACCAGATGCGTGGCGAGCGTGTGCAGCCCGCGCCACTGCGGCCCGTGCGGCGCGGCCGCGGTCAGCGCCGGATCGAGGTCCTCGGCGGGCCCGGCGGCGGCCCTGACGGTGCGGGCGGCGTCGGCCTCCAGCTCGGCCATGAGCGCGTGCACCCGCGGCAGCATGACGTCGCAGTCGTGGATCTCGCCGATGAGGTCCTGCAGGTCCTTCGCGCGGCGCCCGGCCTTGTCAGCGTACGGCCCGAACAGGTCCCCGAAGATCTCCAGCACGTAGCGCAGCCGCTTGGCGGCGATCCGCATGTCGTGCAGGGCCTGGACCTCCGACGGATCCAGCGCGCGCGGCGTGAACGCGATGAGCTCGTCGAGGCGGACCCGGATGATCCGCTCGGCCTGGTCGGCCAGTCCGCCCCGCGGGTCGAGGTGCTTGACCCGCTTGGCCTTCACGCCGCCGCCTCGGCCGCGTCGGCGAGCATCACGAGGCGCTCGCGCAGCCGGTGCTCGGCGACGTCCTCGAGCGCCTGGCGCAGGACGTCGTTGCCCTCGGCCTGCTCGGCCCGGAACCGGTCGGCCACGAGCGCGATCCCCGGCGCGTCCTCCGGCGGCAGGGCGGCGCCGAGCTTTGCGAGTGCGTCGAGGTGGACGTCGGGATCGCGCCGAGCCCCCAGGGCGTCGGCGAGCGCCTTGACGTCCTTCAGCGCCGCCGCGAACGGCTCGGACGGGAAGCACGGGGCGTAGATCTCCAGCACGGCGCGCAGCCGGCGGGTCGCGACGCGCGCGTCGTGCACGCGCTCGATGTCCTCCATGTCGAGGACGCCGTCGAGGTGCTCGAACAGCTCGGTCGCGCGCACGCGGACCGTGCGGGCCGCGGCGACCGCGAACGGGAGGTCGCCCTCCAGCCCGGGGATCTCACGCGCCTTGGCCATGCCCCGAGTCTTGCAGGAGTTCTCGGACGACCCCCTCGCGCAGCCCGCCGCCGCAGAGACGCAGCGGCGCGTGCAGCGCAACCGTCGCGGCCTCGAGGAGGAGCAGCGCCGCCGGCAAGACCCGCGCGCGCTGCGGGTGCAGCTCGAGATCGATGGCGATGTCCTGCGCGGGCGCAGCGCACACCTTCGCGCGCGCCGCGGCGAGCGCGTCGGCGTCGAGCACCGGGCCGACGAGCCGGCGCAGCGACGTGGCGTCGCCTCCCACCGCGTACGCGTCGTCGACGGGAGGCGGGTGCAGCACGTCGAGCGCCGCGACGGCGTCGGCGCGCAGCGCGCGCAGCTCCTCGGCCGTCGGGGGGTCGTGCCGGACGTGCGCGGCGGTCAGCACGCGGGAGCCGATCTGGATCGATGCGGACCACCGCGGTCCGGCCGCGGCCGTGCCGACCGCCACCTCGGTCGAGCCGCCGCCGATGTCCACGACGCCGACCTCGCCGGCGGGAGGCTCGTCGAGCGCTCCGAGCGCGCCGGAGAACACGAGCCGCGCCTCGGCGTGGCCGTCGAGAATCTGCAGCGGCTCGCCCGCGCGGCCGCCGATGCGCGCGGCGACGTCCTCACGATTGGCCGCCGAGCGCAGCACGGCGGTCGCCACGACGGCCACGCGCTCGGCCCCGTACTCGCGGGCCAGCGCCACCTGCGCGGCGACCTGGCCGGCCAGCGCGGCGACCTCCTCGTCGTCGAGCGGGTCGCCCGGATCGCGCTCTGCGCGCAGGGGCGAGAAGAGCCGCTCGGCGAAGACCGGTCGCAGGCCTCCCGCCCCGCTCGGCTCGGCGACGAGCAGCCTCGTGGTGTTCGCCCCGATGTCGACACAGGCGCAGCGCATGCGCGCCCGATCCTGTCAGGCCTGGCGCACGCAGCCGACAGATGCCCTGCATCCCCTGCGAAGATGAGACCCGTGATGAGCGACGCCCCCGCGATCCTCGTCCGCGACCTGCACAAGTCCTACGGCGGCCACGAGGCCGTCCGGGGCATCGATTTCGAGGTCGCGCGCGGCGAGGTCTTCGGCCTGCTGGGTCCCAACGGCGCCGGCAAGACGACCACCGTCGAGATCCTCGAGGGCTACCGCCAGCGCACGAGCGGCATCGTCTCCGTGCTCGGGTTCGACCCGGGCGGCCGGCCGCGTGCGCTGCGCTCCCGCGTCGGCATCGTGCTGCAGAGCGGCGGCATGTACCGCCACGTCACCGTCCGCGAGGCGGTCGCGCACTGGGCGGCGATGTACACCGAGCCGCGGGACGTCGACGAGGTCATCGCGCTCGCCGGGCTGACCGAGAGTGCCGGCAAGCGCGCCCGCCAGCTTTCCGGCGGCCAGGCGCGCCGACTGGATTTCGCGCTCGCGCTCGTCGGCGACCCCGAGCTCATCTTCCTCGACGAGCCGACCACGGGCTTCGACCCGGCCGCGCGCCGTGCCGCATGGGACACCGTGCGCGCGCTCGCCGAGCTGGGCAAGACGGTCCTGCTGACCACGCACTATCTCGACGAGGCGCAGGCGCTGTGCGACCGCGTGGCGATCGTCAAGGACGGGCGCATCGTCACCGAGGGGCCGCCCGCCGCGCTCGGCGTGGGCTCGGCCAGCCGCCACCGGATCACGTGGCGCGACGAGGCCGGCGAGCTGCAGACCCGGGTCACCGACGCACCGACCGCGCTGCTGCATCAGCTCACGAGCGCGGCGCTGGCGCGTGGCGAGGAGCTGCGCGAGCTCACCGTGACGCGCCCGTCGCTCGAGGACGTCTACCTCGAGCTCACCAGCGAGACGCCCGCGGAGGCCGGCGCGGAGGTGCCCGACCATGGCTGAGCCGATGACGCTGGCCTGGCGCCAGTACCGCCTCGAGCGCAAGATGTTCTGGCGCAACCCGGCGGCGGCGTTCTTCAACTTCTTCCTGCCGCTGCTGCTGCTGTTCCTGCTGGGCACGCTCTACGCCGACAACCAGGCGAACCTCGACGTGCTCGTTCCCGGCATCGCCGGCATGAGCATCATGACCACGACGTTCGTCGCGCTCGCGCACAACGTCGTCTTCCTGCGCGAGCAGGGCGTGCTCAAGCGCCTGCGCGGCACCCCGATGCCGACGGGCTCCTATCTCACCGGCGTCTTCGGCAACGCGGTGACGAACGCCGCGATCCAGCTGACCATCGTCATCGTCGCCGGCCGGCTCTTCTACGACATCGGGTGGCCCAAGGACTGGTTCGAGCTGGTCGTCTTCTCGCTCGCCGGCGTCGTGTGCTTCGCGGCGCTCGGCGTGGCGTTCAGCCATGCGATCCCGAACTTCGAGGCGACGCCGGCCTACGTCAACGCGGTGTTCCTCCCGGTCATCTTCATCAGCGGCGTGTTCTACGACGCCGCGGACGCGCCGAAGTTCCTCCACGACATCGCGCAGGCGCTGCCGCTCGTGCACCTCATCGACGGGTTGAGCGCGGCCATGGTCACCGGGACATCGCTGGCCGACAACCTCTCGAACCTCGCGATCGTCGCGCTCTGGGCCGCCGCCGGCATCGTCCTGGCCATCCGCGGCTTCTCCTGGGAAGCGCGCCGCGACGGCTGAGCGGTCACCGCTCTACAACGAAGGCGGCGGGCGGCTCACCCTCGACCGTGTAGTCGAGATGACGCGTGGTCATCGCCTCCCACTCGGGGCGCAGGATGCTGACGATCGCCACGTCGAGCTGCCGGTCACCGTGCCGGTGCCAGCCGCGCAGGACACCCTCGTGGACGAAGCCGGCCTTCTCCAGCGCGCGCCGTGACCTGGCGTTCTCGACGTTCGCCACGCTCGTGATCCGCTCGAGGCCGAGCAGGTCGAACCCGAGATGGCAGATCAGCGCCTTCGACTCGGTGTTCGCGCCCGAGCCCCAGAACTCCCGGCCGAACCACGTGCCCACGAGCGCGCGCCGGTCGCGCATCGAGAACTCCGACAGGCCAGTGATCCCGATGATCCCGTGCTCGCGGTGCTGCTGGACGAGGTCGAGCTGCTCGCCCCGCCGGCGCTGGCCGGGCAGGCGCTCGAGGTAGGCCCGCGCCTGGGTCTCGTCCGTGTACGGCCCCCAGGAGAACCACCGCGTCACCTCCGGGTCCGAGGCCAACCCGAACAGCGCGGGCGCGTCGGCCAGGGTCGGGATCCGCAGGGTGAGGGTGGGCCCGTGCAGGGCCAGGTGCTCGCTCGACGTCACGACGCGCGATCCTATGACGATGCTCGCCCTCCTCTACGACGTGCACGGCAACCTGCCCGCCCTGGAGGCCGTCCTGGAGGACGCCCGGCTGCGCGGCGCGACCTCCTACCTCATCGGCGGCGACGTCGCGCTGTTCGGCCCCGCGCCGGCCGCCACCGTCGCCGTGCTGCAGGCGCTGCCGAACGCCACCTGGATCCGTGGCAACGGCGAGCGCTGGACGGCCGCGCCGCAGGACGCGCCGGACGTCCTCCCCGTCCCCGACGCGATCGCCGCGTGCCGCGCCGAGCTGGGTGACGCGCTCGTGGCCGAACTCGCCGCGCTGCCCGAGAGCGCGCCGGCGCCCGGCGGCCGGGCCTGGCACGGCTCGCCGGTCAGCGACGTCCGCTCGTTCCTGCCCCAGCCGGCCCCCGACGAGCAGGAGCTGCTCGACGGCGTCGCCGACGCGCGGCTCGTCTTCGGCCACACGCACCTGCCGTTCCGGCGGATCAGCGCGTTCGGCGGGATCGAGCTCGTCAACCCCGGGAGCGTCGGGATGCCCTTCGACGGCGACCCCTGCGCCGCGTACGCGACGGTCCGCGGCGACGGTGGCGTCGACCATCACCGGGTGCCGTACGACCACCTGGCGGCCGCCGCGCACCTGCGCGAACGCCATCCCGGGGAGGCGTGGGCCGATCTCGTGGCGCGGCGGATCGAGCAGGCGCGGATCGACCCCGAGCCGGTATGACGCTGCACAGCCGGGACGACGGCGAGCTGGAGTTCGGCCGGATCCTGGCCTTCAGCGACGGCGTGTTCGCGATCGCGATCACGCTGCTCGTCCTCTCGATCAACATCCCGACGGTGCCGTCGGCCCACAACGGCCGGGCGCTGCCGCACGAGCTGTGGGGCGTGCGCTTCCAGCTGCTGGCGTACTTCATCTCATTCGCCGTGGTCGGGTTCTTCTGGGTCCACCACCACCGGCTGCTGGCCAACCTCCGCGCGTTCGACGGCCGGCTCATGGCCCTGAACCTCTTCGTCCTGTGCTTCATCGCGCTCCTGCCGGTCCCGACCGACCTCCTCGGCGAGTACGGCGATCAGGCGTGGGGCGTCTGGCCGTACGCGCTGTGCATCGCGTTCGTCTCCATCGGGATGGGGGCGATCTTCCACTACGCGCTGCACCACGACCTGCTACGCGACCCGCCGACCACGCCGGCCGAGATCCGGGCGGCCCGGCTGCGATCGGCCCTGCCGGTGATCGTCTTCCTCTGCTCGGTGCCTGTCGCCTTCGTCTCCCCCAACCTCGCCGTGGCCCTGTGGCTCGTCCTGGCGTTCACACGGTTCCTGATCCCGGCCCGGTGATCGCGTCGTAGTCGGAGCATGGAGCCCCTGCGCGTCCCGGCCGTCGAGATCGTCGACGAGGACGGGCGCGTGCGCGCGCGGCTCGGGCTGCGCGACGAAGGCGGCGTGGCGCTGGACCTCGCCGACGCCGACGGCATGGTCCGCGCGACGGTCCGCGTGGAGCCCGGCGGCTCGGCGTCGGTGAAGCTCGCCGACGCCGACGGGACGTGGCGCGCCACGCTCGGCTCGTGGCTGGACGGGACGACGAGCCTCGACCTCTGGGACGCCGACCGCCGGCAGCGCGTCGGGATCCGCGAGGACCCCGACGGCCCGAACGGGCTGACGGTGTGGGACCCGCTCGGCCATCTGCGAGCGCTGCTGGCCGTCGGGCCGCTCGGCGCGCGATCGGCGTCGGCGGAGTTCTGGGACGAGGCCGGCCGGTACCGCGCAGGCGTCGGGGTCTGGCCGGACGGCGGGACAGGCATGGAGCTCCTCGACGAGCAGGGCACGCTGCGGGGGCGCACCGGGCAGCGGGCGGAGGGTCCGCCGACGGTCGAGCTCTACGCTCGCGACGGCACGTTCCGCGCCGCCCTGGCGGAGTACCCGGACGGCACGGGTCGCGTCGCGCTGTGGGACGGCGCCGGCCATCCGGTCACCGGCGAGGTCGACACCACGCCGGCCGGCGATGAGGGCGCGTAGGCTGCACGTCGTGCCTCCCGTCGACGTCGATCGTTCCATCGCGCTCGCGCGCGAGCTCCTGCACGGCACCGGCGCCCTGCAGGTCAGCATCCTCCAGGACCCCGGCGAGGACGGCGGCGAGCCGGCCGCCGTGCGGGCCGTCCGCCTGGGCGGCATCCAGGTCGTCGACGCCGACGGCCAGGAGCGCGAGCTCGCCCACGGGGCCGTGCCGGACGTCGTCCTGCCCATGCTGCCCGAGATGAAGCAGCTCCCGGCGATGGACATCGACGCCGCCGAGGGCAAGGTCATCGGCGCGATCGGCGGGCTCGACATGCTCGCCGACGCCGTGACGCAGATCGCATCGCTGGTCGGCGGCCGCAGCGTCGTGGCGGCCGACTACGAGACGACCGATCCCGCACGCCCCCTGGGGATCGCCGCGCGGACCGGCGAGCCTGTCGTCGTCCTGCTCGGCGACGACGAGTTCGTCTACGACCCGTCCTAGGACCCGAAGCGGTTCGCCTCGCGGTCGCGCAGCATCGCGACCACGCCGGGGTACATCCGCTCCTTGATCGTCCGCAGCACGTCGGGGCTCTTGCCCACATGCGCGGCGGCGCGCTCGATCGCCCGCGGAAGCACCTCGTCCTCGGCGACCGCCTCGTCGACGATCTGCAGCGAGGCGGCATCCGCCCCGCCGAACCGCCGGCCGGTCGTCATCGCCTCGTGCGCGGCGGGCGCCGACAGCTTGGCCTGGATCAGCGCCGACATCCCCGGCGTGAAGGGGATGTTGATGTCCGCCTCGGGCAGGCAGAAGAACCCGCGGTCGGCGCGCATGACGCGCTGATCGGCGGCGAGCGCGAGCATCGCGCCCGCCGCGAAGCAGTGCCCCTGGATCGCCGCCACGACGATCCCCGGGAAGACGATCGTGCGCGCCAGCAACTCGTGCACCATCGTGACGAAGCCGTCGAGCCGGTCGACGTTCGCCCCGATCCACTCGAGGTCGAGCCCGTTGGACCACACCTTCCCGGACGCGCTCAGGACGACGGCGCGGGGCGCCTCGGCGGCGGCCGCCTCGTCCAGCAGCTCGGTGACGGCACCGACCCAGTCGGGGTTGAAGCGGTTCTCGTCGTCACCGAGATGCAGGACGAAGACATCGCCTTCACGGCTGAGGGTCGGCACGGCACGGGTCCTTTCGGCAGGCTATGACGACCGTCAGAGTACCGGTCAGCCGGCCGCCGCGCCCTGCGGCACCTCCTGCCCGATGAGGGCCTTCGAGTCGCTGCCGCGGATGATGGTCAGCGCCGCGACGAAGCCGAGTGCGGCGAGGCCGGCACCCGTCAGGAACGCGGCCTGGAACCCGTCGGTCAGCGCATCAACCGAGCCCGGCGCGCCGGGGACGACGTCGCCCGTCACGCTCGCGGCGACCGCCGAGAGGATCGCCAGCCCGAGCGCGCCGCCCACCTGCTGCGACGTGTTGATGAGGCCGGACGCCAGGCCTGCGTCGTGCTCGTCGGTCCCGTGCGTCGCAGCGAGCGTGACCGGCACGAACGAGAAGCCGAGCCCGGCGCCCGCCAGCACGCTCGGGAACAGGATGTCCGAGAGGTACCCGCCGCCGACCGACACGCGGCTGAACCACAGCAGCGCGATGGTCACGAGCGCGAGCCCGCCGAGCAGCACCGGCTTGAAGCCGATCTTCGTCACGAGCCCCGACGCCACGCCGGCGGCGACGATGATCGTCAGCGCCAGCGGCAGATACGCCACGCCCGCCTTCAGGGCGTCGTAGCCCAGCGTCTGCTGCATGTACAGCGAGATGTAGAAGAACATGCTGAACAGCGAGGCGCCGATCAGCAGGCCGGTGACGTTCGCGCCGGTCAGCGTGCGGTTGGAGAAGATCCGGAACGGCACGAGCGGGGACTTCGAGCGCCGCTCGATGACGACGAAGGCGGCGATGAGCGCGGCGGAGAGACCGAGCAGGCCGAGCGTCTGCCCGGAGCCCCAGCCGGCGTCGTTGGCGTCAACGAGCGCGTAGACGAGGATCGACAGGCCGGCGGTGATCGAGACCGCACCGAGGATGTCGAAGTGGCGGCTGTCGGAGTCCTGCCGGCTCTCGGTGATGAGCGAGAGCGCAAGCGCCGCCGCGCCGAGGCCGATCGGGACGTTGACCCACAGGACCCACTCCCAGCTCAGCCACTCGGTGAGCATGCCGCCGAGCAGCACGCCGGCGGCGCCACCGGAGCCGGCGACCGCGCCCCACACGCCCATGGCCTTGTTGCGCTCCGGCCCCTCGGCGAACGTCACGGTGAGGATCGACAGTGCCGCCGGGGAGACGATCGCCGCGCCGAGGCCCTGGACGGCGCGGGCGGCGATGAGCATGCCCTCGCTCGTGGAGAACCCGCCGACGAGCGAGGCGAGGCTGAAGAGGATGAGGCCGGTGATGAACATCCGGCGCCGGCCGACGAGGTCGGCGACGCGGCCGCCGAGCAGCAGGAAGCCGCCGAAGACGAGCGTGTAGCCGTTGACGACCCAGGCCAGGTTCTCCTGGGTGATCTCGAGGTCACGGCCGATCGACGGCAGCGCGACGTTGGTGATGGACGCGTCGAGGACGACGACGAACTGCGCGACGGCGAGCAGCGCGAGCGCGAGCCATTTCCGGTCGTCCGCGGAGGTGGTGTCTGGTGCCATGGTGAGCTCCGGGTGTAAAGTGGAAGTCGAAGTCCGTTTCCCTCTGCGCCGCACAGTAGCGGAAATGGAGTTCCGTTTGCACCCCGATCGGCCAAGGAGACACGTGAGCGCTACGCCCCCGCCCCTCGCCGGGATCGCCGTTCGCCCCATGCGCGCGGACGCGCGCCGCAACCGCGAGAAGGTCCTCGAGGCGGCCCGCGCGGTCTTCGCCGCCGACGGACAGGACGCGCAGATGCCCGACATCGCCAAGCGCGCGGGTGTCGGCGTGGGCACGGTGTATCGCCACTTCCCCACAAAGGAAGCGCTGATCGAGGCGCTGGCGCGCGATCACTTCGAGCGGCTCGCCGACGGAGCCGAGGCGACCGCCGCGCGGGAAGGCGATCCCTGGGCGCTCCTGCTCACGCTCGTGCACGCGTGCGGCGAGCGGTGTGCCAACGACCGCGGCCTCGCCGCCGCCGTCGGCGGCAATCGCGACATCCTCGCCGACGTCGCCGCCGAGCAGCACCGGCTGCGTGCCGCGACCACATCGCTGCTCGAGCGCGGGAAGGCCTCGGGACAGGTCCGCGCCGACGCGACCATGGATGATGTCTCCATGCTCATGTGCTCACTGGCGAAGATCGCCGACATGGAGAACGACGGCCGCGAGGGCTTCTCGTGGCGCCGCTTCGCCGACATCGCGTTCGAGGGGCTGCGCGCCCGATGAATCCCAAGTTCGGCTGGGCCTTCGTGGCCACGGGCGTCCTGCACTTCCTGCGCCCCAAGATGTACGAGGCGATCATGCCCGACTACCTGCCCGCCCACCGCGAGCTCGTCTACGCCAGCGGCGTGACCGAGGCGGTCGGAGGGCTTGCGGTGCTGCACCCGAAGACGCGGAGCTTCGGCGGCTGGCTGCTCGCGGCGACCGTCGTCGGCGTCTTCCCCGCCAACGTCCACATGGCGCTCAACCCCGAGCGCTACCCGCAGATCCCCAAGGCGGCCCTCTACGGCCGCCTGCCGCTGCAGCTGCCGATGCTGCTGTGGGCGCTGCGGATGGCGAAGGCCAAGCCGGCCGTGGCCGCGCCTACCGCGTGAGGCGGTAGACCGGCCCGCTCAGCGACGTGACGTAGACCCGCCCCTGGCCGTCGGTGCCGAAGCTCGAGAGGTTCTCGACGCGCGCGACGCCCAGGGGCCGGTCGTTCGTCGCCCGGCCCGCGCGCAGCTTGGCGACGCGGACCTGGCCCTGGCAGAAGTCGCCGTAGACGTAGCGCCCCTGCAGCGCGGACCCGAGCGCGCGGTCGCGGACGAACACGCCGCCGGTGATCGAGCACCACCCGTCGCTGTGGAGCTTCTGGATGACGGGGAAGACCGCCCCGGGCGCTGACTCACCGGGCGCGTAGCGTTTGCGCCCCTCCCAGACCCGCCAGCCGTAGTTGACGCCCTTCGCGCGCCCCTTGCGGGCGAAGTCGATCTCCTCGACCTGATCCTGGCCCACGTCGGCGATCGCGATGTCGCCGGTGGCGGCATCGAACGAGAAGCGCCACGGGTTGCGCAGGCCATAGCTGTAGATCTCGGGCGCCGCGCCCGACCGGCTGGCGAACGGGTTGTCCTCCGGCACGGAGTACGGGCGGTCGCCGTCCTGACGCGGGTCGATGCGCAGGATCTTGCCGAGCTTCGTCGAGAGCGACTGGCCGTTGCCGCGACGCCCGTGCTGGTCGCCGCCGCCTCCGCCGTCTCCCAGGCCGATGTACAGCAGCCCGTCGGGGCCGAAGCGGATCGCGCCGCCGTTGTGGTTGGCCTCGGGCTGGTCCTGACGCAGCACCAGGCGGGCCGAGCCGGCGTCCGCGACGTCCGGGTCCGACGCCGAGGCGCGGTACTCGACGATGCGCGTTCCGCCGTCCTCCTTGGCGCTGTAGTGCACGTAGAAGCGGCGACTCTGGGCGAAGTCCGGCGCGAACGCCAGGCCGAGCAGTCCCTGCTCGCCACCCGCGGTGATCTTCTGCGAGACGTCGAGGAACGGCCGGTCAAGCGTCTTGCCGCCCTTGATGATCCGGATCTTGCCCGTCTGCTCGACGACGAAGGCGCGTGAGCGGTCGCCGGGCGGCGCGTCGACGAACAGCGGCTGCTCGAACGAGCCGACGCGCTGCAGGCGCGGCGCCGCAGCGGACTCCGCGGGCACGGGCGCCGGGGCGGGCGTACCTGTCGCGGCCGCGATCGCGGTGATGACCGGCGTGAGCAGCAGAGAGACCATGGCCACCAGCGTAGACACCGGCCGAGCCGGGAAGGTGCGGACGCGCGCCCGGGGGGAAGCGCGCGTCCGCGGTGCCGGCGCTAGGTCAGCGCCGTGGCAGGAGCGGGCTCGAGCGCGAGCTCGAGCACCTCGGCCACCGTCATGACCGGGTGGAACGTCATCGCCTCGCGGACGTCCTCGGGGACCTCCTCGAGGTCGGCGCGGTTGCGCTCCGGGAGGATCACGTCGGTCAGCCCGGCGGCGTGCGCGGCGAGCACCTTCTGCTTGAGCCCGCCGATCGGCAGCACCCGGCCCTGCAGCGTGACCTCGCCGGTCATGCCCACCGTGTGCTTGATCGGGCGGCCGGTGAGCAGCGACGCCACCGCAGTGGTCATCGTGATGCCCGCGCTCGGCCCGTCCTTCGGGATCGCGCCGGCCGGGACGTGCAGGTGCAGGTCCTTCTCGCCGAACACGTCCGGGTCGATCCCCAGGTCCTCGGCGTGCGCGTGCACGTAGGTCTGGGCGATCTTCGCGGACTCCTTCATGACGTCGCCGAGCTGGCCGGTCAGCGTCAAGCCGCCCTTGCCCTTCGTCGCGTTGGCTTCGATGAACAGGACGTCGCCGCCCGTGCCGGTGACCGAGAGCCCGGTCGCCACGCCCGGCAGCGCCGTGCGCGCCGCCGCCTCCTGGAACACCTTCTGGCGCCCCAGCGCGTCGCGGACCACGTCGAGGTCGACGGTGACCGGCGCCTCGGCCTGCCCGGAGGCGATCTTCGTCGCGGTCTTGCGCAGGATCGTGCCGAGCTCGCGCTCGAGGTTACGCACACCCGCCTCGCGGGTGTACTCGCTCACGACGGTGCGCAGGATCTCGTCGGAGACCTCCACCTCGTCGGCGTGCAGCCCGTTGCGCTCGCGCTGGCGCGGCCACAGGTAGTCGCGGGCGATCGCCGTCTTCTCGGCCACGGTGTAGCCATCGAAGCGGATGACCTCCATGCGGTCCAGCAGCGGGCCGGGGATCGTCTCGAACTGGTTGGCCGTCGCGATGAACATGACCTCGGACAGGTCGAGCTCGACGTCGAGGTAGTGGTCGCGGAAGCTGTGGTTCTGCGCGGGGTCGAGGACCTCGAGCAGCGCCGCGGAGGGGTCCCCGCGCCAGTCCGCGCCGACCTTGTCGACCTCGTCGAGCAGGATCACCGGGTTCATGGTCTTCGCGTCCTTCAGGGCGCGCACCAGGCGGCCCGGGAGCGCGCCGATGTACGTGCGGCGGTGGCCGCGGATCTCGGCCTCGTCTCGGACGCCGCCGAGGCTGATGCGCACGAACTCGCGGCCGGTCGCGCGGGCGATGGACTCGCCGATCGACGTCTTGCCGGTGCCGGGCGGGCCGATGAGCGTGAGGATCGCGCCCGACTTCCTGTCGGCCTTGATGTCACGGTCGACGCGGAGCTTCTTGACGGCGATGTACTCGACGATGCGGTCCTTGACGTCGTCCAGGCCCGCGTGGTCGGCGTCGAGCACCTCACGCGCGGCGACCGGGTCGAGCCGCTCGTCCGAGCGCGCGCTCCACGGCACGTCGACCATCCAGTCGAGGTACGTGCGGATCGTCTGCGCCTCGCCCGAGGCCTCGCCGGAGCGCTCCAGGCGGGCGAGCTCCTTCTCGGCCTGCTCGCGCGCGGCGTCGGGCATCCCGGCCGCCTCGATCTTCGCGCGGTACTCCTCGACGATGTCGGCCTCGTCTTCGCCCAGCTCGCGGCGGATCGACTCCATCTGCTTGCGCAGGAAGTACTCGCGCTGCTGCTTCTGGGCGCCGTCCTCGACGTCCTCGCGGATGCGGCGGCGGACCTGCAGCTCGGTCAGGCGGGCGCGCTGGAGCTCGACCGAGATGGCCAGGCGCTCGGTGACGTCGACCTCCTCGAGCACGCGCAGCTTCTCCTCGAAGGAGATGTCGGGCGCGTAGCCGACGGTGTCGGCCAGGGCGCCGGGCTCGCGGATCGAGCGCAGGAACTCGCTCACGCGGGAGTCGATCCCGCGCAGCTCGAGGATCTCCTCGACGACGGCGCGGTACTCGCGCTCGAGGTCGCGGGTGCGGCCGTCGACCGGCACGTCGTCGACGTGCTCTTCGACGCTGACGCGCAGCTGGCCGTCGATGCCCGTCTGGGCGGCGCCGATGACGCCGCGCGCCTCGCCTTCGAGCTGCGCGCCGCGCGCGCCGCCGGGGAGGCGGACGAGATCGGCGACGCGGGCGACCGTGCCGACCTTCGCGTACTCGCCCTCGTGACGGGGGACGAGGAGCACGCGCTCCTCGCCGGCCACGTCAACCGGGAGCGTCACATCCATCGTCGGGAAGACGACGGTGTCGTCGAGGGGGATGAGGAGGAGTGTGCTCACAGAGAAGTCCTTTTGCCACGGGTGAGTGGTTGTGCGTGCAACTATACACCACCCCACGCACATGTGTGAGGAGATCTCAGTGTAGGGCACGCAGATCATCGCACTGGCACGGCATTCGGACACCCGTCCAGACGGCTCAAGTAACGCCGCCCACCCGCCGAAGGGCACCCCACAAAGTGGTCCATCACAGGCCATCCGTGGCCGAGTCCCAGGGAGGGGGCGACGATGAGGATCAGTGACACCGACCTTTGGGTCGCGGCGGCGGCATATCAGGTGACCGTCCGCCGGCAGGGGCAGCAGACAGGGGACATCGAGCAGACGGCCGACCGCCCGGATGACGGGGGGCGCGCCGCTGCGCGCCAGGCCGCCGAGGAGGCCCGCGCCCGAACCGCCGACCCGCCCGTGCAGGGCAGGCGTGCGCTCTGGGCCAACGACCCGCTGCTGACGAACTACATCACCGTGCTGCAGCGCATGTTCGGCGTGAAGGTCGACATCCTCGACCCCAACGACCTCAGCGCGAACGGCGCAAGCGAGGTGCTCGTGGCGCAGTCCGAGCGCCTTGCCGGGGCCAGCATGCGCCCGAGCCTGGCCATTCACGTCAGCGTCCCGGAGCCGCCTCCGCCCGAGGCCCCCGTCGACCTGCAGGCCACGGGCACGCTGACGACCGCCGACGGCCGCAGCCTCGACATCGAGCTGGCGACGCAGATCGACCCCCGGCTGCTCGCCCCGGGCGCGCTGCCCGACCGGCCGACGGCCGAGGACGCCCCCGCGGTCGACCTCGGCAGCCTGCCGCCCGGCACACACGCGGCGCGCGTCGAGTTCACCATCGGCCACGACGGCGGACTGCAGGAGTACCGCGTGCTGACCAACGGGACGGAGTTCAAGACCTGGCACCGCCCGAAGGACGACGCCGACGAGCTGCCGCCGCTGCTCGGCGCCCCGCGCCCGCAGCGCGCCGGCGAGGAGGCCTGGCACGGCCGGGTCTCGGCCGACGACGTCAGCGCGGCGTACCTGCCGTCGGCGGCGCGAGAGCACCCGGCCGACCCGCACGTCGACCTGCGCGCCTGACCTGGACGCCCCCGCCCGACTCGAACGCGCGTCCAGGCGCGCTCGGCGGGGGCGTACCTTGATCAGACAACCGACGCCGCCGTGCGGGAGCGGACGGCGCCCCATAGGCCGGGACCTCGGACCGATCAGGCTCCGGGGCCGAGGTCCCGGCCACCCCCCTCCTCCCGCCCCCCGCCGTGAGAAGATCGCGCGATGCGCACGCCGGCGGCCCCCACCCTTCGCCAGCGCGCGCTCGCGGTCCTGGCTCTCGTCGCCGGCGTCGCCGTCATCGCGATCCAGCTGCGCGTGGCCACCCGCAGCTTCCCCTCCGGCCTCATCGCGGCGCTCCTGGCCTTCGGCGGGATGTGGGCGCTGTGGCGGGCGATCGTGCGCCAGGGCGCGGCGCGCCTGGTCGCCACGGCATTCGGCGTAGGGGCCCTCGCGATCTCGGTGACGATCGTCCTCCGCGAGGACCTCATCGGCGAGCTGCTCCTGAGCGCCGCGGTCCTGCTGCTCGGGCTCGCCGCAGCCCACCGCGCGCTCGGCGTGGACGTCGGTGCGCTGAACGGGGTCTCCCCGCCGGGGACGCCCGTCGGCCCGGCCGCGAAGGGCGTGCTCATCATCAACCCGAAGTCCGGCGACGGGCGCATCCCGGCCGACACCCTGGCCGACGCCGCCCGCGCCCACGGGGCGGAACCCGTCGTGCTCTCCGCGGGCGACGACCTGCGCGAGCTGGCCGAGCGCGCGGCCGCCGACGGCGCGGACGTCCTCGGCATGGCCGGCGGGGACGGGTCGCAAGCGCTCGTGGCATCGGTCGCCGCGGCGCACGGGCTCGGCTATGTGTGCGTCCCCTCGGGCACTCGCAACCACTTCGCCCTCGACCTCGGTGTCGACCGCGAGGACGCCGTCGGGGCGATCGCCGCGTTCGGCGACGCCGTCGAGCGGCGGGTCGACCTCGGCCGGGTCAACGGCCGTCCGTTCGTCAACAACGCATCGCTGGGCGTCTACGCCTCGATCGTCCAGGCCGATGGCTACCGCGGGCGCAAGCTCGGGACCGCCGCGGACATGCTGCCGCAGATGCTCGGCCCGGGCGCGCCGGGGTTCGACCTGCACTACCGCAGCCCGCACGGCAACGACCACGGCGAGGCCCAGCTGATCTTCGTGGCGAACAACGCCTACACGCTCGACGCCGGCCCGGGCTTCGGCACGCGCGCCCAGCTCGATACGGGCACGCTGCGGATCGTCGCCGCACAGATGCGCACGCCGTCGCAGGCGACCGAGCTCATCGCGCGCTTCGCGGCCGGGCGCGGCCCCGGCATGCACGGGTGGCGCGAGTGGTCGGCCGACACCTTCGAGGTCACGTCGAGCGACGAGATCGAGGTGGCCGTCGACGGCGAGGCGCTGAAGCTCGCCTCGCCGCTGCGCTTCGGCGTCGAGCCCGGCGTGATCCGCGCCCGTGTCGCCCCCGCGCACCCCGGGATCTCCCCAGCCGGCCTGGCTCGGGCGCGCGGCCGCACGCTGCTGCGCCGGCTGCTGAACACGATCCGCGGGAGGGTGGCGCGATGAGTGTCCGCCGCCAGCTGCACCGGGCCGACGTCTGGCTGTTCGCCGAGGTCGCGCGCCTGCACACGCCGTTCTGGGACCGCGAACTGCGCCACCTCAGCCGCTCAGCCGACCACGGCCGCCTGTGGATGGGCGTGGCAGCCGGGCTGGCGCTCGCGGGCCGCCGCGACGCCGCGCGCGACGGGATGGTCGCGCTCGCCCTCGCGTCACTGACGACGAACGCGCTGCTCAAGCCCCTCGGCGGCCGGCGCCGGCCCGACCGCGACGCGCACGACGTGCCGATCGCGCGTCACGTGAAGATGCCGAGCAGCACGTCGTTTCCCTCGGGCCACAGCGCGTCAGCGCTGGCGTTCAGCACCGCTGCCGCGCGGGATCTGCCGCCGGCGGCGGCGATCCCGCTGCGCGGACTCGGGCTGCTCGTCGCGTTCACCCGCGTGCACGTCGGGGTGCACTACCCCGGCGACGTGCTCGCCGGGGGCCTGGCGGGCTGGTGCGCGGCGCGGGTCGCGCCGCGCATCGGCGACGCTGCCGTCAGGCGCCTGCGGGCTCGCCGGCCCCGAACGGCGTCTTGTCGATCTCGCGCTTGAGGATCTTGCCCGTCGGGCCCTTCGGGAGCTCCTCGATGACCTGCACGAAGCGCGGGTACTTGTACGCCGCGACGCGGTCCTTGACGTAGCCCTTGAGCTCCTCGGCGTCGAGCGTCTGCCCCGGCTTGGCGACGACAGCGCAGGCGACCTCCTCGCCGAACTCGTCGTGCGGAATGCCGAACACGGCGGCCTCGAGGACGGCCGGGTGCTCGTAGATGACCTCCTCGATCTCCCGCGGGTACACGTTGTAGCCGCCGCGGATGATCATGTCCTTCTTGCGGTCGACGATGAAGTAGTAGCCGTCCTCGTCGCGCGTGGCCATGTCGCCGGTCTTGAACCACCCGTCCTCGGTGATGGCCTCCCGCGTGGCGTCCGGGCGATTCCAGTAGCCCGCCATGACGTTGTGGCCGCGGATGACGATCTCGCCCACCTCGCCGTTGGCGACCGGCTTGCCGTCGATGTCCCACACGTCCATCTCGACGCCCCAGAGCGGGGTGCCGATCGAGCCGGCCTTGCTCGGGCGGTCCGGATGGTTGAAGGACGCGACCGGCGACGTCTCCGAGAGGCCGTAGCCCTCGAGGATGCGCGCCATCTTCTCTCCGACGGTGTTCAGCACCTCGACCGGGATCGCCGCGCCGCCCGACACGCACAGACGGAGGCTCGAGACGTCGGTCTCGGCGAGCTTCGGCGTGTTGAGGAACGCGACGTACATCGTCGGCACACCGGCGAACAGCGTGACCTTGTGCTGCTGGATGAGGGCGAGCGCGTCGTTCGGGTCAAAGCGCGGCAGGAGGATGAGCGTGCCGCCGCGGCGCAGCACGCCGTTCATCGAGACCGTCTGGCCGAAGCTGTGGAACAGCGGCAGCGCGCCGAGCATCACGTCGTCGGGCGTGGTCTCGAACATCGCGCTGTTGATCTCGGTGTTCCACGCCAGATTGCTGTGCGTGAGCGTCGCGCCCTTGGGCTTGCCGGTCGTGCCCGACGTGTAGAGCAGGACGGCCGGATCGGTCGGCTCGGTCTGGTGGATGCCCTCGAGCGGCTCCGTCGCGCCGACGAGCTCCTCGACCCGCTCGATTCCCGCGGGCGGCTCGTCGGGCCCCGCGCCCACCATCGGCACGCCGGCCAGCCCCGCGCCCTCGTAGGCCTCGGCGCCGAACCCGTTCCACGCGATGAGGACCTTCGCGCCGGAGTCCTGGAGGTAGAACGCGACCTCACGGCCCTTGAGCAGGACGTTCATCGGGACCACCACGGCGCCGGCGCGCAGCGCGCCGTAGTAGGCGATCGGGAAGTGCGGCACGTTGGGCAGCATCAGCGCCACGCGGTCGCCCGGCTGGATGCCCCGGGCCTTGAGCAGCCCGGCGAACCGCTTCGTTTGGTCATCGAGCTGCGCGTACGTCACGGCGAGCTCGCCGAGGCGCAGCGCAACGTGGTCGGGCGCGTGACGCGCGCTCTGGTCGAGCAAGGTGGCGAGGTTCAGGCCCACGGCGGCGAACTCCCCTGGTGGTGGTCTGGGACGACGGCTGCGACGGACACTACGGGTTCTCCTCCGTCGCGGTCGCAGGCAACTTACACCACCGTAGGTATGCCGTTCGGCCGATTCTCCCGGGCGGTTCGGCGTACGATCCGCCGATGCCGGACACCCACACGCTCGTCCTGTTCCTCGGCGCGGCCCTCGTCCTCGTGCTCATCCCCGGCCCGGGGGTGCTCTACATCGTCGCCCGCAGCGTCGACCAGGGACGGCGGGCGGGGCTGCTCTCGGTCCTGGGCGTCGGGTGCGGAAACTTCATCCAGGTGCTCTGGGCGGCGCTCGGCCTCTCCGCGCTCGTCGCGTCGTCCGCCACGGCCTTCCACGTCCTGAAGTACGTCGGCGCGGCGTACCTCATCTGGCTGGGGATCATGCGCCTGCGCGCCCGCGACGAGGAGATCGCGCTGGCCGTCACCGAGCGCCAGGCCGTCCCGACGCGGCGGATCGTCGGCCAGGGCGTGATCGTCGCGGCGCTCAACCCGAAGACCGCGGTGTTCTTCGTCGCGTTCCTGCCGCAGTTCATCGACCCTGACGCCGGCGCGGTCGCGCTGCAGGCCTTCCTCCTGGGATCGACGTTCGTCGCACTCGCGCTGTGCACCGACGGCCTCTACGCGCTGGCCAGCGGAACGCTGGCCGACCGGTTCCGCGGGCGTGGCGGCGCCCGGCTTGCGCGCGCGTCGAAGTACGGCACCGCGGCGGTGTACATGGCGCTGGGCGCCGCCACCGCCGCGACCGGCGTCCGCCGGACCTAGAACTAGAGCTCGACGAGCATCTTCCCGGTGTTCGCGCCCCGCAGCAGGGCGATGAACGCGTGCGGCGCCTGGGCGATGCCCTCGACCACGGTCTCGCGCACGACGATGTCACCGTTGCGCACCCACCCGCCGACCTCCTCCTCGAAGGCCTCGCGCCGGTCGGCGTGGTCGGTCACGATGAACCCGCGGAGCGTCAGCCGCTTGGACACCGCCATGAACATGTTCCGCGGGCCGGGCGGCAGCGACGTCGCGTTGTAGCCGGAGATCGCACCGCACAGGGCCACGCGGCCGAAGGTGCGCATGACGAACATCGCGGCCTCGAGGTGATCCCCGCCGACGTTGTCGAAGTACACGTCGACGCCCTTCGGTGCGGCGGTGCGCAGCTGCCCGACCAGGTCGCCCTCGCGGTAGTCGATCGCCGCATCGAAGCCGAGGTCGTCGACGATGTGCGCGCACTTCTCCGGTCCGCCCGCGCTGCCGATGACGGTGTGGCCGCGCAGCTTGGCGATCTGCCCGACGAGGCTGCCGACCGCGCCCGCGGCGCCGGAGACGAAGACGACGTCGCCGGCGCGCAGCGCGCCGATGTCGAGCAACCCGACGTACGCGGTGAGGCCCGGCATCCCCAGCACGCCGAGGTAGGCGGTCTGCAGGGACGGGTCGATCGCGCGCGCGTGCCGCGCATCCAGCCGCGCGTACTCACGCCAGCCGGCCTGGTGGACGACGTGGGTGCCGACCGGCAGCTCCGGCGCCTCGCTGGCGACCACCTCGCCGACCGCGCCGCCGTCCAGGGGCGCATCGATCTGGAACGGCGGGACGTAGGACTTCACGTCGTTCATGCGCCCGCGCATGTACGGGTCGACGGACATGAACGTGTTGCGGACGACGATCTCCCCCGGCCGCGGATCGGGCACCTCCACCTCGACGAGGCGGAAGTTCTCCGGCACCGGCTCGCCGGATGGACGGGACGCCAGGTGAAACTCGCGGCTGCTGTACGGCACGTGGGGCTCCTGTCTGCGGGGACGGCGACCTGCGAGAGTGACGGCCCGATGACGACGCCTCCGCCACCTCCCGCCGCCCGCCTGGCCGCGGTCGCATCATCGCCGGTCCGCGAGATCCTCGCGCTGACCGCGCAGGGCGACGTCATCTCCCTGGCCGGCGGGCTCCCCAGCCCGGACACGTTCCCCGCCGACGAGGTCCGCGCAGCCTTCGCCGACGCGCTGGCCGGCCCGGGCGCACGCCGCGCGCTGCAGTACTCGACGACCGAGGGGAACGTCGCACTGCGCGCCGCGCACGCCGCGCGGCTCACGGAGCGGGGACTGCCGACCACCGGCGACGAACTGCTCGTCTGCACCGGCTCGCAGCAGGCGCTCGGCCTCGTCTGCGACGTGCTGATCGAACCGGGCGATGTCGTGCTCGTCGAGGACCCGACGTACCTCGCGGCGCTCCAGCGCTTTGCCATGGCCGGCGCGCGCTGCGTCGGCGTGGCCTGCGACGACGACGGCCTCGTGCCCGACGCGCTGGCCGCGGCGGTCCGCGAGCACCGGCCCAAGCTGCTCTACACGATGCCGAACTTCCAGAACCCGTCGGGGCGCACGCTGCCCACGGCGCGGCGCGAGGCGATCGCGCGCATCGCCGCGGACCTCGGGCTGTGGATCCTCGAGGACGACCCGTACGGCGAGCTGCGCTACGAGGGCACGCCGCTCGTCCCGATCGCCGCGCTCGACGACGCCGCCGACCGCACGGTGCACATCTCCTCGCTGTCGAAGGTGCTCGCCCCCGGCCTGCGGTTGGGCTACGCGCGGATGCCCGAGGCGCTGCGCGCCCAGCTCATCGTCGCCAAGCAGGCCGCGGATCTGCACACGTCGACGATCGACCAGGAGGCCGCAGCCGGAGCGATGGCCGCGCTGGACCTCGACGCGCACCTGCACGCCGTCCGGGCGCTGTACGGCGAGCGCCGTGACGCGCTGCTCGCCGGGCTGGCGGACGCGCTGCCGGAGGGCTCGACGTGGAACCGGCCCGCCGGCGGCATGTTCGTATGGGCGCGCCTGCCCGAGGGCTGGGACGCCGCGGCGCTGCTGCGCGACGCGATCGCCCAAGGCGTCGCGTTCGTCCCGGGCGCGCCGTTCCACCCCGGGCCCGATCCAGACCCGAGGACGTTGCGCTTCTCCTTCGTGACGCACACCCCCGACGAGCTCGCCGAGGGTCTGCGCCGGCTGGGTGCCGCCGTCCGGTCCTAGACGTCGGCGTGCCAGGCCGCGATCGGCTCGATCTCGCCGTCGAGCAGCTGCTGGCGGCACAGGCGCCGCTGGACCTTGCCGCTCGTCGTCTTCGGGACCGCGCCGACCGGGACGAGCGCCACACCCTGGAGCTTGAGCTCGAGCTCGCGTGAGACCTGCACGCGAATCGCGGCGATGATCTCGTCGAGGTCGTCCTCCTCGCTGGGCGGGTCGATCTCCAGCGCCATCGAGACGTGGCTCGGGTCGTCGAGCGACACCGGGAACGCGGCGCTGCAGTGCGGGCGCAGCAGCGGGTGCGCCGCCTCAGCGGCCTCCTCGACGTCGTGCGGGTGGATGTTGCGCCCGCGCACGATGAGCAGGTCCTTCGAGCGGCCGACGATGTACAGCTCGCCGTCGACGATGGTGCCGAGGTCCCCGGAGCGCAGCCATTCCTTGTCGTCGGCCAGCGGCCCGGAGAGCTTGGCGCCGAACAGGTCGGCGTTCTCGTCGTCGCGGCGCCAGTAGCCGGCCGCGACGCTCGGGCCGTTGATCCAGACCTCGCCGATCTGGCCGTCGACCAGCGGCGTCAGGTGGGTCGGGTCGACGATCTTGACCTCGTGGAGGTGGTCGGTGACACCGGAGCTGACCAGCGGCATCGAGCGCTCGCTGTCCTCGAGGACGACCGCGCGGCCGGCCTCGAGCTCGGCGGCGTCGAACTCCGTGATCTTCGGCGGCTGCTCGTGCGGCTTGCCCGTGATGATGAGCGTGCCCTCGGCCAGGCCATAGCAGGGCAGGTGCGCCTTGGCCCGGAAGCCGTACGGCGCGAAGCGCTCGCTGAACGCCTTGAGTGTCGAGGCGCGGACGGGCTCGGCGCCGTTGAAGGCGACCTCCCAGGTTGAGAGGTCCAGCCCCTCGAGCTTCTCGTCCTCGATGCGCTTGACGCACAGGTCGTAGGCGAAGTTCGGGCCGCCCGAGACCGTCGCACCGAACCGGGCGATGCCGTGCAGCCATGCCTCGGGCCGCTTGATGACCGCGAGCGGGTTCATGAGCGCGCAGTGCACGCCGCAGTAGACGGGCTGCAGGATCCCGCCGATCAGGCCCATGTCGTGGTACGGCGGCAGCCAGATGAAGCCGATGCTCTCCGGCCCCATGCCGAAGTGCCGGGTGATCGACGCGGTGTTCTCCAGCAGGTTCGTCTGGGTGAGCATCACGCCGCGCGGCGTGGCGGTCGAGCCCGACGTGTACTGCAGGAACGCGACCTCGCTCATCTCGTCGATGTACGCGTCGCTGCCGGCACGCAGCGCCGCGACAGCCTCGTCGTCGGCGGCGATCCAGTCGGCCTTGGCCAGCGGCGTGTCGCCCCCGCCGGCGAGCAGCGGCTGCGCGGTCTCCTTGATGGCCTCGGTCGTGAGCACCGCCTCGACGTCGGCGTCCTCGGCGATCGCGAGCAGGCGCGGCAGCGTGCGGTGCAGGCGCGCGGGGTGCGGCGGGACCGCGGAGACGCCGATCACGCCCGCGGCGAAGCACCCGAAGACCGACGCGACGTAGTCGATGCCGGGCGGGAAGAGGATCATCGTGCGCGCGCCGACGGGCAGCGTCTCGCGCAGGCGGCGCGCGATCGCCTGCGCGCGCTCGTACAGCTCGAGGTTCGTGACGACCGTGTCGCCCTTGTCACTGAGGAAGGTGAACGCCAGGCCGTCGGCGTCCCGCTCCGCGTTGGCCGCGAGCACGCTCGCGAACGTCTTGTACGCCGCCGTCATCGGGCCCCCGCCCTCGCGGTCATGACCGTGTCCATCTCCGCCACCCCCAGGTGTGGTTCGCAGTGCGTCGGCCCCGTTCCGTTACACCAGGAGTCGGAGCGTGAGCGCGCGAGACATCGTAGCCCGGCATCGGGGCCTGATCCAGCGGGGAACGGCCTTCTCGACGTATGAACTCCGTATGTCGGATTGTGCACCTGTGTACACACTTGCAACCCCTCGGTAGGATTCCCGCCCATGGAGGTCACTGCTGCTCACCGCGGCGGCGCGGGCACGCCGCTCGTGCTGCTCCACGGCTTCACCGACACCTGGCGCACGTGGACGCCGATCCTGCCGGAGCTCGAGGCGCACCACGAGGTGTTCGCCCCCACGCTGCCCGGCCACCACGGCGGCGCCCCGCTGCCGGCGTCGTTCTCCTGGGAGACGATGCTCCCCGAGGTCGAGCGGCTGCTCGACGACGCGGGCATCGAGCGCGCGCATCTCGTCGGCAATTCGCTCGGCGGCTGGCTCGCCCTGGCGCTGGCCGCGCGCGGCCGCGCCGTCTCCGTCGTCGGGCTCTGCCCGGCCGGCGGCTGGGAGCACGACACGCCTGAGGCTCGCCGCGTGCGGCGGCTCTTCCTGCGGATGCACTACAGCTCGCAGTACGGCCGCCGCCAGATGAAGATGGTGGCCGCCCGCCCGCGCCTGCGCCGCGCGGCGCTGCGCGAGATCATCGCGCGACCCGACCGGCTCTCGGCCGCCGACGCGTACTCGCTCATGCAGGGCGCGGCGAACTGCGCGGTGACGCTCGAGGTCCTCGAGGCCTCGAAGACCCAGCACTTCGACGAGCTCGAGCCGTTCGACGCGCCCGTGCGCATCGCGTGGGGCACGCGCGACCGGGTCCTGCCGCCGAAGCGCTACTCGGCCCGTCTGCACCGCATCCTGCCCGACGCGGAGTTCATCGACCTGCCGAACCTCGGCCACCTGCCGCACTGGGACGACCCGGCGCTCGTCAGCCGGACGATCCTCGAGTTCACCTCGCGCGTGGACGCCCAGCGCGGCGCCGCGGCGGGCACCGCCTCCTAGAGCGGCTCCCACCCGTGCTCACCCGGCGCTTCCGGATGGAAGCGCCGGTGATGCAGCGCCCCGTCGGGGTCGACCACGAGCGCCGAGCCGGGCCGCAGCTCGTGCCAGGCGCCGCTGAGGTCGGCGAGCGGCTCGGAGACGACGAGGCGGTCGCCCTCGTGCAGCAGGGCGAGGTTCTCGGCCTCGGGGTGCAGGCGGCGGACCGCGTCGACGTCGGCGGAGACGAAGAGCGTGCGCGGCGTGCCGGTCGTCGCGTAGCGGACGGCCCAGAGGCGCTCGCCGTCGCTCACCCCGATGCTGGCCTGCAGCACGTCGGCGATGCCGTGGCGGGCGGCACGCTCCTCGACGAGGCCGAGGACGCGCTCGAGCGCGAGCACCGGGTCCTCGGCCAGCCCGTAGGTCAGCGCGAGATGGAAGAGGACCTCCGAGTCGGTCGAGCCCATGACGTCGGGGAACCGCGCCGGATCGAGCTCGAGCATGAGCTCGCGGCGCAGGTCGCGGAAGCCGGCCACGAGGCCGTTGTGGACGAACAGCCAGCGTTCGTGGTGGAACGGGTGGCAGTTGGACTGCTGGATCGCCGTTCCCGTCGTCGCGCGCACGTGCGCCAGGAAGAGCGGCGAGCGGACGTGGCCGGCGAGGTGACGGAGGTTCGCGTCACCCCACGCGGGCTGCGTGCTGCGATACGCGCCGGGGCCGTCGCCCTCGCCGTACCAGCCGACGCCGAATCCGTCGCCGTTCGTGGTCTCCGCCCCCATCCGCGAATGCAGGCTCTGGTCGATGAGCCCGTGCTTGGGGCGGAAGAGGAGATCTTCGAGGAGCATCGGCTGCCCGTGCCACGCCATCCATCTGCACATGCCCCGATCCTCGCGCGCGTCGCGCGCCCATGCGTCACCCGGTCCGGGCGACCCGATCTGCTTGCGCACGCAACCACCGGCTATGCTTGTCAGCGCAAGCGTTTCTTTGAGGTCCCGATGACGAACCCCACCACCTCCCCCACCGCGACGTCCGCCGGCGTGCTCCCCGCCGCCACGCGACTCGGCCCCACCGAGCTCGTCGTCCGCGACCTCGACCGTGCGCTGGCCTTCTACACCGGCCCACTCGCACTGCGCCTGCACTGGCGCGACGACGACGCGGGCCGCGCCGGCCTGGGCGCCGGAGGCGAGGACGTGCTCGTGCTCGTCGCGGACGCCGCCGTCCGGCCCGCCGGCCGGCACGCGGGGCTCTACCACGTCGCCGTCCTCTACCCCACCCGCCTGGAACTCGCCCGCGCCGCCGCCCGCTTGGCCGCGACGCGCACGCCGATCTCCGGCGCGTCGGACCACGGCACGCACGAGGCGATCTATCTGCCGGACCCCGACGGCAACGGCCTGGAGCTCGCCGCCGACCGCCCACGCGACGCCTGGCCGGACTTCCACGGCACGATCGACGCGATCCGCCCGCGCCCGCTCGACACCGACGACCTGTTCCGGCTGGTCGGCTCCGGCCCGGTTCCCGAGCACGTCGAGCCGGGCTTCCAGACCGGGCATCTGCATCTGCACGTCGGTGACCTCGAGGCGGCCGACCGCTTCTATCGCGACGTCATCGGCTTCGAGCCGATCGTCGAGCTGCCCGGCTCGGCGAAGTTCCTCGCCGCAGGCGGCTACCACCACCACGTCGCGATCAACGTGTGGCGGGGTGAGGGTGTCCCGCCGTCGCCGCCCGACGCCGCGGGGCTGCGGCACTGGACGGTCTACGTCCCGACCGCCGCCGACGTCGACGCGGTACGCGAGCGCGCGGCCCGGGCCGGCACGAGGGTCACCGAACGGACCGACGGCATCCTGCTCACCGACCCGTCGGGCAACGCCGTGCTCGTCGCCCGGGACCCGGCGTAGGCTGGCTCGCCATGGCGACGACCGATCAGACCCTCCGCTCGCGCGCCGCGTCGATGTTCGGCGGCGCGCGTGCCGCCACGTGGGCGCCCGCCGAGCTCGCGGTCTGGGAGCAGCTGCACGCCGCCGAGCAGACCGTGCGCGACGCGGTCGACACGGCGGTCGAGCACGAGCACGACCTCACCGTGAGCCAGCTCCTCCTCCTCGGCCGCCTGGCGATCGCCGACGAGCGCACGATGCGACTCACCGCGCTCGCCGACGACGCCGGGCTGAGCCTCAGCCGGGTGTCGCGCATCGCGGTGACGCTCGAGCAGCGCGGGCTCATGGTCCGGCGCACCTGCCCGTCGGACGCGCGCGCCGTCAACGCCACCCTGACCGACGCCGGCGCCGACCTCGTCGCAGCTGCGCAGACGACCGCAGCCGAGACGATCCAGGACACGCTCCTGGCACACCTCGACGCCGACGAGACCGCGCAGCTGGCGGCGCTGCTCGCCCGGATCTCCGAGCCCGGTGCGCCGATCTGCACCCGCGGCCCGGACGAGGTGGCGTGATGGCCGAGGAGCTCACCTACGACGAGGCGGCGCGGCGTCACGAGCTGCGTATCGACGGCGAGCTCGTCGGCTGGCTCGACGAACTTCCGGGCGGCGAGAGCGTCATCCTCGCGCACACCGAGGTCCTCGAGGGCCACGAGGGCGAGGGGCTCGGCGGCAAGCTCGTGCGCGGCGCGATCGAGGCGATCGCCGAGCAGGGGAAGACCGTGCTGCCGACGTGCCCGTTCGCCGCCGCCTACCTGTCGCGCCACCCCGAGCTCGCCGAGCACGTCGACCCGAGCATGCGGGCCCGCTTCAGCGCGTAGGCTTCGCGCCATGAGCGACCTCATTGAACTCAAGGAGAAGACGCAGGTCAGCCGCGAGGAAGCCGCGGGCCGCCTGCGCGAGATCGCCGACCAGCTCGCACGGCACAACAACCTGGAGTTCGAGCGAGGCGGAATGACGATCAAGGCGAAGGTGCCCGATCAGGTCAACCTCAAGCTCGAGTTCGAGATCTCGGAGGACGAGACGGAGATGGAGATCGAGCTCACCTGGTGAGCTCGATCGCGGTCACCGTCCGACAGGAAGGCGCACGACCGTCGCGTCGTCCTCGTTGCCGCTGAACGGCAGCAGGCTCACGACCACGGGACGGTCGCCTCGTGGAGGTGGGCCGGGAAGGGTGCCGGCGAAGCGGCTCGTTCCATCCGAGGGCAAGACGACCTCGACGCGTCGGCCGGCGTAGCCGATTGTCACGAGCCCGTCGTCCATGGGCGATGTCGTCGCGAACCTCACCGCGACCTCCCCGTTGACGATGCGGGCGCTCGCACCCACGATCCGCGGCGCTCGCGCCCGCACGCGGCGCACGGTTGCCCGCACCCGCTGGACCTCTTCGGGACCGCTGCGCCCCTGCGGCGTGGCGCGGAGCACGATGCGCAGGCGCTGCGGCACCGCGGCGACGCCGGTCCGCAGACGCACCGTGAAGCGCTTGCCGCCCGGGCTCGTCGCCGACCCCGCAGCGAGCGGTCCGCTGCGTCCTCGCACGATCCCGCGTACGTCGCAGGCCGCGGCGCACCGGACGACCACGGACACCGCCTGCGCGGCGCGACGGGACCGCAGGACGCCGACCACCCGCAGGCCGGGCGAGGCCGCCGTCGGCTCGGCGTTTTGTGGCGGCACCACCCCCAGACGGCCGGCACCGAACGTCGTCTCACTCGCCGGCGCCGACCAAGCGCCCTCCGAAACCGAGACGGCGACCGCGCCGTCGGGAAGCACGGCGACGCCACCGGGCAACAGCGCGGGCCCGGTCAGCGCATCGGGCGCACCGATGCCGTGCTGCAGACTGCCCCGAGCGGCGTAGGCCGCGATGCGGAGATCGCCGTCGGCACAGGGACACGCGAAGCCGCCGAACACGATCGTCACAGCACCATCCGGCGTGATGCCGATGGAGGAGGACGTCGGGTCGGCCACGAGCCCGAGGGTGCCGTAGGACAGCAGGCGCACGAACGCGCCAAGCGCGTCGAATGCGGCCGACTCGTCCGAGCGGGACACGCCCAGGTTGACCGCGTCCAGACGACGCCGAGCCGTGAAGGGGCCTCGGCCGGTCCGCACGGCGGCATACATCGCGGCGGCCGACCCGTCCCGCCCGGACGCCGCAACCCACGTGACGACCCCGCCGCCCCCCGGAGTGATCTTGACCGTCGGCGAGCTCGGCGTGCCGCGTGCCGCAAGCGCCTGCGGCGTTCCGAAGGTGCCCGCCGGTGACGAGTCCATCACCCGTAAGCGACCCTGCGTGACATAGACGATCGCCCGCGCACCGTCGTCCGCCACGGAGAGCGAGAGTCCCGGCTCATCCCACCGAGTGGATGTCTGGACCTCAGGCGCGCCGAACGCCGCGCCACGGGTGGCCTGGTGGACCACGACCACGCCCGCGTCGTCGGAGCCCACGGTCTGACCGCCCTCGACGCCGTGCGCCACCGCGACACTCACGGCTCCGGCGCCATCGACGCCCACGCGCAGGATGGTGTCCGCGGCGGGCAGCTCGGCCGGGAACCAGTCCCCGACCGGCTCGGCCGGGCCGAAGGCGCCGCCGGGCGTGCGACGCACGAGCTGGACCCGGGCCTGACTCTCGCCGCGGTTGCGCTCTCGCGTCTCGAGCCACGCGGCGACCACGTCGCCTGCACTGCCGACAGCCACGGCCGGACGGACACCCGTCGTCGAGCCCGCGTCGACGGTCGTCCCGTCGGCGTCGCGGGCGACCACGCGCACCCCGCGCCCATCCGACGTGTGGACCTCCCCAGCTGCCGCCAGTGTCCCCCGCCGGTCACCGGCGACCTGCGGGCAGTCGGCGAGGAGGCCCAGAGCCAGCGGTGGAAGCGGCTGCAGCGTCGCGTCCCACAGCTGCACGTCCCGCGCGGGCCCCGCCTCAGTCGTCGTCGCGATTGCGTCACCGGCGGTGGCGACGCAGCTTGGCGCCGGATCCAGCTGACGCCAGGTGATCGCGGCGATGGAGGTCGCGGGAAGGGCGAGTCCGCCGAACGCGACACCGAGGACGGCGATCATTCGGGAGATGCTGAGCATGTGAGGCACGCGGGACATGGTGGCAGGCGAGCGCAGCGCGCGCCGACCACCCCGACCGCGAAGCTGTCGGCATGCCCGCGAAGCTCCTTATCGCCAACCGGGGCGAGGTCGCCGTCCGCGTCGCCCGCGCCGCGGACGCGCTTGACCTGCCCTGCGTCGCCGTCTTCGCCGGGGACGATGCGACGTCCCCGCACGTCGAGGCGGCCGAGCTCGCGGTCACGCTCGGCGCGGACGGCCCGGCCGCCTACCTCGACATCGACGCGCTCGTCGCCGCCGCGCAGCAGACGGGCTGCACGCACGTCCATCCCGGCTGGGGCTTCCTCTCCGAGAGCGCCGCGTTCGCACGGGCGTGTGCCGACGCCGGGATCGTCTTCGTCGGCCCCTCCCCCGCGGTGCTCGACCGCCTCGGCGACAAGGTCGCAGCGCGGGCGCTCGCGCAGGAGCTCGGCGTCCCCGTCCCGCGCGCGACGTCGACGTCCTCGCCCGACGACGTCCGCGCCTTCATGACCGAGCTCGGCCGCCCCCTCATGCTCAAGGCCGTCGCCGGAGGTGGCGGGCGGGGCATGCGTGTGATCCGCGACGCCGGCGCCATCGACGAGGCGTGGGAGCGGTGCGCCGCCGAGGCGCGCGTGGCGACCGGGTCCGACGCGCTGTACGCCGAGGAGCTCGTCGAGCGCGCCCGCCATGTCGAGGTCCAGCTGGTCGGCGACGGCACGGGCGACGTGCTCGCGCTCGGCGACCGCGACTGCAGCCTGCAGCGCCGCCACCAGAAGCTCGTCGAGATCGCGCCGGCGCCCGGCCTCCCCGACGGGCTGCGCGCGGCGCTCGTCGACGCCGCCGCGACGATCGGCCGGGAGCTGCGACTCGCCGGGTTGGCGACGTGCGAGTTCCTCGTCGACCTCGACGACGACGAGCGGTTCGTCTTCATCGAAGCCAACCCGCGGCTGCAGGTCGAGCACACCGTCACCGAGGAGATCTACGGCGTGGACCTCGTCGTCGCGCAGCTGCGTCTGGCGACGGGCGCGTCCCTGGCGGACACGGGCTTGGCCGACGCGACGCCCCGCGGCAGCGCGGTGCAGGCGCGGGTGAACGCTGAACGGTCTGGGCCCGACGGCGCGCCCCTTCCCGCCGCCGGGACGCTCACGCGCTTCGCCGCGCCCGAGGGGGTCCGCGTCGACACCGCCGCTCGCGCCGGGGTGACGGTCGACCCGCGCTACGACACGCTTCTGGCGAAGGTCGTCGCACGCGGCGCGTCGTTCGCCGCCGCGGTCGACGCCGCGCGCGCCGCGGTGGTCGCGCTCGAGCTCGGCGGCGTGGACACGAACATCGATCTGCTCGGCGCGATCCTCGCCGACGAGGACGTCCGCGCCGCGCGGCTCTCGACCGCGCTGCTAGAAGCCCGCATCCGCGGCGACGCGGCGGATGCGGCCGGCGTGGCGGTCGGGCCCGTCGACGTCACGTCACCGTTGACCGGCGTCGTCGTCGACATCGCCGCGCCGACCGGGACGGCGGTCGCCGCCGGCGCGCCGGTGCTCGTCGTCGAAGCGATGAAGATGCACCATGAGGTCGTCACGCCAGTGGGTGGGGAGATCGCGGACGTCACGGTGCATCCCGGCAACCAGATCCACCCCGGCGACCCGCTCTTCCGTGTCGTCCCCGGACACGTCGAGAGCGCCGAGACCGGCGCAGCCGCGGTCGACCTCGACACGCCACGCCCGGATCTCGCCGCCGTGCTCGCGCGCCGCGCGGGCCTGCTCGACGACGCGCGCCCCGCCGCCGTCGCCAAGCGCCGCGAGCGCGGCCGGCGCACCGCGCGCGAGAACGTTGCCGACCTCGTCGACGACGGCACCTTCAGCGAGTACGGCGGGCTCGTCCTCGCCGCCCAGCGCGCCCGTCGCGACGAGGCTGACCTCATCGCCAACACCCCCGGCGACGGGATCGTCCTCGGCACCGCGGAGATCGGCGGCGTGCAGACGGCGGTGCTGTCCTACGACTACTCGGTGATGGCGGGCACGCAGGGCTACCGCAACCACCAGAAGACCGACCGGATCCTCGAGCTCGCCGAGCGCCGCGCCCTCCCGGTCGTGCTCTTCGCCGAAGGCGGCGGCGGACGTCCGGGCGACACGGATTTCGCCGAGCTCTTCCAGCTCACCGTCCCGACGTTCGCGACGTTCGCGCGGCTCTCCGGACTCGTCCCGCGCATCGGGATCGTGTCGGGCAACTGCTTCGCGGGCAACGCGGCGCTCGCGGGCTGCTGCGACGTGCTCATCGCCACCCCGGAGGCGTCACTGGGCATGGGCGGCCCGGCGATGATCGAAGGCGGCGGGCTCGGCCGCTTCGCTCCCGGGGACGTCGGGCCGATGGACATGCAGGTCCCCAACGGCGTCGTCGACGTGCTCGTCGACGACGAGGCGGAGGCCGTCGCGACGGCGCGCCGGCTCGTCGCCCTGCTCGCGGGTCGGCGTGAGGACGAGTGGACCTGCGCCGACCAGCGCGAGCTGCGCGGGCTCATCCCCGAGGACCCCAAGCGCATCCACGACGCGCGCGCGGTGCTCGACACGTTCGTGGACACGGGATCGGCGCTCGAGCTGCGGCGCGGCTACGGCCGCGGCGTCGTCACCGCCCTGGCGCGGATCGAAGGCCGCGCGGTCGGCGTGCTCGCCAACGATCCCGCGCACCTGTCGGGCGCGCTGGACGCCGAGGCGTCGGAGAAGGCCGGGCGCTTCGTGCAGCTGTGCGACGCCTTCGGCCTGCCGGTCGTCAGCCTTGTCGACACCCCGGGGTTCATGGTCGGGCCCGACGCGGAATCCGCCGCGCTCGTGCGCCGCGCCTCGCGGATGTTCACCAGCGCCGCGACGATCTCGGTGCCATGGGTGTGCGTGGTGGTCCGCCGCGCCTACGGGCTGGGCGCGCAGGCGATGGCCGGCGGCGGCTTCCACGTCCCCGTCCTGAACATCGCGTGGCCGACTGGCGAATTCGGCGCGATGGGCGTCGAGGGCGCGGTGCGCCTGGCGCTGCGCAAGGAGCTCGAGGCGATCGAGGACGAGGGCGAACGCGAGCAGCGGGTGCGCGACCTCGTCGAGCAGGTCCGCGGGCAGAGCGGCGCCCTGAACATGGCCGCGCACTTCGAGATCGACGACGTCATCGACCCCGTCGACACCCGCGCCCGGGTCACCGCCGCGCTCGACGCGTTCCCCGTCCCGCCGTCCGACGGCCGCCGCCGGACGATGGTCGACGTCTGGTGATCAGCCCGCGCGCGCCCAGCCGGGCGCGCGCGAGCCGTGCGGGTCAGCCCTCGCAGCGAAAGTCCGTGCCGGCCTCCGGCGCGCCGACGCAGGTGTCGGTGCCGCCGTTGCCGGAGCTCACGTCGCCGCCGCCCGAGCCGCCATCGACGTAGTCGTTGCCCTGCCGACCGTAGAGCTGGTCGCTTCCGGGCCCGCCGTAGAGGTGGTCGTCGCCCGGGCCACCGTCGATCACGTCGTTGCCGAAGCCGCCGAGCAGCATGTCGTTGCCGAGCTCGCCGTAGAGCGAGTCGTTGCCCGAGCCGCCGTCGATCGTGTCGTTGCCGATGCCGCCGTAGATGATGTCGTCCTCGGTCTCGCCGAAGAGGATGTCGTCCTTGGCGTTGCCGTCGATGTAGTCCGTGCCGGAGCCCGCGGTGACCTCGTCCGCGCCGTCCTTCGAGCAGATCAGGTCGGCGCCGCTCCCGGCGTCGATCGCGTCGGCGGCGCCCGATCCGACGATCACGTCCGGCCCACCGCTTCCGACGACCGTGCCGTCGTCGACGGTGACCCCGGGTCCGAGGACCCAGGCGGCGCCGTCCCAGTACGTGGTCGCCGGCACGCCGTTGCACGTCGGTGCGGTCGCGGATGCGGCGGCTGGGGCGATGAGGAGCGCCGCAAGCGAGGCAGCGGCGAGAGCGGAACGGCGGACAGCCTTGGCAGGGGGCATAACAGTCCTCTCGGAGGCGACGCGCCGGGCATGGAACACCCGGGACAGAATGCTTCGATACTCCCTGTCCTTTTTGTTCACATGTGTTACGAACCTGTAAACCGGTGCGAAACGCACCGGCTTTCCGGCGCGCGAGCGTTCATCCCGACCCGCCGGTCAGTTGCAGATGAGGCACGCTCCGCCGCTCGCGCACTGGCACGTCGGCGGCTGCAGCTCGAGCTCGTGGTCGGCGAGCTGACGGATCTCCGCGGGCGTCATCGGCGCATCGCGCAGCGGGGTCGTCGGCCAGCAGCCCTGCACGAGCGCCAGGGTGAGCTGATGCGGCTCGATCCCCCACCCGAACGCCAGCGCGGCGATGTGGGCGCGTGCGACTGACGAGCGGCGGGGGTCCTCTTGCATGGCCCGGTGATCGACCGGCGTCGCCCGGCCTGCACCCCGACTACGCCATCTGTGGAGATCGCTTCCCGTCTTTGCGGTAGCCCGCTATGCGGATAGCATCGGCGCATGGGTCTGCCCCCCGGTCCCCGGGGACCGAGCCTCGTCACGTCGGCGCGGTTCCTCCATCGTCCGCTGGATCGCCTGCGCGCGTGGCACGCCCGGTACGGCGACGCGTTCACCGTCCACTTCACCGGGTTCGGCCCTGGGGTCTACGTCGCCGACCCCGACGCGCTGCGCACCCTGCTGACGGGCGACCAGTCCGACCTGCTCGCCGGCGAGGCCAACTCGTTCCTGGCGCCCGTGCTCGGGCCGAACTCGGTCCTCGTCCTCGATGGGCCGCGGCATCTGCGCCAGCGGCGGCTGCTGCTGCCGCCGTTCCAGGGCCGCCATGTTGAGACGTTCCGCGAGATCATCCGTGACGCGGCGCACCGCGAGGTCGACGGCTGGCGCGCCGGGGACCGGATCGTGCTCCGCAACCGGATGCGCGCGCTGACGTTCGACGTCATCTGCCGCGCGGTCTTCGGCGTCACCGAGCCCGAGCGGGTCGAGCGCCTGCGCGGGGCGCTCGGCGCGCTCATCGACGTCGCGACGGCCGTCCTGCTCCTGCCGGGGATGCAGCGCGACCTCGGGGCATGGAGCCCGGGCGGCCGCCTGGCCCGGCGGCGTGCGGCGGCCGACGCCCTGCTCTATGAGGAGATCGCGCGCCGGCGCGACGCGCCGGACCTCGACGAGCGCGACGACGTCCTGTCCCTGCTTCTGCGCGCCCGCGACGAGGACGGGACGCCCCTCACCGACGAGGAGCTCCGCGACGAGCTCACCACCATGCTCGCCGCCGGCCACGAGACGACCGCGACGGGACTGGCGTTCAGCTTCGACCTGCTGCTGCGCCGCCCCCCGGCGCTCGCGCGCGTGCGGGAGGCGGTCGCGGCCAACGACGACGTCTATCTCGACGCGACGGCGAAGGAGTCGCTGCGCCTCCGGCCCGTCATCGACGCAGCCGAGCGGACGCTGACCCAGCCGCGCACCGTCGCGGGCTGGGACCTTCCCGCGGGCACGAAGGTGTACCCCGCGATCGCGCTCGTCCATCACCGGCCGGACCTCTACCCCGAACCCGACGCCTTCCGGCCCGAGCGATTCCTCGACGGTCAGGTCGAGTCCTATGCGTGGCTGCCGTTCGGCGGCGGGATCCGGCGCTGCATCGGCGCCGCGCTCGCCCAGGCGGAGATGGCTGAGGTGCTCCGCGTGGTGCTCGCCCGCGCCGAGCTGGCACCGGACCGCCCGGCCGAGGATGAGGTCGTCCTCCGGGGTGTCACGCTCGCCCCGCGCCATGGCGTTCCCGTCACGGTGCGTCGCGTGATCTCGCGGGCCGACGCGCGCGAGGGCCTCCACGGGATCCCGGCCGTCAGCGCCAGCTGAGCCCGTCGACCACGGCGCCCGACGCCCGCAGCAGCGCGTCGCGATCGGTCTGCGGATCGTCGAGCACCACCTGGACGTGCTCGATGAAGATCGCGAGCAGCACGCGCGCGAGGAGCTCGTCGTCGATGGCCTTCGCGCCGGGCACCGCATCGGATCCCCACTGCACGAGGCTGCGCGTGCGCTCGAGCAGGGCACGGCGGCGGCGGTCGATGAGCGCGCGCACGACCTTCGGCGTCCCCTCCGGCGGATGCAGCACGAGCCGCCAGGTCAAAGGCCGCTGGGCGGCGGCCTCGAGAATCCCCGCCAGGCTCGCCTCGAGCATCTCGCGCGGATCGCGTTCGCCGGGATCGGCGGGCGCGACCCGGTCGAGCACCGATTCGACCCGGCGCTGTTCGCGACGCAGCATCGCGAGCTGCAGCGCGGCGAGGCTCGGAAACGCGCGATAGAGGATGGGCTTGGTCACGCCCGCCTCGTCGGCGATCCGCTGCGCGTGCACCGCGCCGAACCCCTCCTCGACCACGATGCGGAGCGTGATGTCGAGCAGCTGGCGGCGCCGCTCGTCCATCGGCATCCGGCGGGCTGGGACCGCCCGGGACGCGGTCACGCGGCGGCCTCCTGGGCCGGCACGAGGCGCACGATGTCCCCGATCGCGTCGGCCACGCGCTCCGGTGGCCAACGGTCAGGCTCGGCCAGCACCATCCGACCGAGGTCCTCACCGACCCCCACGATCACCCGGGCGATGAGATGCGGATCGGTGCCCTGCTCCAGGCCGAGTTGCGGCAGTCCCCAGCGCACGACGTGTTCGACGGCCTGGACGACTTCGACGCGGTTGCGCTCGTAGCGCCGGCGGACCGCCTCGGGTGTTCCCGACGCCGGTAGCAGCAGCACCTGCCACGTGAGCGGGTCGGCCTGGACGGCATCGAGGAAGCGCCGCGTGGCGTGGCTGAGGACGCCGGCCGGAGTGGTGTCCTGCGGCGCCATGAAGACGTCCTCGGGAATCGCCGCCCGGGCGCGGGCCTCCCCCTCGTCGGCGGCGGCGCGCAGCAGGGTCTCGAGGTCACCGAAGATCGCGTAGAGCGGCGTGCGCGTGACGCCCGCCTCCTTGGCGATGACCTCCATCGTGAGGCCGGCGTACCCGTCGCGGGCGACGACCCGCAGCGTGGCGTCGAGGATCTGGCGGCGCCGCGCGTCAGCCGCGAGCCGAGGAGTGCGGGACCTCACAACGTCCCATCATGCCGCGTATGGCGGTCCGATTCCGCAACTTTGGACGTGTGTACAACGGGGTAACGATCAGCCGGCACGCTCAGCACGAGCCGCATCCCAGGCGATCCGCTGGAGAACTGCCGCGACGTGCTCGGGCAGGCCCGCACGAAACTCGATTCCGGCAGGGTTCTCGCCGAGGATGGCGGCGTAGAAGACGCAGGCCGCAAGGTAGGTCCCCGCCATGGTGGGGTGATTGCCGTCGCTCCAGAGCGGCGGGACGTCGCGTCGCCGGGTGGCGAGATCCCAGGCCACCCCCACCGGGACGACCTGCACCCCCAGGTCCCGCCCCGCCTCGCGGTAGCCCTCGATGACGGCCCGCCTCAACGCGGTGTACGACGGGAGGCCGATCTCCGGCACACCGCGTTCCCTGGGCCAGGTCATGAAGAGCAGCGGGCGTGCCCCAGCACGCCGGACCCACGACGCGAGGTCCCGCCCGGCCTCGACCGTCGACGCCTCACGCCACTCGCGCACGGCGGGCACCAGGCTCTGCTCCTGCAGCACGACGACGTCCCAGGGCGAGTCGTCGATGACCTTCCGCGTCATCGGCCGACGCGCGTGGTCGAGGAGGGTGAAGCCGCCCACGCTCTCGTCCTCGGCCGTGATCTCGTGCCCGCCACTTCGAGCAAGCCGCTGAAAGACCACGGGAAGCTCGTTGACGAACGTCAGACTGTTGCCGACGAAGAGGACACACGGCCGCTCCCGGCAGGTCGCCGGCGAGTACGCCGCGGACTCGGCGCCGTCGGTGAACCGGCGGTACTGGACGACGGCGCCCCAGACCGCGACGACAGCCAGGACCGCGAGCAGGATCCTCATCCTCGGCTGCCGAAGCTGCTCCATCGGCGCCGGTATCGACCGCACGCGCCGACCGCTCAAGTCCACCTGCCCATGATGGACGCACGCCTTGGCGACTCTCGCTGAAGGCGGCGGTACTATGACACTCGTCATATCGACCTTCCGCCACAGACAGGACCATGACCGCTGACATCACCTCCTGGGGCGCGCCCCGCTCCAAGACGATCACCTGGCACGACCCTCTCGCGGCCGCCGAGGCGGGCCTTCGCCTCTCGGGTCTCGAGTACATGCGCGCGATGGGGCGCGGGGAGCTGCCCATGGCGCCGATCGCCCACCACTTCAACATGCGCGCCGTCTCGGCCGACCCCGGCGAGGTGGTCTTCGCCGCGACGCCCGACGAGTCGGCGTACAACCCGATCGGCCTGGTGCACGGCGGCATGGTCTGCACCCTGCTCGACAGCGCCGCTGGATGCGCGGTGCACACGACGCTGCCGGCAGGCGTGGGCTACACGTCTGTCGAGATCAAGGTCAGCTACCTGCGCGCCGTCCGCGGCGACACCGGCGAGTTGACGGTCAACGGCCGCGTGACGAAGCCGGGCAGCCGCATCGCGTTCGCCGAGGCCGAGGTGCTCGACGCCACCGGCAAGCAGCTGGCGACCGCGACAAGCAGCTGCCTGATCATGGGCGGCGCCTGAGCCGTCCCCTAGGGTGGCCGCCATGAGCGGACAGGTGACGGGCATCGGGGGCGTGTTCATCCGCGCCCAGGACGCGGAGGAGCTCCGCCGGTGGTACGCCGACCACCTCGGCCTGCAGATCGAGGGCCCCGCGGGAGCCCAGTTTGCCGCGAGCGCGGGCGCGACCTCGGTCTTCTCCGTCTTCCCCGCGGACACGACGTACTTCGGGCGCCCGGATCAGGCGTGCATGGTCAACTTCCGCGTCGACGACCTCGACGCCGTCCTGGAGCGCCTGCGCGCGGCCGGGGCGGAGGTCGACGACGAGACGATGGACGGCGAGTACGGGAAGTTCGGCTGGGCCGTCGATCCTGAGGGCAACCGGTTCGAGCTGTGGGAGCCGCCGGCGGGCGAGTGAGGTCGGGCGAGCGTCGCGTGCGGCGCTTTTTCGTCGGTATGCGACGAGAAAGACCATGGGCGCGGCGGCCGCGGGCCATCCACGAGAAAGCCCCGCGGGATCCGCGGGGCTTTCGCATCGTGTGCAGTGGAGACGGCGGGAATCGAACCCGCGTCCGCGGCCGCACCGAGGGTGGCGTCTACGAGCGTAGCCAGCGCTCTGATCTCATCCCCCGCTCGCCTCGCTGGCCGGGTTGCGGGGGACCAGCTTCCTGAGATGTCCCCCGGTCGGCGGAAGCGGACCTTCCGGGGTCAGCCGACGTGAATGATTCCGGTTGTCCCGCCGTCGGCTGGCGGGGACCAGAACCTCGCAGAGCTAGCTAGTGCTAGGCGGCGAGGGCGTACTCGTGAGAGTCCGCACGTATGGTTTTCCGGGGGATTTACGAGGCCATCCCGGAACCTCGGCTCGCAACCACCCGGGTGAACCGACCACGTCGAAGCCATGTCGTCCCCGGGTGTGTATGTCAGCTTCAGAGTCTAGCCCGCCGCTGCGCCCACGGCCGCGCCTCCTCCAGCTGCGCGGCGAGACGGACGAGCGTCGCCTCCCCGCCGAGCGGCGCGACGAACTGCACGCCCAGCGGCAGCCCGGCGGGTGTCCAGCGCAGCGGCACGTTGATCGCGGGCCGCCCGGTGACGTTCGCGAGCTGCGTGAACGGCACCCAGCCGAGGTTCTTCTCGATGAGGTCGTCGACGAGGTCGAGGTGATGCAGGACCCGCGTCGCGCGCAGGCGCAGGAGGAGCGAGGCGCCCACCTGCGCGAGCTTCGGCGTCGACATCGTCCCGATCTTCACCGGCGGCTCGGCGAGCGTCGGCGTCAGCAGGAGGTCGTGTCCATCGAAGAAGCGTGCGAGCTGGGTGACGTACTCGTGCCGGCGCTCGACCGCCGCGATCTGCTGGACAGCGGTCGTCGAGCGGCCCAGTGCGGCCATGATCCGCGTGTCGAGCTCGAAGCCCTCCGGCCCGGAGCCGGTCCGGCGCATCACCTCCCCCACCTCGTAGGCCATGTGGGCGAACCACGTCGTGAGGAAGTCGCGGGCCAGCGCCTTGTCGTCGACGACGCGGGGCGTCTCCTCCACCTCGTGGCCGAGGTCGGCGAGCAGCGCGGCGGCGTCCTCGACGGCACGGATGGCCTCCGGATGGGCCTGCGCGCGCACGGCCGACGTCGTCTGCACACCGATCCGCAGCTTCCCCGGCGCGGCGCCGACCTCGTCGAGAAGAGGACGGTCCGGGAGACCGGGCAGGAACGGCGAGACCGGATCGGCGCCGGCGAGCATGTCGATCATCGCGGCGGTGTCGCGCACGCTGCGGGAGACCACGCCGTTGACCGCGCTGCCCTGCAGCGGCTCGCCGACGTCCGGGCCGAGCGGGATGAGCCCGCGGCTGGTCTTCAGGCCGACGAGCCCGCAGCATGCCGCGGGGATGCGGATGGAGCCGCCGCCGTCCGACGCGCCCGCGACGGGCACGATGCCGGCGCCGACCGCAGCCGCCGATCCGCCTGACGAGCCGCCGGGCGTGTGCTCGAGCCCCCAGGGGTTGCGCGCGGGACCGAACAGCGCCGGCTCGGTGACGCCCTTGGCGCCGAACTCGGGAACGTTCGTCCGGCCGAACGGGTTGAGGCCTGCGTCGAGCCAGCGCTGCGTGACGGTCGCGTGCTCGGCGGCCGGCACGTGGGCCAGCGCGCGGCAGCCGTAGGTGGACGGGACGCCCGCGTACTCCTGGCCGAGGTCCTTGAGGAGGAACGGGACGCCGGCGAACGGACCGTCGAGCGGGCCTTCTGCTCGGGCTTCCGCGTCGGCGTCCATGCGGCGCACGATCGCGTTGATCGTCGGGTTGACCGCGTCCGCGCGCGCCCGCGCGATGTCGAGCAGCTCCCGGGCCGTGACCTCCTTGTCGCGCACGAGCGCGGCCAGTCCCAGGCCGTCGTGCTCGGCGTACTCCTCGTAGCGCACGTGATCTCCTCCCTCGTGGAGGACCGAAAGCTACCGAAGAGTCGGAACAGGGTCAGCCGTCATCGCCGCCGTGCTTGCCCGATCCACCCGACCCGCTGTCGCCAGATCCTGACGAGCCGGATCCGCCGCCGCCGTCATCGCCGCTGCTCTCGCTGCCGCCGCCCCCGCTTTCGGTCGGCGGCGGCGCAGCAGCCGGCGCCTGCGGGGCGGGCGCCTCGTCGCGATCGCCGCCGGAGGAGCCCTCGCCCTTGTCCTTCCCCGAGCCGGAACCTGACGAGCCTGATCCTGAGGAGCCAGAGGAGCCGTGCTTGCCGGACGAGGGCGACGAGTCGCGTTCGGGCGCGTCGTCGTGTCCTCGGCCGCCCGACTCCCGATCCGCCGACCCGCCGCCGCGACCCGACCGCCCGCGATCACCGCGCCGGTCGTCTCCCCCACCCGACGCTGCGGTCGGCGTCACGTCGTCGTCGCCCTCGTCGCGGTGGCCGGATCCCGGCGATCCACCGCTCCCGTGCCCGCGGTGGCCGTCGTCCTGTCGCCGATCGTCATCGCGGCCGCGCCCGCGGTCGCGCTCGCGCCGGCGGTCCTCGCGGGCCTTCTCCCGAGACCCCTTCGACGCGCTCGCACCGGACGGCAGCGCAGCGGATGCGATCGTCGACGCGACGAACCGCGTCCCGGCCGGGGCCGGCGGCGGGGCGGGCGCCACCGCCTCCGCCGCCGGACTCCCGTCCTCACGCGCCGCGCGATCTCCGCGCGGGCGCTCCACCGTGGCGGCCCCCGCGACCACCACGCCGGAGACCGCGACCACGGCACCGGCCTTCGCCAGCAGCGCACCCCCGAGCACGCTGCCGCCGGCGCCGACGGTCTCGGCCGCGATCGCGGCCCCCTCGCCGGCCATCCGCTGCGCGGCCCACACCGCCAGCGGGTAGGGCGTGATCGCCGTCATCGCCGCACGCAGCCCGGTCCGCGCGCGGTAGGCCAGCTGGCGCACCGCGCCCTCGCTCATGCCGAGCTCGTCGGCGACGTCCGCGTTCGCCCGCCCCTGCGCCGCCGCGAGCACCGCGGCGCGCTGCTCGTCGGGCAGCGCCGCGATGAGCTCGAGCGCGCGCCGGACGTCCATCCGCTCCTGCACGTCGGCCGGCAGGTCGGTCCCCGAGGGGACGTCGTCGGCGAGTGGGGTGTCGTCGTGAGCCATGGCGTGCCCGTGGTGATCGCTGGCGGTCGTGCGGACGATCCGGTGCAGCCAGCCGCGCGGGTGGCGCACATGCGCGCCGGCCTGCACGGCCGTCCACGCGCGCAGCAGCGCCTGCTGCGTGACGTCCTCGGCGGCGTCCTGTCCGACGAGACGCCGCGCCAGGCCGCGCAGCGCGCGCTCGTGGCGCGCGACGAGCACGTCGAACGCGCCGGCGTGGCCGGCGGAGGCCAGGGCGGCGAGTCGCTCGTCGTCCTGTGTGCGCAGCAGCGCCCCGGCGAGGAGGCCGGCCATCAGTCGACCTCCTCGCGGATGCTGCGGCTAGTCGTCGCGGCCGTGCCCACGGCCCCGGTCGTCGTTCTGGTCGTCGTCGCTGCCACGGCCGCGGCCACGATCGTCACCGTTGGGATGGTCGTCGCCCTTGGGGTGATCGTCCGCGCCGGCGCCGCGACGATCGGCGCCGCGAAGGACATACGTGCCGTCGGCCTGCAGCAGGACCTTCAGCTCGACCTTCTCGCCGACGGTGAACTGCGCGAGATCGACGGACGCCGGCACCGAGATGACGACGGGCGTGCCGCTCTCGGGCTGGAGGGTGAGCGTGCGCGCCGCCGTGTCGACCGCGGTGATCGTGCCCTCGACCTCGGTGCCCTCGCAGCCGCCGGTCTTCACGCCGGTCGCGGTGAGATCCGAGCCGGAGATCGTCACCGTGACGCTCAGGCGGCGGCCCAGGCCGGGCTGCGTCAGGGGCGCGGCGTACTTGACGACGACCGCCGCCGTGTCGTCAGGCTTGCCGGTGAGCGTGAAGGCGTCTGCCGCGCTCGTGGTGACGATGCCGCGGATGCGAGCCTTCGTCGCCGTGCCGACGACGCGGATGCGCTTGGCGACGCCCTTGCGCGCCTTGACCTTCACGACCGAACCGACGGCCGGCGGGGTCGCGGCGTCGATCGCGCGCAGCTGGCCGCCGCGGTTGGCGACGACGAACGTGTCGGCGTCCTTCTGGGCGACGACGACGCCGAGGCCGCCGCCCCCGTGGGCGCCAGCCGGCGCCGCGATGGCGCCGAGCGCGCCGGCCGCGCCGAGCGCGACGGCGGTCATGCGAAAGGTGGATGGCATGAGATGAGGCTCCTTCCCTGTGTCTCCAGTGAAGCGCGGCGATGCGGGCCGCGCGTCAGGGAAGACCGTGCCCGGGGACGAATGTCACGAAACTGGCACGTAGGCACTCACCTGGTGCGCGATCACCCCGCAGATCACCCCGGGACGCACTTGCCAGTGGCTGGCAGCAACGACTAGCGTCGCGCCGGTCTTGACCTCCGCCTCGCTCGTCTCGCCCGTCCCCGTCGCCGACCTCGGCGCCGCGGTCGAGGTGCTGCACGAGCACGGGCTACGGGTCACCGGGCCGCGTCGGCTGGTCCTCGACGCGCTGCTGCACACCGACGGCGCGGTCACCGCGGAGGAGCTCGCCGACCAGCTCGGCAGCCGCTGCGATCTCACGTCGGTCTACCGCAACCTCGAGACGTTCGAGGGCATCGGGCTCGTGCGGCACACGCACCTCGGCCATGGGCCGGGGCGCTACGCCCTCGCAGGAGCGCCGCAGCGTGAGCACCTCGTGTGCGACGGCTGCGGCACGCACACGGCGGTCGAACCCGAGCGGATGGACGGCGTGCGCGCCGCCATGCGCGAGGCGTTCGGCTACGAGGCGCGGTTCAGCCACTTCCCGCTCGTCGGGCTGTGTCCGGCCTGCGCGACCACCACAGCACCCGGAGAAGCTCACCATGCACATCCCTGACGGCTACCTCAGCTCGGAGGTCTGCGCCGTGACGAACGTCGGCGCAGCCGGCATCCTCGGCTACGCCGCGGTCCGCGCGCGCGACGAGCTCGACGAGGCGCGCGTCCCGCTCGTCGGCGCGACCGCCGCGATGGTCTTCGCGCTGCAGATGCTGAACTTCCACGTCGCCGGAGGGACGAGCGGCCACCTGCTCGGCGCGGTGCTCGCCACCGTCCTGCTGGGGCCGTGGCTCGGGATGCTCGTCGTCTCGGTCGTGCTCGGGGTCCAGGCGTTCGCGTTCGCCGACGGTGGCGTGGCGGTGCTGGGAGCGAACACCCTGAACATGGCCGTCGTCGGCTCGCTCGTGACCGCCGCCGTGCTCGACGGCACGAAGGCCCTGCGCGCCCGCGCCTCCGGCCTGCTCGGCGTGGTCGCCGTCGCCGCGTGGGTCTCGGTCATCGCCGCCGCGACCGCCACGTCGATCGAGCTGGCGGTGTCCGGAACGATCCCGCTGGCGACCGTCCTGCCGGCCATGCTGAGCGTCCACGCGCTGATCGGCGTCGGCGAGGCGGCGATCAGCGTCGCGGTCGTCGCGTCCGTCCTGGCCGTGCGCCCGGATCTCGTGGACGGCCGGCGGGCAGCCGGGGTCCCGGCATGAGGCTCGGGATCTTCATCGGGCTCGCACTCGCCGTCGCGATCGCCCTCGCGACGCTGGCCTCGCCGTTCGCGTCGTCGTCGCCCGACGGCCTGAACCGCGTCGCGATGGATCAGGGCTTCGACGAGGCGGGGACGCTCCACCCGGTGCAGGAGGACGCTCCCGTTCCCGGCTACGCGTTCCCCGGGGTCGGCGGCGACCGTGGCGCGACCGCCGCCGCGGGCCTCGCCGGAACCGTCACGGTCTTCCTCCTCGCGTTCGGGGCCGCCGCCGTGCTCCGGCGCCGGACCCCGCGCGCCGCTCCCGCGTAGCGCAACCGCCGCACAGTCTCGCGGCCACCCGCGAGACTGCGCGGCATGCTCCTGCGCCCCACCGACGACGGCCTGCTGGTGATCGGGCAGGCCGCCCACGCCTGGATCTCCGGCCAGCTCGCGCGGCTGTGGGGCAACCCGCGCTTCGGCGCGGTCGTCCCCCGCGAGGAGGTGTGTCTCGCCGCCGAGCAGCACGACGTGGGGATGGCCGAGTGGGATCTCCGGCCTGAGCTCGATCTCGAGACGGGTCACCCGCGGGACTTCATGCACCTGCCGGTCGCCACGCATCTCGGGCTCTGGCGCGCCGCGCCGCACAAGCTCCTGACGCAGAGCACGTACGCGGCGCTGCTCTGCTCGATGCACGGCTCGGCGCTCCAGCGCTTCCGCGACCTCGACGCGCTGCCTGAGGCCGACGCCGAGGATGTGCGCAGCTACCTGCGCGAGCAGCGCGAGCTCCAGGACCGCCTGCGCGCGGGACTCGGTCGCCCCGAGGGCGAGATCGAGCGCAACCAGCAGCTGGTCTGGACGTGGGACGCGCTCTCCCTCGCGCTGTGCCTCGACTGGGCGCCATACACCCAGCGCGACGTCCCCACCGCTGACGACCCGGTCGACCTGCGGCTCGTGGACGACGACGTCGCGGGCGGCCACACGCTCGACCCGTGGCCGTTCATCACCGACGCCGTGACAGTCCATACCGAGGGCCGGCTCTTGCCGCGCGAGCGCTTCGAGGACGCGGCGACGCTGCACGACGCGCTCGCCACCGCGCCCGTGCAGCGTCTGACGTTCTCGCTGCGCGCCCGGCGGTAGCGCTAGCGGTACGAGCGCGTCGGAGGGCCGACGAGCCCGTCCCACCGCACGCGGTACTGACGCGACGCCTTCGCCGACGTCGACGTCGACCACACCCCGCGGGTGTTCGTCCGGTCGGTCTTCAACCGCCGCCACGCCCCCTTGGACCCGTTGCGGTACTCCACGGTCACGGTCGTCGCGCCGGTCGCCGGGCGGACCATGCCCCACAGCGTGGTGCTGCGCGTGCCGCGGGTGGCGACGAGCGGCAGGCGGAACCCGTCGTAGGACGGCTTCGCGGTGCCGCTGGCGTACCGCAGGCCCGACTCGAAGCCGCCGTATGTCCCGCCGCGCGCGTCGTCGTCGCGCATGAGGTACTGGCTGAAGATCCGCACGCGGGAGTTGCGGGCCGAGAGCTGCTCGGAGATCGAGCGGTACTCCGCCTGCTGCTGCGGGCTCACGCCGAGGCGCTTGTCGGGCCAGGACTGGATCCCGAACTCCGTCAGCCAGATCCGTGTCCCCTTCGGAAGCGCCCGGGCGCGCTCGGCCTTCGCCAGCGCGCTGTTCAGCCGCGAGAGCACGCCGATCGTGACGTCGTCGCGGTTCGGGGGCGTGAAGAACGGGCCGCCACGGGTGGTGTAGGCGTGGTGGGCGTAGCCGTCGGCCTTCAGGCGGCCGCAGCTGCTGCGCTTGTGCCAGCGCGAGTCCAGGCACAACGCCGTGCGCAGGAACCGCAGCGGCGCGACAGCCGTCGCGGTGCCGCGCGGCGCGGTCTCGCCGAGGAGCACCGGCGCGCGGTTCCCGCCCTTGGCCAGGCCGGCCTCGCCCCGCTGGAACAGCTGGCGGTAGAGCTTCGCCGCGGTGTACTCGCGGCTCTTCCCCTTTCGGGTGATCTGCGGGAGCAGGAACTGCGGATGGTTCGGCTCGTTCCAGATCGACCAGGCGCTGACCTGCGTGCCGTAGTGGCGAGCGAGCATCTCGGTGAACCGGCCGAACCGCGTGGCGCTCGGACGGGTGCGCTGATCCTTCTGCGTCGCCGTCGCCCAGCGCGGAACCGGGCCGGTCACGGTCACGAGCACCCGCAGGCCCGCCTCCCGGGCGGCGGCGACCGCGGCGTCGTACCGCGCCAGGCCGGGGTAGCCGGCCGGCGAACGCTCGTCGAAGGCGGGCACCGCCGACCCGTTCGGGTCCGGCGCGGCGGTCCCCCAGTACAGGACGATCCGCACCCAGTCCGCCCCCAGATCCTTGACCTCCTTCGCCGTGGACGCGCGGAGCGCCGGGTCATCGCCGAGGAGCTCCCGTGGTGCTTCGAACAGCGTCGACTGGGTGGAACTGGCCGAGGCGGCCGCAGGGAGCGCGGCGGCGCCAACAACGGCGAGGAGCAGGGACAGGAGCAGGTGAGCGCGGCGCACGGAGGGGACCTCCCGGCGTCGGGTGCAAGGGACGGAGGACGGCGAGGCAGGGTGCCGCCCTCACTGTTCCCAACAGGCCGAGCGCGCCGAGGTTGCGGTCAGGCGGCCGCGGGCTGGCGCGCGGCGCTGGGCAGCTCGTCGTGACGCAGCAGCCAGCCGACCGTCAGCCAGTACGCCCCCGCCACGAGGCCGCCACCGATCGCCGACATCGGCAGCGCGAAGATCCACGCCAGCGGGAGGCCGATCGCCAGCGCGAGCGGGACGAGGCCGCGGCGGCGGAGCATCACGGCCAGCGCGATGCTGCCGCCGAACCAGATGAGGTTCGTCGGGACGGCGACCGCGGCGAAGAACGACGGGTCCTCGCCCCGGACGTTCGAGATCGTGCCCAGCACGGCGAGTGTGCCCATGCCACATGCCATCACCACCCCCACGACCGGTCGTCCGGCGAGTCGAGCGAGGTGGAGCATGACGGGGATCAGCAGGAAGAGCGTCGCGCTGAAGCTCACGAGGATGAGGTGCTCGGCGACGCCTTCAACCGTGCTCTGGCTGGACTGGGAGTCGCTGAGCTGCAGGACGCCGCCGACGGCGAGCGAGACCGCGGCGCCCATGGCGCAGAACGCGGCGGTGGTCTTGGTGGGGGTGTGGGTGGTGGTCATGCCCCACAGCCTTCCGGCCCGCCTTGGCCGCGCCATCGGCCGCGGGTCGCGACCGCGCCGTCCAGCGGTCGTCACCGGCCGTGCCACCGTGGGATGACGCAGATCAACCTCAGGGATGACGCGCTCACGCGCGGGCTCGCGTACCTTCGGCCCGTGCCCGAGCGCAGTCCGGTCGTCCAGCTCGCCGCCGTGCCGCGGCGTCCGCCGCGCGTCGATGTCGCCATCGCGGCGGCGCTGTTTGCGTGGGCCGCGCTCGAGGCGGTGTTCGCGACCGGGCCGGGCTCGACGGGCGTCCGCCTCGCATTGGCGGCCGCGTTCACCGTGCCGCTGGCCTGGCGCCGCCGGTGGCCGCTGCCGGTGCTGCTCGTCGTGGTGCTGACGCTCGGCGCCCGCAGCGCCTGGGGCGACGTCCCCGAGGAAGGTGCGACGCCGATGCCGGAGCTGTTGCTCGCCGCCTTCTCCGTCGCGCTCTACGCGCGGCCGGCGGCCGCGGCCATTGCCGGGCTGCCGATCGTGCTCGCCGCGATCATCGCCACCGTGGTGCTCGAAGGATTCGCGGACTCCCCCGGAGCGGTCGACGTCGCGATCATCAGCTTCATCTGCGCGGGCGCGTGGACCGGAGGGTGGCTCGTCCGGCTGCGCGCCGCGCAGTTGCAGGCCGCCGAAGAGCTCGGACCCGAGCTCGCGCGGGAAGCCGTCGTGCAGGAGCGCGCGCGGCTGGCCCGCGAGCTCCACGACGTCGTCGCGCACTCGGTGTCGATCATCAGCGTGCAGACGGGCGCCGCGCAGGAGCTGCTGCGCCGCGACCCCGATCGCGCCGAGGAGCACCTCGAGAAGGTCCGCCGGGCCGCGCACGACGCGCTCGACGAGCTGCGTCGCCTGGTCGGCGTCCTGCGCGAGGACGAACCGGTGTACGACCCGCAACCCGGGCTCGCGCGGCTCGACGAGCTCGTCGACGAAGCGCGCGCCGCGGGCCAGGACGTCACGGTGGACGCCGACGGCGAGGTGCGCGCTGTGCCCCCGGGCCTCGACCTCGCCGCGTACCGCGTCGTGCAGGAGGGCCTGACGAACGCGCGGCGCCACGCGCACGGCGCACCCGCACATGTCGCCGTCCGCTACGGCGACCGCGCGCTCGAGGTCGAGGTCGTCAACGGCCCGGACGGCGCGCCGAACGGCGATCGCGGGGCCGGCCACGGCCTCATCGGCATGCGCGAACGCGTCCGGCTGTACGGCGGCACGTTGCAGACCGCGCCGACGGAGGACGGCGGCTTCGCGATCCGGGCGACGCTCCCGCTCGAGGCCGACCGGTGATCCGCCTCGTCCTCGCCGACGACCACGAGCTGCTGCGCGACGGCCTGCGCGGGATGCTCGACGCGCAGGACGACATGGAGGTCGTCGGTGAGGCCGCCGACGGCGGCGCGGCCGTCGAGGAGGTCCTACGCCTGCGTCCCGATGTCGTCGTCATGGACATCCGGATGCCCCGGGTCGACGGGCTGGAGGCGACGCGCCGGCTCGCCGCGGCCGGCAGCGCCGCCGCGGTGCTCGTGCTCACGACGTTCGACCTCGACGAGTACGTGTGGGAGGCGCTGCGCGCCGGCGCATCGGGGTTCCTGCTCAAGGACACGCCCCCGCGCCGCCTGGCCGACGGCATCCGCGCCGTCGCGGCGGGCGAAGCGCTGCTGGCGCCCGCCGTGACCCAGCGGCTCGTCGAGCGGTTCGTGCAGACGCCGGTCGCCGGCACCCCGGCCCACGACGAGCGATTCGCGCAGCTGACCGACCGCGAGGCCGAGGTGCTGCGCCTCGTCGCGCGCGGCCTCTCCAACGGCGAGATCGCCGGCGAGCTCGTCCTGTCCGAGGCGACGGTCAAGACCCACGTCACCCGCATCCTCGCCAAGCTCGGGCTGCGCGACCGGGTCCAGGCCGTCGTGCTCGCCTACGAGTCAGGGCTCGTCCGCCCAGGCGAGGCGCCGCACGGCGCAGAGCCGCGGCCCGGCTGACGTATTCTCCCGCCATGCCTGAAGCCGCCGACGTCGCCTGGGATCTCGAACCGCTCGTCCACGGGGACGGCGAAGCCGGCGCGCTGCGCCTGCTGGAGGAGGCCGCCGAACAGGCCGACGCGTTCGCCGCGACGTACGCGGGCAAGGTCGCCGACATCGACGGCCCGGGCCTCGTCGCCGCCGTCGACGCGCTCGAGCAGCTCAGCGACCGGATCGGCCGCGCGGGCAACTACGCGATGCTGCGCTTCAGCACGAACACCGCCGATCCGGCCAACGGCGCGCTGCTGCAGAAGGTCCAGGAGCAGGGCGCGCAGATCGAGACGAAGCTCCTGTTCTTCGAGCTCGAGTGGGCCGCGCTCGACGACGCCCGCGCAGAGGAGCTGCTGCAGACGCCGGGGCTCGAGCACGCCCGGCACCACCTGAAGTCGGCACGCCGCTACCGCCCGCACCTGCTCACCGAGCCCGAGGAGAAGATCCTCACCGAGAAGGGCGTCACCGGGTCCAGCGCGTGGGCGCGCCTGTTCAGCGAGCAGGTCTCCGCGCTCGAAGTCGACCTGCCCGACGCCGACGAGCCGGTCGCGCTGGACGTCGCCCTCACCCGGCTCATGTCCCCCGACGCCGACGTGCGCCGCACGACCGCCGAGGCCGTGACGGCGTCGCTGGCGCCCGGGCTCCGCACCCGCGCCTTCATCTACAACACGCTCATGGCCGACAAGGCCACGGACGACCGCCTGCGCGCCTACCCGTCGTGGATCTCCAGCCGCAACCTCTCCAACGAGGCCAGCGACGAGTCGGTGCAGGCGCTGCTGGACGCCGTCCGCCGCCGGTACGACCTCGCGCAGCGCTGGTACACGCTGAAGGCCAAGCTCCTCGGCGTCGACCGCATCAAGGACTACGACCGGATGGCCGCGGTCGTCGCCGATGACGACACGGAGATTCCGTGGGACGAGGCGCGCGACATCGTGCTCGACGCCTACCGGTCGTTCGCCCCGTCGCTTGGCGAGACGGCCGAGTCGTTCTTCACCGGCGGCTACATCGACGCGCCGACCCGTCCCGGCAAGCGCGGCGGTGCGTTCTGCGCGTACACCGTGCCGAGCGCCCACCCGTACGTGATGCTCAACTACACCGCGCGCCGCCGCGACGTGCTGACGCTCGCGCACGAGCTCGGCCACGGCGTGCACGCGTCGCTGGCGCGTCCGCGCGGCGTCTTCGAGCAGCACACGCCGCTCACGCTCGCCGAGACCGCGTCGGTGTTCGGCGAGACGCTCGTCTTCGGCCGCCTGCTCGAGCAGACGCCGGATCCCGAGGCGCGCCTGTCGCTGCTGGCCGAGTCGATCGAGGGCTCGATCGCCACCGTGTTCCGCCAGTGCGCGATGAACCACTACGAGCACCTCGCGCATACCGCCCGCCGCGAGCAGGGCGAGCTCAGCGTCGAGGACCTCTCGGGCCTGTGGGCACAGTCGCAGGCCGAGATGCTCGGCGACAGCGTGGAGATCACCGACGGCTACAAGACCTGGTGGTCCTACGTGCCGCACTTCATCAACACGCCCGGCTACGTCTACGCCTACGCGTACGGCCAGCTGCTGGCGATGTCGATCTACCAGCGCTACGTGGAGGGCGGCGAGGCGTTCGTTCCCGCGTACCTCGAGCTGCTGGCCGCCGGCGGGTCGCGCTCGCCGGAGGACCTCGGCGCGATCGTCGGGATCGACCTCGCCGACCCGGGCTTCTGGGACAGCGGGCTGGACCTCGTCGAGGCCCAGCTCGAGCAGGCCGAGGCGGCCGCGCGCGAGGCGCGGCCCGAGGCCGTCGGCGCGTAGCGCCTTACGACACGACCGCGAACCCCTCGGCCGCGGCGGCGCGGTTCAGCCGCGCGTCAAAGCCGAGGAACGTGTCGAGGTCCGGGTCGGCCTCCCGCGCGGCGATCGCGCTCGCGAGCTGGATCGCGTCGAGCGTCCTCAGCGCGTGACGCGACACGAGCGCCACCGCGCGCTCGAGGATGGCGGGTGACACCGGGATCGCAGCGAAGCGCGGGGGATGTTGCCCGTCGCCGTGCCAGTCGGTGGCGAACCACGCCTCGAGCAGCACCGCGTCCTCCGACGCGAGTTCCCCAGTCCGCACCTTCGTCCACAGCGCGGAGGTGACCTCCACCCGGGCGAGGTCGGACACCGCGAGATCGGCGATCTGCCGCGCCTGGGTGCGGCTGGGCTCGTCGCCGTACAGCCCGACCAGTGCCGAGCTGTCTGCGAACACCGTCACCGCGCGTCGCGCTCGGCCACCACGAGATCGGAGAGCGGCGTGCCTTCCGCCGCCCGAGCGCGCGCAGCCTCAAACGCCGCGCGGTCGGGCCGCGGACGCGGCGGGCCCTGCACCGACAGGATCCCTCCGCGTGCCAGGCGCTCGCGCAGCCGCGCGGCGTCGTCGCCGGCATGAGCGGGATCGGTCACGGCCTCGAGCACCGCGACGACGAAGGCGTTGACGCTCTGTCCGCGGTCGGCCGCGGCGGCCTTCACCGCCTCGCCCAGCTCGTCGGCCACCCGCAGCGAGAACTGATGCATGCAGGCATGCTAGCACTCACGCATGCGCGTACGTCCGCCCGGCCCCGAACCGCTCCCGCGCAACGAACCGGCCGGTTCCCGGCTCCGCCACCGTCTCTCCGTCGCGGACGACGAGCTCCCCTCGAACGAAGACGGCGGTCGGACCGCCGTGCACGGTGATCCCCTCGTAGAGGTTGTAGTCGATGGCCGAGTGCTGGGAGGCGGCGCTAATCGTCCGCTCGCGCTCGGGGTCGAACACCACGACATCGGCGTCGCCGCCGACCGCGATCGAGCCTTTGCCCCGCAGGCCGAACAACCGCGCCGGCGCCGTGGCGGTCATGTCCACCCACTGGTTGAGCGTCAGCCGGCCGGTGCGCACGCCGAACTCGTGCAGCAGCTCGACGCGGTCCTCGATGCCCGGCCCGCCGTTGGGGATCTTCGAGAAGTCGTCGCGGCCCAGGGCCTTCTGGTCGGCCCAGCGGAACGGACAGTGGTCGCTGGAGACGACTTCGAGCACGCCGCGGTCCAGCGCGCTCCACAGGATCTCCTGGTTGTGCTTCGCGCGCGGCGGCGGAGTGAAGACGGCCTTGGCTCCCGCGAAGTCCGGCAGGTCGAGCACCGATTCGTCGAGGTAGAGGTACTGGCTGCACGTCTCGGCCCACACCTTCGCCCCCGCAGCGCGCGCCCGCTCGACCGGCGCAAGCGCCTCTCCGCAGGAGACATGCACGACGTACAGCGGGCAGTCGGCCAGCTGCGCGAAGTCGATGGCGCGGCTCGTCGCCTCGGCCTCGGTGATCGGCGGGCGCGTCCGTCCGTGCCACGCCGTGCCGGTGTTCCCGGCGGCCAGCGCCTGCTCGATGAGCACCTGGATCGCGTCGCCGTTCTCGGCGTGGACCATCACGAGGCTGCCGCTGCGGCCGGCGACCTGCATCGTGCGGAAGAGGGTCTCGTCGTCGACCATGATCGCGCCCTTGTAGGCCATGAAGAGCTTGATCGAGGTGACGCCCTGCTCGGGCAGCGCGGCGAGCTCGTCGAGGCGGGCGGGATCGGACAGGTCGGTGACCGCGACGTGGAAACCGACGTCGGCGAACGGCGGGCAGCGGGTGATCTTCTCGTGCCATGTCGCCAGCGCGTCAGGCAGGGACTGACCCTGCTGCTGGACGCAGAAGTCGACGATGGACGTCGTGCCGCCGTGCACCGCGGCGAGCGTTCCCGTGGTGAAGTCGTCGCAGGTCATCGTGCCGCCGAACGGCATCTCGAGATGCGTGTGCATGTCGACGGCGCCCGGCAGGACGTAGTGGCCGCGCGCGTCGATGACGCGGTCGGCCCGCACGTCGAGATCCGCGCCGATGAGCGCGATCTGACCCGCGCTGAGCAGGACGTCGGCGTGATAATCGTCGGCGGCGGTGATGATGCGGCCGCCCTTGATGAGGGTGTCGGTCACGGCTGGTCTTCCACTGTTCGGCATGGGCGGGGCGGCATGGCCGGGGCACCGTCCCAGGGAGGTGCGAACGCGGCCACGGACGGGACGTACGAACCACCGTGGACCGGCGGTCGGAGAGGGAGGCAGACGTTCCGCGTGGCGGTCATCCGCCCTCTCCGGCAGGCAGCGCGACGTGCGCGAGGATCGCGTCGACGAGCGCGTCGCCGAACCCGTCGTCCACCGGGGCGCCGGTCACGAGCGACCGGTAGTAGATCGGGCCGACGTAGAGGTCCTGGACGAGGTCGAGGTCGGCGTCGGGACGGATCCGCCCGCGCGCCTGCCATGCCTCCAACAGCCGCGTGACCGCCTCGCGCCGCGGACGGACGATGCGCTCGCGATAGGCGGCCGCCGTCTCGGGGTCACGCGCCAGGTCGGCGACGAGGCCCGCGAGGACGATGCCCTCCAGGCGGTGCTGGAACCCGTCGACGACCCGGCGCACGGCGGCCTGGAGGTCGGCGCGCAGGTCGCTGCCCGCCTCCGGCGCCACGGGGTTGACCGACGCGAAGACGGGGGCGATCGCGTCGATGACGAGCGCGGCCTTGCTCGGCCACCAGCGGTAGATCGTCGTCTTGGCCACGCCCGATCGCGCGGCGACGCCCTCGATGGTCAGCGCGCCATAGCCCCTGTCGGCGAGGGCGTCGAGCGTTGCGGCGAAGACCGCCTCCTCGGTCGCGGGGCGGATGCCCCGGGTGACGGGCTCAGCCATCGCGACCTCCGATCAGCGTGTGGGCGGCGCGCGTGACGACCCGCACGGCCAGCGCCGCGTCCGCCGGGTCAACGGCCTCTCCCGGGTCGTGGCTCAGGCCGTCGACACACGGGACGAAGAGCATCGCGCTGGGAACGTAGGGCGCGAGCACCATCGTGTCGTGCGCGGCGCCGGAGACCATGCGAAGCGGCTCGATGCCTTCCACCCGCGCCGCGTCCGCGAGCGCATCCACGACGCCCGTGTCCAGGACCGTGGCAGGCTGCCGGGATCGCTCGCGGTAGTCCGTGCGCAGCCCCCGCGCAACGGCGCGCTCGCCGGCGAACGCGAGCACCTCCTCAAGGGTGCCCAGGACCGCCGCGTCATGCGGGCCGCGGATGTCGAGGGTCAGGCGAGCGCGAGCGGGAACGACGTTCATCGCCCCGGGAGTCAACACGACGTCCCCGACGGTGGCGACAGCGCCATGGGTGAGCGCGAGCTCCTCGAGGCGCAGCATCACCTCCGCAGCGAGCAGGCCGGCATCGCGGCGCAACGCCATCGGCGTGGCACCCGCGTGGTCGGCCCGCCCTTCGACGACCAGCTCGCCCTGAACGAAGCCCGCGATCCGGTCGACGACACCCAACCGGGTCCCGGTGTCCTCGAGGACCCGTGCCTGCTCGATGTGTGGCTCGATCCACGCGACCATCCCATCGAGGATCGCCGCCGACTCGGTGCACGCAGCCGTCGGCATCCCCGCGGCGCGCGCGTGTTCGGTGAACGGGCGCCCGTCGTCCAGCGCGCGGATCGCTGTGGCGAGGGCATCGGCGTCGACCGCGCCCGTCGCGATCCGGCTGCCGAGCAGGAGCTGGCCGAAGCCGGCCCCTTCCTCTTCCACCCAGGCGACCGCCCGCACCGGGAGATCGGGCGCGGCACGCGCGACTTCCAGCGCGACGAGCATCCCGAGCACCCCGTCCCAGCGCCCGCCGCGACGCACGCTGTCGAGATGCGAGCCGACGCCGACACGCGGCGCGCCGGGCGCTCCCCGATCGCCCCACAGCGTGCCGGCGCGATCCCGCCGCACCCGCAGGCCGGCGTCGGCGAGCAGGCTGCCCACGTGGTCGACGGTCGCTGCGAACCCGGGCGTGAAGGCGTACCGGCACACCGCGTCGTCGCGGTCGGAGAACGGCGGCGCCGACAGGAGCTCGGCGGTCGCCGCCATGCGCTCAGCGACCGCGGTCATGCGGCCACCGCCCGCCAGCCCGCCGTCACCGCGTCCATGAGGTCGTCGGCGAGCGTGTCCGCCGCGGCGAACCGCGCCGTCACCGCGCGGCCGGCCGCGCGCGCGTCAGCGAGGAGCGCACGCTCGTCGAACGTCGCGATCTCCCCGTCGGCCAGCACCCGCCGTCCGCGGACGAACACGTCGGTGAGCGCGCTTGACGGCGCGGTGAACACGGTCTGGCGCACCGGCTGGTGCAGCGGCGTGTAGGCGCGATGGTCGAGGTCGAGCAGCAGCAGGTCTGCCGCCGCCCCCGGCTCGACGCGCCCGAGCACCGCGTCCCACGGCGTCGACGCGGCACCGCCGCGCGTGCCCATGTCCCACAGGTCACGTGCACCGAGCCAGTCCTCGAAGTCGGTGTCCGGCCCGCGGTGCAGCAGCGCCCCGGTCTTCACGCACGCAAACATGTCGGCGCCGTCGTTCGAAGACGACCCGTCCGTTCCCAGGCCGACGGAGATGCCCGCCCGTCGCAGCGCGCGCACGTCGCAGACGCCGCTGCCGAGCTTGAGGTTGCTGACCGGGTTGTGCGCGACCTTCACGCCGTGCCGGGCCATCCGCGAGACGTCGTCGTCCTCGAGCCAGATCGCGTGCTCGAAGCAGACTTCCGGACCGAGGAAGCCGAGTGCGTCCAGGCGGGCGGGCAGCGTCGTGCCCCACCGCCGGCGGCCGCTCTCGGCCTGCATGCGGGTCTCCAGCACGTGGATGTGCACGCAGAGGCCGAGCTCTCTGGCCAGTCGCGCGCACCCCGCGAGCATCGCGTCGGTGCAGCGCTGCGGGCCGGACGGGCCGAGGCCGATCGCGATGCCCTCCTCAGGACGGTGGTGCGCGGCGACCATGTCGCGCGTGAAGCCCTCCCACTCCGCCCACGTGGGCGGCGCGTCGTCGCGCAGCGCCTCCCGCGCGCGGGCGCCGAGCCGCGTGGCGTCGAGGATGAGGGTGTCCGCCCAGGCCAGATCGCTCATCCCGAGGACCACAAGCGCGCGCAGCCCCGCATCGCGGTACGCGCGCACGACGGCGTCGACCGTCGCGCCGGTGAACCCGTGCAGCTCGTAGAGGAAGTCCACCACCGTCGTGCACCCGCCCCGCAGCAACTCGACGGCGCCGAGCAGCGTGCGGACGTAGATCTCCCGCGGCGTCTGCTCGGGCGCCAGCAGCGGCGGGTAGCTGAAGAGCATCCACGGTTCGAGCGGGAGCCGGTCGAAGCGCCCCTTGAACCAGTTCTCGCTGGAGTGGAAGTGCGCGTTGACCAAGCCGGGAAGCACCAGCCGCCGTGTCGCGTCGACCCGGACGTCGCCCGCGAGCGCGCCCGGGGCGCCGACGGAGGCGATCACGCCGTCGTCGAGCAGCACATCGGCACGTGTGCCGGCGGGGAGCAGCACGTCGGCCAGCAGCGTCGTGCTCACGCGCCGGCCTCCTCGAGCGGGCGGATCGCGAACGGATCATCCGGGTCACCCCAGCGTTCCTGGATCCGCCCGTCGGTGACCCGGTACAGATGCGTGACGGTGACCTCGACCGGCGCGTTGGTCGGCGCCATGCCGAGCACCTCGCCAACCTGCACGCCGGTGCCGCGCAGTCGCAGGCGCACGTGCTCACCGTCGACTGTCAGCGACTCCACGTCGTAGAAGAACCCGTCCAGCGCGTCGCAGAGCGCTTCGAAGAACCGGCGTACCCCCGGCACGCCGTCGTCCTGTGCGTACGGGCGGTGATGGTTGACGTACGTCGGCGCGAACAGCGTGTCGAACGCGTCGAAGTCCCGCGCATTGATGGCGTCCACCCACGCGCGCACGATGGCCTCGGCGTCGGTCACGGCGTCACGTAGTGGTCTCGCGGCAGCCGCTCGCGGTCGTCGGTCATCGCGTAGCGCCACTCGAGCATCACGGTGCCGTCGGGCCCCGCCTTCCACGGCCCGTGCTTCATCCCGGGCGGCCGCACGGCGTACTGACCCGCGTGGAACCACGCGTCGAGCCCGATGTCGTAGATCGAGCCGCTGACGATGTAGACCTCCTCCCAGCACGCGTGGGCCTGGACCCCCTGCGGCGTGGTGTCGGTGTGCGGCTCCAGCCGGGAGAGCCGGGTGAACGCTCCGGTCTCCTCGTCCACGCTCAGCACCTGGGCGTCGTTGCCCGGGGACCTCTCGATCCACGGGTTCGCCGGCGTGTGGAACTCCCGCTCGGTCTTCGCCACCTACTTCGCCTCCCTGATCGCCATCGCCTCGATCGCCAGCCGGGCCCCGCCGGGCAGCGCGATCACCTGCGCGGTCGCGCGCGGCGGCCGGTGCGCCCCCAGCAGACCCGCAAGTGCGCCGTTGAGCGCCGGCAGGTACGCCAGGTCGACGAGCGCGAGGCCCAGGCGGAGCACCGTCTGGGGCGCGCAGCCCGCCGCGCGCAGGACCGCGCCGAGGTTCGCGACCGCCTGCCGGGCCTGCGCCTCGGCGCCCTCGCGCAGCAGGCCGGTGGCCGGGTCCGTCCCGGTCTGCGCGGTGACGACGACGAGATCGCCGAACGCCGCGGCGTGCGAGTACGGCCCCTTGGGCGCGGGTGCCCCCGGGGCCATCATGAGCTCCATCACGCCGGACCTCCCGGATGCGCGTCACGGAACTCCTGCGCCACCGTGGCGAGCGTCGCGAAGCGGACGCCCGGCTCGGCCGCGGCGTCGCGCAGGAACCGCTCGAGCATCGCCATCCGCAGGCCGCGTCCGATCGACTCGGGGTGCAGGACGAGGTTGAAGATCCCGCCCGGCGCGTTGGCCAGCAGGTACTCCCATTCCGCGCGCCAGATCGCCTCGACCGGCGCCGGTCCGTCGCGGCCCGTGAGCTTCGGCCCGTCGTAGGTGAACTCGAAGTGATGGAAGTCGTTGAGGACGAAGCTGTGCGGGATCTCGACGAGGTCGAGCAGCGGGCCGGGGATGCTCGGCCCGAGGTGCTGGTGCGTCCACGCGCCGCGCGCCCAGTAGGGGAAGAAGTCGTCGGCGGCGAGGCTTGAGTCGTACGCGTAGCCCTCCTCGACGAAGACCTCGAGCAGTGCCTGGTCGAGGTCGCCCGTCGGGTGGCGGAAGCCGACGGGCCGCTGGCCCGTGACGCGCTCGAGCGCGTCGTTGCTCACGCGGATGACGTGCCGACCCTCGTCGATCGAGAGTGCGTCGAACGACTCGTGGTGGTAGCCGTGCCCGGCGATCTCGTGGCCGGCGTCGGCAGCCCGGCGGCAGATCTCGGGGAACGTCTCGGCGGTGTGCCCGGGGATGAACCAGGTGCTCGGAGCGTCGAGGCGGTCCAGCAGCTCGAGCAGGCGCGGCGCGCCGACACGCGGCCCGAACTCACCGCGCGAGAGCGCACGGGCGCCCATCGCACCGAAGTCCATCCACATCGAGAGCGCGTCGAAGTCGCTGCAGACGCAGATCGTGGCGCGGTACTCGGTCATGCGGTCGCCTCCATGAGGGCCGGGGGTCGCTGCCGGTGGTGGTCGGTCACCCGCTGGTACGCCAGGGCGACCCGCAGAGCGGTGGCTTCGCCGAACTGCCGCGCGGCGATCGAGATGCCGGCCGGGAGCCCCTCCGAGAGTCCGCACGGGACCGCGACGGTCGGGACGCCCGCAACGCTCATCGGGAAGGTGTACCGGCAGTACGTCCACCCCACGTCCTCCGTCGTCCCGCCAGGGAACTCCACGTCGATGAAGAGGCTCCCGTTGTGCCGTTGCGCGACTGCCGGGACGGTCGGCGTCACGATCGCGTCGACGTCGCCGAACACCCGCGCGAAGTCCTCGCCGATCAGCGTGCGCAGCTGCTGGCCGCGCAGGTAATCGCGCGCGGAGATCGCCCGGCCGAGGGCGAGCTGGGCGCGCACGTCGTCGCCGAGGTCGCCGCCGCGGTCCGCGGCGAGGTCCTCGAGCAGGACGGCCGATTCGCTGTTGACGATCGCGACATCGACGGGCGCGGCCTGCGCGGCGCGTTCGAGCTCGACGTCGACGACCTCGGCACCGAGCCCACGCAGGACGTCAATCGCCGCTTCGACCGCCGCGGCAACGCCCGGCTGGATCGCTTCGAAGAAGTAGCCGCGCGGCACGCCGAGACGGAGCCCCACGAGGTCGTCGGTCTGCGGCGGCTCCCACGTCCAGCCGTCGGCGATCGCGTCGAGGATGAGCGCGACATCCTCCGCGCTGCGGGCGAGCGGGCCGACGTTGTCCATCGTCATCGACAGCGGCACGACCCCGTCCATGGCCACCCGCCCGTGGGTCGGGCGGATCGCGCACACGCCGTTCAGCGCCGCGGGGGCGCGCACCGAGCAGCCGCAGTCCGTGCCGATCGAGAACGCGCCCTGGCCCGCCGCGACCGCCGAGCCGCTGCCGCCGCTCGACCCGCCGCTCAGGCGTTCGCCGTCCCACGGGTTGCGGGCCGGATCGGAGTGCATCCCCCACGCGAACTCGTGCGTGGCGACCTTGCCCAGGCAGATCGCTCCGGCCTCGCGCAGCGACGAGATGACCGCTGCGTCGATCGCCGGAACCGTGCCATCGACCGCGCGCGAGCCTGCGCGCAGGGGTAGGCCGGCGACCGCGACGAGGTCCTTCACGCTGTACGGGATCCCGTGCAGCGGGCCGCGGTCCAGGCCCGCCGCCAGCTCCGCTTCCGCGACGCGCGCCGCGGCGCGGGCCCCGTCGACGTCGAGCGCGACGAACGTGTGGACGAACGGCTCGGTCCGGTCGATCCACGCAAGCGTCGCCTCCGTGAGCTCCACCGCGCCGATGTCGCCGGCGCGCAGCAGTCTGCCGGCCTCGGCGACGCCGAGCCAGGCGAGATCGGTCGCCACCGTCATCGCTCCTCCCGGACGGGCGGAGCGACGACGACGGTGTGGGCGGGCGGCACCCAGGTCACCGCGTCCGGGCCGAAGCGGAACCCGAGCCGGTCGCGGTTCCACAGGTCCGTGGCGAAGAACGCGTCGAGCGCGCGTGCCACGTCGTCCGTCGGGCGCGCGGGCCCGCTGGATGCCGCCCGGTCGGTCACGTGCCCTGCACCCAGCTCTGCAGGTCGGCGTCGGCCTGGTACTTCTCGAACCAGTCCTGGCTGACGTTCTGGTCCTCCGGCGTGTAGCCCTCCGGCAGGTCCTTCGCGTTCTGCTTGGCGGCGAGCTCCGCCTCCTTCTTCCAGTACAACGGGCTGTCCGGGTTGAAGACATCCTTCTCGAGGTCCTCGGCCGTCAGGAACTTCGTGAAGTCCGAGGCGAGCAGCTTCACGTTCTCCGCGGGCAGCTCGGTCTTGCTCGCGTCGGTGACGAGCTCGCCGAGCTTCACCGACGCGGCGTCGAGGTCGTCCTTGATGTACTGCGCCGCCTTCAGCTGCGCGGCGACGACCTTCAGCGCCACCTCGGGATTCTTCGCGAGGAAGTCCTTCGACGTGGTCCACGTGTCGTAGGAGATCGCGACCGGCCCGAGGATCTCGTAGCCGCCGACGTTGACGTACTTGTCGGGGTTCTCGAGCAGCAGCTTGCTCTGCTGCGGCAGCGCGCCCGTGTAGAAGTCGCCGTCGCCCCGCTGGAACGCGAGCGCCGCCTTCGCGTCGTCGGCGAAGTCGTTGATCTTCACGTCCTTCGGGTCGATTCCGGCGGCTTCGAGGCCGGCGGCCAGCGGCGCGTAGTTCTGCTGCTTGACCATGTTGAAGGTCTTGCCCTTGAACGACTCGAGGACCTCCTTCTTGGCCTCCTCGGGCGTCTTGCCTTCCTTGATGAGGTCAGCGTAGACGGGCGTCTCGCCCTTGCGGCCGACGAAGAAGTAGCCCTTGAACTGGTCCTTGACGATGAAGTTCTGCAGGTCCGGCGCGGTCTTCGCCACGGTCTGCAGCCCGCGCAGCGTGCCCGCGCCGAGGTCGATGTCCCCCGTGCGGATCGCCTGGTAGATCGCGTTGTTCGACGGCAGGATCACCTGCTGGAAGTCCAGCCCCTGCTCCTTGTCGTAGCCGAGCTCGTGGGCCAGCGCGAGCGTCTGGTTGTCGAGGAACGGCCCGACGCCGACCTTGACGGTGGTGGGCTTCGCCGCGGTGGTGGACGAGCCCGTGCTCGCGCCGCTGTCGCCGTCGTCGCCGCAGGCCGCGACGCCCAGCGCGAGCGCGCCGCACGCCGCGAGCGCGGCCAGGAGCCGCCCCCGGGTTCGGTGGTTGGTCATCTTTCTCTGTACTCCTCGTGGTTCGTCAGTGAAGGGAGGTCAGGCGCGCCCGAGGATCGATGCCGCCACGCCGGCTCTCTGGTCCCGGTGGGTCCACCGGGTGAGCGGGCGCTCGAGCCAGACGATGGCCCGGTCGAGCACCAGCGCGAGCACGGCGTAGACCACGACGACCACGAGGATTCCCGCGGTGTCGAGGTACTGCTGGCGGACGATCATGAGATAGCCCAGACCGTTCTGCGACCCGATCAGCTCCGCGGCGACGTCGAGGCCCCAAGAGGCCGCGGCGGCGACACGGATCGCCCCGAGGAGGTGGGGAAAGATGCTCGGCAGGACGACCCGCCGATAGATCGTGCCGCGTGTCGCGCCGAGGGTCAGTGCGGCGCGCACGTGGATGGGATTGACGTTTCTGATCGCTTCCAGCGTCGTCACGCCCAGGATCACGGAGGTCCCGAGCGCGATGAGCGCGATCTGCGGCCCGCGACCGATGCCGAACCACAGAAGGAAGAGGGGGATAAGCGCGAACACCGGGACAGGCCGGGTCGCGTCGAGCGCGTCGCTGAGCAGCACACGGGCGGTGGCCGAGTAGGCCATGAGCAGCCCGAGGCCCACGCCGAGCACGGTGCCGAGGAGGAAGCCGGTGAGCGTCATCCCGACCGTCGTGGCGATGGCGCTCGGCAGGTCGGGGCGCAGTTGGGTGAATGCCTCCCACATCCCGGTGGGCGACGGCAGGTACAGCGGCTCGACGACGTCGCCGTACGACAGCGCGCACCAGAGGGCGATGAGGCCGACGGGCACGACCGCGCGCAGCGCGATGCGACGGACGTCGACGCGCGGGCGTTTGCGCGCGCGAGGGGTCGCGGCGGGGGCCGGGGCCGTCACAGCGGTCATGCCGCCACTCCGGCAGGGCCCGCGACGGCCTGCAGGTGGTGCAGCACCTCGCCGCGCAGCGCCTGGAAGTCCGGGGTGAGCCGGAGCTCGGGGTCTCGCGGGCGCGCGAAGGGGATCTGCACCTCGGCGGCGACGCGCCCGGGATGCGAGGCGAGGATCACGACCCGGTCGGCGAGGAAGACCGCCTCTTCCAGGTCGTGCGTGACGAACACGACCGTCATGCCCTCGTGGCTGACGATGGTGTCGAGGTCGCCTTGCAGCTTCTCCTTCGTGAGCATGTCGAGCGCGCCGTACGGCTCGTCCATGAGCAGCACCGGCGGGCGGACCGCCAGCGCGCGGGCCAGGTCGACGCGCTTGCGCATGCCGCCCGACAGCTCGCGCGGCCACTGGTCCTCGTGGCCCGTCAGCCCGACGGTGGCGAGCACCTCCGCCACCCGTTCGCGCCGGGCAGCCTTCGCGACGCCCTGCGTCTGCAGGCCGAACGCCGCGTTGCGCGCGACCGTCAGCCAGGGAAACACGGCGTCGTCCTGGAACACCACGGCCCGGTCAGGACCCGGACCCGCCACCTGCCGCCCGTCCACCGCCACCGTGCCCCCGTCGAGCTCGACGAGTCCCGCGATCGCGTTGAGGAGGGTGGTCTTCCCTGAGCCGCTGGCTCCGACGACGCAGACGAACTCGCCCGCGGCGACGTCGAGCGACACCCGATCGAGCACGGGGCCGGCGCCGAAGTCGACGGTGGCATCAGTGATGGTGAGAGCGGCAGGTGACATGGTCCTCGGAGCGCCAAACGCTACGCGACGTAGCGTTTCGTTTGGTGAGCGGAAAGGTAGGGCCCCTCCCGGGCCCCGCACATGTCCATGAGGTCCAAACCGAGTTGTGCACTCGGTTGGAAGAGAGGCGCTCAGCGCTGCGGTACTACCGCGTCGCCTCGCGCACCGCGCGCTGCATCTCGCGCTTGCTCTCGCGCTCCCGGATGGCCTGCCGTTTGTCGTACAGGTCCTTGCCCCGCCCGAGCGCGATCTCCATCTTGGCCCACGGCCCCTTGAAGTAGATCCGCGTGGGGATGAGGGTCAGGCCGCGCTCGGAGACCCGGCCGGTGAGCTTCTCGATGTCGCGCTTGCTCGCCAGGAGCTTGCGGTTGCGATCCGGGTCGTGGTTCTCGCGGGCCGCCGGCGGATACGGCGGGATGTGGACGTTGTGCAGCCACAGCTCGCCGTTGTTGATCGTGACGTAGCCGTCCTTGAGCTGCGCGCCGACGGTGCGCAGCGCCTTGACCTCGGTGCCCTCCAGCTGCATGCCGCACTCGAGCTTGTCGAGCAGCTCGTAGCGGAACGTCGCCTGGCGGTTCGTCGCGACGTCCCCCGGTGCGGCCTTGCGCTTGCCCTTCTTCGCCATGGCCTTCCAGCTTATGCGGGGCGGGATACTTCGGCGCATGAGCGCCGTCGTCGCCCCGCCCGCGTCCGTCCTCGAGCCGCTGATCGCCCGAGAGACCGAGCGATTCCTGCGCGACCATCCGAAGAGCGTGGCCCACGCCGAGCAGGCCCGCGGCTCGCTGCTCGGCGGCGTGCCGATGAGCTGGATGCTGCGCTGGGCGTCACCCGTGCCGCTCGTGCTGCGGGAGGCGCGCGGCGCGCAGGTCACCGACATCGACGGGCACACCTACAGCGACCTCTGCCTCGGCGACACGGGCGCGATGACCGGCCATGCTCCCGAGCCGATCGTGCGCGCGATCGCGGACCGCTACGCCCGCGGCGCCACCGCGATGCTCCCCACCGAGGACGCCGCGTGGGTCGGCGCCGAGCTCACGCGCCGCTTCGGCGTGGACCGGTGGCAGTTCACGGTCAGCGCAACCGATGCGAACCGCTTCGCGCTGCGGATGGCGCGCGCGATCACCGGTCGCCCGAAGGTCCTGGTGTTCAGCTACTGCTACCACGGGACCGTCGACGAGGCATTCATCGTCCTGGGCGAGGACGGGCGTCCGGCGTCACGGCCAGGGAACGTCGGGCCCGCGTACGACGTGCGCGACACGACCCGGGTCGTCGAGTTCAACGATCGCGACGCGCTCGAGCGCGCGCTGCGCCACGAAGACGTGGCGGTCGTGCTCACCGAGCCGGCGCTCACGAACATCGGGATCGTGCTGCCCGAGCCCGGCTTCCATGACGCGCTGCGGCGCCTGTGCACCGAGACCGGCACCCTCCTGCTCATCGATGAGACGCACACGCTGAGCGCCGGACCCGGCGGATGCACCGGGGCGTGGGCCCTGGACCCCGACATCGTCGTCATGGGCAAGGCCGTCGCGGGCGGCGTGCCGACCGGCGCCTTCGGCATGCGCGCCGAGCTCGCCGAGCGCATGCTCGCCGACGCAGACGCCGACATCGAGGACGTGGGTGGCGTCGGCGGCACCCTCGCGGGCAACGCCCTCTCGCTCGCTGCCGCGCGGGCTGCGCTCGGCGAGGTCCTCACCGCGGACGCCTACGGCCGCACGATCGGGCTGGCACGGCGCTTCGCCGATGGGGTCGACGACGTGCTCGCCCGCCACCGGGTCGGCTGGCACGTGACCCAGCTCGGGGCGCGGGCCGAGTACCGCTTCTCGCCCGAGGCGCCCCGCGACGGCGGCGCGTCGGCCGCCATCGGCCATGAGGGGCTCGAGCGCTTTCTGCACCTGCACGCGCTCAACCGCGGCGTGCTCATCACGCCGTTTCACAACATGGCGCTCATGAGCCCGGCGACCGCAGAGGCCGACGTCGACCGCCATACCGCGGTGTTCGACGAGGCGGTCGCCGAGCTCGCGCCGCACCTGCGCTGAGACGCCGCGCATCACCAGAAACCGGGATGACCGGCATGCAGGAACCCGGTGCGTCTTGCACAGGTTTCGCGTCAAAGGTGAACAAAATCGGCAAGTCGGGTTGTGACCAGCTGGTCAGTCAGTACGTTGCGCCCCGTGCTGGCTGCGCTCCGCATCCGTCCGTTCGGCAGGCTCCTCGCGACCTACACGCTGGACGAGGCTGCCGATTGGCTCGTCGGCATCGCGCTCGCGATCCTCGTGTACAAGCGCACCGGCAGCGCGCTTGGCGTCGCGCTCCTTCTGGTGGCGACCCGCTTCGGCCCGTCGCTGATCATCACCCCGCTGGCGGGCCGCCTCGGCGCGCTGCGCCTCGGGCGGACCCTCGGCGTCCTCTATCTCCTGGCGGCTGCCGGTGCCACGATCCTCGCGGTCGGCACTGCTGCGCCGCTCGCCGTCCTGTACGCACTGACCTTCGCCACCGCCACCTGCGCGGCGACCGGGCGCGTCCTGACGCGGACCGCCGCGTGCAATCTGCTCGATCGCCACGGGCTGCTCCGGGAGGGCGCCGCGGCAATCAACGTCAGCTACGGCGCGATCAACGTCCTCGGGCCCGCCGCCGCCGGTGCCGTGGCCGTCCTCGCCGGGCCCCAGGCCGGCGTCCTGGCGGGCGCGGCCATCTTCGCCGGGCTGGCGGCGAGCGTCTGGACCGTGACGGGATCGGCGGCCGGCGAGAACGCCGACGACGCGCCGGCGGGCCTGCGCGAGGGGTGGCGTGTGCTGACGTCCAGTCCCGGCATCGCCGCAGTGATCCTCGGCGCCGCCGCGCTGCTGGTGCTGTTCAGCATGGACGAGCCGGTCCTCCTGCCCTACGTCGAGCGGTCGCTCGGCGGCGATGCGGGCGACTACGCGACGCTGCTCACCTTCTGGGGCGTCGGCATCCTCCTCGGGAGCGCGTGCTTCACGCTCCTGCGCCGCTGGTCGATGCTCGGCGTGTTCGTGCTGGCCGGCTCGCTGCTCGCCGGCGCCTACGTCGGCCTCGGCCTCGCGCAGACCACGGCCGCCGCGTTCGCGGTCGCCATCGGCGGCGGCATCGGCAACGGCATGTTCTGGGGCGCGTTCAACGTCATCACGCTCGAGGCCGTGCCGCCCGCGATGCGGACCCGCACGAGCGGTGTCGTGGAGAGCCTCGCACTCGCGACGCCGGGCATCGGCTACCTCCTCGGCGGAGGGCTGAGCGAGCTGCTCTCCCCCGCCCAGGTCTACCTCATCGCGGGCGCCGCCGGAGGCGCCGTCGTCCTGGCGCTCGGCCTGATCGCCTGGCGTCCGGCCCGAATCACGCGGCCCGCGCCCGTCCTGGTTCCTTCCCCTTCCCGAGGTGGGTGAACGCAGCTCACCCGCCGCACCAATCGTCCGCCCCGTGGTGATCGAGATCCCCAGATCACACCGTGGCCCGGCCGGATGCCGAGCCACGCAGATCGCCACATGACCCTGTCACTGAGATCGGAGGATCTCCATGCCCCTTCGCCGCTAAGCAGCACCTCGACATCCGGTCGTTTCACGGCCGGCGCACCTGCGCCTCGCAGATGTCCTACGCCGCGAGGCGCAGGTGCGGAACCGTTGTATCCGGCGTCCGCTCAACGACCCGGATGAGCGCGTCCACCACGCGAGGATCGAACTGCTCCCCTGAGCAGCGACGCAGCTCCGCAATCGCGTCTGACCGCGTCATCGCCGGGCGGTAGGACCGCGTCGTCGTCATCGCGCTGTACGCGTCGCAGACGCAGATGATCCGCGCTTCCATCGGGATCTCCTCGCCCCGGAGGCCGTCCGGGTAGCCCCCGCCGTCCACGCGCTCGTGATGGGCGCGCACGATCTCGCCGACCTTCTCGAGCGCACCGCCGACACGGGCGAGCATCTCCTGACCGTCGGCCGGGTGCCGGCGGATGATCTCCCACTCGGCCTCGGTGAGCTTGCCGGGCTTGTTGATGATCTCGTTGCTGACCCGCAGCTTGCCGATGTCGTGCAGCAGCGAGCCGAACTCCAGGTCCCGGAGCTCCCGGGACGTCAGCCCCAGCTCCTTGCCGACCTCCAGCCCGAGCTCGACCACGCCCTGGGTGTGCTCGCCGCCGGTGTAGGCGTCGTCGGCCTCGAGCACGTCACCCAACAGGATCGCGGTGCCGCGGTACGCGCTCGAGAGCTGAAGCGCCTGCCGGATCCGTTCGTCACGTTCCCGCGCGAAGACGGCGAACACGCCGACGAGCGGCATGAGGCACACCACCGCGACCGGCGTCTGGGTCATCGCGACCGCGGCGAGCAGCCCGATCGGCGCGAGTGCGAAGTCGACCATGAACGCCCAGGCAACGACGCGGATCTGCAGGTCCGGCTTGATCCCGAGATCCGCCCAACCCCGCACGGTCGTCACGGAGAAGTCGATGAGGACCTGCGCGCCGAACGCAGCGACGTAGATCGGCCAGTCCGAGAACGACGGCTCGGTCGCGCCGGCCACGCCGAGCACCAGCGCCGGGCCTACCGCGTGCCACGCGTCGGGGATCGCACAGACGACCCGAAGCGGGTGGCGCGCGCGCCGGCTGGCGACGATGGTGATCATCTGCTCGAGGAGAAGCCCGGCCGCGACGAGCACCGGCAGGAACGCCGGCGGGACCACGAACCACATCGGCACGAAGACGAGCTGGCACGGTGACGTGAAGCCCAGGCCGATGTCGAAGTGCACCGTGGCCGCGAGCGCGTAGAGCACGACGAGCGTGAGCACGAGGAGCGGCGACGCCAGGTCGCCTCCCGGGAAGATGGAGGCCATCGCGAGGACGGCCGCGGCCAGACCGGCGGTCGCGACGAGTTCCACGGTGACCGTGCGCGCAGGCGGAGCCGACGCCTCGCGCGGACCCTGCTCCTCGAAGAGCTCTTCGACGTCGGGGGTGAGTTCAGACACGACGCCCACCTCCTCGGCACGCGGTACGAACGTGTTTAGTCCCGCTGGACGGTCCAGACGCATTTCCGAGAAACGCGTGCAACGCGCAACGCTCGTCCAGGTTGACACCGTGTCCACACCGCACATACCGCGTTCAGGCCGTTCCCGCCCGATCTCCCCACCGGAGCCAGGTCCTGTGCGGCACACACCACGTAGGAGTCATGACACGGATGTCACCAAAACTCACCATCGCGGTCGCCGCCCTCCTCGCGTCGATCGCCCTCACCACCCCGGCCCACGCAGCGACGGGCGGGCTGCTGTCCTCACTCGGCGGCGCCACCGGCGCGACCGTGCGCAGCGCGACCGACGCCGTCTCCGGCGCCGTGCCCGCAGCGACTGACGCCGCCGGGCGTCGAGACGTCGCCGGCGTGCTCGCGACCGTCGGCGACACGGTCGCCGACGTCACCCCCGGCGGTGACTGCGACCAAGCGCTCTCCCAGCCCTTCACCCGCTGGGGCGACGCCGCGCACTACACCCTGGTTCCCGGCGGAGACTTCGAGAGCTCCCTCGACGGCTGGTCGCTGTCGGGAGGCGCCTCGGTCGTCGAGGACAACGAGCCGTGGAAGGTGACGGCAGCGTCCGACCACCGGGCACTCCACCTCCCGAAGGGCGCGTCGGTCGTGACGCCGCCGCTCTGCGCCGGCCTGACGCATCCCACCGCTCGCCTCTTCACGAAGGGCGGCAAGGTGCCCCTGCTCGCCGGCGCGCGCGTCGAGATCCTGTACCCGAACAAGGACGGGCTCCTGGCCGGCGCGACGCTCGGCGTCGTGCTGCCGAACCGCGACTGGCAGCCGACGCACCAGATCCTGACGCTGTCGGGCCTGCCGCTGCTCACCGGCGGCACGCTCGCTCTGCGCATCACCGCCCAGGGCGCGCCGATCACGATCGACGACGTCTACGTCGACCCGCTGCGCCGCTAGAACCGGCCACCGGCCGGCATCAGGTCGACGCGTCCGCGCGGCGCGTCGACCCGGTCGACCTCGACCTTCACGGTGTCGCCGAGACGGATCCGCCGCCCGCTCTGCGCCGCCGTGAGGATCGTCCCCGCCTCGTTGAGGTCCCACCAGTCGCCGCGGAGGTGACGCACGGGCAGGAGTCCCTCGTGGCCGCCGGCGAAGCGGACGAACGCGCCCGCGGAGATCACCCCGGTCACCTCGCCGTCGAACGGGCCGTCGTGACCCTCGCGCATCTGGCGCTCCAGCAGGAAGCAGCGCGCGACGCGGTCGCTGTCGCGCTCGATGGCCATCGCCTCGCGTTCCTTCAGGCTCGTCCAGTCGGCCGCCTCCTCCATCGCGTCACCGCGGGGCGCGTCCTCGCCGCCACCGACGGCGGCGAGCAGCGCCCGGTGGCAGATGAGGTCGGGGTAGCGCCGGATCGGCGAGGTGAAGTGGCAGTAGTGCGCGAGGCCGAGGCCGGCGTGGCCGAGGTCGCGCGGGTGGTACCGGGCCTGCTTGAGCGCGCGCAGGACGAGGAAGGTCATGCCGACCCGGCCGTGGCCGGTGCGGCGCACGTGGGCGTCGACCAGCCGCGAGCACTCTGCCACGAACTCCGAGGCCTCCTCGGGCGACATGCTCGGGGGTAGCTCCGGCGTCGGGACGTCCAACGTCGCGAGCTGGTCGACCAGCCGCCGTACCGCGTCGGGCTCCGGCCGCTCGTGCACGCGGAACAGCGTCGGTATGCCCCGGCCGTGCAGCAGCTCGGCGACCTGCGCGTTCGCGGAGATCATGAGGTGCTCGATGACCCGGTGCGACTCGGTCTGCTCGGCCTCCTGCTGTGCGCGCACGTGCCCGGTCGCGTCGAAGACGAACTCGGGCTCGCTGCTGGAGAGCTCCAGGGCGCTCTCGCGCGTGCGCACCACGTGCAGCGCCGCGGCCGCCTCCCGCGCGGCGGCGAGCGGCTCGGCCCACGGCTCGTGCGCGGCCTCGGCGCCGGCGAAGATGCGGTCGACCCGGTCGTAGTCCAGGCGCTCGTCGCTGCGGATCAGCGACCGGTAGAACGACGCGCGCGTGCAGTGCCCGTCGCGCAGATCCATCTCGACGGTGACCGCGAACCGGTCGTGGCCGGGCAGCAGCGAGCAGGCCTCGTTGGACAGCGCCTCGGGCAGCATCGGCTCGACCCGACCGGGGACGTAGACGCTCGTCGCCCGCCGCATCGCCTCGCGATCGACAGGCGACCGCGGCTCCACGAACGCGCTGACGTCGGCGATGTGCACCCAGACCCGGATGGCGCCGCCCTCCAGGCGCTCCGCGCTGATCGCGTCGTCGAAGTCCTTCGCGGTGGCGGGGTCGATCGTGAACGTCGGCAGCGCGGTGAGGTCGCGCCGCGGGACGTCGATGCGGTGGCCGCCGCGGTCGCGCGACTCGGCCGCACGTCGTTCGACGAGCGGATCGAACCGCCGGCGCAGGCCACGGTCGAGCATGAGCGCCTCGAGCACCGCTGACGCGTTGTCCGGCCGCCCCAGGCGCCGCACGACCTTCGCCTTGCCGCCACGGCCCGGGCGGGCCACGACGAGGTCGCCGATGCGGTGGCGCTTGTCGCGCTCGACGGTCACCGCGCGGCCGCGCTCGAAGAGCGGCTCGACGACCATGAACCGGCCCTTGGCCTGCAGCACGCCGACGGCCTGCGGGCCGGAGAGCCCGCCGGCGGGCGGCCCGCCGCGGCGGCTCACGCGCTCAGCTCGGACTGCAGCTCGCTGACCGCCTTGTCCAGCGCTTCGTCCTGCTTGGTGTCCGGGTCGTCCTTGGCTGTGACGTCGGGCTGCAGGCCCTTGCCGCGCGCGACCCCGCCGCCACCGAGGTTCGTCCCGTTCGGGGTGAAGTAGCGGCCGACGGTGATGTCCAGCGCGCCGCCGTTGCGCAGCGGCACGACCTCCTGGAAGACGCCCTTGCCGAACGTCGGCTGCCCGACGAGCTTCGCCCGCTTTCTGTCCTGCAGGGCGCCCGCGACGATCTCCGCGGCCGAGGCGCTGCCGTTGTCCACCAGCACGACGACGGGGATCTTCGGCGCCACCGGCGAGCCCGTCGCGTTCAGCGTCTTCGTCGGCACGTTGCGGCCGCGGGTGGTGACGATCGGCCCGTCCTTCAGGAACGCGCTGGCCACGAGCCGCGCTTCGGTCACCAGCCCCCCGGGATTGCCGCGCATGTCAAACACGATGCCGTCCGCGCCGGACTTCTGCGCGTCCTTGATCGCGGCGTAGAGCTCGCCGTGCGCGCCGCTGGAGAACTGGGCGAGCGAGATGACGGCGATCTTCTTGCCGTTCTTCGTCGTGATCGTCTCGCCCTGCACGGCGGGGACGCTGATCTTCGCGCGCTGCACGGTCTTCGTGAACTCGCGGTCGCCGCGCTTGACCGTGAGCTTCACGCTCGTGCCGGCCGGGCCCTTGATGAGCGCCGTGGCGGACTCCTCCGGCCGGCCCTTCAGGCGCTTGCCGTTGGCCGCGACGATGACGTCGCCCTTCTTCAGGCCGGCGCGGGCCGCGGGCGAGTCGTCGTAGACGTTGGAGACGAGCAGGCCGTCGTCGTCACCCTGCACTCCGAGGCCCACCCCGCTGAACTCGCTGTTGGTCGTGTCCTGGTAGGCCGCGTAGTCCTTCGGGTTGAAGTACGCGCTGAACCGGTCCTTCAGCGACGCGACGATCCCGCCGACCGCCGCGTCGGCGAGCTGGTCGTTGGGGATCTTGCGGTAGTAGTCGTCGTTGACGCGGTCCAGCGCCTCGGCCATCACCGCGACCTGATCGTCGACGAGGACGTCACGCACCGGGCCGGGCAGGGACATCGGGTGACCGCCCAGCCAGATGCCGAGCACGAGCGCCACCGGAATCAGCAGCGCGAGGGTGACCGTGGGCCAACGCAGACGGGACATGGCGTTCGAGGGTAGGCCGATCACCTAAAGATCAGCCCACCCCCGCTACGGACGAATGCCGCGGCGCGCTCAGACGCGCAGGAAGCGGCGCAGCGACAGGCCGGAGCCGAGCGCCGCGACCCCCACGCTGGCCATCAGGATCACGCCGATGAGCAGGCCGAAGTGGATGGTCTCCGGCGAGCTCAGGAGCGCAAAGTCCTGGGCGAGCGGATCCAGCAGCGCGACCTTGCCCACCCCGAGCAGCAGCACCGCCAGGACGCCCCCCATCGCGCCCACGAGCACGCCTTCGATGATGAACGGCCAGCGGATGAACCAGTCGGTCGCGCCGACGAGCTTCATGACCTCGACCTCGCGGCGGCGCGCGAACAGCGACAGCCGGATGGTGTTGGCGATGAGCAGGACGCTGGCGAGGACGAGCAGCACCGCGAGGACGCCGACGGTGAGCTTCACCACGCGGGTGGCCGACAGGATCTTGTCCGTCTCCTCACGGCGGTTGCGGACCTCGTCGATCGCCGGGTCCGTGGTCGCGCGGCTGCCGCCCGCGGTCACGGGCGCGAGCGCGTCGCGGAGCTTCTCGACGTTCTCCGGCTTGTCCGGCGTCACGCGGAACGTGTCCGGCAGGGGATTGGATCCCAGCAGCTCGTAGGCCTCGGGATTGCGCTTCTTCTCCTCGGCGTAGGCCTGGGCCTTGCTGATGTACGTGACGTTGCCGACGTACGGCGTGTCGTCGGCCAGCACGCGGCGGACACGCTCGACGTCCGCGTCCTTCGCGCCGGTCTTCAGGTACACGTCGACGAGGACCTTCTGGCGCACGTCGTTGGCCGCGCCCGTGGTGGCCTGGATGATCGGGATGAAGACCCCGAGGACGAGCATGGTCACGACGACCGAGGCCATCGCGGCGAAGGACGGGACGGCGTTGCGCGTGAGCGAGCGCCACGCCTCACGGAAGAAGAAGCCCATGTCAGCGCGCCTCGCCCGGGAACGTCGAGTCCATGATGGCCTCGAACTCGTCGGTCGGCGGCTTGATCATCGCGCCGAACTCCTTCGTCGACTGCTCGGTCGGCGCGTACAGGCCGGCGGCCTCGTCGCGGATGATCTGCCCGCCGTGCAGCTCGATGACGCGGCGGCGCGCGCGGTTGACGAGCTGGGCGTCGTGCGTGGCGACGACGACCGTCGTGCCCGTGCGGTTGATCCGGTAGAGCAGCTGCATGATCCCGATCGACGTCTTGGGATCGAGGTTGCCCGTCGGCTCGTCGGCCAGCAGCAGCGGCGGGTGGTTGACGAACGCGCGCGCCACGCTGACACGCTGCTGCTCGCCGCCGGAGAGCTGATCGGGGTAGTTGTGGAGCTTCGTCGACAGACCCGTGAGGCGCAGGATGTCCGGCACCTTCGCGCGGATCTCCTTGCGCGACGCGCCCGTCGCCTGGAGCGCGTAGGCGACGTTGTCGTAGACCGTCCGGTTCGGCAGGAGCTTGAAGTCCTGGAAGACGACGCCGAGGTTGCGGCGGTAGTACGGGACCTGCTTGTGCGTCAGGTCCCCGAGGTTGCGGCCCGCGACGCGGATCTCACCGCTCGACGGCTCACGCTCCTTGATGAGCAGCTTCATGATCGTCGACTTACCGGAGCCGGTGGAGCCGACGAGGAAGACGAACTCGCCGCGGCGGATGTTGAACGTCGCCGATTCCAGGCCCGTGTCGGTCGCGCTGTACGCCTTCGTGACGTCCCGGAACTCGATCACGTTCCGGGGATCGGGCGGCAGGGCGGCGGCGCGCGCGGGCGGCGCGACCGGCTGCCCCTGCGCGCGCCGGCGGGCGTGGTCGGGACGGTGTCGGGTGCGTTCAGAAGCGGGCATATCGACGGCCAAGGCTAGCGAGAGGGTGGGGAAATCCTCATGCTGTGCAGGGTCTCTTGCAGGAATGCAGCTGCACGCCGCGACGATCCCCTAGGGGACATTCCCGATAGGCGGGTGGCGCGCCGACCGGCATCGTCGAGGGCGTTCCGACCCACGGGAGACACCATGGACGACCAGACCGCCCCCACCGCCCAGCAGCCCCAGCCCGAGCCTGGCGCCCGCCTGATCCGCCCTGCCGAGGGGCGTGTCGTCGCGGGCGTGTGCGCCGGTCTCGGCCGCCGACTCAACGTCGACCCGCTCGTCGTCCGGATCGCCGCCGTGGTCCTCGTCCTGGCCGGCGGCGCCGGCGTGCTCCTCTACCTCGCCGGCCTCCTGCTCATCCCCGACGAGCGCACCGGCATGACCGTCGGTGGTGGTGACGACACGCTGCGCGGCAAGCTCGCGACCGCCACAGGCGTCGTCGTCCTCGCGATCGCCGCGATCGTCCTCATCCCCGGTGCGGGGTTCTGGGTCTTCGGTCCGCTCGTGCCGCTCGCGATCGTCGCGCTCCTCGCGCTTGGAGCCTGGTGGCTGGTCTCCGGCGAGGGCACTGACGGCACCGCCGGGGACATCGCCAAACGCATCGGGCTCGGGCTGCTCGTGCTCATCGGCTGCGCGATCCTCGCGGGCCTGGCGTTCTTCGCCGGGGCGACCGACGCGGACTGGCTCGTCGCCGGCGTGGTGATCGCCGCCGGCGTGGCGCTGCTCGCCGGCGCGTTCGTTCGCCCGGTCCGCTTCCTCATCCTCCCCGCGCTGGCGGTCGCCCTGCCGCTCGCTGCCGCCGAGGCCAGCGACCTCGACCTCACCGGCGGGATGGGCGAGCGGACGTACCGCCCGGCCACCGCCGCGGACGTCCGCCCGGCCTACGAGCTGGGCGCAGGCCGGCTGGTGGTCGACCTGCGCGCCACCCGGCTGCCCGCCGGGGACACGCCGGTGCGCCTGCGGGTGGGCGCCGGCGAGGCCGTGCTGCTCGTCGATCGCGGGACCTGCGTCGCCAGCCGGGCCGAGCTGGGCGTGGGCGGCGTCGACGTCTTCGACGAGGACACCGGCGGGGTCGCCGTCGACTGGGAGCGTGCCGAGGTGGCGCGCGAAGGCCGTCCGCGCGTGGTCCTGGATGCCGATGTCGGCATCGGGCACCTGCTCGTGGCCCATGAGGACCGCGACGCCTTCGACGACGAGTGGACCGACCGCCCCGACCCCGACCCCGCGCCGCAGGCGGCGTGTGAGGGCCGTGCCGGCTGACGCACCGCGCCGCGGCGCCGAGCCGCGCCCCGATCCGGTCTCGCTTGTCGCCGGGATCGAGCTCATCGCGCTCGGCGGCCTCCTGCTCGCCGGCGCGCTGGACGTCTTCACCCCGACGTTCGCCGTCCTCGCGCCCGCGATGGCCGCGGCGGTGGGGATCATCCTCGTCGTCCTGGGGCTCCAGCCGAGCCCCAGGGGCGCGGGACGCGCGGCGCCCGCGCGCGCGGTCCTGCGTCGCGACCCCGACCGGCGCTGGATCGGCGGCGTCTGCTCGGGCGTCGCGGGCGCCCTCGGCGTCGACCCGATGGTCGTCCGGATCGCGTTCGTCGTGGCGGGCCTCGCGGGCGGCCTCGGCGTCGTCGTCTACCTCGTGGCCTGGTTCGCCCTGCCCGCCGAACGCGGCGAGGATCGGCCCGCGGCCGCTCGGGGCGTCCTGGCCGTCGCGCTCGGCGTGTCCCTACTGTGCCTCGCCGCGCTGCTGGCGATGCGCGGCCTCGGCATCTGGTTCGGGGACGCGGTCGTCTGGCCGCTCGTCCTCGTCGCCGGCGGCGTCGCGCTGCTGTGGCGCCGCGGACGTACCGAGCCCGAGCCCGACGTCACGGTCGCTGCGGCGCCGCCCGAACGCGAGACGCGCGGCGAGCGGATCTCGCGCACCGGTGTCGGCGCGGCCCTCGTCGTGGCGGCGGGCCTGGCGTTCCTCCAGGCCACGGGCGCGCTCGGTGCGGTGCGTGACGTGGCGCTCGCGACCATCGCCGTCGCGGCCGTGCTCGGGGTGATCTTCGCGCCGAGCATCGTCCGGCTCGTCCGCTCGCGCGACGCCGAACGCGCGGCGCGCGTGCGCTCCCAGGAGCGCGCGGAGGTCGCCGCGCACCTGCACGACTCGGTGCTGCAGACGCTCGCGCTCGTCCAGCAGCGCGCCGACGACCCGCGCGCCGTCGCGCAGCTCGCCCGCCGCCAGGAGCGCGAGCTGCGGCGCTGGCTCGCGGGCGAGACGAACGGCGCCGGGTCGTTCGCGCGCGCGCTCGAGACGACGGCCGAAGAGGTCGAGCGCGACCACCGCGTCGTCATCGACACGGTGATCGTCGGCGACGCGCCGCTGGACGACCGCACCACCGCGCTCCTGGCCGCCGCGCGCGAGGCGATGGTCAACGCCGCCCGGTACGGCGGCGGCGAACCCGTCGCCGTCTACGCCGAAGCGGGTGGCGGCCGCGCGGAGATCGACGTGCGCGACCGCGGGCCGGGGTTCGACCTCGCCGGGGTGCCCGCCGAGCGACGCGGCGTCCGGGAGTCCATCATCGGGCGCATGCACCGGCACGGCGGCACCGCGAGCATCGGCCCCGCACCGGGCGGCGGCACCGAGGTCGAACTGGCGATCGCGCTCGGCGATGAGGTCCAGCCGTGACGACCGTCGCGATCGTCGACGACCACGCCCTGTGGCGCGCCGGCGTGCGAGCCGAGCTGGCCGCGCACCTCGACGTCGTGGGCGAGGCCGGCACGGTCGAGGACGCCGTTGATCTCATCGCCCGCGCCGTGCCAGACGTCGTGCTGCTCGACGTCCACATGCCCGACGGGGGCGGCCTGGAGGTCCTGCGGCAGGCGCGCGCCGCGGGCACGACCTCCCGGTTCCTGGCGCTCTCGGTCTCCGACGCGGCCGAAGACGTCATCGCGATCGTCCGCGGCGGCGCGCGCGGGTACGTGACGAAGGCCATCGCGCCGGCCGAGCTCGTCGATGCGATCCGGCGGGTCGCCGACGGCGACGCCGTGTTCTCCCCGCGCCTGGCGGGCTTCGTGCTCGACGCCTTCGCGAGCGCGCCGGCCCCGGCCGGCGACGACGAGCTCGACCAGCTCACCCCGCGCGAGCGCGAGGTCCTGCGCCTCCTCGCCCGGGGGTACCTCTACAAGGAGATCGCGCACCGCCTGGAGATCTCCCGAAGACCGTGGAGGCGCACGTCTCCGCCGTCCTGCGCAAGCTCCAGCTCTCCAACCGCCACGAGCTGTCGCGCTGGGCCGCGGAGCACCGGCTGGACGGCTGAGCGCGTCGACTACGCTGGCCCCATGCCGCAGATCACCTCCTCCACGCTGGCGAACGGCCTGCCGGTGCATCGCATCGGCCTCGAGGGCACCCGCGCGATCACGATGCTCGTCGCCTTCGACGCCGGCGCGCGGACCGAGCGGCCGGAGGAGAACGGCATGGCGCACTTCCTCGAGCACCTCGTGTTCAAGGGCGGCGAGAAGTACCCGCACTACCGCGACGTCAACGAGACGGCCGAGCGGCTCGGCGCGGTGCTCAACGCGTTCACGAGCCACGACCTCGTCGCGTTCCACATCACGGCGCGCGCGGAGAAGGCCATGGAGGCGCTCGACCTGCTCAGCGACTTCGCCGGCCGCCCGCACATCGACGCCGAGGAGCTCGACAAGGAGCGCGGCGTCGTCATCCAGGAGATCCAGCGGTACAAGGACCAGCCGGCGTCGGTCGCCGCGGACCTCATCGACACCGCCGCCTTCGGCGAGCACCCGCTCGGCCGCACCGTCCTGGGCCCCGAGGAGCACCTGCGGACCTTCACGCGCGAGGGGATCATCTCGTTCCGCGAGCGCCAGTGGTCGGGCACGCGCGGCGGCGCCTACCTCGTCGGCAACGTCGACCACCTCGACGACGGGGCCGTCGCCGAGTACCTCGGCCGCTTCCCCACCCTTCCCGCGCCTCCGGCGTACGAGCCCGCGCCCGCGCTGACCCCGGAGATCCTCGTCGAGGAGCGCGACACGAACCAGTCGCACCTGCGCATGCAGTACCAGCCGAAGGTCGACGTCACGCAGCCCAAGCAGCGCGCGGCGCTGAAGATCTACTCGACGCTGCTGGGCGGCTCGATGGGCTCGCGGCTGTTCGACGAGATCCGCGAGCAGCGCGGCCTCTGCTATTCGGTGTGGGCCGTCGACCACACGTACGCCGACACGCCGATCCTGCAGCTCGGCAGCGGGTTGGAGTCGAGCAAGTGCGTCGAGGCCTACACGCGGATGCGCGAGATCGTCGACGAGCTGCGCGCCGACGGGCCGACCGAGGAGGAGGTCGAGCGGGCCCGCGCCTATGCGAGCGGCCGCTTGGTCCTCAGCTTCGAGAACTCCGGCGCCGTCGCCCGGACCGCCGCGTACCAGTCGATCGTCTTCGACGAGCCGATCGACCCGGACGCCCTCATCCGCGAGATCGACGACGTCACCTACGACGATGTCGCGACCGTGGCGCGTGACGTGGCCGATACGCTCGCGGTGGCGTGCGTCGGCCCGCACAGCGTCGATGAATTCTGACCCGTCCCTCCCCGCTGAGCTGAATCCCCCGGAACTGCGCCGCTACCTGCGGCGCGTCGGCGACCGCTGGCAGCTCGACGCCGCGTACCTGGGCGGCGCGCGGCTCGCGGACATCCGCGGCGCGGGTGCGCAGCGCGAGCGCGGCCCGGAGTACGTGCTGGTGCTCGTGAGCGAGCACTTCGACGGCGTCCCATGGCTCGAGCGCGTGCACCAGTGCGGGATGCTCTGGGACACCAGGGAGATGCGCGGCCAGGCCGAGGTGCACTGCTACACCCCGCTGGAGCTCGAGCGCAAGGTCGCCCAGCTGCGCAAGGTGCGCGACGTCGTCGAGGACGGCGTCGACCTCCTCGCGTAGTCCGTCGGCTCAGCCGGAGGCCAGGGAACGGCGGCGGATGTCCGTGATCGCCGCCGTCGCGCAACCGGAGACCGGGCCAAGCTCGTCTGCGACGGCGTGATCGTCGGTGAGCGCGCGCAGCGCCGGCACCACTTCGAGCCCGCCAAGGAGGCCGAGCGCCGTCGCGGCACCCGCGCGGACCTCCGCGACGGGGTCGCGCAGCGCACGCACGAGCAGCGGCGTGGCCGAGCGCCGGCCGATGACACCAAGGGCCTCCGCGGCCTCGCTGCGGACGATCGCGTGCTCCTTGGTGTTCGCCAGGGTGCTGCCCAGCGTCGGCACCGCACGATGGTCGCGCAGCGTGCCGAGACCACGCGCCGCCCGCGCACGGACTTCCTCGTCGTCGTCGAGCAGGAGCGCGTCGGTCAGGGCGGCGCGGGCGTTGGGGCCGCCGAGGCGGCCGAGGGCCAGGGCCGCCTGCATCCGCACACGGGCGCACGACGCGTTCCCCAGCAGCCGGCTGACCGACGGGGCCGCGGTCTCGTCACCGATGCAGGCGAGCACCCGGCACACGGCCACCGCGATGCTCGCCGGCGTCGCCGGGACGAGGGCGGCCAGCAGGTCGGCCTCCGAGCGCATGCCTGCGTCGCAGATCGTGTCCAGGTCGGCCATCGCACGATCGCGGCCACCAGTGGTCAGCCGCGCGATCCAGACGCTCACGCGGACCCGGAGAACGGGGTCGATCTCCTCCATCCACGCCTGCACGACGGGATCCTCGGGTGTCGGTGGCGCGGCCGCATGGCTCTCGCCGCCACCGTGAATGAGGGTCAGGCGCGTCATGACCCGAGGATATGGTGCGACGGGACGATCACTCAAGCGCCTGACCGAAAACTGAATCAGGTTCACATTGTCTGGACGCCGTGTCGAAAGACCTGCAAACCGGTCGAAATAGCCACCGTGTCCAGCGCAAAAGCCCCTCCCTGAATCACGTTCAGAGTGGCCAGGGCACACCGTCTCGGTTAGGAGATCGCGACCATCCGCTCGATCGGAACGCGGGCCTTCTCCGCGATCTCGGCCGGCACCTTCACCTCGTAGCGCATGTCGAGCAGCGCGTCGCGCAGCTTCGGCAGCGTGATCATCTTCATGTAGACGCACTCCGCCCGCGGGTTCGCCGGGATGAGACTGGCGCCGGGTGCGGCCTGCTGCATCGGGTAGAGCATGCCGGTCTCCGTCGCAACGATCGCCTCGCGGTCGGGGTGCTCTTCGGCGTACTTCAGCATGCCGCCCGTCGACAGCATGTGGACGCCCTCGGAGTCGACGTCCCCGGCGGCGACGTACTCCATCACCGAGGTGACGCAGCCGCACTCAGGGTGGATGAGGAAGTCCGCGTCGGGGTGCTCGCCGCGGATCTTCGTGATGTCGCTCGGGCGGATGCCGGCGTGCACGTGGCACTCGCCATCCCAGATATGGAAGCGCCCGCTGCCCGACAGCCCCAGCGTCTTCTCGACGAATGCGCCGAGGAACATGTCCGGGCCGAACAGGATCTCGGTGTCCGGGCCGCGTTCCTCGAGGATGTGGCGCACGACGTTCACCGCGTTGGCCGACGTCACGCAGTAGTCGGTGATCGCCTTGACCTCGGCCGTCGTGTTGACGTACATCACGGTGACCGCGCCGGGATGCTTGGCCTGCCAGGCACGCAGCTGCTCGGGCGTGATGGAGTCCGCCAGCGAGCAGCCCGCGTCGAGGTCCGGGATCAGCACGGTCTTCTCCGGGGAGAGGACCGAGGCCGTCTCGGCCATGAAGTGCACGCCGCAGAACGCGATGACGCTCGCCTCAGCGGCGGCCGCCTGCCGGCTGAGTCCCAGGGAGTCGCCGACGTAGTCGGCCACATCCTGGATCTCCGGCACCTGGTAGTTGTGCGCGAGGATCACGGCGTCGCGCTCCTTGGCCAGCGCGCGCACCTCCTCGGACAGCGCCCGGACGTCGTAGAGCTCGAGCGGCTGGGTGGCGGGGGACGTGGGGGCCATCGGCAGCTTCATCGCAGTGGCTCCAGGAGGAGGGAGAGGTCCAGGGTGGGCGCCGAGTGGGTGAGGGCGCCGATCGAGATCCAGTCTATCCCGGTCTCGGCGTGGGCCCGCAGC
>CAMCUD010000001.1 GCA_945878865.1 Bifidobacterium breve | reverse complement strand
CCCCCCCCCCCCCCCCCCACGGGCGGTCGAGCTGCGCGACGACACGTACGCGGGCCGCGTGGGGTGGAAGGCGATCGTCGTCCGGCCCGGCCGCGGCACCGCGGTGCGCTCGTCGGTCCCGGCGCAGGACCCGACGAACGGCCTGCGCGCGTATCCGAAGGACCTCCTCGCCAGCCCGCCGAACGTCCGCGCCGCCACGCTACGCGTGCGTGCCGGTGACGGCAGCGTCGTCGCGCCGCGCGCGGATGGCAGCGGGACGCAGACGACGACCGAGCGCGGCGGCAGCACGGAGGGGTTCACCGGCCTGCTCGAGGACGCGGCGGCGGGCCGCGGCGTCCTCGTCCTCCTACTCCTGGCCGCGATGGGCTGGGGCGCCCTGCACGCGCTGTCACCGGGACACGGCAAGGGCATGGTGGCGGCCTACCTCGTCGGCACGCGCGGGACGGCCCGCCACGCGGTGGGGCTCGGTCTGACCGTCACCGTGACCCACACGATCGGGGTCTTCGCGCTCGGGCTCGTGACGCTCTCCCTGTCGGCGTACGTGCTGCCCGAACGGCTGCTGCCCTACCTCACGCTGGCAAGCGGGCTCATGGTCGTCGCGATCGGCGCCGGGGTGCTGCGCGGGCGCGCCCGACGGGCGAAGGCCCACCACCACCATCACCATCACCACCACCACGACGACCTGACCCCGCGGGGCATCATTGCCATGGGCGCCGCCGCGGGGATCATTCCGTGCCCCTCCGCGCTCGTCGTGCTGCTCGCGGCGATCGCCCAGGGCGAGATCGCACTCGGCCTGCTGCTGATCGTCGCGTTCTCCGCGGGCTTGGCGCTGACGCTGACGGTGATGGGAATCGCCGTCGTCTACGCCGGCCGCGCGCTCTCGCGCGTGTCCGTCGGCGGCACGGGCGCGCGAGTCGTCGCCGCCCTGCCCGTCGCCTCCGCCGTGGTGATTATGGGCGCGGGCTGCGCGCTTGCGCTCCAGGCGCTCCCGCAGCTGTGACCGTCGTGCACTCGGCGCACAGGCCGACGAGCGGGAGGTGCGTGAAGCGCGCGTGGAAGCCGGTCGCCGCCAGCACGGCGTCACGCACGGCGTCCAGCCGCTCAGGCGCCAGCGCGACGAGGTGCCCGCAGCGCTCGCAGACCACGAGCTCGCGCGCGGGCGCACCCGTCGGCTCGTACAGACCGGGTCCGTGCCCGAGGTGGCGGTGGCGGACGAGGCCGAGCTGCTCGAGCGTCTCGAGGTTGCGGTAGACCGACGTGAGGTCCGACGGCGGCAGGCCGCCGCCGAGGCCCGCGGCCAGCGCCTCGGCGGTCACCGGCTCCTCGACGGAGAACAGCGCTTGGAGGAGCAGGCGGCGCGCGGTGGAGAGGCGCAGGCCCCGTGCGCGCAGGGCGTTCGCGGCCGCGGCGGCGTCGCGAACGCCCGCGTCGGGCGCGTGGGCGGGCATCGTCATGCGGCGACCCTCCGCGCGACGGCGGGGGCGAAACCCTCGGGGAGCTCCAGGTCGTGGGCGGAGAGCAGCACGGTGTCGGCCAGGAGGGCGTCGGACGGACCGTCGGCGACCACGCGGCCGCCGTCGAGCACGACCGCCCGCTCACACAGCCGCGCGGCGAAGGGCAGGTCGTGCGTGACCACGAGCAGCGTGGTGTCGAGACCGTCCAGCACCGTGAGGAGCTCGCGGCGGGCGCGCGGATCCAGGTTGGCCGACGGCTCGTCGAGCACGAGGAGCTGCGGGCGCATCGCGAGCACCGTGGCGATCGCCACGCGCCGGCGCTGACCCATCGACAGCTCGTGCGGCGGCCGGTCGATGACCGGGGTCATCCCGACCGCGGCGAGTGCTTCGTCGACGCGGCGCTGCGTCTCCGCGGCGTCGAGGCCGAGGTTGCGCGGCCCGAACGCGACGTCCTCGCGCACGGTCGGCATGAAGAGCTGATCGTCGGGGTCCTGGAAGACGAGGCCCACGCCGGCGCGCAGCTGCGCGACCGTCTCGCGCGCGGCGCGCACGCCCCCGATCCGCAGCTCGCCTTCACCGAGGAGCAGCCCGTTGAGATGGAGCATGAGCGTCGTCTTGCCGGCGCCATTGGGCCCGAGCACCGCGACCCGCTCGCCGTGGTTGACGGCGAGGTCGACGCCCGCCAGCGCGACATGTCCGCCCGGATACGTGTAGCGCAGGTCGCGCGCGTGGATCGTGCAGGTCATGCCATCACCTCAAGGGTCAGTCGGAGCGCCACCAGCGGGACCGCGGCGGCGAGGAGGAACAGGACGTCGGCGGCGCAGAGGCGCAGCGGCACGGCTTGGGGCATCGTGCCGGTGAACCCGCGTGCGGCCATCGCGAGATAGATCCGCTCACCTCGGCCGTGCGCACGCAGGAAGAGCGCGCCCGCCGCGTGGCCGACGGGCCCGGCCTGGAGCAGGTGCCGGGGGCGGTACCCGCGGGCGCGCATCGCCGTGCGCATCCGGCGCACTTCACCGGCGACGACGAACACGTATCGGTAGGTGAGCATCGCCACGAGGACGAACAGACGCGGGGTGCGGAGCCGCTCGAGCGCGCGCAGCACGTCGGGGAACGACGTCGTCGCGCCGAGGAGCACGGCGCTCACCGTGCCGATCGCGGTCTTCGCCGCGACGCCCGCGAAGGTCGAGAGACCCTCGGCGGTCAGGTCGAACGGCCCCACCGACGCGACGACGCGGCCCTCTCGGACGAAGGGGATGAACGCGGCCGCGAACAGGACCAGCGGCAGGATGACCCGCGCTCGCCGCCAGATCGTCGCGGGGCTAAGCCGCGCGGCGATCGCCACGCCCGTGAGCACCGCGGCGCATCCGGCGTACGCCGGCCAGGCCGACACCGGGGCGGACACGGCGACCAGCGTCACCGATCCGAGCCCGAGGAGCTTGACGCGCGGGTCACGGCGGTGCACCGCGCTGCGTGGGTCGCCCGCGACGGAGGCGAGCGACAGGTCGTGCAGCCCGCTCACGGCCGCTGCGTCCCGCGACGGACGACCAGCAGCGCCACGCCTGTCCCGGCGGCGAGGACGAGCAGCGTCCCGGCGACCCCGGCCGCGGCTGTGGCGCCGCGGCCGACGCCGAAGCCCGGGACCGCGTAGCCGGCGGCGGGGGCGCGGCGCTGGACCTCGGCCATGCGCTCGTGGTCGAGGAACCGCTGGTCGGCGGCCACCCGGTTCAGCCCGTCCGGAGCGCTCGACGCCCAGGGCGAGACGGCGCCGGCCAGCAGGAGGGACACGCCGACCGCGCAGAGGATGAAGATCGCGCGGCGCATCGTCAGCCGCCCAGGACCGGCCGCGGGTGCGCGGACGCCACACCCGGCGTGCCGCGCCACCCGTGGATGAGGTCAGGCCGGCTGGCGAGCACCGCGCCGAGGGCGGCGACCGTGATGACGGCCTCGCCCGCGCCGATGAGCGCATGAACGCCGAGCATCGCGGGCAGCACGGTCGCCAGCGGGACGGTCCCGGAGACGCCGAGCTCGATCGAGCAGGCGAGCGCGCTGAGCATGACGGCTGACCATGCCGCGACGGCGCCGGTGCCGAGCAGCGCGCCGCGCGTCTGCGGTAGCGCGCGGCGGCCGGCGGCGAGGATCAGCCCCGCGCCGAGACCGCCGACGACGCCCATGTTCAGGACGTTCGCGCCGAGCGCCGCCACGCCGCCGTCGGCGAACACGAACGCCTGAAGCGTGAGCACGACGGCGAGCACCACGCACGCGGTCCAGGGCCCGAGCAGCGCGGCGGCGAGCGCGGCGCCGAGTACATGGCCGCTCGTCCCGCCCGCGACGGGGAAGTTGAGCATCTGCGCGGCGAAGACGAACGCGCCGGTGACGCCGACGAGCGGCGCGGTGCGCTCATCGAGGGCGGTGCCGGTGCGGCGCAGTCCGATGCCGACCGCGGATGCGGCGAGCGCGCCGGTGGCGGCGGCCACGCCAGGGTCGAGAAAGCCGTCGGGGATATGCATGGGAGCCTCGGGGTCGCAGGTGCGAGTCACCTGCACTTCCCCCGAGACGGCACAGGCGGTTCAACCCGTCTCGGATGTTTTTCGCAAACGCGGCGTCAGGTGGACGACAGGACCGGCGGGAGGTTCGGCGCCGGGTCGTCGTCGCGCTCCTGCGTGACGGCGAGCGGGACGTCTTCGGCGGTCCCCTTCGGCAGGTCGAGGTCGGCGTCGACCGTGCCGTCGGCGTTCGGGCGGAACGTGCCGACGGAGGTGAGCTTCGGCGACTCCGGGTCGGCGGCGTTCTTCTCGATCGCCCACAGCTCGTAGCGCGCGCCGGCCGGCAGCGGCTTGCCGTCGCCCTTCAGCGTGACCTGCGTGTCACGGATCTCCGCGGTCATCGAACCGGCCGAGCCCGTGAGCTGGACCGTGCGCTCGTCCTGGGTTCCGCCCGTGATGACGATGAGCGCCAGGAGCGCGGCGGCCGCGACCGCGGCGATGCTGCCGATCGCGTACGGCCGGCGCACCCGAGCGCGGCGCCGGGCGGCCCGGCGTCGCTCGGACGCCTGCCCGGGAACGGGCTGCTCGCGCACGGTGTCGAGCGTGCGGGCCCGGAGACCCGCAGGGGGGCCGGCGTCGTCGTACTCAAGGTCGCGCAGGAGCGCGCGCAGCTCGGGGTCGAGGTTCAGATCGTCCTGATCGTGCTCAGCCATGGTCGTGCTCCGACATCGCGGCTCGCAGGTGGCGCAAGCCGTAGAAGATCCGGGACTTCACCGTGCCGAGCGGCAGATCGAGCCTGGACGCGATCTCCGCCTGGGTGAGGTCCTCCTGGAAGTGCAGCCGCAGGATCTCCCGCTGTTCCTCGGAGAGGTCGTGCATCGCGGCCTGCAGCTCGTCGCGCAGGAGCAGCTGCTCCTGTTCCTGCTCGCCGGCGGCGGGGTCGACGGGGTCGGCGGCCTGCTCGGCGTCGAGCGACATGACCGGCGCCTCGCCCACCTTCCGCCGCCCGAGGTCGGCGGCTGCGCGGTACGCGATCGTCATGAGCAGCGCGCCGACCGTCCCGCGCTCGGGGTCGAACCGCGGGGCCGCGCGCCAGAGGCGGACGAACGTCTCCTGCACGACGTCCTCCGCCGCGCTCTGGTCGCGAAGACGTCGCAGCCCGACCGCCCAGACGCGCCGCTCGTAGCGGTCGTAGAGCTCCTCGAGCGGCGCTCCACGGTCGCCGGCGGCGACGCGCTGGAGCAGCTCGGCCTCATGTGCCGCCTCCGCCGCGCGGGCGGGATCGCTGGCCGCGGAACGGCTCACGCGCGCACTGGGACTCGTCGCACCACGCGGGGAGCGTCGCAGACTCAGAGGCCCGATGGGGGTGTGGGAAAGCAGCACCGCCTGCGTCATATTTCAGGTGCTTCGTGCCTGTGCGCCTGGATGGTTCAACGCGGGAGGCGGCGTCCTGGCAGGATGGCGCCATGGCGGTCGACCACCTGCTGCTGTTCGACATCGACGGCACGCTGCTGCTGCGAGCGGCGGCGGCCCACCGCGACGCGCTTCATGCCGCGCTCGTCAAGGTGCACGGTCTCGCGCCCGAGGCGATCGGCGAGGTGCCGACCGCCGGGCGCACGGACCTCGAGATCGCGCGGCATCTGCTGCTCGACGCCGACGTGCCGCCGGATCGCATCGACGCGTGCGCCGACGACGTCCGGCAGGCGGCGTGCGAGGCCTACGCGCACCTCTGTGAGCCGGACCTCTCGCACACCGTCGCGCCCGGGATGCGCGAGCTCGTCGCGCAGCTCGCCGGGCGCGAGGACGTCTGCCTGGCGCTCGTCACGGGCAACCTCGAGCCGATCGCACGGCTGAAGCTCTCGCGCGCGGGGCTCGGCGAGTTCTTCCCGCCCCGGCAGGGCGGGTTCGGCTCCGACGACGAGGACCGCACGCAGCTGCCGGCCGTCGCGCGAGAGCGGGCGGCGCGGGACGGCCAGCCCTTCCCGCGCGAGCGGACGATCGTCATCGGCGACACGCCGCTGGACATCCTGTGCGCCCGTGCTGACGGCGTGCGCTGCGTCGCCGTGACGACGGGGTCGTACGGGGCCGGCGAGCTGGCCGGCGCCGACGCGGTCGCCGCCGACGCGCAGGGCGTCGGCGACGCGCTTTCAGACCTGGGCGTCTAGGACGAGCACTTCGCCGAGGCGGTGGCGCTCTCGGTCTTGCCGCCGCGGTACGTCACGGTCGCGGCAAACGGCCACTTGCCGCCGCTGCAGCCCGCGGTGCTGATGTACGAGACGGTCTTGCCGTTGACCTTCTTCTTGGCGTCGACCTTCAGGCCGAACTCCGTCACGGTCGTGAACACGCCGGGCACCGGCTGCTGGAGGTTGTCCGGCACCTCGTTGAGCAGGGACATGCCGTAGTTGTCCTCGCCGCTGCGGATCGTGCCGCGCAGGACCGAGTCGATGCGCAGCGGCGTCGTGCCCTCGACGAGCAGCAGCAGGCTGTAGCCCTTCCCGTTGTACGCGGTGAGCTTGAGGTTCTCGACGATGCCGCCCGCGGCGCCGCCGACGACCTTGCCGCTGCCGATCTTCGCGCTCTTCGGGCACGAGCGGGCCTGGACCTGGGACGCGTTGCAGGCAGGGAACGCGACCGGGTTGAACAGCAGCGGGTACGGCAGCTTCGCCTCGATCGATTTCGTCGCGGCCGAACCGTCGGGGTTGCCGACGTCGGCGCCGCTGATCTTCGCGGTGACGTTGACCGACGCGGGCGTCGGCGCGGACGGCGTGCCCGAGTTCGACGGGCTGACGGTCGCCGACAGGCTGACGGCCGCGTGGGCGGATCCGGCGCCCGTGATGAGGATCGCGGTGGTGCTCGCGATCAGCGCGCAGGTACGCGCGCGGTGTGAGTACTCCCCCCGGAGGAACATGTTGGTAACCGTACATAACGCACGGTCCGGGATGGGTCAGTTGTCCACGGTCCAGAACGCGTCCGTGCCGAACGCCAGCTCGGTCGCGCCCTCCTCGACCAGCCGCTCGCGCGCGGCGTCGCGGGAGATTCCGGCCACCGCGGCGACCTCGGCAGTCGCCAGCGGCTCGCCCGCCCACGTGAGAATCTCGGTCGCCGTTTCGGGATCGGGGCGCTGGTCGAGCGCCGGCCCGCAGTTGGCGAAGACGACCTCGTAGACCTCGATCGGGTTGAAGCCGGGGATGACCGAGCTGCGGCCGGTGTCGTGGTGCAGCACGTACGTCGGGCAGGTGTAGCGGCGCCCCTGCTCCCAGTCGGCGAGGCGCCGGTCCAGCGCGGCGGCTGCGGGCAGCGGATGTCGAGCGGCGGCCTTGTCGGCGGCGACGGCCTCCTGCACGGCGGGGTCGGCCACCCACGCGTGCACGGCGGCGGGCTCCAGGCCGGCCTCTTCGATCGCGCGGTCCAGCACTGCCGGCACGTCAAGGACGTCGCCGCCCATCTGCGCCAGGCGCAGGCGGCGCAGCACCCGGTCGCCCGCCGCGGGCCCCGCGTGCTCGCGGGCGGCGACGACGACCCGGCACGCCGGCGCGGTGGCGGGCAGGTGGTCGCGCCCGCCGACGACGAACGGCATGCCCGGGTCGTGGCTCAGCCGCGCGTACGTGCTGTCGACCATCTCGGTCGTCAGGCCCTTCTTGGCGTACTCCTCCGAGGACTCCGAGAGGACGACCATGCGCGTCCGCCACGTCAGCTGGTCGCCGTAGACCCAGCTCAGCCGCCGGCGGATCGGCTCGGCCGAGTACGCGAAGGGGCAGTTCGGGTCGGTGAAGTGCTCGATCTCGACGGAGGCCATGCGCAACGACGCTAGCAGCGTCGTTGCGCACGCAATTACTGGCGTACCAGTTTCTTGTAGGAGATCCGGTGCGGGCGGTCGGCTTCGGCGCCGAGTCGCTCGCGCTTGTTCTCCTCGTACGCCTCGAAGTTCCCTTCGAACCACACGACCTGCGAGTCGCCCTCGAAGGCGAGCACGTGCGTGGCGATGCGGTCGAGGAACCAGCGATCGTGGGAGATGACCACCGCGCAGCCGGCGAAGCTCAGCAGCGCCTCTTCGAGCGCGCGCAGCGTGTCGGTGTCGAGATCGTTCGTCGGCTCGTCGAGCAGCAGCAGGTTGCCGCCGGACTTCAGGAGCTTGGCGAGGTGCAGCCGGTTGCGCTCACCGCCGGAGAGCTTGCCGACCTTCTTCTGCTGGTCGGTGCCCTTGAAGTTGAACGACGAGCAGTACGCGCGCGAGTTCATCCACTGCTCGCCGACCTTCAGCTGGTCCGCGCCCTCGGAGATCTCCTCCCAGACGGACTTCTCGGGGTCGAGGGCGTCGCGGCTCTGGTCGACGTAGGCGAGCTGCACCGTGTCGCCGACGCGCAGCGAGCCGCCGTCGGGCTGCTCCTGGCCGGTGATCATCCGGAACAGCGTGGTCTTGCCGGCGCCGTTGGCGCCGATGACGCCGACGATGCCTCCGGGCGGCAGCGTAAACGACAGGTCCTCGATGAGCAGCCGCTCGCCGAAGCCCTTCTTCAGGTGCTCGGCCTCCACGACCACCCCGCCCAGGCGCGGGCCCGCGGGGATGTGGATCTGGACCTGGTCGAGCTTGACGTTGCGGTCCTCGGCGAGCAGCGCCTCGTAGTTGTTCAGGCGCGCCTTGCTCTTCGTGCGCCGGCCCTTCGGGTTCTGGCGCACCCACTCGAGCTCGGCGGCGATCGTGCGCTCGCGCGCCTTGTCGACGCGCTGCTCCTGCTCCATGCGCTTCTGCTTCTGCTCGAGCCAGGAGGAGTAGTTGCCCTCGTACGGGATGCCGTGGCCGCGATCGAGCTCGAGGATCCAGCCCGCGACGTTGTCGAGGAAGTAGCGATCGTGGGTGACCGCGACGATCGTGCCCGGGTACGCGGCGAGGTGCTGCTCGAGCCACTGCACCGACTCGGCGTCGAGGTGGTTCGTCGGCTCGTCGAGGAGCAGCAGGTCGGGCTGGCGCAGCAGCAGGCGGCACAGCGCGACGCGGCGGCGCTCGCCGCCGGAGAGCTTCGTCACGTCGGCGTCGGACGGCGGCAGGCGCAGCGCGTCCATGGCCTGGTCCAGGCGGCTGTCGAGGTTCCAGCCGTCGACGGCGTCGATCTGCTCCTGGAGCTTGGCGAACTCGTCCGCGGTCTCGTCGGAGTAGTTCATCGACAGCTCGTTGAAGCGGTCCATCATCGCCTTGACTTCGGCGACGCCGTCCTCGACGTTGCCGCGCACGTCCTTGGCGTCGTCGAGCTGCGGCTCCTGCTCGAGCAGGCCCACCGTCGCGTCGGGCGCGAGCATCGCGTCGCCGCGGTAGTCCGTGTCGACCCCGGCCATGATCTTCAGCAGCGAGGACTTGCCCGCGCCGTTGTAGCCGAGGACGCCGATCTTCGCGCCCGGGAGGAAGCTGAGGGAGACCTCCTTGAGCACCGTCTTGTCGGGCGGGTAGACCTTCGACAGGCGGTGCATCTGGAAGATGTACTGGTGGGCCATGGGGGGCCGAGGATAGTCGCCGCCTCAAGGGGAGGGCCGAAGGACCGATTCACGGGGCAGCCCTCGCGTCCAGGGATCCCTCCACGTGCCCCGTCCTCCCGCATCCGTTCAGCCGATCGGCGCGCGCTCGCGTCGCCTGCGGCCCCGGTACCGCATGACCGTCGTGGTCGTGCTGGTCCTGGGCGCGCTGACGGTCGCCGCGACGATCTTCGCGCTGGGCGTCGAGCGGCGCGAGGCCGACACGCGCCAGCGCGGGCTGGCCGATCGCGCCGGGGTGCTGCTCGAGCGCTCGACCGCGTCGCCGATGCGCCAGGTCGAGACGATCTCGTGGGCGCTCAGCGGCGAGGACGCGCCGTCGCGCCAGGACTTCGCGGAGTTCGCCCGTCGCGCCCTGCCGGCCCAGCCGCTGGTGACCGCGATGGCCCTGGCCGAGCGACGAAGCGACGGGGGTCGTGTGCGCTATGTCGTCCGCCGGGCCGTCGGTCGCCAGGGCGCCGAGCGGGGCGCCCTCGGCGCGCTGCCCCTCGGGTCGCCTGATCCGCGGGCGACCACCCTACGTGCCGTGGAGCGCGTCCGAGCCTCGCGGATGGCGGGTGCGATCGATCCGGCGACCGGCGCCCTGGCGTCCTACACCCCGGTCACCGATGCGCGCGACCGCATGGCCGGCGCGGTGATGACCGTCTTCGACAGCGGCGCGATCGTGGGTGCGCTGCGCCGCACGCTTCCCCGCGGCATCCCCTTCGCCGTGACGATGGGCGGCACCCCGCTGCCCGGCGGCGGCGTCCCTCCGGCGGACGGGTTGAGCCGCCAGGTCCGCGTCGGCGGTCAGCCGTTCGCCGTGGTCATGGGCCGCCCCGACGTCGAGCCGTGGCTGCCGATCGCGGTCTTCCTGCTCGGCGTCCTGGCGACCGCGTGCATCGGGACGGTCGTCTTTCAGAACCAGCGCCGCGAGGAGTGGGCCCTCGAGCTCGTCGACCGCCGCCTGGCCGAGCGCGACGCCGCCGAGGACCGCTTCTCCGCCGCCTTCGCCCACGCCCCGATCGGCATGGCGCTCGTCAGCCTCGCCGGCGAGATCGTCCAGGCCAACGGCGCCTTTGCGTCGATGATCGGCGCCGAGCGCGCGCGACTGGTCGGCCGGCCGCTGGCCGACGTGCTCGTCCCCGCTGAGCGGGCCTGGGTCGATGAGTCGCTCGGCATGCTCGAGCCCGGGCTGCAGCGCGTCGTCCACGCCGAGCGGCGCTGCCTGCACGTCGACGGGCACATCGTCTGGACGGCCGTGTCGCTGAGCCTCACCCGGGACGGGGCCGGCGAGCCCGAGCATCTGCTCGCGCAGTTCGAGGACGTCTCCGACCGACGGCGCTACGAGGCGCACCTGCGCCATCTCGCCGACCACGACCCGCTCACCGGCCTGTACAACCGCCGCGCGTTCGAGCGCGAGCTCGACCGCCACCTCGAGCGGGTCCGCGAGGAAGGCGCCCGCGGCGCGGCGATCGTCGTCGACGTCGACCACTTCAAGGAGATCAACGACCTCGAAGGCCACCACGCCGGCGACGACCTCATCAAGGCGATCGCGCGCGGGCTGCGCCAGCGGCTCGGGCTCGGCGACGTGCTCGCCCGCCTGGGCGGGGACGAGTTCGCGGTCCTCATGCTCGAGGGCGGCCGCGCGGAGGCCCGCCACCTCGCCAACCTCGTGCTCGATGCGATCCGCGAGCAGCACATCGTCACGGCGTCCGGCCGCACCCGCGCGATCACCGCGAGCGCCGGCATCGCGCTGTTCGACGGCCGCGAAGAGGCGACGGGGGAGACGATCCTCGTCGACGCGGACCTCGCGATGTACGACGCCAAGGAGGCCGGTCGCGACCGCATCGCCGAGGCCGAGCCGGGAGACGCGCGGCAGGCCGGCACCCGCACGCGGCTGACGTGGATGGACCGCATCCGCAACGCGCTCGACGACGAGATGTTCGTCCTGTTCGCGCAGCCGATCGTGTCGCTGGAGACCGGCGACACCGAGCAGTACGAGCTGCTGCTGCGCATGCGTGACACCGACGGGGAGATCATCCCTCCGGGCGCGTTCATGTCGGTCGCCGAGCGCAGCGGCCTGATCTCGCGCATCGACCGCTGGGTCGTGACCCGCGCGATCGGGCTGCTCGCCGAGAGCGGCGCGGCCGGGCCGACCTTCGAAGTCAACCTCTCGGGCTCGTCGATCGGCGATGAGATTCTGCTCGAGCTCATCGAGCGGCGGCTGCGCGAGACCGCCGTCGACCCGCAGCGCCTGGTCTTCGAGATCACCGAGACGGTCGCGGTGGCGGACGTCCCGCGCGCCCAGGCGTTCGCGGCGCGGCTCAACGAGCTCGGCTGCCGCTTCGCGCTCGACGACTTCGGCTCGGGCTTCGGCTCGTTCTACTACCTCAAGCACCTGCCGTTCGACTTCCTGAAGATCGACGGCGAGTTCGTCCGCGACTGCGCGCGCGACAAGACCGACCGGCTCATCATCAGCGCGGCCGTCGACATCGCGCGGGGCCTGGGCAAGCGCACGATCGCCGAGGTCATCGAGGACGACGGGACGTGGCAGGCGCTGCGCGACCTGGGCGTCGACGACGGCCAGGGCTTCTACCTCGGCCGGCCGCAGCCAGTCGAGGACGTCATCGCGGCGCACACCCGCCGGGCCGGCTAGACCCGCGCGCTACATTCGGCGGATGCCCGGGATCCTCGATGTCGAGCAGGCGCTCCTGCTTCTCGAAATCGAGCCGCCGTTCGACCAGCGCGCGGTCCAGTTGGCGCGCCGCCGGATGGCCAAGATCTGGCATCCGGACATCGCCCCGCCCGGCAAGCAGTTCGAGCACGAGCGTCACCTCAAGGCGATCAACGAGGCGGCCGACCAACTCGAGGCGCTCGCCGAGCAGTCACGCAACGGCCGGGTCTCACGGACCGCGGTGAAGGTGAGCGCGGCGGCGGCGCGCAAGGCCCGCGAGGAGGAGGGGCGCCGCGCCTACGAGGAGGAGCAGCGCGCCCGTGCCGCCGCGGCCGACCAGCAGCGCAATGACCCGTTCGGCGACCGCACGCCCGACCACTCGGTCGTGCACCGCTACGCGCGGTGCCTCTCCTATCCCGAGTGGGGCGTCGGGAGCGTGACGGGCATCTACTTCACCGGCGGCGGCGATGACATCCAGCAGTGGGCGCGGGTGAAGTTCCAGCTCGGCGTGCGCACCGTGCCGGCCGGGTCGCTGCAGTTCGTCGACTTCTCCAAGCCCGACCCGGGGGCCGAGCGGGTGCAGCGGTTCATGACCGCCGCGCAGCACGCGATGCACGAGGGCAACTACCCGCTCGCCGCGCAGCGCCTCATCTACGCGCGCGACGCCGAGCCGCAGAACACGGCGGTGCTGCGCCTGCTCACGCTCGCGTTCTGGCAGTCCGGTGACCTTCCCGCGGCGGGACGCACGGTGCGCGACTGGATCCGCGCCGAGGACGAGCGGCCCGCGCCCCACCGCTTCGCCGCGCGGATCTACGAGGACATGGGCGCGATCGACCTCGCCGAGGAGGCCGCCGCGCGCGGCGTCGACCGCGCGCCGGGCGATGCGTCGACGTGGGAGCGCCTCGGGCGGCTGCGCCTGCGGCTCATGCGCCGGGAGGAGGCGATCGCCGCGCTGGAGACCGCACGCCGGCTCGGCCCGACCTCGGAGGGCCTGCTCGACCTCGCGCTCGCCTACCACCTCGCCGGCGACGTCGGCGCGGAGGTCACGGCGTGCGAGCAGGCGACCGTCCTCGCCCCGGAGAGCCCGACGGCGTGGTCGCGGTACGCCCACGCGCTGGCGCGCACCGACCGCGTCACCGACGCGCTCGCGGCGTGCGAGCGGGCGCTGAAGCTCGCGCCCGACGAGGAGGTCGCGGCGCTGCGCGATCGTCTGCGCGACGAGGCGCCGCGGGTGCTGCCGGCCGCCTGACGCCCCCCACGGGGCGCGAACGTCACATCGGTGTCGCTGGAGCGACACCGATCGGACGGTCGGCGCTACGGGAGCTCCGGCAGGCCGCGCTCGTCCAGCGGCCAGCCCGGGTTGTGGGCGAGCTCCCAGAGGTGGCCGTCGGGGTCGGTGACGTACGACGTGTAGCCGCCCCAGTGCGTCTCGTGGGGCTCCCGGCGCGCGGTGGCGCCCGCCTCGACGAAGCGCGCGAACGTCGCGTCGACCGTCGCGCGGTCGGGGAGGTTCATCGCGATCGACGTGCCGCCGGGCGGGGCTTCGGGCAGGCACGCGTCCTCGGCGAGATCGGCGGCGCCCCACACCGCGAGATGCGTCCCGGCGCCGCGGAAGAACGACACGTCGCCATCCACCGAGGCCGGCGATTCGCGAAGCCGACGGCCTCGTAGAACGCGGTGGCGCGCGGGACGTCCGCGACGCCGAGGGTGACGAGGCCCAGGCGGAGATCGCTCATCCGCCTGAGCCTACGCCGGTCGCCGCTACGCCGCCTCGGCCACCGGCTCGACCGCCGGGGCGGGGCGCCACACGAGCGCCGCGAACACGATCGCGCCGGTGACCGCGATCGCCGCGCACACCAGCGACGCGGTGTGCAGCCCGTCGACGAACCCCTGCGGGTCACCGCCGCCGAGCGCCGACCCGGCGGGAAACAGCGCGCCGAGGCCCGCGACCCCGACGGCGATCCCCGCCTGGCGGAACGTGTCGTTGACGCCCGCCGCCAGGCCGGCGTCGCGCATCGGCACGGCGCTCAGGGCGATCGCGCTGACCGCGGGGTTGAACAGCCCGGTGCCGATCAGGGCGACGACGGCCAGCGGCAGCATCACCGTCCACGACGAGTCGACCTGCATCAGCACGCCGAGCGCCATGCCCGCGCCCACGAGCAGCAGTCCCACGGTGACCATCGCCGGCTGCGAGATCCGGTCACCCAGCGACGCCGTCGCCGCGGAGACGAAGAACATCACCACGGTGCCGGGCAGGTAGACGAGGCCGGCTTCGATCGCCGACAGCCCGAGGATCTGCTGGAGGTACAGCGTCGTGTAGAGGAAGACGGCGAAGAACGAGGAGCTGATCGCGAACGCCGCGATCTGCGCGCCGGTGAACGCCCGTCCGCGGAACAGGCCGAGCGGCAGCATCGGATGCGCGACGCGCGATTCGATGATCGCGAACACGCCGAGCAGCACCGCGCCGCCGCCGAGCATGGCGACGATCTGCGCCGAGCCCCAGCCCTCCTCGTTGCCGCGGAGCAGCCCGGTGACGAGCAGCAGCAGCGCCGCGCCGAGCGCGATCTGGCCCGGCCAGTCGACCGGGCGGGCGAGCGGGTCCACGGACTCGCCGACCTTCAGGACGGTGATGGCGATGATCGCCAGGCCGACCGGGACGTTGATGAGGAAGATCCACTCCCAGCCCAACCCGGTCGTGAGCGCGCCGCCGACGAGCGGGCCGACGGCGAACGACGCGCCGATGGTCGCGCCGTACGCGGCCAGCGCGCCCGCCCGCTCGTCATCGGCGGGGAACGCGTCGGCCAGCAGCGCCAGCGAGACCGCGAACATCGCGGCGGCTCCGAGGCCCTGCACGGCGCGCGCGACATCGAGGACGATGATGTCGCCGGCCAGCGCGCAGGCCGCCGACGAGACGGTGAAGACGGCCAGGCCGCCGACGAAGAGCTTCTTGCGCCCCAACCGGTCGGCGAGTGATCCGGCGGTCAACACCACGGCCGCGAGGGCGACGGTATACGCGTCGACCACCCATTGCAGCCCGGTGAGGCCTGCATCGAGGTCGACGGCGATCGCCGAGAGCGCGGTGTTCACGACGGCGATATCGAGCATGAGCATCGCGGTGGCGGCACACACGACGAGGAGGGTCCAGCGCTGGCGGGACATGCGGGGGTCCTTTCGGATCGAGGTCATGCGCGCATCCTGCGCTCCCGAACCCCCGCCGGCATCGGGCACCACCCGAAACCTCACCCCAAGGTTTGCGCGCGCCAGGTGCAGGAGGACTCGACGGGTTGTCCACTACCGTGGCCCGAAGGTGGCCGGCACCGCGCCATCGGCCGATTCCGGGGACACGGCGCGGTCTCCCGCGCGGCTCCCGCCTCCCACCCCACACGCCCCCATGCGACGACTGCTCACCTGCTGCACCCTCCTGCTCGCCCTGCTGGCTCCGGCCGCGACCGCCTCCGCTGCCGAACCCGGACTCAACGTCCAGGGCATCGACAACGGCGGCAGCGACGAGTCGATGTCGATGCTCTCCGACACGGGCGCCAAGTGGGCGCGCCACTTCCTCGAGTGGAACCGCTTCGAGCCCTCGAAGGGCACGATCGACCAGTCACTCGTCGGCTTCTACAAGCAGACGATGGACCGCGAGCAGGCCGCGGGCGTCAAGACGATGCTCACCGTCGTCGGCTCGCCGACCTGGGCGAGTGGCAGCGCCGACCCGCACACCCCGCCGACGGATCCGAAGGACTTCGCGTCGTTCATGCAGCGCATCGCCCGCGAGTTCGCCGGCCGCGTCGAGGTCTACGAGATCTGGAACGAGCAGGACGAGGCGATCTTCTGGAAGGGCACCGTCGACGCCGCGAAGTACACGGAGCTCCTGAAGGCCGCCTACCCGGCGATCAAGGAGATCGACCCGAACGTCAAGGTCTCCTTCGGCCCGACCACCGGCAACAACTACAGCTACCTCGAGCAGGCGTACGCCGCCGGGGCGAAGGGCTCGTTCGACGCGGTCTCGGTCCACACCGACACCGCCTGCAACATCGCGTCGCCGAACGAGTTCTACAAGGAGGCCAACGGCCGGATCGGCCAGTTCCCGTTCCTCGGCTACCGCGAGGTCCGCGCCTCGATGCTGGCCAACGGCGACGACAAGCCGATCTACATGTCCGAGCTGGGCTGGTCGACGACGAAGACCCAGTGCGGCCGCGGCGCGTGGGCCGGCCAGAAGGCCGCCGGCGTCACGGAGGCCAAGCAGGCCGCATACCTCTCGCAGGCGTACCACTGCCTCGCGGCGGACCCGTACGTCGAGATCGCGATCTGGTTCGAGGCCAAGGACCGCACCGCTGACGACACGGAGCTGGGCCGCTACGGCCTGCGCCGTCCCGACGGCAAGGACAAGCCCGCCTACCAGGCGTTCAAGGACTTCGCCCGCGGCGGCGACAAGCTCACGGGCGCCTGCGGCGACTTCAGTCCGCCGTCGATCCGGATCTACTCGCCGGGCCCCAACCGGAAGGTGTTCGACAAGCTCATCTTCAAGGCCGACACCCCGGATAAGGACGTTGCGCGGATGACGTTCTCCGTCGACGGCGTGGAGATCGAGAACTTCACCCCGCCGAAGGGCTCGGCCGTCGGCACCGTCCGCGACTACGTCAAGGAGCCCGCCTACCGCAACTGGCAGGGCGTCCGCAAGCTCCCGTTCGGCGCGCACACGCTGACCGTCGAGGCCAAGGACACCAACGGCAACGTCAGCGAGCAGTCGATCCAGTTCTTCCGGGTCGACCCGGCGAACCTGCCGCCGACCAAGACGCAGTTCACGAAGGTCAAGTTCACGAAGGCCAAGAAGAACCCGCTGAAGGTCTCCTACAGCGGCAAACTCGTGGCCCCCGAACTCGACTTCGGGATCTACGGCAAGGTCGAGGTCGTCTGGCAGGCCAAGCGCAAGGGCGGCTGGAAGAAGATCCACGGCGGCTCGAAGAACGCGAACAAGGCGTTCACGTTCAACCAGAAGCTGAAGTTCAAGGGCAAGTGGCGCGTGCGCGCGATCTACAAGGGCAAGAAGCCGTACAAGAAGTCGGCGACGCCCTGGAAGCAGTTCACCGTCAAGTAGTCCCTTAGGACGAGGCGTACGAGATTTGGGGGGCGACGCTGGGGTCGCCCCCGATGTGCGAACCCGGCGTGGGCCGCAGCATGCGGTCCATGCCCACCTCGTCTCCTGCGGCGCGCGTCGCCGCCTCACTGTCGCTCCTGGCGCTCGGCGCCACCCCGCTGCTCGCCCCGCCCCCGGCTCGTGCTGCGGCCAAGCCCGACCTGCGCGTGACGTCGGTGCGGACGCTCCCGAGCGGCGCCGCCGGCGCCGCGCTGCCCGTCCGCGTGGTCGTCGGTGCCTCGGGCACGACGCGTGCGCGTCCACCCGTCGTCGTCTATCTCTCGAAGGACGGCAGGCGCTCGAAGGACGACACGCGCCTCGACGCGAAGGTCAAGGTCTCGCGCGGGCGCCGTGCGACGCTGGCGTTCCAGGTTGCGATCCCGTCGACGCACCCGGCCGGTGCGGTGCGGGTCATCGCGTGCGTCGACGATCCGGGCAAGGTGCGTGAGCGCGACGAGCGCAACAACTGTCGCGTCGCGCCGGGCCGCCTCAACGTGCAGGCGGCCGGCACCGAGGTCAAGAGCGCCCGGGATCTCATCACCGCCGACGTCGCCGCCGGCCGGCTGAAGGCCGACACGGCGCTCGCGTACCGCGTCTTCGCCGTCTTCGGCGACGCGCGCCTCCCTTCGCGATACGCCGGCGCGGCGACAGGCCAGGACGACGACACCGTCATGCGGGAGGCCGCCAGCCGCTGGAAGACCCTCTCGAAGGCGGTTCGCCGGCAGATCGGGCCGTACTTCCTGCCGCCGCCCGTCCGCGACGCCAAGGCGAAGGGCAAGGCCGCGGACGCGGGGGACCCCGCCGAGTGCATGAGCGACCAGTTCAAGGACAAGGCGTGGACGAGCATCCCCGCCGCCGCGGGCAAGATCCGCCTGTCGTGGCTGAAGGAGCGCCCGGAGGACGGCGCGCAGGCCAAGGCGATGGCCGCCGACCTGACGACCGCCTACGCCCGCTTCAAGCAGATCCTCGGCCGCGAGCCGCTCTCCGACGCCAAGGTGAAGTGCTACCACGGCCCGGACGGGGCGCTCGACGTCTACATCCACCCGATCTCGTGGAAGGCGGCGGTCACGATCCCGGCCTCGCTGGCGACCGACACGCCGGCCGACTGCGAGGGTTACCCCGGCTTCATCGTGGCCAACGCCCACAACGCGACGTTCAGCACCCGCTTCACCCTGGCGCATGAGCTGTTCCACGCGTTCCAGATGTCGTATGCGTACGCGGCCGGCTGCGAGGACGCGACGTGGCTCGACGAGGGTTCGGCCAACTGGGCGGCGCACTCCGCGTTCCCGCTCGACGACTCCGAGCACTTCTTCAAGCTGCGGATGGAGTTCCCCCAGAGCGACATCACGCTCGGCGACTACGAGTCGTGGCCGCTGTTCCTGTGGATGGAGAAGACCCTCGGGGAGGGCTCGATCCGCAAGACGTACGAGGCGCTGCCCAAGCAGGACGCGCTCCACGCCGCCGACACCGGTATGGGCAGGTGGCGCCAGAAGTTCCTCGACTTCGCCAAGCACGCCTGGAACCGCGCGCCGTACCCGTCCTTCACGGACTGGGACCGCTACTCCTACGACCTGCGCCCGAACTACAAGCCGGTGGTCCCCGTGCACCTGTTCCTCGCCGGCCAGGAGAAGCGTACGGCGTACGCGGAGTTCAGCCTCGGCCCGCGCGGACGCGACTACAAGCAGTACCAGGTCACCGACGACAAGCTGCGTGAGATCACGTTCAAGAACACGCTCGCCGGCGATCCGGACGCGCGGATCGGCGCGATCCTCACGCTTGCGGACGGGTCGACGCGGTGGGAGGACTGGAGCGGCAAGGAGCGCGTGCGGCTCTGCCGCGACACGCCGCAGCAGAACGTGTCGGAGATCGTGCTCGTCTACGCGAACTCGCAGCTCAAGGAGATGTTCGCCGACGGCGCGGGCATCAAGGGCACACCGGAGATGGCGCTGCGCGACACCTGCGAGGACCTGCCGTGGCACTTCGAGGTGCTGTGGGGTCAGCTCACCTACGACGTCGATGGCTGGCGGCCGGGCAGCTCGCCCGACGGCCTGTGCGGGCTCGACGGCTTCGAGACGCGCGACCAGCTGCACTTCGTCGCCGCAGCGGACGGCCAGGGCTACACGCCCGACGAGAACATCGTCAAGCGCGCGAAGGTCGGCACCGGGCTGGAGGGGACGTTCAAGATCCACGCGCCCGAGGCGTCGTTCGACCACATCCTCAAGGGATGCAAGGGCTGGGACGACGGCGGCCCGAAGACGTCGTGCACCGCCACGCGGCATGACCCGAAGCACGGCGGCTTCGACGTCGGGTTCACGTTGTCCGCCGAGTCTCGTGACGCGCAGGAGGCGACACTGCGGTGGTGGGTGCCGCCGGCGATCGCGGGCTACTTCGACGCCGACGATTCCGTCTGCAACGTCGGCAGCCTCGACAACTACGTGGAAGCGGGCGAGCTGACCGAATCGGGTGTCCTGATGAGCGACCTCGAGGGCGGCAAGCCGATCACGCTCACGCAGACCGGCACGAAGACGTGGAACGCCGACAACCACGGTCACCCGGTGGTGCTGGGCTACTCGTGGGAGTTCAAGATGCGCATCCAGCGCGTCAACGCGGACGGGTCGCCGCTGTAGTCGCCCCCGCGCGCTGAACGTCCGATCGCCGTCGCTCTGGCGACGGTGATCGGACGTTCGGCAGGGCGCGAACGTCACCCTGGCTCGGTACGGTGACCGGCGTGCGTCTCATCGTCGCCCGCTGCGAGGTCACCTACACCGGCCGGCTCACCGCGGTCCTCCCCGAGGCCCTGCGGCTGCTCATGATCAAGGCCGACGGCTCGGTCATGGTCCACGCCGACACCGGCGGGTACAAGCCGCAGAACTGGATGACCCCGCCTACGGTCATCGAGGAGTCCGACGACCACATCGTCGTACGCAAGTTCGCCGGCAAGACCGAGGACCGCCTCGACATCCGGATCGCCGAGGTCCTCTCCGACGTCACCCACGACATGGGTGAGGCCGCCGAGCTGGAGAAGGATGGCGTCGAGGCGCACCTGCAGGAGGCGCTGGCCGCCGCGCCGCACTGGTGCGGCGAGGGCTTCCGCCTCGTGCGCCGCGAATGGCCGACGGACATCGGGCCGGTCGACCTCATGTGCCGCGACGAGTCCGACGGCTGGGTCGCCGTCGAGATCAAGCGGATCGGCACCATCGACGCCGTCGAGCAGCTCACCCGCTACCTCGAGCGCATCCGCCAGGATCCGGCGATGCACGAGGTCCGCGGCGTGCTCGCCGCGCAGGTGGTCAAGCCGCAGGCCCGGGTCCTCGCCGAGGCTCGCGGAATCGGCTGGGTCGAGGTCGATCTCGCCGTCGTGCGGGGCGACCGCGAGCCCGAGCTCACGCTGTTCGCGTAGCGCGCCGCGCTAGACGCACGGTCGAGACAGGGACCGCGGATTGTCTCCCGCGTGTCGAGTGAACCTGCCTCCTCCGAGATCTAGCGTGTCGCCTCCCCAGCAGTGAGATAGAGAGAGGAACCTCGTGGACAGCGGACAAATCGCCTGGTACTTGATTGCGGGCGTCATCGTCCTTTTCATGACGCCGGGCATCGCCTTCTTCTATGGCGGCCTGGTCAAGTCGAAGTCGGTCATCAGCATGCTGATGCTGAGCTTCGGCGCCATGGGCATCGTTGGAGTGCTGTGGGTGCTCTACGGCTTCAACATGGGCACGATGGCCAGCGGTGATGGCAACCTCATCCCGCACTTCGTCGGGAGTCCGTTCTCGGACTTCGGGCTCACGGACTTGGCGAAGTCCGAGAAGAACAATGACTCGTTCCTCGCCGTGTTCTATGGCTCGACGTTCGCGATGGCGACCGTCGCACTCGTGTCCGGCGCGATCGCCGACCGGTCGCGCTTCCTGCCGTGGATGCTCTTCGCGGGGCTCTGGGCGACGTTCAACTACTTCCTCGTCGCCGGCTGGGTGTGGAGCCCGGGCGGCTGGGTCTTCGACCTCGGCGACACCTTCGGCTTCGACGTCTCGACGATCGACTACGCCGGCGGGACCGCGGTGCACATCAACTCCGCCGCCGCCGCACTCGCGCTGGCGATCGTGCTCGGCAAGCGCGTCGGCTTCGCCAAGGGCGCCGACAAGGCGCACAACGTGCCGCTCACGCTCATCGGCGTGGCGATCCTCTTCATGGGGTGGTTCGGGTTCAACGGCGGCGCGGCCGCGCTGACGGACTTCGACGGCCTCGGGCTGATCATCATCAACACGTTCTCCGCGGCGACGGCGGGCATCCTCGGGTGGATCGCCATCGAGCGCATCAAGGAGGGCAAGGCCACCTCGACGGGCGCGGGCTCCGGCGCGATCGCCGGCCTCGTGGCGATCACCCCGGCGTGCGCCAACCTGTACCCGATCTGGGCGATCCTGCTCGGCCTCCTGGCCGGCGGTCTCTGCTCCATGGCGATCGAGATGAAGTACCGCTTCGGCTTCGACGACTCCCTCGACGTGGTGGGCATCCACGGCGTCGGCGGCTTCCTCGGCTGCTGGTACCTCGGCTTCTTCGCCACGGGCACCGGGCTGTTCTTCGGCGGTGGCTTCGACCAGCTCATCGTCCAGGTGGTCGCGTCGGTCGGTGTGGCCCTCTACTCGCTGGTGATCACCTTCGTGATCGGCTTCGCGATCGAGAAGACCATCGGCTTCCGCGTCGAGAACGAGGCGGAGCTCGCCGGCGTGGACCAGGTCGTCCACGGCGAGGAGGCGTACGCCTTCGCCTGAGATTCCGCCGTCATCGGCGTGAACACCGGGCCGTCCCCTGCCTCCTCAGTCGCAGGGGGCGGCCCGTTTGTGTTCTGCGGCCCTACCCTGGAGGTATGGCCTCGGACATCGCCACGCGCGCCGACTGCGAGCGCCTCGTGCGCGAGTTCTACTCCCGCGCGTTCGACGACGAGATCATCGGCTGGCTCTTCACCGACGTCGCCCACCTCGATCTCGAGGCGCACGTCCCCCAGATCACGTCGTTCTGGGAGACGATCCTGCTCGGCGAGCGCACGTACTTCGGCAGTCCGTTCCCTCCGCACGCCGACCTCCACGCGAAGGTCCAGCTGCGCTCCGGCCACTTCGGCCGCTGGCTGGCGCTGTGGCAGGGCACGGTCGACGACCTCTTCGAGGGCGAGACGGCGAACCTCGCCAAGACCCACGCGATGCGGGTCGCCCAGGCGTTCTACACGCGCCTGCAGAGCTTCCCGTCACCGGCCGACGAGCACCAGCCGGTGGAGACGTCGTCGCCGACCCTGCCGATCACGCAGCACGGGCCGGTGTCGGGCTCGTAGCCCCCGGCGGGCCCTCGCGCCGCAGATGCGAGAGCGCGTGCTCGATTGCGTCGGGCGTGTGCGCGAAGACGTGGTTGCCGTGACGCAGATGCCCGAGGACGCCGAGCTCCTCGAGGAGATGCTCGTGCTCGGGCCGCAGGCCGGTGAGCAGCACCACGATCCCGGCGCCCTCCAGCGACCGGATCGTCTCGCCGAGCAGCGCGGCGCCGGTCGTGTCGAGCGTCGTCAGGTGTGACATCCGGAAGATGACGACCCGGACGTCGCCGCGGGTGGCGGGATCGACGAGCGCGGCGTGTGACGCGGCGAAGAAGAGCGGCCCGTCGATCCGGTAGGCGATGACGTGGTCGGCGAGCAGGGCGCGCTCGGCGTGCGCATGGTCGCTCGTGTCGAGCGGGAGCTCGGCGACGGTGGCGTCCCGCGCGTAGGCGCGCAGCGCCGCGACGACCGCGACGGCCAGCCCGATGAGGACGGCGGTGACGAGGTCGAGAGCGAGGGTGGCGGCGGCGGTGACGCCCAGGACGGCGGCGTCGGCGCGGTGCACGCGCCACATCGCGCGGACCGACGCCACGTCGACCATCCGGATCGTCGTGGCGAACAGCACGCCCGCGAGCGCGGCGAGGGGGATCCAGGCGACGAGCGACGCCGCGGCGAGCGCGACGACGAGCAGCGCGATCGAGTGCGTCACAGCGGCCAGGCGGGAGCGTGCGCCGGCGCGGACGTTGACCGCGGTACGGGCGATGGCCGCGGTGGCCGGGACACCGCCGAAGAGCGGGGTGACGAGGTTCGCCATGCCCTGGCCGACGAGCTCGCGGTCGGGGTCGTGGCGCTCGCCGACGGTCATCCCGTCGGCGACGCTGGCCGACAGCAGGCTCTCGAGCGCCGCGAGGGCCGCCACGGCGAGTGCGGCGGGCAGGAGGTCTCCGAGCAGCGGCGGATTGACCGACGGCAGCGAGGGCGCGCCCAGCGGTGAGGGCAGCGTGCCGATGTGCGCGACGGGGAGCTGGAACGCGTACGTCGCGACGGCGGCGACGCCCACGGCGGCGAGCGCCACAGGAAGTCGCGGCCACCGCGTCCCGGCGAGCAGGATGACGAGCGTGACGGCGAGGGCGATGAGCGGCGCAGCCATCCCCGGCGACGCCAGCCACCCACCGATCGCGTCGACGGCGACCGCCACCGGCTTCTCCCCTTCGGCCTTCACCCCGAGGGCGGATGGCACCTGCCCCAGCGCGATGACCGCCGCGATGCCGATGGTGAACCCTTCGACGACGGGCAGCGGGATGAAGCGCATCGCCCGGGCGGCGCCCGTCCAGGCGAGCAGGAGCAGGATCCCGCCGGCGAGCATGCCGACGATCAGCACGCCGTCGGCGCCGTGGGCGGCGACGATGGGCACCAGTACGACGGTCATCGCCCCGGTCGGCCCGCTGACCTGCACGCGGCTGCCGCCGAAGACCGCGGCGACGAGGCCCGCGACGATCGCGCTCGTGAGGCCGGCCCCCGCGCCGAGGCCCGACGCGATGCCGAACGCCAGCGCGAGCGGAAGCGCCACGACCGCGACCGTGAGGCCGGCGACGATGTCCGGCCCGGGCGTCGCGGCCATGGCTGCGAGGTCGCGCCGGCGGGGCAGGAGCATCTGCGCGGGGTTCATGCCTGGAGCTGCTCGCGTAGGCCGGCTTGCTCGTCGATGAGCGTCGTCAGGAGGGTCCGCGCGGACACCAGGAGCGATCGCACTTCGGGCAGCGCGATCGCGTACCGGACCTCGCCGGCCTCGCGGTACTGCTGCACGAGCCCGGCGCGGCGCAGCACGGCGAGCTGCTGGGAGAGGTTGCTCGGCTCGATCTCGATCTCGGCGAGCAGCTCGTGCACCGCGTGGTCGCGGTCGCTGAGGAGCTCGAGGATGCGGATGCGCGCGGGGTGGCCGAGCGTGCGGAAGAACTCGGCCTTGGCCTGGTAGAGCGGAAGTCCCGGAGTCAGCACCCGCACAATTATACACTTGAAGAAGTCTTCAAGTAGCGGGTGTGCGGAACCTCACGCCGACGCCCAGCCCGCCCGCGGGTCCGGGAGCGGCGTGAGCTGCGCCTCGATCTGCTCGCGCTGCGGCTCGTACCAGGGCGGCAGGATGATCTTCGTCCCGAGCTCCTCGACCGTGCCGTCGACGGTGAACCCGGGCGCGTCGTCGGCGATCTCGTAGAGGATCCCGCCGGGCTCGCGGTAGTAGATCGAGTGGAAGTAGTGGCGGTCGACGATCCCGCTCGTCTGCACGCCCGAGGCCCGCAGCCACCGCTCCCATTCCGGGTGCTGCTCGGCGGTCGTGCCGAGCGCGACGTGATGGACGGTGCCGCCGCCCTGCAGGCCGCGTTTCTCCGGGACGGGGTCGAACGCGATGGTCCCGCCGCGGCGCTCGCCGCGCAGCTCGAAGACGCCGTCGCCCAGCTCGGCGGCGCCCATGAGCTCGACGAGCATCCGCGCGCTGTGGTCCGGGCGCAACGTGTACATGCGCACGCCGTCGAAGCCGCGCAGCGCATGCTCGGCGGGGATCTCGGGGTGCCGCGCGCTCAGGGTGCCGTCGCGGTCGGAGACGACGAGCTCGTGGCGCAGGCCCTCGGGGTCGCTGAACTGCAGCGCGTCCCCGGCGCGGATCACGTGGGCGTCGTCGAGCGCCGACAGCCGGTCTTCCCAGAAGTCGATCGCGGCCGGCGAGGCCACGCGCCACACGACGCGGTGCACCATCCCGCCACCGGCGCGGCCGGGCGGCGCGCCCGGATACTCGAAGAACGTGATGTCGGCGCCGGCGCTGCCCACCTCGTCGCTGTAGAACAGGTGGTAGACCGTCGGGTCGTCCTGGTTGACCGACTTGGCGACCAGCCGCAGGCCCAGCACGCCCGTATAGAACGCGACGTTGGCGGGGGCGTTCCCCGTGATCGCGGTGACGTGGTGGATGCCCTCGAGCCGCACGCGGTCAGCGTAGCTCGCGGCCCGCGAACTCCCGCAGCTTCGCGGCCGCGTCCGTGACGGGCGGCCCGTGGCCGAGCAGCAGCAGCGACGGCTCGAGCTCGATGACCTTGCGCTCGGACTGCCGGTTCAGCTCGGGGTCGACGGTGAACGGCCCGAACGGCTGGCGCAGGCCGGGCACGGTCGTGAAGATGTTCATGTTGAAGAACACGTCGCCGGCGACGAGCACCCGGTCGCGCTCACGCCAGAACGAGATGTGGCCGGGGGAGTGCCCGGGCGTGTCGAGGACGACGAAGTCGCCGACGGTGTCGCCCTCACGCAGTTCGCCGTCGACCGGCAGGCCGGGGAACCCGGCGGTGGCGCGGCCGAACGCGCCGAGCTTCGTCACCGGGACACCGGTGCGGGCGGCCTCGGCGTCGCCGGCGCCGACGAGAAACGGGACGCCCAGCGCCTCGACGAGGTTCTTCGACCCGCCCGCGTGGTCTCCGTGCGCGTGCGTGAGGGCGTGGCGCTGCACCTTCCCGGCGAGCTGCTTGGCCAGGCGCTTGCCGTGCGGCGGCAGCCCGGCGTCGACGAGCGTGTCGCCCAGGAGGTAGGCGTTGATCCCGTTGCGCGGCGTGAGCGGGAGCTGGAACACATCGTCGGCGAGCTGGCGCATGCGCGGAACCTACCGGACGGTCGCATTCAGGTGGCAGGAGGACGTACTGACCTGCACCGCTCAGGGTTTCTCTGGCGTACTCTTCGCCGGATGGGGAGAGCCGACCGTGTCCCGGCGCGCGCTGATGCGCGCCGCAACCGCGAGCGGATCCTCGACGCGGCCGCCGACGTGCTCGGGGCCGATCCCGGCGCCGGCATGGAGGCCATCGCCGAACGCGCGCGAATGAGCCGCGCCACGCTGTACCGCCACTTCGACTCGCGCGAGGAGATCGTCGACGTCATCCGCCAGGAGGCGCTGGCGCGCGGGCAGGAGATCCTCGGCGAGGTGCTCGCCCCGTTCATGACGGGGTCGACCGACGTCACCGCCCACGAGGTCCTCGACCGGCTGCTGCGCTTCGCCGTGACCGAGGACACGCGCTACCGCCGGCTCATGGCCCGTGACCCGCAGCGGGTCGAGGAGCTGCTGCTCTTCTTCCGCCCGGTCTGTGATGCGTTCGTTCTCGAGGGGCAGCGGCGCGGCGAACTCGACGACGCGGTGCCCGCGGCCACGCTCGCGCGGGCGCTGGAGGCGCTCGTCCTCGGCGCGATGCGCGACGTCGCGCGCGGCGACAGCGACCCGGACGACGCCGCCCTCACGGTCGAGCGGCTGCTGCGGGCCGTCACCCGGGTCCCGGCGTGATCTGACGGCCCCGGCGCCGCAGGTAGGGTCACGCGCATGTCCCAGGAGGTCCTGACCGAGCGCCGCGATGGCGTGCTGCTCATCACGCTCAACCGCCCCGACGCCCGCAACGCCGTCAACTACGAGCTCGCGCAGGGGCTCGCCGACGCGCTCGATGAGCTCGACGCCGATCCGCAGCTCGCCGTCGGCGTCCTCACCGGGGCTGGCAAGGGCTTCTGCGCCGGTATGGATCTCGGCGCGTTCGCCTCGGGCGGGCCGCGGCCGTGGATCGACGGGCGCGGCTTCGCCGGGATCGTCGAGCGGCCGCCGGCGACCCCGATCATTGCCGCGATCGAGGGCTTCGCCGTCGCCGGAGGGCTGGAGATCGCGCTGTCGTGCGACCTCATCGTCGCCGCGGCCGGCGCGAAGCTCGGGGTGCCGGAGGTCAAGCGCTCGCTCGTCGCCGCCGGCGGCGCGCTGCTGCGCCTGCCCCAGCGGCTGCCCGCGGGGATCGCCGCCGAGCTCGCGCTCACGGGGGATCCGATCACCGCCGAGCGCGCGTACGAGCTCGGGCTCGTCAACCGCGTCGCTGAGCCTGGACAGGCGGTCCAGGCGGCGCTCGATCTCGCCGCCGCCATCGCACCGAACGGGCCACTCGCGCTCACCGCGACGAAGCGCATCCTCACCGAGGGGCGCGACTGGCCGCAGGACGCGTTCTTCGCGCGCCAGGCGCCGATCGTCGAACCCGTGATGACCAGCCAGGACGCCGTGGAGGGTGCCACCGCGTTCAAGGAGCGGCGCGACCCGGTCTGGAAGGGGAAGTAGGACCCCCTGTACAGCCGGTCCAGGTGCATTCGGCCCCGAGGATGAAATCCGCCCGGGAGCCTTGTCCGCGGGCCCTCCGCTGCCGACAATCGGGGGCAATGGTGGGTCGACTGAAGCAGATCGTCGCGTTCGGCGGGGGCGGATTCTCGATGGAGGCGGGCAACCCCCTCCTCGACGACTACGTGCTCTCGCTGACCGGGAAGGAGCGGCCGAAGGTCTGCTTCATCCCCACGGCGTCCGGTGACGCCGATCACTACGTCGTGCGGTTCTACCGCGCGTTCGGGCCGGACCGGTGCCATCCGTCGCACGTCTCGCTCTTCCGCCGCGACAAGGGCGGCGGCATCGACGAGTGCGTCGGCGAGCACCTGCTCCAGCAGGACCTCATCTACGTCGGCGGCGGCAGCGTCATCAGCCTCCTCGGCGTGTGGCGCGCCCACGGGCTCGACGACATCCTGCGTCAGTGCTGGGAGCGCGGCATCGTCCTGTGCGGCCTGTCCGCCGGCTCGCTGTGCTGGTTCGAGCAGTCAGTGACGGCGTTCCACGGCGCGCCGTCGCGGGTCGAGGGTCTCGGCCTGCTGCCGTACTCCAACTGCGTGCACTACGACGGGGAGCCCGCGCGCCGCGTCGAGTACCACAACTACATCGCCGACGGGATGATCCCGGGCTATGCCGCCGAGGACGGCGCGGCGCTGCACTTCATCGGCGACGACCTCGCGCGGGTCGTCTCCTCCCGGCCGAAGGCGAAGGCCTACCGGGTCGAGGACACCGGGGGTGAGGTGAGCGAGCTCGCGATCCAGCCGACCTACCTCGGGGAGGCCCCGGCGCTCTCGCTCGCGGCGGCCTGAGACACTTTCGCGCACGGATGCGCACGATCTTCGCCATGGGGGGCGGGGGCTTCACGATGGAGCCCGAGAATCCCGCCCTCGACGACTTCATTCTCTCGCTCACGGGCAAGCCCTCGCCGAAGGTGCTGTTCCTGCCGACGGCCAGTGGCGACCCCAACGAGCACATCCACAAGTACATGGGCGCCTTCAGCGAGAAGGTGTGCCAGCCCGAGCACCTGTCGCTCTTCCGCCTGGGCTCCCATCCGGTGGACCTCGAGGAGCTCCTCTTCGCCCAGGACGTCATCTACGTCGGTGGCGGCTCGATGAAGAACCTCCTTGCCATCTGGCGCGTCCATGAGCTCGATCGCATCCTGCGCGAGTGCTGGGACCGAGGGATCATCCTGGCCGGGCTGAGCGCCGGAGCCATGTGCTGGATGGAGTGGGGCGTGACGAAGAGCACCGGGCATCCGGAGGCCGTTCCCGGGCTGGGCCTGCTGCCCGGCTCGCTGACCGTCCACTACGACGGAGAGGTCGACCGGCGGCCCGTCTACCTCCAGGCCGTCGCTGACGGGGTCATCCCCCCGGGCTATGCCGCCGACGACGGGGTCGGCCTGCTGTTCCGCGAGCGCGAGTTCGTCCGGGCCGTCTCCTCACGGCCGGACGGCCGGGCGTTCCGGGTGGAGCGCCGCGACGGCGCGGCGGTCGAGGTGCCGCTCGAGGTCGAGTATCTCGGGACGCCGGATTCCGGACACGGGACGTCCGGCCTCGCGGCTGACGTGCGGGAATTCCGCGCGACGCGCTACGGCGCGATGGGCCGCTGACCGGTCTGCCGAACCGGGGGTCTTCAATCGCGAATAGGAGTACCGTGGTTCTTCCATAGCGGCTTGACCAGTCGAGGCTTGTGGAGAGCTCACCCCTTTCATCCACTGCAGTCCGTGTGCTCATCGCGGACGACGAAGCGCCGTTGCGCGAAGCTATCTGCGCGCTGATCGAGGACGATCCGTCCTGTGACGTCGTCGGCCTGGCGGCGAACGCCGACGAGGCGCTGACGATGGCTCACGAGCACAAGCCGGACGTCGCGCTCGTGGACGTCAAGATGCCGTTCGGCGGCGGGATCCGTGTCGCGCAGGAGCTCACGCTGCACGGCGCGCCCACGCGGGTCGTGGGACTCTCGGCCTACGCGGACCGCACGACGGTGGCGCAGTTGCTGCGCGCCGGCGCCGTGGGCTACCTCGTCAAGGGCGCGTCCTCGGCGGAGATCGTCGAGGCGCTGCATCGCGCCAAGCGCGGGCAGGCGTCGATCTCGGCGGAGATGCTCATGGGCGCCGTCGACTCGCTCACCGGGGCGCTGGCCGAGCAGCGGGCGGCGCAGCAGGTGCAGCGTCACGACGACGAGCGCACCCGCGGGTTGCTCGAGCTCGCGCCGGACGCCGTCGTCGTGGTCGACGAGGCGGGCGAGATCGTGCTCGTCAACCAGCAGACCGAGCGGATGTTCGGCTACGACCGCGGCGAGCTGCTCGGCCGCGCCGTCGAGATGCTGCTGCCCGAGCGCTTCGTCGGCCGGCACGTCGATCACCGGTCGACGTACCGCCGCGACCCCCGGACGCGCGAGATGGGCATCGGGCTCGAGCTCGCGGGCCGGCGTCGAGACGGCTCGGAGTTCCCGGTCGACATCTCTCTGTCGTCGGTGGAGGTCGAGGGTGGGCTGCTCGTCACGGCGTTCATCCGCGACGCCACCGAGCGCAAGCTCCAGGAGAAACTCCGCCGTGAGGATCTCGAGCGCCGCATGCTCGTCGGCCGGCTCGTCGCCGCCGCGGAGGAGGAGCGCCAGCGCATCGCCGGCGACATTCATGACGACTCCATCCAGGCGATGGCCGCGGCGAGCATCCGCCTCCAGCTGCTGCGCCGGCGGCTCTCCGGTGACGAGCTCGAGCTGCTCGACAACCTCGGACAGACCGTCGACAACGCGATCGAGCGCCTGCGCCACCTGCTCTTCGAGCTGCGGCCGCCGGCGCTGGACCGCGAGGGCATCGGGGCGGCGCTGCGGCTCTACATCCAGCAGTCCGGAGGCGACGTCGAGTATCAGCTCGATGAGCGGGTCACCGGCGAGCCCAGCCCTGAGACGCGCGTGATCCTCTACCGCCTCGCGCAGGAGGCGCTGACGAACGTCCGCAAGCACGCACGGGCCAGCTCGGCGTCGATCCTGCTCGACGAGCGCGACGGTGGCTATCGACTGCGCGTCACCGACGATGGCGTGGGCTTCAACGTCGAGGACGCGAGTCCCGTGCCGGGCCACCTCGGGCTCGCGGCGATGCGCGAACGCACCGAGCTCGCCGGCGGCTGGTTGCGGATCGAGAGCGCGGTGGACGCCGGCACGACGGTCGAGTTCTGGCTCCCGCCGCAAGAGCCGACCGAGGCGGTGGTGTGACCGGTTCGTCCCCGGTGCGTGTGCTCGTCGCCGACGACGACGATCAGGTGCGCTTCGCGCTCTGCGGGTTCATCGAGAGTGAGCCCGGATTGGAGCTGGCGGGCTCAGCGGCGGACGCCCAGGAGGCGATCGACCTGGCGCTGGAGGTGCGACCGGACGTCGCGATGCTCGACGTCGACATGCCGGCCGGCGGCGGGCCACGCGCCGCTCGCGAGATCCGCAATCGGCTGCCCGGCTGCCGGGTCGTCGCGCTGTCGGCCGCCGACGATCGCGGCACCGTGCTCGCCATGGTCGAGGCCGGGGCGTCGGGGTACCTCGTCAAGGGCGGCCCGATCAACGAGATCGGCGAGGCGCTGCGCAGCGCCGCGATGGGCGAATCGAGCCTCTCGCGGCGGGTGGCGGGCGGTGTCGTCGACGAGCTGGCGTCCGGGCTGCGCGAGCGGCGCCGCGAGGAGCGGCGGCTCGAGGCGCGGCGTGCGCGGATCCAGTCGTTCATCGACGAGCCGACGCTCGTGCGCGCGGTCCTCCAGCCGATCTGCGATCTGCAGTCGGGCGCCGCGGTGGGGCACGAGGCGCTCGCGCGGTTCGACAGCCGGCCGGTGCGCCCGCCCGACCACTGGTTCCGCGCCGCGGAGACCGTCGGGATCGGCGTGGACCTCGAGCTGTCGGCCCTCGCCCGGGCCCTGGGCCGCCTGGCCGACGTCCCCGACGGCGCGTTCCTCTCGGTCAACGGCTCGCCCGCCACGTTCGTGCACGCGCAGACGCGCCTCCTGCTCGCCGACCTTCGAGTCGACCGCATCGTCCTGGAGATCACCGAGCACGCCCCCGTCCACGACTACGCGGTGCTGAGCGCTGGCCTGGCGCCCCTGCGCGAGCGAGGCGCGCGCGTCGCGGTCGACGACGCGGGTGCGGGCTTCGCGAGCCTCCGGCACATCCTGCGCCTCGGCCCCGATCTCATCAAGCTGGACCGGTCTCTCGTCGCGGGCATCCACAGCGACGACGCGCAGCAGGCGCTGGCCGCCGGGCTCATCGGCTTCGCCCGGCAGATCGGCGCCCGGATCGTCGCAGAGGGGATCGAGACCGCCGCGGAGCTCACCACGCTCCGCGGCCTGGGGGTCGACTACGGCCAGGGCTACCTGTTCGCGCCGCCCGCGCCCGAGCCGGTGCACACCGCGGGGTCACACGGCTGGGGCGCGGAGTAGCGGCGTCAGCCCGCGGCGTGCGCCGGCACGCGGGGCGCCGGGCGCGCCGCCGGCCGCGGGGCGGGATCGTCGTCCGTGTCGCGCGGGTCGGGATCGTCGTCGCTGGAGGCGCGGGCGATGCCCATCGCCAGCGCGGTGATGAACGCGGCGCACAGCGTGAGCATGAGCAGCGCTGCGGGTGTCCACAGCCATCCGGGCACGTAGTCCTTGCGCTCGGTCTGCATGACCTCGTGGTCGCTGATGAACGACGCGGTGAACTGCTCCGGGCGCGTGACCCCGGGGGTGGGGATGGCCGGCTCGCGCGGGAGGTAGAGCGGCAGGCTCAGCATCGCCCGGCCGGCGTTCATGCGGATCGCGGTCTTCCACGCGCCGTGCAGCGGCACCGGGCCGTCCGTGCGGTAGACGCCCGGGGCGATGCGCTCCAGGCGCCGGGTGATGATCCCGCCACCCTGCCAGGCGGTGACCGCGCGCCACTCGGGGTTGTCCGCGATCGCATCGGGGATGCGAGCCGTGACGATCGCCTCGCGGCCGTCCTGGCCGGCGACCGGTGTGAGCGTCACCGTCGCGCGGACGTCGGTGGGGTTGTTGAGCCACAGGGCGTTCGCGCCGAGGACGATGAGGAGCCCAGCGGCGCCCCACGCGGCCGTGCGGCGGGCCTGGCGGACGGGCAGGTCGCCGCGCATCCCCGCGCCGAGCAGTGCGCCCAGCAGCCCGCCGGCCAGGCCGGCCAGCACGGCGGTCGGCAGGCCCTCGGGGATGATCGCCGGCGTGTACGGGTTAGGCATCGCCACCTGGGAGTACGCGTACATCCCGGCGAAGCTCGCGAGGCCGACGAGCGGGCCGGCGAGCGCGCCGAACTTCAGCGGCTCGCGCGTGAGCTTGCGGTTCCACCCCAGCGCCTCGACGACGACGGCCTCGAGGAGGAAGAGCGGCATTGACGGTGCGGTCTCGCCGAGCGCGACGACCGCGAGCTCCATCGCGCCGCGGGCGACGAGGTAGAACGCGACGACGCGCAGCGCGCCGCCCCGCCCCAGCCACAGCCGGCCACACGTCAGCGCCATCGCGCCGGCGAGCGAGATGAGCAGCGGCTGCCAGACGAGCCGGTACTGCTGGATGCCCCAGTCGAACTCCGTCGCCCAGAACGCGATGGCGAAGAGCAGCGCGCCGGGCAGCGTCACGCGCACGATCTGCTCGCCGACCGAGCGGGCGGGGTCGGAGGGCTTCTGGCCGACCGCGCGCTTGGCCTCGAGGACGAGGACGGCGAGCACGGGCACGGACAGGATCGCGCCGTTGATCATCACCAGGTGGGTCGGGCCCCAGAGCGTCACGTCCTGGCCGAACATGCGGTGCCAGACGTCGTCGAGCGGGAACCCGGTGAGGGCGAACGCGCCGCAGATGAACATGAGCAGCCCGCCCACCGGCGCCGTCATCCCACCGGGCAGGCGGATCGCGCGCACCGACGGATGCTTGGCGTGCTGGTGCAGGCCGAGGGAGAGCAGGCCGGCGGCGAACAGCGAGTAGAGCGCGTAGAGGATGAAGTAGTGCGACGGGTTGGCCAGCGGGCCTTCATCCCGGCCCTGGTCGATGTGCAGGGAGATGTCCCAGAACACGCCGAACCCGCCGGCGACGAGGCCGACCACGCCGACGGCGAACGGCAGTGCGGCCCACGGCTCCATGCCGAGGAAGCGCCCGGTCGCGTCACCGGCGCGCTGGAGCAGCGTGCGCTCGGGGTGCGGCGAGCGGATGTGGGCGAGGACGAGCCACAGCAGCAGGCCGGTGGCCACCGACGCGAACGTCGTGGCGATGGCGATCTGGGCTTCGGGCGCGCCGGCGGCGGGTGCGTCGACCGCGGCGAGAAGGCTGGTCATCCGGTGGTGCTCCTGGCGGGTGGGCAGGGACGGCGATGTACAGAGGTGTATGTACAGGACTGTATGTACACGGATGTACGTGTCGCGTCAAGGTGCTCGACACATGGACGAAGCCGCGATGTCTGCGAAGCTCCAGCACGTGTCAACGGTCCGCATGAACGCCGACGAGCGGCGCAACCAGCTGCTCGACATCCTGTGCGACGTCGTCCTGTCGGAGGGCTTCGCCGCCGTCTCGATCGACCGGATCGCGCGCGAGGCAAACATCGCGCGCACGGTCATCTACTCGCACTTCGGCAATCTCGACGGCATGCTCGACGCGCTCGTGGATCGCACCGCCGACCGGGCGCTCGCACAGGTGCGCAGCGTCGTGCCGGACTTTCCGATCACGCAGCCGCCGGGCGTCGTCCTCGAGGACGCCGTCGGCACGTTCGTCGAGGTCGTGCGGGCCGACCCGGTGACGTGGCGCATCGCGCTGCTGCCGGCCGACGGGGCGCCCGCGCAGTTGCGCGAGCGCCTCACCGCCGCCCGCGAGGCGATCCAGACGCTGCTGGCCCCGCTCGTCGAATGGGGCATCGAGGCCCTCGGCCTGCGTGACCGGGACCTCGACATCGAGCTCGTCTCGCGCTCGATCGTGCTGCTGGGCGAGGACGGTGCGCGCCTGACGCTCACCGACCCCGACCGCTATCCGCCGGCGCGCCTCAGGGCGTTCGCCGGCTCACTCGTGCACTTCATCAGCTGACTAGGTGCCGAAGCCGCGGATCATCCCGCGCTGCACGACCTCGACGCCCTCCTCCGGCGAGAGCTCGCCGTGGGTCAGGCCGCGGTTGGCCGAGAGCATGAGGCCCTCCAGGGCATAGCCGATCGCGCGAGCCGAGACATCGTCCGTCAACTCGCCCTGCGCCTGCGCGTCGGTGATGAGCGGGAGCACCTGGTCGTCGAAGGCGACCCGGGCTTCGCGGTGATGGTCCGGGTCGACGTCGGCGATGAGGCCGTACGGGTCGTCCATCGTGAGCAGCTCGCGGATGAGGCGCTTCAGCCGGTCGGTCGGCGCCGTGCCGGCGCGTTCCTCCGCGGCGAGCGCCTCAGCGATGATGCCCTGGGCGCGAGAGAAGGCACGGTCGCGCAGCGCGGTGACCACCTCATCGCGCGAGGCGAAGTGGCGGTACAGCGTTGCTCGGCCGACACCGGAGGCTTCCGCGATCTCCACCATGCTGGCGTCGGGATTCCCGGCGATCAGCTCGGCAGCGCTGTCGAGGATCCTGGTGCGGTTGCGCTCCGCGTCGGCCCGGGGTGAGCGGGTGACGTTGGTAGCCATGGCGACCCACTATACGGGTGTTCGCGGCCGATCCTCGACACGCTGTCAAGGATCCCCGCTTATGGTGATGGTGAGCGTGCGCGCGCCACCTCGGTCGCGGTGCTCGCAGAGGTAGACACCCTGCCACGTCCCGAGGTCGAGTCGCCCATCGGTGACGGGGAGGGTCAGGGACGGGCCCAGCAGCGACGCCTTGATGTGCGCCGGCATGTCGTCCGGACCCTCGAATGTGTGGGTCCAGCTGGGGAAACCTTCCGGTACCGCGGCGTTGAACCACGTCTCGAAATCGCGGCGTACGTCGGGGCTCGCGTTCTCGTTGAGCGTCAGGGACGCCGACGTGTGGCGGAGGAAGAGATGGGCCAGGCCGACACGCACGTCGCGCAGCTCGGGCACCGCCTGCACGATCTCGTTCGTGATGAGATGAAAGCCACGCGGTCGCGGCTGGAGGGTGAGCTCCTTGCGGATCCACGTCACGCGATCACCTCGATCGGGATGCGCGCGGCGTCCATGTCGACCCGCGCGCCCCGGAACGGCACGTCCTCAGCCTCGAGGAGCCCGCGCTGGCGCTCCCCCTTGGCCAGCGACCCGTCGGCCCGCACGACCCGCCACCACGGCAGGTCCTGATCGGTGGACCGGAGCACGGTCCCGGCAAACCGCGGAGCCCCGGGGGACACATCCCCATACGTCGCGACAAACCCCTCGGGAATCGCCCGGACACGGCGAACGACCGACCGCGCAGCGGGAGAAGGAGCGCCAGCGAGTTCTCCCGACTGAATCGCAAGGCCTCCGGCCGCGGCGATTCAGCGTTCGCCGGGCGTCTTCGCCGGGTACAGCGACACCGGGATCGACAGATCCAGCGCCGTCCGGATGATCCGCGACTGCTCGGTCGCGTGCGCGGCCGGGTAGCCCTCGCCCGGTGAGGCGCGCTCGGGCCGGCCGATGTAGCCGAAGCGCAGCCGCTCGGGGAGGATCTGCATGAGGCGCGGGAACATGTGTGCGCGGGCGCCCATGTTGCGCGGCTCCTCCTGGACCCACACGACCTCTTCGAGGTTCGGATAGCTCTCGATGAGGTCGAGGATCTGGCCCTCGGGGAACGGGTAGAGCAGCTCGACGCGCCCGACGGCGAGGCCTTCCTGGTCCTGGCGGTCCGGGTGGCCGACGAGGTCGTAGTAGATCTTGCCGGTGCAGAGGACGAGGCGCTTGACCTTGTTCTGCTCGACGCGCGGCTCGCCCAGGACGGGGAAGAACTTCGTCTCGGAGAGGTGCTGGATCCGGTTGGTCGCCTGCGGCAGGCGCAGCAGCGACTTCGGGGTCATGATCACCAGCGGGCGCTGCTTGGCGATGCGCGCCTGGCGGCGCAGCAGGTGGAAGTACTGCGCCGGCGTCGTGAGGTTCGCGACGCGGATGTTGCCCTCGGCGCACAGCTGCAGGAAGCGCTCGAGGCGGCCGGAGGAGTGCTCCGGGCCCGAGCCCTCGTAGCCATGGGGCAGCAGCAGCGTCAGACGCGTGGTCTGGCCCCACTTGGCCAGGCCGGAGACGATGAACTGGTCGATGATGACCTGGGCGCCGTTGACGAAGTCGCCGAACTGGCCCTCCCAGACGACGAGCGTCTCGGGCGCCTCGGCGGAGTAGCCGTACTCGAAGCCGACGGCCGCCTGCTCGGAGAGCGGCGAGTTGTGCAGCTCGAACGGGGCGAGCGCGCCGGGCAGCGACTGGACCGGGGAGATGGTCCGGCCGGTCTTGTGGTCGTGCAGGACGAGGTGGCGCTGACTGAACGTGCCGCGCTCGACGTCCTGGCCGGTCAGGCGGATCGGCGTGCCCTCGGTCAGCAGCGACGCGAACGCCAGGGACTCGGCGTGCGCCCAGTCGATGCCGCCGGCCTCGCCGAGCGCCTCGCGGCGGCGCTCGAGCTGCTTGATGAGCTTGGGATGGACGCTGAAGTCGTCGGGGACCGCCAGCAGCTCGTTGTTGAGCGAGCGCAGCCGGTCCGCGTCCACGGCCGTGGAGACGTCCGGGCTCGGCGAGCGGTCGAGCTGGTACTCGCCGGTCTGCTGACTGGCGTCGCCCGCCTCCTCTGCGGCCTTGATCTTCGCCTTGAGGTCCTGGTGCAGCTCGGTGAGGTGGTCCCAGATCTCGTTCGTGCGGGACTCGACCTCGGCCTTCGTGACGACGCCGTCGACGACGAGCTTGTCGGCCCACAGCTGCGACACGCGCTTGTGCTGCTTGATCGCCGCGGCCATCTCCGGCTGCGTGTAGGCGGGTTCGTCGGCCTCGTTGTGGCCGAAGCGGCGATAGCCGATGAGGTCGATGACCACGTCGTGGCCGAACTCGCGGCGGAACGCGAACGCGAGGCGGACGGCGCTGATGCACGCCTCCGGGTCGTCGGCGTTGACGTGGATGATCGGGACGTCGAAGCCCTTGGCCAGGTCGGACGCCCAGCGCGTGGAGCGCGAGTCCTCCGGGTCCGTGGTGAACCCGACCTGGTTGTTCTGGATGAGGTGGACCGTGCCGCCGACGTTGTAGCCGTCGAGCGCCTGCATGTTGAAGGCCTCGGCGACGACGCCCTGGCCCGGGAACGCCGCGTCGCCGTGGAGCACAACCGCGACCGCTGACGCGGGGTCGCGCGTGGCGTGCGGGCCCTTGCGGTTCGTCTGCGCGGCGCGGGTGGCGCCCTCGACGACCGGGTGGACGAACTCGAGGTGCGACGGGTTGCTCTCGAGGTTGACGAGGATCGACTCCCCGTCGCGGACCTCGTAGCTGCCCTGGGCTCCGTGGTGGTACTTGACGTCGCCGGTGCCGCCCTGCGGGATGGTCGTGACGGCCTCCAGCGTGGAGGCGCCCTCGAACTCCGCGAAGATCGTGTCGTACGGGCGGCCGAGGTTGTGCGCGAGCACGTTGAGGCGGCCGCGGTGCGCCATGCCGATGACGACCTCGTGCGCGCCGCCCTTCGCCGAGAGCTGGATGAGCTCGTCGAGCATCGGCACGGTCATGTCCAGGCCCTCGATGGAGAACTGCTTCTGCCCGAGGTAGGCCTTGTGCATGAAGCGCTCGAACGCGTCGACCTTGATGAGCCGCCCGAGCAGCCAGGCCTTCTCGTCGTTCGTCAGCGAGTGCCGGAACGCGCCGGTCTCGATCTTCTCCCGCAGCCACGTGCGCTGCTTGTGGCTGGAGATGTGCTCGATCTCGTAGGCGATCGTGCCGCAGTACGTGGTGCGCAGGTGCGGCAGCGCGTCGGCGAGCGTCTCGCCGGGCACGCCGACCCGCAGGATCTTCGCCGGAATCTGGCGCTGGAGGTCCGGCGTGAGGCCGAGCGGCGCCGGGTCGAGCGACGGGTCGCCCTCGGGCTCGCTGCCGAGCGGGTCCAGCCGCGCGGCGAGGTGGCCGAACGTGCGGTGCGCCTTGACGATGGCGGTGGCGGCCTGCACCGCCTGCATGAGCTCCTCGCTCGGCGCGAGGCCGCCGGCGGGCGCCGGGGCGGCGGGGACGGGCAGCGCAGCGGCGCCCACGCCGGCGAGCTGGGGCTGCGGCGGCCCCGGCTTCGGGCCGATCGCGGCGCCGAGGTCGCCGAAGACGCGCTCGTAGAACTCGTGCTCGCCCTGGAGGTACTCCTCGACGACCTTGAGGAACCGCCCGGACTCGGCGCCCTGGATGATCCGGTGGTCGTACGTCGAGGTCATCGACATGACCTTCTCGGCGCCGATGAGCTCACCGATCTCGCCGAGGCCGACCGGGTAGGAGATCGAGCCCGTCGCGATGATCGTGCCGTTGCCCATCATGAGGCGCGGCACGGAGGCGACGGTGCCGATGCCGCCCGGGTTCGTCAGCTGGACGTTCGCGCCGGCGAGGTCGTCGGCGGTGAGCTTGTTGTCGCGCGCCCGGGCGATGAGGTCGTTGAACGCGTCGAGGAAGCCCTGGAAGGAGAGGCGGCCGGCGTCGCGGATGACCGGCACCATGAGGGTGCGCGAGCCGTCCTTCTTCTCGACGTCGACGGCGATGCCGAGGTTGACCTGGCCGTCGTCGATGCGGAACGGCTTGCCGTCGGTCTCCTCGAAGTGGTGCGCCATCACCGGCATGTCCTCGGTGGCGGCGAGCGCGATCGCGTAGGCGATGAGGTGCGTGAAGGAGACCTTCTGGCCGGCGGCCTTCAGCTGCTTGCGCCGCCCGTCCATCTGGGTGACGGTGATGGTCCGGAACGAGGTCGCCGTCGGGATCTGGCGGCTCTCGTCCATGTAGCGGGCGAGCATCGCCGCGCCGCCCTTGAGCTGGATGGCCTGGGCCGCCGCCTTGGCGGGTGCCGCGCCGTTCCCGCTCTTCGCGGCGAGGACGTCGTCCTTGACGATGCGGCCGCCCGGGCCGGTGCCCGTCACGCCGGTGACGTCGACGCCCTCGACCGCCGCGACGCGCGCGGCGACGGGGGAGATCTTCGCGTCGGAGGGGACCGCGACCGGGCCGTTCGAGGCCGCGGGTGCGCTGGGCTCGGCGGCCGGCTTGGGCGCCGCGCCCCCCGGTCCGGTCTGCATGCGGGCGATCGTCTGCCCGACGCTGACCGTGTCGCCCTCCTCGAAGAGGATCTCGGTGATCGTGCCCGAGGCGGGGGCGGGAAGCTCCATGTCGACCTTGTCGGTCGACAGCTCGACGACGGTGTCGCCGTCGTTGACGGTGTCGCCGACCTTGACGGCCCACTCGAGGATCGTGCCCTCGGTGACCGACTCGCCGCCCGTGGGCGTGACGATGTCGACGATCTCGCCGCCGGTCTCGGCCTCGGATGGTGCCTCGGCGGTCGCGCCGTTGTCGCTGCCGCCGTTCGTGTCCGCGGCGGCGGCCGGACCGGCGCCGTTCGTCGCGATCTCCGCGAGCAGCTGGCCGACCTCGACCGTGTCGCCCTCGGCGGCGTGGACCTTCACGATGGTGCCGGCGGCCGGTGCGGGGACCTCGGCGTCGACCTTGTCGGTCGAGATCTCGACGATGGTCTCATCCGCGGCGACGGTGTCACCTTCGCCCTTGTGCCATTCGAGCACGGTGCCCTCGGACACCGACTCCCCCATCTGGGGCATGACGACCTGGATCGTCGTATCGACAGTTGCCATCGCTCTACGAAGCCACTCTAGCGCCCGGCTCTGCCGCACGCGGCGCGCCTGGACGGGATCGTGCACGGTCCTGGCGGACGAACTCGTACGACCCGATGAACGGGCCGATTCCGCCGAGGATCGCGACCGCCGTGGCGAGCCGCAGATCGATGACGCGCAGGGCGAGCGCGACGATGCAGACGACCGACATGAGGATCCACCCGACGCCGTGGGTGAGGCCGAGGACGAACTCCGCGCCCGACAGCCCCGGGATGAGCCAGACGGCCAACAGCGCGATGTAGACGCAGGAGTGGGTGAACGACGCCCACTTCAGGCGCTCGAAGGTCAGGATGCGCGTCACGACAGCATCACCGCCATGCGGCGCAGCGGCTCGTCGGCCTCCGCCGGCCAGGCGGACGGGTCGGCCGGCCACCACGCGTACATGTCGTGCTCGTGATCCATCGTCACCTCGGCGCCCTCGGGCAGCCAGGCCTGGCCGAGGAACATCGTCATGCCCTGCGGCAGCCGCAGCAGCGCCTCGCCCTGGACGCGCTCGGGCACGACGCCCCACTCCTCCTCGAGCTCGCGCACGAGCGTGTCGGCGGGGCTCTCCCCGGGGTCGACGGCGCCGCCGGCACCCAGCGCCCACCGGCCCGCCCAGGAAGACAGCCACGCCGCGCGCCGACCGGCCAGCCACCGGCCGTCGGCCGCGCGGGTGACGCAGAGCGCCGAGAGCGACGCGTGCGCGTCCTCCTCGACGAGGCGCAGCGCCCAGCGGATCGGCTGCAGCTCGACGTGCAGCTCGCCGTCGCGCGCCTCGAAGCTCACGAGCCGGGCGGCGGTGCCGTCGTGCCAGGGCGATCCGCGCTCGCGCAGCTCGTCGATCTTGCGGTCCGCCGCGGCGGTGGCCGCCTCGTCGGGCTGGAACGCGTCCTCGCGCCATGTGGCGCGCACGGCATCGGCGGCCCAGGGGCCGCGGGCGAGAAGTTCGATGCCGGGGGCGGACGTGCTCATGCGAAAGAAGCCGGTGTTTCACCCTAGTACGGCACCAGAACCGGGGAGGTTGAGCGATGCGTACGGTGGGCAGAACCGCCTGGCTGAACCACGTTCACCCTGCCCGCCATGTCCTTCCTCGATCTCCTGCTGCTCATCGCGGCCGTCTGGGCCGCCCTCGCGGTGCTCGCGCTCCCGCTGGCCCACGGCATCGGCGCTGCCGCGGCCGCGGCCGACCGTGCCGAGCTGCGCCGCCGGCGCGACGCGCTGCGCTGACCGGCGCCCGTCCGCCGGAGCTGCGCGCAGAATGCGCGCATGGATCCGGAACCCGCCGACGCCGCTCACCCCGACGGCGGCGAGGCTGAGCGCGAGCATCGGCTCGCCAAGCTCGCCGCGCTGCGCGAGAGGGGAATCGAGCCCTACCCGGTTGGATTCACCCGCGACCACACCGCCGCGCAGGTCATCGCGGAGGCGGGCGCGCTCGCGCCCGACGCGCACACCGGCACGCGGGTGAAGGTCGCCGGTCGCCTCATGCTCATCCGCCGCCACGGCGGCATGGTCTTCGCCACGCTGCGCGACCAGACCGGCGAGCTGCAGCTCCTGGCCTCCCGCGACACGCTCGGCGAGGAGGCGTTCGACGACGTCGAGCACCTCGACCGCGGCGACTGGGTCGGCGCCGCCGGCGAGGTCATGACGACGCACACCGGCGAGCTCACCGTCGAGCTGTCCGAGCTGCGCCTGCTCTCCAAGTCGCTGCGCGCGCTGCCCGACAAGCACAAGGGGCTCACCGACCCGGAGATCCGGCTGCGCGAGCGCTACCTCGACCTCATCGCCAACCCGGACACGCGCCGGGTCTTTGACATCCGCTCGAAGGTCATGGCGACGGTCCGCGAGGTGCTCGGCGAGCGCGGGTTCACCGAGGTCGAGACCCCGGTGCTCGAGACGCATGCGGGCGGCGCGGCAGCGCGCCCCTTCATCACGCACCACAACGCGCTCGATCTCGACATGTACCTGCGGATCGCGCTCGAGCTGCACCTCAAGCGACTCGTGGTCGGCGGGTTCGAGCGGGTCTTCGAGATCGGCCGCGTGTTCCGCAACGAGGGGCTGGACACCCGGCACAACCCCGAGTTCACCCTGCTCGAGGCCTACCAGGCGCTCGGCGACTACCACGACATGATGGACCTCGTCGAGACCATCTGCTCGCGCGCGGCGCTCGCCGCGAACGGCACGACGATGATCGAGGTCGACGGCCAGCCGGTGGACCTCGCGCCGCCGTGGCGGCGGGTCACGATGGCCGACCTCATCGAGGAGCAGACCGGGGAGAAGATGCATCCCTCGATGCCCGTCGACGACGCTCGCGCGATCTGCGATCGCTTCGGCATCGAGTACGAGGAGTCCTGGGGCGCGGGGCGGTTGATGTCCGAGGTCTACGACGAGAAGGGCGAGGCCACGCTCGTCGCGCCGACCTTCGTCTACGACTACCCGCGCGAGGTCTCGCCGCTCGCGCGGTCGCACCGTGAGGACCCCACGATGGTCGAGCGCTTCGAGGCGGTCGTCGCCGGGCGCGAGCTGGCCAACGCGTACACCGAGCTCAACGATCCGGTCGACCAGCGCGAGCGCTTCGAGGCCGAGGCGGTCGCGCACGCCGCGGGCGACGACGAGGCCGAGACTGTCGACGAGGACTACGTGCGCGCGCTGGAGTACGGGCTGCCACCGACGGGCGGACTGGGGATCGGTCTCGACCGTCTCGTGATGCTCGTCGCCGGGGCGAGCGCGATCCGCGACGTGATCCTGTTCCCGGCGATGCGCCCGGAGCACGGGGAGACCGGCGCCGCCGCCGATGTGGCGGGGGCCGCGCGCATCGCGCCGCCCGCGCCCGCGCCGCCTCCGCCGATCGACGAGTCGAAGATGGCCGTCGCGCCACCGCCCGCCGCTGCGGCGCTCCGCCCGCGCGCGCCGCGGGTGCTGGGCTGGCTGACCGCGGCGACCGCGCTCCTGTTCTTCTTCGCGGCCGCGCTCGACGCCGGCAACCGGCTCGGGATCCGCCAGATCATCGATGACCTCGACGGGCGCGTCGTCAGCCACGTCGCCAGCGTGCTCATCGGCTTCGTCCTGCTGCTGCTCAGCGTGCCGCTGCGGCGCGGCAAGCGCCGCGCGTGGCTCGCGGCGATCGTCGTCTTCGGCGTGGGAGCGCTTTCGGCGCTGCTGCGCGGGCCCGACCCGGTCGCGGTCGTCGCGGCGGTCGGGATGCTCGTGGCGCTGGTCTGGCACCGCGACGCCTTCCAGGCCCGGGCGGATCCGGGCTCGCTGCTCGACGTCGCGCGATTCGTCCCCGTCTATCTGCTCGGGGTCCTGGCGTTCGGCATCGCCACGTTGCTGACCGGCCACCGCCACGTCGTCGAACCGCTCTCGCTGTGGGGGATGGTCGAGACGACGTTCGCCGGGCTCGTCGGCCGGGACGGGCCGTACACCTACACCGGCCGGGTCTTCCCCGACTTCCTCGCGGCATCGCTGCTGCTGCTCGGCGTCGGCGGGCTCGTCGTCTTCGCGCTGCTGCTCTTCCGCGCGGTGCGCGACACCGGCACGCCGTCAGCTGCCGCGCGCGAGCGGGCGTCGGCGCTCGTGCACGCCTACGGCGACGACACGCTCGACTACTTCGCGCTGCGCCGGGACAAGAGCTACTTCTTTACCGCTGCGGGCGACGGCCTCATCGCCTACACGTACATCGCCGGGCACGCGCTCGTGGCCGCCGACCCGATCTGCCCGCCCGAAGCGCGCGAGCGCGTGGTCGGCGAGTTCCTCGGCTTCTGCCGCGGGCGCGGGTGGCACACGGCGTTCCTGGCCGCGCGGGAATCCGACCTCGCGCTCTACGAGAAGTTCGGGATGCGCGGCGTGTACCTCGGCGACGAGGCGATCATCCGGTGCGACCGCTTCATGCTCGAGGGGCGGGCGATGAAGAACGTGCGCCAGGCGGTCCACCGCGTCGAGAAGGTCTGCGACTTCCAGCTCCTGCGCGAGGACGAGGCGACCCCGGCGCTGTGCGACGAGCTCAACGCGCTGCGCGAGCGCTGGCGGGCCGGCGCAGCCGAGCGCGGGTTCACCATGGAGCTCGGCGGCGGGGTCCACGGCGACAACCCCGACCTGCTGCTCGCGCTCGCCGTCGACCGCCACGGCAAGACGCTCGGGTTCCTCCGCCTCACGCCGGTGTACGGGCCGCAGCCCGGCTGGTCGCTCGACCTCATGCAGCACGAGCCCGACGCGCCCAACGGGATCACCGAGTTCCTCATCGCCAACTCCGCGCTGGAGCTCGGCCGGCTCGGGTTCGATCGTCTCTCGATGAACTTCGCCGCGTGGGGGCGGCTGGTCGCGCCCGACGCGGAGTTCCACGGCGCGCAGAAGCTGCTGCGGCGGTTCGCCCTGACGATGAGCCCGTACTTCCAAATCACCTCGCTGCGGGACTTCAACGCGAAGTTCGATCCCGACTGGGAGCCACGCTCGATCGTGGTCGAAGACGTCGAGGACATGGCGCAGGTCGGGATCCTCTACGCGAGCGTCGAGGGCTTCCTGCGGCTACCGGTCATCGGCCGCTACCTCGTCCCGAAGGTCACGTCGACGTGAGCGCGCAGCCCGACCGCCTGACCGCGATCCTCGGCCAGGCGCGGCGCGACCGCGAGCGGCTTGACGCCAAGGCGTTCGGGCCGGTCTCGCTCACCGCGCTGGGAATCGCCAGCGTCGTGGGCGCGGGCATCTTCGTCAGCACCGGCGTGGCCGCGGCGAAGTACGCCGGGCCGGCGGTCGTCATCAGCTTCGCGCTGGCCGGCATCGCGGCTGCGGCCACCGCGCTCTGCTACGCCGAGCTCAGCGCGATGATGCCGGTGAGCGGCAGCACCTACTCCTACGCGTTCGTCGCGTTCGGCCTCTTCCCGGCGTGGTTCATCGGCTGGGACCTGCTCCTCGAGTACCTCTTCGCCGCGTCCACGGTGGCCGTCGGCTGGGCGGGCTATGCCGACAGCCTGCTGGGATCGCTGGGGATCCACGTCCCCGACGCCTTGGCGAATCCGCCCATCGGCGACGACCGCGGGATCTTCAACCTGCCCGGCGTGCTGTGCGTGGCGGTGGCGACGTGGCTGCTGATCCTCGGCACGAGCGAGTCGGCGAAGACGAACACCGCGATCGTCGCGCTGAAGCTCACGGTGCTGCTCGCGGTGATCATCGCCGGCGTCTTCTTCATCGACCCCGGCAACTGGAAGCCGTTCGTCCCGCCGAACGAGGGCGCGTTCGGGGAGTTCGGCGCCTCGGGTGTGCTGCGCGGCGCCGGCGTCCTGTTCTTCGCCTACGTCGGCTTCGACGCGGTCTCCACGGCGGCGGGGGAGGCGCGCGACCCGCGGCGCACCGTGCCGGTCGCGCTGCTGGGGACCGTCATCGTCGCGACGACGCTGTACATCCTCGTCGGCCTCGTGCTGACCGGGCTCGTGCCGTACACCGCACTGAACGTCGCCGACCCGATCTCCAAGGCGCTGCACGACCACGCACGACTCGACTGGCTCGACGACGCGGTGAACGTCGCCGCCGTCATCGGCCTGTTCTCCACGGTCCTCGTGACGCTGTTCGGCCAGGTGCGGATCCTCATGCGGATGTCGGCGGACGGGATGCTCCCTCCGTTCTTCAACCGGGTCGATCCGCGCCGTCAGACGCCGGTGCAGAACACCCTCATCTGCGGCTTCCTCTGCGCCGTGGTCGCCGCGCTCCTGCCGATCGACATCCTCGGCGACCTCGTCTCGATCGGGACGCTGCTCGCGTTCGTGCTCGTCTCCGCCGGGGTGCTCGTGCTGCGCCGCACCCACCCCGACGCCGAGCGCCCGGTGCGGTTGCCCGCGGTCAACGTCATCGCCGGCATCGCGCTGCTGAGCTCGCTCGGCCTCATGGCCATGCTGCCGGTGACGACGTGGATCCGTCTCGCGGTGTGGCTGGTGATCGGGCTGGTGATCTACTTCGGCTACGCGAAGGCTCACGCCTCGGCGAGGCTCGCCGCCTCGGCCGGCGCGGGCGACTGAACCGCCAGCGCGACGATCCCGCCGATCATCACCGCGATGCCGCCGAGCGCGGCGATCGCGCCCAGCGGGGTGTCGTGGAGCTGCTCGTCGAAGGCGAGCGTGCCGAGTACGACGCTTGTGATCGGGTCGAGCGCCATCTGCGTGGCGACCGCCGCGCCCAGGGCGCCGGTCTGCAGCGACGCCTGCGAGAGCGACATGCTCACGTAGCCGACGACCGCCAGCGCGTAGACGTGCCAGTGCTCGAAGACGTTGAGGATCCCGTCGTCGAGCTCCTCGACCGTGGCCTTCGTCAGGCCCGCGCTGAGGCCGAAGAGGATGCCCGTCGCGCAGCCGAGCAGCACGGCGCGGCGCATGGGGGACGCGCCGCGCGCGGCAACCCACGCGGCGCCGCACAGCACGGCTGAGACGGCGAACGCGACGAGCCACGCCGCGGTGCTCGCGTCGGGCTTGCCGCCGCTCGGATCGGCGAGGACAAGGAACGCGGCGAGCCCGCCCGTCACCGCGGCCGCGGCCCACATCTCGCGGTGGGTGACCCGCCTGCCGTCCAGCCACGCGCCGAACGGCAGGGCGAAGACGAGGCTCGTCGCCAGCACGGGCTGCACGACGACGATGCGCCCGATCCCCAGCGCGATCGCCTGGCAGACGAACCCGCCGGCGTCGGCGACGATCCCCGCCAGCCACAGCGGCTTGCGCGCCAGGCGCAGGAGGAACCCGGCGCTCGCGGCCTCCTCCTCGGTGGCCGTGCGCGCGACCCGCTGCTGGAGGACCGTGCCGACCGCGAAGAAGATCGCGGCGGCGAGCGCGAGGATCAGCGACATCGCCGCCCACTATTTCGCACGATGACGACGCCGGCGCCGAGCGCGACCGAGAGCCCGTGCTCGGCGTCGAGCCATCCGGCCGAGAGCGCGAGCATCGCCGCGGCCCCGGTGAGCCCGGCGGCGAGTGCGACGGTGGTGCCCGCATCACGCGCGCCGTCGCGCCGGGCCAGCACCGCGCTGGCGAGCAGCGCCCCGACGGACGCGCCGAGGACGCAGGAGACACCGAAGTCCGGGTCGTCGGAGGCGCGGTCGGCGCCCGCGGAGCCCAGCACCGCGGCGATCGCGATGAGCGCGTAGGCGAGCAGCGCCGAGCCGACGTGCCCGGCGATCGCCGCCAGCCACCACGTCACCGGGCCCTCGCGGAGGATCACGGCGCCCGCGGCGATCGCGGCGATCGCCACCTGCGCGCCGGGGAGGTCGCCCTCGGCGCTCAGCGCGCTGGTGAGCAGCAGCCAGACGCGCCCGTCCCCGATCGCGTCGGCGCTGGCCCGCAGATCCGGGCCGGCGACGCCGACCGCCGCGACGACGAAGTACGCCGCGGCGAGGACGGTCAGGACGCGGTCGCGGGGCGATACGTGCCGAAGCTCCAGAGGTGGCCCTCGAGGTCGAAGACGCTGAACTCGCGCGAACCGTAGTCCGTGTCGCGCAGGGGCATGGCGACCTGGGCGCCGGCGCCGGTCGCTTTCGCGAACAGCGCGTCGGGGTCGGCCGTGTACGCGTAGGTCGAGGTGACGCCCTGCTCGTAGTGCAGCCGGCCCTCGGCGCCCTCGTCGGGGAAGCCGCCGAGCATGACGATGCCGTCGCCGAAGCGCAGCTCGGCATGGCGGACGGTGCCGGTGTCGTCGCGGTAGACGTCCTTCGGGGTGAACCCGAGCGCGTCGCCGAGCCACGTGATGGCGGCGTCGGGGTCGCGGTAGCGGAGGGCGGGATAGAACGTTGGTGCGGTCATGCCGTCGTTCTACGCCGCCGCGCTCGACGGGTCTTGCACGGATGTGACCTCGGCGATCGCGCCGCTGATCCCGGCCGCCGGGTCGGCGCGGTGGCGGACGTAGGCCCCGGGTGGCAGTCCCGCGAAGCCGTGGAACTCGCGGGTGAAGTGCGCCTGGTCGGCGTAGCCGCAGTCCAGCGCCACGCGGGCGAGGTCCGGCCGGTCCTCTCTCGCCAGCGCCGCGACGGCGCCCTCGAATCGCACCAGCCGCGCCATCGCCTTCGGCGTGACGCCCGTGTGTTCGCGGAAGCGCTTGGCGAGATGCCGGCGGCTCCAGCCGATCTCCTCGCAGAGCACGCCGACGGGGACCGTTCCGCCGGTCTCGCGCAGGCGCCGGACCGCGTGGGCGACGTGCGGGGCCCCGCCGGCCGGCGTCCGGTCGAGCCGCCGGGCCAGCCACGCCTCCGTGAGGTCGAGCCGGGCGTCCCAGCCCGCGGTGTCACCGAGGCGCTCGGCGAGTGCGCGGGTGGCGGGATCGCCGCCGGCGGCGTCGTCGAGCGGCGCGACGGTTCCGGCGAGCTCGGCCATCGAGACGGCGAGCAGCCGGTGGGCGCCCTCGGGCGTCAGGTCGGCCTGCACGCCGGCGACCCGTCCGTGCTGCTCGGTGACCGCGGCGGTCCCGTGCAGTCCGGCGGCGAACGCGGCGTGGCGCCCGCGCGCCGCGCCGCCCTGCTCGATCGCCCAGCCGTCGCCCTCGAAGCCGACGATGAGGGCGACGCTGCTCGCCGGCATCTCCAGCCGCCGGATCGGCGCGGGCGCGTGCTCGGCGAAGCCGACGAGGCGGCGCACGAACGCCCCCAGCGCGGGGTGCGGCGGCCGGGCGGCCACCTCGAACGTCGGGCCGCGGAGCACCGCGGCACGGGTCACGCCTCGACCCTCAGCTTCCTGTCGAAGGCGCGCTCGAACAACTCGGTCTCCCGCTGCGCGGCCCAGCGCGCCACCTCGACCCCTTCGTCGGCTTCGAGGGTCAGCGTCACCGTGCCGTCGTCGCCGGTCGTGACCTTCGCGGCGGTGACGCTCTGGTCACGGCTGCGCTCGAGGTCCTCTCCGAGCCGCAGCAGGACGGAGAGGCGGTCCAGCCGCCGGTCGTCGCCGGGGCCGGCGAGCTTCGCGTAGGGGCCGAGCTCGGACATGCCCTTGCGGTGATAGCGCGCCGCCTGGGCGATGAGCGCCACTTCGATCGGCGAGTAGCCCGGCAGGCCGCCGTTGAGGATGAGATAGCGCGAGTGCTTGTGGTGGTCGTCGTAATCCACCCGCATGCCGATGTCGTGGAGCATGCAGGCGGCCCACAGCAGGCGGCGCTCGACGGGGTCGCCGGTGAAGACGCCGTCGGCGGCGAGCGAGTCGAAGATCCCCAGCGCGAGCGCCGCGACGTGCGCGGTGTGCGCGGGGTCGACCTGGTACTGCGCGGCGAGGTTCAGCACGCTCTCGCGGCGCACGTCATCGAACAGCGGCGGGTCGCGGTCGGCGAGGTGCTCGCTGAAGAACACGCCCTCGCGCAGTCCGGCCTCCGTGACCTCCAGCTCGTCGAAGCCGCCTTCGCGCAGCACGGTCTGGATGACGACGGCGCCCGCGAGGATGACGTCGGCGCGTCCCGGCTTGATCCCGCGCACGCCGCCGCGCTCGGAGGGCGGCAGCGACGCCAGGCGCTCCACGAGCTCATCCAACGCGGCGGCTGCGATGGGGAAGCCCTGCACGCCCATGGACGGGAGCCCGGCCGCCGCGGACGTCGCCGCGGCGAGGTTGCGCACGGTACCGCCGATGCCGACGATCCGGTCGCCGGCCTTCGGCAGCCACGCGCCCCCATCCTGCAGCTCGCGCGCGACATGGTCGCGCAGCGCGTCGAGGTCGCCCTTCTTCGCCGGCGCGTCGGATTCCAGGAACCGCTCGGTCATCCGCACCGCGCCCAGCGGCCAGGACGCGAGCTTGTCGGCGTGGCGGTCGCGGACCCGCACGAGCTGCATCGAGCCGCCGCCGAGGTCGAGCACCGCGCCGTCACGCAGCGTCGTGGAGTTCACCGCCGCGAGGTAGCCGTAGCGCGCTTCCTCCTCGCGAGAGAGGACGTCGATCTCCAGGCCGCTGCGCTCGTGCGCGGCGGCGACGAACTTCTGCTGGTTCGTCGCGTCGCGGATCGCGCTCGTGGCGACGGCCCGGATGCAGTCGTCGGGGATCTTCGTCGCCCGGCAGAAGTGCGCGAAGACGTCGATCGCGTCGAGCGCGCGCGCCATCTGGGCCTTGCCGAGCTTGCCGTCGGCGCTGACGTGCTCGCCGATCCGCACGGGCTCGTAGATCTCGTCGCTGCGGCGCCACCAGCCCTTGCCGGCGGAGAAGACAACGAGGCGGAACGTGTTCGAGCCGAGGTCGATGACCGCGGTGCGCCGCGCTTTGGACATGCGCGCCGGAGGCTACCCGCGGCGTCCGGCGGCTTCCCGCTCGGCTGTCTCGAGCCGCTCCCAGCGCCGGTCATCGGGGCCGAGCATGTCGTCGAGCGCGTCCCGGACGGCGTCGAGGTCGAGCGTCCCGGCCGCGACCATCTCCTCGATGTCGGCCCAGTCCCTGGCGCGATCTGAGATCGCCTTGAAGGCGGCGAGCTCGATCGGGCCGAGCACGGGAACCGTCGTCCCCGCGAACGGGACCTCGCGGCGGTGCGCGGCGGCATCGGCGTGGATCGGGACGGTGTCGAAGAACAGGTCGACCGGCGTCTCGTCCCACCACAGCGGATCTGCCCGTCGCGAGCGATCCGCTCCGCGGTGTCCGGGGGCTGGGCGACCCCGTCGGGCAGCACCGCGAGTGCGCGGCCGGCTTCGGCCGCGTCCACGAAGACGTTGACGTCGATGTCACTGGTGCCGCGCGGATCGAGCGTCGCGTAGGCGAGGGCGATCGCGCCGCCGAAGGCGTGGGGGAGATCGGCCGCGGCCAGTGCGCGGTGCAGCGCGACGAGCTTCTGCGGGAGGGTCACGCGGCCCGCCGCAGCGGCGGGTAGCGCAGGTCAGGCCGATGCCGGGTGGGCAGCGCGGCCGCGAGCTCGAGGACGTCGGCGAGCTGCGCCTCGACGCGCTGCAGCTCGGCCGGGGTCGGCTCGCGGACGGCGGCGATGCTCGTCAGCCGCCGCCCGGCGGCGCGCAGCAGGCGGTCGAGCGTGGCCGCGAACGGGTCCTTACGGCCGCGCTCGTACGCGGAGAGGGTCGCCTGGGCGGGGTGCAGCCGAGATCGGTCCAGATCGGACCGGTTTCGGCCACACCCCGAGCGCGCTCAGTCGCTCGAGGGATCCTTCTCGATGAGCTCGATCCGGTAGCCGTCGGGGTCGCGCACGAAGCACAGCAGCGATCCGCCCTCGCGCACCGTGTACGGCGGCTTCTCCGGTTCGATCCCCACGCCGGCGAGCCGCTCGAGCGTCGCGGCCATGTCGTCGACCGTGATGGCGATGTGGTTGTAGCCCGTTCCGAGCTCGTAGCTGTCGACCCCGAAGTTGTAGGTCAGCTCGAGGCGGGCGCCGTCGCCGGGCAGGCCCATGAAGACGTTGATCGCCTCGTCGCGGATCGGCATCCGGCTGAGCTCCTCGAAGCCCAACTTCTCGTAGAACGCGACGCTGCGGTCGATGTCGCCGATGCGGTAGCAGGTGTGGATGAGCGCGGGCATAGGCCGAGCGTACCCCTCTGTAGCCTCCGCACAGCGCCATGAGCAAGGACGACAAGATCCCGACCGGCCGCATCCGCCGGTCGACCCAGGTCGGCCGGCTCGCCGCCACCCAGGCGGCGAAGCAGATGGGCACCCGCGCGGCGAACCTCACGCGCAGCGACGAGGCCGCCAACGAGGCGCTGAGCAAACGCCAGCTCGAGACCGCCGAGCAGATCGTCGCGGCGCTCGGGACGATGAAGGGCGCGGCGATGAAGCTCGGCCAGCAGCTGAGCTTCATGGACGTCGGCCTCGTGCCCGAGGAGTTCCGCGCGGACTTCCAGGCCAAGCTCGCCGAGTTGCGCGACGCCGCGCCGAAGGTCTCCTTCAAGGAGATGAAGAAGGTCATCGAGGGCGAGTACGGCGACAAGCTCGAGGACGTGTTCGAGACCTTCGACCCGGTGCCGATCGCCGCCGCCTCGATCGGCCAGGTCTACAAGGCGCGGCTGCACGACGGCCGCGACGTCGCGGTGAAGGTCCAGTACCCGGGGATCGCGGCGGCCGTCCGCGCCGACATGCAGAACCTCGGGCTCATCCTGCGCCTCATGAAGAGCGTCGCGCCCGGCCTGGACCCCAAGGCGATGGGCCAGGAGATCCGCGACCGCATCGACGAGGAGCTCGACTACGAGCTGGAGGCCAGCAACCAGAAGGCGCTCGCGCGCATCTACCGCGGCCACCCGTTCATCTTCGTCCCGGACGTCGTTACGTCGCTCTCGCACGAGAAGGTCATCGTCAGCGAGTTCGTCTCCGGCCGCGGCTTCGAGGAGTGCAAGCAGCTCCCCGACGAGGAGCGCAACCGCATCGGCGAGATCATCTTCCGCTTCTACTTCGGCTCGATGTACCGCCACCAGCAGTTCAGCGGTGACCCGCACCCGGGCAACTCGATGCTGCTCGACGACGGGCGCATGGCGTTCCTGGACTTCGGGCTGTTCAAGCGCCTGCCGAAGGAGGTCGCCGAGTTCGAGCTCGAGCTCCAGCGGCTGGGCATCGAGCGCAAGGGCGCGGAGCTCATCGACCATCTCTCGCGCGGCGGCTGGATCAGCGGCAAGAAGGACTACGAGCCCGACGAGGTGCTCCACCAGTTCGACGAGTTCATCGGGTGGTACACGAAGGACGAAGAGGTGCGCCTCTCGCCCGGCTACGCGACGAAGGTCATGCTCGAGATGAGCGATCCGCGCTCGTCGTTCTTCGGGAAGATGCGCCACGAGACGCTGCCGCCCGACCACGTCTTCGGCCGCCGGGTGGAGATGCTCACGCTGGCAGTCATCGGGCAGCTGCGTGCCACGGCGAACTGGGGCGCGATCGCGCGGGAGTGGATCTTCGGCGATCCGCCGCGCACCGAGCTCGGCCGCGAAGAGGCGGAGTTCTACGCGAGCCGGTCGTGAGTGACCGCGCACGCCTGCGCAGTCTCGTCGCGCTGATCGTCGTGGTGTTCGGCGCGACGGCGGTGCTCACGCTGTCGGGCACGCTGAGCGTCGACGAGGTGTCGGGCTGGGTCGAGGACAACATCCGCGAGCCCGTGCGCGACCTGGGGATCCTCGGGCCGCTGCTGTTCATCGTCGTGGGTGCGCTGCTGACCGTCGCGCTGTTCCCCGGCCCCGTCCTGTGTGCGATCGGGGGCGTGATCTTCGGCGTCGCGGTGGGGATCCCGACGGTCCTCGCGACGATCGTGCTGGGCGCCGTGCTCGCCTTCTCGCTTGCGCGCTGGTGGGCGCACGATGCGGTGGAGCGCACCGCCGGGGCGCGCGTGCTCGCGCTGCGCGCGTGGGTGGGGCGCCGCGGGTTCGTCGCCATCCTGCTCGCCCGCGCGGCACCGGGCCTGCCGTACAACCTCGTCAACTACGCGGCGGGTCTGACGCCCGTGTCCCTCCTGGCGTTCGCCTCGGCGACCGCGCTCGGCGCGGCGCCGCGCACCGCCGCCTACGTCGCGCTCGGCGGGTCGTTCGGCGACCTGCGCTCGCCGGAGGCACTGGCCGCCCTCGCGGTCCTCATCGTCATGGCGATCGCCGGCGCGTGGCTGCTGGCGCGCGACGTCCGCGCCGCCACGCGCCCCGCCCAGTCCGGGTGAACGGTGGTTCACCGGGGTGATAGCCCCGCCTGACGTACGCTCGGCCCGCCACCCGGGGTGAACGGTGGTTCACCGGGGTCAGAGCCCCGCAGGACGTACGCTCGGCCCCCGGGGGCCCGGGACCGCGCGTCAACGCTTCTTCTGGCGCTGCTTGGCCTGGATCGCGCGGAAGTCCGCGCACCTGGCCTTGCCCTGCTGCACCGGCGACGACGGCTGCATCGCCTGCGAGAGCACCCCGAAGGCGGGGCGCGCCCGGCCGTCTGGGTTGATGACCCCGGTGTCGAACCGGTCCTTCGGCGCCGCCTGCCAGTTGTAGACGTACATCCGCATGATCCGGCAGGGCCAGCTCGCCTTGAGGTCGAACGCGAACTGCAGCGCGCGGGCGGCGCGGCCCTCGTCGTAGTTCAGGCGCGTCGAGTCGAACGTGAGCATCTGGACGATGCCGCCCGTCTCGGTGAGCCAGATGCTCGCCTTCGTGGCCTTCAGCGCCTCCCGCGTGCCCGCGGTGGAGAAGTAGTTCGCCGAGATGTAGTTGTGCAGGCCCCAGATCTTGACCTTGCGCTTGTGCTTGACGCGCAGGCGCTTCTCGTACGAGCGCATCCAGCCGCCGACGCCGCTGGAGTCCAGCGGATCGCCCGCGACGACGGTGCACTTCCGGCACGTGTCCATGATCACGTCGTGGAAGTCGGCGACGCGGTCGGGCCGCTTGGCGGTCGGCTGTCCCGGGTGGTTGGCCTCGTTCCATGGGCTGAAGTACTTCACGTACCGGTACTTCTTGTGGAAGCGCGTGAACTCGCGCTTGTACTGCTTGACCGACGGCAGCGTGCACGGCTTCTGCGGGCACTGGTTGCCGCGCGTGCGGTCGAAGGCGACGAGCACCTGGATGTTGTGGGCCTTGGCGGCCGACATGTAGTCGGCGATCGTCTGCGGGTCCCGGCTGATGGCGTTCCACGGGAACACCACCCGCGCCGTCTTGATCCCGATCTGCTTCAACCGCGGGTCGGAGAACGTCGCGGGCTTGTTGTCGGCCACGCCCACGGCGTAGCTGGCCATCGCGGGGCGGGCCGCGAACGCCAGCAGGGCGACGACGACCGCGCCGAGCGCGGCCAGCATGAGACCTGGGTGACGGCGGGTGCTCACGCCACGGGTGATCGGCATCGGCTGATGCATCTGCACTTCCAACACACGATGACAGCCAAACGTGCGGTGCTCGGGCGAATTCCGCCCCGTGAACGGGATTCAGGCGCCGCGGAGGACCTGAACCTGGAGCAGGGAGGTGGTTCCCGGGCGCCCGCTCGGCAGGCCCGCGGTGACGCCCACCCGCTGGCCGGGCTGGCACCAGCCGAGCTCGACGACCCGACGGCAGGCGTCGGCGATGAGCTCCTCGGTGGTCTCCATCCGCGGCATCGACGCGGCGCGCACGCCCCACATCAGGCCGCAGCGCCGCACGGTCTCCTTCCCCGGAGAGAGCGCGTAGATCGGCACGGTGGGCCGGTGCGCGCTCACGAGCCGGGCCGAGCGGCCCGACAGGGTCGGGATGACGAGCGCGTCGAGCTGCAGCTCGCGCGCGGCGACACACGCCGAATGCGCCAGCGTGTAGGCGGGATCGCGCTCGTCGCGGTGCACCCGGCCCTCGTTCCAGCGCTCGAACGGCAGCGCGCGCTCGGTGTACGTGGCGATCGACGCCATCATCGCCACCGCGCCGATGGGGTGCGCGCCGATGGCGGTCTCCTGGCTGAGCATGACCGCGTCGGTCCCGTCGAGGATCGCGTTGGCGACGTCGGTGGCCTCCGCGCGGGTGGGGCGCGACGACGTGACCATCGAGTCGAGCATCTGCGTCGCGGTGATCGACGGGCGCGCCAGCGACCCGGAGAGCGAGATGAGCCGCTTCTGCGTGAGCGGCACCTCCTCGATCGGCAGCTCGATGCCGAGGTCGCCGCGCGCGACCATGATGCAGTCCGCGGCGCGCGTGATCGCGTCGGCGCGCTCGACGGCCTGCGGCTTCTCGATCTTCGCGATGAGCGGCAGGCGCGTGTAGCGCCGGACGACGTCGATGTCCTCGGGCCGGCGCACGAAGGACAGCGCGACGAGGTCGACGCCGATCTGCTCGCCGATCCCCAGCAGCCGCAGGTCCTCGTCGGGCACGGACGGGAGCGCGTTGGCCTCGCCGGGGACGTTCAGGCCGGCGCGGCTGCCAACGCGCCCGCCGAACTCGACGGTCGCGGTGAAGCGGTGCGCGTCACGGTCGACCTCCTGCGCGCGCAGCCGGATCCGGCCGTCGGAGAGGTAGAAGATCTCGCCCTCGCCGAGCGCGTCGGAGAGCGCGCTGTTGCCGACGGCCAGGCGCTTCGACGTGCCCTCGAACTCCTCGCCGCAGACGAACTCCACGGTGCTGTCGCTCTCGAGCATGATCGTCTCGTCCTGCACCGGGCCGATGCGGAGCTTCGGGCCCGGGAGGTCCTGGAGCACGGCGACCGGGCGGCCCGCGGCGTTGGCGGCCTGGCGGACGAGCGCGACGTTCTCGGCGTGCAGCTCCGGCGTGCCGTGGGAGAAGTTCAGGCGGGCGACATCCATGCCCGCGGCGACCATCTGCTTGAGCGTCTCCGGATCGCGCGAGGCGGGGCCGATGGTCGCCACGATCTTCGTCCGCCTGGTCACGCGAAGCACGGTACGACATGGCCGGGCCGGACCAGCGTCCTGCAACGGGAAATCCCGGACGACCGGCGGGGCGAACCCCGTCGCCGGTCGTGGGGTCGCGGTGTCGACATCGGTCGAGCGCGGGATGGAACCGTGCGGCCGGCGTCGATTCCAGGAGGGCATGCCGTCCGATTCCACGCTCGCCGCCGCGATCCGCACCGAAGACCCGCGTCGCCATGCCGCGCTGGCCCTCACGCTCACCGCCGTCTCCGTGGTGGTCGTCGACGAGCCGCTGGAGGCCGACGTCGTGCTCTTCGACGCGGACCTGCCGGGTGTGGCGCAGGAGCTCCGGGTCGTGGCGTGGCCGGGTGGCGGCGTGCAGGCGCCTCGCTGCGTCGTGGTCTCCGATGGCCCGCCGCCGGGGCCGCTGCTGATCGAGCTGCTGTCACTCGGGCTGGCGGGCACGCTGCGGTGGGGCGCTTCTCCGGAGGACGTCGCCGAGGTGCTCGGGGAGGTCATGGTCCGCGATCCGCGACGCCAGGCGGTGGAGCCCCTGCCGGGGGAGGCGGCGGCCGACGTCCTGTCCCTGCTCGCCGAGCGCCGGTTCGAGATCGTCACCCAGCCCATCGTCGACCTGCAAGGCGGCCATCTCTTCGCCGTCGAGGCACTCGCCCGGTTCGGCGGGTCCACGCCGCGCCCGCCGCAGGCCTGGCTCGAACTCGCGAGGCAGGGCGGGTTGCGGGTGGAGCTCGAGCTCGCCCTGGCCAGCGCCGCGGTCGACGCTCTCCCGGCGCTCGGGGCGCACACCCTGCTGGCCATCAACCTCGGCGCCGAGACGATGCTGGACCCGCGCACGCCGGAGCTGCTGCGCACCGCTGACGCGCGGCGGATCGTCCTGGAGCTGACCGATCACCACGACATCGAGGACTACGAGATGCTCGCGGGCGCCGCGGCCGCGCTGCGGCTCCTCGGAGCGCGGATCTCGATCGACGACAGCGGCGCCGGCCTGCACTCGATCGCGCGCGCCGCGCAGCTGCGCCCCGCCTATCTGAAGATCGACCGGGCGCTCGTCCGCGGCATCGCCGCCGATCGCGCGAGCCTCGCGCTCGTGCGGGCCCTCACCGCCTTCGCCCAGGAGATCGGCGCCGAGACCATCGCCGAGGGGATCGAGTCAGCCGCGGAGGCCGACGCGCTGCGCGGCGCCGGCGTGCGGTACGCCCAGGGGTTCCTCATCGCGCCGCCGTGCGCCCCCGCCGATCTGCCGCCCGGGCCGTTTCCGGTGTCGGCGGCCCGGGACGGGGGCGACATCCCGGAGGTCATCCACGCGTTCTCGCTGCCGCGCCGCGCGGCGGGGGACCTGCAGGCCGCGATGCAGGCGGTCGTCCGGTTCCTGGAGGCCGAGCTGCCCGGCGACTCCACCGTGATCTCCCAGCTCGACTTCGCCCGCCGGCGCGCTGTGACGCTCACCGCGAGCGGGCCTGCCGCGGCCGTCCTGCGGCCCGGCACCACGTTCCCGCTGACCGAGGTTCCTGAGTACTGGATGGTTCGCGGCGAGGGGCCGCGGCTGTGCCCGGACGTCGAGCGCGACCCGGTCTACGGCGCGCTGGCCGTCGCCAGGCACCCGGACTTCGGGGCTTTCATGTCCGTGCCGCTGGTGCTGGCCGACGGCACGCGGTTCGGCGCCATCAGCTGCGCCTCCCAGCGGCGCAACGCGTTCGACCGGCGCGACCTGGCGATGCTCCACGGGCTTGCCGAGCTGCTGAGCGGCGCGGCCGCCGAGGAGGTGCGCGAACTGCACCCCGCGGAGGTCGCGGCGCACCTGCGGCGCATCGCGCAGCGCGACCCGGTGACCCACGCCCTGAATCCCGCCGGCTTTGCCGAGGCGTGCGCCGAGGCGCTGCGCCGCCCGCGCCCGGCGGACACCACGCGGTACCTCGTCCGCTTCGAGCCGCGGGCGTACGGCGCGGTCGTCGAGCGCTTCGGCCGCGCGGTCGCCGACCTCGTGCTGCGCGATCTCGTCACCGCGCTGCGCGCGGCTTCGCAGCCGATGGACCTCATCGGACGCGTCGGCGAGCACGGGCTGGCGATCGTGCTGCTCGGCCGCCACGACCTGCGTGACGTCGACACCCTCCTGGCGGCGACGTCCACGGCGTTCAGCGAGATGGCCGCGCGGCGGGAGGCCGACGCGGGCGTCGAGTTCGGCGTCGTCGAGCTCGGCGCCGAACAGGACGTCGTCTCCGCGCTCACGGCCGCGGACGCCGCGATGTCGCCGCTGGCCGGGGGCTGGCGGGTGCGCTGATCCGGGCCGATCAGGTGAAGCCGATGAACCGGCCGTGCTGCTGGATGAGATCGTCGTCGGCCCACAGCCTGCCGCCGGTGCGCAGGTCGCAGATGAGGTCCCAGTGCAGCGAGCTGCGGTTCTTGCCACCGGTCTCCGGATAGGAGCGGCCGAGTGCGAGGTGCACGGTGCCGCCGATCTTCTCGTCGAACAGGATCGTGCCGGTCGGGCGATCGATCCCGAAGTTCGTGCCGATGCCGATCTCACCCAGCCGGCGGGCGCCGTCGTCGACGTCGAGCGCGTGGCGCAGGTACTCCTCGCCCTCCTCGGCCGTCGCCTCCACGACGACGCCGTCCTTGAACACGAGGCGCACGCCCTGCACGTGGACCCCGGAGGGCGACGACGGCAGGTCGAACGTGATGACGCCGTTGGCCGAGGACTCCTGCGGGCCGGTGAAGACCTCGCCCGACGGCATGTTGCGCTTGCCGTCGCTGTTGACCCATGTCCGGCCCTTGACGTCGAGCGTGATGTCGGTCCCCTCGCTCTCGATCTTGATCTTGCGGACCTTCTTCAGCCGGTCGATCAGGCGCTCCTGGAACCAGCGCAGCTCGCCCCACGACCGGACGGGTTGGACCTGGTTGAGGAACATCGCGCGTGAGACGAAGTCCTCGTAGTCCTCGAGGGTCATCCCGGCGCTCTCGGCCAGGGCGGGGGTCGGCCACAGCGTGCTGCACCACCGCTTCTTCAGCGTGATCTCCCGCAGGGGTGCGCGCCCGAGCGCGGCCCGCTGGATGACCTCAGGATCGACGTCGGCGAGGGCGCGCGTGTCGTCCGGCGCCTGGATGCCGAGGTGCGCCGCGGCCTTGCGCGCCTCGTAGAACGCGATGTCCGAGGGCTCGTCGAGCTGGCGGTCCTGTGCGTGCTCGTAGAACGTCCGCGCGGCGCCGGGCAGCTCGACGTGGATGATCGGCCACGCCCCCCGGTCGAGGATCGCGCGCTGGAGCTCGAGCAGCAGCGGCTGGGCGAGCGTCGACGACCGCACGAGGATCTGCTGATCGGGCAGCACCTCAAGGCAGTAGCCCGCGAGCAGATCGGCGAACTTCGCCGGATCAATCCCCATGCGCACCCCGACCGCGAACGACGACGGGCCGCGGGAGCATGAGCCCCTGGCGAATGCTCCCAATGACATCCGAGGGCGCAGCCCGAGCGATGTCACTCACGCGGACCAGCCCTCGTGCAGCGCCGCCAACGCCTCCCCGGCATTCAGCCCCAGCTCCTTCGCCGCCGCCGCGACGAGCAGCTCCTGCGGCGCCTTGTCCGCGCCGACGCCCATCACGCCGATCCGCCACACCTTCCCCGCGAGCGGTCCGAGCCCGCCCGAGATCTCGATGTCGTGGTCGAGCAGGAGGCGCTTGCGCACGGCGGCTTCGTCGATCCCGTCCGGGACGCGGATCGCCAGCAGCGGGTGCAGGCCCTCGCCGTCGGGCGCCAGGCGGGTGAAGCCGAGCGCGGCGAACGCGTCGCGCAGCGCCTCGTGTGCGCGGCGGTGGCGCTCCCAGCGGGTCGGCAGCCACTCGTCGACGACGGCGAGGCGCAGCGCTTCGCGCAGCGCGACGTTCATGTTCGTCGGGGCCGTGTGGTGGTACGTGCGGCCGCCCTCTCCGTCGACGTAGGCGAGGATGAGGTTGAGGTCCAGGTACCAGGACGGCACCGGCGTCGCGCGGGCGCGCAGCTTCTCCAGCGCCCGGTCGCCGACGGTGAACGGCGCGAGGCCGGGAGGGGCGTTCAGGCACTTCTGTGAGCCGCTGAACGCCGCGTCGACGCCGGCCTCGTCGAGGCGCAGCGGGTGGCCGGTCAGCGACGTCACGCAGTCCAGGAGGAACAGACCGTCGCGGTCGTGGATCGCGTCGGCGAGCCCGTCGAGCGGCTGGGCGACGCCGGTCGACGTCTCCCCGTGGACGACGAACAGCGCGGCGGGCGCGGGCCCGTCATGGACGGCGTCGATGAGCGCCTGCGGGTCGAGCGCGCGGCCCCATTCGCCCTCGACGCGCACGACCTCGCCGCCGTGGCGCGCGATCTCGTCGGCCATGCGCTCGCCGAACAGGCCGTGGACGCCGACGACGACCCGGTCGCCCGGCTCGATGAGGTTGGCGACCATCGCCTCCATGCCCGCGCTGCCTGTGCCGGAGACCGGGAACGCCACGCGGTTCTCGGTGACGAGCGCCTGACGGAGCAGGTCCCCGATCTCGTCCATAACCTCGCCGAAGGCGGGGTCGAGGTGGCCGAGCGTCGGGAGCGCGAGCGCCGCGAGCACGCGCTCGGGGACGGGGCTCGGGCCGGAGCCCAGCAGCAGGCGCTCGGGGAGTGCGTTGGTGTCTGTCACGGAGTTTCCAGGTCAGGGAAGTGCTCGGTCAGGTGCTCGCGCAGCGCCCGGCGCACGAACGCGCGCTCGTCCTGCGTGGCCATGCGGAACCGCATGAGCAGTTCCTTCTGGCCGGACGTGGGCACGTCGTTGATCGTCCAGGTCACCGCCAGGCGCTCGAACAGGAACTCGACGGCGCGGTGCCAGGAGTCCTCGGTCTGGCGGCTGAGGTCGTGCAGCGTGGCGGCGTACTCCCGCCGTGTCGCCGGGGTCATGCTCCCGCGCAGCTCGAGCAGGCCGCATGCGCCGCCGTCGTACGTCGACGACGGTGCCTTCAGCTTGCCGCGCTGGCGGTTGCGCTTGCCCATGGGGCGGGACGTTACGCGCTTGCGGCAGCGCGCAACTGGTCCCCCACGTTCCCGGTGATCGGCTCGGCGTGCCCCGGCCACGCGGCGGTGGGCTCCAGCGCGGCGAGCTTGCGCAGCGAATCACGCGCCCGCTGCGTGTCGAAGTTGTACGCGTCGAGCGGCACGTACGGCGGGCAGTCGCGGCTCCAGAAGTTCAGCGTGTAGAACGCGTCCGTGGTCAGCGCAAGCCGGTCGCTGGGACGGAACAGCGCGATCTGCCCCGGTGCGTGGCCGGGGATGTGCACGACGCGGAAGCCCGCGATCTCGTCGCCCTCGGCGACGGTGCCGGCGATCTTCACCGGCCCGCCGTCCCACGCGGCCTTGTGCAGCACGCGGTGGAACCACCGGTGCGGGATCGGCACGTCGCGGAGCTTCGGATCCCAGTAGCGAAAGCCGCCCGAGCCCTCGGCGTCCTCGCGCTCGTCGGCATGGCAGTACACCGGCACGCCCAGCGCCGGCGCCGTGCCGCGGTGGTCGGTGTGGCCGTGGCCGAGCACGATGCGGGTCACGCCGCCGAGCCGCGCGCCGGCCGCGCGCACGGCGGGGACCATCGTCCGCGCGCCCGCGTCGAACATGAGCACGCCGTCGCCGTCGCGCACGAAGTACACGTTGCAGCGCCCCGGCTCGCCCTGCAGCCGCCAGACCCCGTCGGCGACCTCGTCGACGTCCGCCGTCCCGGCGAGATGCCGGCCGAGGTTCACCCGCGTGTTGAAGGCCTTCTTGCCGAGCGCCTCTGCGCGCGAGCCCTCCGCGGGCAGCGCCCCGAGCTGGCGCGCGAGCGCCCCGCTGTCGGAGTACGCGTCGTTGCGGATGACCTTGTCGCCGCGCATCCGCACGACGTCGACGCCCTCGAGCAGCAGCTTCGCGCCGTTGGGCTCCAGCCCCTGCAGCGTGCCGGGGCCGGCGAAGGTGCCGGTCGCCCGCCAGCGCACGACCGCGAGCTCGCCCTCGCTGACGAAGTCGAGGATCTGGAACGTGAAGTCCGGGACGGCGGCCCAGAGCTCGTCGAAGAACGCGACGATCTCGGCCTTGCCGCCGCGCGGCATCGCCCCGCGGATCTCCACCTCCGCGTCCTCGGCGTAGAACCGCCGCTGCGCATCGTGTTCGCCGCGCTCTATCGCCTCGAAGTAGGCGCGCGCGTTCGCTCCCTCACCCATGAGGGCGAGACTACCCGCGGGGGGTGGCGGGGACTACCGCTTCTTCTCGTCCGGCCAGTACCCGTGCTCGTCGAAGAACCGGCGTGCCTTGTCCTCCTTGTCCCGGTCATGGTCGCCCGAGACACCCATGCGGTAGAGGAAGTTCAGGAGGTACACCGAGAGCCCCGCGCCGACGAGCGCCGCGGCGCCGTCAGCCCGGTCGAGCGTGGGATCGAACAGCCAGGCGACGATGCCCCCGATGCAGATGAGCGCGGGGAGGACGTACCTGACGAAGAAGATGACCCGATGGCGATCCATGGTCTGCATTCTCTCCAGTATGCGACACGGCGCGCAGTTCGCCGACGGGGAGGTCCCTGATCTTGGCTGCGGGGAACCCGCGGTTCGCTACTCGAGCAGGCCGGCGCGCATCGCCGTCGCCACGGCCGCCGCTCGGTCGTTGACGTCGAGCTTCTCGTAGAGCGTCTGCAGGTGGCTCTTGACGGTCGCGGGGCTGAGCGTGAGCCGCTCGGCGATGTCCGGCGCGGACAGCCCGTCGGCGATCATCGTCAGGACCTCGCGCTCGCGGGTGGTCAGCCGCGGCGCGTCGTTCTCGGCGCGCAGCTGGATCTGGCGGACGAGCTGCCCCTGGATCTCGGGCGGGAGCCGCACCTCGCCGCGCGCGGCCGCGGCGACCGTGTCGCAGATCTCGTCGCGGTCGGCCTGCTTGCCGACGAAGCCCGACGCTCCACTGGCGATGCTCTGGTAGACGAGGTCCTCGGCCGCGTGGGCGGAAACGAGGACGACGGCGGTGGGCAGGTCGTCGCGGCGTATCGCGTGCAGGACCTGCAGTCCGTCGAGGCCCGGCATCTTGACGTCGAGCAGCGCGACCGCCGGCCGGAGCTCCTTGATGGCGTCCAGCGCGGCGCGGCCGTCGGCGGCCTCGCCGACCAGTTCGAGATCCGCGCGCTGCCCGATCGCGCGGGTCAGGCCTTCGCGGTAGACGGGGTGGTCGTCGGCGACGACGACGGTGGCGCGTTCGCGGCTCATGGACGTCACGCGGCATCATCCCCGGTCGCGGGGACGCGGCCATCCACCGATCGGTGGATCGGCAGGATGAGGAGCAGGCGATGCTCGAGCGCGGTGAAGAGCTGCCACGCCGATCGGACCTGCGCTTCGACCACGCCGGCCCGGCGCAGCTCCCGGGTGATCGCCTTGCGCACGCTCGTGAGGAAGAGGTGCTGCTCGAGCGGCGGGGCGCCGGCCATCGCCGCCTGGCGCAGGAACGCGTCGGTCATGCGGAGCGAGCCCTCGTACGTGCCGCTGCTGCAGTCCCAGCTCAGGGTCGTCACCCAGCGGCGCCGCGCGCCGGCCGATGCGGCGGTCCCGAACCATCCCCGGTCGTCCCCGGCGTAGACGCTCTCGGTCGCCTCGTCGACGAGGCGCTCGCCCTCGCGCTCGAGGAGGTGGGCCACCGCCGGCGCTGCGCCGCGCGGGACGTGCGCGACGGCCAGATCGGCGGGGTAGTCGACCCGCTCGGTGGGGGCGACATCGGTGACACCCGCCCACCGCTCGAGGTGCTCCGGCGCGCTGGGTCGCCCGAGCAGGAAGCCTTGGAGGAGGTCGATGCCGCAGTCGCGGACGACCGCGAGCTGCGCCTCGGTCTCGATGCCCTCGGCGACGAGCGCGAGCCCCAGCGCGTGCGCCATGTCGGCCACGCCCTTGAGGATCGGCGCGACGGACGCGTCGCTCGTGACCTGCCCGGCGAAGGAGCGGTCGAGCTTCAGGCAGTCGATCGGCAGGTGGCGGAGATAGCTCAGCGAGGAGTAGCCGGTGCCGAAGTCGTCAAGGGCGAGGCGGACGCCGAGCGATCGCAGTTCGCTCATGACGGCCAGCGCGCACGTCGTGTGGACGTTGACGAGCGAGCTCTCGGTGACCTCGAGGCACAGCGCGGAGCCGTCGAGGCCCGTCTCGTACAGCGCGGAGGCGACACGTTCGGGAAACCGCTCGTCTTCGAGCTGGCGCGCGGAGATGTTGACCCACACGGTCGGCGCCGGACCGTCGCCGCCGGGACGGGTCCGCCAGCCCGCCGCCTGCGCGCAGGCGCGCCGGAGCACCCAGTCGCCGAGGTCGAGGATGAGGCTGGAGCGTTCGGCGACCGGGATGACCTCGACGGGCGGGATCGCGCCGTGCGTCGGGTGATGCCAGCGCAGCAGCGCCTCGAAGCCGGTCAGCGCGCCGGCGCCGGCGGCGACGATCGGCTGGAAGGCCAACGACAGCTCGTCCGTGGCCAGCGCCGCGCGGATGTCGCGCGGGTCGATCTCGCGACCGGCGGCGTCATCCGCTCTGGCGGTGTTCGGTTGTGGGAACACGCCACGATGATCGGATGCGCGCCCCGCGCGCGCATCAGCCGAGCAGGGGAACCTCGCCCGGTGCCGCGTCCGTCGATCGGAGGAGGCGTCCCCACCGATCGGTGGAGGTCCTCACGCGGAGGGGACGCGCAGCGTCGCGCGGGTGCCGCCGCCCGTCGTCTCGCCGATGGTCAACTCACCGCCGACCGCCGACGCGCGGCTGGTCAGCGACGCCAGTCCGATGTGGCCGCCCCGCACTGCGGCCGTGAGGTCCGGGCTGCAGCCGACCCCGTCGTCCTCGACGAGGAGCTCGACGTCACCGCGCGCCTTGCGCAGCCGCACGCGCACGGTGGACGCCCGCGCGTGCTTGGCGACGTTGCTCAGGAGCTCGCCCGCGGCGCGGATGACGAGCCGGGCGTGCGGGGTGACCGCCTCCTCGTCGAGGTGGAGGTCGACCCGCACGCCGTCGCCGCCCAACTGGTGCCGGGCGACGTTGCGGATCGCCTCGGCCAGGGTCGAGAACTCGTAGACGACCGGCGAGAGGTCGGCGACGATCTCCCGCAGCCGCGTCTGGGCGTACTTGACGTGGTCCTGCGCCCGGGCGAGTGACTCGGCGTCCCCGCGCGCGGCGGCGGTGAGCTCCTGCTGGGCGGCGAGCAGCACCTGCAGCGTGTCGTCGTGGATCGTCTCGGAGAGCCGCGTGCGCTCGCGGTCCTCGGCGTTCAGCGCTTCGGTGACGAGCAGCCGGCGCTGTTCGGCGAGCTCGCTCGCGCGTGCCTCCGCCTCGGCGAGCACGTCTCGCGCGGCCCGCAGCTCCCGGTCGCTGTGGGTGCGCGCCGTGACGTCCTGGGCGGTGCCGACGAGCCGCACGAGCTCACCGTCGGCGTCGCGGATCGGACGCGCGGCGATCTGCAGGACGCGGTCGGCGCCCGGGCCGCCGAACGTCAGCTCGACCGGCTCGCCGGCGGAGGTGGCGACGGCTGCGCCGATCGGGCCGTCATCGGCCCGCAGCAGCTCGACGGTCTTGCGGCCGAACTTGCGCTCCAGCGGCTCCCACCCGGCGCGCTCGTCCGGCGCCAGCCCGAGCAGGCGGCACAGCCCGTTCGACCACGTGATGCGGTCGCCGTCGGCCTCCCAGTCCCACGACCCGAAGCCGGCGACCTCCTCGCCGTCGGCCAGCAGCGCCGCCGTGCGGGTCAGCTCGCGCTCGGCGGCGCGGCGGCGCTCCTCGTGATCGAACGCGTCGAGGGCGAACGAGACGTCGGCGGCGAGCTGGTCGAGCAGCCGGACCTCCTCGTCGTCGAAGAAGCGCGGGACGTGCGCGTACAGCGAGATCACCGCGACGACCTCGCCCCGGCAGCGCAGCGGGAACACCGCGGAGGACCGCAGCCCGTAGCGCGTCGCCCGCTCGCGCCACGGCGTGAGGGCCGGGTCGGCCTCCATGTCCGGCGTGATCATGTGCCGTCCCTCGCGCAGCGCCGTGCCGGTCGGCCCCCGCCCGCTCGGCTCGTCGCGGATCGAGATCGCGACCTCCTCCAGGTAGGCGGCCGCGTCGCCGGAGGACTCGGCGACGAGCACGTCTCCGGTGGCCGGGTCGGGCACGCCGATCCAGGCGAGGGCGATCCCGGCGTGCTCGACGGCGGCGTCACAGATCGCCCGGTAGAGCGTCTCGCGGTCGGTGGCCGCGACGATCGCCTCGTTGACGCTCGAGAGCGTCGCGTACAGCCGCCGCATGAGCTCGCCGCGCCGGCGCACCTCGTGGCGCTCGGTCGAGTCACGGAAGCCCAGCACGATGCCGTCGCCGTAGCGGACGACCCGCAGGTCCACGCAGATGCGCCGCGCCTGCCCGCCGAACCACGTGACGAGATCGACCTCGTCGCGGAACAGCGGCTCGCCGGTCTCGATGACGTGCGCGTACCGCGCGAACGTCTCATCGTCGATGAGCGGCGGGTCGTGGTCGGCCACGATCCCGCGGCCGTAGAGGCGCTCCTTCGGGATCCCGAGGAAATCGCAGACCGCGCGGTTGACGAAGTCGGGGCGCAGGTCGGCGATCGCGCCGTCGGGGCCGCGCACCGCCGACAGGATCGCGAACGGATCGAGGTGCTCGTCGATCGCCAGGTCCAGATCGACGCCGGCCGCTGGGCGCTCCTCGGGCACGCTCGGGTTCTACCAGCCGGGTCAGCCGACGACGCTGGCCAGGCGGCCAGTACGCTGCCGTTCCGTGAGTCAGACCACGCGAAAGCGAGAGCTGGGCCGCGGCGAGCGCGTGCTGCCCGGCGTGTGGCGCCTGCGCCTCCCGTTGCCGTGGCCGGGCGTGCCGCACGGCAACGCGTGGGCGCTGGCCGCCGGTGACGGCATCGTTCTCGTCGACACGGGCATCCACGAGCCCGGGTCGATGGATCAGCTCGTCCGGGCGCTCGACCAGGTCAACCTCAAGCTCGAGCACATCAAGCTGCTCGTCTGCACGCACGCGCACTCCGACCACTACGGCCAGGCCGCGTCGATCGTCGACGCCACCGGGTGCGAGCTGTGGATGCATCCCAACTACGAGGAGATGCTCAAGCACGCCGACGACCCGGAGGCCGCGGTCAGTCGCCGGATCGAGATCGCGCTGCAGAGCGGCGTGCCCGAAGCGCCGCTGCGCGCCTTCATGGAGCAGCGCAAGAACGACAACCCCGGCATCGCGCGGGTCATCGCGCCGGACCGGCCGCTGCTGCCGGGCGTCGAGGTCGAGACGGACCTGGGCACGTGGAGCGTCCACGAGACCCCCGGCCACGCGCCCAATCACGTCTGCCTCTACCAGCCCGACCACCGCCTGCTGATCAGCGGCGACCACCTCCTCGGCCGCGTCTCCCTGTACTTCGACGTGGGGTACACGCCCGACCCGGCCGGCGAGTTCCTGCACTCGCTCGACGTGGTCGAGGGGCTCGACGCGCGCCTGTGCCTCGCCGGCCACGGCCGCACGTTCAGCGACCTGCAGGCGCACATCGAGGCGAACCGCGCCCTCGTGCACGAGCGCCTGGACAAGGCGCTCGAGGTCGTCCGGGAGAAGGGGCCGATCGCGCCGTTCGACGCGGCGCCCGGCGTCTACGGCGACGCGATCCGGCACATCCCGCCGTACTGGTGGACGACAAAGATGATCGCCTACATGCGCCACCTCGAAGTGACGGGACGGGTGCGCAACGTGTCCGAGCCGGGCGAGCCGGACAAGTTCGAGCTGGCCTGAGCCTTTACCCTCTGCGGTCGGATGCGCATCGACCAGATCATCGAGAACGCCGACCGCCCGGTGTTCAGCTTCGAGTTCTTCCCGCCCAAGACCGAGGACGGCGAGGCGAACCTCCAGCGCGCGCTGGCTGAGCTGCAGGCGCTGCAGCCTGATTTCGTCTCCGTCACGTACGGCGCGGGTGGCTCCACGCGCGGCAAGACCATCGAGATCATCCGGCAGATCAAGGACGAGCACGGCCTGGAGGCCATGGCGCACTTCACGTGCGTCAACGCGACGACCGACGACCTGCGCAGCGTCCTGAACGAGATGCGCGAGGTCGGGATCGACAACGTGCTCGCGCTGCGCGGCGACCCGCCGCAGGGCCAGGAGCGCTGGACGAAGACCGAGGGTGGCCTGGAGTTCTCCCGCGAGCTCATCGAGCTCATCGGCGACGAGTACGACTTCGCCATCGGCGCGGCTGCGTTCCCGGAGGTCCACATCGACGCCGTCGACGCCGAGAGCGACCTGCGCTACCTCAAGGAGAAGGTCGACGCGGGCGCGAAGTTCCTCATCACCCAGCTGTTCTTCGACAACGCGCACTACTACGCGTTCGTCGAGCGGGCGCGTGAGCTCGGGATCGACGTCCCGATCGTCCCGGGGATCATGCCGATCATGAACGCCGGCCAGGTCAAGCGCATGACGGCGATGTGCGGAGCGGAGATCCCCGAGCCGCTCCAGGAGCAGCTCGAGCAGCGCGCCGACGATCCGGCTGCCGCGGCGGAGCTCGGCGTCGCCTACGCGACGCTGCAGTGCGCCGACCTGCTCGCCAACGGGGCGCCCGGCATCCACTTCTACACGCTGAACAAGTCGCCCTCCACGCGGGCGATCCTCAGCGCGCTGCGGCTCATGAAGCCGTGGGAGCGCGCCGCCGCCGCGGTGTAGCGGCTACGGGCTGAGCAGCTGCTCGATGACCCTGTCGGTCAAGCCGGTCGACAGGGCCAGCTGCAGCCCCGCGGCGACGGGGAAGCTGATCGTGCCGTCGTCGCGCGCGCGGGCCACGCCGGCGCGCAGGCCCTCGGCGAGCTCGTTCTCGTCGAGGGACCGGCGGGTCCTGTCGTCGAGGAGCTCGAGCAGGAGCTGCTCGCGGCTGATGCCCAGCTTGCACGCGCCGCCGTCGAGGACGGAGAGCAGCGCGCGCTGCACGTCGTCGTAGCGCTCGTCGCTGTCCGGGCGCGCGCGGGCGGCGCACGGGTTCGCGGTCCTCGTCGGCGCGTATGTGCCGCCGCCCGCAGCGACGTAGGCGATCACCAGGCCGCCGCCGAGGACGGCGGCGGCCAGCGCGCCGGTCAGCGCGTCGCGGCGCCTCGCGCCTGCGCTGAGCAGCAGCGGGATGAGCGCGAGCAGGGCCAGGCCGCCGGCGAGGCGCAGGGAACGGGAGAACGCGGCGGTGCCCGCGCGGTCGAGCTGGTCGTCGAGGACGGCTTCGAGCTTCTGCAGCTCGGCCGGGTCGGCGTCGACCCCGCGGAAGGCGGGTGCGAGGTCGGGCAGCCGGCCGTCGGCCGCGCTCACGCGCGCGGCGAGGCGCGTGGCAAGGTCGATCTTCTGCTCGAGGCCGAGCGGAGCATCGAGCAGCGCGGCGAGCCCGGCCTGCTCGGTCTTGGACTGCTGCGTGTCGAGGTCGGCGGTGAAGACGGGCGTGAGCAGCAGCAGGCCGACGACGACGCCTGCGTGTCGGGCGGCGATCGTCCAGCTGGCCGGGCCCGCGATCACGGTGGCGTGAGGGATGGCGACGGCGGTGAGCGCCGGAAGCGCGGCGCCGAGGCCGAAGCCGATGAGTACCTGAGGAAGGACGAGCCAGCCCCACTGCGCGCCAGGCAGCAGGCCGAGGCACAGCAGCCCGCCGGCGACCGCCACGGTGCCCGCGCCCGCTGCGGTGGCCGCGGGCAGGCGCGCCTCCAGCGGCCGCGCGAGGATGGCGGCGAGCGGCATGACGCTGACGGCCAGCGCGGCGCCCGCGGGGCCGTAGCGCCACCCCTCGATGAGCATGACGACGAGGAGGAACAGCGCAGCCGTCAGTGCGGCGCTCAGCAGGGCGAGCGCCAAGAGCGGGCCGAGGGCCGGGCGGCCGCGGGCGTCGTCGGTGGGCAGCGCGGGGAGGACGGTGGTGGCTGCCGGGACGGGCAGCGGTGCGGCGGCGGGCGGCGGTGCCGGTGCAGCCGGCTCGTGGACCGGCTCGACCTCGGGCTCGGGGACGAGCAGGCGCCCGCCGTGCTGGGGCAGGAGCTCGCCGTCGCCGGTCGTCCGCGGATCGGCCTGAGGAAAGGTCCGCAGGGCGCCCTTTTCTTCAGGAGGGTTCGCCGGCGCGGGCTCGATGCGGCGCCGCACGTGGACCGCCACGAGCCCGCCGAGCGCCAGCAGCGCGACCGGCGCCTGGACCGCGAACATCGCCTCCCACGAGAACGCCTCGGTCAGCACTCCGCCGGCGGCCGGGCCGAGCGCCGCGCCGAGCACGCCGGCCAGCGCCCACGTCCGCAGCCCGCGTGAGGGCGCCTGCGGATCCTCGCCGGCGCGCAGCAGCGCCAGCGCCGCGGCGACGACCGCCGCGCCCGCGACGCCCTGGATCACCCGGCCGGTGATGAGCACGCCCAGCGATGAGGACACCGCGCACAGCAGGCAGGCCGCGGCGAACACCACGAGCCCGCCGGCGTATGCCGGCCGGGGCGCCAGCCGGGCGGCGGGCACGGCGGCCAGTGCGAGGGCGAGGTTGAACGCGATGAGGACCCACGCGACGCCCGCGACGCTCGCGTCGAGCGACCGGAGGATCTCCGGCAGCGCCAGGGTGACGACGGACGAGTCCGCCAGCACGAGGCCGGCGGCCAGGGCGGGCAGGAACCTCCGCACGAGCTACGCGGACTCCGGCTCCGGGGCCAGGCCCTCCGCGACGGCGGGGCGCCCGTCGACCTCGTACCGGACGTCCACGCTGTCGTGCGCCCGGTAGGTCCCGATGCCCCATGCGCCGAGGAACCAGCGCCAGAAGCCGAGCTTGCCCTCCTGGGCGAGCGACCGCGTGAAGTGCAGCGCCCCGTCGTGCAGCTCGAAGTCGCGCCCCTCCTGCTGCGGGACGCCGTTGATGTAGACGGTGAAGGGCGGCTGGACCTGCGGCGGCAGGTGGACGACGGACCCGGTCATCGCCGCGGACGATACCCCCGGAGCGGGTCCTATCCTCCAGCGCCGTGTCCTCGCCCGCCTACGCCCTGCGCCGCTCCGACCGCGCGCGGCGCGTGCGCGTGAGCGTCCGCGACGACGGGATGGTGGAGGTCGTGCTGCCCCGCCGGGCCCCCGCGCGCCTCGCCGACGAGGCGGTCGTGGAACTCGCGCCGTGGATCGCGAGGCGCCGCGCCGAGGTCGATGCCGTCCGCGCGCGGGTGGCCGCGCGCAACGGCACGCTGCCCTATCTCGACGAGACGCTGACCGTCCGCGCCGAGCCCGGCCGCACCCGCGTGCACCGCCGGGGCGACCTCCTCCTCGTCCCGGCCGCGGACGCCGAGCCGGCGATCGAGCGCTGGTATCGCCGGGCCGCGCGGGCCGAGGTCGAACCGCGCGTCGCCGAAGCCACCGCGGCGCTGGGCGTCGCCGCGACGAAGATCACGATCCGCAACCAGCGCAGCCGCTGGGGCTCGTGCTCGGCGTCCGGCGCGCTGTCCTTCAACTGGCGGCTGCTGCTCGGGCCCGAGGAGGTCCTCGACTACGTCGTCTGGCACGAGGCATGCCACCTCGTGCACCTCGACCATTCCCAGGCCTTCTGGGGGCTGCTGGGCGCCCACCGCCCCGACTACCGGCGCCCCCAGCGCTGGCTGCGCCTGCACGGCGGCACGCTCGTCCTCAGCTGAGCGCGCGCTCCAGCGCCGCGAACGGCGTCTCGCCGTCGTGCTGCGTCACGAGCTGGCGGGTCACCCGGCCGGTGTAGGCCTCCATCGCGCCGTCGCCGCGAACGTCGACGCCGCCGTGCGCGCGGCGCCATGGCGCGCCCGGTCCGGTCAGCTCACCGCGGGCGGCCACCTGCTGCTGCGGGCTGTACGTCCGTGCGAGCGCGCGGGTCTCGTCGCGGCGGGCGCCGGCGTCGGTGAGCGAGCGCTCAAGCACGGCGACGGCGGACCCCAGATCGTCCGCCTGGTGCTTCGTGACCTTCGAACCGATCCGGATCGTCACGCGCCACACGGGCGCGCAGCCTACGCCAGGGCGCCGACCAGCTCGTCCACCCCGTCGGCGGTGCGGGTCGTCAGCTGCCCGGCGACGTGGGAGAAGAGGCGGTGCGCGGCGCGGTTCGTGCCCTGCAGCAGCGCGGTGAACTCCGTAATCCCGCGTTCGCGGGCCGCCTCGACGAGCGCGTCGCCGAGCAGGGTGCCGAGCCCCTTGCCCTGCCACGGGTCGCCGACGGTGATCGCCACCTCGGCCTGGTGCGGGTGCTTGGGGTCGCGCACGAACCGCCCGACGGCGATGAGCTCGTCCCCGAGCATCGCGACGAGCGCGACGTGGTCGGTCATGTCGACCTCGGTGAGGTAGCGCAGCTCCGCGCCGGAGAACGAGGGCTTGGGGCCGAGGAACCGCTGGACGGTCGACTCGAGCGAGAGGTTGGCCAACCCGCGCTGGAGCAGGACCTTGTCGTCCGGGCGGATGGGCCGCAGCCGTACGTCGCGAGGATCGAAGGGTGAGGCTTCGGCCGACATTGCCGTTTCATCATACAACCCACTTCCTTGGACGTTCGTCCGTCATCCCCGGATGTGGTGGTAGCCGGCCCGTCCGTCCGCCGATGTTCTGACCATGGCGCCTCCCGCCACCACCTTCCGCCGTTCCTGGTTCTGCCGGGACGAGCTCGAGCACCAGCGCTTCCTGGACATGAACGCGCGGCTGCTCCCCGTCAACACGAAGGTCATGGCGCTCGTGATGGTCGCCGTGGCGCCGGCGATCTTCTTCGGCGGCGACCTGCGGTCCGTGGGCCCGGCGGTGTTCGGCGTGATCTTTTTCGGCGCGCTCCAGCGGGCGGCGAGCCGGCTGCCCAACCCGCAGATCATCTGCTTCATCGGGCTGATCGGGGCGCTGACCTGCATCGTCGTGGCGCTGTACTTCTACGGCGCCGCCGATTCGGCGGGCATGGCGCTCGTGACCTGGCCGATCGCCGGCATCGCGGGCAGATACGCCCGGCGCGTGCTCATCGTCGCGACGGGCTACACCTGCGTGATCGCCGCCGGCGCGATCATGATCGCCGAGCCCGGGATCCTCACGACCGATCCACTGCACGTCACGCTCATCGTCGCGGCGATCATCGCGGCGGCGTCCGTCGGCGCGGTCCTGCGCGACTCGGACATCGACAACCGCGGCGCGGCGATCCTCGACCCGCTCACGGGGATGCTCAACCGCCACGCGCTGAACAACCGCATCCCGGAGATCGAGGAGCAGTCGCGCCTCACCGGCCGCCCCGTCGGCGTCATCGTCGCCGACCTCGACCACTTCAAGTCGGTCAACGACAACCACGGCCACAACATGGGCGACGCCGTGCTGCGCGACGTCGCGTACGTCCTGCGCCGCGAGCTGCGCGCCTACGATCTCGCCTACCGCATGGGCGGGGAGGAGTTCGCCGTGCTGCTGCCCGGGGGCAGCATCGTGGAGACCGGCGCGATGGCCGAGCGGCTGCGCGCGGCCGTCGCCGCCGAGCCGATCCAGGGGCTGGAGATCCACATCTCCGTCGGCGCGGCCTGCACGGCCCCGGGGGAGGACTTCGAGTGGAAGAGCCTCTTCGAGCGTGCGGACGCCGCGCTCTACGAAGCCAAGCGCGGCGGGCGCAACCGGGTCGTGGTCGAGGACCACGCCGCCGCGTCAGCCGCGGCGGCGTAGCCCAGGCAGTCGCCTAGCGCTGACCGATCGCGACGTAGTCGCGCGTGCGCTCGCCCGTGTAGATCTGCCGCGGGCGCGCGATCTTCTGCTCGCCGTCCTGTGTCATCTCCAGCCACTGGGCGATCCATCCGCTCGTGCGCGGGATGGCGAACATCACCGGGAACATCTCGACCGGCAGGCCGAGTGCCTCGTAGATGAGACCCGAGTAGAAGTCGACGTTCGGGTAGAGCTTGCGCCCGATGAAGTACTCGTCCTCGAGCGCGATCTTCTCGAGCTCCAGCGCGATGTCGAGCAGCGGGTTCTTGCCGGTGACCTCGAACACGTCCTCGGCGGCGGACTTGATGATCCGGGCGCGCGGGTCGTAGTTCTTGTACACGCGGTGGCCGAAGCCCATGAGCCGCTCGTTGCCGCTCTTCACGCCCTCGATGAAGCCCGGGATGTTCTCCACGGTCTCGATCCGGCGCAGCATCCGCAGCACCGCTTCGTTGGCGCCGCCGTGCAGCGGGCCGTAGAGCGCGGCGATGCCGGCGGCGACCGCCGAGTACGGGTCGACCTGCGAGGAGCCGACAGACCGCACCGCCGACGTCGAGCAGTTCTGCTCGTGGTCGGCGTGGAGGATGAAGAGGATGTCCAGCGCCCGGCTGAGACGAGGATCGGCCTCGTACTTCAGCTCGGTCATCTTGTACATCATCGACAGGAAGTTGTCGGGGTACGCGAGGTCGTTGTCCGGATAGACGTACGGGCGTCCCTGGATGTGCCGGTAGGCGAAGGCCGCGAGCGTCGGCATCTTGGAGATCAGGCGGATCGTCTGGATCTCACGGCTCGCCGGGTCACCGATGGCCATGCCGTCGGGGTAGAACGTCGACAGCGCGCCGACGGCGCCGAGGAGCATGCCCATCGGGTGGGCGTCGTGGCGGAAGCCGCCGACGAACTCCTTGACGTTCTCGTGCACGAACGTGTGGAGCGTGATCTCGTTCGTCCACCAGTCGAGCTGCTGCTGCGTCGGGAGCTCGCCGTAGACCAGGAGGTAGGCGACCTCGAGATAGGTGGAGTTCTCGGCGAGCTGCTCGATCGGGTAACCGCGGTATTCGAGGATGCCCGCGTCACCGTCGATGTACGTGATGGACGACCGGCACGACGCCGTGTTCGTGTACGCCGGGTCGTAGGTCATGAGGCCGAAATCGTCGTCGGCAACCTTGATCTGGCGGAGATCCATCGCCCGGACCGTGCCGTCCGAGATGGGGATCTCATAGCTCTTGCCGGTGCGGTTGTCCGTGACGGTCAGCGTGTCGCTTGCGCTGGCTACGCCGCCGCCGCCGTCCTGGGGATCAGTCTGCGTCATCCGCGTCCTCGGTCGTGAGAGGGGAGTACGAACAGAGTATGGCGACTTGCGCGTCGCGAGCCGGTCGCCTGACGGGACAATCTTGGCGTGGCGCGTCAGGACGTGACGTACACGGCGGTCACCATGGCGCCGCCGGCCAGCACGACGCCGAGCGCCATCACCGCCCGCGCCGGACCGTCGCCCTTCGGGAAGTCCGGCCGCATCCAGCCGAAGGCCGAGAGGAGGACCGCGAACGCGGCCAGCACGCCACCCACGATGTAGAAGGGCGTGTAGTCGTGCGAGACCTCCTTGCCGCCCTCGGCGGCGGAGGCGAGGAGCGTGATGAGACCCATACGCCGACCATACCGGCGCCTTCGCTAGCGTGCGGCGGATGATGTCTCTCCGGATTCTGGCTGTTCTTGGCGCGGCGGCGCTTCTGTCCCCTGGCGCCGCCATCGCGAAGACCGACCAGAGCGACTGGCCGACGATCGACGGCCTGCTGCTCATGAACAAGAAGGACGGCGAGCGCCCGCTGGATGCCCGCTGGGGCCGTGACCCGCACGGCGGCCAGGACCGCTCCTACTCGTGGGATCAGATCGCCAAGGCGATCTGCAAGGGCGGCGGCACGAAGTGCTACGAGCGCGACGGCCGGGTCAACGGCAAGCCGCGGTGGATCGTCCCGTCCAAGCACCGGCACAACAAGCTGCTCGGCGGCCACGGCTCGGACACGATCTACGCCGGGCGCACCGGCGACGTGATCTGGGGCGACTACAAGCCCGGTGGGCAGCCGACGGGCCAGTTCGACCGGCTGACCGGCGGCGCGGGCAACGACTTCATCTACGCATCGTGGGGCCAGAACGTCATCGAGGCCGGGGCGGGCAACGACTACATCAAGGCGTTCAAGGGCCGCGGCCGGGTGGACTGCGGGCCCGGGCGCGACGTGTTCAACGTCTCACGCCGCGCCAAGCCGAAGTACGAGATCACGAACTGCGAAGTGATCTCGCACAAGACCATCGGCCGCTAACCGCGGAGCACCTCCAGCGCCGGCCGCAGCGTCTCGCCCCCGCCGACGGGCGTGAGGCGCAGCGCCAGCCGGAGCACGCCGACGGCGGGCTTCGCCGCAAGCGCCAGGCGCACCCGGCGCGTCTTCGGCCCGACGCGGACCGTCGTCTTGCCGGCGCGCAGCGTCGCCGGCACGTTCGTCGCCACCGTGACCGTCACGCGCCGGGCGCCCGCCTTGACCGCGCCGGCCTTCAGCGTCTTGAGCTCCAGCGCGACCGGGTCGACGCGCACGGTCCGCTTCGCCGTCGTCGTTCGGCCCAGCTTGTCCTTGACCACCAGCCGCACCGTGGTCCGCCCGGCGGGCAGCGTCACGCGCAGGCGCTCGCCCGCGCCGAGGCGCTTCTTCCCGGCGAACCACGTCAGCGCCTTGCCCTTCAGGCGCTTGCCCGCCTCGTCGGCGCCCTGGCCGAGGAGGACGACCTTCGAGGCCGCCGTGCCCCGCTCGCCCTTGGTCGGCCGGATGATGGCCGCAGTCGGCGGACGGCCGTCGACGCGCAGCGCGGGCGAGGTCACCTCGGCGGTGTCGAAGCCGTTACTGACCTTCACCCGGATCTTCGCGGCGGTGCCGGTGCGCAGCAGCGTCATCGGCAGGGTGGCCGTGCCGGTGGCCGGCCCGCGGTACACGGTCCGCCACTTCGTGCGGCCGTCGGGGGAGAACTCGATCGCAGCGGTCTGCGCGTTGCTCGCGCGGTAGCGCACCTGCAGCGACCGGCGCACGCGCTTGCCCTTGCCGGGCGCGGTGAGGGTCACCTTCGGCGCGGGTCCCTTCGTGCGGGTGTCCACGACCGACCCGTTCGACACGAGCTGGACGGTGGCGGCGCCGGCGGGGACCGGAGCGATGAACGTCTTGCCGCCGCCCTCGGTGTCGGTCGACACGCGCGCGCCGACCTCGGCGATCGTCGAGCCGTCGGCGCGCAGGGCTCGCACCTTCAGCGCCGAGCCCGGGTCGGCCGCGGGGACGCGGTGGTCGGGATCGGCGGGCTCCAGGGCCGTGATTCGCGCCTGGTCGCCGACGACGGTGCCGACGGCGAAGCCCGCACCCGCCACCGTCGGCACGAGGCCCGACTGGGCGGCCGCTGCGCGCACCTTGACCGGCACCTGGAAGACCGTCGGCGCGACGGTCTCGGCCTGGACCATGAACGAGAACGCCCGGTTCCAGTTGCGCGCGGACAGCCAGGCCGTCGGGTCGCCCGTGCAGTACGACATGAAGTCCCACAGCGGCTGTTGGATGTTCGCGACCGTGAGGTCGTCGTCGACGGTCCGCTCACCGGTCTTCGCGTCGAACTTCACGCCCTGCAGCCGGCCGGCCTGGTCGTTGGGCCACGGCTCGCCAACCTGCCCGTTGTTGTCGCCGCCGCAGGACGGATCGCCGCCGAGGCCCTGGAGCTTGACACCGGCGTGCGGGGCGTCCATCGCGTGCAGGAGCTCGTGGGCCGCGGCCGTCATCGGGCGGTTGATCGTGCCGTCGTTGATCTGGAGGTACGGTTGGTTGCTCCCGCGGCCCCACTTGCCCACCCCGCCGCCGTTGAAGCTCGAGCCCGGCTCGGTCGCGCCGGGCGCGTACTGGTAGTTGTGGAACGCGGCGAGCACGTGAAACCCGTCGGTCGGCGACGCCTCCACGGTGGTCGCCGGGCCGCTGGCGACCCACGCGCGGACGACGCTCTTCACGTGTGCGCTCGCGCAGTCCCGCCTGGTCGAGCCGGCGTCCGCGCCCTTCGGGATCGGGCAGTTCGTCCCGTTCGACGCCGTCGCGGGGTCGATCGCAAGCTGCACCGCGTAGTTCGAGATCTGGAGATGCTCGCCGCCGGGCAGCAGGTCGACGGCTGACTGCATCGCGCTCTGGGGCGACTTCAGCGACGCCAGCGTCTGGCCCGATGTCGTCAGGCCGATCGCCTTGATCACACCGGGGAACGTGAGGATCCGCGAGAAGACGCCGGTCAGCGTGAACGTGTCGTTCGCGCTGCACGCCGCGTCCGGATTGAGGACCGGGATCAGCGTCTGGCTGCACTGCTTGAGGTCGGATGCATCGACGATGCTGACCTTCGCCGTGAGGTCGAACGTGCCGTTCGCGGCGGCCTGGACCCACGACTGCGGGAGCTCGAACTCCACCCCCATCGTCTCGTCGCCGCGCTCAGTCGCCGTGACCGCGTTGCTGGTGGAGCTGAAGAGCTCGATGGCCTTCAGGCTCTGCGTCCGCGATGCGTTCACTCGCGCGCCCGCGGTCATCCGCAGTTTGACCTGGAGCTGCGCGTTCTCGTGGGACGTCAGGGTGTCGGGTGCACGGTCGAGGTAGACCACGGCCGTGGTCGGCTTGTCCGCGTCGAGCAGCACGCCGTTGTACTGCGCCTGCTGCGTCGCGGCGCCGTTCGGCGTGCAGCCGGGCAGGACGAGTGCGGTCGGCGTGCCGCCGCCGCAGGTCGTCGGGAACCCGAGGCCGCCCTTGTCCGGGACGTCGTTGTAGCGGTACTGGCCGGACCCGCTGAGCGGCTGGACGACCTGGAAGACGTCGATGCCGCGGATCCGCAGGTCGCCGACGATCCGCGGCTTGGTGATGACCGGGAAGCCGATCCGGAAGTCCGGGGCCATCCGCTGCGGTCCGCTCGCGCTGATCCTGCCGCCCGATCGGGTCTTGGCGCTCACCACGCAGTAGAGCTGCCGCCGTGCGGCCGTCCCGCCGATGCTGATGCCGCCGCCCGCCAGCAGGTTCTTGTCGGGCGTCGGCTTGCCGTTGGTCAGGCCTTCGCCCCGGGCCCAGATGGCCTTCAGGAACTGCGGGTCGTCGGCGAGGCCCTCCCACACGCCCTCGCTGCACCTGTACGTCGCCTTGCCGTTCGTGACCGGGCCGCGCGTGACCTCGGGCGGCGTGATGTTCCGCGCCGGGAGCTCCGCGATGTCGATCGGCGGGCGCGGCGCGGGCGGTGGGGTCGTCGCGGGAGGCTCTTCGCCGGGGGCGACGGCGAGGTCGGGCGGCGTCGTCGCGGTCGGGTCGTGGAGCTTGGTGATCTCGGCCTGGGTGAGCGCGCGGTTGTGGACGCGGACCTCGTCGATCGCGCCTGGCCAGTCCGAGTTGCCGCACGGGGCGCCGCTCGTCTTGTCGGCGTAGGTGCCGACGGTGAAGTTGTCCTGCGCCACGTTCGCGCCCGCGTACTGGATCGGCGTGGTGTACGGCGTGCCGGCACCGACCTGCGCGCCGTCGACGTACAGCCGGATGGCCGCGCCGTCATACGTTCCCGTGACCGCGTGCCACTGGCCGTCCCAGACGGTCGACGACGGGCCGAGTTGCGGCGAGAGGTCCCCGCTGCCGACGCCGCCCTTGACGTAGAACGCGAGGCCCGCCTTGCCCGGGTTGTAGCCCGTGTACATCCCCCACGAACTGCCGCCGCAGACCGGGTACGCGCCGATGGCGCCCTTGCCGCCGATGTACTTCAGGGTGCCCGGGAAGCCTGACTGCTTGATCCAGACGGTGAAGGACACCTGCGGGGACTCGAGGCCCCACGCGCCGCCCGGGGGGCGGGTCACGTTCATCCACGCGCCCGACAGCGCCTTGCCGAACCGGCCGGGGACGAGCGTCGGCGTCGCGGTGAACTTGCCGGTCTGGCCGCCGCCGGAGACGTCTTCGGTGGTCGACGAGGCACCGGACCCGGCGACCGTGTCGAGGTGCCACTGCCCGGTGATCCCGGGGTCGGCCGCAAGCGCGGCGGGGGCGCACAGCAGCGTCGCCGCGAGCGTCGCGGCGGCGATGGCGCGTCGCGCCGCCGTCAGCGCCTTCGGGTTCCGGGCGTCACGGGTGGCGGCGGGCATGGGCAAGGTCCTCGTCTCGAGCATCGCGTCGTCCGGGCGTGCAATGGCCCGGAACATCGTTCATCCGGCGGGAGACTGGCGCGATCGGCCGCCTGAGGCCAGCGCCTGGGACCGATTCGGGACCGCGGTCAGGCGGTCTTGGCGGGCCCGCCCTCGTACCGCGACTCGGTCGCTTCGACCTGGCCGTGGTAGTGCGAGCCGAGCTCCGGGTGCCCGTACGGCCGCTCGGCGGCGCGGTCGAGCGTCATGAACGACAGCTGGGCGATCGGGAGGTTGGCCCAGAGCTTGATCGGGATGCGGGTGAGGTTCGTGATCTCGAGCGTGAGCGTGCCCTTCCAGCCCGGATCGACGAACCCGGCGGTGGCGTGCACGATGAGCCCGAGGCGCCCGATGCTCGACTTGCCCTCGATGCGGGCGACGATGTCGTCCGGCAGCTCCACCCACTCGAGTGTCCGGCCGAGGACGAACTCGCCGGGGTGGATGAGGAACGGCTCGTCGTCGGCGATCGTCACCTGCTCGGTGAGGTTGCGCGGCGGGTCCTTCAGGTCGATGGCCGACGCGCGGTGGTTGTGGAACACGCGGAAGCTGTGCCCGAGGCGCAGGTCCACCGACGCCGGCTGGACCATGCCGTCGTCCCAGGGATCGACCTTGATCGCGCCGTCGGCGATGAGGCGGCGGATCGTGCCGTCGGAGAGGACCGAGGTGGCGCTCACGCGCGGCAGTCTACGGCCGGACGGGGCGGGATGCCGGACGACGCGCCGGGCGCGTGCGCGGCGGGCTCGGCGGTGACGGCTCGCCGTGCGGCCCACGAGGACGACCGGGGCCCGGGCCGGTGTGCGGCTGCGGCGCGTTCGGGCGGTGCGTGCCGCCGTCGTCCTGGCCGCCCGCCTCGGCGTCGGGGGCGGCCCTGATCGCCCACCACACGATCCACAGGAGCGCGACGATGGGGACCTTCAGGACGACCATCAGGAAGAAGAACGTCCAGCCCACAGCCGAAGGGTACCCGGCCGGACCGCGCGCCGACACGCCGAACGTACGTCACGCGGGGCCCTGACCCCGCAGGACAGACGCTCACCCGGCCCGGCCCGCCGAACGTACGTCACGCAGGGCCCTGACCCCGCAGGACAGACGTTCGGCCCGGAAGGGGGCGGGGCGGGTCGATCAGCGGCTGCCGGCGCTGACCGCCGTCGGCGCGCTGCTCGTGCACGAGCTCTGCGCCCGCACGTAGAGGTTGCCGCGCTCGCGCTTGCGGATCGCCGCCGAGATCGCCTTGGCGCGCCGCAGCGAGCAGGCGCTGCGCTTCACCGACGAGCCCGTGCGCTTCAGCGTCGCCTTGAAGCTCGTCCCAAGGACGCTCTGCAGGGCTCCGGACATGTTGATCATGCCGCCGCTGACCGGCAGCCCCTTACGGGCGGTGGCCAGCAGCGCGTCGCGCCAGCCGACCGGGCCGAGATCCGGGCGCGCCGCGGCGAGCAGGACGAGCGCACCGACGACGTGGGGCGTGGCCATCGATGTGCCGGTCCGGCGCTCGTAGCCGCCGCCCATCGCCGTGGAGACGATGTCCTGGCCGGGCGCGGCGAGCTCGACGTTGCCCGCCCCGTAGTTCGAGATCGACGCGAGGCCGCCGCCCGGCGCCGTCGCCGCGACGGCCAGCATGAGCGGCGCATTGAAGGCCGCGGGGTAGACCGGTGAGGCGTCGACGCTGCGCCCGTCGTTGCCCGCCGCGCCGACGACGATCACGCCGTTGTCGCTGGCGAACTGCACGGCATCCTCGAAGGCCTTGCTGTAGCCGGGCCCGGACACCGACAGGTTGATGACCTGCGCGCCGCTGGCCACGGCGTAGCGGATGCCCTGGGCGAGCGTGGCGGCCGAGCCGACGGCCGTCGCGTCGAGCACCTTCACCGGCATGATCTTCACGTTCCACGCGACTCCGGCGACCCCGATGCCGTTGCCGCCCTTCGCGCCGATGATCCCCGCGACGTGCGTGCCGTGCCCGTTGTCGTCCCGTGCGTTGGGCGAGTTGTTAACGAAGTTCCAGCCCTGCGTGTCATCGACGTAGCCGTTGCCGTCGTCGTCGACGCCGTTGCCGGGCACCTCGCGCGGATTCGTCCAGATGTTCGGCGCGAGATCGGGGTGCGTCGTGTCGACGCCCGAGTCGATGACCGCGACCGTGACGTCGCCGCCTGTGGTCTGGTCCCACGCGGGGCCCGCGCCGATCACCGTGTCATCGGCCAGCGACCACTGGTCGCCGAACAGCGGGTCGCCGGGCGAGGACGCCGCGGCGTAGAGGCGGTTGGGCTCGGCGAAGCGCACGCCCTTGCGGCGCGACGCCTTCGCGGCGAACCCGGTGAGCTTCGAGAGCTGGGCGTTCGGATGCTCGACGGTGATCGACCCGTCGGTGTGCTGGATCAGGACCCCGTCCGTGCCCGCGGCGCTGGCCCCGGTGGCGGCCGTCAGGACGACGGCGATGGACGTTGCTACGGCGCACAGCGCACCGCGCGGGTTGAACAGCACGTGGGGCCCTCCCTGGCTCCGATTTCCCTGCGTGACGGCCGATGGTGCGTCGGCCGTTGCACGAGGGCTATCGGCGGGAGGGGCCCGTTCCTACGCTGTCCTTACGTTCGTTGGACCTCTGTCTGATCGCTCGGAATCGAGCGAAATTCAGCCCGGCTGGACGGGCGTTCTAGCCGCGCAGCGCGATCGGGGTATCACTGAACTGGGTGATGCGCTGCAGGTGCCCGACCCGCTCGGCGATCTCGTCACCCGTGAGCCGCGCGACGCGCTCGGTGCCGAACTCCTGCACGTTGAACGACGCGACCGCCGTCCCGTACGCCGCCGCGCGCGCGTAGAGGTCGAGCGTCTGCTCGTCGCCGGCGTGCTGGGCGAGGAAGCCGACGAACCCGCCGGCGAACGAGTCGCCGGCGCCCGTGGGGTCGATGACCTGCTCCATCGGGTACGCCGGCAGCCAGAACGTCCCCTCGCGCATGATCACGCCGACGCCGTACTTGCCCTGCTTGGCGAGCACGGCCTTCGGGCCGAGGTCGAGGATGTGGTTCGCGGCGTTGATGATCGGGGTCTTGCCCGAGTACATCTCCACCTCCTCGTCGTTGAGGATGACCACGTCGACGTTCTTCATGACCTCGGTCAGCGACTCGTGCGCGATGTTGATCCAGAGATCCATCGAGTCCATCGCGACGAACCGCGCGCCCGAGCACTGCTCACGGACGGCGAGCTGGAGGTCGGGCTGGATGTTCGCGAGGAACAGCGTCTCGGCGTCCTTGCTCGCCTGCGAGAGCTTCGGCTCGAACGTCTCGAAGACGTTGAGGTCGGTGACGAGCGTCTCGCGCTGGTTGAGATTCTCGCTGTAGACGCCCTTCCAGAAGAAGGTCTTGCCGCCGGCGACGTGCTCGATGTCGTCGGTGATGACGCCGCGGTCGTGCAGGACCTTGTACTCGGCGTCGCCGAAGTCGTCACCGACCGGGCCGACGACGCGGACCTCGTCGAAGAACGACGCCGCGAGAGCGAAGTGCACGGCGGCGCCGCCGAGCATGCGCTCGCGCTCGCCGAACGGGGTCTTGACTGCGTCGTATGCGATGGATCCAACAACGGTGACGGCCATGGCGCGGAGGGTAACGGCGTGCGGAGATCAGCGCCGTCTCGGGGGTGTGTCCCGAAACGGTCCGATCTCGATCGTTTCCGGCATCACCCCGGTAGCCTCGCGCCCATGCGCGCCATCCAGATCGAGGAGTTCGGCGGCCCCGAGGTCCTCAAGCTCGTCGACATCCCGGTGCCCGAGCCCGCGGACGGGGAGGTGCTCATCAAGGTCTCGCGCGCGGGACTGAACTTCGCCGACACCCACCAGCGCCACAACCAGTACGTCGAAGCGCGCGAGCTGCCGCTCGTCCCCGGGGTGGAGGTCGCGGGCACGCGCGAGGACACCGGGGAGCGCGTCGTCGCGCTGTGCGGCCGCGGTGGGTACGCCGAGTACGCGACGGCGCCGGAGGCTCTCACCGTTCCGATCCCCGCCGGCGTCACCGACGAGCAGGCGCTCGCCTCGATCATGCAAGGGCTCACCGCGTGGCACCTGCACCACACCTTCGGGCGCGTGCAGCCGGGGGACACGGTCGTCGTCGGCAGCGCCGCGGGCGGTGTCGGCAGCCTCGCGGTCCAGCTCGGCGTGCGGCTCGGCGCGAAGGTCATCGCGACCGCCTCCTCGGAGGAGAAGCGCGCGCTGACGAAGGAGCTCGGCGCCCACGCGGCGATCGCCAGCGAGGCGGAGGGCCTGCGCGATCGGATCCTGCAGGCCAACGCCGGGGAGCCGGTCGACGTCGTGTTCGAGCTCGCCGGCGGCCAGGTCTTCGAGGAGAGCTACAACGCGCTGGCGCCGCTCGGCCGCATGGTGGTCTACGGGATCGCCAGCCGCGAGCAGAACGAGGTCCGCACCGGCAAGCTCATGCGCACGAACCGGCAGGTCATCGGCTTCTGGATCCAGCCGCTGCTCGAGCGCCCGGAGATGGTCGGCCCGCCGCTGCAGGACCTCTTCGCGCAGATCGCCGACGGCGCCGTGCGCGTGGTCGTCGGGGCGACGTACCCGCTCTCGCGGGCCGCCGAGGCTCAGGTGGCGCTGGCCGAGCGCCGGACGTCGGGGAAGTTGCTGCTCGACCCGACCTCCTGAGCGGCCGGCTGACGCAGCGGCGCGATGTTGCGCCCGAGCACCCGGTCGATCTCCTCGCGCAGCCGCGCCTGGAACGTCGGCACGGAGAAGTCCTCGGCGCGCGCGCGGATGACGGCCGGGTCGAACGCGTCCCAATCGACGTTGCGCATCGCGTCGGCGAACGCGTCGACGTCATGCGGGGTGGCGAACACGCCGGTCTCGCCTTCAACCACGATCTCGAGCGCGCCGCCCGCGCCGGCGGCGAGCACCGGCCGGCCGGCAGCGTGCGCCTCTGCGGCGACGATGCCGAACTCCTCGATCGCCGGCATGACGAACGCGCGAGCCCGCTCATAGACGCGCGCGAGCTCTTCGTCGCTGACCCGCCCGAGGAACTCCGCGTTCGGGTAGTCGCGCTTGAGCCAGTACTCGTCCGGCCCGGTGCCGACGACCTTGATCGGCACGCCCGCCTTCTCGGCGGCGCCCAGCGCGACGTAGACGTTCTTGTGCCGCACGAGCTCGCAGACGACGAGGAAGTAGTCGTCGTGGTCGGTCGACGGCGTGAACCGGTCGACGGCCACCGGCGGGTGGATCACCGCTGAGTCACGGCCGTAGAACTCGCCGATGCGATCACGGGTCAGCTCGGAGTTCGAGATGTAGTGCGTGACGCGGCGCGAGGCCTGGCGGTCCCAGTCCTGGATGCGGTCGAGCACGCGCGGGCCGAACGGGCCCGTCCAGCCGGGCATCTCGTCGATCGCGCGCTGGCGCTCGTGCCAGACGTAGCGGAACGGCGAGTGGCAGTAGCAGATGTGCGGCGCGTCACCGGGCGGCGTCAGGCCGTGCGCGAACGCGCTGGAGCTCGAGATGACGACCTCGGCGTCCGGCACGTGCAGGCGCTCGACCGCGCGCGGGTAGAACGGCATGAGCCGGCGGAACCCCTGCTGGCGGACGCCGAGCCGCTGGAGGTACGACGTGTGGATCTCGTGGTCGCCGAAGCGGCCCTGCGTCGCATCGCCGTCGTAGAGGAGCGTCGAGATCGGCGCGTCCGGCCAGCAGTCAGCCATCGCGCTGAACACGCGCTCGGCCCCGCGCAGGACCAGCAAGTAGTCGTGCGCAAGAGCAACCCCCCTGGTCGCCCCGTCCCTCATCCCGATCGGACGGTAGCGGAACCTGGCGGGAAACGCCAATGTTCAGGAGGCGAAACCAAGCCCGGCTGTTCGCTCATACACCGCCCATACCCGCTCAGCAGCCAGTTCAGGCGTAAATCGTTCCACGGCGGACACCCGTGCTTGGGACGCGAGGTCGGCGCGCAGACCGGGGCCGCCGATGAGCCGCTCGAGCGCCGCCGCCCACGCCGCCGGGTCCTGCGGCGGCGCGAGGATCCCGTCGACGCCTGAGGTAATGATCTCCTTCGGACCGCCGACGTCGGTGGCCATCACGGGCAGCTCCATCGCCATTCCCTCGACGACGATCCGCCCGAACGCCTCCTTCCAGGACGGCACGAGCAGCACGTCCAGGGCGCGCAGGATCTCGGGGATGTCCTTGCGTTCACCGAGGAACCGCACGATGTCGGAGGCGCCGAGCTCGGCCGGCAGCGCGTGAAGCGCGTCGGCGTAGGCCTGGTTGTCGAGTCGCGCGGACTGGAACTTCGGCGAGCCCACGACGAGCAGCCGCAGGCTCGGGTGGCGCTCGCGCAGCTGGGCGACCGCGCGGATCGCCTCCTCCTGACCCTTCCACGGCGTGAGCTGCGCGACGACCGCGACCGCGAACTCGTCCTCGGCCAGGCCGAGCGCCGCACGCGCCGCCGCGCGGTCGATCCGATCGGGGTCGAAGCGCCGCAGGTCGATCGGGTTGTGGATGACGTGCAGCGGCGTGCTCGCGGGGTGGGCGGGGAACTCGTCGGCGACGAGCTGGGAGATGCAGATGAGCGCGCTGGCCCGGATCCGCGCGTACTGGAGGATCGCGCCGGAGACGACGCCCTCGGGGGTCCAGTCACGCACGTGCACCACGGTCGGCTTCGCGCCGACCCCGGCGAACATCGTCGCGATGAGTCCCGCGCGGGTCGTGTTCGCATGGACGAGGTCGAACCCGCCGCGGCGTGACAGCCGTGCGATCCGCGCGCCGTCGACGGCGATCTCGGCCAGCGCCTTCGGCGTGGCGAACGGGTCGAGCTGCAGCGTGACGTCTGTGCCCTGGATGGGGTGGACGGCGAGGCCGCGCTCGCGCGCGGCGTCCGCGAGATCGCCTTCGGGGCACGCCAGTTCAGCGTGGACCCGGTGACGCAAGCCGTGGATGAGCGTGAGCAGCGAGTGCTCGGCTCCGCTCATCTGCGACGTCTGATTGACGTACAGAACCTTCATGCCCCCGCTGCGCACCCTACGGATGTGGCCAGCGGCGCGCCCGCGAAGACCGCCGAACATGCCCGAACCACCTAGAGTGGTGGCCCGATGACGAGCTTCGCCGACCTTCGCCTCTCCGAGCCCGTGCTGCGGGCGCTCCAGGACGTGGGGTATGAGAAGCCGTCCCCCATCCAGGAGCAGGCGATCCCGCCGCTCATGGAGGGTCGGGACATGATCGGCCAGGCCCAGACCGGCTCGGGCAAGACCGCCGCGTTCGGGCTGCCGCTCATCGAGAACGTCGACCCGTCGGTCTCCGAGGTCCAGGCGCTCGTCCTGACGCCGACCCGCGAGCTCTGCATCCAGGTCACGCAGGCGATCCGGTCGTACGGCGTGCACAAGGGCGTCGACGTCGTCGCGGTCTTCGGCGGCGCGCCGATCCGCACCCAGCAGGCGCAGCTGCGCGCCGGCGGCCACATCGTGGTCGGCACGGTCGGCCGCGTGAAGGACCTCATCAGCCGCCACTCGCTCGTGCTGCACGACTGCCGCTACGTCGTGCTCGACGAGGCCGACGAGATGCTCGACCTCGGGTTCCTCGAGGACGTCGAGAAGATCCTCGCGCTCACGCCCAACGGCCGCCAGACTGCGCTCTTCAGCGCGACGATGCCGCCGCCGATCCGCAAGCTCGCCGACCGCTACCTCTACGACCCCGCGCTCGTGAAGGTCAAGGCGCAGACGCTCACCGTCGACTCGGTCGAGCAGTTCCAGGTCGAGGTCAAGTCTCAGGACAAGGCCGAGCTGCTCGCCAAGGTCCTGCGCGAGGAGCGCCCCGACCAGGCGATCGTCTTCGTCCGCACGAAGGTCCGCTGCGACCAGCTCTACCGCAAGCTCCGCGACAGCGGGATGAACGTCAAGGCGCTGCACGGCGACATGAGCCAGGGCGGCCGCGACGGCGTCATGCTCGGCTTCAAGGGCGGGCGCGTCCCGATCCTCGTCGCGACGGACGTCGCGGCGCGCGGCATCGACATCTCCACCGTGACGCACGTCGTCAACTTCGACGTTCCGACGTCGCCGGACGTCTACGTCCACCGCATCGGCCGCACGGGCCGCATCGGCCGGTCCGGCCGCGCGGTGACGTTCGTCGAGCCGCGCCAGAAGCGCGAGCTCGAGGCGATCGAGGAGCACATCGGCACGAAGATCGCCCAGTGGGAGCCGGGCAAGCACGTCGCTCCTGCGAAGGTCGAGGAGCCGCCGCGGCGCCACAGCAAGCCGCAGCTCTCGCGCAACGGCTCGGAGCCGTACAAGAAGCTCGTCCTCGGCGGCGGCAAGGCCGACGGCCTGGAGGTCGCGGACATCGTGCACGCCGTCGTGCAGCACGCCGGGCTCGACGGCGAGGCGGTCCGCGACGTGAAGGTGCTGACGCGCTTCTCGTTCCTGTCGGTCCCGGCCTCCGAGGTCGATCGGGTCGTCTCCGCCGTCGACGGCCAGAAGGTCGGCGACGTGACGCTGCGCCTCGAGCCCGCCGCGAGCTGACCGCGGCCGCCCGCCGGAGCGGTTGGGTAGCCTCACGGGTGTGAGGACGCTGCTGCGCAAGCGCACGCCGGAGCCCGCCGAGGCCCCGGCCCTGGGCGCCGCCCCCGAGGCGGAGGCGCCCCCGAGCGCGAACGGCGCCGGCGCCCCCGCGCCGGCCGCGGAGCCCGCCACGGCCGAGTGCCGCACCTGCGGCGCGCCGATGCTCGCCGGGCAGGACTGGTGCCTGGAGTGCGGCACCGCGGCGCCCGGCCGGCTCGGCCAGCGCCCGGGCTGGCGCCTCGGTGCGGTTGTCCTCGGACTGACGCTGCTGCTCGTCGGCGGCGCGTCGGTCGCCGGGTACGCCGCGGTGACGGGCGACGCCGAGCGCCAGACGGCCGCGCAGAGCACCGATCCCGGCACGCCGGTCCCCGCCCAGGTCGCGCAGGTCCCCGCGCCCGCGAAGCCGACGAGCCAGCCGAAGACGATCGAGGCGCCGCCCGCGACGTCGACGCCGAGCGACACCGCGAGCGACATCCAGCCCGTCGCGCCGGTGGACGACTCCACCACGATCGACCCGGTCACGCCCGTGCCGGACACGACCGACAACACGACGACGACTCCGACGACGGACGACTCGACGGGCGGCACCTCCGCGGCCGAGCCGTTCACGATCAAGGACGACAACCTCTTCGTCTACGACCCGTACAAGCGCCCCGGCGCGGAGTTCGGCGATCCCGCGGACGCGCTGAACAAGAACGAGCCGTACTTCGACGTCACGGTCCCTGCCGACAACGAGGACATCGGGGCCGGGCTGAAGGTTGACCTCGGCGCCGTGCGGCAGGTCACGCAGATCACGTTCCGGACGACGACGCCCGGCATGGGACTGCAGATCTACGGGCTCGCGTCGGGGGATCCCAACGGCCTGAAGGCCGGCTGGCGGCTGCTCAAAGAGCCCGACCTGTCATCCGACGAGCGCGACGTCACGGTGGACTTCGACGGTGACGGCGTGAAGGTCCGCCGTCTCGTCTTCTTCTTCACGACGCCGGCGAAGGCCGACGATCCGCGCGCGTCGCTGGGGCGTCTGCAGGTCCTCGGATAGCCCGGCCGTGCTGCGCCGGCCGGGCATCCTGCTCGCTGCCGCGCTCACGGCCCTCGCCGCCGCTCCGCCTGCCGAGGCCGGGCTGCGGCTCACACGCGGCGCGGTCCGCGTCGAGGCCGCGCAGCTGCGCGGCACGCTCGTCGTGCGCAACACCGGGCCGCGGGCAGGCGCGGGAACCGCGCGGCTCACCGTGGTGCTGGGCGGGCACCCGCAGGTCGTCGCGCGCGTCCGGACGGGCGCGGTGCGGCCGCACCGGACCAAGCGGGTGACGGTGCGCGCGCCCGTGCCGACGTGGCCTTTGTTCGCACCCCGCCTGCTGCGCGCGTGCCTGCCGGCCTTGAGCTGCCGCGTGGTGGGGCGCGCGGCGGCGTTCGGCCCCTCGTCGAAGGGCGTTCCGATCGACGGGGACCCGCCCGGCCCGGCCGCTGCGCCGGGCGGTCCGCCACTCCCGCAGGGCACCACGGTCCCGCCGGACCCTCTCGCGTTCACCGCGGACACGCCCTTCCAGCTCGCTGGCGCGTGGCTGCAGGTGCCCTCTGGCTACGACGCGACGCACCGGACGCCGTCGCCACTGTTCGTGTGGCTGCACGGGTGCGGCGGTGAGAGCCGGTGGGACATCCTCGACGTTGCGCCGGCGACGTCGTCGCGGCGGCTCGTGCTCGCGCCGGGCGGCCGGGAGGGCGGGTGCTGGCAGATGGGCGCGGACGATGTCGCGGTCCTCGGCGCCGTCGACGAGGTCCGCCGCCACTTCAACGTCGACCCGGCGCACGTCGTGCTCGGCGGCTACTCGTCCGGCGGTGACCTCGCCTACCGGCTCGCGTTCCTGCACCCCGATCGCGTCGCGGGGGTGCTGGCCGAGAACACCTCGCCGTTTCGCGACACCGGCCTCACGTCCGGGCAGGCGCTCGCCGCCGTGGGCGCGGCCCGGTTCCCCGTCGTCCATCTCGCGCACACCGGCGACACGACGTACCCGCTCGCCGGGGTGCGCGCCGAGGTCGGCGCGCTGCGAGGCGCGGGGTTCGACGTCACGCTGCTGGAGCGCGGGGGGCAGCACTGGGACGGGGCGACCGTCAGCGACCTGCAGACGCTCCTGCTCCCTCGCCTCGCCGAGCCGTGGGCCGGGTAGGAACTCCGTAGGAGCTGGCCACAGCGGGCTTTGTCGTCCCGGCGGGCGTCGGTACACTCGGGCCCATGGCCGACTTGGGGGCAGGCGCTGGGGGGCGTCTCGCGGCGGGGAAGTCGTTCGCGCGCGAGGTGTTCAAGAAGTACGTCTCAGCATGGTTGTGGGTGCGTCCGCGTGACCGGTGGATGTTCTGGTCGCTGCCGACCCCGCCTGCCGACGATCCCGGGCCCACGCTCGACATCCTGCGGATCGGCTCCTGCGAGGACCGCGCGATGCCCGACAATCATCAGGCCAACGGGCCGATGGGCTTCCCGCGCTTCATGCTCAAGCGCCTGGCCGCGGACGGCATTCGCTGCGGCTACCAGAACATGTGGATCTGGACGTTCGAGGAGCTGCCGCAGACGAAGAAGGAGCTGCTCAAGCGCCGACGGATGAACCGCCCGGCGCCCGAGGTCATCCTCTTCCAGGTCGGCCCGATCTACACCGGCAGGCACTTCCTCGGCGGGCACCGCCGGATCATCGGCCTGCGCGAGAACATGGGCAAGCGCATCGGCAAGGGCATCTACCCGGTGTGGCGCGTCATCAGCAAGGCGCTGCGCTGGGGCGGGTTCCCCACGCCGCCGTACCCCGGCAACGAGCAGCTCGACGGCTTCCTGAACGTCGTCAAGGAGATATGGCCGGAGTGCGTCGTCGCGCTGTACGAGCCGACATCGCCGGTCCTCGAGGGCGGGCTGGACCGCAAGAAGCTCGAGGCGGTCACCGCCGAACTGCATGCGGCCGCCGAGCGCCACGGCCCGAACGTCCGCGTGATGCCGCGCCCCGAGCTCGGCCTCGACATGCGGCTGCGCATCTCCAACGGCTACAACGTCAACGAAGCGGGCGCGCGGGTCGTCGGCCGGCACTTCGCCGACTGGCTGCTCGAGCAGCCCGAGTTCGCCGACCTGCCGCTGCGGGTCGAGACCGGCGAGCGCGAGCGCGCCGCGGTCTGACCGGCGATGGCCGCGACGCAGGACCCGCAGCGCGACGGGTGCGCCCTCGTCACGGGCGCCGGGCGCGGGATCGGTGCGGCGTGTGCGAAGGGGCTGGCGGCCGACGGCTGGCGGGTCGGGGTGCACTTCAACACCAACGCGGCCGGCGCTGACGCGGTCGTCGAGGAGATCCGCGCCGCGGGCGGCGAGGCGATCGCCGTGGGCGGCGACCTCGCGGACCCCGACGCGCTGGAGTCGATCTTCGCGCGGCTCGAGGAGGCGTTCGGCCCGGTCTTCGTGCTCGTCAACAACGCGGGCGCGTGGTCGCACCGCACGCTCGGCGGGACGAAGGACGAGCACTGGGATCCCGTGCTCGACGTCAACCTCTCCGCGCCATTCCGCGCGATCCGCCGCGCGGTGCCGAAGATGCTCAAGCACCGGTGGGGCCGGATCGTCAACGTCAGCTCGTTCTCGGCGGACATGCCTGTCGCCGGCCAGTCGAGCTACACGGCGTCGAAGGGCGGGCTCGAGGCGCTGACACGCGCGGTGACCGCCGAGGTCGCGCGCAAGGGCGTGACGGCGAACACCGTCGCCCCCGGCCTCATCGAGGCCGACTACCACCCCAAGGAGTTCCAGGCGCTCATCGACGCCGCGCCGCAGCTCATCCCGGCCAAACGGGCCGGAACGGCGGAGGACGTCGCGGCGTGCGTCCGGTTCCTCGCGTCGCCGGGCGCGGCGTACGTCAACGGCATCGTCCTGACCGTCGACGGGGGTCTGTCGGCTTCACCCGTCCCGCTTGGCATGCTTCCCGCCTCAACCACCTGATCTGGAGGAGACCGTTCGTGGCCCACACCAAGGCTGAGATCAAGGCGAAGATCTACGACGCGCTCGAGAACTTCGGCGCCGACCCCGACGCGATCACCGAGGAGGCGACGCTCGAGGAGCTCGACATCGACTCGCTCGATCTCGTCGAGCTCGCGCAGATCCTCGACGAGGAGATGGGCATCCAGATCGAGCAGGGCGACCTCGGCGAGATCCGCACGGTGGGCGACGCGCTCGAGGGCGTCTACGCGAAGGCGGGCGCGACGGAATGAGCGACCGCGTCACCCATGTCCTGCTGTTCCCCGGCCAGGGGAGCGAGATCAGCGACATGGGCGCGCGCGTGGACGAGTACGTCCCCGAGCTCGGGGCGCTGGCCCGCGAGCTCGTCGCGCCGGACATCTTCGAGCGGGCCAAGGAATCGCTCGGCCTGTTCCAGCCCGCGCTGTTCTGCGCGGTCATGGCCGGTTGGGAGCGCATCAAGCGGATGCACGAGGCCGGCAAGCTCGACCTCGGCGAGGAGCACGAGCGCGCGTTCTGCGGCCACTCCCTCGGCGAGTTCGGGGCGATCGCGGCGTCCGGCGCCCTGTCTCCTGAGGACGCGCTGCGGATGGTCAAGGTCCGCGGCGAGCTGCTCGAGGAGGTCCGCCACATCGACGCGAAGGGCGCGATGATGGCGATGATCGGGCCGGGCGTGCAGGACTTCGTCGCGAGCGCCGAGGAGCACGGCGTGATGATGGCCAACGACAACTCGCCGGTGCAGGTCGTGGTGGCCGGTTCGCAGGAGGCGATGGACTGGTGCTACGACGCGGGCAAGGCCGCCGGGTTCCGCGTCGTCAAGCTGCCGATGAACGGCGGCGCCGGGCACACCCCGCGGATCGGGCCGATCGTGCCGCGGTTCCGTGAGGCGCTGTCGACGGTGACGTTCCGCGAACCGGTCTCGCAGATCTGGTCGGCTGCCGAGGCGGCGCCCTTCACCGACCCGGCGGAGCAGCTGGCGACGGCGGTCATGCGCAACGTGCGCTGGCGCGAGCTGGTGGTCAACCTCAACGCGGCGGGCGCGACGACCTTCGTGGAGTCGGGCCCGGGCCATGTCCTCGCGGGACTGGTGCGCAAGACGCTGGGGACTGACGGGATCGAGGCGCACGCGATCCACGACCTGGAAGCGGCGGGCGCCGCGGGATAGGTCGACGGTCAGACGACAGCGAGGATGGGGACGTCGTAGCGCCCCAGCCCGCGGTCGGCCGTGACGAGCGTGAGGTCGTGGCGACGCGCCTGCGCCACGAGGAGTCGATCGAACGGGTCGCGATGGTGCGGCGGCAGGTCGGCCACGGCCAGCGCGTCGCCGTGCTCGACGGCCATCAGATCGACTCCGCTGCGCCGGGCGCGGGAAGGCACGTAGTCGCTGGGCCCGACGGGGAGCGGGAGGCGGCCGAGTGCGTGCTTAATCGCGATCTCCCAGGAGCTTGCGGCCGAGAGGAGGAGCTCATGCGCGTCGTCCACCAGGGTCTCTGCTGCCGGCCCGACCCGCTCGGGCTCGGTCTGCAGCCAGAGAAAGACGTGCGTGTCCAGCAGCAGCTTCACTGCTCGAAGGCGTCGAGCAGGTCGTCGGGCAGCGGCGCGTCGAAGTCGTCCGGCACGGTGAATAGGCCCGCGTCCGTTCCGAACTCGCGGATTGGAGGCGTGACCGCGCTGAGCTTCGCAACGGCATGCCCGCGGCGTGTGATCACGATCTCCTCGCCCGCTGCGACGCGTTCAAGCAGGGCGGACAGCTGGGTCTTCGCCTCGTGAACACCAACGGACTTAGTCATCTAGTCCGTTATACCACGCGAACAGCGCCGCGCCGTCATGTCGACGGTGACGTTTGCTTCGCTGAGCGAGACAAACGTCACCGTCTGCCGGACGGGTCCCGCGCTACCGGCGTGGTGCGCCGGCGGCCCGGGCGTGCTGCAGCGTCTCCTCGATCTCCTGCTTGACCCCGGCGGGATCGAGGGGGTGCGGCACCTTGCCGGCCTGGTAGTCGCCGAACCGCTCGATGGCCTTGGCGATCGCGCCCTCGAGCAGCGCGGTGACCGGCTCGGGCGCGTGGCGGCGCAGCACGTGCTGGCGGCCCTGGTCGGCGATCTGCCGGGTGGAGGCCGGGTCGGCGGCGAGTTTGCGCAGCGCGATCGCCAGGCCGCTCGGCGTGTCGGCGATGAGGCCTTCCATGCCCGGGCGGATCTCGACGCCCTCGAACGCCTGCGGGGTGCCGACGACCGGCAGGCCCGCAGCCATGAGCGCCAAGGTCGCGGCACCGTCGCCGCCGGCGCGCCACAGCGGGCGGATGGCGATCGTCGAGCGGGCGGCGAGCTCGGCGAGGCCGCCATCGGGGTGCAGCGGCAGGGCGCCGGGGATCGCGCTGGCGGCGGCGAGCTCCGAGGGCCGGGCGGCGTCGGCGACCAGCAGCTGGGCGCTGCCGCCGACGAGCGGCCACAGCTCCGCGGCGAGTCGGGCGAGACCGTCGCGCTCGCCGGGCTCACGCGTGTCGCCGTACCAGCCGACGACGAACCCCTCGTCGGCCGCGCCCGGCGACACCGCGGAGAGCGGGGTGAGCACCGGCGTCGGCACGATCACCGGGCGGCGGTAGTAGAGGCGGTCGACGCGGTGGCGGGTCTCCACCGAGGGCGTGATGACGCCCATGCCGCGCGCGAGGATCCGGCGCTCCCACGAGCGGTGGGGCTGGATCGTCCAGCGCGTGGCGCTCGTGCGCGCCCAGTCGCCCTCCGCGGTCACGCCGCGGATGTCGTGCAGATCCATGACCGTCGGCACGCGGCCCGAGACCGCCGAGGCGGCGCCGTGGCCGGGGTCGTCGAAGCTGAGGATCACGTCGACCGAGGGCGCGTGCGCGCGGGCCGCGCGGGCCAGCGGCGTGGCGTGCTCGGCGGCCAGGCGCAGCGGCAGCGCCCAGCGCAGCGCGTCGGTGCCAGGCGGCAGCGTCTCGGCGCCCGCGACGGAGGCGACCGGGCCGCCGATCGCGGTCTCGGCCAGGTCGGCGAGCGGGCGGCGGGGCCCGTCGAGCGGCTCCCCGCAGAGCAGCTGCACGTCGTGCCCCGCGTCGGCGAGCAGCCGCAGCAGAGCGAGGGGGCGGGGCGGCCCCGCCGGTGAACTGGCGTCGGGCAGCGTGCCGATGAGACCCAGGACGCGCATCTCCGCCCGCGATCATACGCGGCACCACCCGAATCCGGGCTGCGCGCACGGCTGCGCGTCCGTAGAGTGTCCGCGGGGATGACGGAACGGGAGCCGCAGGGGGCCGACCCGCAGGACGAGACGCCTGCGGCCACCACCGAGCTGACAGACAAGGCGGTCAAGGGCATGGCCGCGATGGGCATGCGCGCGGTCGTCATCCGCGTCCTCGGCCTCGCGGGCAACCTCGTCATCGCGCCGCTGCTGGGCCCCTCGGGCTACGGCATCGTCGCGATCGGCATGATCTTCATGACGGTCAGCCGCTTCGTCTCCGACGGCGGGCTGAACGCCGCGTTCCTCGGGCGCGAGACGCCGCCGAGCAAGCGCGAGATGCAGGCGATGGTCGGCTTCCAGATGGCCGCCACCGGCCTGGTCGCGGTGATCGCGTGGGCGTTCGTCCCGATCTGGGGCAGCAACGCGATTGCGATCGCGCTCATGGCCTCGTCGCTCCCGCTCTCGGTGCCGCGTGTGCCGACGTCGGTCGTGCTCGAGCGCGACCTGCAGTACCGGCTCATCATCCGCGCGGACATCTCCGAGGCGCTCGTCTACAACGCGCTGGCGATCGGGCTCGTGATCGCCGGGTTCGGCGTGCTGGGCGTCGGTATCGCCACCGCGCTGAAGGCGCTCGTCGGCACGTCGATCCTCGTCTTCGGCGGCCCGATCGGGCTGATCCGCCCATCGCTGAAGCTCGGCCCGCTCAAGGAGCAGGTCCGGTTTGGCGTGTTCTTCCAGCTCTCGTGGGTGCTGACGCTCGTCCGCGACGAGGGCCTGGGCATCCTCATCGGGGTCATCTCCGGCACGGCCGCCCTCGGCGCCTGGTCGCTGGCGCGCAGGCTGCTCATCGTCTTGACGACGGTCTTCGAGACGGCGTGGCGCGTCGCGCTGCCCGGCCTCGCGCGCCTCATGGAGGCCGGGGAATCGACGAAGCGGATCATGGAGCAGGGCCTCGCGTTCGCCGCGCTGGGCACGGGCGTGCCCGTCGTCGGTCTCATCGCGACCGTGCCCGCGCTCGTCCCGGCCCTGTTCGGTGACGAGTGGAGCGGGACGGTCACCGTGGTCCCGTGGATGGCCGGCGGCATGATGCTCGGCGTGCCCGTGGGCACCGTGCTCGTCAGCCTCCTCTGGGTCAAGAACGACGCCGACCGGGTGCTCTACATGGGCATCCCGTCGGTGATCCTCTCGCTCGGCCTCGGCGCGGCACTGCTGCCGTCGATGGGCGTCGAGGGCGCGGGCATCGGCTACTTCGCGGGCCAGGCGACGTTCTTCGTCTCCTGCTACATCTGGTCGCGTGACCTCTTCACCCCGCGCGCGGTGTGGGGCGGTCTCGCCCCGACGATCGCGGCGGCGATCGCGTCGTTCTGCGGATACGAGGCCGCGCTGCGGATGACGAACGACTGGGTGGGCATCGGCGCGGGCCTCGCGGTGGGCCTCGGCCTGTACTTCGCGCTCATGGTCGTCCTGGACTTCCCGAGCCTGCGGCGGCTGGGCCGCCTGGCGGGCCGCGGGGTGGGGGTCGCGACGGCGTGAGCCTGCACTACGTCGTCCGCACGTTCCCGCAGCTGTCCGAGTCGTTCGTGCAGCGCGAGGTCACCGAGCTCGTGCGCCGCGGGCAGCCGCTGACGGTGTGGAACCTCATTCCCGCCGAGCCCGACGCCGCGGTCGCGCTCAGCCCGGAGGTCCAGGCGTGCGTGCGCGACCTGCCCGGCGGGCGCGGGCTGGTGGGCGCCGCCGTGCGAAAGGCGCTCGCGCACCCCGTGCGGTTTGCCCGCGCCGTTGCGTGGTGCGCGCGCTGGGCCGTGGCCGAGCGCGACCCGCGCCACCTCGCCGCCGTGCCCTATGCGGCCTTCCTGGCCCGCCGGATCCCGGCTGATGCGCACGTGCACGCGCACTTCGCCAACACGCCGACGACCGTCGCGATGGCGCTGTCGATCCTCGGCGGCCAGACGGTCTCGTTCACCGGCCACGCAAAGGACCTGTTCGCGGTGACGTCGCCGGCGTTCCTCGCCGACAAGGTCGCGCGCAGCACGTTCGCGGCGGTCGAGTCGGAGTACTCGGTCTCGCGCGTGCAGCCGATGGTCGCACCCGCCGACGCCGAGAAGGTCATCGCGGTGCGCAACGGCCTCGCGGCGCCGCCCCAAGTCACCCGCGCGCCGGAGGACGGCTTGATCCTCGCCGTCGCCCGGCTCGTGCCGAAGAAGGGCCTGCCGACGCTGCTGCGTGCCGTCGCGCTGCTGCACGAGCGGGGCCTGGCCGCCCGGTTGGAGATCATCGGCGGCGGCCCGCAGGAGGACGAGCTGCGCGAGCTCGCACTGGAGCTCGGCTTGCTGGGCGTCGTGCACCTCGCCGGTCCGCGCCCCCGGGCCGAGGTCGACGCCGCGCTCGGCCGCGCGCAGGTGTTCGCGCTGCCCTGCCGCCGCGAGGACGACGGCGACGAGGACAACCTGCCGCTGGCGATCCTCGAGGCGATGCAGCTCGGTATCCCGGTGGTCACCACCGCGATCGCCGGCATCCCCGAGGCGGTCATCGACGGCCGCAGCGGGCTCATCGTCGAGCCCGATGACCCCGCGGCGCTCGCCGACGCGCTCGATCGGCTGCTCGGCGACGTCGCGTTGCGCGACCAGCTCGTGGCGGGCGCACGGGACGTGATCGCCGAGCGCTTCGACCTGGAGACGAACGTGGGCGAGCTGGTCCGGCGGTTCGGCGCTACCGCGTGAGCCGAAGGCCCACTGGTATGTCCGCTCCGGCTGACGAGATCGTGGGCCCGTAGTCGTAGGGGGGCAGACGGCGCGACGTGATGCCGAGATCGAGCCGGCCGAAGAACGCCATGGCCGGCGAGAGCCGGACCCCGGTGAGGTCGCGAAGCGGGATCGCGTAGGCACCGATCCGCCGAACCGCGCCCCTGCAGCCGAGCGTCACCGTCCCGCGGAGGGCGGTGAGGCACGCGCGAACGGAGAGGTCGGGGTAGGGATCTGCTGTGGGCTCGGCGGTGCCCAGCGTGAACTTCACGATCGGGTCGGCGTAGCGGCCGGTCGTCACCGAGACGGAGGTCGAGACCGGGGCGGGCGACGAGAAGTACACCGGGACGGCGTTGGAGTAGCCGTGCGCCGCGCTGGTGCTGGTGAGTGGCAGCGCCAGGAAGGCGAGCGGGACGAACAGCCTGACGAGGCTGCTTGCGGAGCGGGGCATGGGGGGACCGTAGATCCATCGGCCGCCACTGGTCAAGGCGTGCTCACCGAACTGAACGACTTTCAGGACGCGAACCTCGATCCGGCGCCGCTTCCTGGCGCGTCGGCGTGAAGCAGCGCGCGGCGGCACGCAACGAACGCCGGCGAGCTGGGGCGGTTGCTACCGGGTGCCGGCGGGCTGATCGCTGCGCCGGAAGAACGCGTCCCAGGGCGAGAACATGTCCGCCAGCACGTAGTCATCGCCGAGCGCAGCCGCGGCCTCGCTTCGGGCCTCGTCATCGCGGACCTCGACGAGGGCGAATCGCGGCGCATGGCGCGCGAGGTCGAGCCCGGCGAGGACCTGCGGCTCGAACCCCTCGACGTCGAGGGAGAGCAGATCGATCTCCGGCGGATCCAGCTCGTCGAGCACGGACGAGAGAGTGCGCGCGGGCACGTCGACCTCGTACTCGTCTTCCAGGCCCAGCGCTGTTGACGTGAGGCCCTGTTCAACCCACGCCCGGTCCGCTGCGTCGTCCCCGCGCGCGCCGACGGTGACGGACATCAACCCGCCGTAGCGGATGCGTGCCGTCGGGGCGGTGTGGTCAGGCGCGACGAGCGCGGCGTTGACGACGGATGACCGTGGACGCTCCCGGGCCGCCTGCGCGGCGAGGGCAGGCACCGGCTCGACGAGCAGGCCGGACCACCCCCGGCGGCGCTCGAGGTGGTACGTGTTCGATTGTGAGAATCCGTCGTTGCCGCCTGCCTCAATGAACCATCCGCCGTGGTGCGGGAGCCAGCGATCGATCTTCAGGTCCATGTCGTAGAGCGCCGGCCGCGACAGGGACCAGTCGCCCACAGCCTCGGCACGGAGGCGCCTGTCGCGTCGCCGTTCACGGCGGGCGCGGACGAGCTCACGACGCAGGCGCGCGTTCGACAGGGGGGGAATACGTGTCGCGGCGCGGACAAACCTCGCCTGCAAGCGCTCAGGAGTGATCGACGACACCTGCGCAAACGTAGCCCTGTCGAGTCGCCGCGGCAAGGCGGCGCCGAAGAAGTGAATCTCCTTCAGTTCGCCGCCGTTTCGGGCGATCCGTCCATTCCGGCCCGTTTGGGGCTCGTGCGGGCGGCGTCGAAGGCCGACGTCGGACGTATGCTCATCCCGACGGATGACCCTCGCCCGCCACGCCGGCACATGACCATCGGGATCGACGCCCGAGCGCTGCAGACGTCCCGCGGGGTCTGGCGCTACCTGTCCTCGACGCTCCACGAGCTCGCGCGGATCGCGCCGGAGACGGAGTTCCGCCTGCTCGTGCCCGGCGCCCGCCCGCTGCTCGATCCGCCCGACGCGCCGAACGTCACGCTCGTCCGGCCGCGGGTCCGCTCCCGGGTGTACTACGCGGCGTCCTCGATCTTCGGCGTCCCGCGCATGGACCGGGCGCTGGGCGGTGACATCGAGGTGTTCTGGCTACCCGCGAACAACGCCGGCTCCGTCAGCCGCGACGTGCCGATGGTCCTCACCGTCCACGACCTGTCGTTCGAACTGCGTCCGCACGATTTCACGCTCTCGGATCGCATCAACCATCGGATCACCCGGCCCCGTCACCAGGCACGCCGCGCGGATCGCATCATGGTGACCACCGACACCGTGCGCGACGACGTCGTGGACCGGTGGGGCGCCGACCCGGAGGACATCGACGTCATCAACCCCGGCATCGTCCGGCCTGACTGGCCGCTGGGCGACGACGGCCTGCCGCACCCGCCCGCGGGGCTCATCGCCTCCGTGCGCGAGCGCTACGGCCTGCCCGAGCGGTACTTCCTGCAGGTCGGCGCGCTGGAGCCGCGCAAGCGCCCGCTCCTCCTCGCCCAGGCGCACGCGCGGGCGAACGCCGGCACCGCGCTCGTGTTCGCCGGCGCCGGGCGGATCGAGGATCCCGCCGCGTACCCCGGGGTCCACATGCTCGGCTGGGTGCCCGACGACGACCTCGACGTCCTGTACGCCGGGGCGCTCGCGCTCTGTTACCCCAGCATGCTCGAGGGCTACGGCTTCCCGCCGCAGGAAGCCGCGCTGCGCGGCACTGCGGCGATCGTCAGCGACCTGCCTGCCCTGCGCGAGGTGCTCGGCGACGACGCGGCGCGCTACGTCCCGGCCGGGGACGAGGCGGCGCTCGCCGCGGCGCTCACGGAGATCGCCGACGACGCTGCGCTGCGGACGCGCCTGGCCCGCGCCGCGTACGAGGTCGCCGCGCCGCGCACCTGGGAGGCCACGGCGCGCGGCGTGCTCACCTCGCTCGAACGCGCCGCCGGGCGCACCCTCGTCCCCGCCTAGCGGGCGAAGCCGACCGCGACGAGCCCGAGGACCGGGGTCCCGGTCACGGCGATCTGCGTCAGCGCCTCGCGCAACGCGTCGCGGTCCCCGCCGCCGCGGCGGAAGACGACGATCGCCGCCTCGGCCTGCCGGACGAACGGGACCGCGTCGGCGTCGGTCACCGGCGCCGTGTCGATGAAGACATGGTCGTAGCCCGCACGGGTCTGGTCGAGGAGCGCCTCGAGCACCGGGCCGTCGGGCAGCCGCGGGCCGCCCTGGCGCTCACCCGGGGACAGCACGTCGACGGCGTGCCGGTCATCGGCCGCGACGTGGAAGACGACGTCCTCGAGCTGCGACGTCCCCGCGAGCACGTCCGTGACGCCGGCCGGCCGGCCGTCCGGCGTGTCGACGGAGCTCGGCCGGTCGGGGTCGGCTTCGAGCAGGAGGACCCGCGCGCCGGCCCCCGCCGCCGTGGCGCTGAGGTACCACGTCACGCTGCTCCCGGTCCCCGAGTCGCCGACGGCCACGATCGCGATCGCCTTGCGGTCCTTCGCGTCCGTCGCGTTGCACAATCGCGCGTACAGGAGCCGGAACGGCTCGGCCTCCCTGCGCCGCAGCTGTTCCAGCGGGCGCCGGCGCTTGAGCGTCCGGCGCCGGCGCACCGCCGCGAGGATCGGGAGCCCGGCGATCTGCTCGAGCTCCGCGCGCGAGCGGATGTTGCGATCGGTCTGCTCACGCACCGCGGTGAGCGCGAAGACGATGCCCGCGCCGAGCAGGAAGCCGATGAAGCCCACGGCGGCGGCGGGGATGCCGGCGGGGCCACCGGGGAGGTCGGCCGGCTTGATCACGACCACCGAGTCCGTGTTGATCCGCTCGGCGAGCGTGAGTCGCTCGATCTGGTCCTTGCCCTTCTCGACGGCGTCGCGGATCGCGACGTTGCTGCCGCCCTCGCGCTTGAGCAGCGCGACCCGCGCGGCTTGCAGGCGGATGAGCTCGCGGCGCGCGGCGCGGATGTTCGCCTTCTGCTCCTTGCGGTTGAGCAGCACGTACGCCCGCGCGGTCCCGTTGGCGACCCGCTGGGCCTGGCGGGCCGTGTCGGCCTTGCCGCACACGCCGATGAGGCCGCTGTTGAGGTCCGGCTTGGCCGCCGTCGCGTCGAGGAGGTCGGCCGGGTCGGAGTACGGCCGGCCGTCGAGGAGCTTCACCGCGGCGCGCGCGGTGCTCTCCTGCTCGATCTCCTCGGCGGTCTCGCCGATGAGGTTCGTGATCGGCTTGTCGCTGGCGGGCAGCCCGAGCACCGCCTGGTCGACCGGGCCGCTGTTGATCCGCAGGTAGGCGCACGTCTCGTAGGAGACCTCACGGGCACTGATCACGGTGAACATGAAGCCGCCCAGCAGCAGGCCACACAGCGCGGGAAGCCAGGCGCGCCGCAGGATGCCGCCGGAGCCCTGCCCCCGGCCGTCCGAGCTCGACGTCATCCCGTACAGCCTCTCACACCGGGGCCTGATTGAATCCCCGCCCATGGTGGCGAAGGAGAGGCCCGACTTTCGCAAGGACCCCGTGGGGAACTTGCGCTACCACGCCGGCGGCGTGAAGGCGTACATCGACGGGCCGGCGAGCCGGCGCAAGACGATGCGCACGCAGTGGCTGCTCGGATTGACCGAGCGTTTCGTGTCCCCGGTGATCGCCGTGGACGAGGGGGACATCCGCTACCTCGTGGACGTCTCGGACAAGGGTCCGATCACGGTCGGCCTGGTGGGGGAGAAGCGCTGGGACGAGCCGCTCATGGCCCGCACCCTCGAGCTCATCACGAAGCTGCTCGACCGCCCGCACCCGCTGCGCGACCGCGTCTTCCTCGACGTCGGCGGCAACATCGGCACCGCGACGCTGTGCGCGCTCAAGCGGTTCGACGCCGGCCGGGCGGTCGCCTTCGAGCCCGAGCCGAAGAACTACAAGTTCCTCAAGCTCAACCTCATCGCCAACGACCTCGAGGACCGCGCGCTGCCGGTCCAGATGGCGATCTCCGACAAGCCCGGCGAGCTCCTGCTGGAGATCGCGCCGGAGAACGTCGGCGACCACCGCATCCGCACCGGCGACGAGGCCGGTGCCGCCGACCTCGGCGAGGACCGCCGCGAGACCGTGCGCGTCGAAGCCGTCACGCTCGACGAGGCGCTCGGCCGCGCGCGGGTGGAGATCGGCGACGTCGGCCTCGTGTGGATCGACGTGCAGGGCCACGAGCCGCAGGTGCTCGCCGGCGCTGCCGAGACGCTCGCGTCGGGCGCGCCGGTGCTGCTGGAGTACTGGCCGTACGGCCTGAAGCGCGCTGGCGGCCTCGACGCGATGCACGAGCAGCTGCGCGCGCATTTCACCGAGGCGTGGGAGGTCGGCGAGGAGCGCGACGACGGCCCGCCCACGCCGGTCGACCTCGACGCGCTCGAGGCGTTCGACCGCAAGTTCGTCCATCCGTACGACTCGACGAACCTCCTGCTGCTCAAGCGCTGAGCCCGCCGGCCGTTCAGGCCGGGTGTGGGCGTTTTGCATACTGGCCTGATGCGTCTCGCGCGGTGGATCGTGCTGTGCGCCGCCGTCGCGGCGGCGCTGGCCGGGTGTGGTGAGCGGTTCCGCGGGGAGACGATCGTCGCCGGGGAGCCGTCCGGACCGGTGCAGGGCCCGGGCATCCCCGGGTTCGAGCCGGTGACGCAGGGCGAGCGGCTCGGCATGCCGCGCTCGGTGGCGATGGGACGGATCGGGACCGGCGAGAACGCCGTCTACGTGATGAAGCGGGTCGACGCTCCGAAGGACCAGCCGCTGCTCATCTGGATGCACGGCTACGGCACGAACAGCGTTGGCAGCCAGGAGAAGTGGCTGACGCACATGACGCGCAAGGCCACCGTCGTCTTCCCGGCGTACACGAAGCCGCCGTATCCGGTGGGTCCGCGCTTCGGGCAGATCGCCTGGCCGATCCTCGCGCGGTCGCTGCGCCAGGCGCTGCCCAGGCTCCAGTACGACCCGCAGAAGGTCATCGTCGGCGGCTACTCGCTCGGCGGGGCGCTGGCCAACGACTACGCGCTCGGCTGGCGGGCGGAGGGGCTGCCCAAGCCCTACGGGCTCTACGCGGTGTTCAGCGGCCGGGCGCTGAAGAAGGGCGCGGTCTACCTGCCGCGCCAGCGCGGGTCGATCTCGCCGGACACCGAGGTGGTGGAGGTCGCCAGCGTCTACGACCTGCTCGCGGGCACGCGGGAGGCGTCGTTCATGATGGCCAAGGCGCCGAAGTCCGCGCCGCGCAAGCTCATCATCATCCGCCAGTTCGCCTACGGCGACCACTTCGCGCCGACGCGCACGGGACTCGCCGAGCAGCGCCGCTTCTGGGTACCGCTGGACCGTCTCATCGATCGCGTCAGTGCCCGCGCGGATGAGAACACATGATGTGTATGGTTCGCGCATGCTCCCGCGTCTCACCCTGCTGGCGGCGGTCGCGCTCGCGCTGATCCCGGCGACCGCGCGCGCCGACGTCACGCCCTCGCCCGACACCGTCTGGGGCTGCTATCCGGGCGCGACGCCCAATCCGTGCGAGGGCTCGCTGGCGACCACGACGCTGAGCTCGACGACGATCCAGCCGCGGAAGGTCGCGGGGGTCGCGACGCCGGCGCCCGACGCCGACCGGTCCATCGACTGCTTCTACGTGTATCCCACGGTCGTCACGTCGACGGCGGCGTCCGCGCCCAAGCGGATGACGAGCGACGTGCGGTCGATCTACCGCTACCAGGCCGCGCGCTTCTCGCAGGTCTGCAAGGTGTACGCGCCGATCTACCGGCAGGCGACGCTCGCGGGGATCGCCGCGCCCGTCTTCCAGGGGGAGAGCGCGTCGGCGCTGGAGCAGACGCGGCGGGTGTTCGACCGCGCGTACGGCGACGTGCTCGGCGCGTGGCGCGACTACCTCGCCAAAGAGAACCACGGCCGCGGCGTCGTGCTCATCGGACACTCGCAGGGCAGCGGGATGCTCATCCGGCTGCTGCGCGAGGAGATCGATCCGAACCCGGCGCAGCGCGCGCTGCTCGTCTCGGCGATCGTCCCGGGCGGCAACCTCGTCGTGCCGGCGGGGCAGCGGGTCGGCGGCGACCTCCAGCACATCCCGACGTGTGCGAGCGCGACGGAGACCGGCTGCGTCATGGCGTGGTCGCTGTTCGGGCAGCTGCCGGGCCGCAACGCGGTGTTCGGCTTTGCGAACTCGTCGCTGCGCGAGTCGACCGGGATCCCGACCCCGCCCGATGCCGAGGTCGCCTGCGTGAACCCCGCCGAGATGTCGGGTGACGGCGGGCGGCTGCGGCCGATCACCCGGACCGAGCCGTTCCCGGGCGTCATCGGGCTCGGCCTCCAGCTGCTCTTCTACGGCCTGCCGCCGCGGGCGAGCACGCCGTGGGTGGTCCCGGGCGAGAAGTACACGGCATCGTGCGTGCGGGCGACCAACGGCGCGCACGTGCTCCGGGTCCGTGCCGCGAACAGCGCGACGATCCTGCCGTTCCCCGCGCCGTACCCCGACTGGGGCCTGCACCTCGGCGACCTGAACTTCCCGCTGGGGAACCTCATCGACGTGGTGCGCAGCGAGCGCGCGGCCTACGCGACGGCGCGGGCCAGCGCGTCGTCGTAGCGCGCGACGACGCTTCCCCACGTGTGGTCGCGCACGATCGTCTCGTGCGCCGCCAGGCCGATCCGCGCGGCCTCGGCGGGCGTGTCGAGCACGCGTGCCAGCGCGGCCGCCAGCCGGTCCTCGTCGTCGGCGACCAGGCCGTCCTGGTCGTCGCGGACCGCGATCCCCTCGAAGGCGACGGTCGTGCCCGCGACCGGAAGGCCGGCCCCCATGAGCGTCAGCGTCTTCATCTTGATCCCGGCGCCCTCCCAGACGGGCGCGACCGCGGCGCGGCACGTCGCCAGCAGCGCGTCGAGGTCGTCGACGAACCCGAGGATCTCGACGCCCGGCAGGTCCGTAAGCGCTTGCACGGCCGGAGACGGGTCGCGGCCCACGACGAGCAGTCGCGCGCCGGCCTCGCCCAACGGCGCCCAGGCGCGCGCGAAGCGCAGCAGCCCGTCGGCGTTCGGCGCGTAGCGATGATCGCCGAGCCAGACGACGTTCTTCTCCGCGGCGGCCGGGTCCGCGACGCGCGGCGGCGTGGGGATGGCGCTGGGAACGACGACCGGCTCGCTTCCGTAGAGGTCGCGGAAGCGCACGGCCTCGTCGTCGCTCGTCACCACGACGGCGCCTGCGGCCGCGACCGTCTCGGCCTCCCAGCGGCGCAGCAGCGCGTACTCCAGGCGCGCGCCAGGCGCCAAGCCGCCGCCTTCGATGCGCCGCGACCAGGCCAAGACGTTGTGCTTGTCGAGCACGAAGGGGACGCCGGGAACGAGGGTGGCGTAGGTGTGGGCGGTGTCGTCGAGCGTCACGGCGGCGTCGAATCCCGGCGCGAGCTCCCGGGCCCGCGCGACGAGCGGCCCGCTCAGCGCGCGCTCGGTCCACGTCGGCGCGCCACGACGGATCGCGCGGCCCCACCGGCGCGCCGTCGCCACCTTGCCGGTGTCCCACGCCGCGGCGCGGGCGGGGAACGTCTCGACCGGCGCGCCGAGCCGCCCACGCAGCTCCTCGACGAGCGTCGCGGGCGTGTCGGCCTCGCGCTCCCGGGCGAGCATGTGGACCTCGTGGCGGGCCGACAGCGCCTCGACCAGACCGAGCTGGCGGCGCACGCCACCGGCGTTCACCGGGAGGGCGAACTCGTTCGTCAGCAGGAGGAGCTTCACGCGACGCCGACGGGCTGGCGCCCTGCACTCTCGATGCCGCCGCCCACCGCCGGCCGGGGCGGCGGCGCCGCGCGCTTGCGCATCTTGCGCCGCAGCGTCATCTCCTCGGACTTCGGGTCCTCCGACGAGGCCATGAGCGCGCCCAGCGAGTACCAGAGGATGACGGCGGGCAGGCCGAACAGCGTGTCGCCCGAGAGGTGCATGACGGCGCTCACCACGATGACCGCCAGGAACGGGAACCGTTCTCGGCGTTTGTAGTGATTGAGGTTGCGCAGGCCGTAGATCGTCCCGTAGACGAGGCTGCCCATCATGAGGACGAAGCCGAGCAGCCCGCCCTGCCACAGGATCGTCAGGTAGCCGTTGTCGACGAACGGCGGGTCGCCCTTCGTGCTGACGCGCGCGGCCTGGCCGACCGAGCCGAGGCCGTTGCCCAGCGGGGCGACGATCGCCTTCGGCCCGAACTCCGTGATCGCGTCGATGCGCGACTTCACCGAGCCGTCGTCCTCGCCCTTCTTCACGCTCGTCGCACGGTCGACGACCGCCTGGCCCGCGGTGCTGCCGCCCACGACGGCGTACATCGCGCCGAGCACGAGCGCCAGCGCGAAGACCCGGATGAGGATCCCCCCGCGGGAGAGCGGGATGAGCGCGACCATCGCGACGCCCATCGCCAGCCACGCGCTGCGGACCTGGGTGAACGCCAGCGCCCCCATCGTCAGCGCGCCCGCGACGACCTTCCACGGCGTGATCCGCGGGGCGACGAGCAGCATGAGTCCGAAGAGGGCGAGCACGCCGGCGAGCGAGCCCGGGGAATTCAGCACGCTGAAGGCACGGAAGTCCCCGGTCTCCTTGCTGCCGGTGGAGATCGGCGCGTCGGTCTTCAGCCACAGCGCGTCCCAGGGCGGCAGCTGCTTGGTGATGTACTGGTAGATCCCGTACGCCGCGATGATCGGGATCAACACGATCAGCACCTTCTCCAGCGTGAGGTGCTGGCGCTTCCAGTCCCGGTAGCCGATGAGCAGCGCCACGGCGGCGGCGGGGTAGCTGAAGAGGGCGAAGAGCAGCGCGAACGGGTCGTCGACGCCGAGCGGCACCGCGTACAGCAGGCCCGCGCCGAACATGCCCAGGACGATGAGGACCGCCTTGCTCGGCGGCTGCGCGCGGAACGCGATCGCGCCGACGAGCAGGGTCGCGAAGAACGGCGCGAGCGAGAGGATGTCCGGCCCCGACGAATAGCCGGCGTAGTAGTCCAGCAGCCGCCGGATGAGCGGCGTGACCGTCCACAGCAGCACGAGCATCACGAGCCCCGCGGTGGGCCAGCGGACGTAGAGCGCGGCGGCCGCGACCACGGAGACCAGGAGGCCCACGTACTGCCAGTTCTCGATCGCCACGCCGGGCGCCAGGACGATCGCCGCGAGGACGATCCACGGCACGAACTGCAGCTCGGAGGTCTTCATGCGCCGCCACTCGACCCGCAGGCGCTGACCGAGACCCGTCACCCGCTTCTGGGGCGCGGGCAGGTACCGCTCGACCTGCTCCGGCGTGGCCACGCGTCAGCCCCCTACCGGCCGAACCCCACGGCGACGATGCCCAGCAGCGGGGTGCCGACGCTCGCCAGCTCGTCGCGGGCGTCGCGCAGCGCGTCCTGGTCGGCGCCGCCGCGGCGGTAGACGAGGACGGCGCCCTGCGCGTTGCGCACGAACGGGACGGCGTCGGCGTCGGCGACCGGCGGGGCGTCGATGAGGACGAGGTCGTGGTTGGCGTGCGCCTGGGCGATGAGGTCCTGGATGGCCGAGCCGCCGCGCAGGTGCGCGCCGCCGTTGCGCTCGCCGGGCGAGACGACGTCGACGGCGTGGCGCTCGTCGGCGGCGATGTGGAACAGCACCTCGTCGAGCCGGTTGCGGCCCGCGAGGATGTCCGTGACGCCGGCCGGCCGGCCGTTGCCGTTGTCGACGGCGCTCGGGCGGTCCGCGTCGGCCTCGAGCATGAGGACCCGCGCGCCCGACGCCGCGGCGGTGGCGCTGAGGTACCACGTGACGCTGCTGCTCGCGCCGTCGTCCTCGATCGAGGCGATGACGAGCGTCTCGAGGTGCTCGGCGCCCGTCGAGTTGCGCAGCTTGGCGAACAGCAGGCGGAACGGCTCGGCCTCCTTGCGGCTGAGGCTGTCCAGCGGCCGGCGCTGGCGGACCAGGCTCTTGCCGGGGATCGAGGCGAGCACGGGCGCGCCGACGATCCGCTCGAGCTGCTTGGAGGAGCGGATCCGCTTGTCGTTCTGCTCGCGGACCGCGATGAGCGCTCCGCCGAGCGCGGCGCCGATGATGAAGCCGAGGATGCCGATCGCCCACGGCGGGATCCCGGCCGGGCCTTCGGGCAGCTCGGCCGGCTTGGCCACGACGACGGAGTCCGTGTTGATCTTCTCCGCGAGGGTCAGGCGCTCGATCTGGTCCTGCGTCTCCTGGACGGAGTCGATGGCCGCCGAGCTGGCGCCGCCCTGCTTGGCCTGCTGGCGGACGGACGCGATGCGCGTGCGCTGCAGGCGCTGCAGCTCGCGCCGGGCCGATCGCAGGCTCGCCTTCTGGCGGGCGCGGCTGATGTCGACGTACGCGTTGGCGACCGCGTTGGCGATGCGCTGCGCCTCGCGCGGCGTGCGGCCCTTCGCGCAGACGGTGATGAGGCCGGAGTTCTGGTCGGCCTCGGCCTTGATGACCTTGAGGATCTGGTTGGCGTTCGCGTAGGGCTTGAGCTGGAGGAACTCCACCGCGCGTTCGGCCACGCGGTACTGCTCGACCTCCGACGCGGTCTCGCCGATGATGTTGTTGATCGGCTTGTTCGCCGCGGGAAGACCGAGGATCGCCTGGTCCACCGGGCCGCTGTTGACCTTCAGGTACGAGCAGGTCTCATAGGACTTCTCGCGGCTGTTGAGGATCATGAACGCGAGGCCGCCCACGAGGGCGCCGCAGAGCAGAGGGATCCACGCACGCCGCAGCAGCGTGCTGATGAATCCCTGCCCGTCCCCCCCGCCGGAGACCGAAGTGGGCTGGTCCGTCATCCCCGCAATCCTGACACACCCGGGTTGGGGACGGGTATGGAGGGCTTTTTGTCCATACCGCGAGGTGATCGGCCGAACGTCGAACATCTGTAGCACCGGATGGATTCCTGCGGCCCGGCGTCCGAGGGATGGGCATGGCTCCACCTCCCCTCAGGCTCGCCGTCGCTGCCGCTGCTGCCATCAGCGTGCTCGTCCCCGCGACCGCATCAGCCTCCCCGCAACCGGCCCGCAGCTCCGCGGCCTTCGTCGACTCGATCGGCGTGAACATCCACAGTTCCTTCGGGAACACCCCGTATGACGACCACGCCCGCGTGCTCGCGACGCTGAAGGACCTCGGGGTCCGCAACGTCCGGGACGGGCTCTTCACCCCCACGGGCGCGCCGAGCGTCGTCACGCGCCAGAAGCAGTTCCGCGCGAACCTGGCGAATGCCGGGATCCGCTCCGAGCTCATCATGGGCTCGCCGGGCGAGAACGCGGCCGCGTACGTCAACAGCATCAAGGACGAGGGCACCCGGGTGATCTCGGGCATCGAGGGTCCCAACGAGTGGGACAACTCGGGCCGGGCGAACTGGGCGTCCGAGGTCCGGACCTACCAGCAGCAGCTCTACACGGCCGCGAAGGCCCAGCCCGGCCTGTCCGGCGTCCCGGTGCTCGGCCCGAGCCTCGCCTACAACGACCGTGCCGACACGCTCGGCAACGTCGGCGCGTGGACCGACCAGGCCAACCTGCACCTGTACCCGGGCGGACGTGCGCCGGGGACGTTCGACGACGGCCTGTCGTCGCTCGCGCAGAAGGTCTCCGGCGGCGAGCCGGCGGTCATCACCGAGACGGGCTACCACAACGCGATGTATCAGCCCGGCGGGCACGCCCCGACGAGCGAGGCCGCGACGGCGACGTACACGCAGCGCATGTTCCTCGACAACTTCCGGCGCGGGATCCCGCGGACGTTCGCCTACGAGCTCATCAACACCTTCAACGACCCGGTGAAGATGAGCGCGAACTACAACTTCGGGCTGCTGCGCAACGACTGGTCGCCGAAGCCCGTGTACGGCGCGCTGAAGAACCTCATCGCGCTGACCGATCCGCAGACGGCGGACACCGCGGCGGGCGCCCTGGAGTACTCGCTGTCCGGCAACAGCGGCGTGCAGCAGGTGCTGCTGCGGCGCAACGACGGGGCGTTCGCGCTCGTGCTGTGGCAGACCGCGCCCGTGTGGGACGCCTACGGCCGCCGCGAGATCGGCGTCGCGCCGAAGACGGTGAAGGTGTCGCTTGCGGCGCCGGCGGATGTCTCGACCGGGCGCCCCCAGGCGGGCACCGGGCTGACCGCCGTCGCGAACGGTGCGACGTCGGCCTCGGTCTCCGTGCCCGGCGGCGACGCGCTCGTCGTCGTCATCCGGCCCACCGGCGCCCCGGCGCCGCCGCCGGCCGACGGCGGCGTCACGGACAAGGCCCCGACGACCCCGGTGACCCCGGCGCCGACTCCGCCCGCCCCGGCGCCGACGGCCAAGCCGACGCTCCAGCAGCAGTGGCAGCAGGCGCTGGCCAACCTCAAGCGCCGGCTGGGCCTGCGCACCGCCGAGAAGCAGGCGGCGGCGAAGAAGGCCAAGGCCCGCGCGAAGGCGAAGGCCAAGGCGAAGTCGAAGAAGCGCTCGAAGGCGCGCTAGATCCGCGGGAACAGGTCCCGCACGCGCCGCGCGCCGTCGCGCAGCCCGGGGTGGTCGAGCATCACCCCGAGCGCGAGGCGGCGCGAGCGCATCGCGGCGGGGTCGACCTCGGCCGCCCGGGCCAGATCGGCGCGGGCGGCGTCGGGGTCCCCGTCGCGCAGGCTCAGCCCGGCGCGGGCGATGAGCTGGCGGGCGACCCGGCCCTTGCGGGCGGCCTCGTCGATGGGGTCGTCGAACGTGTAGGAGTCGAAGATCTGCACGAGCGCGTCGCGGAACCTCGCCTCCTCCTTGGCCCCGGCGTTGCCCGGGTGCATCCGGTAGCGCACGAGCGGCTCGTCGATCCACTGCAGCGCCCACCCGGACTTCGCGGCTTCGATGAACATCACGACGTCGCCCACGGGGAGGTCGGGCATCTCGCGCTCGTGCGCCTCCCAGACCTCGCGGCGCATCACCGTCGCTGACGGGATGAACGTGTTGTGGCCCATGAGCACGGGGATCCAGTCCTGGTAGCGGCCGGGCTCGGGCCGCCGGCGGCGCTCCCACGGGCCGGCGCGGTCGATCCACACGTCGAAGCAGACGACCCCCACGCCGGGGTCGCGCTCGAGCACGCCCAGCGCCGTGGCCAGGTACCCCGGCAGCCACTCGTCGTCGTCGTGCAGGAAGGCGATGATCTTCCCGCGCGCGCGATTGAGCGCCACGGTGTGGTTGCCGGCCAGCCCGAGCTGGCGGTCGTTGGCGAAGTAGACGACCCGCGGGTCGTCCAGCGCGGCGGCCGCCTCGCGCAGCCCGCCGCCGGAGTCGTCGCTGATGATGAGCTCGAGGTCCTCGACGCCCTGGTCGAGGACGGAGCGCGCCGCGGCGCGCAGCAGGTCGGAGTCTCGGTGCGCGGGCATGCACACCGAGACGAGGGGACGGTCGCTCATCGCGGCGGCACTCTGCCATAGCATCCCGCGCCGTGCGCCCGGGCCTGTCCGTCATCGTCTGCACCCTCAACGAGGCCGCGCGGATCGAGCGGATGATCCAGCACGTCGGGTTCGCCGACGAGATCCTCGTCCTCGACTGCGGGAGCACCGACGGGACGGTGGAACGCGCGCGGGAGCTCGGGGCGCGGGTGGAGCACCAGGACTGGCTGGGGTTCTCCAAGCAGAAGAACCGCGCGGCGGAGCTCGCCTCCCACGACTGGGTGCTGAGCCTCGACGCCGACGAGATCGTCGACGACGAACTGGGTGCGGCGATCGTCGCGGCGCTCTCGGGGAATCCGGATCCCCGTGACGCGTTCCTCGTCGACCGGCGCGGCGACTTCCTCGGCGCGGTCCTTCCCAATCCGCAGCGCAAGGCCAACCGCGCGGCGAACGTCCGCCTGTACCACCGCGCGCACTCGCGCTGGGACGAGGACATGGACATCCACGAGCTGGTTCGGGTCGAGGGGACGGTGCGCCCGCTTCCCGGCAAGCTCCTGCACTGGAACGACCTGACCATCGACCAGTTCGTCTCGATGTTCAACCGCTACGCCACGACCGAGGCGCGCGAGCTCTACGTCGCCGGCAAGCGCACGAACGTCCTCGAGGTCTTCGTCCGCCCCGTCGCGCGGATGGGGTGGGTGCTCTTCTTCCGCGGCGCGATCCGCCTGCGCGGCCGCGGCCTGATGTACGCGTCGATGCGCGGATTCGGCGACTTCGTCCGCTACGCCAAGCTCTGGGAGCTCCAGCTGCGCGGCGGGCCCGCCGAGGACGAGACGCCCGCCACCTGGGGAAGGGATGCCGCCTGATGCTCCGCAAGCTCCTGTCCATCGCCGTCGTCCCGATGCCGCAGGTCGTCAAGCGCCTGGTCTACCGCCGCGTGTTCGGCTGGGACATCGCCGACGACGTGGTGATCGGGCTGTCGTGGATCGACGTCGAGCAGGTCGTGCTGGCGCCCGGCGTGCGGATCGGCCACTTCAACATGATCAAGGGCGCGCGGCGTTTTGAGATCGGCCGGAACTCGTACATGAAGAACTTCAACCAGTTCCTCGGTCCGGGCCTGCACGACCACCACTTCCCGACGTGCACGTTCGTCATGGGCGCCGAGTCGCGGATCATGAGCCGCCACTTCTTCGACCTTTCGGGCGACATCGTCATCGCCGACGACGTCAACGTCGGCGGGCGCGACTCGCAGCTGTGGAGCCACTCGCGCTTCACGCGGTCGGGCGAGCGGCTGCTGGCGCCCAAGACGCTCACCGTGGAATCGGGCGTGTACATCGGCGCGCGCGCGACGCTCGTGCACTGCACGATCCCGCGGGGCGCGGTGGTCGGCGCGGGCGCGGTGGTGACGCGGTCGCTGGAGATCGACCATGTCGGTGACGTGATCGCGGGCAACCCGGCGGTGGTGATCAAGCGGGGTGGGTGAGGTGTGTGGTCGTTTTTCGTCGCATACCGACGACTAGGCGCCACAGACAAAAGTTCACCCCCGGTTGTCCGGTTCTGACAGACCCTTGGCCAGCTGGCCAGTAAGGTGGTCGAGAGCGTCGATCCCGGAGGAGAACGGACCATGGCCAGCGCGGACACCGCTGTGACCCCGAGCGCGAACGGCAGCACCAACGACACCCACGCCGCGCGAGAGCCGATCGCCGTCGAGAACCCGGCGACGGGCGAGGTCGTCGCCCACGTCCCCGACCGGTCGCCCGACGAGGTCCGCGACATGGTGGTCCGCGCCCGCGCCGCGCAGCCGGCCTGGGAGGCCATGGGCTTCACCGGTCGCGCGCAGGTGTTCCTGCGGATGCAGAAGTGGATCCTGGATCACTCCCAGGAGCTCATGAACACCATCGTCTCCGAGACGGGCAAGACCTTCGAGGACGCGTTCGGCGCCGAGGTCGGCTACGCGGCCGCCGCGTTCGGCTTCTGGGCGAAGAACGCCGAGCCGTACCTCGCGCCGGAGAAGATCAAGGAAGGCTCCCCGATGATCCCGGGGCGCAAGATGGAGGTCCGCTTCCGCCCGCTCGGCGTCATCGGCGTCATCGGCCCGTGGAACTACCCGTTCACGAACTCCATCGGTGACGCGCTGCCCGCGCTCATGGCCGGCAACAGCGTCGTGCTCAAGCCCAGCGAGGTCACGCCGCTCACGTCGCTGCTCATCGAGAAGGCCTTCCAGGAGTGCGGCCTGCCCGACGACGTCCTCATCGTGGCGACCGGCCGCGGTGAGACCGGCGCGGCGCTCATCGACGAGGTGGACATGATCATGTTCACCGGGTCGACGGCGACCGGCAAGAAGGTCATGGCGAAGGCGTCGGAGACGCTCACGCCGGTGTCGCTGGAGCTCGGCGGCAAGGACGCGATGATCGTCCTCGACGACGCCAACCTCGAGCGCGCGTCCAACGCGGCCGCGTACTTCTCGATGTTCAACGGCGGGCAGACGTGCATCAGCATCGAGCGCGTCTACGTCGAAGAGGGCGTCTACGACGAGTTCGTCGCGAAGGTCGTCGAGAAGGTCAAGGCGCTGCGCCAGGGCGACCCGTCCGGCGGGCCGGGCACGGTCGAGGTCGGCGCGATCACGTTCGCCAAGCAGCTCGACATCATCGACAGCCACGTCCGCGACGCCGTCTCCAAGGGCGCGAAGGCGCTGACGGGCGGTCACCAGGGCTCGGGCAAGGGCCGCTTCTACGAGCCGACCGTCCTCGTCGACGTCGACCACTCCATGGAGGCGATGACCGAGGAGACGTTCGGCCCGACGCTGCCGATCATGAAGGTCAAGGACGCCGAGGAGGCGCTGCGCCTCGTCAACGACTCGCCGTACGGCCTGGCGGCGTCGGTGTTCACCGGGGACTCGAAGCGCGGCGAGCAGATCGCGCGGCGCATCGAGGCCGGCGCGGTGTGCGTCAACGACGCGCTCGTCAACTACTTCGCGCTCGCGCTGCCGATGGGCGGCTGGAAGACGTCGGGCATCGGCCAGCGCCACGGCAAGGGCGGCATCCGCAAGTACTGCCGCCAGCAGTCGATCCTCGTCAACCGGTTCCCGATGAACAAGGACCTCTACATGTTCCCGCACAACAAGCTCAAGGCGGGCATGTTCCAGCGGGTCTCGAAGGTCCTGTACGGGCGCGGGAAGCGCGACTGACCGCCATCGCCCTGGCCCTCTGCTCCGCGTTCGTGTGGGGGGCCTCCGATTTCGTCGGCGGCCTGAAGAGCCGCACGATCGCCGTGCCCGTGGTGCTCGGCGCGATGTACCTCTCGAGCTTCCTCGTCATGGCGGTGGTCATCGCCGTGGCGGGGGAGCCGCTGCCCGCGGGCAAGTACGTCGGCGCGGCGGCGATCGCCGGCCTGGCCGGCATCTCCGGCCTCGTCGCCTTCTACCGGGCGCTGGCGATCGGGACGATGTCGATCGTCGCGCCGATCAGCGCGACGGGCGTCGCGCTGCCGGTCGTCGTCGGGCTCGCCCAGGGCGACGACCCGAGCGCGATCACCTCCGTCGGGCTCGTGCTCGCGGTCGTCGGTGTGGTGCTCGCTTCGCGCGAGTCGCGGCCTGAGGACGCGCCGCCGATCGACCAGCACGCGCAGCGCATGTCGGTGCTGCTGGCGATCGCGTCGGGCGTCGCGTTCGGCGCGTACTTCACGTTCGCCGACATCGCGTCGGAGGGCTCGGTGACCTGGGCGCTGTTCCTCACCCGCCTGGTGTCCACGCCGCTGCTCATCGGCGTCGTGCTGCTCGTTGTCGGGGTCGCCGCGATCCCGAGGGAGCCGAAGACGCTGCTCGTGCTCGCGGGGGTCGGGATGCTCGATCTCGTCGCCAACGCGCTCTACAACGTGGCCAGCACGATGGGCGACCTGTCGGGCGTGGCCGTCGCCGCAGCGCTGTACCCGGTTGTCACCGTGATGCTCGCCGCCGTGGTGCTCCACGAGCGGGTGCGGGGTAGTCAGGCGGTGGGCGTCGTCGCGGCGCTCACGGGCGTGGTCCTCATCGCCGCGGGTTGAGTCGCCGCCTCGCCCGCTTCGTGGAGGGTGAGGAGCAGCTCGAGCAGCGAACGGTCACCCGTCTCGATCGCATGGACGCGGGCGTCGTCATCGGCGAGGTGGCCGAGGTGCGGCGACCAGCGGATGCGCTCGAGCGTCGCGGGGTCGCGCAGCACCCGGTCGAACGGGCCGTAGTCGACGCGCGTGTCGCGCCCGCGACGCGGCGCCGGGGTCGCCCCGCCGAACGGGTGACGCAGCAGATCGGGTGCGAGCCGCGCGATGGCGACGCGGTGCAGCCGGCCTTCGAGCTTCCAGCGGCGGGGCAGCCGCGCCGCTGCCAGGGACCAGCGGGCGTCGAGGAACGGCGCGGCGACGGGCAGGGCCTCGTCGCTGAGGCGCACGCCCATCCCGCAGAAGTGCCGGATGCGCTGGAGGGCGTAGAAGTGATCGAGGCGGTCGAGCGGCCGGGCGGGGCCGGCGCAGAGCGCGGCGAGCTCCGCGGCAAGACCGCCGGCACCTTCGAGGAATGCGGGCCGGGTCGGGAACGACTGCCGTCCGCGGCGCACCGTGATCGCCAGCCGCGCGCGGGCGACGCCCCCGGGGAGGCGGTCTGCGAGCGCGGCGCCGGGAAACCCCGCGTAGAAGCTACGGGCCAGCTCACCGTTCGTGCCCTTGATCACCACCGGCGCCTCAAGCGACTGGGCGCCCTCGAAGAGGAGCCGGGAGTGCCAGTCGCCTGCGAGGTACGCGCCGCCCGTCGCACGGGTGATCGCCGGCGCGTGCTCGAGGTAGCCGGCTGCGTCGAGTTCGACGACGTGGTGTGGCAGTCCGGTGGCCCGTGCGATCGCCCGCGCCACGAGGACGTCTGGGCAGTCGGCTGGGCCCGCGGTCCACAGGGTGGGGCGGTGGCCCTCCCGCAGGAGCGCGGCGAGCAGCAGCCGGCTGTCCAGGCCGGCGGTCATCGCCAGCAGCGGATCGGCCGGCACCTCGGCGACGACGCGTCGCAGCGCCCGGACGACCTCGACGGGCGTGGCGTCGTCGGCGTCCAGCGCGCGGGTCAGCAGGTCAGTGCGCCGGAGCGACACCTCGCCGCCGCGCGCGTGCAGCACCGCGCCGCCGGGAACCCGCCGGACCTGCGGGTGCAGCGTCTGATCATCGGTGAGGTGGCGGATGACGGCGAGGCTCCGGATCGCCTCGCGGTCCCATCGCCAGTCCAGCTGCGCGCGGCGGACCACGTCGAAGACGTCCGCGCCGTGGACGATCCCGCTCGGCGTCGCGGCGCGCGTCCAGTAGTACGGGCGCGCGGCGGTGAGCGTCGTCGCGACGGTGACCTCGTCGGCGCGCTCGCCGACCACCACCGCGTCGCCCGGGAGCGCGTCCGGGCCGACGCCGCGCCGCACCCGGCGCAGGAACGCCTGCGGCGTGGTCGGCAGCCAGCCGGCGACCGCGACCCGTTCGTCTCCCCGTGACATGCGCCGACGATAGATCGGAAATCGCTGAACGGTTTTCACTTCCATATGAAAACGGTTCACTTTCGCCAGCGGCCCCGCGCGGAGGTAGCCTCCGCAGCGGTGGAGGTGACCCTGCAGCTGGTGCCGCTGCTGGCAGCGGCGGCGATGTACGCCCTGCGGGCGCGCACGCTCGCGCACGAGGGACGGCCGGTGCCGGTCGCGCGGCAGGTGTCCTGGTACGCGGGTCTCGTGGTGATCGGCGGCGCGCTGGTCTCGCCCCTCGCCCGGATCTCCGACGAGCTCTTCGTCGCGCACATGGCCGAGCACCTGCTCATCGGCGAACTCGCGTCGCTGCTGCTCGTCCTCGGGCTGACCGGGCCGGTGCTCGTCCCGATCCTGCGCGTCCCCGAGTTCCGCTGGCTCGAGCGGCTGGCCCAGCCGGGGCCGGCGTTCGTCCTGTGGGCCGCGAACATGGTCTTCTGGCACATCCCAGGTCCGCATGAGGCGGCGCTGCGCAGCGACCCGGTCCACGCGCTGCAGCACATGCTCTTCATCGGGTGCGCGTTCAACGCGTGGATGGCGCTCCTCGGGCCGCTGCCCAAGCCGGCCTGGTTCGGGACGTGGGCGAAGCTCGGCTACGTCGTCGCGCTGCGCCTGACGGGCACGCTTATCGCCAACGTCTTCACCTGGGCGGGCACGCCCTTCTACGACGCCTACCGCCCCGGCGAGCGCTCCTGGGGCATCGACCCCCTCTCCGACCAGGTCGCGGCGGGCAGCGTGATGATGATCGAGGGCTCGATCGTCACCCTGTGCATCCTCTGCTGGCTGTTCCTGCAGGCCGGGCGCGAGGAGGAGGAGGCCCAGCAGCTCGACGAGCTCGCGATCGCACGCGGCGCGCCGCTGCCGGAGGGCCGCGCCCGCCGGGCCGCAGCGGCCGGGCGGGGCGCCGAGCTGCGCGCCCGCATCGAACGAGGCGGCTAGAAACAGCGCAACAACAGCCTGCTCTACGGTGTCTGTCTTCTTGATGCCGTCGCTTCGCCCTGTCCTGCTCGCCTTCGTGGCGCTGATCCTCCTCGGCCTGACCGCCCCCGCCGCCGACGCGCGCCCGGGGCAGGAGATGACCTTCGAGGCTCCGCGCGACCTGCTCGATCCCGCCAAGCGCGACGCCGCGCTGGCCGAGCTGGACAGCCTCGGCGTGACGAACCTCCGCGTGATCCTGCGCTGGAAGGACGTTGCGCCCGGGGGCGACTCCTCCGCCCGCCCGCAGTTCGACGCGACCGATCCGGCCGCCTACGGCTGGGGCCAGTACGACGCGCTGCTCGGGGCGGCGAAGGCCCGCGGGTGGAACGTGCTGCTCACCCTCTCCAGCCCCGTCCCGAAGTGGGCGACAGCGTCGAAGCGCGACACGGTCACCCGCCCCGACCCCCAGGAGTTCCGCCAGTTCGCCACCGCCGCCGGCCGGCACTTCGGCGACCAGGTGAGCACGTGGTCCATCTGGAACGAGCCGAACCTCCCGGACTTCCTGCGCCCCCAGATCTCCCGCGGCAAGCCCGTCGGGCCGACGCTCTACCGCGAGCTCTACCTCGCGGGTCGCGCCGGGCTGCTCGACGCCGGCCAGGCCGGCGACAGGATCCTGTTCGGCGAGACCGCGCCGAAGGGCAGCACCGGGCGCCTGACCCCGATCGAGTTCCTGCGCCGCGCGCTCTGCCTGAGCACGAAGTACGTCAAGCAGGGCAGCTGCGAGAAGCTCGTCACGGAGGGCGTCGCCCACCACGCGTACACCACGCGCCAGGGCCCGTCGTTCGTGCCGAAGAACCCCGACGACGTGACGATCCGCGTCGTCCCGCGGCTCTCCAAGGCACTCGACAAGGCCGCGAAGGCCGGCGCGATCAGCGCGGACGTCCCGCTCTACCTCACGGAGTTCGGCATCCAGTCGGTCCCCGACAAGCTCTTCGGCGTCAGCCTCCTGCAGCAGAACGAGTACCGCGCGATCAGCGAGCGGATCGCGTGGGAGAACCCGCGGGTCGTCGCCTTCAGCCAGTACCTGCTGCGCGACGACGACGCGACCGGCGAGAACAGCTACGGCGGCTTTGAGACCGGCCTGCGCTTTGCCAACGGGAAGGCCAAGCCGTCGCTGCAGGGCTTCCGCCTCCCGCTGGCGGTGAAGAAGCGCAAGGACGGCCGGGTCAGCATCTGGGGGCTCGTCCGGCCCGCTCGGGCGGCGACCAGCGCGGAGCTGCAGGTCAGCACCGGTGGCGCGTTCCGCACGCTGAAGACGATCACCACCGACGCGCGGGGCAGCTTCACGGTCCTGTCGGCCGGCGGGTCGAAAAAGCGCTGGCGCCTGAAGTGGACCTCGCCGGCGGGCACCACGTACACGTCGCCTGCCGTGCGCGCGTACGTGATCTAACCGCTACGGTTCCGCCATGTCGCATCAGGTCTGGTTGCTCCGCCACGGTGAGGCCGAGCCACACGACGCCCGCCCCGACCCCGAGCGCCAGCTGACGCCGCGCGGGGAGGAGCAGGCCGCTGCCGCGGGCCGGGCGCTCGTCGCGCTGGAGCTGCCGTTCCAGCACGTGTTCACCAGCCCGAAGGTGCGGGCCGCCGAGACGGCGCGGCTGGCGTGTCAGGCGATCGGCATGACGCCGGAGGTGCACGAGCCGCTCGCGTCGGGCTTCGGGACCGACGCGCTGCGCGAGCTCATGCACATCGTCGGCCACGACCGCCGGATTCTCCTGGTGGGCCACAACCCGGACTTCGCCCAGCTCATCGGTGACATGACCGGCGCGCATGTGCGGCTGCGCAAAGGGTCGGTCGCCGGGATGCGCTGCCACGGCGGTCGCGGGGAGCTGCTGTGCCTGCTGCAGCCGCGCGAGCTCGCGCGGATCAGCGCGCGGGTCGCCGAGCCGGCGGCGTAGGCGTCAGGGCGACAGCCAGGCGGCGAGCCGCTCGGTCGCCTGGCGTAGACGCCGGAAGTACGTCGTGCGGGTGAGGCCGAGCGCGTCGGCGACCTCCTCGTGCCGCGCGCCGGGGGCGAGGTAGCCGCGCTCGAGGATCTCGCGCAGCGCGACCTCGTCCGGCGCGTCGCCGAACGCCGTCGCGACCCCGCCCGTCAGGCGCGCGCGCACCGACGCGGCCCGCTCCTCAGGCGTCCGGCCGCGCGCGAGCGGGCTGGCGGCCAGGCGCGTGGGGCGGTGGAAGTCCCGCAGCGCGTCACGCACCTCCTCGACGGAGACCGGCGGCGGGGCGGGCAGCGTGAACCCCGGCGGCAGCTGGAGATCGGCGTAGAGCACGTCGCGCAGATGGCCGATCATCCCGCCTTCGCCGTGATCGATGACGTGGCAGGCGAGCTGCATCCCGTCGATCTCGACGGTGAGCTCGGGGACAGGCTGCGCGCCCGTGCCGGCGCTGAACAGGACGGCGGCGTCGTTGCTCGTGTCCAGCGGCAGGAACGAGTAGCGGATGTTCGCCAGGCCGGAGCCGAGGATCGCCGCGGTGTTCATGAGCGAGACGACGGGGGAGGTCGGATCGCCGTCGCGGCGGAAGTCGGCGGCGTCGCGCCACAGGAGCACCGCGTCGGTGCCGAGGCCGCGGGCGTAGGGCAGCCAGCGGGACAGGACCGCGTCGCGCTCGGCCACTGGCGGGACGTCGGAGAGCGGGACGGCGACGGTGAGGCCAGCGAGCCGGTCGAGCTCGTCGCGGGCAAGGACGGCGTACTCGGGTGCGGCCGAGAGGAACGCGTCGAGGTCGGCCCACCATGTCGGCCGCGCGGCGTACCAGGGCGCCAGTGCCGGGCGGTCCTCGGGTCGCACCGCGCTCACGCGGTAGTGGACCGAGCCCTCCGCGCCGAGTCCCCAGCGCAGGATCGGGTCGCCGATGAGCTCGGTGAGGTCGATGAGCGTGTCGAGCTGCCCGGCCGCCGCGCGATCGTGGAGGTGGTCGGCGATGCGGCGGCGCAGCTCGCGTACGTCGTCGGGGCGCCGGGCCTCGACCTCCGCGCGGACCGCCCGGCGGACGACCTCGTGCAGGGAGATCCCTCCCCGCACCGGCTCGGCGAACGTGAAGCGCGACAGCCACGTGAGCGTCTCGTCCGGGTCGGCATCCGGGAGCACGGCGGCCAGGAGCGGGCGGTCACAGCAGCGCGCGAGCGCCGCGACGGTCATCGCGTCGAGGTCCCCGTCGCGCAGCTCGGCGCGAGCGATGCGGGCGACGGCGGTCCGCAGGACGTCGTCGTCGCGATCGAGGTCCTCCGCCGTGCGCGGCACCGCGCCGCGCGGAGACTCCGTCGCGATCGACAGGGCGAGCGGCCACCCGCGCGCCCAGGCGACGAGGTCCGCGGCGGAGCCGTCGTCGTCGACGCCGCGCGCGCGGACGAGCGCGAGTGCGTCCTCGGCCGACAGCGGGGCCAGCTCGAGCTCGGCGAGAAGGTGCTCCCAGCCGCCCCGCCGCCACTGGTCGGCCGGCGGCTCCCGGCTGGCGACGAGGACGACGGTGGCGTCCGGCAGCGAGGGCAGCAGGGTCTGGCGCAGCCAGCCGTCGGCGCCCGTCATGCGCTCGTAGGAGTCGAAGACGACGAGCGGCCGCGGGCTGCCGGCGATGCCGTCGAGCGCCCGCTCGATGTCGCCGGGCACGGGCAGGACGTCGCGGCCGTCGATGACGCGCGTGGTGAAGCCGCGGGATGCGGCGCGGCGGACGGCCTCGCGGATGAGCGCGCTCTTGCCGATGCCTCCCGGCCCGTGCACGAACGCCACGCGGTGCCCGGTGCCGCCGTCGAGCACGCCCTCCAGCGCGGTGAGTTCCGCCGCCCGACCGCGGAAGCGGTCGCCGTCGAGCGCTGCGAGCCGGTCGGCGAGGGTGGGGGAGGTCATGTCCGGGCGGGCGATGCGCCGCAGCGTAGTCCGCGTGGGACCGAGGTGGCACTCCGGTGGCACTGACCGGGCGCGCGGCGGCTCATACGGTCCGCCGCGATGCGCCTCCTCACCGCCCTCCTCATCGTCCTCGCGTCCCTCGTCGTGCCTGCCTCGGCCTCCGCGGATCTCGCCGCGCGGTGGTCTCTGGATGACCTCATCGGCGGCGTCGCGCCGGACTTCTCCGGCGGCGGGCAGAGTGCGAGCCCGCAGTTCGGTGCGAGCCTCGTCTCCGGGGGCGCCCGGTTCAGCGGCGCGCTGCAGACGAGCCCCGGGACGGATCCCCGCTCCGGCCTCGTCGTCGCGCCGAGTGCGCGGCTGCGGCCCGCGCGGGTGACGGTCGTCGCGTGGGTGCGGGCCGCGGCGAGCCCCGGCCCGCTGAAGACGGTGGTCGCCCAGGGGGCGCGCGGCTGCATCATCGGCTCGTACTGGCTGGGCAACGACACGAGCGGGCGGCTCACGTTCGGGGTCGGCAGCGGCGTGACGATGACGCGCTCGCCCGCCGCGCCGCTCTCGCTCTGGGACAACGCGTGGCACGCCGTGGCCGGCACGTTCGACGGGTCGACGGTGCGGCTGTACGTCGACGGCGTGCAGGTCGGCGCGGGGACCGCGGCGCCGGCGATCGAGTACGGGTTGACCGACGACAGCCTGACGATCGGGACGTTCCCCGGTGCGCTCGGGTGCGAGGCCAACCCGGCGTGGCCCGGGCTCATCGACGAGGTGCGGATCTACGACAGCGCGCTGCGCGGCTCCGAGGTCGCGTGGCTGCACGGCTCGACGACCGACCCGCCGCGCGATCTGCCCGCGCCGGCGCCGACCGCGCGCACGACCGGCGCCGACCAGGTCACGCTCTCCAGCGCGCGGGTGACCGGGACGATCGATCCCGCCGGGCTTCCGCGGGACTGGTACGTCGAGTTCGGGCCGACCACCGCGTACGGCAGCCGCAGCGCGACGCAGACACTCGCCGGCGGCGCGGCGCAGACCGTCACCGCCGAGCTCGGCGGCCTGAACGCGGCGACGACGTACCACGCGCGGGTCGTGGCCGACGGCGTCGCGGGGGAGGACGTGACGTTCACGACGCTGGCGCCCGAGACCAACGCCCCCGGCCTGCCACCCTCCGTGGACTTCGGCTGGGATCCGCGCCGGGAGCCGCTGGTCGCGGGGGAGACCGTGCGCTTCGCCGCGACCGACGGGCCGGGCGTCGCCTACGCGTGGGACTTCGACTACCGCGCCGCCGACGGGTTCCGCCCCGCGGCGGGCGGCCGCACGCCCGAGCACGTCTTCACCGCCGACGGCGCGCACGACACGAACCGCGCCGACGGCGCGACTGGGGAGCGCCGTCGCACGTACGTCGTCCGCGTCCGCGCGACGGCGGCCGACGGCACGCAGACCGAGGTCGAGCACCAGGTCGTCGTCATGCCCAACGAGGCGCCGCTCGCCGACTTCGCCGTCAAGCGCACGTCGACGGGCGTCAACAGCCCCGTGACCTTCCTGCCCCAGGCCCGCGACCCCGACGACGGCCTCGCCCGTCTGGAGTGGGACCTCGACAGCGACGGCGCCGCGGACATCGTGTGCGACGGCGCGGGCGCGAATTGCGCGGGGCCGGGCGGCGCGCCGCTGGGCCCGTGGTTCTCGGCCGGCGCGGGCGGCGCGATCACCGTGAACTTCTTCCAGCGCGGCCTGGCGGCGCACGGTCTGCTTCCGCTCGCGCTCATCAACCTCGACCAGCTTCCGCCCACGCAGGGCGGCATCGCCGTCTCCGCGGCGGGCGGCGGCACGGTGTTCTCCCCCCGCGACCCCCGGCTGGCCTACCTCTACGACAACGCCACGCTGCTGCAGCAGAGCTCCTTCAACACCGATGCCGGTGAGGCGACCGGGGCGAAGCTCTCCGCGGGCTCGCTGCGGGTGCGGCGCGATCCGTCGGCGAAGCTCAACAGCGCTGCGGTGCGCCGCCAGGCCAAGCTGCTGCTGGAGTCCAAGCGGCTGGCGTGGCGCCGGGTCACGCTCACCGCGGTCGACACGACCGGCCGGCGCGAGGCGATCTCCCAGGCGCTCCCGCTCGTCCCCGACGCCGCGCCGAAGCTCCAGGCGCAGTTTGTCAACCGCGACCCCAACGCGCGGACCCCGAGCGTGTTCCTCCCGGGCCGCACGAAACTCCGGCAGGCCGAAGTGCAGAAGCTCGGCTACACGCTGACGACCGCCGACGAGATCGCGTTCGACGCGGGATCGACGACCGACCCCGACGGCAAGGTCGCGTACTACACGCTCGAGGTGGGCGCGCCGTTCGGCGAGGCGAAGAGCCTCTGCATCCCGAAGGTCCCGGGCGCCGTGCCGACCGGGTTCTCGCCGATCCCCACGCCCGGTGAGGTCCGGCCCGGCGAGGCGTTCCCCGGCGGGCCGGCGATCGGCACCGGCCCCACGTTGCCTTCCGGGCGCTTGGGGAACCTGCCGGTCAAGGGGCCGAACCCCCGGACACCGGGCGCCGCGTTCCGGGTGGCTGGCGCGCCGCTGCAGCCGCTCGCCACGCTGCTCGGCTCCTCGCCGCTGCGCCATAGCTGCTTCGAGTACACGAAGCGCAACGTCGACCCGGGCACGTTCATGGTGCGCCCCGCGCAGATCTCGCGCCCGGCGATCCGCTCGGTCAGCGGCGACCTGCTGACCCCGCAGAAGGCCGGCCTCGAGTTCCCGACGAGCGCGATCGTCACGCGCAACCCCGGCGACCTGCGCTTCCGCATCCCGAACCCCGGCACGTACTCGGTGGCGATCGGTGCGTACGACGAGGCGGGCCTCGGGGCGATCCAGCGCACCGACGGCCTCCAGGTCTTCGCCGCGCAGGGGACGTGTCAGAACATCGGCGGCGAGCCGTTGAAGGTCGGCGGCCGGACGTTCGGCTTCTCCGGGCAGTGCGTGTCGTTCGCCGCCAGCCGCACGCGGTTCTGGAGCGACCGCGCGGTCAGCGTCAACGGCGTCGGGCTGCGCGCCGTGAGCGGCGGCATCTACATCGACACGGCGGGTCACCTCATCGCGACGACCGCGCGGCCGGCGAACCTCGCGAGCGCGAGCGTCAGCGCGATGAACGCCCGGCCGGCCGACGTCGAGATCCTCATGAGCGGCCAGCCGGTCGCCCGGCTCTCCGACCTCACCTCCGATCGCGCGCGGGACTTCCTGCTCAACCGCATCGACCCGACCGTGCCCGCGGGCGCGAAGTTCTTCGGCTCGCCGATCGCGCGGCCCGCGAATCCGGGCCCGGATCCGGACGCGTTCGACGTGCTCTTCGCCGACGACACCGGCCGGTCGGTCGTGCGCTTCAACACCGTCCTGCCGACGGAGTTCAGCCGCGAGAACGGCGACACGTCGCCGACGTCCGAGGTCATCCTGCGCAACCGCGACACGCCGCGCAGCACCGAACTGGAGACCAACCGCTACGCCGAGATCGCCTCCGCGAAGAAGCGGGCGAAGGCGCGGGCCGCCGCCGACGAGCCGTCGACGCTCGACCTCTCCGGGACGACACTCGGCCCCGTCTCCATCGACGAGGGCAAGCTCACGTTCGACCCCGACCGCGGGTACTTCTCCGGCGACCTGAAGGTGTCGCTCACCGTGGCCAGCCCGATCGAGGGCATCGACATGCACCTCGTGATCGCCGACGGCGGACTGAAGGAGGCGCGCGGCGCGGCGCGGTTCACCGTGCCGATCTTCGCCGGCGTCACGCTCGACGAGCTGCGCTTCACGATCATCAGCGACCCGCTGACCATCGGCGGTGGCGCGAGCGCGTCCGTCGTGAAGGTCCTGCGCGGCGACCTCGACCTCATGATCCGCACCGACCCGGTGCTGTTCCGCCTGACGGGGAAGATCAGCCTGCTGAGCCTGCCGCTCGGCGGCGCGTACGTGCAGTACGACGCGGCGAGCGCGAAGACGCTGACGTTCGGCGGCAATCTCGGGGTGGACTTCGGGCCGGTGTCGGTGCAGGCGAGCCTCGACGGCGGGATCTCCTTCGAGACGGGGGACTTCTTCGTGCAGGGCCGCGGCAACGCGTGCCTGTTCATCTGCCTGGGCGTCGACGCGCTCATCTCGAACAAGGCGCTCGCGGCGTGCGGGTCGGTGGACCTCCTGTTCGGCGAGATCGCCGCCGGGTTCGCGTACGTGTTCGGCGACGGGCTCGAGGTCTTCTGGGGCTGCGATCTGCAGCCCTACCGGCCGGCGGTCTTCCGCGTGCGCGGCGGGGTGACGGCCGACGCCGCCCAGGCGCCAGCGGGGCCGATGAAGGTCCCGCGCGGGGCCGAGCAGGCGGCGTTCCGGTTCCGCGGCCAACCCGGGCTCGCTGGCGCGCCGAAGCTCACGCTCACCGCGCCCGACGGCCGGACGTTCTCCACGGGCGGCGTTCCCGGCGACTACGCCTTCGCGCCCCCGGGCGCGGGGGCGCTGGCCAGCGACAACGCGGGCCGCGCCACCCCGACCCCGGGCGCCCTCGTCGACGAGGACCCGATCACGAAGACCACGACGATCCTCGTCGTCAACCCGCCCGCGGGGGACTGGAAGGTGGCACTCGCCCCGGGTCAGCCGCCGCTGGCGAAGGCCGACTTCGCGCTCGGCGAGACGCTCGACGACCGTGACCTGCGGGCGAACGTCAGCGACGCCGACCTTGTCGGCCGCGACCGCGTGCGGATCGGCAGCACCGTCGTGCGCACGGACGACGCCGACCTGCGCGCCGAGCCCGCGATTGAGCGCCCGCGCCAGCGCGGCGCGATCATCAAGGTGCCGAAGGGGCTGACCGGCACGATGGTCCTCGCCGACGTCACCCCCGCGTCGACGACGGTCGTGCGCAAAGTCGACCTCGAGCGCTACGCGGGTCGCCGGCTGCCGGTCGTCTTCACCCCGACGGCCGACCCGGGCACCCACGAGCTGCGGGCGCTCGTCCTGCACGAGGACGGCACGCCGCGGCGGTCGGTCCGCGTCGACACGTTCGCCTCGCCGCCGGTTCCGCAGCCGAGCGCACCGGATCTCGACGTCGACTACGAGGACGGCCGGGTGACCCTCGACGTCAAGCCCGGCAGCGCGGGCCCGCTCAGCGACCCCGCGACGTCGTTCGAGATCGTCGCCCAGACCTCGTCGGGCCGGCGGGTCGAGCGTCACGTCGACCGCGACACCTCCCGGCGCCTGCCCAACGGCGCGTTCCGCATCACGCTCGGGTCGTTCTCGCGCGACGAGTACCGCGCGCTGCGGGTGTCGGGCCGGATGCTCTACGCCGGGCGCGACGGCCGGGTCACGTCGGTCCGAACCGCTCGGTGAGGATGCGTTCGGCCGGGTAGCCCGCCTGCAGGAGCAGGTCGGCGACCCGGTCGACGAACCCGGTGGGGCCGCAGACGAACGCGAGGCCGTCGGGGTACGCGGCGTCGGCGACGTCGGCGGGCGTCAGGCGCCGCGGCGGCTCGGCCCAACCGGGCGGGCCGGCCCGGGTGTAGAGCAGCCGCGCGTCGTCGCCGAGCTCTCCGGCGTACAGCAGGTCGCCCGGGGTGCGGACGCTGACGAGCGCGCGCATCGGCACGTCGGGCGCGGTCAGCCGGCGGTGGCGCAGGATGCTCATGAGCGGCACGAGGCCGGAGCCGCCGCCGATGAGCAGCACCGGCCCCTCGCCGCGCCAGACGAAGTAGCCGCCGATCGGGCCGCGCAGCTCGAGCTGGTCGCCGGCCTCCAGGACGTCGCAGAGGTACGGCGAGACCTCGCCGTCCTCCAGGCGCTGCACGGTGATCTCGATCGCATGCGCGTCCGCCGGCGACGACGCGATCGAGTACGAGCGCTGCGCCTGATAGCCGTCGGGCGCGGTGAGCCGCACGTCGACGTGCTGGCCGGGCAGGAACGGCCACGGCTCGGCGAGCTTCAGGCGCAGCGTCTTGGCGGTCGGCGTCTCGGGCCACGCGGCCACGACGTCGGCGATCTGCCAGCCGGTGACGGAGGGCGCGTCAGTCACCGGTGTACCTCTGCTCCTTCCACGGGTCGCCCCGGTGGTGGTAGCCGTTGCGCTCCCAGAAGCCCCATTCGTCCTCGGCGAGCAACGTGAGCTTCGTGACCCACTTCGCGCTCTTCCAGAAGTAGAGGTGCGGGACGAGCAGCCGGGCCGGGCCGCCGTGCTCGCGCGGGAGCGGCTGGCCCTCGTGCGTGTCGGCGACCCACGCCTTGCCGTCGACGAGGTCGGCGAGCGGGACGTTCGTCGTGTACCCACCGAAGCTCGTTGCCAGGACGTACTTCGCCTCGGGCTGCGGCTGCGCGAGCTTGAGCAGCTCGTCCACCGACACGCCGCTGAAGTTCGTTCCGAGCTTGCTCCACTTCGTCACGCAGTGGATGTCGCCCTCGTACGTCGTGCGCGGGAGCGCCTGGAAGCTGTTCCAGTTCCACTCGACGGCGTGCTCGACGAGCCCGTCGACGCGCAGGGTCCACGCGTCCGTCTCGATCTTCTCCGTGGGCCCCACGGTGAGCACGGGGAAGCCGGACTCGTAGTACTGGCCGGGCGGCAGGCGGCCCTCCATGCCTTCGGGAGGCCGGCGCTTGCCGAAGAAGCCGCGGGAGATGAAGCCGCCGCTCATGACGGCGTGACGGTGATCGAGAACGTGGCCATGAAGGTGGCTCCGGGGTCGACGGTGAGCAGGGCGCTGCCGGTGCGCAGCGCGTCGGTGGGTGAGGTCATCGGTTCGAAGCAGAGGAGGTCCTGGCCGGCCGGCGCGTAGATCTGCGCGACGGGGTAGCCGTGGTCGAAGCGCACGGCGATGCGCCGGCCGCCGGCGGTGACGGCGAACTCGGGCACAGCCGGAAGGGTGTCGTAGAGGTCGTCGAACGCGCGGGCACCGAGCGGTGCCGTCTCGGCGGGATCGTCGTGCGTTACGCCGGTCGGCAGCCCGCGGTCGTCGAGCAGCAGCTGGCGGCGGGCGGGCAGGTCGAGCAGCCAGTCTCCGCGCGGCGCGCCCGGCGGCGCGAGGTACGGGTGGAAGCCGAAGGCCACAGGCACCGCGACGTCCCCGGTGGCGCGCAGCAGCGTGGCGATCGACAGCACTGTCTCGCTGAGGTGGACGTGCAGCTCCAGCGCGTGGGGGAACGGGAAGCCGGGCAGGTCGTCGAGCTCCGTGCGGGCGCGCAGGCGGTCGGCGGTGTGGTCGAGGACCTCCCAGTGCGGCCAGGCGTGCAGCAGCCCGTGGATCGGCAGGCCGTGCTCGTCGCGGCGCACGCGGGGAACGTCGGTGAGGCTGACGTCCCCGTAGCCGTCGGCGCCGAGGCGGTTCGCCCAGGGGTGCAGCAGCGGGATGCCGAAGGTCGAGCCGCGCTCCACGTACGCCTCCACTCCACCGCGCTGGCCGAGCAGCTCATCGCCGCGGTGGCGCAGCGATGCGCCGACCATCCCGGCGCCGGGGATGAAGTCGGCGGCGAGGTCGCCGGCGGTGAGGGTGAGGGCGGCGAGGTCGGCGATACCCCGGCACGGTACCGCCCCTCCCCGCGAACGTCACATCGGTGTGGTCAGGGCGACCCCGATCGGACGCTCGGCGCCGGTGGGGACGTGTCGGGCGAGGAACGCCAGCTGGTCGCGTACCACTGTCTCGTGCTCCTCGCCGTCGTAGATGTCGAAGTGGTCGACGCCGTCATACACCCGCAGTTCCCCGTGCGGCGCCCGCCGCGCCGCCGCGATCGCCGCGTCCGGCCGCGCGACCTGGTCGGCCCCGCCGACGCACACGAGCCACGGGCAGTGCAGGCGGGCGGCGTGACGCGCCGGGCGGTACGGCGGAGCGAGCAGCCAACGGGCTGACACGCGGTTGCGCCAGCGCGAGTCCTCCCCGCCGGCGACGACGCGGCGCCAGCCGTCCTCGCTGTCCGGCGCGTTGATGAACGCGGCTTCGTCCGGGGCGCCCACGGCCGGCAGATGGCTCCCGCGCACGGCGGCGGCGAGCATCCGCAGTTGCACCCGCGGCGACGAGTGGTACGCCTGGCGGGGGAGGTCGAGGAACGGCACCTGGCTGATCGCCGCCGCCACGCGCGGGTCGCCCGCGGCGGCCGCGAGCGCGTTGCCGCCGCCCATCGACGATCCGAACGTCACGACCCGCTCGGGGTCGACGTCCGGCAGCTCACGCGCGAACGCGATCGCCGCCCGCCAGTCCTCCCGCTGGAGACGCGGCGAGAAACGGTCGGGCTCGCCTTCGCTGTCGCCGAAGCCGCGGTGGTCGAAGACGAGCGCCGCATAGCCGGCGGCGGCGAACCGCTCGGCGAACGGACCAAGCCGGTCGCGCCGGGTGCCGGACAGGCCGTGGGCCATCACGACGATCGGGCCGGCGCCCGGGTAGAGCCACGCGGCGCAGCGTGCGTCGCCGGAGGTGAACGAGACGTCGAGGCGTTCCATGCACGTAGAACGCCGGAGACCGCCCGCGCGTGATCCGCGAACGTCCGATCACCGTTGCTGGGGCGACGGTGATCAGACGTTCGGCGCGAAAGCGGGTGGGTCAGGCCGCCACGAGCTCGGTGTCCTCGTCCAGCGCGTGGCGCAGCAGTTGCCCGTCGTCGTCGGCAACGTACTGGCCCATCCGCCGCAGCACCGGCGAGTAGGCGTGCACGGTCACCGCGGGGCCGGTCCCCGCGTGCGCGACGCGGTGGATCTCGGCGCCGTCGAACGTGAACGACGCGCCCGCGCCGTGCACCCCGCTGATCGGGTCGCGCAGCAGACGCAGTCGCTCCTCGACCACGCTTCCCGCCAGCACGGCCACCGCGCCCGACGAGCCGTCGTGATCGTGGAAGCCCGTGTCGTGGCCCGGCATCCAACAGATCAGCCACACGCTCACGAAGTCGTCCTGGTGCAGGCGGGTGAACATCCGCTGCTCGGGGTCGTGTGCGACGTGGGGCACCCACAGCTCGCGCCGTGCGGCGATGCCCTGCACGAGCGCTTGGAGCTCCTGGGTCTCCAGGTCGCGGCCGTGCGGCTCGATCATGCCGTGATCTCCTGCCGGGTCGGGGCGCGGGTGAGGATCCGCGCCGGGTTGATGACGGACAGCTCCCGTCCGCGGGCGCCCGTGGGGAGGTGGGCGTCGGCGTACGGGGCGTCCGAGCCGAAGACGAGCTGCGACGCGCCGACCGCTCCCGCGGCGGCGGCCAGGGCGAGCGGCCCGTAGCTCGAGGTCTCGTAGAAGAGGTTGGGATCGTCCGCGGCGCTCGCCGCGAGCTCCGGGGTCGCGCGCTGCGCGAGGCGCTCGAGGTGCAGCGGGGCGCCGCCGGCCAGCGCGGCGAAGACCACACGCAGGGACGGGTGGGCCTCCCGCCCGGCTGCGATCCACGCGTGCCACGCGGCGTTCATCGAGGCGGGGTAGTCGACCATCGCCGGCCACCACGACCGGGTGTACCGGCCCGCCTGTGCACGCGCGGGCCGCGCCCACGGATCCGGGCCGGGGTGGATGAAGAGCGGGGCGCCCTGCTGCTCGAGTCGCTCCAGCACCGGGCCGAGCCGCTCGAGGTGCTCGAGGGAGGCGAACGCGCCCGACGGCAGGCACAGGCCGACCCGGCCACGCGCCAGCGCGATGTCCACGTCGGCGAGGTCGATCTCCTGCAGCGGGATCGTGCCCCACGCGCGGAAGCGGTCGGGGTCGAGCTCGTCGACGCCGGCGTCGTAGGCGTCGATGAGGTCACGCGCCTTGTCCGGCGGGAGGCCCTCCATGCCCAGCGGGGAGGAGGGGGCGAGCACGATCCGGTCGATCCCGTGCGCGTCCGCGGCGGCGATACGCGCTTCCGCGTCGTCGGGCAGATCGAGCACGTACCGCGGCTCGCCGGGGAGCGCGAGCACCCACTCCGTGTCCACCTTGCGCACGCGCGGCGGCGTGACCCGCCGGGTGAGGGCTTCGACGAAGGGCTCGGTGAAGAGGTGCTGGTGGAGGTCGGTGACCATGGCCGTCCACCTTAATCTACACAAAAGCAATCGGCTTTAGCCAAATTGCCTCTGCGGGGCCACCCGGCGCGCCGCGGACCGCCCGCGGCGCGCCGAGCTCAGACGGCTAGACCACCTGCACCTTGCGGGTATTCAGCACCGTCAGGTTGCCGGCCTTGTCGAACGTCTTGACGCGGACGGCGTACGTGCCCTTCGGGAGCTTCGCCTTCTTCAGCGAGAGCGACCAGTCTCCGGCCTTCTTGGCGTAGAGGCCGAACGGCTGGCTGCAGTCCGACGCGGGGCGGAGCTTGCCGCTCGTCCCGACGAACTTGCAGAGCTTGCCCGCGGGGCGCGAGATCTCGACGACCGTGCGGCGCACGCCGCCGGCGTCGATGCCCTTGCCCTCCGGGCAGCCCTTGTCGGCCGCGATGCCCTTGACGAGGATCCGCGTGCGGGTCAGCGCCAGCGTCGTAATGCTCGTCGTCGGCTTGATCGTGTCCGCCGCGCACGTCGTGGTCGTCGACGCGGCGGGGGTCGTCGCCGGCGGCGGCGTCGTGGTGACGATGATCGGCACCGGCGACGGCTCCGTCGGCTTCTCCTCCGGCGTGTCGACCGGGTCGGGATCCTCCACCGGGGTGACCGGCTTCGGCGCCTCCTGGAACATCACGTCGGCCAGCTGGATCGCGCCCTTGGCGGTGCGCTCACCGAAGCCGAACTGCACCGAGGCGATCTTCGTCAGGTTGACGCCGCTGAACGCCTCGAGCGGAATCCGCAGCCCGTTGAGCTGGTTGTGCGGGATGCGCGTGCCGATCGATGACTGGACGGCCTTGCCCCACTTCGCCGCGTTCGTCGTCGCCGTCTTGCCGTCGGCGTCGACGAGGGTCACGTCGAAGTCCTGCTTCGCGCTGCCGGGCGTGTAGCCGTCCGGCACCGGGTTGAGCAGGGTGGCCGGGCCGCCCACGGTGAGCGGGTCACCGAGGTTGTCCTCGCGGATGAACGCGACACGCAGGTCGAGGACGCCGAACTTCGAGACGTCCTTCGTCGCCCCGTCCGCGCCGAGCGCGGCCGAGATCGACGCGGGCTTGTCCCACGCGACGGTGAACTGCGTGCCGGTCGCCCGGTTGCGGTTGTCGGCCGGGCACGTCGGGTAGTTGCTGATCAGCGTCGGCAGGCCGCGGCCGTTCGCCGCCGCCGGGCGGCAGACGTTGAACAGCTTGAGGTCGGTCGCGGTCAGCGGGCCGCCCTGCGCGGTCTTCGTCAGCGCGTCCGGATCGACGGCCGGCAGCGGATCGGGCAGCGGGTCGACGCTCGGCGTCGGGCGCAGCACGTCGAGGCGCTGCGACGCCGGGCCGATGTACGACGTCTTGACGAGGTCGTCGACGGCCGTGCCGCTCTCCTCGGGGGCCGCGGCCTCCGGGAACGTGACCTCGCCGGTCATAAGCGGGTCGAACTTCTTCTCGTTGCCGACGTAGCGGCGCAGGAAGGAGTTCATGAGGGCCTGACCCACGCGACGCTGGTCGTTCGGCGTCAGGCGCTTCGTGGTCGCCGTCTGCTGGCGGCTGCACCCGAGGTCCGTCGCGTTGGAGTTGTCGTCGCTGGTCCAGGTCGAGTTGAAGTAGTTGTGGTTCGCCCCTTCGACGTAGAACTGGACCTTGGCGAACGTGTCGCCGCCGCTGACGTACTTCGCGTTCTCGAACAGGCGGGCGCCCTGGAGCGTGGAGACGTCGCCGTCACACGCGGGCAGCAGCATCCCGTAGTTCGTGCCGTACGGCGTCTTGTTGGCGGTGTAGTTCGTCGGCGCGAGCGCGAGCACGGCGCCGACCGGGTAGCGCTGCGATCCGGTCAGACCGCGGTTGTAGGCGATGTAGTCGGTGACCGCGTCGCCGCCGCGAGAGTGGCCCATGAAGCCGATGCCGTCAGAGAAGTTCGCCTTGCCGACGAGCTTCAGGCCGATGGTCCGCGAGTCGTCGCCGGCGACGATCGGGCCATAGCCGTACTTCCAGCGGAACAGGAGGTTCAGGTGGGCCTGGATGAGCTGCGATCGCGCGTTGGCGCCCGCGTCGGAGTAGTTGTTGTCGAAGTTCGTGACGTTGGCTTCGATGCTCTGCACGAGGTAGCCGTGGCTCGCCAGGTTCTGCGCCATGTAGTCGTAGCCGCCGTAGGACTTGATGTCCGTGCGGGTCGGCGTGCCGTCGGGATCGGTCTGGTCGTCGCAGACGTAGCTGCCGGTCGCCGGCGTGCCGACGCAGACGCTGTGGCGGCCGTGGACGAAGACGATGATCTTCGACGAGTTGGCCTTCACCGGGTAGGTGACCGAGCCGCGGAGCGGGATGGACGTCGTCCCGCCGGGGGTCTCCGGAAGGGTGAGCAGCATGGTGCCCGCCTCGTAGTCGACCTTCTTGGTCTCGTACGGCCCGTCCTTCAGCGGATCGGGAACGTCGGCGGCTGATGCGAGAGGCGCCGTGGCCGCGCTCGCGAGGAGCATGGCGGTGACGGCCAGGGCGATGCGGGTGCGTCGTCGCGCGCTTCGTGCACGCGGCGGCACACCCTCGGGGGAGGGAGCGGAATGCACCTTCGAGGACCTTTCTCAGGGAACGGCGGTGGGGCGCCCGCGAGGGGCGGCCAACTCACCGTAAGCGGACCGCGCCCCGTTCTAGACAGACCGTCTGTCCAATGTCCCGGGATCGTTGTTCGACCGGATGGCAATCAGGGGCGGTCGACCTTCCACTGGCCGGAACGTCCGCCAGCGGATCGTCTACCCGCCGAACGACCTCGCGGTATCCTCGGTCTATGGCCGCATCGCCGTCCGCCCCGCCCGCCGTGCTCGCCGAGGACCTCGCCTGGCTGTTGGCCCGCGCGAGCCACAACCTCAACACCGAGATCACGGCGGCGCTGGAGGGCATCGGCCTCGGTCCGCGCGCGCACTGTGTGTTGAAGGGCGCGCAGGAGGGGGAGTTCACGCAGATCGATCTCGCCCGCGCGATCGGCGTAGACAAGACCACGATGGTCACGCTGCTCGACGAGCTCGAGGCGGCGGGGTTGGCCGAGCGCCGGCCGGCGCCCGATGACCGGCGCAAGCGCGTGATCGCCGTCACGGCGGCGGGGAAGAAGAAGGTCCGCGAGGCGGACGGCGTCGTCGAGCGCGTCCGCGACGACGTACTCAGCGCGCTGCCGCGCGAGGAGCGCGACGGCTTCATGCATGCGCTGGCCAAGCTCACCTGCGAACGGCTCAATGAGCCGGCGACGTGCATGTCCGCGCCCCGGCGGCCACGCACCACGTAACCAGTCGGTGAAAAATAGATCGTCTGCTTCTAGACGATCTGCTACGGTCCTCGGCATGACCGAGACCGCCCCTCCCCTGAACGACCGCCAGCGCTGGACCGCCCTGGTGGTCCTGTGCGTCGGGATGCTCATGATCATCCTCGACTCCACCGTGGTGAACGTGGCGCTCCCGTCGATCCAGGAGGACCTCGACTTCACGCAGTCGAGCCTCGCCTGGGTCGTCAACGCCTACCTCATCGCCTTCGGCGGGCTGCTCCTGCTCGCCGGTCGCATCGGCGACCTGCTCGGCCGCAAGCGGGTCTTCCTCGTCGGCCTGACGATCTTCACCGCGGCCTCAGTCCTCTGCGGCCTGGCCAATAGTCAGGAGATGCTCATCGGCGCCCGCTTCGTCCAGGGCGTCGGCGGCGCGCTGACGTCCGCCGTGATCCTGGGCATGATCGTGACGATGTTCCCGCAGCCCGTCGAGCAGGCGAAGGCGATCGGGATCTACTCCTTCGTCGCGTCTGCGGGCGCATCGATCGGGCTGCTGCTCGGCGGCGTGCTGACCCAGGCCATCAGCTGGCACTGGATCTTCTTCATCAACGTGCCGTTCGGCATCGCGGCCGGCGTGTTCGCGCTGCGGCTGCTGCGTCATGAGGAGGGCATCGGGCTGCGCGAGGGCGCCGACGTCCCGGGCGCCGTGCTCATCGTCTCGTCGCTCATGCTCGGCGTGTACACGATCGTCCAGGCCGCCGAGGTGGGCTGGGGCGATGCGCAGACGCTCGTGCTCGGCGTGGTGGCGGTGGCGCTGCTGGCGGGCTTCGTCCTGCGCGAGTCCCGCGCGTCGTACCCGCTCATGCCGCTGCGGATCTTCGGCTCACGCAACGTGTCGGTGGCCAACGGGGTGCAGATCCTCATGGTCGGCGGCCTGTTCGCCGTCTTCTTCCTGGGAGCGCTGTACCTCCAGCAGATCCAGGGCTACGACGCCGTCGAGGTCGGCTTCGCGTTCCTCCCGGTCGCCCTGGGCATCGGCGTCCTGTCGGTCGGCTTCTCCGCCCGGCTCATCACGCGGAACGGCGCGCGGGCGACGCTCCTTCCGGGCTTGCTGCTCGTCGCCATCGGCCTGGGCTGGTTCAGCCGCGCGCCGATCGACGCGTCGTACTGGGTCGACCTGTTCCCGGCGATGCTGGCGATCGGCGTCGGCGCCGGCCTGGCGTTCCCGTCGCTCATGACGCTCGCGATGTCGGGCGCGCATCAGGACGATGCCGGCCTGGCGTCGGGCCTGGTCAACACGACCCAGCAGATGGGCGGCGCGCTGGGCCTCGCAGTCCTGGCAACGCTGTCGACGACCCACACCGACGGGCTGCTCGCCGACGGCGTGGCGCGGGCCGAGGCGCTCACCGAGGGCTACCGCCTCGCCTTCATCGTCGCCGCCGGCTTCGTCGGAGTCGCGTTGGTCATCGGCGCGGCGCTGCTGCGGCCCGACGGCGCTCGGGCTGAGGTGACGGCGGGAGATCCCGCCTTCGCCGAAGACGCCGCGTAGCGCCAGGGGGTGTGGCCTCGAACGCGACAGATCGTCGCGTTCGGGGTCACACCCTTGTCTAGAGTGTTGGGCATGACGCGTCTGCCTGCGCTCGTGCTCACCATCGTCGCGGTGCTCGCCGCTGCGCCTACCGCGGCCTCGGCTTCCGGCCTGCTGTTCGCCCAGGGCGTTCGGTCAGGCGAGCTGCGCGGTGACGGAAAGGGCGGCTACGTGCTCAGCGTGCGGCCCTCGGGGCGCACGACCGCGTTCACCGACCGGCCCGCGCGGCGGGTCTCCTCCATCGACCCGCGATCGCTGGTCCGGCGGTGGGCGTCCTACGGCTTCGCCGACAACCCGCCGAACGCCGCGCTCGTGGTCGATGACGCGCCGCGCAATGCGAACGTGTTCGCGCTGACGTTGCGGCGCCCGCGGGTGCTGTCCGGCGGGCGGCTGGCGTTTGACGCCCGCCCCCTGCGGGGCGAGGCGGGGGCGCTCGCCGATCAGCTGCGCGGCGCCGACCGGCTGCGGGCGACGCGGTTCGCCGCGGCGTCGCTGTTCGTCGACGACGCGGGCCTGCCGTCGTCGGTCCCGCTCCAGTTCGCCATCGAGATCGACAACCAGAACAACGCGAGCTCGCTGCGCTTCGGTCTCACGCTGAAGGGGGCCACCTTCGCGCAGACGGGCGGGGCGCCGATCATCACGGCCTTCCCCGGGACGCCGTTCCTGACCACGCCGACCTTCTCGCCGACGCAGCTGGGGTGGACGGTCCAGTACTCCGGCCAGGGACCCAACGTCATCACCATGCTCTTCACGGCGACCATCAAGCCGACCGCGTCGTCGGTGTCCGCGACGCTCCTGGGCACGGCCGGCGGCACCCTCACTGTCACGAGCGCGAAGGTGCTCGGCAGCGGTGAGGACGGGCTCCCCATCTCGATCGATCTCGACTGAGCAGGCCGCGGACGCGGCCTCGGGACGACGTGAGAAGCCGCTCGTAATACCCACTAAACCGATCTGGAAAACGCACATCGTGCGAGAACCAGATAAAGTTGATCGGGAATACGAGATTGGAGCGCCCGACCCCAGCGGGCGCCCGGGCTTTCACGAAAGAGGGACGCATGAAGAAGAGGACGAAGGTCGCGGCCACGCTCGCCGCGGCCGCCGGGCTCGCCGCCCTGCCGGCGAGCGCGCAGGCGGCGATCACGCTCGCGGGCTCCGGCTCGAGCGCCAGCACTCCGTACGTCGAGGCGCTGGCCAAGGGCTACAAGAAGGTCAACCCGAACGTGAAGATCACGTACCTGCCGAACAACGGCAACGCCGGGGCGAAGGACGTTCAGGCCGGTCGTAGCGCCTTCGCCATCCAGACCCGTCCGCCGCTGCCCTCCGACTCCGGCCTGGCGTACTCCAAGCTGTTCCTCGACGCGCTCACGATCTCGGTCAACCCGGCGAACAAGCTCAACGACCTGCAGGTCAGCCAGGTCAAGGACATCTTCACCGGCAAGGTCACCGAGTGGTCGGCCTTCCCGAACTCTGGCTTCAGTCAGCCCATCGCCGCCTTCGGCCGCCCGTCGACCGCCGGCCTCTACACGTTCTTCACCTCCGCCGTCCTCGACGGCGAGGCGCACGGCACGAACGTCACCCCGCTCGACAAGGACGGTGAGGTCGCCGTCGCGGTCTCGAAGAACCCGCAGGGCATCGGCTACGTCGGCCTGGCGAACTCCAAGCCCGCCAGCGGCGTCAAGCGCCTCTCGCTCAACGGCATCCCGCCGACGCAGGCGACGATCAAGTCGCTGAAGTACCCGCTCTCGCGCTACGCGTGGCTCGTCACGTCGGCGACGAACCCGAGCAAGGAGGCGCTGAAGTTCGGTGACTGGATCCGGTCGAGCTACGAAGCGGGCGTGATCATCGACAAGCTCGGCGCGGTCCCGGCGTTCAACGCCACGAAGAAGAGCAAGAAGAAGAAGAAGTAGCCCGGACCCCGATGGCCACCGAGACCCACCATCTCGACGCCGGCCAGCGGGCCCTGCGGTCCGACCGGCGCGCCGAGTTCCTGCTCGGCGCGCTGGTCGTCGCCGTCCTGCTGTTCGTCCTCTTCCTCATCGTCTTCGTGTTCCGCGAGGCCTGGCCGTCGTTCCGGGAGAACGGCCTGCTGTGGTTCGCCAATCCGGACGACTTCGATCGGCAGGTCGAGAAGATCTTCATGTCGGCGAACCTGCTCCAAGAGCCGGTCTACGAGTTCCGCGCGTGGCCGATCATCTGGAGCACGATCGTCATCACGACGCTCGCGGTGTCGATCAGCTTCGTCTCTGCGCTGTTCGTCAGCGTCTTCGTCGTCGAGTTCGCGCCGGACTGGATGCGGCGGATCCTCGAGCCGATCATCCGCCTCCTCGCCAGCGTGCCGTCGGTGATCCTCGGCCTCGTCGGCGTCCTCGTCCTCGTGCCGTTCATCGGCAACCACATCATCAGCGACGACAGCCGGCGCGAGGTCTCGTACATCATCTCGCTGAGCGGCTACAGCGTTCTGGCGGGCGTGCTGATCCTCAGCCTCATGATCGCGCCGCTCATGATCGCGGTGTTCGTCGACGGGCTGCGCAGCGTGCCGCGCAACTGGCTGGAGGGCGCGCTGGGCCTCGGCGTGAACCGCTGGCGCACCTTCTGGAAGATCGGGGTGCGCACCGCGCGGCCGGCGCTCATCGCCGGGACGGTGCTCGCGACGGCCCGGGCGATCGGCGAGTCGATCATGCTGGCGATGGTCTGCGGCGGCGTGGGCTTCGCGCCCAACCCGAAGGACGGGCTCATCTTCTTCGTCGAGCCCGCCAAGCCGATCCCCGCCGCGATCCTGCAGGCGTCAGAGGAGCTCACGTCGCCGCCGATGCGCGACACGATCTTCGCGATGGCGTCGCTGCTGCTGTTCAGCTCGCTGTTCCTGTCGTTCGCCGGGTGGGTCGCCAAGCAGCCGATGAAGAAGTACGGGGTGCGTGCCTAATGGCCGTGGCGCAGACCCCCACCGCGCGCCGCAGCGCGCGCGACTCCTCCTCGTCTTGGCGGTGGACCGACCGCCTCGGCCTCGCGTTCGCGTGGTTCCTCGGGCTGCTCTTCCTCGTCGTGACGGTCGGCATCGTCATCTACCTCATGGTCCAGGGCATCCGGTTCGTCAAGCCGGAGTACTTCGTCACGTCCCCGTCGGCGGGCTTCAGCGAGAGCGAGACCGGGGGATTCCTCGATCCGCTCATCGGGACGTTGCAGGTCACCGCGATGGCCATGGCGATCGCGTTTCCGGTCGGCCTCGGAGTCGGCGTGTGGCTCAGCGAGTACGGCCGGCCGACCTGGCTGGCGCGCCTGACGGAGTCGACCGTCGAGATGCTTGCCGGCACGCCGTCGATCGTCTTCGCGCTCTTCGGCGTGCTGCTGTTCCAGAGCCCGGTGCTCGCCGCGTTCAGCCAGAAGAACGAGGGGATCGTGTTCGGCCGGTCGTTCTTCGCCGCGGCCGCGATGCTGTCGCTCATCGCGCTGCCGCTCGTCGTCGCCAACGTGCGCGAGGGCCTGCAGGCGATCCCCGGCCACGTGCGCGAGGCGTCCTACGCCGTGGGCAAGACGAAGTGGGCGACGACCCGTCGCGTCCTGCTCCCCGCCGCACGGCCGTCGGTCGTCACGGGCGCGATGCTCGGCGTGGGCCGCGTGGTCGGCGACACCGCGGTGATCATCCTCCTGCTCGGCGCCACCCTGCGAATCAACCCGGCCGAGGGCTTCCTCGGCGAGGCGCGCGGCACCGGCAGCACGCTCACGAGCTTCGTGTTCCAGAACGCCCCCACGGGCGAGGCCAACCAGCCGGAGAAGGCGTACGCCGCCGCATTCGTCCTGCTCTCGCTCGTGCTGGTGCTCAACGTCGTCATGGACTTCGTGGTCCGCCGAGGAAGGAGACTCACATGGGGTTCCTGAGCCCCCCGCCGGTCCGCACGCTCCCGCTCACCGGTGAGGAGCCGAAGGTCGTCGTCCCCAACGGGAACGGCAACGGCAACGGCTTCGTTTCGGCCGGCCGCAAGGTGGCGCCGTCGTCGCTGGCGATCGACCGGATGGCCGTCGAGGACCTCTCGATCGCCTACGGCTCGAAGGTCGCCGTCGACAGCGTCTCGCTGCCGATCCGCCAAGGCGAGGTGCTCGCCCTCATCGGCCCGTCGGGTTGCGGCAAGACGACGCTGCTGCGCTCGCTGAACCGGCTGACGGAGCTCACGAAGACGGCGTCGCTTAAGGGGCGCATCACGCTCGACGGCGACGACATCGCGGGCTTCGAGCCCACGTCGCTGCGCCGGCGCGTGACGATGGTCTTCCAGCAGCCGAACCCGTTCCCGATGAGCGTGTTCGACAACGTCGCGTTCGTGCTGCGCGAGCAGGCCTCGCGCCGGCCGCGCAAGCGCGACCTCAAGGGCCAGGTCGAGAGCGCACTGCGCCGTGCGGGCCTGTGGGAGGAGGTCAAGGGTGACCTCGCGCATCCTGCGCTGCGCCTCTCCGGCGGCCAGCAGCAGCGCCTGTGCATCGCGCGGGCACTCGCGGCGAATCCCGAGGTGCTGCTGCTCGACGAGCCGTGCTCGGCGCTCGACCCCCAGTCGACGAAGGTCATCGAGGACCTCATCGTGCAGCTGCGCGAGGAGGTGGCGGTCGTGATCGTCACCCACAACCTCCAGCAGGCGCACCGGATCGCCGACTACGTCGCGTTCATGTACCTCGGCGAGCTCGTCGAGTACGGGCCGGCCGAGCAGCTCTTCGGCGCGCCGCGCCAGGAGCGGACCAGGGAGTACATCAGCGGTGCGTTCGGCTAACGCCATGGCGATCGCCGGCCTCGGCATGCTCGCGCTCGCCGGCTGCGACTCGACGCAGACGCGCAACGAGCGAGCGAAGCTCACGGCGCAGCGGGAGATCGCCGCGCGCGAGCCCGAGCGGGTGAAAACGGCGAACCCGGACGTGCAGGTGACGGGTGCGCAGCTCGTCCGCGGGCCGCGCGGCGCGGCGGTCGTCGTGGACGTCCGCAGCAGTGCGGTTGCGCCGCTGACCGACGTGCCGGTGACGGTCGGGGTGCGCCGCGGGGAGCGGTATGTCGCGCTGAACACCGGCAAGGAGCTCGAGTGGTTCCAGTGGCACCTGCCCGCGATCCCGGCGCGCGGCGCCGCGACGTGGGTCTTCCGGGTCCCACCGGGTCGTGCGCTGCGCGCGGGCGACACCGCGTTCGCGAAGGTCGGCGTCCCGGGCGGCAAGGTCGTCACGCGCACCGACGCGCTGCCGCAGATCACGGCATCGGCGCTCACGCGGCCGACGGGCGCCCGGGCGCGCGTGGTCGTCGACAACGTCTCCGACGTCCCGCAGTTCGGCCTGCAGGTCTACGCCGTCGGGCGCGCCGGCGGGCGGGTGGTCGCGGCGGGCGCGGCCACCGTCGAGCGCCTGAACCGCGATCAGCAGCGCGAGGTCACCGTCCGCCTCGCCGGCCGCCCGGCGGCGTCGAAGCTCGACGTCGTCGCCGTCCCCACCATCTTCCAGTGAGGAGCACGACATGACCATCACCGACCCGGCGATCGCGGCCACCCCGCCGATCGCCAAGCCCCCGTGGGAGCGCTGCGACAGCTGCGGCTCCCCGGTCGACGACCAGCAGCGCTTCTGCGTGGTGTGCGGCGCGCACCAGCGGCGCGCCGACGATCCGGCCGCGCGGTGGTTCGCGGCGGCGCGGCGGCCGAAGCCGGCGGCTGCGGCCGCGGGCGGAGCGCGCACCAAGGGCACCGTTCCCACGCTCGTGGCTGCTGGGCTCATCGCGTTGCTGCCGGTCGCCGCCGGGGTCGGCATCCTCGTCGGGCGCGGCACCACGAACTCCAACGACGAGGCGCTCCTCGCCGCGCTGAAGGCGCAGCAGGCCTCCGCGGCGGCTGCGCCCGTGGCAGCCGCGACGACCGCGCAGGCGGCCACGCCCGCCGAGGACGCCACGGCGTCTGCGGCCACGAAGGACGCGGCCGCGGACGCCAAGGACGACCCGACGAAGATCGAGACCTCGACGAAGCCGGCGAAGATCCTCGCGACGGGCCCCACCGGCAGCGCGCGCCAGCTCGAAGGCTCGAAGCCGACGAAGAAGGATCTCGAGGAGAGCAAGGCCGCCGTCAAGCAGATCAACAGCAGCAAGGGCGACGAGTACGTGGACTCGCAGCGCAACCTGCCTGACCAGATCGTGGTCCCGTGAGCCTCCGCGACGTCACCGGCAAGCTGAGCTTCGGCTCCGGCGCCGACGTCCCGGAGGGGATGGTCCCGGCCGACAAGGCGGCCGAGCAGGCCCGCAAGCAGGCCGCGCCCCCAGCGGCGCCGGCGCCTCAGGACGCCGAGCTCGTCGCGCGCCGCGACCGGCTGACCGAGCAGTTCACGCTTCAGCAGGCTGAGCTCGGCGGGATCTTCTACGAGATGGCGATCCGCGACCACATCCGGCTCGACGTCCTCACGCAGAAGGCTGCGGCGCTCCAGCGCGTCGACCACGAGCTCGCCGACGTCGAGCGCCAGCTGCGCGGCGACGACGGCCCGGTCGCCGGAACGTGCCCGGGCTGCGGCGCGCGGCATGGGGTGGAGGCGCGGTTCTGCTCGCGCTGCGGCTACGTGCTCCAGCTCGCCGCGCCCGCCGCTGAGGCGCCCGAGGCCCAGCCCACCGTCGCCCAGCCGCCGGTGCCGCCGGCCGCGACGGTCGAGTTGCCGCTTGCCAACGGCCACGCGCCGGCGAACGGGAACGGGCATGGAGGACCGCCGGCGTGACCCCGGTGCACCTCATCGCGGTCGCGGTGCTCTCCGTCCTCTCGACCGCCGGCGTCCTCGTCGGCGGGGCGGGCGCGGCCCCGGACCTCAGCGGCCTGGCCAAGCAGGTGCAGACTGCCGCCAGTGCGGCAGTGCCCGTCGGCACGACCGAGGCCGCCCCCGCGCAGGACGCCGCCGCGCCGGCCGACACCGAGGCCGACGCCGGCGGCGCCGCGGCGGACGACACGGCGACCGTCGCGGCGGTGACGGACGTCGCGGCCGACGCCGTCGGGGACGTCGCGGGCACGACGACCGACGCCGCGAGCGAGGACGCCGCGAACGTCGACGTGGGCGAGTACGACGACACGGCGGGAACGACCACCGATACGTCTGCCGCCAGCACCGCCCCGAAGCCGACGCGGATCAAGCACGTCTTCGTCATCACGGTCTCCGGCTACGGTGCCGATGCCACGTTCGGCGTGAGCTCCGCGGCGCCGTATCTGGCCAAGGAGCTGCGCGCGAAGGGCACGCTGCTGACCAAGTACAGCTCGCTCGGTCGCGCCGGCCTCGCCGACCGCATCGCGCTCATCAGCGGCCAGCCCCCGAACGCCGCGACGAAGAACGAGTGCGCGACCTACCAGGAGATCCCCGCGTCGGTGAAGCCCGACGGCAAGGGTCGCATCACCCAGGACGGCTGCGTCTACCCGAACACCGTCACGACGATCGGCGACCAGGTCACCGGCGCGGGTCAGGTGTGGAAGTCCTACGCCGAGGACCAGGAGAAGGGGCCGAAGGGGCCGACCCAGTGCCGCCGCCCCCAGTCCAACGCCGTCGACGAGACGCAGAAGGGCCGCCCGGGCGACGGCTACGCCGCGCGCAACGTCCCGTTCGTCTACTTCCGCTCGCTCATCGACCTGTCGGACTGCGACAGCAACGCGGGGCCGCTGACCGCGCTCGAGGCGGACCTCAAGACGGAGAAGTCCACCCCGACGCTGAGCTGGATCGCCCCGGGCGCGTGTAGCGACGGCAGCGACGTCCCGTGCGCCGACGGGTCGCCGGGCGGTCTCGCGGCGACCGACGCCTTCCTGAAGACCTGGGTGCCGAAGATCCTCGCCTCGCCGGCGTACAAGGCGGACGGCCTGCTGCTCATCGTGCCGGCGGGAGGCACCGGGACGCCGGCGGGGGCCGACGCCCCGGTCGTCGACGGCGCGCTCGTCCTCTCCCGGTACGTGAAGGCGGGCGGCACGGATGAGACCGAGCTCGGGCCCTACGCACTCCTGCGCACCGTGCAGGACGCGCTGGGCCTCAAGGCGCTGGCGGAGTCCAAGGAGGCGCCGTCGCTCGTCCCGACGGTCCTCGCCACGGCGCGGGTCATCGAGCCCGGGGACGACTGAGGGCCCGCGTCTCCCTGGGCGCTCCCGGGGTCGCGCACCGACATTTCCTAGTTCTTGACCAAGAAGCATCACAACACACCAAGGAGCACCATCCCCATGACACGCACCCACCGCGGCCGCATCACCGCGGCGGTGGCCCTCGCCGCGCTCGCGGCGCCGGCCTCCGCAGCCGCGGCGCCGTCGGTCTTCTCTTCCACGGCGAAGATCGTCCCCGCGGGCCAGACCCCGACCGCGTCCTGGACGCAGGCCGACCTCGCTGACGAGACCCGCTACGCGGTGAACGTCAACGGCTACCCGGTCACGCTCACGGAGAGCAACAGCAAGACGACCGGCGGCGTCATCAACTACGACGTCCTGCCCTCGACCTACCGCGGGCTGTTCCCGACCACGCGGTGGCTGACGGAGGGGGCGACGGGCGCCCAGCTGCACACCACGTGCGACGTGGCCTCGCTGAACACGAGCGCCGCGGCGCTGTCATGGCAGGGCAGCGAGCCGGTGTACGGGTACATCCCGTTCCAGGCGACGTCCGCGGGCGTCGGTGACGATCCGACGGCGTGGCTGGCGAAGGTCAAGGAGCTCACCGGGGTCACGCTCACCGAGTCGACAGACCTCAACGCTGCGTGCGCCGGCCTGGGCGGGACGCTCGTCAAGCCCGACACGGTCCTCTCGAAGGCGTCGGTCAATGCCGCCGGCGTCACCGCGCCGCTCGAGACGAAGATCGCGGACCTGACGAAGCAGAAGGACGATCTGACGAAGGCCAAGGCCGCGGCCGACAGCCAGATCAAGGCGCTCAAGCTCGAGGCGACGACGTTCACCGTCACGGTGCCGAGCACCGCCACGCTGCAGCGCGGCCTGCAGGTCAACGTGACCGGCCCGCCGAACCGCCCGGTCTTCGTCCGCGCGCTCGTGACCGAGAAGCAGCGCAAGGAGCTGAAGATCCCGGTCAAGACGCTCGGCACCGGCTCGGGCTGGGTCGACGAGAAGGGCAAGGCGAAGGTCTTCGTCCAGCCGAACCCGAAGAGCGCGCCGGTGCTCCTGCGCTGGCAGGTCGCGATCCCGGTGACGATCTACGCGATCTCGGGCGACCGCATCGCCCAGCCGATCGTCTACCTCGGCGCCTGACCGCAGCCGACGAGCACGCACCCGCCGAGGGTCACGCCGTGGCCCTCGGTGCGCGCCGCCCGCTCGGCCTTCTCCAACGCGCGCCGCTCGATCGCTCTGCGCTGCTCGTCGGGCATCGCCGCCATGGCGATGGCCAGCGGGCCGGCGAGCCGGTGGACCCGGTGCCACCACTCCTCCAGCGACGCGAGCGTGACCGGCGCGTCGATGCGCTCGACCGTCACGTCCTCGAGCCCGCCGCCCGTCAACGCCGCCTCGAGCGCGTCCTCGGAGTCCAAGGCGAACGGGCCAGGGACGTGGGGTGGCGGAAACGGCGCGCCGAACTCGTCGGCGACGGCGTCGAGCGTCGCGGCGAGCCACGGGTTGTCCTCGCGGGGACCCCAGGTCATCACGGCGACGCGGCCTCCGGGGCGTGTCACGCGCGCGGCCTCACGCACCGCGGCGGCGGGCGGCTCGGCGAACATCAGGCCGTGGCGGCTGATGACCGCGTCGAACCGGTCGTCGTCGCTGTCGATCGCGGTCTGGACGAACAGCGCGGTGTCCACGTGCGGCAGGTCGGCCGCGCGCTCGGCGGCTGCCGCGACCATGCCCGGCGCGTCGTCGGAGAGCAGCACCGAGCCGGTCGGGCCGGTCCGGCGGGCGGCCACGAGTCCCGCGCCGCCGGGGCCGCAGGCGACCTCCAGCACGGCGGCGCCCTCGGTGATGCCGGCGACCTCGACGAGCCGCTCGCTCGCGGCGGCGAGGTGCTCGTCGACGAACGCGGCCTGTTCGGCCCACGCGGGCGCGACGCTCTCCCACATGTCCGACATGGACACGTTGTACCGAATCGGTGGTGTCGGCGTGTCAGGCGACGCGCAGCACGCCGGGCGCGGCAGCCGGCCCCCCGACCGGCGCCGCTGCCCCGCCGTCGATCCGCACCGCATCCGGTGGTGCGGCCTTCGCGGCAGCAAGGGCCCGGGCTTCCACCGCTTCGAGCTCGAAGCCGGCCCCCGGGCGGACGGCTGCGACACCGACCGACGCGCTGAGCGCCAGCCGCTCGGTGGACGCGGCGGCGATCTCGCGGCGGATCCGCTCGGCCACGGCGAACGCGCGTCGGGCGTCGTCGCCCGTCAGCAGGACGGCGAACGCGTCGCCGCCCACGCGGTAGGCGCGGGCGTCCTGGGCCTGGACGCGGCGGGCGATCTCCCGCAGGACGTCGTCGCCGGCGCCGCGGCCGAAGGTGCTGTTGACGGCGGAGAAGTCGTCGAGGTCGGCGACCACGAGCGCCGCCGGGGTGCCGTTCTGCTCGACGCGGTGGGTGAGCTCGGCGGCCTCCCACGAGAGCGCGTCGGCGGTGAGCGCGCCGGTGAGGTCGTCGGCGACGTCGTGCAACGGGTCGGCTGCGCTCGGGTCGGGCGCCACGACGGGGTCGGTGGGCACCGCGGGTGCGGGCGGCTCCCGCTTCGTGAGCACGGACCACCAGGATTCCCGCTGCTCGGTCACCTCGGCGCTCGGCGCGGCGAGGCGGCGCGGACGCGGCGGGCGCTCGGCGGCAGGCGTCACGAGGCCGGAGTCTGCGGCGACGGCGGCGTTGCCGCCCGCTCGCTGGCCGTGGCGAAGCGCGGCGTCGGCCCGCGCGGCGAGCTCGGGGTCGTCCCAGCCCTGACCGGCTGCGACGCCGACGGAGACCGTGATCGCGCGTCCGGCGATCGGGCGGATCGCGACGGAGGCGCGCACGATCTCGGCGAGCTCGGCGCCCATCGCCTCGTCGCCGCCGGTGAGCGGGATGACGAAGGCGTCGTCGCTCACGCGGTAGGGCCAGCAGCGGTGGCGCTCGCGCAGGCGCTCGGCCACGCCGCGCATGATCTCGGGCCGGGCCGCGCCGTAGGTGGCGATGTCGTCGGGCTCGAGGACGAGCAGCGCGCAGGGCGTGCCGTCGCGGCGAAGCGCGTGGCGCTCGGCGGCCAGGCGGGCCTCGAGCGCATCCCGGCTGAACGCGCCGGTGACGTCCATGATCGGGAGCACGGACTCAGGCATCCCGGTCAGGATCGCCTGTCTGCGCGAGGATCTGGAGTGGGAAAGCTCGAAGGTGGACGACTTGCGGGGTGTTCAGGACACACCCCCGTGTCTCGGATCACGCCACGCCGAGCACCTCCGGCGCCCGCTGCGTGGCCTCGGTGCGGTTGCGCACCCCGAGCTTGCGGTAGAGCGACGACGCGTGCTTCTTCACGCTGTCCGGACCGAGATGCAGCTGCTCGGCGATCTCCCGGTTCGTGGCCCCGGTCGCCAGGAGCTGGAGCACCTGGCGCTCGCGCTCGCTGAGCCGCACGCCGCCGGAGGACGGGGTGATCGACAGGTCGATCGCCGTCTCCTCGAGTGCTGCGGCGCGGACGGCGCCGACCACGGCCGCCCCCGGCGTGCCCGGCGGGAGGAACCCGACAGCGCCGGCCTGACGCACGGGCGCCGTGGCGGTGCCATTGCAGCGCGACGTCAGCAGCAGCTGGATCGGCGCGTGCGCGCCGCGCAGCGCCGAGGCGAGCGAGGCGACGAACGGCCCGAGGTTCGAGATGTCGACGACAGCCACGGCCGGTCGGAAGCGCGCGGCCAGCTCGACGGCCTTCTCCTGGCCTCCGGCGAGGTAGCAGCGCTCGACCCACGACTGGCGCTGGAGCAGCAGGGCGAGGCCGAGCCGGGTGGGCTCGTGGGCGTCGACGATGAGCACGCGGACGGCGTGGTCGCTGTGCGGGTCGCGGGGGCGCGACGGGCCCGGGTGGGTACTCATGGCAGAAAGTATATAAAACAAGTAGGAAAAGACTGGTTTGAGTCGCGATGTTCGACCGGCGGTCGATCGATCCGTGACCGGGAGGCGGATGACCCACGGTGTCTCGGGGGGTAGAACCGCCGAGCATGTCCACGTCGTCCCTCGTCCGCGGCCCCCTCGCCATCCTCCTGGCGGGGGTGTGCGTGACCGCGGCGCTCGGCGCGTTGGCCGCGATTGACGACGTCGCGCGCCCGCCCGCGCACCACGCCGTGCCCACGCCCGCCCCGCCGGTCCGCGATGTCGGCGCGGTCGTCTCGCTGCGCTCCCGCGACGGCGCTCGTGTGGCCGTCGACCTGCCGAACGGCTGGGGCGTCACCCGCCGCGACCGCGACCTCCTCTTCCTCGCGGCGCCCTCGCGGTGCCACACCGCCACGGTGAAGGCCTTCCCCGACGAGACGCGCGAGTCCGTCGACCACCGGGCTCGGCAGATGCTCGGCTACGTCGCCGGGGCGGATTTCGACGCCGGCCGGCTGTGGAGCGGAACCGTCGCGGGGGGTCGGGGCTTCGCGGTGTACGACCCCGAACTGCTGCTCGGCGTCGAGGCGGTGCACCGCGGCGCCCGGCGCTCGATCGTCCTCGTCCATGGGATGCCGGGCGCCGACGAGCGGTGCGCCGCCGCGTCCGGGCGTGAGGTCCAGATGGAGCTGTCGCGGCTGCTGGAAGGCGTGCGGGTCGGCTAGCCCAGGACACGCGGGCGTGCGGCCGCAACCGCGGTGCGGCGCCGCTGGCCCAGGACCACGCCCCCGGTGCCGGCCGCGAGCAGCACTCCGGCGCCGCCCAGGATCAGGCCCGCAGGAACGCCCCGCCCGCGCGGCTCGTACACCGTGGCGCCCAGCCGCGTGCCCTCACGCGCGAGCTCGGCCTCACGCTGCTGCTGGCGCGCGGGGGAGAGCTGCGTCTGCGGGGCGCCCTGGGTCTGCGGCGAGACCTGGCTCTGCGGCACGTACTGCGAGCTCATGCCGGTCGGGGTCGCCGGCGGTGCGGCCGGAGCGGGCTTGGGGTTCGGCGCCACCGGTGGGCTCGTGCCCCCGGCGATCAGGGCCGCGGTGAAGGCGGGCGGGACGATCGCCAGCGGGGGCGCCGGCGTGGGGATCGGCGGCGTCGGAACGGGTACGGGGCTGGGCGGCAGCGTCGGCGCCGGAGGCGTCGGCGCGGGCACGGGTGAGGGGGGCGTGATCGGTGCGGGCTTGGCGGGTGTCGCCGGCTCAGGCGGACGCGCCGGGGTCGGCGGTCGGCTGGAGGTGAACGCGCACGCCGCACTGCCGGGCCTCGGCGCAGACGGCCCGCCTACGCGCAGGGGATACGTCGCGCTGCTGCCCGAGGCCGTGACCGTGATGGTCGTGACCCCGGCGCGGATCGGACAGAGGACCGCCGACGCCGGGTCCGGGATGGGGTCGCCCCGCTCGTCGAACACGAGCTTGGGCGGCGCCCCGGTGCGGATCGATTGTGGCTCGGCGCGGACGAACACCGCGATCGACGGGTCGGCCACGGTGTAGCTGACCTCCGGCGGGAGCTGGTGCCGGCAGGCCGGAACGTCGACGAGGAGCTGGCAGGCGAAGGACGCGAGGCTCAACACCCCGCCCGCACGCGCCTCGGCGGGCGGACCTGGCGGCGTCTCGGTGGGGTTGTTCCAGAGGAAGCCCGAACCGGCGCCGCCGGTTGCGACCGCGCTGAACAGGTCGGCCTGGCCGGCCTGGGCGAAGACGACCGTGGCGTTGAGATGGGTGAACACCGGGACGACCGTGCCGCGGGCGCTTCCCGCCGGATCGACGGCGAGGGACAGCAGCGCCGGGCCGTCCCAGCCGTCGCTGCGGCCGAGCAGGACGGGCACGCTCGCATCGTCATCCTCGCCCTCGTCGACATCGCGGAACGCGCGCAGGAAGGTGAAGAACGGGAGGGCATGACCGAGCCCTGAGGTGCGGTAGAGGCCGAGCCGGCGGCCATCGACGTCGATGGTGCTGCCCGCGGTGTGGCCGCCGAACAGGTCGGCGTTCACGTCGTCGATGCCGTCCGTCGCCACGTACGCCGTCGCGCCGGCGCCGGCCAACAGGCTGAGCTCCGCGCTGCGGTCTCGCGCGGCGTCGGGCGCGTCGTCTAAGCGCACCGCGCCGACCACGATCTTCGGCACGCCTGTGGCCGAGGGGCTCGAGAGCACCGCGGACAGCCACTGCGCCTGGGCGCCGCTCGCGCCGCCGCGAAGCTCGCCGCCGGCGTTGTCGATGACGGCGACCCGCGCGCCCGGTGCGAACCCGCTGCCCGGGACGTCGAAGGCGTAGGCGACGGTGTCCGAGCCCGGCGCGGTCAGCGGTGGCGCGGGGTCCGTCACCGGCTGGACCGCTTTGGGTCCCGTCCCCGCCGCGGGGAAGAGGCCGGCGAGGCCGGAGCGGAACGCCGCCCGGGACTCGGGGGTTGCGGCGTCCGCCGTCCCGATCGCCGCGGCGACGGTGATCGACGGATCCGAGCGCAGGAGCTGGGCGTACCGCCGCGCGCCCGCGGGCGTCAGCGGCGCGCCGCCCGAAGACGCGCGTCCTCCGCCGACGACGAGGACCGCCGGACCAGACGCAGGGTCGCTGAGCCGAGCAACGGTGGCGAGGGCATCGCGAACGTTCGCGTCGGGCGCGGTGCCCTGATCGCCGCGGCCGGCGCATTCGTCCAGGCAGGCGGGATGTCCGCCGACGAAGAGGCGGAGCGGCACGTCCGGATCGCGCGGCGGCGGGGGCTGGCGCACGTCCGGCGGGCGCGTGTCGACGCTCACCTGCCCGAGTGGCATGGCGAACGACGTCGGCGATGACGCCGCCGTGCCCGCGAAGGTCTCGATGAAGCTGCCCTCCCCGCCCACCGCCCACCCGTTCCCGGCGGGGTCGACCGACAGCGCGGCGATTGGCGCTGACCACGTCGCGAGGTCCCGCCCGGTACTGCGGCTGAGCCCGACGCCCATGGCGTCGCTCCACCCCTCGGGGCCGAGGAGAGCGAGCCGTCCGTCCGTCGGCGTCGCGCTGGCCTCCACCGTGAACCGGCCGCCCGACCCGTCTCCGCCGCCGAAGTCCAGAGAGAGCAGACGGCCGAAGACCGGGCGGCCCCTGTCCGCGGTGGACGCCGCGATTCTCAGCGTGGTCGGCGCCTCGGTGCCCGGGCCGCTGACCACGCGCGCGCCGCCGGCGGGGTCACGCCAGAGCGCCATGGCGACCACGTCCCCTTCGGCGGGGTCGGCCAGGCGCCGCCATGGGCCGGCGGCGCTCTCGCGCACATACCGTCCGTCCACCACTGCCGCGCCGTCGGGCAGGCCGGCGACCGATGCGGCCGCGACCGGCCTGCCGTCCTCGCGCATCAGGTCCGCGAGCGCGGTGTCGAGTGCGAGTTCCCCGCTGGGGGTCGCGGTCAGCAGTCCCGCGGTGGACGCCACGAGCGCCTGCGTCCCCGCGTACGCGACCTGCTGCAGGTGCGCACCGGCGAGTGGTGCGGGCAACGAGACGGCGGTCCAGCGCCCGCCGCTGCGATGAAGCGCCGCGCCGTCGCGGCCCACAGCCCACGCGTCGGTGTCGCGGGCCGCCACGTCGAGGAGGTCGAGCCCCGCCGCGGCCGGGACGATCGTCGCCGTCGGGGTCGGACCCTCGTCGACACCGGGGGCCGTCACGGTCGGTACCGGCAGTTCGATGAGGATCCCCGCCCGCCCGGCGAGGATGACCGTTGAGGGCGTGTCCCACGCCATGCTCGTGAGCGGGACGGATCCGGCGCTGACCGGGGCGCCGTTGACCGTCGCCCGGATCCCGGACTCCAGCCACGGGTCCGACCCCTGCTGGCGGATGAACCGGCCGTAGGCGGAGATGGCGAGGAGGCCGGCCTGCTCGGCCGGCGTCCCGGGCGGCGAGCTGGCGACGTCGACGATGGCGTCCCCGCCGTCGGGCTGGACGTCGTCGAACGTGCCGAACGCGGTGCGCCGCGTCGGCATCGTGCGTCCGACCGTCCGCGCTCCGCCGATGACCGCGAAACCGCCGGCGGCAAACGCCCCGGCCTGCGTGGCTGCGGTCCCGTCGTCGCCGACGCCCGAGCGCAGCGTAAACGCGGTGCCCCGGAGTTCGAGGAAGCCGCCGGACGCTGATGCCTCGCGTGCCGTGGTGTCGCCGGGCGCCTGTGGGATGACCGGGCTTGTGATCGCGCGCTGCCCGAAGGGGTGCGACGCGTCGTCATCGGCGAACGCCTGCGAGCGATACCCGCGTGTCGTGGCGAAGCCGAAGCGCAGATCCCGGTCGCATCCGGCGAGCGACGGGCTGCACCAGGTACCCGTCGCCACGGCGGTTGCGCCGGGGCGCAGGTGCACCGTCGTGCTGACGGTGACGTCGTCGTCGCGGGTGACCTGCAGGTCGAGCCACCAGTGGTCCGTGGCGACGGTCAGCGGCTGACCCGGCGCCGCCACGGGCGCGACGGTCTTGACGCCGGCCGGCGGGGTGTCGGTCAGCAGGGTGGACCCGTCGACGGGGACCGGGCGGAACGCGCCGGCCGCGGAGTCGCGCCGGGCCAGGCTGATGGGTGCCCCGGCCGTCCCGGCGAAAAGCGCCACCGCATCGCCCTCCGCCGTGGCGCCGAGAGCGAGCGCCGTACGTGCGCCGCTGGGGTCGCCCTGCTCGTCCTGCCACGGCTCCTCGACCCACCCTGCGCCGTCCCAGCGCAGGACGCCATCGCCGCCGGCCGGCGCGAGCAGCACGCCTGTGCGTCCGCGGTCGGCCGTGCCGCCGTCGGTTGGCACGTCCACGACGGCCATCGGCGTGACGGCCCCGGCGGGTGCCGCGAACGGGTCGGCGCCGGGCGGGGCCGGCAGCTCACGGAAGCGCCCATCCGACGTGCGGGCCAGCACCGCCGCGCGGGGCGCGCTCCCGCCGATGCGCACGAGCAGCGCGGCCGCACCGGCGGGCGTGGTCGCGCCGGCATGCAGGGCATCTCCACCGGAGACCGCGTCGGTGGACGCCCTCGCCGAGCCGTCGTCGACGCGCCATCCGCCGGCCGGCAGGGGATTGCCGTCGCGGTCGAGCGGGGCAGGCGCTCGACGCCAGGCGGTGGCGCGGTCGTCCCCGGCGATCGTTCCCTGCAGGAGCAGTGTGGCTGCGGGATCGTCGCGCCCTGGCGCCGTCACGTCGCGGCCGCTGTACGTGGATGGCCGCCGGGTGCGGCCGGTCGCCCAGACCGTCCGTGTGTTTCCCTCGCTCGTCAGCCCGAACGGCACGACCGCTCGCGCCGCGGTGACCTGCTCGGCCACGACGACGTTCGGCGGCGCGGGGTCGGGCTGGGCGGGATCGTCGTCGGCGATCGCCAGCGCGCCGAGCGAAACGGCAAGGGCGACGAGCGCCACCGCAAGGGCGAGACGCCGGCGGATCACGGTTCGGCGGGCCCGGGGATTGGCGCCAGCAGCTCGGAGAGCTCGTCCTCGCCGAGCGTCTCGCGGGTGGCAAGCGCGCCGGCGACGGCCTGGAGCACCGGCCAGTGCGCGCGCAGCGTCACCGCCGCGCGCTCCTCGGCGTGCTCGACGATCTTGCGGGTCTGCGCGTCGATCGTCGCGAGCGTCTCCTGAGCGACGTCGCCGAGCTCCTGCAGGGACGCGCCGAGGAAGACCTCCGCGCTGCGCTCGCCGATCGTGATCGGCCCCAGCTCGGACATGCCGAACGAGGTCACCATCGAGCGTGCGAGCGTCGTCGCGGCGTGGAGGTCGTCGTGCACCGCGGTGGAGAGCTCGCCGAACGCCAGGCGCTCCCCGGCCGCGCCGGCCATCGTGGTGGCCAGCTGCCGCTCGAGGTCGGACTGGCGCAGCACGAGCCGCTCCCGGTCGCTGTGCACGATCGCGGCTGCGCCGAGCCGCCGTCCCCGCGCGACGATCGACAGGCGGCGCGTGCCGTCTCCGCCCAGTGCGCGGGCGACGACGGCGTGCGCGGCCTCGTGCGTCGCGATCGCGCGCAGCTCCTCCGGCGCGAGCCGATGCGCGGTTGCGCGCGGCCCGCTGATCACCCGCTCGATCGCCTCGTCGAGGTCGATCTCGAGCATGGCGCCGCGGCGCGCGCGGGCGGCGAGCAGCGCCGCCTCGTTGACGACGTTCTCGAGCTCCGCGCCCGTGAAGCCGGGACAGAGGGCGGCCACCCGCGCGGGGTCCACGTCGTCGGCGATCGGCCGCCCCTCAAGGTAGTGCTCCAGGATCTGGGTGCGGCCGTGCACGTCGGGCGCGTCGACGGTGATCTGCCGGTCGAAGCGGCCGGGGCGCAGCAGCGCGGGGTCGAGGATGTCCGGCCGGTTCGTCGCGGCGAGGACGACGATGCCGCTTCCGGCGTCGAACCCGTCGATCTCGACGAGCAGCTGGTTGAGTGTCTGCTCGCGCTCGTCGTTGCCCTGGCCGACGCCCGCGCCGCGCTTGCGCCCGACCGCGTCGAGCTCGTCGATGAACACGATCGCGGGCGCCTGCTCGCGCGCCTGGCGGAAGAGGTCCCGGATGCGCGCGGCGCCGACGCCGACGAGCGACTCGACGAACTCCGCGCCGGAGACGCTGAAGAAGCTCGCGCCCGCTTCGCCGGCAGTGGCGCGCGCGAGTAGCGTCTTGCCGGTGCCCGGCGGGCCGACAAGCAGCGCGCCGCGGGGCGCACGCGCGCCCAGCGCGGCGTAGCGCGCGGTGTCCTGCAGGAGGTCGCAGAGCTCGCGCAGCTCGGCGACCGCAGCGGGTGCGCCCGCGACGTTGGCGAAGGTCGTCGGCTCGGGCGGCGGACCGGCGTGACGCCGGCGTCGCCACTGCGAGAAGCCACCCACGTCCTCGGCCCCGCCGCGCGTGGTCAGTCGCGCGAGCAGCGTGAACAGCAGCACCAGGATGAGCACCGGCAGCAGCACCTGGACGACGAGACGCCGGGCCTGCTTGCCCGACTGGGTGTCGTAGCGCAGCGGAATGCCCGCGCGCGCGAACGTGTTCTGCAGCGACGCGTTGCTCGACCCGTTCGCCGGCAGGCCCGCCCACAGCTCGTCGCCGGCGTCCGTCCGCACGAGGATGAGATGGTCGTAGTCGAGAATGGTGCCCTCGGTGAGCTTCTGCTGCTTGGCGAGGGTCGTCACGTCCGTGACCGAGGTCTCGCGCCCTTCGGGGCTGGGCGTCGTGGAGTCCAGGAGCAGCACGAACGCCAGGGCGAGCACGATGACGGCGCCACCGAGGGCCACACTGATCGCGTCGATGGACAGGCCGCGGGGCGAGCGCGGGGTGGGGAGCTTCATGCTCGGGTGAGGTTCCTCTCCGCCAGCGTGACCCGGCGATTGGTGGACGGCGGCTGATTGTACGGGGCGCGGAGCGTGTCCTCGCCCGCTCTGGACACGTCACCATGTACCGGTGCGTCGCATGCTCGCCGCCCTCGCTCTGGCGCTCGTCGTCTCGCCCTCCGCTGCCTCTGCTGCGCCGATCCAAGCCGAGATCGTCGGGCGCAGCGTTCGTGATCGCCCGATCCGGCTCGTCCGCGTCGGCGATCCCGCCGCGCCACGCAAGGTGCTCGTCGTCGGGTGCATCCACGGGACGGAGACCGCCGGGATTGCGGTGACGAAGGCGCTGCGCCGGGCCGACCCGCCCGCCGGCGTGCAGCTCCTCGTGGTCGACGCGATCAACCCCGACGGCTGTGCGCGCGGTACACGTCATAACGCCCGCGGCGTCGACCTCAACCGCAACTTCCCCTGGGGCTGGCGGCCGCTCGACGGCGTGTTCGAATCGGGTCCGCGGCCGTCGTCCGAGCCCGAGACCCGCGTCGCGCAGGCGCTCATCCTGCGCGAGCGCCCGAGCGTGACGATCTGGTACCACCAGGCGCTGAACTGGGTGGATCTTCAGCCAGGATCCCGCACAAGGCTCATGCGCCGCTACGCCCGCGTGGCCGGGATGCGCGCCACGCGCACGCCACTGCTCCCCGGCACCGTCGCGCGCTGGCAGAACCACCGGCTTCCCGGGAGGACGGCGTTCGTCGTCGAGCTCCCGGCCGGCCGGCTCTCACCGGCGGCGGTGTTCGCCCACCGCCGCGCGATCCTGGCTGTGGCCCGCTAGCCGTTGGGCACCCGGTAGGAGAACCGGATCGTCGTCTCGCCCTTGCGCCCGCGCTCGTTGTAGGTCTGCGCCTCGGTCGGCTTCAGCGTCGTGAACGCGTAGCCCAGGACGGAACGCGGGAGCTTGACCTTCCCGGCGTCGAGGTTGGCCTCGAACTCCTTCATCCAGGCCTTGGCGACGCGGTGCGCGGTCGGGCACGAGCCGCCGGTGATCCGCAGCTTGAAGACGCCGAAGTCCTTCGGCCCGCCCGGCTGGAACGGGTAGCGCAGGTCCGACGAGGAGCAGGTCTTCGTGCTGGCCGCGTCGGCGGTCGCCGGCAGGGCGGCGACGCAGAGAACGGCGGCGGCGAGGGCGGCGGTGCGGCGCATGGACGGATCGTACGCCTCAGATGCTGATCCGCGACCCCAGCGTCACCACGCGCTCGGCCGGCAGCTTGAAGTAGTCCGCCGGACTCGCGGCGTTGCGTGCCATCACCGTGAAGAGCCGCTTACGCCACATCGGCATCTCGCTGCGCCCGTCGGTGACGATGCGGATCGAGGAGAGGAAGTACGTCGCGTGATACGGGTTGAAGTCCATCTCCAACCCGCGCTTGCGCGTGCGTGCGCGCGCGAGGGTGCCCGGCACGTCGGGCACGTCCTGGTAGCCGAAGCGCAGGGTGTAGTGGCTGAACCCGTCGTCGGCGTGCCCGAGGTCGTCGAACGTCACCCGCTCGGCGTCGGGCACATGTGGGCTGTTCGTCGTGATGACCGTGACGATCACCGCGAGCTCCGGGATCGCGTGGACGCGCTCGGCGGCGACCCGCAGCGCCAGCGGCGTGCTGTCCGCCGTCGGGTTGAGGTACACGCCAACGCCCTGCAGCCGCGGGATGGGCGGCACGCGGTTGTGCATGCGCTCGATGAAGTCCTCGATCTGGCCCTCCGCGCGCACGCGCGCCTCGGTGGTCTTCTCCCGCCCGCGATCCCACGTCGTCAGCACGGTGAACACGAGGAGGCCGATGAGCAGCGGGAACCAGCCGCCGTGGTCGATCTTCGGCAGGTTCGCCGTGAGGAACAGCAGGTCCACCGTCACGAAGCCCAGGATGCCCGCGGCGATCATCCACTTCGGCTTGCCCCACAGCATCCGCGCGACGACGAGGAACAGCACCGAGTCGATGAGCAGCGTCCCGGTGACCGCCACGCCGTACGCGGTGGCGAGCTTCTCCGACGAGCCGAACCCGAGGACCAGCGCGACCACTGCGGCGAGCAGTCCCCAGTTGACGACCGGCACGTAGACCTGGCCGATCTCCGACGCCGACGTGTGGCGGATGACCACGCGTGGCAGGAACCCGAGCTGCACCGCCTGCCGGGTGACCGAGAACGCGCCGGAGATCACGGCCTGGGAGGCGATGAGCGTCGCCGCGGTCGCCACGACGATCATCGGCACGCGCGCCCATTCCGGGAACAGGAGGTAGAACGGGCTGGAGATCGCCTCCGGGTCGGCGAGGATCAGCGAGCCCTGCCCCATGTAGTTCAGCGTCAGCGCGGGGAACACGATGAAGAACCACGCGCGGCTGATCGGCGGCCGGCCGAAGTGGCCCATGTCGGCGTACAGCGCCTCGGCGCCCGTCACGGTCAGCACGACGCTGCCCAGCGAGAGGAACGCGATGAGTGGGTGGCTGACGAGGAACTCCACCGCGTAGTGGGGCGAGAGCGCGCGCAGGATGCCGGGGCTGTCGACGAGCCGGTTGACGCCCGCCGCGGCGAGCGCGAGGAACCACACGACCATCACCGGCCCGAAGATCCGCCCGACGGTGTGGGTGCCGCGGTACTGGATCGCGAACAGCGCGACGATCACCCCGAGGGTCACCGGCAGCACGATGTGGTCGAGCTCGGGCGCGGCGACCTTCACGCCCTCCACCGCGGAGAGCACCGAGATCGCGGGCGTGATCATCCCGTCGCCGTAGAACAGCGCGACGCCGAACAGGCCGGCCATGACGAGCGCCACCGCCGCCTTGGGGTTCGTCAGGTGCGCCCGGCGCACGAGCCCGACGAGCGCCATGATGCCGCCCTCGCCGTCGTTGTCCGCGCGCATGATGAACGTGACGAACTTGATCGAGACGACGAGCGTCACCGACCAGACGACGAGCGAGATGATCCCGTAGACGTCCCCGGCGACCGGCTTGACCGCCCCGTCGTCTGCGGCGAAGACGGCCTGGAGCGCGTAGAGCGGGCTCGTGCCGATGTCGCCGAACACCACGCCGAGCGCGCCGAGGACGAGCGCGGCGCCTCCGGTGGCGTGGGTACGGGTGTCGCTCATGGAGGCCGGGAACGTACTTCACCCGGCCCCCTGAACAGGGTGTCGACTACTGCGGCTGGGGCTCGACGACGGCGAGGTGGTTGCCGTCGGGGTCGCGCAGCATGAAGAGCAGCGGCGCGCCGGGCATCTCCATCGGCGGGTCGGCGTCGACGCCGAGCGCGGTCAGGCGCGCGTACTCCCCGCGGACGTCGGGCGTCTCGACGCCGATCGAGCCGTGGCCGGCCTCGGCGCCCTCCATCGGCGGGTTGAGTGACAGCCGCGCGGCCGAGCCCGGCGGTGCGACCTCGACCCAGCGGTTCTCGCCCTCCGGGCCGAACGCCACGTCGGAGCGCAGCTCGAAGCCGAGCTTGTGCGTGTAAAAAGCGATCGCGGCGTCCACGTCGGAGACGGTGAACATCGTCACGCCGATGTTGGTGATCGTGGTGGCCTGCTGTGTGTCGGTCATGCGGGGTAGACGGCGGGTGGGGTCGGAACTCATCGGTCAGACCGCGGGGGCGCGCGGCGTGACCGACGCCAGGAACCCGATCGCCCGCCGCAGGAACTCCTGCGCGTCCGCGGTGTCGAGCTCGAACTGGTACTCGTGGCCCGCGCCGGTGCCGGGCGCGGGCAGGACGGTCTCGACCTCGGCGCCCAGTTCGCGGAGCCGGTCGGCCAGCAGCACGGTGTGGCGGAAGAGCGGATCGGTGTCGCCCACGGTGAGCAGCGCGGGAGGGAACCGCTCGCTGAGGTGATCGGCGACCGACCACGTCGCGAAGTGCTCGTCGGTCGCGTACCGGCGCGTGCCGGAGTACGCCCAGAACAACGCGTGCGTCCAGCCGTGACGACGCGACCGCGGGATCCCATGCAGGTCGTACGGCCCGCACGCCAGCACGACGCCGCGCAGCTGCTCGAGCGCGACCGTCGGCTCCACGCCGACGAGCTCCGCGTACCCCGGCGTCGTGACGAGCGCGGCGGCCTGGGCGGCGATCTGCGCGCCCGCGCTGTCCCCGGCGAGCACGATGCGATCCGGGTCGATGCCGAGGCGCGCGGCCTCGGCCTGCAGGCGCGCGAGCAGCCGCATGACCTGGCGGACCGGCGTCGGATAGGTGTGGTCAGGCGCGAGCGCGTACTCGGCGGCGACGACCGCATAGCCCTCCGCGGCGAGGACCTGGAAGTACGGCCAGCTCTGGACCTTCGAGCCGCCCACCCAGCCGCCGCCGTGCAGCCAGACGATCACCGGCAGCGGGCCGTCGGCATCGGCGGGGCGGTGCAGGTCGAACCGCTCGCGGGGGCCGTCGCCGTAGGCCTCGTCGCGCATGACCGTCACGCCCTCGGGTGCGTGGCGCTCGAGCTCGGGGGACGGGCCGGCGCCGTCGAGCAGCAGCACGCGACCCATGAGCCAGATCGTCGGCCGCGGGCTGAACGGCAGGGTGAGCTGGATCCCGAGCGCGACGAGCGCGAGCTTGACGCGTCGCCGCAGCCGCATCGATCAGCCGAGCAGCCCGAGGTCGCCGGCGCGCGTCGCGGCCTCGGTCCGGCTGCGGCACCGCAGCTTCGTGAGGATGTTGCGGACGTGCATGTCGACGGTCCGGGTGCTGAGGACGAGCTCGTCGGCGATCTCCCGATTCGTTCGCCCGGACGCCACGAACCGCATGACCTCGAGCTCTCGCCGCGACAGCCCGGCATGCTCGTGGTCGGCGGCGGCCCGGCGGCCGAGCTGCTCCTCGACCGACGCGCCGAGCCGTGCGACGCCCTCCGCCGCCTGCGCCGCCAGGGGCGCAGCGCCGAGCCGGCGCGCGGCGCGGTGCGCTTCGCGGAACCGGGCGACCGCGTCGTAGGGGCGCCCCGCCGCCGAAAGCGCGATCCCGGCGCGCAGCGCGATCTGCGCGCGCTCGAACGGGATGTCGAGGCGCTCGTGCAGGGTCAACGCGTGCTCGATCTGGTCGACGGCCGTCTCGATCTCCCCGTCGGCCAGCGCGCTCTCACCCAGCGCGTGCGCGAGCGCGGCCAGCGCGTCGGCGTGGCCGGTGTCGGCGGCGATCGCCGACAGCGCCTCGATGCACGCCCGCGCGTCGGCGAGTTCCCCGATCCCGGCCAGCCACGTCGCCGCCCAGCGCAGGCCCCAGACGGCGTAGTGGTGGTCCTCGCTGCGCTCCCATCGCTCGAGCAGGAAGCGGATGTGCTCGCGCGCCTGCGCGGTGTTGCCTTCGTGCTGCTCGAGCCAGGCCAGGCAGGCGGCGCTGTCGACGGCCATCGAGATCGAGTCGACGCGCGTGGCGGTGTCGAGTGTCGTGAGCAGCAGCGGGCGCCCGGCAGCGGTGTCACCGCGGAAGGCGAGGATGCCGCCGAGCATCCCGTCGGCGACGAGGGTCGCGCGCAGCGTCGCGCCGGGCGGGCGCAGGTCCTCGGCGATCTCCACGGCGCGGTCCCAGTCGCCGAGCTCGCGCAGCACGTAGGCCATGCAGCTCAGGCACAGGTGGCGCAGGTCGGGGTCGCCGTGCGTGTCGCAGACGCCGACGGCGGTGGCGAGCGCGTCGCGCGCGCCCGCGTAGTCGCCGGAGATCTCGTTGGCGGTGCCCAGGCGCTGGTAGATCGCCGCGGCTTCGAGCGACAGCTCGTGCTCGAGCGCGAGCGACAGCCCCGCCTGGAGTCGCTCGATCCCGGCGTCCGTGTCGCCGGCCTTCACGCGGGTGATCCCCTGCTGACCCAGCGCGCGGGCGCGCAGGTCGGTCCGCCCGGCGCGGCCGGCCTCCTCGAGCGCCTGGTCGGCGAGCGCCGCGGCCTCGGTGTACGCGCCGATCGCCTCCAGCGCACGGGCGGCGTTCAGCCGCTCGGTCGCCGCGTCGGCTGGCAGCCCGTTCGCCGCGTAGGCGTCGGAGGCGACGCGCCGCGCGGCGATCGCCCGCTCGCGGTCGCCCTGCAGCTCGTAGATGCCGGCGAGGCGCCGTTCCGCGTCGGCGAGCGCGCGTCCGGCGGTCTCGCTTCGCCGCGCGGCGACGACCTCGCGCTGTGCCCGCGCCGCCTCGGCGAGGTCGCCGGTGAGTTCCGCCACGCGCGCGTGGCGTTCGAGCACCGCCAGCCGCTCGGCGCGCCGTTCGCCCTCGGGCCACATCGCCAGCGCTTCGCGCCCGAAGCGCGTCGCGTCGCGGTAGGCGTAGACGTCGGCGGCCTCCCCGGCGGCGAGGACGAGCGCGTCGAGCGCCCCTTCCGTGTCGCGCGCGGCGAGCCGATGCGCGGCGATCTCCGCGTGGCGGCCGCCGCGCTGATCGAGCGCCTCGGCCAGCTGGCGGTGCAGCGCGCGGCACTGCAGCCACGGCACGTCCTCGTAGATCGCGTCACGCAGCAGCGGGTGGCGGAACATCGCCACGCCCGGTTCGGCGGCGACGAGCAGTCCGCTGGCCTGCAGCTCCTCCAGCCCGCCCTCGGCGCCGATCGCGGCGAGGAGATCGAGATCCACGCGCGTGCCCGCGACGGACGCCGCCTCCGCGGTGGTGCGCGCGGTGGCCGAGAGCGCGGCGGCGCGCAACGCGCCCGCGTCACGGACGGTCTGGGGCAGCGGGAGCTCGTCGTCGGCGACGAGGTCGAGGCCGACGGGTGTCGACGTCAGCCGGCCGCTGTCCAGCAGCGCGGCGGCGAGTTCCTCGATGAAGAAGGGGACCCCGCCAGTGCGGTCGTGCAGGGTGACGACGAGGCGCGACGTCGGCGTCGTGCCGAGCACCCGCGCGACGAGCGCCGCCGTCCCCTCCCGCGTGAGTGGGCGCAGCGTGAGCTCGTGCAGGCGCGCCTCGCGGCGCAGCTCGTCGCGCAGGCGTCGCAGCGGGTGGGTGCGGGGCACCTCGTCGGAGCGGTACGTCCCGACGACGAGCAGCGGCATCTCCTCCAGCGGGCCCGCGAGCGCCGCGAGGACTTCGAGCGTCGCGTCGTCGGAGGCCTGCAGGTCGTCGAGCAGAAGGACCGCCGGGCGGCGCTCGACGATCTTCACCAGCGCGCAGCGGATCGCTTCGAAGAGCGTCGCGCGGTCGCTGCTCGGCGCGGGCTCGCCCAGCTCGGGAAGCAGCAGCGCGAGGTGCGGGCGCAGTGGGGCGCTGGGCTCGAAGCCGTCGGGGAGGTTGCGCAGGAAGCTGCGCAGCGCGGCGATGATCGGCCCGTAGGCGACGGCGCCCGGCCCCGGGGTCCCGCGCAGGATGTGCGCGTCGATGCCGTCGACGGCCTGCTCGCTCAACCGGGTCTTGCCGATGCCCGCCTCGCCGGCGACGAGGACGAGCGAGCCGCGGCCCTGGAGCGCCGCATGCAGCGGTGTGCTCAGCCACGCCTGTTCGGTCTCGCGCTCGACGAGGACGCCGTCCTCCATGACGCGAGTGTACGTCGGGGCCATGCGCGCGCAAGGAGGTTTTCTGGACCGAGGGAGGAGCGCCGCTCCCGAAGTGGCGCTCCTCCCGTGGTGGTCCTACCGGGGCATCTCGCGCAGGCCGTCGGCGCCGAACACGTTCGCGACGACGTTGACCGCGTTGGCGGGGAAGCCGCCGCGGCGTGCGTGCTCACGGATGACCTCCTCGCTCTCGGCGGTGTGGAGGCAGTAGATCTTGTCGCCGGCCACGAAGCTGTACAGCCACGTATACGGCTTGTTCAGCGACTCGACTGCATCGTTCGAGGTGGTCGTAATGCCAAGCAGCTCCTCGTCGGTCAGCTGGCTTGCACCGGGGACCTCGCGCTCGATGAGGTAGGTGATCATTGCGTCTCTCCTTGAGTGGATTGAGGTGACGCTGAAGACCGTATGTCCGGGCCGGCGGGCTGCCATCGGTGGCATTGCCGTAGTTGCCGGGCCGCGTTGCCGTATTCGTCCTGGGATCGGGTCGAGTTTTGGGTGCAGGAGGCCCCGAAACTCGACCCGATCAGTCGCCGGTGGCGACGGGCAACTCTGGCTGGTTGCTCCACTGCGAGAACGAGCCCGGGTACAGCGCCGCGTCCTCGTACCCGGCGATCGCGAGGGCGGCAAGCTCGTGCGCCGCGGTGACGCCTGAGCCGCAGTACACGCCGACCCGTCCGTCCGCGCCGAGCGCCTCGAACCGCGTGCGCAGCGTGTCTGCGGGCAGGAACCGCCCGTCGGCGGCGAGGTTCTCGGTCGTCGGCGCGCTGACAGCGCCCGGGATGTGGCCGGCGCGCGGGTCGACGGGCTCGACCTCTCCCCGGAAGCGCTCAGCCGCCCGCGCGTCGAGCAGCGTGGCGCGCTGCGCGAACGTTGCGACCTCATCGAGCGCGATCGTCGGCAGGTGCCCGGGGCTGAGCGTCACGTCACCGGGAGCGGCGTGCTCGTCGCCGGCGGCCAGCTCGCCCTCCCATGCCGCGAGCCCGCCGTCGAGCAGCCGCACGTCCTCGAGCCCCGCCCAGCGCAGCAGCCACCACGCCCGCGCGGCAGCGAGGTTCCCGGTCGCGTCGTAGGCGACCACCGTCTGGCCGGTGCGGACGCCCCAACGCCGCGCGGCGGCCTGCAGGTCGGCGATGTCGGGCAGCGGATGACGGCCGCGCTCGGCCGACGGCGGTCCGGCCAGCTCGGTGTCCAGGTCGACGAACACCGCACCGGGGATGTGGCCGGCGCGGTAGTCCTCGATCCCGGGCGGGCCACCAAGCTGCCAGCGGACGTCGAGGAGTGCCAGGTCGTCGTGCAGCTCTCCTGCGGTGATCAGGACGGGCATCGCTCGGAGCCTAGTTCGAGCGCGCGGTCGAGTCGCAGTGCCTCGCGCAGCCGCCGGTCATGCGTGGCGACGAGCAGCGCGCCGGGCCAGTCCTCGAGCGCCGACTCGAGCACCTCAAGCGACTCGACGTCGAGGTGGTTCGTCGGCTCGTCGAGCACGAGCACCTTCGCGCGCGCGTGCGTGAGAACCGTGAGCTCCGCCCGCGTGCGCTCGCCGGGGGAGAGGGTGTGCGCCGGCCGGGTCACGGCATCGGCCTCGAGTCCGAACGAGGCGAGCGCCGTCCGCGCCTCGGACTCGTCCAGGCCGGTGAGCGCGCGCACCTCGTCGAAGAGCGGCCGGACGCCCGCCAGCGCGTCGCGGTGCTGCCCGAGCGTGGCGACCACCACGCCCGAACCTGCGGTTCGCCTCCCCGCGTCGAGGGGAAGGTCGCCCGCGGCGGCACGCAGGAGCGTCGACTTGCCGCTGCCGTTCGGCCCGCTGACGAGCACCCGCTCCCCGTGCGCGAGCGCGAGGCTGACCGGCCCCAGCGTCCACCCGCCCCGCCGGACCACGGCGCCGTCGAGGGCGAGCACGGGGCCGCCTCGCTGCTCGGCCGCGGTGAGGACGAGCTGCAGCGCTCGCGCTTCGAACGGCTTCTCCGGGACCTCCGCCCGCTCGACGCGGTCGGCCAGCTTGCGGGCCCGGTTCGCCATCCCGTCCGCCCGCATGGACGCCCATTCGCGCTGGAACTTGTCGTTGTCGCGTGGCGCGCGCGTGGCCCCGCGCACCTTCGCCGCCGCCCGCCGGCGGATCTCCCGCGCGGCCTGCTGCGCCGCGACGTTCTGGGCGACGGCGTGGTCGTGCGCCGCCCGCGCGGCTGCGCGCGCTGCCGCCTGCTCACGTTCGAACGCCTCCCATCCACCGCGGCGATGCTCGGCCCTCCCGGTCCGCGGGTCGAGCACGACGACCTCGTCGGCGACGTCGGCCAGCAGCGCCCGGTCGTGGGATACGAGAACGACCCCGCCCGTTCGCTCGCGCAGCAGCGCGGTGAGTCGCGCGAGCCCGTCGGCGTCGAGATGGTTCGTCGGCTCGTCGAGCAGGACGACGTCGAACCGCGCGATCTGCAGCGCAGCGAGCCCGGCCCGCGCGGCCTGCCCGCCGGAGAGGCTGGACAGCGGCCGGTCGAACATCGCGGGATCGAGTCCGAGGTCCGCCGCGGCGGCGCCGAGCCGCGCCTCGGCGTCGTCGCCGCCGAGCGCGAGCCAGCGCTCCAGGGCTGCGGCGTGCGGCTCGATCGCCGCGAGGTCGCCGGCTTGGAGCCGGGCGGCCCACCGCTCGAACTCTGCGGTCGCCCCGACGAGCCCGGCCTGTTCGAGCACGCGTTCGCGGACCGTGCGGCCGTCACCGGCGTCGGCGAGCTGCGGCAGGAACCCGACCGTGCCGTGCGCGACGACGGTTCCCCCGTCCGGCGGCTCGGCTCCGGCGAGGATCCGCAGGAGCGTCGACTTGCCCGAGCCGTTGGGCCCGGCGAGCGCAAGGCGGTTCCCGGCGTCGACGCGCAGGTCGACGCCGGCCAGGACCGTGCGTGCTCCGAACTGCTTGGTGACGCCGCGGGCGTCGAGAAGGGTGGATGGCATGCGGTGCTCCTTCCGAAGGACGGGACGGAGACAGCCGCGGGCGCCGCCCGCGAACGGGGCGGCGTCGGGTCGTGGCGGCTGTCAGCGAGCGTCGCGCATGCGATGGCCCGGCGACCGGGCCACCACCCAGGCTAGACGGTCACGCCGGCAAAGCGCTCCTCCATCGCCGCGATCGCCGCGGCGAAGCTCGCGTCCTCGGCGTCACCCAGGTCGAGCGGAATCATCGCCGGGCTCTCCCGCGAGAGCGTGAGCTCGGCGGTGTAGACCTCGACGTCCGTGAGCCCGAGCTGCTCGAAGGCGTGGGCGAGCCACGGCGTGCGGTGGTCCCAGCCCTCCTTCGGCGAGCCCGGCCCGTAACCGCCGCCGTTGGCGAGCGTGAGGACGAGCTGCTTGTCGCCGAGCGTCCCGCCGTCGGGTCCAAGCGTGACGCCGGGGACCACGAGGTGGTCGAACCACGCCTTCACCGTGGAGGGCGGCCCGAAGTTGTAGAGGCCCGAGCCGAGCACGATCACGTCGGCGGCGAGGACCTCGCCGACGAGCTCGTCCGTGAGCGCGCGGGCGGCCTGCTGCTCGGGCGTGCGGTCCTCGGGCGCGACGAGGTTCGCGCTGAACGACGTCATGTCGATGTGGGGGATCGGGTCCGCCGCGAGGTCGCGGGTGGTGACCGTCCCGCCCGGATTGGCCCGGAGCCACAGATCGACGTAGTGCTGCGAGAGCTTGCGGCTGCGGGAGCCGTCGGTGCGCATCGATGAATCGAGATGAAGGAGGTGTGCCATAGATCATTGGTATAGCACAAACGATTATCGTTACAGCAAGCATCGATGGTGCGCGGGCTAGACTCCAGGGGTGGCTTCCACGCCGACATCGGGCTCGCAGAGCCGTCACTCGCTCGGGCTCCTCGCCCATCTGGCGCGCGTCGCCCAGCGCGAGGGCGAGTCGCTGCCCGACGAGCGGGGTCTGCGTCCCCGTCACTACGTCGTGCTGACGCTGCTGCGCGATCACGGCACCGCGACGCAGCGGGGTCTCGCCGAGGCACTGCGGATGGACCCGACGAACGTCGTCGGCGCGCTCAACGACCTCGAGTCACGCGAGTGCGTGGTGCGCCGCCGTGACCCCGAGGACCGGCGGCGGCACATCGTCGAGGTCACCGACACCGGGGTCGAGGCGCTCGCGGAATGGGAGCGCGCGCTGGCTGAGGTCGAGGACCGGGTGCTTGGCGCGCTCTCGGAGGACGAGCGCGAGCAGTTCCATGCGCTGCTGATCCGCGCGGCGGGTGGGCAGCTCCCGCCGGGGGCGTGCGCGGAGGCGGACCAGGCGCCGCCGGCCTGTTAGCGGACGTCGCGCGAGACGACGAGCCGGCACGCCGCGGCCGGGTGCGCGCACGGGATGGGGTTCCGCGCGTTCTCTTCCGTGTTCTCCAGCGGCTTGCCGGCGAGCCAGTAGACGGTGTCGCCGTCCCAAGCAGCGCCGTAGGCGAGGTTCGCCTTGGGGCGGACGCCATCGAACTCGTTGAACCCGATGACGGCGGAGGCCAGCGTCGTCTGCAGCGCCGTGCACGGCGACTGCGCGAGCAGGAACGAGATCCGCCCATCCGCGCCCGCCGCGGGCGACAGTGGCTGACGGAAGCCGCACGCGCCGCTCGTGTACCCCTGCGCTCTGAGGACCTGCCGGCCAGTGCCGTGTCGCAGCGCCGACATGCGGAGCTCCTGCGAGGGTGCCACGCCGATATCCGGGTCGGTGAGTCGCCACAGGAACGCGACGTATCGGCCGCCGAGGTCGAGCGCTTCGACGCCCGAGGTCGGTGTCACGGGGCAGCTGCTCCACGTGCAGGTCGGCTTGGTCCCACCCCGCAGTCGCTCGGGCCGCGAGTCGGGTGTCCGCCAATAGAGCACGCGGGCGTTCTGCGACCCGCGAGCCGGTTGGGCGACCGCGGCGATCGAGCGGCCGTGCATCGATGGCGTCGTCAGCGAAAGGTTCGAGCTGCCCCGGAGCTTGAGCGTCCGCGGGATGCCGGCGATGCCGTCCTTGGTGAGCGCGACGAACCGGATGCGGCAGCCGCGCGCCTTTGTGAAGTCGAGTGTCGGCAGGACGCCCCCGAGCCGCCCGTCGGTGGTGCACGTCGAGTACGTCAGCACCGCCCGACCGGCGCTGTCGCGACCAAGGTCGGCATCGAACGGGATCACCCGCGTTCCCACCGGCAGGGTCCGCAGCCCACGGCCGGCCATCCAGTCAACGAGCTCGTACCGATCGGTGCCCGAGACTTGCCGGGAGAACACCACATGTCCGGCAGCCGCCGATGGCAGCACCGCGCCCTCCCCGGAGGCCAGGTCGGTCGCGGGCAGGTCAGTGGGTGCGATGCGAGAGCCGTCGGCGAGGGCTGCCGCCGGGAAGCCGAGCAGGCACAGCAGGGCGGCGAGGGGGCGAGCGGTCATGGCTTCTTGAACGGTCGTGGGGGCCGGAGGTTGCGGCCGAGCTCCCGGAGCCGTCCTCTTGGTGTCAAGTCCGCTCAATGGCCACGAGTGGATCTCAGAGGCCGTCGCGGCCCGTGCGCACGGCGTCAACGATCGCCGAGATCTCCATGCGTCCTGTCCGAACGCTCGCCCGGGCGAGCACGTCGGCGACGGCCGGTCGGTTGGCTACCCGCTCGAGCTCGGCCAGCGCGAAGTCCGACAGGGACATTCCGGCGGCAGCCGCGCGGGTGCGCAGCGTGCGGTGAACGTCGTCAGGGACGTTACGGACGTGAATGACCTTCATGGTCGCACCGTAGTGCTCCGGGACCGCCCGCGCGCCGGAGCGCGCGGGCGACCCGCCGCGCTACGAGTTCTGCTCGACGTGCCCGCTCATGCAGTCGACGGTGAACCCGTCGGAGTAGATGATCGTGCCCTGGAAGCTGCCGCAGACGGCCTTCTTCTCCTTGGGCGTGAGCGTGTAGATGACGTCGAGGCCCTTCTGCGCCGACGCCGTGGCGGGGACGACGGCTGTGGCGCCAGCGGCTGCGGTGAGACCGACGGCCAGGGCGGTGCGGATGCGCGACATGGGGACTCCTTGCGGGCGGTGGATTCGATCCGGCACCCGTCACTGCGCGCGCGGCACCGCCCGTGGACTCGGCCATTCGGCCTATCTTGCGCGGGCGCTCGTCGCTACAGCAGCCCGTCCATCTGCCCGACGGCCTCGCGCAGGCCCTCCTCCATGCCCATCTTCAGCATCTCCTCCATCTGCTCGAGGCTGGGGAACTGGTCGTGCAGCTCCATCCGCGTGCCGCCCTCGTGCTCGAAGAGCCGCATCCGCAGCTGGCCGGTCTTGTCGGTGAGAGGTGTGCCGTCGGCGTCCCCGAACCCGTCCACGAGCGTGATCTCGCGGGGCGGGTCGACGGTCTCGATCCGCCACCAGCCGTAGTGCTTGTCGCCCTCCGGCCCGGTCATGAAGTACGTGACCAGCGCGCCCGGGGTCAGGTCGTGGTCCACAAACGTCGCGGGATACGTCGGCGGGCCCCACCAGCGCTCGAGCTTGCGCGGGTCGGCCCACAGCTCCCACACCGCCTCCACCGGCGCCGCGAAGTCGGCGGTGAGCGTGAGGGTGAGCGCTTCGGTGTCCTTCTCGATGGTCGTGACGGTCATCGATCCTCTTCCTGGATGGGGGTGGTGAGCAGGTCGGTCATGCGGTCCACGCGGTCACGCCAGACCGCCTCGAGCTCGTCGAGTGCCTGGCGGGCGCGCCTGAGAGCGGCCGGGTCGGTGCGCACGAGTTGCTCGCGGCCACGGCGCGTCTTCGTCACGAGGCCGGCGCGCTCGAGCACCGCGACGTGCTTCTGCACGGCGGCAAAGCTCATCTCGTAGCCGTCGGCCAGCCGGGAGACCGACAGCTCACCCTCGGCCGAGCGGCGCAGCACGTCGCGTCGGGTGGGGTCGGCGAGCGCGTGGAACAGGCGGTCGACCTCGGAATCTACAACCATTTGGTTGCAAGTTATCAGACGGCGCGCTCGCCGGTTCGTCGAGGTTTGGGCGCGGTGTTGAAGTCACTTCGCGCGTCTGCCGAACGATCGCTCCATGGCGCTGCCTCGCTTGCTCACCCTGGCCCTGCTCTGCCTGCTGGCGTTCGCCTCGTCGGCGAATGCGGCCGGGAGCTCCACCCTCTTCGTCCAGGAGACCTCCAGCGGCTCGCTGCGTCAGGTCGCCAAGGATCGCTACGTCCTCACCGTTCGCCCCCGCGGCGACATGACCGCGTTCACCGACCGCCCCCAGCGGCGCGTCTGGCGACTCGGAACGTCGACGTTCCTGCGCCGCTGGTCGCTGTACGGGTTCACCACCGTCCCGCCCAACGCCGTGCTCGCGCTCGATCGCGCACCGGCGAAGCGCGACACGCTGGCGGTCTCGCTCCTCTCTGCGCGGGCGCTGCAAGACGGCCGGGTGGCGTTCACGGTCGCCCCGATGCGCGGCGCGGCCAACGCGCTGGCCGGTTACGCCAAGGGGAAGGACCGCCTCTCCGCGGGCGCCCTCGGCCCGGGGTCGCTGTTCGTCGACGATGCCGGTGACGTGCACACCCTCCACGCGGTGGTGCAGGTCTATGGGACCGAGACGGGTGTGGCGATCACGACGTCGCTTCAGGGGGCCGCCGGCGTGGGGACCTTCTCGATCACGGCCAATGGGAAGCCGCTGTGCAGCAAGTCCAGCCAGTACACGTTCAGCACTGGAAAGGGCTTCGTGACCACGACGTTCCACGGCTCCGGGTGCAGCGTGGCGGCTCCGTTGCCGGCGACGGTCGTGCTCTCCCTTCCGGTGACGTTCACGTCGGAGCGGCTCATCAACGTCAGCGTGATGAACGACCTGACGGGCATCTGGAACCCGGGCGTGGCGGAGGGCAATGTCTTCGCGGCGACGTGCTCGATGGCGTTCGATGTCGTCCCGGCTGTCAGTTCGTCGGCGCCGCCGTGCTCGGCGCAGACGCTGGGCGCGCCCCAGTAGGCGGCCGGGAACCGGGGGTGGATGCATGCGCGTGCTGCGGGCCGTCCTTCTCGTCGTCGCCGTCGGCCTGGCCGTGGCGCCGGCGGCGCACGCGTCGACGCTCTTCGTCCAGGACTTCTCGGGCGGATCGATGCAGCGCGTCTCCGCGCAGCGCTTCGATCTGACGGTTCGCGCCCGCGGCGACATGACCGCGTTCGCCGACCGGCCCGCGCGGCGGACGTGGCGCTTGGCGACGTCGACGTTCGTCTCCCGCTGGTCGTCCTACGGCTTCGCCGCCGACCCGCCGAACGCGGCGCTGGTGATCGACGGCGCGCCGCGCAACGCAGACGCCCTCGCAGTGGAGCTGCTCTCCGTGCGACGCCGCCGGGGCGCGCTGATCTACCGGGTGCGGCCGATGCGCGGCGACGCGAAGGCGCTGACCGGCTACGTCAAGCGCGCTGACCGCCTGCGCAGCGGGCGCTTCAGCGCGGGCTCGCTGTTCATCGACGACCCCGGCAAGCCGGTGACGCTGTACGTCGAGAGCGTGAACTGGTCGTTCCCGACGGTCTCGAACGTGGTGGTCGAGGTGCTCGCGGGGGCGACCCTCGCGGGCACGCCGACCGTCAGCGGCCTGGTGGCCGGGCAATGCCCGTTCGACCCCTTGGTCCGCGTCGTCAAGCCGACCAGGTTCACCGTCACCTTCGGCGCGTGCGCGGGGACGCCGGCGCACGTGCCCCGGCTCGACATCCCGCTGACGACCCCGGGCACGGCCGTCCAGGTGCGGTTCTACGACTTCGGGTCGCACAGCTACAACGAGGTGTTCACGGGCAACTGCCGGACGGGCGTGGACCGGCCGGTGGTCTCCTGGGATGCCGGCTGGGACTGCTTCCGCCTGCCGCCGGTGCTCGTGGAGTAGCCGTCAGCCCACCGGGAGTAGGCGGGGGATCGGGTCGAGTTTGGGTCACATAGCAACCCTTTCGCGCCCCGATCAGCTCCATCGGGCCCGGTCGGGTAGATCTCGGGCGCGTTCTGGGGCGGTGCGCCGCGGCGCTCCTACGGTCGGCACATGTCCGTCACCAGCCCACCGACCACCCCGGTCCACCCGTCCTCACCCGAGTTCACCGCCCTGCTCGCCCGCATTGCCGAAGGCACCGAGGAGCGCGAACGCACGCAGACCCGCCCCCACGAGGTCATCGGCTGGCTGCGTGACGCCGGGTTTGGCCGGCTGCGCATCCCGGTGGAGGAGGGCGGCGCCGGCCTTTCGGTGCAGGAGCTGTTCGCCGCGCTCATCGCGCTCGCCGAGGCGGACTCCAACGTCGCGCACATCCTGCGCGTGCACTTCGCGTTCGTCGAGCAGCAGCTCGTCAACCTGGACGCGTCGTCACGCGCCCGGTGGCTCGAGCTCGTCAACAGCGGCGCGATCATCGGCAACGCGCAGAGCGAGCAGAACGGCAAGGCGGTCGCCGGCGCGGGGCTGGAGACGCGGGCCGAGCGGGACCCGGACGGCGTCGGCTACCGGCTGACGGGCGTGAAGTACTACTCGACGGGCTCGCTGTACGCCGACTACATCTGGGTCTTCGCGGCGGCGCCAGACGACCGCCTGGCGGGCATCGTGATCCCGGCCGACCGCGAAGGCGTGGAGCTCGTCGACGACTGGGACGGCTTCGGCCAGCGCCTGACGGGCACGGGGACGACGCGGTTCGACAACGTCTACGTCGAGCCCGACGAGTTCCAGGACTGGGGCCCGGCCGGCCAGCCGCTGCCCCCGACGGTGCTGGGCGCGTTCCTCCAGCTCTTCCTGCAGGCGGTGACGGCGGGCGTGCTGCGCGCGGTGCGCCGGGACGCCGCGGCGTTGGTGCGCCGGCGTGTTCGTTCGTTCGGGCACGCTTCCGCGGAAGCGCCCGCCAAGGATCCGCAGGTGCTGCAGGTGGTGGGGGAGATCGCGGCCGACGCGTTCGCGGCGGAGGCGATCGTGCTGGCGGCGGCTTCGCGGATCGATGACGCGGTGGCGACGGTGGTGGATGGGTTCCCGTCACCGGATGCGGCGTATGAGGCGCAGGTGGCGGCGGCGCAGGCGAAGGTGGCGATCGACCGGTTCTCGTACGCGACGGCGGCGCGGCTGTTCGATGCCGGTGGGGCGAGTGCGACGCAGGCGGCGTGGCAGCTGGACCGGCACTGGCGGAATGTGCGGACGGTGTCGACGCACAATCCGACGTTCCTTAAGGCGACGGCGGTGGGGAAGTGGCTCGTTGGGGGTGAGGCGCCGCCGCAGAATGGATTCTTCTAGACGGAGTCTCTCGCGCTACGGAGCCTGGAACCGTCGGACTTTCGCGCGGAGGCCGGAAGGGCGCTGGCTAGGGCGTCTCGCCGTGCCGTGCGGATCCGAGATGAGGACCGTCTCAGAGAGGGACCGCTCAAATCCAAAATACACACACGGGCATGTCGGTAGCCCTATTGGCAGCAGTACTCCCTGAACGTGTGGGCGTTTGGCCAGGCGCCATGCGCCCTCTTCTCCCGAACCGAAGAACAGCTCTTGATATAGCCAGCGCGCTTCACTCGGTCCGACTACACCGCGAAGGTCGTACGCGGCACGGGCGGACACCGTGATCGGGGCGATCACGCGTGTTTCCTCCACGGCTGAGACGCGGCTGTCTCTAGCCAGCTGGAAATCCGCGTATCGCCGGGCCTGTCCGCTGGAACTGCAGATCGGAAGAAACGCTGCAGTGTGAGGACAGTCTCCGAACTCACGACAGGTCCCGCACGGGTTCGTGCGAACCGGGGCGAAACCGTCGAAGACGACCGTATATCCGCTGAGGCGAAGAGGGGTCAGGCGAATAAGACGATCCCAACCGGGAACAGGCATGACGGCCGGAAAGTCGTTATCAGGACTCGAATTCACGGCGTCTCTAAAGGAGTCGTGCGGGCCCGCCACGTCCGGGTTCTTGCTACGTCAGCGCTACCTTGGACCTTGAGCCGCGTTCTAAATGTCCGGATAATGTCCGCTCCCTGTCCGGCATTGGCCGGGGTTATGTCTTGCCTTCCGCCGGGCGTTCGCATAGGGTCGCGCGATGCGCTGTCGAATAGAACCGCCGAGCATTCAAGTTCCGAGTTTCTAGACGCCGATGACTAGTAGAAAGAAAACAAACCTAACGAAGTCGACGGATATGGGAGACGAGGAAGCGCGGGGAGGTTCCTCGTCCGAGGAACTCTTGGAAGGCCTCCGCAGCGCGCTCGAGCCGGCCGAGATCCTTGGGGTGCTGGAGCGGGTCGGCCTATCCAACCAGGACATCGCAGAGGGCACGGGGGCAGACGAGCGCACCGTGCGACGGTGGGCCGGGGGTGGGGAGCCGACCCGCGCCAATGAACAGGCGATTGGCCTCTTGCGCGTGTTGCTCATCCATATCCTCCAACGCCGAGGAATGGAGCGCTCATCGATTCCGCGTTGGTTGCGTCTCGCGGACGCGCAGCTTGACTACGCGACCCCGCTCTCGGCGATCGCTCAGGGGCGGCTTGCGGACGCGGTGCTCGCAGCGGACCTCTACATGGCACCACGCGAGATCGGGTCGTGGCGACCTGTTCCAGCCAAGGATTCAGGCGTGGTCGAGCAGCAGCCGACGGATGACTTCACTCCCGTAGACGCCTGACCACGTGTGCCCGGAGTCTCGTGTGGAGGGCCGTAGGCACCGGTGAGCAGGGCGCGCTCGCCTCTCTTTGGGTTGTGGTCCGTCGCGCAGTTGTTGTTTGCGATCGCTGCAGTGCTGCTCGCGCTCGGATTTGTCGTTGCTGTCCTGCCCGACCTCGTCATTGGTCCACACGGGTTTGAGCGCAACGTGAATGCGCGGACTCAGCGGCAGAACGAGTTGCGCGTTGTTGGCGTACAAGCGATTGCAGGGCTGGTCCTCGCTATCGGTGCGGTCTACACGGCGCGAGGCTATGCGCTGACCCGACACGGTCATTGGGCTGACCGGCTGGCGGGCGCAATCGATCGGGCCGAGACCGGGGGCAAGGCCGCTATCGGTGCGATTGTGGACCTCGACCGCATGGCTGAAGAGTCAGCCGCGCACCGTGCGGCGGTTGTCGAGCTCCTCTCGATGTTCGTCCGTCAGGACTGTCACGTAGAGCGCTCCGGTGAAGGCGCGCGGCTCCTAAGACCGTCGCTCGAGATCCAGGCTGCACTTGACGTCATCGGCCGCCAGCATCGCCCGCGGCGTCAGAGGCGGTTCGCCCGCGGACGTCTCGGCAAGGGGCACTCACTTGATCTGTCTTACTGCGAGCTGGGAGGCGCTGACTTCGAGACCGCATCTCTCGGCGAAGTGATCCTCGATGAGTCGCATCTGGAGGAGGCGCGACTCGCCGATGCCGATCTCCGGAACGCGCACCTCATCCGAATCGACGGCGCCCGCATCAACGCTGTTCGTATGCGAGCAGAGGGCGCAGAGCTGCGGGGCGCCCTGCTGGTAGGTGCGAACTTCAGCGACGCGAGGCTCTCCGGGTGCGACATGGCAGGCGCGAACATCGCGGGTGCGACTCTCGCCAGAGTAGACCTCCGTGGCGCAAGCTTGAACAACGTTGAGGGCAACGAGCAGACGATCTTGTTTGAAGCGGACGCGCGCCGTGCGCGATTGCGAGATGTTCGACTGCCTGGGGCGTTTCTCTCTGATGCCGTGCTAGACAGGGCGGACTTGTCGGGGGCCATTCTGTCGGCCTGCATCCTCCAGCGCGCTTCAATGCGGCGTGCGAGCTTGTCGGGCGCGAGTTTGGCCGGCGCAGATCTTCGAGGCGTCGATCTCACAGGAGCAGATCTGCGGGACGCGGATCTTCGCGATGCCGACCTGCGAAACGCTTCGCTGTCCCGCGCCGACATGACGGGCGCTGATATCGAAGGCGCAAACTTCGAGGGCGCCCGTCTCGACGGGACGCGGGGCCGTCCCCAGGGTCCGGCGTGACGCGGGAGCCATACCCGCATAGGTACAGGTCGGGGTAAACTCGACAAAGTCAGTCGACAATACCTACATTGATGCTCCGGCCCACCATCCGGGCCGCCCACCTCCCCAACCCGCCCGACCTTCCCGGACCCCGGAGCATCACCCATGCCGCGCCGCCTGCGCTTCAACGCGTTCACCATGAACTGCGTCTCCCACATCCATCACGGACAGTGGCGGCGCCCTGACACCCGTCAGCTCGACTACCTCGAGCTCGACACCTGGGTCGACCTCGCAAAGACCCTTGAGCGAGGCAAGTTCGACGCGATCTTCCTCGCCGATGTCATCGGCACCTACAACGTCTACGGGGGCAACCGCGACGCCGCCGTCGAGGAGGGGCTCCAGACCCCGGTCAACGACCCGAGTCTCCTCATCCCCGCGCTCGCCCACGCAACGAACGACATCGGCTTCGCGTTCACGCAGTCGATCCTCCAGGAGCACCCGTTCAACCACGCGCGGCGGCTCTCCACGCTCGACCACCTCACGAAGGGGCGGGTCGGCTGGAACGTCGTCACGAGCTACCTGGAGGACACCGGGCGCAACCTCGGCTACGGCGGGCTGCCGCCGCACGACGAGCGTTACGAGCGCGCCGACGAGTACCTCGACGTCATCTACAAGCTGCTCGAGGGCAGCTGGGACGACGACGCCGTCATCAAGGACACCGCCAACGGCATCTACGCCGACCCGGCCAAGATCCACAACATCGATCACGTCGGCAAGTACTTCGACGTCGTCGGGCCCCACGTCTCCGAGCCCAGCCCGCAGCGCACGCCGATCCTCTTCCAGGCCGGCGCGTCGACACGAGGCCGCGCGTTCGCCGCCAAGCACGCCGAGGCGATCTTCATCGCCGGGCGCAACCCGCAGGGCGCGAAGGCCCACGTCGACGAGGTCAAGCAGAAGGCCGCCGAGTACGGCCGCAACCCCGACGACATCCTCTTCTACCAGGGGCTCTCCTTCGTCGTGGGCGGCACCGAGGAAGAAGCCCGCCGCAAGAAGGCCGAGATCGACGAGTACGCCAGCGAGCGCGGCTACGCGGCCCACTTCGCCGGCGGCATCGGCATCGACGTCGCGGACATCGATCTCGACCAGCCCGTCGGCGACCTGCAGACCAACCACGTCCAGGGCGTCGTGAAGGGCCTCGTCGAGGCCGCGCCCGACAAGACCTGGACCTTCGGCGAGCTCATCCGCTGGGCGACCGACACGCAGATCGTCGGCACGCCCGAGCAGATCGCCGACGAGCTGCAGCAGTGGTACGACGCGGGCGTCGACGGCGTCAACGTCATGTACCACGTGACGCCCGGGTCCTTCGAGGACTTCGTCGACGGCGTCATCCCCGTCCTGCAGGAGCGCGGCCTCGCCCAGCGCGAGTACGCCCCCGGAACGCTGCGCGAGAAGTTGACCGACGGCGCTTCGGGCCCGCGGCTCAACGATCGCCATCCCGCCGCCGGCCGCCGGCGCGCTCCCGCCGCGGCCTGACTGTCCCTCCCCGAGAACCCCGAAGGAACCATGCGTACCCCGAAGACACTTCTGCCCCTTGCCCTGCTCGCAGCCGGCCTCACGCTCGCTGCCTGCGGCGGCAATGACAGTGCCAGCGGCGGCGATCCCGGCGCCGCGTTCGCCGGCGCCACGCCCGTGAAGGGCGGCACGATCAGCTACGGCCACGAGCAGGAGCCGCCGTGCCTCATCGGCGGGTGGGTGCAGCAGGCGTACATCGAGCGGCAGTTCGCCGACAGCCTCGTCTCCCAGGTCAAGGAGGGCGAGATCGTCCCGTGGCTCGCCACGAAGTGGAAGGTCTCCGACGACCAGAAGACCTGGACGTTCACCCTGAAGCCGGGCGTGAAGTTCACCGACGGCACGCCGCTCAACGCGGCGGCCGTGAAGACGAACTTCGAGACGTGGCTGAACCCGAAGTCGCTGAACCCGACGGTCGACGCGTACATCGGCGAGTACTACAAGTCGAGCAAGGCGCTGAACGACACGACGTTCGAGCTCACGCTTACGAAGCCGTACGCGCCGCTGCTCTCCGCGCTGTCCCAGGGGTACTTCGGGATCCTCAGCCCGAAGCAGCTCGCGAAGGGGCCGCAGGTCAACTGCGAGCAGCCCGTCGGCAGCGGTCCGTTCATCGTCAAGAAGTGGAACCGCGGCAAGAACATCGAGTTCGTCAAGAACCCGAACTACAACTCCGCGCCCGCGAACGCCAAGCACCAGGGGCCGGCGTACGTCGACGGCATCACGTGGAAGTTCCTCGGCGACCAGACGGTCCGCTACGGGTCGCTGACGAGCGGTGAGTCGAACGTCATCTACAACGTCCCGACCGTCAACTGGAAGGACGCGAAGCAGAAGTTCGAGGTCCAGCAGTACATCACCCCGGGCCGGCCCGTCACGTTCAGCCTGAACACGGTCAAGGGGCCGTTCACCGACAAGCTCGTCCGCCAGGCGTTCGGCTACGCGGCCGACCGCAAGGCCGCCGTCGAGTCGGCGTTCAACGACGTCATCCCGTACAACGGCAACGGCGCGCTGAGCCAGTCGACGCCCGACTACGACAAGGGCCTCGCCGACGCCTACCCGTACGACCCGGAGAAGGCCGCCCAGCTGCTCGACCAGGCCGGGTGGAAGGAGAACGGTGACGGGGTCCGTGAGAAGGACGGCAAGAAGCTGACCGTCAACCTCGTCTACCCGGCCGGTGCGGTGTTCAGCGCCGAGGGCGCGACCGCGCTGCAGAACATCCAGGAGCAGCTCAAGCAGGTCGGCTTCGACGCGAAGCTCACCGCCGCGACGCAGTCCGAGGTGTTCAGCGGCAAGTACTCGACGCCGGACAGCTACGACGCGATCACCTGGTACTGGACGAGCCCGACCGCGGGCGTGCTGTACATCGTCTGGCGCCAGAACCTGAAGGACCGGCCGAACGGCAACAACTCGTCCTTCTACAACAACCCGACGCTCGAGAACACGATCGAGAAGGCGAACTCGACCCTCGACCCGGCTGAGCAGAAGGCGCTCTACGCCAAGGCGCAGAAGATCATCGTCGACGAGGCCGCCGCGATCGGGCTCTACACCCAGACGACGTCGCTGGCCTCCGAGCCGAAGCTCCGTGATGTCTGGATCGAGAACTCGCAGGGCGAGCCGGTCTTCCACGACGCGTTCTTCGCCAAGGAGGGTGGGGACTCGTGAAGTCCGTCGCCCTGAAGATCCTCGGGGCGCTCGTCGTCCTCTGGGCAGCCGCCACCTTCACGTTCTTCGTGCAGGCGGCGCTGCCCGGGGACCGCGCGACGCTCCTGCTCAACCAGGACTCCGGGCAGATCAAGAAGCGGACCGCGGCTGAGCTCGCCCCGATCAACGAGGAGTTCGGCTTCGACAAGCCGCTCGTCCAGCAGTACGCCGACTACCTCGGCGGACTGGCGACCGGCGACCTCGGGATCTCCTACCAGAAGAAGGCGCCGGTGACGGAGATCATCGGCGAGCAGATCCTGCCGACGGTGTGGCTCACGCTCGCCGCGCTCGTCGCCGCGTGGGTGATCGCGCTGCTGCTCACGCTGTTCACGACCCGGCGAAGCAGGGTGGTCAAGACGCTCGGCTCGGGCTTCGAGACGCTGTCCGCAGCGCTGCCGCACTACTGGCTCGGCGTCATCCTGCTCGTGGTCTTCGCGATCCAGCTCTCGATCTTCCCGGTCGAGGGCGGGACGAGCCTCTACGGGCTCATCCTGCCGGCGCTCACGCTGGCGATCCCGCTCGCCGGGTTCCTCGGGCAGGTCACGCGCGACGAGTTCGAGAACGTGCTCGACGAGCCGTTCATCACGAGTGCGCGCGCCCGCGGTATGGGCGACTTCGAGGTGCGGTGGCGGCACGCGCTGCGCCACGCGGTGCTGCCCGCGATCACGCTGTCGGGCTGGGCGCTCGGCGCGCTGTTCAGCGGCGCGGTGATCGCCGAGATCGTGTTCGCCCGGCAGGGGATCGGCCAGATCCTCGTCACCGCGGCGAACGCGCGGGACGTGCCGGTGGTCGCGGGGATCGTGATGGTCGTGGCGTTCGTCTACGTCATCGCGAACCTGCTCGTCGATCTCGCCTACCGCATCGTCGACCCGAGGATCCAGACATGAGCGCCGCGCCGATCACGCCGGTCGGGCCGGCGACGACGCGGGTCGACGTCTCCGGCGCGCTGCGCGGCGTGCGGCCGGGCCTGGCGTTGGCGTTCGCGATCGTCGGGTTCTTCGTGGTCTCAGCGCTGCTGCCGGCGCTGCTCGCCCCGTACGACCCGTTCGACGTCAACCTCCGCGACGCGCTGCAGGCGCCGACGCTCGCGCACCCGCTCGGCACCGACCAGTCGGGCCGCGACGTGCTCAGCCGCGTCATCTACGGCGCGCGGGAGTCGCTGTACATCGGGCTGGCGGCGACCGCGCTGAGCCTCACCATCGCGCTGGTGCTCGGCGTCGCCGCCGGGCTGAGCGGGAAGTTCACCGACGGCGTCATCAACCGGTTCATCGAGGTGCTGTTCGCCTTCCCGGTGCTGCTGCTCGCGCTGCTGTTCGTGACGGTGTTCGGGGCGGGGACGACGACGCTCATCGTCGCCGTCGGCGTCGGCACCGCGCCCGGCTACGCGCGGATGATCCGCGGCCAGGTCCTCGCCGTGAAGAACTCCGGGTACGTGGAGGCCGCCGGCGCGCTCGGGCACTCCTACCCGCGGATCGTGCGCCGCCACATCCTGCCGAACGCGATGCGGCCGCTCGTCGTGCTGCTGACGCTCGGCGTGGGCCAGGCGATCGTGTGGGCCTCCGGCCTGGCGTTCCTCGGCCTCGGCGTCGCACCGCCGTCCCCGGAGTGGGGCGCGCAGCTCGACGCCGGGCGCACCTACATCACCCAGGCCTGGTGGCTGGAGGTCATGCCCGGCCTGGCGATCGTGTGGTTCGCCCTCGCGCTCACCGCGATCGGGCGCTGGATCCAGCAACGCCTCGAAGGGGGGCAGCGATGACGGAGCTGCTGCGCGTCGAGAACCTGCAGGTCGGGTTCGGCGACAGGCAGGTGGTCAAGGGCGTGTCGTTCTCGCTGGAGGCGGGGCGCTGCCTGGCGATCGTCGGGGAATCCGGCTCGGGCAAGAGCGTCACCGCGCGCACCCTCGTCGGGCTGACCGGCGGGACCTCGCAGGTCACCGCTGACACGCTGGAGTTCGACGGACGCGACCTGCGCGGCCTCGGCGACCGGCAGTGGCGCGACGTCCGCGGGCGCGACATCGGGTTCGTCCTGCAGGACGCGCTCGTGTCGCTCGACCAGCTGCGGCCGATCGGCAGGGAGATCGACGAAGCGCTGCGCCTGCACGACTACGGCACCCGCGACGAGCGGCGCCGGCGGGTGCTGCACCTCCTCGACGAGGTCGGGATCCCCGAGCCGCTGCTGCGTGTCCGCCAGCTCCCGCATGAGCTGTCCGGCGGCCAGCGCCAGCGCGCGCTCATCGCCTCGGCCATCGCGCTGGACCCGAAGCTCGTCATCGCCGACGAGCCGACGACGGCGCTCGACGTCACCGTCCAGGCGCGCATCCTGCACCTGCTCGAGCGCATCCGCGACGAGGGCAGCGCCCTCATCCTCATCAGCCACGACCTCGCCGTGGTGGCGCGGATGGCCGACGAGGTCGCGGTCATGCGGCACGGCGAGATCGTCGAGCGGGGGGACGCCCGTGAGGTGCTCGCCGACCCGCAGCACGAGTACACGCAGGCGCTGCTCGACGCGATTCCGTCGACGCACTCGAAGGGCACGCGCTTGTCGCCGGGCACGCCGCACGTGACCACCGTTCCGGCACGGCCCGCGCGGCCGGCCGACGCGCCGGTGCTCGCCGCGGAGGGGCTCGTCAAGCGGTTCCGCGGGCCCGACGGCCGGGACCGCACCGTCGTCGACGACGTCTCCTTCACCCTCTCTGCGGGCGAGACGCTCGGCGTCGTGGGCGAGTCGGGCTCGGGCAAGACGACCACCGCGCGGCTCGCGCTCGCGCTCACCGAGGCCGACGGCGGCCGCGTGCTCCTCAACGGCGAGCCGTGGAGCGAGCTGCCGGAGAAGCGCCGACGCGGGCGCCGCCGTGAGATCAGCGTGATCTACCAGGACCCGCTCAGCTCGTTCGACCCGCGCTGGAGCGTGGAGCGGATCCTCGCCGATGCCTTGCCGTCAGACGCGCGCGACCCGCGGAAGCGGGTCGCGGAGCTGCTCGACCTCGTGGGACTCGAGGACGAGCACCGGGCGCGCCGCCCGCTGCAGCTGTCCGGTGGGCAGCGGCAGCGGGTGGCGATCGCCCGGGCTCTGGCGCCCGAACCGTCCGTGATCGTCTGCGACGAGCCGGTCTCCGCGCTGGACGTGTCGATCCAGGCGCAGGTGCTCGACCTGCTCACCGACCTGCAGGAGCAGCTCGGGCTGAGCTACCTGTTCATCAGCCACGACCTCGGGGTCATCCACCACATGAGCGACCGGGTGCTCGTCCTCAACGAGGGCAAGGTCGTCGAGACCGGCACCGCGGACGAGGTCTTCTTCGCGCCCAAGCAGCCGTACACGCGCGCGCTGCTCGCCGCACTGCCCACGCTCGAACCGCGGGGCGAGCGCCCGGCGATGCCCGAGCCATCTCCCACTCCCTCCTCCTCCGACACCGTCGAGGTCTCCGCATGAGCAAGCCCCTGCACTTCGTCGCGTTCGTCATGAACACGGCCTCGCACATCACCCACGGCCTCTGGCGCGATCCCGCGGGCGACCAGATCCGCTTCGACGATCTCGACCTCTGGGTCGATCTGGCCAAGCGCCTGGAGGCCGGAGGGTTCGACGCGATCTTCTTCGCCGACGTCGTCGGGCTGTACGGCGACTACCGGGGGAGCTGGGACTTCCACGCCGAGCTCGGATTGCAGATCCCGAGCAACGACCCGCTCGTCATCCTCAGCGCGCTGGCGTCCCACACGGAGCACCTCGGCCTGGCCTTCACCGCCGCGCCGATCCAGGAGCCGCCGTTCAACTTCGCGCGGCGCGTCGCGACGCTCGACCACGCGTCGAAGGGACGGATCGCGTGGAACATCGTCACCGGCGCGCTGCCCAACGGGGCGGCGAACTTCGGCCAGGACCTCACCGCGCACGACGACCGCTACGCGTGGGCCGACGAGTATCTCGACGTCCTCTACAAGCTGTGGGAGGGCTCGTGGGACGAAGGCGCGCTGCTGCGCGACCGGACGTCGGGCGTGTACGCGGACCCGTCGAAGATCCACAAGATCCACCACGTCAGCGAGCGCTACGCGGTGGAGGGGCCGTTCCTCGTCTCACCGTCGCCGCAGCGCACCCCGCTGCTCTTCCAGGCCGGCTCGTCGCCGGTGGGCCGGGACTTCGCCGCGCGCAACGCGGAGGCGCAGTTCATCATCAGCCCGGATCCCGACAGCGCCCGGGCGCTCATCGACGACACGCGCCGGCTCGCCGTCGAGCACGGCCGGCGACGCGACGACCTGAAGTTCTTCCAGGGCCTGTCGTTCGTCGTCGGGTCGACCGAGGAGGAGGCCCGCCGCAAGGAGGCCGAGCTCGACGAGAAGATCGACGTGCACGGGATGATCGCCCACCTCGGCGGCGGCATCGGCGTCGACCTCGGCGAGTACGACGCCGACGACCCGATCGACGCCGACGCGACCGATGGCGTGCGCAGCATCGTGCTGTGGCTGAAGGAGGCCAACGGCGGGCGCACGCCGACGGTGCGCGACATCTCGCGGTTCCTCGCCGGGCGCAGCCGGATCGTCGGCACGCCCGAGCAGATCGCCGACGAGCTCGCGGCGTGGCAGGCCGCGGGGGTGGACGGCGTGAACGTCATCAACGCGACGATCCCGGGCTCGTACGACGAGTTCATCGCGCACGTGCTGCCGGTGCTGCGCCAGCGCGGCCTGGCCGCCGACGGCTACGCCGAGGGGACCCTGCGGCGCAAGCTCTTCGGGGCGGATCGCCTGAGCGAGCGCCACCCGGCCGCGCGGTACCGCGGGGCGTTCGCGGGTGAGCCGGTGGGCACGGCCTGATGACCGTCGACCTCACGACACCTGTGGCGCACGTGATCGCCTCTGACGCGGAGGCGATCGACGTCGCAACGGAGCTCGCGTCGCGGCTCGCCGGGGGCGCGGCGAGCCGCGACGCCGAGCGGCGGCTCCCGTTCGACGAGCTCGCGGAGATCCGCCGCGCCGGGCTGCTCGCGATCACCGTGCCCCGGGCGTACGGCGGGGCGGAGGTCTCGGCGGTGACCCTCGCCGAGGTCATCCGCCTGCTCGCCGCGGCCGACCCGAACATCGCCCAGATCCCGCAGTCGCACTTCGTCTACCTCGAGGGGCTGCGGCTGAACGGCACGGCGGCGCAGCAGGAGCTCCTGTTCGGCGAGGTGCTGCGCGGCGCGCAGATCGCCAACGCGCAGACCGAGCGCGGGACGAAGACGATCCGCGACCTGCAGACGCGCGTGGTGCGCCGCCCGGGAGGCGGGTTCGCGCTGGACGGGACGAAGTACTACGCCACCGGCTCGCTGTTCGCCGACTGGCTCGCGGTGCAGGCGCTCGACGAGGCCGGATTGCTCCAGGTCGCCTACGTGCGGGCGGACGCGCCCGGGGTCGACATCGTCGACGACTGGAACGGCATGGGGCAGCGGACGACCGCGAGCGGGACGGTGCGGTTCGACCGCGTCCCCGTCGACGAGGGGTTGCTCGTTGCCCAGCACCAGACGTACGACCGCCCGCAGGTCTACGGCGCCCGCGCACAGCTCCTGCACGCCGCCATCGACGCGGGCATCGCGGCCGGCGCGCTTGCCGAGGCCGTCGCGTTCGTGCGCGAGAAGAGCCGGCCGTGGTTCGAGGCGGGCGTCGACCAGGCCGCCGACGACCCGTTGACGATCCAGCGGTTCGGCGAGCTGACCGTGACGCTGCGCGCGGCCGAGGCGCTGCTGGGCGCCGCGGCGCGCGCCGTCGACGAGGCGGGCGATCCTCCGACCGAGGCGTCGGCCGCCGACGCGTCGCTGGCCGTCGCCACGGCCAAGGTCGCCGCCGACCGCGCGGCCAACGAGATCTCGAGCGCGCTGTTCGAGGTCGCGGGCACCCGCGCCTCGCTCGACGAGCTGAACCTCCACCGCCACTGGCGCAACGCGCGCACCCACACGCTGCACGACCCGGTCCGCTGGAAGGTCCAGCACCTCGGGCGCCACACCCTCAACGGCACGCCGCCGCCGCGGCACGGAGTCCTCTGACATGTCCCTGCGCTTCCACTGGTTCCTGCCCACCTACGGCGACAGCCGCGACCTCGTCGGCGGCGGCCACGGCCTGCGCGCTGGGAGCATCGGCAGCGTCCGGCCCGCGACCCTCGAGTACCTCGGGCAGATCGCCCGCAGCGCCGAGCAGCTCGGCTTCGAGGCCGCGCTGACCCCCACGGGCGCGTGGTGCGAGGACGCGTGGCTGACGACCGCGATGCTCGTCGAGTCCACCGAGCGGCTGAAGTTCCTCGTCGCGTTCCGGCCTGGCGACATCTCGCCCACGCTCGCCGCGCAGCAGGCCGCGACGTATCAGCGCCACTCGGGCGGGCGCCTGCTGCTCAACGTCGTCGTCGGCGGCGAGCCGCACGAGCAGCGCGCGTACGGCGACTTCCTCTCCAAGGACGAGCGCTACGCGCGCGCCGACGAGTTTCTGGAGATCGTCCGCGGTCTGTGGGCCGGGCGCACCATCGACTTCGCGGGCGAGCACCTCCGGGTGGAGGGCGCGACCCTCGCGCGGCTCCCCGACCCGCCGCCGCCGATCTACTTCGGTGGATCGTCGCCGGCGGCGGGTGGGGTCGCCGCCCGGCACGTCGACACGTACCTGACGTGGGGCGAGCCGCCCGCGCAGGTCGCCGAGAAGCTCTCCTGGGTCCGTCGCCTCGCCGCCGCCGAGGGCCGCACGCTGCGGTTCGGCATCCGCCTGCACGTCATCGCGCGCGACACCTCCGAGGCCGCGTGGGCGGAGGCTCGTCGGCTCGTCTCCCGCCTCGACCCGCAGGTCGTCGCCGACGTGCAGGCCGGCCTGGCGCGCAGCGAGTCTGTCGGGCAGAAGCGGATGCTGGCCCTGCACGGCGGCAGCACGGACGAGCTGGAGATCTACCCGAACCTCTGGGCAGGCGTCGGCCTCGTCCGCGGCGGGGCCGGGACGGCGCTCGTCGGCTCGCACGAGGAGATCGCCGACCGCATCGCCGAGTACCACGGTTTGGGCATCGACGAGTTCGTCCTGTCCGGGCACCCACATCTCGAGGAGGCCTACTGGTTCGGCGAGGGCGTCCTGCCGATCCTTCGCGCGCGGGGGCTGTGGCAGCCGCCGTATGCCCTGGCCGCCGACGAAGACGCCACCACCGCCGTGCCGTTCGCCCCGACCCCCACCGCAGCCTCCTGACCGCAAGGACCGTCATGACCGATCCGACTCCCTGGCCCACCGTCGTCGCGCTGAGCGGCGATCCGCAGATCGGCTCGCGCACCGCGCACGTCGCCCGGCGCGCCGCGGCGGCGCTCGCCCGGACGCTCGAGGAGCAGCCCACGGTCGTCGAGATCGACCTGGCGAACGTCAGTGCGCGCGACCGCGATCTACGCCGCGCGGTCCTGCACGCGCGCGCGGTCATCGTCGCAACACCCGAACGCGACGGGTGGGCGGCGACGGGGCTCCTGGAGTTCCTCGGCGGCTTCCGGCTCGGCTCGCTGGGCGGCGTGCCCGCGGCGATCGTGGTCCATGCCGCCGACGGCGATCGCGGGTGGACGGCCGAGCGGCGCCTCGCGCGCTACCTCGACGAGCTGGGCGCTGACCCGTCGCTGCCCTCGCTCGTGCTCGACGCCGTCGCCGACGACATCCCCGGGGCGATCGCAGGCTGGGTTGCCGAGGCGACGCGCCGGCCCGCGCGGGCGACCGCGGCGTAGCCTGTCGCGGCTCTGCTGCATCTCGGTCCTGATTCCTGGCTGGCCGCCGGCCTGATCGCCTTCGCCATCTCGCTGGTGACCACGCCCGCCGGCGTGTCCGGCGCGGTGCTGCTGCTGCCCGTCCAGGTGAGCGTGCTGCACGTCGCCAACCCGGCGTTGACCCCGACGAACCTGCTCTACAACGTCGTCGCCACGCCGGGCGCGATCCTGCGGTTCGCGCGTGACCGGCGCCCGGATGCGGTGCTCACGAAGATGCTGCTCGCCGGAACGGTTCCCGGGGTGGCGATTGGCGCCGTGCTGCGCGTCGAGGTGTTCTCCGGCCCGACGACGTTCCTGCTCGTGGTCGCCGCGGTGCTCGCGCCGATCGGCGTGTGGCTGCTCGCGGGCGGTGGGCCTTCGGCGGGAAGCGCGCCACCGGCCGCTCCGGGTCGCGGCGTGCCGTTCATCGCGTTCGGGGCGGGGCTCGTGGGGGGGTTGTACGGGATCGGCGGCGGGTCACTCATCGGGCCGGCCCTCGTGCTGCTCGGCTACGGGATGGCGACGGTCGCGCCGGCGGCGCTGACGGTGACCTTCGTGACGTCGGTCGTCGACGTGCTCGTCTTCCAGGGGCTCCAGTGGGCCGAGGGCGACGGGTCGATCGCGCCGGTCTGGGGGCTCGGGATCGCGATGGGGATCGGCGGCCTGGTCGGCGGGTACGTCGGCGCGCGGCTGCAGCCGCGGGTGCCGGAGGCCGCGCTGCGGCGGCTGCTCGGCGCGGTGTGCGTCGTGCTCGCCGTCCGCTACGGACTCCAGGGCGCGGGCGTCGGGTGACGGCGGCGTTGACGCGTTCCCGCTCATCCGGAATCCTGCACACCGGCTGATGCGCACCCTGTCTCCCCGAGCTCGCGCGGGCCTCGCGCTGCTTGTCGCACCGTTCCTGCTCCCGGGCACCGCGCGTGCGACGGTGGTGACACGCACCTTCATCACACGCGGCGAGACCGTCTTCACCGTGCCCGCGGGCGTGTCGTCCGTGAATCTCAATGTCACCGGCGAGCGAGGGAAGACGGGTGACCCCGGCGGAGTCGGCGGCTACGGCGCGCGGGTGTCCGGGGCCCTGGCCGTCACGCCCGGCGAGAAGCTCTACCTCGACGTGGGCGTGGGCGGGGGCAAGGCCGGGGACGGCTTCTTCGCCAGCGGCGACGGCGGCGGCGCGTCGAGTGTGCAGGTCTGCCCTGCCGACGGTAGCTTCTGCGCGCAGGCGCCCGGCCTCGACCCGCTCTTCGGCCGGCTCCTGATCGCCGGTGGCGGTGGTGGCGGCGGGGCCGGCATCCCCGGCAGCGTGTTCGGTGCCTCAGGCGGTGACGCGTCGTTGCCCGGAGGCAGCGGTGCGCCGGGGCAGAACGGCGGGTCGGGCACGGGCGGCGGCGGCGCGACCGTCGGTGCCGGCGGCGCGGGCGGGACGAGCTCGGTCGGCGCTGGCGGGGACGGCGCTCGCGGTCGCGGCGGGGACGGCGCCACGGTGCACGGCAGCTCGTACCGCATCGGCGGCGCCGGCGGCGGCGGTGGGCTGTTCGGCGGTGGCGGCAGCGCGTTCGTCTGGGAGGCCGCAGGCGCGCCGGTCGCAGGCGGTGGCGGCGGCGAGAGCTGGGCGCGGAGCACGACGCTCACCGAGGCGCCCGGCATCGCGACGACGATCAGCAACGTGATCGGCGTCTACGCGCTCGACACGGCCAACCCGTCGATCCAGGTCACGTACGACGACACCGTCGCGCCCCAGCCGACGGTCTCGACGCCGTTCGCCGCCCAGCAGGTCGGCGAGCGCCCGACCTTCAACGGCATCGCGTCGACTGGCCTGGGCGACGCGCAGGCCGTGACCGTCATCGTCGCCCTCCCCGGCGGCTCGCAGTCGATCGACACGCCCGTGGACGGCGCGGGCACCTGGTCGCTGACGTGGCCGACCGCGCTGCCCGCGGGGGACCACACCGTCAAGGTCAGCCAGGACGACGACGCCGGCAACACCGGCACCACCGCACCGCGCACGTTCAGCGTCGATCCTGCCGCCCCCGCGATCGCGCTGCAGCAGCCCGCCGCGGGCGCCGTGCTCGCGACCTCGACGCCGACGTTCTCCGGGCTGGCCGGGACGAAGCAGAAGGACCTCATCGACATCGGGGTCGACGTCTACGCCGGCGCGAGCGCCGCCGGAACCCCGGTCCAGACGCGGACAACCGCACGGCGCCTCGACGGGACGTTCTCCATCGGCGTCGCCAATCCGCTGCCCGACGGCGTCTACACCGTCGTCGCGCGGCAGGCCGACGACGGCCAGCACGTCGGGACGAGCACGCGCACGTTCCAGGTCGCGACCGCGGCTCCGACGCCGCTCGGTTCGCCCGTGCCCCCGCCGAGCCCCGGCGGCGAGGAAAGCCCCGCGGCACAGACGGTCCTTGCCGCCACCGCGCCGGTGGTCACGCTCGGTATCACGCGGGTGACAGTGGGGAAGCCGCGGCGCGGCTGCGCGCGGCGAACCGCCCGGATCGCCGCGACCGGCCGGATGCGCGCCTGTCGGGTGAAGGCGACCATTCGCGGGACGATCGGCCAGGGCGCTGCGGGGAAGCGGTTGACCCTGCGCGCGACGCGCCGCGGCGCCCGGACGGTCCTGGCGACCACGACGGTCCGCGGCACCCGCTGGGGGGTCGTCCTCACGCTGCCCGCAACGGCCGGGCGATGGGCGCTGGCGGCGACGCTGCCCGGCGCGACCGTTCTCGGACCGGCCAAGGGCTTCGACCTCGTCATCGGCGCGCGCCGCCGCTAGGTCGTCTCGAGGATCCGCCGCAGGAACCGCTGCGTCGCCGGATGCTGCGGCGCGCCGAAGATCTGCTCGGGCGGCCCCTGCTCGGCGATCTTCCCCTCGTGCAGGAAGCAGACCTCGTCGGCGACCTCGCGGGCGAAGCTCATCTCGTGCGTCGTCAGCAGCATCGTCATGCCGTCGCCCTTCAGCTCACGCACGAGCTCGAGCACCTCACCGACGAGCTCGGGGTCGAGCGCGCTCGTGACCTCGTCGAGCAGCAGCGCCCGCGGCCGCGACACGAGCGCGCGCACGATCGCTACCCGCTGCTGCTGGCCGCCGGACAGGTCGTCGGGATGGTCGTCCTCGCGGCCCGCCAACCCGATGCGCTCGAGCAGCTCGTGTGCCCGTTCGGTCGCCTCGGCCTTCTTCATCCCGTGCGCCTTGACCGGCGCGAGCACCACGTTCTCCAGCACCGTCAGATGCGGGAACAGGTTGAACGCCTGGAAGACGAGCCCGAGCTTGCGGCGCACCGCGACGGTGTCGACGGACGGGTCGGTGATGACGTCGCCGTCGAGGAGGATGTCGCCGTCATCGATGTCGACGAGCAGGTCGATGCAGCGCAGCAGCGTCGACTTCCCGGAGCCTGACGCGCCGATGAGCGCGACGGCCTTGTGCTCGTGCAGCTCGAGGTCGATGCCGCCGAGGACCTGCTGGTCGCCGAAGGCCTTCGTAACGCCCTGCACGCTGATGACGGGGGTGCTCATACCTCGCCCCTCCGGCGCTGCATCCGCTCGACGATCTGCGCGAGCGGCACGGTCACGAACAGGTAGAGGACCGCGGCGGCGATGAGCGGCGTGTAGTTGAAGTTCGACGACGCATAGACCTGCGCGACGCGATACGCCTCGAGCGGGCCGAGGACGGAGATGAGGGCGACGTCCTTCTGCAGCGAGATGAAGTCGTTGAGCAGCGGGGCGGAGACGCGCCGGACGGCCTGGGGGAGGACGACGTGCCGCAGGGTCTGGCGCTCGGTCAGGCCGACGGCCAGCGCCGCGGCACGCTGTGTCGGGTGCACGGTGCGGATGCCCGCGCGGTAGACCTCCGCGTTGTACGCGCCGTAGCAGAGCACGAGCGCGAAGCAGCCGAGCAGGACCGGGTCGTCGGGGACGCCGGAGAGCTGCAGCGCGGGCACCCCGAACCCGATGAGGTAGACGACGAGGATCACCGGCACGCCGCGGAACAGGTCGACGTACACCGCGCCGAGCAGCCGCAGCGGTGCAATCGCCGGCAGCGTCGAGATCCGGGCGAGTGCGACGAGCAAGCCGAAGATGAGCACGACGATCTCGACGGCGACGAACATCTTGATGTCGAGCCAGAACCCCTTGAGGACATCAGGGAAAGCGTCCTTGAAGACGTCCCAGTTGAAGAACGTCTCCTTGACGTCCGGCCAGCCTTTGCTGGTGACGATCGCGCCGACGAGCAGGCCGAGGACGACGACCGTCGAGACCGTCGCGACGGTGCGATCGCGACGCGCCCGCGAGCGGCGGGCGGCGTCACGGGCCGCGCGGCGGTCGCTCACGACCGGCTCGCTAGTTCAGCGTCGGGGCGGTGTTCTCGCCCAGGTACTGCGACTGGATCTCGTCGAGCTTGCCGCTGGCGCGCAGGTTGCCGATCGCCTCGTCGAGGCAGGACGTGAGCTTCGAGTCCTTCTCGGCCAGCAGGCCCCACTCGTCGCCGCCCCCGGCGGTGAACTGGCCGACGATCGTGCTGTCGTCGATCTCCGCGGCCGTGAGGTAGAGGGCAGTCGGCAGGTCCACGACGATCGCGTCGACGCGCTTGTTCTTCAGCGCGCTGACCGTGTCATTGGAGTCGTTGAAGACCTGCGGCTGCGTGCTCGGCTTGATGACGTCGTTGACGGCGTCGAGGCTCGTGGTGCCGACCTGCACGCCGAGCTTGGCGTCCTTCAGGCCCGCGAGGTCCGTCGCCTTCGCGGCGTCGGTGCCGTTCAGCGCGATGACGGCCTGCGGCGCGGCGTAGTACGGCTCGGAGAAGTCGACCTGCTCCGCGCGCTCCGGCGTGATCGAGATCTGGTTGATGTCGAAGTCGAAGTCCTTGGACCCCGGCGCGTAGGAGGAGTTGAACGGCACGACCGTCCACTTCACGTTCTCCTTCTTCACGCCCAGCTCGTTGGCGACCGCGTAGGCGACGGCGCTCTCGAAGCCCTTGCCGTTCGACGGGTCGTCGTCCTCGAAGTACGGCGGGTACGCGGGCTTGTCGGTGCCGACCGTCAGCGTGCCCGCGTTCTTCAGCGGCGGGTTCGTGATGTCGCAGGGCGCGTTGGCCTCGGTCTTCGTGGTCGTCGTCGCCGACGCCGACTCCCCGCTCGAGTCGTCGTCCCCGCAGGCTGCGAGTCCGAGGGACAGGGCGAGAGCGGAGAGGGTGACGACGGTGCGGAGGCTGCGCATGATCCGGGAACTGTACTTACGACGCGGGCAGGGCGGCGGCCTGGGGCGCGAGCCACCGCGCCCAGCGGTCGGCCCAGACGGCGGCGGTCTGCTCGAACCCGTCCAGCTCGGACTCCAGGACGAAGAGCCCGCGGGTGGGGGTCGCAGCGCCCAGCTCGGCCAAGAGCGGCGTGAAGTGGGCGTCCAGCGCAAGCGTGTGGTTCGGCGCGCCGCCGAGCAGGACGGGGACGGCGCTGCCGGTCAGTGCACCCGTGCCGACGCGGTCGAGGAACGCCTTGAGCAGGCCGGCGTACGTCGCCTTGTACGTGGGGCTGGCCACCACGAGCACGTCCGCCGCGAGGACCCGCTCGACCTCGTGGGCCACCTGCGTGTCCTCGTAGTCCAGGACGCGCGGGCCGAAGGGCGCGAGGTCGACCTCGTCGAGGTCGGTCGCCGGCAGGTCCAGCGCGCGACGGAGCTCCGCGGCGACGGTCCGTGCGATGCGGTGCGTCCGCGATCCCGGGCGGGGGTTGCCGATGACGGCCAGGACGGTGGTGCTCACGCGGCGCGCTCCAGGTTGGCGTAGGCGCCGCGCCAGTAGACGAGGGGCGCACCGCCCGCGGCCTCGACATCGACGACGCGGCCGATGAGGATCTCGTGGTCGCCGCCGGGCAGTCGCTGCTCGACGACGCAGTCCAGGACCGCGATCGCGTCGTGCACACGCGGGCTGTTCGTGCGGCCGTCGCGGTGCTCGACGAGCTGCCACGCCTCGGCGGCGCCGCGCTTGGCGAAGGCCGTCGAGGCGTCCGCGTGGTGCGACGCCAGGACGTTGACGGCGAACGCGCCGTGCTCGCGCACATGCGCAAGCGTAAGGCTCTCACGCGCGAAGCAGGCGAGGATGAGTGGCGGATCGAGCGACAGGGACGTCACGGCGTTGGCGGTCGTGCCGACGGGCGCGCCGGCCGCGTCACGCGCGGTGATGACCGTGACGCCGGTGGCGAAGTGGCCCATGGCGTGCCGCAGATCCTCGGGTGTGACCGCGTCGGTGAGCATCGTGCGGTAATTGTCTAGCAGATCACTAGAGAATTTCCCGGCGATTCGCCCCGATCGGGCACCAAACCCACTATTCTCTGTCAGGTATGACCCGTTCCGACCTGTTCAGCTTCCCCGACCCCGTCAACGAGGTCTCCGCCCGGCTCGTCGCCGGCGGCGTTGTCCTCATGAGCGTGGCGACGATCGCGCTGGACCAGCCGTGGTTCCTGCTCGTCATCGCTTACGGGTTCATCGCGCGCGTCCTCACGGGCCCGACGCTCAGCCCGCTCGGCCAGTTCGTCACGCGGGTCCTCACGCCGGCGCTGCCGTTCGAGGCCAAGGAGGTGCCCGGCCCGCCGAAGCGCTTCGCGCAGGGCATCGGCGTGGCCTTCAGCGTCACCGCCGCGGTGCTCGCGCTCGGGTTCGGCCTCACGACGGCGGCGTACGTCGTCCTCGCCGGCCTGACCGTTGCCGCGTCGCTCGAGGCGTTCCTCGGGCTCTGCCTGGGCTGCAAGATGTTCGCGCTGCTGATGAAGCTCGGGATCATCCCGGCCGAGGTCTGCGAGCGCTGCAACAACATCTGGGCCGACGCCGCGGCGTAGCCTTCGGGCCGTGAGCGGCCCGACCGAGCGCAGCGTCTTCTCTGCCTGCCTGGCGAGCGTCCTCGGCGTGTCCGCCGACGAGGTGCCGTGGGACGAGAACGAGCGGCGCGCCTGGCTGGCCGAACGCGGGCTCGGGCTGGTGCCCGTCGCCGACGCGTCGACGTTCTCCTGGGCGGGGCCGTGGATCGCGCGGCGGCCGGCGCGCGCGACCGGCGAGCCGCGCGCGGTCGTGATGTTCGGCGTCCCGTCCGGCCCGATCTGGGACCCGGTCGGCACGACGGACGAGATCGTCGACGGCTGGGTCGTCGCCCCGCTCGACGTCGCGGCGTGGCCGCCGCCCGAGGGTGAGCCGGGGGACGGGATCGTCGAGGCGATCGTCCTCGCGCCCGACGCTGAGGCGCCCGTCGTCATGGTCGACGAGGCGACGGCGATCGCCGGGACCGGCCTCGACGGCGACCGCTACGCGCGCGGCGCCGGGACGTTCGCCTCCGGCCGGCCGGGCAGCGCGATCACGCTCATCGACGCCGCCGTCCTCGACGAGCTCGGGCCGATCGACCACCGGCGCAACGTCGTGGTCCGGGGCACCGACCTCAACGCGCTCGTCGGCCGGACCTTCACGCTCGGCGAGGCGACGCTCGCCGGGCGGCGCCTGTGCGAGCCGTGCGCGCACCTCGATCGGCTCAACGACGGCGGCGTGCTGCGCCCGCTCGTGCACCGCGGCGGGCTGCGCGCGGACATCGTCGAGGGCGGCGTGATCCGCATCGGCGATGCCCTGCGGGCCGTCTGACTAGAGTCCGGCGCATGGAGAGCCTGCGCACCCCGGACGAGCAGTTCGCCGATCTTCCCGGCTGGCCGTACGACCCCCACTACGCCGACGTCACCGCCGACGGGCACACGCTTCGCATGGCGTACGTCGACGAAGGCACGGGCCGCCCCGTGCTGCTGCTGCACGGCGAGCCGTCCTGGTCCTACCTCTACCGCGACATGATCCCGCCGCTGCTCGCCGCCGGCCTGCGCGTGATCGCCCCGGACCTCATCGGGTTCGGTCGCTCCGACAAGCCCGTCGAGCGCACCGACTACACGTACGCGCGGCACATGGCGTGGCTCACCGATCTCGTCGTCAACCACCTCGACCTGCGCGACGCGATCCTCTTCGGCCAGGACTGGGGCGGCCTGCTCGGCCTGCGCCTCGCCGCCGAGCAGGAGGATCGCTTCGCGGCGATCGTCGCGTCGAACACCTACCTGCCGACGGGCGACAGCGATCCGGGCGACGCGTTCCGCGCCTGGCGCGACTTCTCGCAGAGCGTCCCAGAGTTCCCCGTCGGGAACATCATCAATGGCGGCAGCGCGCGCGACCTCACCCCGGAGGAGATCGCCGCGTTCGACGCGCCCTTCCCCGGCGAGGAGTACAAGGCCGGCGCCCGCCAGTTCCCCACGCTCGTCCCCGCGTCGACCGAGGACCCGGCCCGCCCGGCGAACCTCGCGGCGTGGGAGGTCCTGAGCCGCTGGGAGAAGCCGTTCGTCTGCGCGTTCGGCGACAGCGACCCGATCACGAAGGGCGCCGACAAGGCGCTGCTCTCGCGGATCCCCGGGACGAACGGCCAGCCGCACGAGACGATCGTCGGCGCCGCGCACTTCTGCCAGCACGACCAGGGTGCCGCGCTGGCCGACGTGATCGTCGGGGTCGCCGGCCGGCTCTAGCCCACTTCGATGGTCTGCGTCATGCGGACCGGGTGCAGCGAGCAGAAGACCTTGTAGGTCCCGGGGGTGTCGAACTCCTGGGTGAAGGTCCTGCGGTTGCTCAGGTGCGTGGACGCGAACCCGCGTGGCCCGCTGGCGAGCGTGACGTCGTGCAGCTGGTCGTCGTCGAAGCGCCACGACAGCCGCGCGCCGACCGGCAGCTTGAGGTTGGTGCGCGAGAACTGGAAGTCCTTGATGCGCACGAGCGCGTTGTCGGCCGCCTGCACCCGCGTGCCGGGCGGCGCCGCGATCTTGATCGCCTGCCCCTTCCGGTTCAGCCCGGTGAGCGGAACGGTGAAGCGCGGCGGGCTCTCGCGGTGCGGCTGGGTCGTGCGCTGGGTGACGACGTCGGTGGGCAGCGGCGAGCACGGCTGCGGCGGCTCCTTCGCATCCGCGGCGTAGAACACCATGATCCCCATGGCTCTCGTGTGCGGGAGTTGCGCGTCGTAGCTCGTCGTCAGCTGCAGCTGCTCGCCCTTGGCGACCGGGAAGCCCGAGGCGCTGAGCGTGCGCGTCATGAAGATCGGCCCGGGTTCGTGGAGCACCGGTTTGACGTTGTAGAACGGGTGCTTGGCGGTGCCCCACGCCGGAACGCTCGTGATGAGTGAGCGGTCCTGGCACTGCGGCTGGCGCAGCGTGACGTCGTACGCGCCGCCGTGGACGTGGCCGCCCGCGGCGACGATCCGCATGTCACGTGGCGCGGTCCACGTGACCTGCTTCGTGAAGCGCGAGCCCGGCTCGCCGCCGCCGGGGACCGTGAACTGCGGGTCGGTGTAGCAGTTCTCCACGTCGGCCCAGTACGGGGTGACGGGCGTGGTCGCCGGGTCGTCGGTGAGCGTGACCTTGTACTGGATGTACGCCGAGTCGGTGACGGCCCGGTGGTTCATGAGCATCCAGGTCAGCGTCCAGTTGTCCTGCTTGGTCGTGCGGTAGCCGTAGCCCGGTGGGAGCACGAGCTTCTGGCGCTCCTCGCCGGCGCCGTAGAAGCGCTCGGACACCGCCGGGATGACGGTCGTCGAGTTCAGCATCGTGAAGCGCGAGCACGTCTGGTCGCGCTTGGCGCCGAGCTTCGGGCCGAAGTTGTGGAAGACGATGTGGTGCAGCATCAGGCGGCTGATGGGCACCTGATTGCCCTGCTTGTCGACGACGTCGACCGACATGCCGGTGACGTAGCCGTCGAAGTCCGGCTCGGGGGCATCGAAGTCCGCCTCGGTCTGCTTGACCTCGTAGCCGGCGACGGTGATCGGGCCGTAGCGGAACGTCTTCGTGAACGTCTTCGCCGATGCGGCCGCGGGCAGCGCGAGCAGAGCGGCGACGGCGGCGGCGATGACGATGGTGAGCAGGCGCGGCACGGGCTCCCTCCCCGGAGACTCCGCGCCGATGCTACTGGTCGGCCAACGCCCTGGCGGCAACCAAGACGGGGTCTCGCACCGGGCTGACCGGTGGGGCGTAGGCGAGGTCGACGAACTGCAGCTCGTCCGCGGTCATGCCGTTCCAGAGCGCGGCGGCGATCGTGTCGATGCGCTTGCCGGCCGTCTCGGTGCCGACGATCTGGCCGCCGAGCAGGCGCTTGGTTCCGCGCTCGGCGATGAGCTTGACCCAGACCGGCCCGGCGCCCGGGTAGTACGGCGCGCGGGTGGATGTCTGGATCTTCGCGGCGACCGTCTCGATCCCCGCGTCGGCGGCCTCGCGCTCGCTCAGCCCGGTGCGCGACACCTCATAGCGGCAGATCCGGCTGATCGCGGTTCCGAGGACCCCGGGGAAGTGCGCGTCGCCGCCGGCCACGTTGATGCCCGCGATCCGCCCCTGCTGATTGGCGTGCGTGCCGAGCTGGATGTTCGCGGGCTTGCCGAGGATGCGGTGGTGGCTCTCGACGCAGTCGCCCGCGGCGAAGACGCCGTCGTGGCTCGGGGCGCGCATGGTGTCGTCGACGGCGATCGCGCCCGTCTCGCCGATGGTGATCCCAGCCGCCTTGGCCAGTTCGACGTCGGGCTTTGCCCCGGTGCCGATAACGACGTGGTCGGCTGGCAGGTCGCCTTCGCTCGTGCGCACGCACGTCGGCCGGCCGGCGTCGTCGCGGACGATCTCGTGCACGTCGACGTTGAGCAGCACGGTGATCGCGTGGCCCTCGGCGGCGTCCTGCACGTGCGTGGCCATGTCGGCGTCGAGCGTCGTCATCACCTGCGGCGAGCGGTCGATCATCGTGACCTGCAGCCCGCGGTTGACGAGGTTCTCCGCCATCTCCAGCCCGATGTAGCCCGCGCCGATGACGACGGCGCGCTCGCCGTGGCGTTTGACCTCGCCGCGCAGGCTGGCCGCGGCGTCGAGGGTGTGGGCGGGTTCGGTGGCCTGGGCGCCCGGGATGTCGGGCAGCGCCGGGGTCGCGCCGGTGGCGATGACGAGCTGGTCGAACGGCTCGCTCGACGTCTCGCGGGTCTGCTCGTCCTCGACGCTGAGCGTGCGGGCGCTCAGGTCGATCGCGGTGACCTTCGTCCGCGTGCGGACGTCGATGCCGTTCTCACGGTGCTGGTCGGGCGAGCGGGCGATGAGGTCGTCGACCTCCGCGATCTTCCCGCCGACGAGGTACGGGATCCCGCACGCCGCGTACGACGTGTACGGCCCGCGCTCGAAGGCGACGACCTCGAGGTCGGGGTCGCGCCGCTTCGCGACGGAAGCGGCGCTCATGCCGGCGGGGTTGCCGCCGACGATGGCCAGGCGCGTGGGCATGACGTGGACGCTAGCCGCGCGCCGAGCGATGATGTGCCGGGTGGGGGACGTCTCCGAGTACGTCGAGGGTCTGCCGCCGGACGCGCGGGCGGCGCTGGCGCGGGTCTGCGAGATCGTCAGACGCGTGGTCCCCGAGGCCGAGGAGGGGACGAGCTACGGGATGCCCGCGTTTCGCGTCGCGGGCAAGCCACTGCTCGGGATGCAGGTCACGGCGAAGCACCTGGCCCTCTACCCGTTCAGCCCGGAGGTGGTCGCCGCGGTCGCGGGCCGGCTCGAGGGCCGGTCGCTCTCGAAGGGGACGATCCGCTTCACCGCCGCGACGCCGCTGCCCGACGACGTCGTCGAGGACGTCGTCCGGCTGCGGCGCCGCGAGATCGGTTGACGCCTACGCCGCCGGCGCGTACCGCGCGTGCAGCATGAGGTCGTTGCCCTCGGTGTCCGTGAAGAACGCCATGTGGCAGACGCCGCTGTCGAGGATGTCGCCGGCGAACTCGACGCCCTTGGCCTCGAGCTCCTTGCGGGTGGCGGCGACATCGTCGACGTGCAGCGCGAGGTGGGCGTTCTTCTGCGGCGCGAACGGCATGCCGAACTTCGCGGGCTCCCAGATGGAGATGCACTGGTCGCCGATCCAGAACTCGGCGTCGCTGTGGTCGTCGCGGCGGAGGTTCAGGACGTCCGCGTAGAACGCGGCGGCGCGCGCGGTGTCCTCGGCGGGGACGCCGACGTAGTCGAGGTGGGTGATGGTGGGCATATCCGCAGCCTTGCGCGGGATGCGGTCTGAGGACGGCCGCAATGTCGGAGCTGTGGTGCGCACCCGGGTCACACCCCCTCTGCCGGCACCCGCTCCTCCCGCGCCGCCCGCGCGCACGCCACCGCGAGTGCCAGCACCGCGATCCCGCAGAGGATGTCCGCGACGATGTGCGCCTGACGCCACCACACCATCGAGGTCGCGCCCGGCGCGGTGTAGTGGCCGAACCCCACGAGGCCCGACCCGGAGTACACGGCGAACGCGATCGCCGCCGCACGCAGACGGCCCTGGTGCAGGAACCACAGGCCGGCGACCGCGGCCGCGGTGAAGAGGAACCACGACACGCCGACGACGGTCGCCGAGGGCACCGGCCCGGAGTCGGGGACCGGGTAGTCGCTGTAGTTGACGTAGTTGTCGACGTAGTGGACGACCGACACGGCGATCGCCACGCCGATGATGATGCGGGCCGTGCGTTCGAGGGTCATGCGTCGGCCTCCAGGTCAGGGGTGAGGAGCGCGACTGCCGCGGCGCCCGCCGCGGTCATCGGCTCGGTGGACCGCAGCGTGCGGCACAGCAGGAACGCGCCTTCCAGGAGCGCCAGGATGCTCAGCGACAGTTCGCGCGCACGCGCGCGAGGGACCTCCGCCGTCACCAGGTCCTCCGTCAGCGCGCCGAGCCACAGCTCGAAGACGTCGGCGCTGGCCGCGCGCAGCGGCTCGTGCGTCGAGGCGATCTCCCCGGCGACCGTGGCGATCGGGCACGCGTCCTGGTAGTCGGTGGCCGCGACCGTCTCCCCGGCGCCGGTGAAGAAGTCCCCCACGCCCGTGAGCAGGTCGGGCGCCGCGTCGATGATCGCCCGGTAGAGGGCGAGGAAGAAGTCGCCGCCCGTGCGGATCACCTCAGCCGCGAGCTCCTCCTTGCCGCCCGGCCAGAAGTGGTAGAGCGAGCCGAACGGGGCAGGGGCCTGCGCGGTGATCTGCTTCAGCCCCGTGCCCGCGTAGCCCTGGCGCCGGAAGAGCTCGGCGCTCGTGAACAGGATGCGGTCGCGGGTGGGGAGCTGGGTCTCAGCGGCGGGCACCGGCGCATCCTGACATCAGTAGAGCGATCTATCAAGTGAACGTCCTGTAACGCGGACATCTCCTGGCCTGAACCGGGCATACGTTCGCCTGCGAAGTCGCCGTGTAACGCCAGGACCGACGAGGAGACGGGAGCCACCATGCAGACCCTGACCGCACCGCGAAGCGCCCACCAGGCCGACGCGATCGCCAGCCGTCTCATCGCCGCGCGCCGCCGTGTCCTCGGCCTCGTCGCCGATGTCGCCGAAGCGGATCTCGAACGCGTGCACAGCCCGCTCATGAGCCCGCTCGTCTGGGATCTGGGCCACATCGCGGCGTTCGCCGACCTGTGGCTCAGCCGCCGGGAGGACGCGCCGCCGCCATTGCGCCCGGAGCTCTTCGCGCTCTACGACGCGACCGAGACCCCGCGCGCCGAGCGCGGCACGCTGCCGATGCTGCGCACCGAGGAGGCGCTGGCCTACATGGCGGCGATCCACGACCGGACGCTCGAGGCGCTCGCCCACGCCGACTTCGGCCCGGCCGCTGCGCCGCTGGATCGCGACGGCCTTATGTTCGGTCTGATCGCCGAGCACGAGGAACAGCACACCGAGACGATGCTGCAGTGCCTGCAGCTGGCGGCCCCCGGGACGTACGCACCCAGGACGCCGGTCGAGCTGCAGCCGGTCGCGCGCGGGATCGCCCGCGTGGAGGCCGGCCATCACCGCATCGGCGCGGTGCGCGGGTTCTCCTACGACAACGAGCGTCCCGCGCATCGCCGCGAGCTCCCGGCGTTCGGCATCCACCGCGCGCCCGTGAGCAACGGGGAGTGGCGCGTGTTCGTCGAGGAGGGCGGCTACCGCGATCCGCGCTGGTGGACGGCCGAGGGCTGGGCGTGGCGCGCGACGAACGCGATCGAGCGCCCGCAGTTCTGGGCCGAGGACCTGCGCTCGTCACGGGTCTTCGACGCAGAGCGGCCGCTCGTCGACGGCGCGCCCGTGCTCCACGTCAGCGCGCACGAGGCCGACGCGTTCGCCCACTGGGCCGGCGCGCGGCTGCCCACGGAGTTCGAGTGGGAGGCCGCTGCCCGGGCCGGGGCGCTGGACGGCGTCGGCCAGGTGTGGGAATGGACGGCGAGCGAGTTCGCCGGCTATCCCGGCTTCGTGGCGTATCCATATCCTGAGTACTCGGCGGTCTTCTTCGGCGGTGGCTACCGCGTCCTGCGAGGCGCTTCGTGGGCGTCGTCGCCGGGTACGCACCGCCTCAGCTTCCGCAACTGGGACCATCCGCAGCGTCGGCAGATCTTCGCCGGCGTCCGTCTCGCCACCCCCGAGGAGGACCGATGACCGCATCCGCCGATCTTGCCGCCCTGGAGGCGGCCGGCGTCGAGCTGCACGCCTTTCCCGAGACGTGGACCGCGCTTGCCGCCGATGTGCTGACCGGTCTGTCGACGGCGCCGAAGGCCCTGCCGCCCAAGTGGTTCTACGACGCGCGCGGCAGCGAGCTGTTCGACGCGATCTGCGAGGTCCCCGAGTACTACCCGACCCGCCGCGAGGCGGCGCTGCTGGCCGACATCGGGTCGGAGCTCGCAGGCGAGCTGCCGGCCGCCGAGGTCATCGAGCTGGGCTCAGGATCCTCGACGAAGTCGCCGCTCCTGCTCGATCCGCTGCGCGATGCCGGAACGCTCGAGCGCTACGTCCCGGTGGACGTGAGCGCGAGCGCGATGGAAGCGGCGCTGCCCGGGCTCGTCGCGCGATACCCGGGCGTGGAGATCTCCGCGCAGGTCTGCGACTTCACCGCCGACCTGCGGGCGTTGGGCGCGAGCGACCCGGCCGGCCCGCGGCTCGTGGCGTTCCTGGGCAGCACGATCGGCAATCTGCAGCCCGTCGAGGTCCATGCGTTCTTCACGAAGATCCGTGGATTCTCCGGGATGGCGACGCGCTGCTGCTCGGCCACGACCTCGTGAAGGACCCGGCGATCATCGAGCCGGCCTACGACGATGCGGCCGGCGTGACGGCGGCGTTCAACCGCAACGTCCTGCGCGTCGTCAACCGCGAGCTGCACGCCGACTTCGATGAGGAGGCGTTCGCCCACGAGGCGGCGTGGAACCCGGCGCTCGAACGCATCGAGATGCGGCTGCGCAGCACCCGGGCGCAGGTCGTCCGGATCGCCAGCCTCGGCCTGGAGGTGCCCTTCCTCGAGGGCGAGTCCATCCTCACGGAGATCAGCCGCAAGTTCCGCCGGGAGGTCATCGAGCGCTCGGCGCGCAAGGCCGGGCTGGCCCTGCGCGCCTGGTACGAGGACGCCGACGGCTGGTACGGGATGTCGCTGCTCGAGCCCGCCTGATCAGAGGTTGCAGATCACCGGGTCGGCGGGCACGGCGTGGTACCACGTCGCGCCCACCGGCTCGGCGCCGCCGGGGGTGACGGTGAGGCTGTGGTGCATGACGCCGCCGCAGTCGTCGGCCTCGTCGGTGTCGGCGGAGAGACGGCCGCTGGAGGCGAGCTGGGCGGGCGGCGTCGCGGGGAAGCTCCCGATGAGCAGCGCGTTGCCGTCGGGGCGCAACGCGATGGGCGGCGTGCCGATCGGCGTGACGGTGTCCGGCGTGGTGCCGACGGTCAGGACGACGTCGCTCGTCGTGGTGATCCACGCGCCGCCCTCGCCGTTGACGAGCATCCGCGCGACCTGGCCCTCCTGGAACCCCTGATCCCCTGAGGCGGGGACGGCGGGGACGCCGGCGAGCCACCGCGTGGACGGGCCGTCAGCCGTGGCGGCCCACACCCGGTCGACCTTCGTCCCGTCGACGTTGCGCACCGTCGTCCACATCACGAACGGGCCGTCGGCCTTCAGCTTGCCACCGGACGTCCACGGCCCCAACCGCACGGTGCGCGGCTTGCCCGCGCGATTGAGCGTCGTGCACGCGTACAGGCCGCGGCGCTCGTGCCAGTAGCGGGTCGCGCCGTCCTTGTAGACGGTGCCCGCGCGGGCGCGGCACTTCTTGCCGGCCGCGGCGTCGGCGGCGGGGACGGACGCCACGGCGAAGGCGGCGGCCAGGAGCAGGAGAGGGAAGGCGATGCGGCGGACGGTCGGGCTCATATCCGGCACGCTACGGCGGGGTCGGCGATCCGTCTGTCAGGTTGACGACAGAGCGGTCCTCACGCCTCGGCCGGTCGGGTGCGTGGCGCCAGCGCCGCCAGCGCCGTGACCGGGAAGACCAGCACGGAGAGCAGCCCTGCGGCCACGAGCGCCGCGGCCTTCGCACCGTCGACGAGTCCGAGGTCCTGCCCGATCGCGGTCGCCGCGACGATGAACGGCAGCGACGTGCTCTGCAGCAGCGCGGCGGCGGTGGTTTCGCGCGCGTCGAGCGTGCGGCGGTACAGCAGCGCGGGCACGCCACGCACCACGATCAGGGCGGCGAGGAACACGGGGACGAGCGCGAGTGTCGCCGGGTGGTCGAGCAGCGCGCCGAGGTCGAAGCGCACCCCGCTCGTCACGAAGAAGACCGGGATGAAGAAGCCGAAGCCCATCGCCTCGAGCTTGCGGCGGAACTCAGGGTGCGTCATCGCCTCGTCGCGGTCGACGAGCGCGAGGACGGCGCCCGCGGCGAACGCGCCGAGGATCGCTTCGAGCCCGAAGGACTCGGCGAGCACGACGAACGCGATGAGCAGGATCATCGCGCCACGCACGCGGATCTGCGCGGTGGTGTCCTGGAGGCGCGCGAGCGTGCCCATCACGCGGCGCGAGCGCTCGGCTCGGCGCACCGCGATGAAGACCGCCGCCGCGATCGCGAGCAGCGAGGCGAGCAGGATCCCGGTCGACGTAGGCCCGCCCTCGCCGGTGAACAGCAGGCTGAGCAGGATGATGCAGCCGAAGTCCGCGACGGTGCCGGCCGCGATGACGAGCTGACCGAACGGGGACGCCGCCGTGCCCGCGTCTTTGAGGACCGGCACGACGATGCCCAGGGACGTCGCGGCGAGGACGACGGCGACGAACACCGGCGCGTCGACGGCGCCCGCCGCGCCCAGGCCGGCGCCGACCACGACGGCGAGCACGAACGAGAGCGCCCAGCCGCCCGCGGCGAGGCGTAGCACCTGGCCGCGCAGTCCCGCGAAGTCGATCTCCAGCCCGGACAGGAACAGCAGGAAGGCAAGGCCGACGAGGCTCAGCACGCCCAGCGCAGGGTCGACGTCCACCCATCCGAGCACCGAGGGCCCGACGACGATGCCCGCGACGATCTCCAGCACGACCGAGGGCAGTCGCAGCGCCGGGACGAGACCGAGCGCGAACGGGGCGGCGAACGCGACGACGGTGACGATGAGGACGTTCTCCAGGGACATGGCGCCTCGTCTGGAGCGTCAACGCAAGCGTTACGCGTAACGCTTGCGGACCTCGCGGGACGGCAGGGCATGTCACGTCCGCGCTTCGCCCTCCCCACGCTCGTCGCCTCCGCCGCCGCGCTCACCCTCGTGGCGTGCGGGGGTGACGACGAGCCGGCCGCCGCCGCGCCAATGCCCGCGACCGCGACGACGGCTGCGACCGCGCCCGTGGCGACGACCGCGGCCGCCGCTCGTCCGCGCGGCATCACCGTCACTACCCGCCGCTCGCGCTTCGGCCGCGTGCTGTTCAGCGGCAGCGGCCGGGTCTTCTACCTCTTCACCAAGGAGCAGAGCTCGCGGGCGCAGTGCTACGGCGCGTGCGCGAAGGCGTGGCCTCCCGTCCTGACAAAGGGCGAGCCGCGCGCCGGCGGCGCCGCCCGCCAGTCGCTCATCGGCACGACGAAGCGCCGCGACGGCAGCCGCCAGGTCACCTACGCCGGAAAGCCGATGTACTACTACGTCGGTGACGGCACCGGCCAGATCCTCTGCCACAACGTCATCGAGTTCGGCGGCACGTGGCTCGTCGTCAAGCCGAACGGTCAGGCGGCGTAGACGTCCCACGGCCACGGCTGGGCGCTGCCGTAGCGCTCGATGCACGGGCCGGCCGGCGCGGGCATCGTCCCGAGCACGCCGGCGCCCACGCGCAGGAGTACCGCGTCGAAGATCCGGGCGAACGGGTCGTCGCGCAGCCGGGCGACCGCGTCGTCGCCCCGCGCGACGACGAGCGACCCCTCGAAGTGGCTGCTGTCGCTCATGAGCGTGGTGACCGCGTCGAAGGGCTGGCCGAGCGCGAGGATCCGGCGGCGTGCCTGCTGGACGGCGCCGTCGTCGAACTTCAGCCGCACTCCCGCGGGTGGGCGAACGAGCGAGACGACCGCAGGCGCGCCCGCATCGTCGAGCAGCCTGCCGTCGACGCGGCGCGCATCGCGCAGCGGTTTGGCGTGCGAGGTCCAGATCGCCAGGGTGCCGGCGGCGGTGCCGTCGAGCGTCGTCGCGGTGGCCGCGCCCGCCGGCTGCTTCGGCGGCGGGCCGTCGGGCACGAGCGCTATCCAGTGCCAGCTCATGGGGTGGGCGCGTCCCAGTCGTCGCGGATCTCGCGGGTGACGTCGCGCAGGTCGCGGGCCAGCTCGTCGGTGGTCGGGCGGCCCCAGTACCAGTAGCCGTTGTACGCCGTGTGGATCGTCAGGTCGGGGCGCAGGACGAACACCGCGGGGACGTACGGGTCGTTTGTGGTGTCGGTCGTCTCGCGGAGGTTCAGCTCGGTCTGCGCGGTGCGCTCGGGGTCGCAGAGAAAGGTCCAGCGCGCGCCGACGCCCGCGCGGAACGCCGCGGCGACCTCCGGCGCGTCGACGCTGAGCGACACGATCCGCGCGTAGGCGACCTCGACCTCCTCCTGGAACGGGACGAGGCGTTCGCGCAGGAACGCCTGCTCCTTCGGGCACCACCAGCCGCGGTAGGTCTGCAGCACGGTCGGGTCGCCGCCGACCAGCTCCGAGAGGCGTCGGACGTTCCCGGCGTGGTCGGGCAGCTCGAGGTCGGGGAACCGCGCCCCGGGGGTGAGGTCGGGCATGGGCGCTCAGCCTAGGTCGACGTCGGCGGTGACGTGCACAAGCACCGGCCCGTCCTCATGGGCGGCCGCGGTCCCCAGCGCATCGGACAGCTCCTCGCGCGTGCGCGCGCGCAACCCGAGCGCCCCACAGGACGTCGCGTACTCGGCGAAGTCAGGGTTGGTCAGGCCGGTCTCCCACACGTCCCAGCCGCCGGCGCGCTGCTCCTTGCTGATCTTCCCCAGCTCGCCGTTGTCGAGCAGGACGTGCACGATCGGCATCGCGTGGCGCACCGCGGTCGTGAGCTCGGCGAGGTATTGGCCGAAGCCGCCGTCGCCGGTCACACACCAGATCGGCCGCTCGCCGCGGGTCGCCGCCCAGGCGCCCATCGCGGCGGGGAACCCGAAGCCGATCGAGCCGAGGTAGCCGCTCATGAGCACGGCCTGGCCGGGCTTGCACTCGAAGTAACGGCCGAACGCGTAGGCGTGGTTGCCGACGTCGACGCTGATCACCGCGTCGGGCGGGCAGTGCTCGGTGACGGCCGCGAAGATCGCCGCGGACGCGAGGCCGTTCCCGCGGTCGTCGGCCGCGCGCGACGCCTTCTCGGCCTGCCACAGCGCACGGTGCCGTGCGACGTCGGCGGCCTGATCCGCGCGATCGGCCGGCCGATCGGTGTCGCGCAGCAGCGCGCGGGCGGTCACGCCGACGTCGCCCCATACCGGGACGGCGACCGGGTGGAACTTGCCGAGCTGGAGCGGGTCGTGGTCGACCTGGATGATCGGGTGGCCGGGGTAGATCCCCGTGTGGTTGGAGAACGACGCGCCGAAGACCACGAGCAGGTCGGCTTCGTTCATCAGCCACGAGGCGACCGGCGTGCCCGACCGGCCGAGCACACCGGCGGCGAGTGGGTGGTCGTCGGGGATCTGGCCCTTGGCCTTGAACGTCGTGAGCACCGGCGCGCCGTGCGCCTCGGCCAGCGCGACCACGTCGTCCATGGCGAAGCGCGCGCCGTGGCCGACGATGACCACGGGCCGGCGCGCGGCCGCCAGCCGCACCGTGGCGTCGGCGAGTGCGGCGGCGGGTGGCGCGATGGCGCGGTCGGGCACGCGGCCCTCGGGTCCGGCGACGGGCGCCTCGGACGGCTGGGTCTGGACCTCGTCGGGCAGCACGAGATGGCTCACGCCGGGGGCGAACGTCGCGTGCTTGACGGCCAGCGCGGCGAGCTCACCCGGCTTGGAGTCGGGCAGGAGCGGCGCCGACCACGCCGCGACGCCGCCAAACGCCGCGCGCAGGTCGAGCTCCTGGAAGTTGTGGATGCCCAGCACGCTCGTGGCGACCTGACCGGTTAGTGCGACGACGGGCGCCCGGTCGACGTGGGCGTCCCACAGGCCGGTGAGCAGGTTCGTCGCACCGGGCCCCGCGATCGACAGGCATGCCGCCGGGCGGCCGGTGAGCTTGCCGTACGCGGACGCGGCGAACGCGGCCGCACCCTCGTGGCGGATGCCGATGTACTGCAGCTCGCCATCGGCGGCGCGGCGGCGCAGCGCGTCCGCCATCCCGAGGTTCGAGTGGCCGACCATCCCGAAGACGGTGTCGACACCCCATGCGACGAGCGTCTCGGCGACCGCGTCGGTCATCGTCCGCTCGTGCACCGCGCGCTCGGGCGGCAGGCCGAGGTAGACGCCGTCGTCACGGATCTCGACCGGGTGCGACGCCACACAGTCGCCGAACCCCGACGGCGGCATGCCGGTGATCGGGTCGTAGTCGTAGCCGTGCCACGGGCAGCGCAGGAGGCCGCCCTCGATCGTGCCCTCGGCGAGCGGCCCGCCCTGATGCGGACAGCGGTTGTCCAGCGCGCCGTACCGCCCGTCGAGATGCGAGACGGCGTAGGTGTGCAGGCCGACGGTGACGGTGGTCGTCCGTCCGTCGGGCAGCTCCTCGCCGTCGAGGATGCGATGCCAGATGACGCTCATGGCGCTCCCGTCTGTCCGCTCGGTGAGGCGTTACGCCTCACCACACCGTGTCCATGAGCACCTGCATCGCCACCGCCTGGGCGAGCAGCGCCCCGAGGACGAGTCGTATCTGCCGCGGCGCCAGGTACGGCGCCGCGGCGGCGCACGCCAGCGGAACGAGGAACAGCCAGATGCGCTCCGTCTCCGCCTTCGTGAACCCGCCGACCGTCGCGACACCGAGGACGACGACCAGGGCGATCGCCGCCGGCGTGCGCGCGACCGCGCCGCGGATCACGCCGAGCACGATCGGCGGGCCGAGCGTCACGCCCCACGCGACGGCCGAGCCGAGCACCCAGAACCAGTACGGCCGGTACTGCGCGATCGAGTCGCGGTAGATCTGCTCGGTGGCGCGCAGGGTGCCGATCGGGTCGTAGCCGTAGGCGGCGGCGAGGACCCCGTTGAGGGCGGCGAGCACCGCGGCGCACAGGGCTGCCAGGAGCAGGGCCGAACGCCATCCGTCGCGGCGCCACACGACGATCGCGGCGAACGCGCCGGCGCCGAGCAGCGCCCAGTTGAGCATCGAGGCGGCCGCCAGCAGCGCGGCGCCCACCAGCCACCAGGCGCGGCGCCGGGCGATGAGGGCGCAGACCGCGGCGGTCGTCACCCCGGCGAACGCGTAGTCGTATGAGGCGACGCCGAACAGGAGCGTCAGCGGCGAGCACGCGCACAGGAGCCCGGCGACGCGTCCTGCCGCCTCGTCGTGCAGCGTCCACGCCAGGCGATAGGCCAGCGGCGAGCACAGCGCGCCGACGCCCACGCACAACGCCGTCAAGCCGGCCGCGCTGTCGATCCCGAGCAGGTGCAGCGCCAGCAGCGGCCCGGGTGGGTGGCCCGCGACGTGCGCGGGCAGCGACGGGACGAGCTCGGCGAAGCGGTCGAGGAAGAACCGCGTGCCGTAGCTCACGGCGGGCAGGCCGGCGAGGTACTCGTTGGGGGCCTCGAAGGACGCCGGCGGCGGCCCGAGGTCGAACATCCGCGTCCACCCGCCGGTCCCGTCACGCAGCAGGTTGACCGCCAGGCCGAGCACGACGGTCCCGGCGTAGAGCAGGGCAGCGACCGCGGCAGACGGCAGCCGGGACGTCAGGAGCCGGGGCGCGAGGCCCACCGCCGCGACGCACGCCAGGACCGCGGCGAGTAGACCCCACCACCGCACCGTGACCTCCCACTCGCCGACGAGCGGGGACGCGGCGGTCCCGAGCTCCTCGATCACGCCGAGCTGCGCGGCGGCGCCGACGGCCAGGACGGCGACGGTCACGAAGATGACGATCTGCGAAACGCGGCGCACGCGGCGTTCCGCCGCGGCGTCCGGGCTGGCAAGCTCGGAGGGTGTCACGGATGCGCTCCCTGCTCGCGGTCGCGGCTGCCGTGTGGCTCGCCGGCTGCGGGTCGGAGACCGTCCACGACCTGCCGCCCGCGGCCGAGCCGCCGCGTTCGCCGCCCGCCACCGAGGCTGCGGCGGGAACGACGTTCCGGGTCGGCGACGGCCCGGAGGGCATCGTCGTGTACGGCGGCACCGCGGCCGTCGCACTGCGCGACCCCGCGCAGCTGGCCCTCGTCGATCTCGACGCTCGCGCCGTCACCGGCCTGATCCGCCTGCCGGGGCCGCCGCGGCATCTCGGACTCGCGCCCGGTGGCACCGCGCTCGTGCCCGCCGAGCCGGCCGACCGGTTCCTCGCCGTGCGGCTCCCCGGCGGGAAGGTCACCGAACGGGCCGTCACCGGCGCGTACCCGCACGACGTCGCGGCGATCGCCGCCGGGGTCGCGGTCGGCGACGAGCGCGGGGACAGCGTCACGCTCCTGCGGCCCGACGACACGACGAAGCGCGCGGAGGTCGCCGCGCAGCCGGGTGGGCTGGCGGCGCTGCGCGGGGGCCGTCTGCTCGCGGTCGTCTCGGTGCGCGAGCGCGTCGTGGAGATCCTCGACGGCCGCACGCTCGAGCATCTCGCGCGCGCGCCCGCGGGCGTCGGCCCGACGCACATCGCCTGCCGCGACGCGGGGCCGTGCTACGTCCTGGACACCCGAGGCGACGCGGTCCTCGTCCTGCGCGTCAGCGCCGACGGCCGCGCCGCGCGCGTCACCCGCCGGGTGTTCATGCCGGGCGGCCCGTACGGCGTCGCGCTGGATGAGGCCCGCCGCCGCCTGTGGGTCACGACGCCGGGCACGAACCAGCTCACGCTGCTGCCCGCTCATGGGCGTCCCCGCGTCCTGAAGCGCTGGCCGGCGGTACGCCAGGCCGATTCCGTCGCCGTCGACGAGCGCACCGGCGCCGCCGTGGTCACGGGGCGGACCGCCGGGCTGCTGCAGATCGTCCGGCCGTGAGCCGTCGCACAGCGAAGAGGATCGCCGACCCGGCGAACAGCACGCCGCAGCACACCAGCCAGCGGCCGAGGAAGTCCGGCGGCGGGTGGTCGAGCGCGCGCTCGTAGTTCTGCGGCTGGCGGTCGAGGATCCGGGGGAACCACACGAGGAACAGCACTGCGCTGATCGCCAGCGGGACCCGCACGAAGTTCACCGTGCCGGCTGGGACCACGGCGCGCATGCCCCGGTCGGCGGCGCTGTAGCCGGGCAGCAGCACGAGGTCGTGCAGGAGCGCTCCGGCGAACAGCCAGATCACGAGGTTGAGCGGGAACGGCGCGACGTCGGGCTGGAACATCTGCGCCATCGCGAACGCCGCGACCGCGATCGCCGCGACGCTGCCCAGGAGGCTCAGCGGCGACGCGCCGTACAGGCGGCGGAATCCGATCATGCGAACCGCAGCCCTCCGACCCATTTCGTGCAGTGCACGCCCGGCAGCGCCGGACAGATCACGCGCGCGGGATAGCCGTGGTCGAGCGGGAGGTCCTCGCCGTTGACCTTCAGCGCGAGCAGGGCCTGGTCGTCGTGCAGCTGGGCGCGGCCGAGCGTCGCCTGACGGAACGCGCCGCGGGGCTGCAGCGAGCCGGTCTGCACCGTGTCGGCGTCCGGTACGCCGGCGAGCCGGGCGAGGTCCTTCAGGCGCACGCCTGTCCAGGTCTGCGTCGTCGTCCAGCCCTCCACGCACGCGATCGGCAGGGCGTAGGTGTGCTGCTCCATCGCGAGCAGCTCGTCGCGGCTCAGCGACACCCGCCGCGCGCCGCCGTAGAGCTCGAGGCGCCAGTCCGGGCCGACCATCTCCGGCGTGACCTTCGCGACGGCGGCGGTCTTGTTCACGGGGAACGTCTCGCCGCGCCCGCGCGGCGCCAGGAGCGCGAGCTTGCGCGTGGGGCCGCCGATGACCTGCCCGGCGGTGACGACGAAGAGCGCCGCCGACGCGCCGGCCACCAGGCCGAACAGCCCGCGGCGCGAGATGGTCGGCTCGTCGGGGGCCGGGGCGCGCAGCTCGTCATCGAGGTCGAGCTCGCGGCGGGTCGCGTACGCCCGGCGGATCGTCGGCAGCTTCACGGCGACGTGCAGCACGAGCGCGGCGACGAAGATCCACGCGCCGTAGTAGTGCGCGGTGACGAAATTGAACTTCCACGGGTAGTAGAGCTGCGCGTTGCAGATCCCCGTGGCGAACTGGAAGATCGCGCTGCCGACGAGCAGGAGCGTGGTCAGGCGGCCCAGCGCGTCCGCGGGGCTGGCGACGGGCGGCCAGGCGTAGAGCCGCGGGATGACCGACCACAGCTTCGCCAGGAGCAGCGGCACCGCGACGATGCCGACGGTGACGTGCAGTCCCTGGGTGATCGCGTAGAGGTACGTCGGCGACGCCGGCCAGGACAGCAGGACGATGTCCTTGTCGGCGGGGATGATCGCGTTGGCGCCGAGGCTCGGCTGGTAGGCGGCGTGCGACAGGAACCCGGTGACCGCCACGATCGTCACCGCGACGAGCAGGAAGGAGCCGAACACCGTCGTCAGCCACGCGCCGCGCAGGGGGCTGCGCCAGAAGTCCGGACGGCTCGGGCCCGGCGGCGGCTCGGTGGGCAGCAGGGTCCTCATGCCAGTTCCGCGAACCAGCGCCCGCCGTCCTCCCAGCGGTCGACGAGCGCGTAGCCGGCGTCGGCGGCCACCTCCGCGATCGCGTCGGCGCCGACGCGCGCCCACGCAAACCACCGTGAGTGGCGCAGGTCGTCCTCGAGACGCACAGGGTCGCGTCGCAGCCCGCCGCCCGGCGCCTCGGTCTCGCACAGCACGCGGCCGCCGGGAGCGAGCAGCACGCGCAGCCGGCGCAGCAGGGCGGCGGGATCGCCGCCGATGCCGAGGTTGCCGTCGAGCAGCAGCCCGGTGCTCCACCAGCCGCCGCGCGGCACGGGCGCGAAGACGTCGCCGACGAGCACCGGCGTGGCGCCGCGCCGGCGCGCGAGCCGCACTGCCACGGGGGAGAGGTCGATGCCGAGGACCTCGATGCCGCGGGCGCGCAACGCGCGGACGTGGCGGCCCGGGCCGCACCCGATGTCGAGGACCGGCCCAGTCGCGCGCGCGAGCACGCGCTCGTCGGTTTCGCCGGCGTGGGCGAGCCAGGCCGAGACGGCGAGGGGCCGGGCGTGGCCGGCGGCGTCGCGCGCGGTCAGGTCGTCGCCGCGCCGCAGCGCGTCGGCGTACAGGGCTTGCGGGGCCATCATGCGGCGGCTTCCTCCATGTCGAGCGCGGCAAGCCGGGCGGCGAACCGGCTCGCGGGGGCACAGGCCGCGACCGCCCGGGCGTCTTCGATGGTGTCGACGTCGCGCAGCTGCGGCAGCTCGGCAACCCGCAGCGCGGCCTCGTGCAGCCGGGCGCGCTGGGCGGTGCACGTCTCGCTCGTGCTCATCGGGACGCCCGCGAACAGCGCGCGGTCGGCGCGGCGCAGGCCGATCGCCCAGTACCCGCCGTCCGGGGCGCCCCCGAGGACGGCGTCGCTGCTGGTCAGCATCCGCTGGCCGGCAGCAAGCAGTCCGGGTGTGACGTGCGGCGTGTCCATCCCGACGAGCAGGGCGGGCTCGGCGACGTCCTCGAACGCCGCGGCCAGCCGCTCGTCCAACCCGCCGCCGCGCTGGGCGACGACCTCGAAGCCGTCCGGCAGCCACGGCCCGGGCTCGCCGTCGAGCACGCAGACCCGCCGGACTGCGGGCGCCGCGGCGACGGCCGCGAGGGTGTCGGCGAGCGACGCCTCCGCGAGCGCCGCCGCCTGCTCGGGCGTGCACGGCGGGCACAGCCGCGTCTTGACCCGGCCGGGGACCGGCGCCTTGGCGATGACGATCAGCGCGCAGGTCACGAGAGGACCCGCGCCATGTCGGAGGTCGCGCGCAGGGTGCCGCGCACGGTGCCCGTGACCTTCGAGCGCCCAGCGCGCGGCAGGTAGTCGACCGCGACCTCGGCGATCCGCCAGTCGTCGGCGGCCGCGCGCAGCACCATCTCCAGGGGCCAGCCGAACCGGCGGTCGGCGATGCGCAGATCGAGCAGCGCGCGGCGCCGCGCGGCGCGCATCGGGCCGAGGTCGCGGAGATTCGCGCCCGTCCGGCGCCGCAGCTGCCACGCCAGCAGGGCGTTGGCCGCGCGGGCGTGGCGCGGCCACGCCGACGCGTCCACTGGGCGCCGCGCGCCGAGGACCAGGTCGGCGTCGTCCTCCAGCACCGGGCCGGCGACCCGCGGGAGCTCTGAGGGGTGCAGGGACGCGTCGCAGTCCATGAAGCACACGACGTCGGCCCCCGCAGCCTCCAGTCCGGCGAAGCACGCGGCGCCGAACCCGCGCTGCGGCTCGTCGACGACGCAGGCGCCGAGCTCGCGGGCGATGTCCCCCGAGCCGTCCTGCGACCCGTTGTCGACGACGATCGGCCGGTACCCGTCGGGCATCCGCTCAAGGACCCAGGGCAGGGCCTCGGCCTCGTCGAGCACGGGGAGGATCACGTCGGGCACACCGCACAGCCTCCCCCGCGAGCATGCGCGATCCGATTACGAAGTGCTGACGGACGCGTGCCGCCGCGCGCGCGAGGGCGTACCGTGGCGGCATGGTGCTCGTCACGGGCGGAGCCGGGTTCATTGGCTCGCACATCGTCGAGGCGCTCACCGCCGCCGGGCGGGAGGTGCGCGTGCTTGACCTGCGTGCCGGCGGCGCCGACGTGCGCGACCGCGACGCGGTCGCCGCCGCGCTGGAGGGTGTCGACGCGGTGTGTCACCAGGCCGCGATGGTCGGGCTGGGCGTCGATCTCGACGATCTCCCCGACTACGCGTCGCACAACGACGTCGGCACGGCGGTGCTTCTGCGAGAGGTCGCTCGCGCGCCCGGCGTCCGCCGCGTCGTGCTCGCGTCAAGCATGGTCGTCTACGGCGAAGGGCGGTACCGCTGCGCCGACCACGGCGTCGTCGCGCCGGCGCCGCGAGCGGTCGCCGACCTCGACGCTGGCCGCTACGACCCGCCGTGCCCGACGTGCGGTGGAGTGCTGACCGCCGAGCCCGTCCCGGAGGACGCACCGATGGACCCGCGCAACGTCTACGCCGCAACCAAGCTGCATCAGGAGCACCTGGCCGCGGCGTTCAGCCGCGAAACCGGGATCGCGGTCACGTCGCTGCGCTACCACAACGTCTACGGGCCCCGGATGCCGCGGGACACGCCGTACGCCGGGGTCGCGTCGCTGTTCGCCTCCGAGCTGGCCGCGGGGCGGCCGCCGCGCGTGTTCGAGGACGGCGGGCAGCTGCGCGACTTCGTCCATGTCCGCGACGTCGCTCGGGCCAACGTGCTCGCCCTGACCGCCGAGGACCCCGTGCCCGGCGCCTTCAACGTGTGCAGCGGCACGCCGCGCAGCGTGCTCGATATGGCCAGCGCGCTGCACGCCGCGGCACGGCCCGGCGCACCGGCGCCCGAGGTCGTCGGCGGCTATCGCCTCGGCGACGTCCGTCACGTCTTCGCGTCGGCGCAGCGGGCGACGGACGTCCTCGGCTTCACCGCGCGGGAGGACTTCACCGCGGGCGTCGCGGAACTCACCGCCGACCTGGTGCCGGCGTGAGCCACCAGCGCGGATCCGTCCTCGTCGTCGACGACGAGCCGACCATCGCCGAGGTCGTCTCGCGCTACCTGCAGCGCGCCGGGTACGCCACCCGCGTGGCCGCCGACGGCCCGGAGGCGCTCGACGCGTTCGGTCGCGAGCGCGCGGACCTCGTCGTCCTCGACCTCATGCTGCCCGGGATCGACGGGCTCGAGGTCATGCGCCGCCTGCGCGACGGCGCCCCGCCCGCGCCTGCGGTCATCCTGCTGACGGCGCGGGGCGAGGAGTCCGACCGGGTGGTCGGGCTGCGCCTGGGCGCCGACGACTACGTCGTCAAGCCGTTCAGCCCCGCCGAGCTGGTCGCGCGCGTGGACGCCGTGCTGCGCCGCACCGCCACGGTGGCCGACGACGACGGCCCGATGCGCTTCGGCGGCTTGGAGATCGACCCGGCCGCGCACCGGGCGCTGCTGCACGGCGACGAGCTGGCACTCACCCAGCGCGAGTTCGACCTCCTCGTCTTCTTCGCGCGGCATCCGGGGCGGGCCTTCACGCGCGAGGAGCTCATGGACAAGGTCTGGCAGTTCTCCTTCTACACGGACACCTCGACCGTCACGGTGCACGTCCGGCGACTGCGGGCCAAGCTCGAGGCCGACCCGGAGGTCGCCGCGCTCGTCGAGACGGTGTGGGGGGTCGGCTACCGGTTCGCGGGCGGCTCGGCGTGATCCGCGGAGGCGCGATCGCCGCCGGCGCCGCCGCTGTCCTCTCGCTCATCGCGTGGGCGGCCTACGGAGGGCACGCGGGGTGGCTGACGCTCGTGAGTCTGCTGCCCGCGGGGCTGCTCGTCGTCGCCGCGGGCCAGGTCCTCGCCGCGCGGCGCGATCGGATCGGCGGGCTGCGCCGGCAGGCCGCCGTCGTCGGGGTGCTCGCGGCCGTGCAGGCCATCGCGATCACCGTGCTGTTCGTCGACCTCATGTTCGTCTCCGCCCACGATGCGTTCTTCGCGGCGATCGTCGTCGCGGACACGGCTGTGCTCGCGATCGTCGTCGCATGGGCGTTCGGGCGCCGGGCCATGGCCGACGTCGACGCCACCCGCATGACGCTTGACGCGGTCGCCGACGGCCGTCGCGACGTGCGCACCGGCGTCACCGGCCGCGGGGAGCTGGCGGAGCTCGCGGAGGACGTGGACGGGATGGTCGCCCGCCTCGACGCCGAGGAACGCGCGCGGCGCAGCCTCGTCGCGGCGATCTCCCACGACCTGCGCACGCCGATCACGTCGTTGCAACTGCTCGCCGACGCCGTCCACGACGGCGTGGTGGACGAGGCGACCGCGCGTGAGTACGCCGAGCGCATGGGCACGCACGTCCGGGCGCTCGGCGCGCTGATCGACGACCTGTTCGAACTCAGCCGGATCGAGAGCGGCGAGCTGCGGTGGTCGATGCAGCAGGTCGCGCTCAGCGAGCTCGTCGAGGACACCGTCGACGCGATGCGACCGCAGGCCGAGGCCGCCGACGTGACAGTGACCGCCGTCATGGGCGCCGACGACCCGCTGGCGCTCGGCGATCCCGCACGGCTCCAGCGTGTCCTCTTCAACCTCCTGCAGAACGCGATCCGCCACACGCCGCCGGACGGCACCGTCACGGTGCGCGCGACGACAGTCGGGGACGGCGTGGAGATCGAGGTCGCCGACGACGGCGCGGGCATCCCCGACGATCAGCGAGAGCTGGTCTTCGCCCCGTTTCACCGGGTGGACCCGTCACGCAGCGACGGCGGGACCGGCCTGGGGCTGGCGATCTCGCGGGCGATCGTCGAGGCGCACGGCGGGCGCATCTGGATCGCTGACGCGCCGGTCGGCACCGCGGTGCGCGTGAGGCTGCGCACCGCGGTCCCCACGCGGGGCTAGCGTGCGGCGATCCCGACCTGCCCCGCGGGCAGGCCGGCGGCCCCGGCGATCTGGGCGAGGCCGCCATCGGCCGTCCGTGCGTACGCGGTGATCTCGCCGGTCGTCGAGTTCAGCGCGTACAGGAATCCGTCGCCGTCGCTCAGCGCGACGTCGGTCGGCCGCGGGGACGATGCGCTCCGCCCATCGGCGGCCAGCCGGGTCAGCTCGCCGGCGGTGTTGACGCCAAACGCCGTGATCGAGCCGGTCGCGGCATTCGCCGTGTAGGCGAAGCGGCCGTCCTCCGTCGCGACGACCCAGCAGGCGGCACCCTGGAGCGTCGGGACACTCGCGCTGATCAGCGACAGCGTCCCGTCGCCGGCCACCGTGTACGACGACGCGGTGCTCGCCGCCGCCTCGCTGACGACGACGAACCCGTCACGGGTGATGTCGAAGCCGAACGGGACACTGCCGCTCGACGCGGTCGACACCCCGGCCGCCGGACGGCCGAGCCCGTCCAGGCGGAACGTGTCCAGGCGGTTGGCGGTGCGCTCCGTGACGACGAGCCGCCGGCCGTCGGGCGTGAACGACACCTGTGCGGGACCGCCGGCGCCGGCAGGAAGCGACCGGGTCGAGCCGGGCAGCGAGACGACGCCGACGGGCGTCTGGAGGAACGTCGCGACACTGGGCGTGCCGCCGGCGTTCAGCACGGCGACCCTGTTGCCGCGCACCGCGACGCTGACGGGCGTGGTCCCGCGCGAGCCGAACGTGTCGAGCTTGCGCAGGGCGCCGTCGGGACGCACCGAGAACACGGTCACGGAGTTCGACCCGGCGTTGACCGCGTAGAGCAGGCGGCCCGATGCGTCGAGCGTCACCGCCCCCTGGGAGCCGAGCCCGGCGCCCGTTCCCGCGCCGCCGGTCGGAGCCGTGCCCGCCGGCGTGAGGGTGCCGTCTGCGGCGCGGTCGAGGACCTGGACCGCGTTGCCGGACGGGCTATTCGTCTGCGTGTACACGTCGGCCGTCGCGGGGGCAGCCGGCACGAGGGCGGCGACGAGCGATCCGGCGGCGAGGAGCCGCCGGCGAGCGAGGATCTGCATGGGATCTCCTTTGGGGAGGGACGGAAACGTCGCGCCAGTGCGCAGCGCCTGCTCCGCCGTTACGCACGTCATCACCCTGTAACGACTTCTCCGCCGCGCAGACTGGGTGAGGTGACAGACTGCCCCCATGGACGCCGGCGAGATCGCGGCATCGACGGCGGACCTCGAGACGGTGGCCGCGCTGAAGGCCGGCGACGAGCGGGTCTTCGCCGACCTCGTCCGCCGCTACCAGCCGATGATGCTGCGGGTGGCGCGGATGTACGTCAAGACGCAGTCGGCCGCCGAAGAGGTGGTGCAGGAGACGTGGCTCGGGGTGATCCGCGGGCTCGACCGCTTCGAGGGTCGCTCGTCCCTGAAGACGTGGATCTTCCGCATCCTCATCAACCAGGCCAAGACGCGCGGCGTGCGCGACCAGCGCTCGACGCCGTTCTCCTCGCTCGGCGATGGGGACGGCGCGCCCGCCGTCGACCCGTCGGCGTTCGGCGCCGACGGCTGGTGGAACGCGCACCCGGGCGCCTGGAGCGAGCTGCCGGAGGAGCGCCTGTTCGGCAAGGAGACAATCGCCGCGGTGCGTGACGCGATCTCAGAGCTCCCCGAGCGCCAGCAGGAGGTCATCGTCATGCGCGACCTCCTCGGGCTCGACGGCGACGAGGTCTCCGAGGCGCTCGGGCTGACCGCCGGCAACCAGCGCGTGCTGCTGCACCGCGCTCGCGCGAAGGTCCGCGCGGCGCTCGAGAAGGAGTTCGTGGCATGACCTGTCGGGACCTCGTGGAACTCGTCACCGACTACCTCGACGACGCGCTGTCACCGGAGGAGCGGGCGCGCTTCGAGGAGCACCTCGACATGTGCGAGGGGTGCCGCGAGCACCTCGACCAGGTCCGCACGACGCTCGCCGTCCTCGACGTGATGCCCGAGACCGACGCGGCGCGGGGCGACGTCCCCGGCCTTGACGCGCTGCTCGACGCGTTCCGCGACTTCCGGCGCGGGTAGCCTCACCCCATGCCCGAGCTCCCCGAAGTGGAGATCACCGCGCGCCGTCTCGACGAGACGCTGCGCGGTGAGGTCATCACGTCGGTGATGGCGCCCGGCATCAACGCGCTGAAGACATTCGACCCGCCGCTGCACGCGCTCGAGGGCCAGCCGATCACCGCGATCCGGCGGCGCGGCAAGGAGTTCATCCTCGACGTCGGCGACGACCTGTCCGTCCTCATTCACCTCATGTCGGCGGGGCGGCTCCAGCTCTACGACAAGCGCGCGTCCATGCGCGACCGCACGTCCCGGCTGCTCGTCCGCTTCGACGGTGACCGCGAGCTGCGGCTGCGCGAGTTCGGCACGAAGCAGGCGGCGTGGGTGAAGGTGCTGCGCCGCGAGGAGCTCGAGGCGGAGGAGACGCTGGCGACGATGGGCCCGGAGTCCTGGCCCGACCCGCCGGAGGACCTGCGTGACGTGCTCAAGGGCAACCGCCCGCTCTACACCGTCCTGCGCGACCAGCGCGTGATCGCAGGCATCGGCCGGTCGTGGGTCGACGAGATCCTGTGGACGGCGAAGCTCTCGCCGTTCAAGCGTGCGAGCGATCTCAGTGAGGACGACGCCGTCGCGCTGCGCGCCGCCATCGTGGAGGTCCTCACGCGGGCGATGGACCACTACGAGGAGGTCGTGCACCTCCCGATCCCCGACAAGCTGCCGCTGCCGCTGCTCGTCCATCGCCACGAGGGCGAGCCGTGCCCGCGGTGCGGCACGACGCTCGAGGCCGTGCACTTCGAGGACTACGTCATGAGCTACTGCCCGCAGGAGCAGACCGACGGGAAGGTCCTCAAGGACCGCCGGCTGTCGAAGCTCCTGAAGTGACGATCAGCCGACGACGACGATCGTCCGGGTGATCGCCGTCCCGCCGTCGACCGACGCCGCGACGCGGTAGACGCCGGCCGCCAGGCGGCGCCCGCCTATGCGGCCGTCCCACGTCCAGCTCGAACGGCCCGCGGCACGGGCGATGTCGAACGTGCGCCGCGCCCCTCCGAACACCGGGACAACGGTGAGACGCACGGTTGCCGAGGAGGTGAGCTCGGTCGTCAGCAGCGTGCCCTGGCGCAGGCTCGGCCGGTAGGCGCCGGTGCGGAACATCGTGGGGGAGACCTGGAAGGCGGTGAGCCGGGCCGTCGCGTCTTGCGCGCCGACGAGGGCCGTGACCTGCTGGCACGCCGCGGCACACGACAGCGACCGGGCGATGAGCTCGTCCCGGCCGTCGGCGTCGACGTCACCGGCCGGGAATACGTACTGATAGCCCGCTCCGGGAGCGGGCACCGGAATCGCGTCCTCCGCGCGCCAGGGCGTCCCGCCCCGGCGACCGAGGAGCACGACGGCGGGCGAGCCGTATCCGCCTGTCCGCGCGACGAGGTCGTCGACACCGTCGCCGTCGACATCGCCGGCCGCGCCATCGGGGTTCAGCCCCGCCGGCAGCGGGCGTGTCGGCGTCGACGGGACCGTCGCGCCGCCGAGCACGACCCACCCGGTGGAACCGTCGCGCGGTGCAACCCCGAGGTCACCGATGCCGTCGCCGTTGACGTCGCCGACGGCGGCGACATTCACGTCGCCGAGCGACCGGGCGGCGAGCTGCAGCGGCCCACCGGGCGCCGTGGTGGAAAGGAGCACGAGGGAGCGGGAGCCGCCGAGGACGAGGCCGACCAGGTCGTCCCGGCCGTCGCCGTTGACGTCGCCTGCCGCGCCGACGTTGAAGATGTCGCCTTCGCCGGCGGCGGCCACGCGCTCGGATATGGCGAGCCCCGGGCCGCGACGGATGCCGCCGCACGGCCCGCTCGTCAGCCCGCTCGCGTTCGTGCCGCCGCACGGAGCTCCGCCGGCGTACCCAAAGCTGGTGAGGACGTCGCCGTGGCCGTCTCCGTCGATGTCGCCGGCGCTGCCCGCCAGCGTCGGCCCGCCGCCGCTCGGCCCGAGCTCCAGGCGTCGCGGTTCCAGCGCGGCCCAGTCGGCCGTTCCAGCTCCTGGTGCGCCGCGCAGCACGCTCTGGGCTCCGATGCCCGTGTTCGGCGTCTGCGTGGTCGGTGTGAGCGCGACGGTCACATCGTCGAAGCCGTCGGCGTCCACGTCTTCGGCTCGAGCCCCGGTGACGGCGCCGACAGAGGAGAGCCCACCGAACGTCACGCGGTATCCGGCGGCCGGATCGGAGGGCGGCGCGACGCTGTCCAACCCCGGGCGCCCGAACACGATGTCGAGCTTCTTCGGGTCGGTCTGATCACCCGAGCCGACGACCAGATCGTCGCGGCCGTCGCCGTTGACGTCACCGGCGCGCAGGACCGGTTCCCGACTCTCTCGCGCCGGCCCGCTGACGAGTGTCAGCGCGTCGGCGGCGGGAGCCACCAGGAGGAGCGCGGCGAGTGCGAGGGCGATGACCAGTCGGAGCACCCGCCCAACGTGCCGTGAACGATCGAGGGAAGTCAAGTGAAGATCGTTCAGATCGGGTCAGACCGGAAAAAGGTCGGAGTCAACTACGGACGGTCGCGGGTGCGGACTGCCGATGGAACCGCTCCCGGATCGCCATAGCGTGCACGGCAGATGCTGCGGCGCGCGCCGCTTTCTCTCTCCTCATAACCCCGCCGCGATCCCCCCACATATCTCGCGGACCCCCGGCGCGCGCTCGCAGCATCTGTTCGTTCTACGGCGACGGGAAGTACTGCGAGAGCACGCCGCTGCGGAACTCATCCGGCTCGACCCGCACGTCTCCTGAGAACGGGTAGCTGAGGTCGGCCAGCACCAGCAGGGAGAACACGACGACCGACGCGATCGCGATCGGTCCGATCGCGTGGAACCAGAAGCTCGGCGAGCCGACGAGGACCGCGTAGACGATGATCACGAGGCTGCCGAAGAGGATGAGGATCGTGATGTCGCGGGCGAGGCCGCCCTTCGCGCTCTGGATCCGGTCGCGGCGCGCGTCGAGCGCCTCGTTGAGCTGACGGACCGCGTCGTCGTAGAACGCGGTGGCGGTCGGCGTCTTGGGGTCGACCTGCCGGAACGCCGCGAACACGTCGTCGAGCCCGCTGCGCGCCTGGTCGCTGTCGCGCCCCTCGCGCATCTTATCCCACTCGTCGTCGGCGACCGCGCGCACGTACGTCCCGACCGCGCGGCGCACCTCCGCGCCGGCGGGCTCGGGAAACGCCTGGCTGTCGCGCACGATCGACGCGAGCGCATCCGCCTCCCGGCTCGCGTTCCTGTCTGCGTCGAGGTAGTTCTCGTACGCGACGACGATGACGAACGCGAGCAGGAGCCCGAACAGGGCCGCGACGACCCCGAGCATCGGCGCGGAGATCTCCGCGTGGAAGCCGTCCTTCGTCGAGGGGATGAGCCGGCGCACGACGGCGACGAGGCCGACCATCACCGCGATCGACAGCAGGATCACGAGGAACAGCAGGATGGTCAGCGGGATGGTGTTCAGCAGGCCGCGCACGCGGCGCGCAACCTACCCGACATACTGGCCGTCATGCTCGAAACGTCACAGCCCGCGCCCGACTTCACGCTCCCCGACCAGGACGGCGAGCCCGTCACGCTCTCGCAGCTGCGGGGCGGCCCCGTCGTCGTCTACTTCTACCCCAAGGCCGACACGCCCGGCTGCACGACGCAGGCCTGTGGCGTCCGCGATCACCTGCCCGACTACGAGCAGGCCGGCGCGCGCGTGCTCGGCATCTCGCCCGACCCGGTGGCGAAGGTCAAGAAGTTCCACGACAAGCAGGGCCTGAACTTCACGCTGCTCGCCGACGAGGACCACGCGGTCTGCGACCTGTACGGCGTGTGGGTGGAGAAGTCGATGTACGGCCGGACGTACTGGGGCGCGCAGCGCGCGACGTTCGTCATCGACCCCGAGGGCGTGATCGCGACGGTGTTCCCGAAGGTCAAGCCGAAGGAGCACGATGAGCTGGTGCTCAAGGCGCTGGGGGAATTGGTCGCGTAGTCTTGATCGTATGAAGCCCCTCGTGTCGCCGATCGCGGAGTTTCGGCTTCTGGGGGTCGTGCTGCTGATCGGCGGCTTTGCGTTGACGGTGGTCGCCATCGACGTTCAGGGGGTGGTGGCCGCCCTGGTCGCGGTCGTGGTCGGAGCGTCAATCTTTGGCGGGTTCATGTACGTGTCCGCCTACCGGCCGCTCGTTCGCCGCGCAGTGGAGGCTCCTGCTTCGGCGCCGACCGACGGTCGCGAGTCTGGCAGGGTGACCACGCGTCGCATCCTCGTGCTCACTGGACCCGTGCTGGTCGCCGTCCTGCTCGTCGCCGTCGTCTCCGGGATGCCGGGCAGCGTGGCAGGCATCGTCGTCGGCAGCGGCGCGGCGGCGTGGTTGACGAGCCGGTGGCTGCGCCGATGGGAGGTCCAGACCGGCCAGCGGCTCCTGCGCGAGCCGCGATGGAGCTGGGGCTCGCGGGATTGCTATGTCGTGCCTCTCGGCTGAGTGATCGCGACGGTGTCTCGGTGGTCGCGTTGAAGGAGCACGACGAGTGGGTCCTCGGAGCTCACGAAACCTGTCCGACGTAGACAGATGGGGGAGCGACCGGTGCGAAAGCGGACGGATGAGGATGCCGACCTGCGCTGGTGGCGGGAGACCGGCGAGAAGGAGCTGAATCAGGTCCTGCTCTGGCGGTGGGACCCCATAGGGGTGGCCGACTCGTTTCCGTATACGGCGAACGAGTACTCGACGTACTGTCCGCAGTTGTTCGCCGCCCTTCGCGCTGGGACGAATCCGGAGGGTCTCGCTTGGCGGCTCGGTGAGATGGAGAAGGACGGATGGGGCGAGGTGTACTCGTCGGATGAGCACTTGCAAAACGTCGCGCTCCTGCTCATCGACTGGTACCGGAACTCGATCTCGAGGTGGGATGAGTTCGGGGCGCCCCATTGGTAGGACGAGCTGGTGTTCGAGGCGCTGAGGAAGCTCAGCGGCGCCTGACTTGCATGGCAGACCCTGGCATCCTTCGGTGCGCCATGGGCGCGCGAGCCACGCACCGGGGCCGTCAGCTCGGGACGATCTCTTTCACGGCGCTCGGCCTCGGGTGGGTCGGCCGCGCCATCGCGTGGGTGACCGGCGCGGGCGAGACGGCCGAGATGGTGCTCGTCCTCGCCTTCCTCATGGTCGGCTTGGTCCTCGGGGTGCTGAGCGCTCGTGCCCTGGAGCCGTACACCGAGCGCGAGGTCCGCGACACGCGCTCCGGCCTCCTGTACGGCGGTCTCATCGTGGCGACGGTGGTCGCCGCGTACACGGTGAGCCGGCTCGCCCTCTGACGCGAGGCGGAAGGACGAACCTCGATCCGCGCTGGGCCAGCCCCGGTGCGGCATCTTCAGCTCGCACGACTCCTCCGTCGCCGTCGGCCTCGCCACCGGGGGGGCTCCATGCCAGAAGAGGCGGTGACGCGCACGGACCGTAACAAAGTTCCCGCCGAGCGGGAAGAACGTCACCGTGTATCCGACCCGCCCAGCCGCGCGCCTCTCCCGGAGGCCGGTGCTCTCACCTGACGCCGGGCAACGCGTACCTCGCCGCCTTCGCGATCGCCGGGGTGACGATCGCGCTCATCCCGCGCTCGGGGTCTTCGCGGCGGCCGGCGGGCACCGCGCGAGCTCGAGCGCTGGGGGCACGTCGTCGTCCTGGCCGTCCTCGTCGTGGCGATCCTCGCGCAGGCGGGGACGATCTCCGCGATCATCCCCTGATGCCCGCCGCCGACGACCTCATCCAGACGCCTGCCGAGCAGGCCGCCCTCACCCGGCTGCGCGAGCTCGCCGGCACGACCGACGGGCCGATGGAACGCCACTGCGTCCGGTGCTTCACGCTCGCCGAGGAGGTCGCGCGGCGCAAGCAGCTGGACATCGACCGGGAGGTGCTCCTCGTCGCCGCCTTCTTCCACGATGCCGCGCTCTACCTCGACGGCACGCAGCGTCACGCCGCCTACGTGACGGACAGCCGCGTGTTCGCCACCGAGATCGGCGAAGCGCACGGCTGGGACGCCGCGCGGATCACGCGCTGCGCGGACACGATCGAGCGCCACCACGAGCCGACGCCGCAGTGGTCGTACGGCAACGAGGTCGAGCTGCTGCGGCGCGCCGACCTGATGGAGCTCGTCCCGCCGAGCGCGCCGCTCGTCGGCCTCGACCTCGGGTTCCTCCGCGGGCTCTGGCGCCGCGTGCCGCGCAAGGGCCTGTACGGCCACATCGCGATGCTCGTGACCGCCGACGTGCGCCGCGCCGGACCGGGCGTGCTGCCCGGCATCTTCCTTCCCCGCTGACCGGTACGGTCGGGACATGCGTTGGCGGCCAGAGCAACGCTGGCTGGGTGTCGGCATCGGCGTCCTCGCCGTTGCGCTCGGCGCCGCGCTGACCCTCCGGCCCTACGACTCGCTCGAGGCGCTGACGTTCGGCGTGGCGGCGGCGCTCGTCGTCACAGGCGTCGGCGAGCTGCTCGAGAGCCGGCACGAGGCGCATCCGTGGTCCTCGCGCGTGCTCGGCGTGGTGCTCATCGTCACCGGCGCGCTCATCGTCGCGCTGCCCGGCCTGTCGGCGTCGTCGGTCGCCTTGGTCGCCGGGGCCGGGCTCGCGGTCGCCGGGGTGGCGCGGCTCGTCGCGGTCGCCCGCCGGCAGGTCGAGGCGGTCGAGTGGTGGATCGCGCTGCTCGGCGGCATCGCCTGCCTCGTCCTCGGCGTCCTGGCGATTGGCTGGCCCGACGTCACGACGCTCGCGGTCGCGCTGCTCGTCGGGCCCGTCGTCGTCATCCTCGGGATCCGGCAGATCGTGCTCGCATGGCGGTACGCCCACCGCGACGAGCGACGGCGTGCGCCCGGGTGGCTCCGGCTCGGCGGCGCGGTCGCGGCGCTCGTGCTCGCCGGCGCGCTCGCGGCGGCCAGCGCGGTGATCCACGAGGAGGAACCGCGGGCCTCGGCGTTCTATGACACGCCGGACGCCCTGCCCGGTCGGCCGGGCCAGCTCATCCGCGACCAGCGCACGGACGACGGCGTGCCCGACGGCCAGCAGGGGTGGCGGATCCTCTACACGACGACCGACCGCACCGGGAAGATCGTCCCCGCCAGCGGTCTCGTGATCGCCGCCGAGGATCCCAGCGGGCCGCAGCCCGTGCTGCTGTGGGACCACGGGACGACCGGCGTCGCCCGCGACTGCGCGCCGTCTGTGCTGCCCGACCCGTTCAAGGCGGGCGGCATGCCGGTGGTCCCCGAGCAGGCCGCCGCCCGCGGCTGGGCGGTTGTCGCACCCGACTACCCGGGGCTCGGGGCGAAGGGCGCGCACGAGTATCTCGTCGGCGTGCCCGAGGGCCGCTCGGCGCTCGACGCGGTGCGCGCCGCCCGGCAGCTCCGCGGTGTCGAACTCGGCCCGAAGACGGTGGTCTGGGGGCATTCCCAGGGCGGCGGCGCCGCGCTGTGGACAGGCATCGAGGCCGCGCGCTACGCCCCGGACGTGCCGCTCGCCGGGGTCGCGGCGCTCGCGCCCGCCAGCGACCTGCCCGGGCTCGTCGACGTCGTCCAGGACAACAGCGCAGGGCGACTCTTCGCGACGTTCGCGGTGTTCGGCTACGCCGCCGCCTACCGCGACGTGCGGGTGCGCGAGTACATCCGCCCGTCGGCGCTGCCCGCAGTGCGCGGTATCGCCAGCAGGTGCCTTGCCGAACCCGCGATCCTGCTGTCGCTGCCGTCCGTGCTCGCCGATGACAACATCTTCCGGCGCGACCTGACGAGCGGGCCGCTCGGGCGGCGCCTGCGCCAGAACGTGCCGCGGCAGCCCACGCGCATCCCCACGCTCATCGCGCAGGGCGCCGACGACGAGCTCGTCGTCGCCGGCACGCAGCGCCGCTTCGCCGCGCGTCTCTGCCGCGACGGCCAGCCGCTGCAGTACCGCGAATTCGCCGGCCGCGACCACCTCTCCGTCGTCGCCGACGACTCACCCCTCATTCCGGAGCTCGTCGGCTGGACCGAGTCGCGGTTCGCGGGTGCGCCGATGCGCGACGCGTGCCCTACGCCGGAACGATGACCCGCTCGGCCTGCTGGCGGGCGTCGTCGAGCAGGCCCTCGACCAGCAGGTGGGCGCCCGGCCCGACCCCGAACGTCCAGTACCGGCGGAACCACGTGCGCGCGTGGTCGTCGGTCGTCGCGGTGCGCATCACGCCGCGCAGCAGCGACCGGTCCCCGGGCAGCGGCTCGACGCTCAGCGCGTAGATCGTCTTCGCGTAGTTCGGCTCGTCGAACGCGGTGAAGTCCTCGGCGGCGACGTGCGCGTACTCGATCACCGGGCGCCAGAACCGCCCGACGAGGCCGAGCGCGAGCGCTCGCCCGGGCTCCAGCGTCAACAGCGTCCACCCGCCCTCTTCGGGCGGCTGGTCGGCGGTGTCGAGCAGCCGCATGTGCTCGGGCGGCGAGGCGACGTGTTCACCGTGGAGCATGTGCATGATGACCTCGGGCAGCAGGCGCAGGGCGCCGAGCACGCCGATGAGCGGACGGGTGCGCCCGAGCTCGATCATGTCGACGGCCAGCAGCGCCTCGAAGGTGCGCTCCGGGGGCGCGGCGACGGTCAGCGCGACTTCATCGGAGACGTCGTACTCGGGGAGCAGCGCATCGAGGTCCATATCGACAGCGTGTCATCCGCGGGATGTCGTGCCGACCGGGTGGACCACCCGAGCGGCTGCGGGTTTTCTCCTACCGGGCTTCGAGCAGTTCCAGCGCGCCCCACGCGGTGCGCAGCCGGTCATGGACGGTGACGTCACGGAACCCGGCGTCGCGCAGGAGCGCAGGCAGCGCGCCGCACGCGTGCTGACGGGTCGCGCCCATCCCGTCGACGAGGCGCAGGCCCAGGAAGGCCAGGCCCTCCACCGGGTCGCGCGGCATGCCCCAGTCGGCGACGTGCAGCCGCCCGCCGGGGCGCAGGACGCGACGCGCCTCAGCGAGGGCCGCGGCCTTCGGCTCGGGGTCGAGGTGATGCAGGACGAGCGAGCACACGACCGCGTCGACGCTCGCGGCGTCGGCCGGCAGGCTCGTCGCGGACGCCAGCGTCCACGTGACGTGAGGATCGCGAACGCGCTTGGCCGCGCGCGACATGACGGCCGGGTCGACGTCTGTCGCGGTGATCGCCGCATCCGGGAGCGCCGCGCCGAGCAGCCGCGTCACCGCGCCGGTGCCGCAGCCGACCTCCAACACGGTCGCGGGCGTTGCCGCCGCGACACGCGCGACGAGCTTCGGGCGCCACGCGCCCTCGCGCATCGTCAGCGCGACGATCGGGTCGTACAGCGCGGTCGGCGCGAACCGGCCGGCCGCCCCGACGAACGGGAGGGTGGCATGCTGAGCGCTCATGTCCGAGGTCATCGTCTTCGAGAAGCGCACCTGTACGACCTGCAAGAAGCTCGCACAGCTGCTGGAGGAGCGGGGGATCCCGTTCGACCGGGTGGAATACCACGTCGAGGGTCTCACGGAACCCCAGATCCGCGAGCTGCTCGGCAAGGCGGGCATCACCGCCCGCGACGCGCTGCGCACCCGCGAGCCGCTCGTCAAGGAGCTCGGCCTCACCGACGAGGGCGTCAGCGAGGACCGGCTCATCGCGCTGATGGCCGAGCACCCGCAGCTCCTGCAGCGGCCGATCGTGGTCCGGGGCGACCGAGCGGTGCTCGCCCGGCCGGTCGAGAAGGTCCTCGAGATCCTCTGATCGCTACGTTGGTCCGATGCTGAAGCTCGCGACCAGCGGGGCCGCTGGAGGCTGGGTCGGCGAACTCGTGGACACGTGGGGGTACGCCGCGGTCCTCGTCTTCCTCGTCGTCGAGAACCTCTTCCCGCCCATCCCCTCGGAGCTCATCCTGCCCCTGGCCGGCTACTACGTCGAGCTGGGGAACCTCACGTTCGCCGGGGTCTTGATCGCCGCGACGGCCGGCTCCGTGGGCGGCGCGGTGATCCTCTACTACTTCGGCCAGCTCGCCGGGCGTCCCGCGCTCGAGCGCTGGGGCCACAAGGTCCGCCTGCGGGCTGAGGACCTCGAGCGGGCCGACGTGTGGTTCGAGCGCTACGGCGACTGGGTCGTCTTCTTCGGCCGGCTCGTGCCGGGCGTGCGCAGTGTCGTGTCGATCCCGGCCGGGTCGTCCTCGATGTCGATGCCGCGCTTCCTCGTGCTCACGACGGCCGGCTCGCTGATCTGGAACGCGCTGCTCATCGGCGCCGGCTGGGCGCTCGGCCACGAGTGGGAGCGGATCAGCGGTGTGGTGGACTCCGCGAGCACCGCGATCGTCGCCGCCGTGGCGGTGTTCTGCATCGGCGCTGCCGGGCTGTTTGCGCGCCGCCGCTACAGTGGTTCGTGACGGTCGGCGCCTCGCCGGCCGTGAGGCAGCAGCTCGCACGGGTCCCGCCCTGGTGAAAACGGCGGTTCGGGTCAGCCTTCAGCCTCCCGAATCGTCCGCGGCCTGACCGAGCGCCGCCAGGAGTTCCCCATATGTCTCAGACGTTCGCCGATCTCGGCGTGTCCGCCGCCGCGTGCGACGCACTCGCCAAGCGCGGCATCACCGCGCCGTTCGCGATCCAGCAGCTCGTCGTCGCCGACGTGCTCGCCGGCCGCGACGTGCTCGCGAAGTCCCCGACCGGATCGGGCAAGACGCTCGCGTTCGGCGTCCCGCTCATCGACCGCATCAGCGCCGAGGCGCGCCGTCCGGCCGGGCTCGTGCTCGCCCCGACGCGCGAGCTCGCCACGCAGATCGTCGACGAGCTGCGCGGCATCGCGCATGCCCGCGCCCTGAAGATCACCGCCGTCTATGGCGGCGTCGGCCTGCAGCAGCAGGGCCGCGAGGCCGCGAAGTCCCACATCGTCGTGGCGACCCCCGGCCGCCTCGAGGATCAGCTCCAGCGCGGCGCCTTCAGCCTGCGCAACGTCGAGGTCCTCGTGCTCGACGAGGCCGACCGGATGCTCGACATGGGCTTCCGCCCGGCCGTCGACCGGATCGTCTCGCAGTGCCCGTCCGACCGCCAGACGCTGTTCTTCAGCGCGACGCTCGACGGCGACGCCGGCCGGATCGCGCAGGAGTACACGCACGACGCCGCGCGCCACGAGCACGTGCCGACCGAGGTCAAGGCCGCGCAGATCGAGCACCGCTTCCTCGCCGTCGAGCGGGAGGAGCGCATCAAGACGCTCATCCGCGAGCTTGACGCCGAGCGCGACCTCGCCCTCATCTTCGTGCGCACGAAGCGCGGCGCCGACCGCCTCGCCAAGCGCCTCGGCAACGAGGGCGTCTCGGCCGTCGCCATGCACGGCGACAAGTCGCAGCGCCAGCGCGAGAAGGCGCTTGCCAGCTTCGAGGCCGGCCGCGTCGACACGCTTGTCGCGACGGACGTCGCCGCGCGCGGCATCGACGTCGACGGCGTCTCGCACGTCATCAACTTCGACGCTCCCGAGGACCGCGAGGCCTACGTGCACCGCATCGGCCGCACCGGCCGCGCGGGGCGCACGGGCGTCGGCATCACGTTCGTCTCGGCCGAGCAGGCCAAGGACGTGCACCGCATCGCCTCGGACCTCGAGCTGCACCGCGAGTTCGGCGAGACCGGCTTCACGCCGGCGCCGCGCAACGGCGGCGGCCGCCCGGGCGGGCCGCGCAACGGCAACCGCCACGGCGGCGGACACGCCGGCGGGCGCCCGAAGGGCCGCAGCGGCCGCCGCGGCTCGGGCCGCAGCACCAGCCGCCAGGCCTGACACGCCGCCTCGCTTTCTGGGCACCCCTCACCCTTTTCGGGTAGGTGGTGTCCAGAAATCGTTGACGTATGTTGCCGCAGCGACGAGGTTCTGCTACGCGCGTCGATAGGTGAGACATGTCCCGTGTCCACGCGCTCTGGGCCTGGCTTCCCCGGGGCCGCGAGCTTCCCGTCGCGTCCTGGGCGATCCGCCACCGCTGGATGGAGTGCATCCTCTGGGGGCACGTCCCCGTGCTGTTCCTGTGGGGGCTGCTCGACGGCTACAGCGTCCCGCACTCGCTCGTCGACGTCGCGCCCGTGACGACCTTCGCGCTGCTCGCCGGCTGGAACGTCCTCAGCCGCCGGATGCGCGAGCTCAGCGTCACGGTCGGCCTGCTCACCGCGTCGGCCGTCGTCGTGCACCTCATGAACGGGGCGATCGAGGCGCACTTCCACTTCTTCGTGATGGTCGCGCTGCTCTCGCTCTACGAGGAGTGGTTCCCGTACCTCGTGGCGTTCGCCTACGTGCTCGTGCACCACATCCTGCTGAGCCTGCTCGACTCCACCGCCGTCTTCAACCACCCCGACGCGATCGCGCACCCATGGAAGTGGGCGGCGATCCACGCGTTCTTCATCGCCTGCCTCGGCCTGGTCTGCCTCGTGTCGTGGCGGCTGAACGAGATCTCGCGGGAGGCGACCGCCGAGAGCCGGGAGCGGTTCCGCTCGGCCTTCGCCGACGCGCCGATCGGCATGGCGCTCGTCGGCCTCGACGGTGAGGTCCAGCAGGCCAACGACGCGCTCGTCGCCCGCTTCGGCCAGGACCCCACGGGCGCGCCACTGCGTGACCTCGTCGACGCCGCCGACCTCGCCGGCCGCCCGTTCCCCGCCGACGGGCAGGAGATCGAGCTGCGGCACCGCGGCGCGCACGGCTGGGGCCTGTGGCGCCACTCGCAGCTGCACGACGAGGACGGCGAGCCCGTCGCGTGGATCAGCCACGTCATCGACGTGACGAAGCGTCGCGAGGCCGAAGCGCAGCTGACGTGGCAGGCGCACCACGACCCGCTCACCGGCCTGCCGAACCGCGCGCTCTTCCAGCGCCACCTCGACGGCGCGCTGGCCGAGCGCACCGAGCACACCGCCGTGCTGTTCGTCGACCTCGACGACTTCAAGATCGTCAACGACTCGCTCGGCCACGGGGCCGGCGATCGTCTGCTCGTGGAGGTCGGTCGCCGACTGGGCGGCGCGTTGCGCGAGGGCGACGTCATCGCGCGCTTCGGCGGCGACGAGTTCACCATCCTGCTGCCCGGCATCACGGGACAGGACGAGGCGCTGAAGGTCGCGGCGCGGTTGGAGCATGCGATGCGCGCGCCCGTGGTGCTCGACGGCGAGCGCCGGTTCGTCTCGGCGTCGGTCGGCGTGAAGGTCTCCGCGCCCGGTGACGCGGCGGATTCGCCGACGCTGATGCGCGACGCCGACGCCGCGATGTACCGGGCGAAGGAACTCGGCAAGGCGCGGGTGGAGGTCTTCGACGAGACGATGCGCGAGGAGGCCGTGCAGCGGCTCGAGCTCGAGAGCGCGCTGCGCACCGTGCTCGAGCGCGACGAGCTGCGCCTCGTCTACCAGCCGCTCGTCGACCTGCAGGACGGCGGCCGGCTGGTCGCCGTCGAGGCGCTGCTGCGCTGGGAGCACCCGACGATCGGAATGGTCTCGCCGATGCGCTTCATCCCGCTGGCCGAGCGCAACGGCACGATCATCGAGATCGGGGCGTGGGTGCTGCGCACGGCGTGTCACCAGCTTGCCGCATGGGGCAGCACGGACCTCCGGGTGGGGGTCAACGTCTCGGCGCGTCAGCTGGGCGCCGAGGGCTTCGTCGCATCGGTGCGCGAGGCCATCGCGGACTCAGGGATCCGCGCGAGCCAGCTCACCCTCGAGGTCACGGAGACGGCCGTCCTCGGCGACCCCGAGGTGCTCACCGCCGCGCTCCGTGACCTCAAGGAGATCGGCGTGCGGCTGGCCGTCGATGACTTCGGCGTGGGTCACGCGTCGCTGCGTCACCTGCGCGAGCTGCTGCCCGTCGACACGCTGAAGATCGACAAGTCGTTCGTCGACGGGATCACCGAGGATCCCGACGACGCCGCGATCGTCCAGGGCGTCGTGCGGCTCGCGCACTCGCTGGGCCTGCTGGTCGTGGCCGAGGGGATCGAGCACGCCGAGCAGGGCGAGCTCCTGCGCAGCTGGGACTGCCAGATCGGCCAGGGCTACCACTTCGACCGGCCGCTGGAGGCCGGGCAGATCGCCGAAAAGCTCGGCGGCGTGACCGTCTGACGGCCCGCACCGGCGTCGAACGTCGAGGAGTTGTCGCTGGAGCGACAACATTTCGACGTTCGGCGGGTGGAGCGGGTCAGGCGGTGAGGACGACCGGCGCGCCGCTCGTCACCATGAGCGTGTGCTCGGCGTGCGCTGCGGCCGACCCGTCGGCGGTGGCGATCGTCCAGCCGTCCTGCAGCAGCTCGACCTCACCGGTGCCCGCCGCGATGATCGGTTCGATCGTGATGACGAGCCCCTCGGTCAGCGGCTGCGTGGCGGCCGCGTCGAAGACGTTGGCGACCGTCGGCGGCTCGTGGATCTTGCGGCCGATGCCGTGGCCCGTCAGGTCCGCGCACACCGCGAACCCGCGGCGCTCAACCTCGTCCTGGACGGCGGCGCCGATCGCGTTGAGCGGTGCGCCGGCGGTGGCCGCGGCCATCCCGCGCGCCAGACCGGCGCGGGCGGCGCTCGCGAGTTGTACGCGCTGACGGCCGGCGCGGCCCACGGCCACGGTCTCGCACGCGTCGGCGCAGAACCCGTCGAGCTCCACGGTCACGTCGATCGAGACGAGGTCGCCGTCACGCAAGCGCCGCGCGCCGGGCAGGCCATGCACCGCCTGGTCGTTGACGCTGATGAACACCGCGCACGGCGCGTCGTAGTCGCGCTGCGGCGCCGACGTCGCGCCGTGGCGCGCGAAGATCCGCGCGGCGGCGGCGTCAAGCTCGGCGGTCGTCACGCCCGGGCGCGCACGGCGACGCAGCTCGCGCAGCGTCTCGGCGACAACCCGCCCCGCGCGCCGCAGCCCTTCGAGCTCCTCGGGCGTCTTGACCGACATCGCGGCCTCAGCCCTCGTAGCCCTCGACCGTGTCGGCGTCGCGCAGGCCCGCGTCGGCGACCGGGAGGTCGAACTCGCGCTTGGCGCGGCGCTGGCGCAGCAGGTCCCAGTAGCGGTCGAGCTCGACGCCGATCTGCTGCAGGCGCTCGTGGCCCGCCGCGTCGAGGCCGTGGCCGCCCTCGCCCGCCGACTCGAGCAGCTTGTGCTCCTCGGCGACGAGCTCCTCGATGTGGTCCTGGATCCGGGTGTCGTCCATGGTCAAACCTCCTGGGTGCAGTGTGTCAGGCGGGATATGCATCGGCGAGGAACCGCAGCAACACGGCGTTGACCTCGTCGGGGCGCTCCTGCTGGATCCAGTGCCCGGCCCCGTCGATCACGACGCGCTCGCGCAGATCCGTCACGTAGCCGTCCATCGCGGCGATCGGCATGAAGCGCTCGACCGGGTCGCGCTCGCCGGTGATGAAGCATGCGGGCACGTCGATGGTGCGGCCGACGAGCGCCTCGTCGGCGTGCCAGTTGCGGTCGATGTTGCGATACCAGTTCAGCCCGCCCGTGAACCCGGTGCGGGTGTACGCGTCGACGTAGACCTGCAGCTCCTCGTCGGTCATGAACGGCGGGGTGGGCGGGTTCTCATCCTGCTCGGCCCACGCCGGGTTCCACACCTTCGTCGTCGCGAGCGTGCGGCGGACGTCGGCTGCGAGTGCCGCGTCGGCGGGGCCGGGGGTCTGAAACCACGCGATGTAGAAGTCGTCGCCGAGGTGGCGGCGCATGATCGGCAGCGGCTGCGCGGGCGCACGCGGGACCGCGGGGACGGAGAGACCGCCCACGCAGGCAACCCGCTCCGGCGCGGCCAGCGCGATGTGCCACGAGAAGCTCGATCCGAAGTCGTGGCCGACGAAGGCGGCGCGTTCGGCGCCCGCGTGGTCGAGGACGGCGAAGAGGTCGGCCTGGACCGTCGCGTTGTCGTAGTCCTCGATCGGGGCGGTCTGCGTCGAGCCGCCGATCCCGCGCAGGTCGGGGACGAGCACCCGGTAGCCCGCCTCGGCCAGCGGCGCGATCTGATGGCGCCAGGAGAACCACAGCTCGGGGAAGCCGTGGACGAGCAGCACCACCGGGCCGTCGGCGGGCCCGGCCGACGCCACGTGCAGCTCGACGCCGTCGCCCACGGGGATCTGATCGTGCGCGACCGCGCTCACGCCCGCGATCCTATGCTTCGCCCCGTGCTCACCACGCCGGTCAGCGTCCGCACCGCCCGCCCGGAAGACCGCCGTGAACTCGCCCGGGTCCTCGCGCGGGCCTTCTACGACGACCCGGTGACGAGCTGGTTCTATCCCAGCGACCGCTCGCGGATGCGCCACGCGCGCACGTTCTTCAAGATCCGCCTGCGCCAGCTGGGTGCGCAGGATCAGGTCTACACGACCGACGATCTCGCCGGCGCCGCGCTGTGGGCGCTGCCCGACCAGTGGCGTGAGGAGGGGCGCGAGGTCATCCGGTACCTGCCGACGATCCCGGCGATGCTCCCGCGGCTGGGCAACGCGCTGAAGGCGATGCGGATGATCGAGGACCACCATCCGCAGCGGCCGCACCTCTACCTCTCGGTGCTCGGCACCGACCCGGAGCTCCAGGGCCGCGGGATCGGCTCAGCGCTGCTCGGGCCCGGGCTCGCCCTCGCCGACGAGGAAGGGTTCCCCTGCTACCTGGAGTCCTCCAAGGAAGCGAACGTCGCCTTCTACGCGCGGCATGGCTTTCGCGTGGTCGAGACGATCACGTTCCCCGATCGCGGGCCGACGCTCTGGCTCATGTGGCGCGAGCCGCGCTGAGAGCGGGCCGAGGATCTCGAGCATCCGCGAGCGGAAGAAGAAGTGCCCCTCGTCGGGCGCAAACGCCGCGCGGCAGTCGGGCAGGGCGGCGGCCAGGGCGTAGGCGCTGGCCACGGGCACGGTGGCGTCCTGCACGCCGTGCCAGAGGTGGACCGGCCGGGCGACCTCGGTGGGGGAGAAGCCCCAGTCGCGGGCGGCCAGGCCGAAGTCGTCAAGCATCGGCGAGACGCCGCGCGCGGTGGCGGCGAGGAAGCTCTCCACGAAGATCTCGCGCGCCTCGGGGTCGTCGAGCACCGCGGCATCGGCACGGCCGTTGCGCAGCGCCAGCCCGGCGAGCAGCATGCGCGGCTGCGCGCGCACGGCGTGGACGGCGGTGCCGAGCAGCGCCCGGGCTGCGCGCGGATGACGGGCGAGCAGGCGCAGCGCGGCCGACGCGTCCTGCGCGCCCGCGATCGGCGTGATCCCGCTGACGATCGCCGCGGCGGCGACCCGCTCGCCGAGCGTCGCCGCGCAGGCGGCCGCGTACGGCCCTCCCGCCGAGACGCCGACGACGGCGAAGCGCTCCACGCCCAGCGCGTCGGCGAGCTGCGCGACGTCGGCGGGCCAGTCCAGCAGCGTCCGCCCAGGCTGCGGATCGGACGCGCCGAACCCCGGCCGGTGCACCATGACGTAGCGCAGGCCCAGGGTTCGCAGCACCGCGTCGGTCTCGGCGCACCGGCGCATCGGCGAGCCCATCGCGCCGTGGAAGTACAGGACCGTCGCCGCGTCCGGGGAGCGGCTTCCCCACTCGGCGTAGCCGAGGCGGCGTCCGTCGCGCAGGGTGACGACATCGGTGAGGCGATGCAGGGCGGTCACGGCACGGGTGGGCCGGGGACGGGCGGATCGTAGTCTCTGACGCGGCGTGCTCGCATCCCTGGGATCCAGCATCACGTCGTTTGCCAACGCGGTCGGCGACTTCTTCGGCAGCCTCTCGCAGATCGGGCTGGGCTCCCTGCTGCTGGGACTCGCCGCGTTCATCACGTATCTGAGCATCCGCTCGTTCGCGTACTTCAACGTCCTGCGGGCCGCGTACCCGACCGAGCACATCCGCTTCCGCAACATCTGGGGCGCGTACATCGCGGCGTACGGGTTCAACAACGTCGTCCCCGCGCGCGGCGGCGACGTCATCAAGCTCTTCCTCGTCAAGTCGTCGGTGCCCAACTCGACGTACCCCGCGGTCGGCGCGTCGTTCGTGCCGGAGATGATCTTCGACCTGACGATGGGCGGGCTCATCCTGCTCTTCGCCTTCACGCAGGGCGTGTTCCCCAAGCCGCCGGACTTCGCCGATCTCGACGCGTTCGACCTGTCGTTCTTCGCGGGGCACCCGCGATTCACGCTGTTCCTGCTCACCGCCATCGCGGTCGGCGCGCTCGTGGCGTTCGCGCTGCTCAGCGACCGGGCGCGCCGCTTCTGGGCGCGCGTGCGGCAGGGCCTGACGATCCTGCGCGACCGCCGGCGCTTCTTCCAGCAGGTCTACCTCGTCCAGCTCGTCGCGTGGTGCTTCCGCTTCACGGCGTTCTGGTTCCTGCTCGACGCGTTCAACGTCGGCGGGTCGGTGAAGAACGTGCTGCTCGTGCTGGGGGTCAACGCCGTCGCCGCCAGCGTGCCGTTCACCCCCGGCGGGGCGGGGGTCCAGCAGGCGCTGCTCGTCAAGGTGTTCGCCGGGACGGCGTCCGCCGCGACGGTCGCCGCCTACTCGGTCGGGCAGCAGATCGCGATCGGCGCGACGGCCCTGGCCGTCGGCTTCCTCGCGCTCGTCTTCATCTTCCGCTTCCGCTCGTTCCGCGAGGTGCGCGAGCGGGGGAAGGCGGACCGGGCGGCCGAAGCGGCGACGTAGGCGCCTCGCCCGCGAGGACGCGCTCCAGCGGCCCGGGGCGCCCGAGGTGGAAGCCCTGGCCGAGGTCGACGCCGTGGCGCAGCAGCAGCCGCCACGTCGCGTCGTCGGGGACGAACTCGGCGACCGTCTGCTTGCCCAGCCCCTGGGTCAGTGAGGCGACGCTGGCGATGATCAGCCGGTCCGTCTCGTTCGAGGCGGCGTTCTTGACGAACTCGCCGTCGAGCTTGAGCACGTCGAACGGCAGGTGCTTGAGGTAGGAGAAGGACCCGAAGCCGGCGCCGAAGTCGTCGAGCGCCAGCCGGCAGCCGAGCGCCATGAGGGCCTCGGAGAAGTCCCGGGCGCGCGGGATGTCCGCGACGGCCGTCGTCTCCGTGACCTCGAGCATGAGGTCGCTCGGCGTGATGACGCCGTCACGCAGCCGCGAGGAGATGAGCTCGAGGATCGCCGGGTCGCCCATCGAGGCGCCGGAGAGGTTCACCGAGAGCGCGAGCCGGCGACCCCGCGCGGCCTGCTCGGCCATCGCGTCGAGCGCGCGCTCGAGCACCCAGCGATCGACGGCCGGGGCGAGGCCGAACCGCTCGGCGATCGGCAGGAACGAGGCGGGCGGGATGAGGTCGCCGTCGTCGTCGACCATGCGCAGGAGGATCTCGTGGACGACGACGTCGCCGGTCTGCAGGTCGACGACCGGCTGGGCGTGCAGCGCGAAGCGGTCCTCGCCCAGCGCGCCGCGGATGCGCTCGGCCCACTGCATCTGCGCCTGCACCCGCGGGATCTCGTGCTCGTCGGTGCTGTACGTCGCGTGGCGGTCCTTGCCGAGGTCCTTCGCCTCGTACATCGCGAGATCCGCGCGGACGAGCATCTCGTCGGCGGTCAGGTCGTCGGAGACGAAGGGCGCGATGCCGATCGACGCGGTCACGGCATGGGCGTAGCGCTGCTCGATCCCCGCCCCGTGCTCGCGCACGGCGCGGACGAGCTTGTCGGCGACGATCTGCGCCTCCTCCCCGCCGTCGCCGGGGAGCAGGACCGCGAACTCGTCGCCGCCGATGCGCGCGATGACGTCGCTCTCGCGCAGCGCCGCGCGCAGCGCCCCGGCGCAGCGGATGATGAGCTCGTCGCCGACGCGGTGGCCGAGACTGTCGTTGACGAGCTTGAAGCCGTCGAGGTCGATCGCCAGGAGCGCGCCGGCCGGTTCGTAGCGCCGCGCGAGCGTGAGGTGGCGCTCGAGCGCCGCCTCGAAGCCGCGGCGGTTGAGCAGGCCGGTGAGCGGGTCGTGGTCGGCGAGGTGCTCGAGCTGCTCCTCGTAGCCGCGGCGGTCGGTGACGTCGTGGACCTGGGCGAGGACGTGCAGCGGGTCGCCGTTCGCGTCGCGGATGAGGGTCGCGCGCAGATCCACCCAGAGGACGGCCCCGGAGCTGTGCAGCCAGCGCGTCTCGATGGTCACGTGACCCGTCTCGAGCATGCGCTCGTACGCGGACATGTTGTCCGGCACCTCGTCGGGGTGCAGCAGGGCGAACGGCGCGAGCCCGCACACGGCGTCCTGGTCGTAGCCGACGAGCTGCGACAGCGCCTCGTTGACCCGGGTGAAGCGCCCGTCGAGGTCGACGATCGCCATCCCCATCGGCGCCCGCTCGAACGCGACTTCGAACCGCTGCTGCGCCTCGCGCTGCGCGCGTTCGGCCTTGCGGCGCTCCGTGACGTCCTCGGTGACCACCAGCGCGCTGGTGACCGCGCCGCTGGCGTCACGGACCGGGGCGAAGCGGAAGACGAAGTCGCGGTGGAACCGCGGAGAATGGCGCTCACACTCGCTCTCCGCGCCGGCCAGGGCACGCTCGAGGCCCGAGCGGATGGCGGGGTAGATCTCCGCGCTGATGACCTCGTGCAGCGCGCGGCCACGGACGCCGTCAGGGCCCCACTGGCTGAGCATGCCGCCCTCGGCGATCTGGCAGCACAGGTCGTGGTCGTAGACGCCGAGCCCCGAGCCCGGGAGGCTGCGCATGACGCCGCGTTGCAGCTGCTCGGTCGTGCGCAACGCGTCCTCGGCCGTGCGGCGCGCGTCCGTGTCGAGCGTGGTGGCGAGAAACCCGATGACCCGCCCGTCCTCGTCGTGCTCGGCGACCGCGCGCGTCCACACCCAGCGCCAGCCGCCGTCGGCGGCCCGGATGCGGAACTCAGCCTCGTACCGCCCTCCTGCTTCACGCGCGGCCTGCCAGTCGCGCGAGACGCGGTCGCGGTCGTCGGGGTGCAGGCCGGCCTGCCAGTCCAGGCTGTCGGGCGCCTGGTCGGGGCCCATGTGCCACATCTCGCGGAGCTGGTCGTTGACGTAGATCCAGCGTCCGTCGGCGTCGCCGCGGATGATGCCGACCGGCACGGTGGACGCCAGCGTCCGAGCTTCCCGCTCGCGGGCCGCGAGCTCGTCGAGCGCCTGCTCGCGCGCGGTGACGTCGGCGAACGAGCAGACCACCGCGGGCTCGCCGTCGCCGGCCCCGGCGATCGGCACGGCGCTCATCTGCACGGCGCGGCGCTCGCCGTCGGGCCGCTGCACGAGCACGAGGGTGCCGGTCTGCGCCCGGCCCTCATGGAGGGCGCGGGCCTGCGGCGTGTCCTCCGGTGGAATCGGCCGCCCGTCGGGGTACCGGAACGTCAACCGCGCGTAGCCGGCCTCGGGCTGGTCGATGTCCAGCCCGAGGACGGCGGCGGCCGCCGGGTTGACCTCGCACGGCCGGTCGTCGCGGTCGAGGCTGAGGATGCCGGCGTCGGCGGAGTCGAAGATCGCGCGCAGCTGGGCCTCGGAGGACGCGAGGTGCGCTTCGGCGCGCTTGCGGTCGGTGATGTCGACCACCTGGCGGATGAAGTACGCCGGGGCGCCCTCGGTGTCACGGACGAGCGAGACGGACAGCAGGCCCCAGACGACGATGCCGTCCGCGCGCAGGTACCGCTTCTCCATCTCGTACGAGGCCAGCTCGCCCGCCTGGACCGCGGCGATCAGCGCGACGTCGGCGTCGAGGTCGTCGGGATGGGTGACGTCCTGGAACTGGGTGTCCACGAGCTCCTCGCGGGAGTAGCCGAGCATGGCCGCGAGCGACTCGTTGACTTGCAGGTACCGGCCGTCGAGGCCGACGAGCGCCTTGCCGATCGGCGCGTCTTCGAACGCGAGGCGGAACCGGGCGGCGTCCTCTTCACGCGCGCGCCGCAGCCGGCGCCGCTCGTGCTCGCGCTCGCGCCGTTCGCGCAGGAGCCAGAAGATGACCCCGCCGAGCGCCAGGGCGACGAGCGCCAGGACGATCGTGCTCGCGGTGTTCAGATTGGTGACATCGACGTCGAGCACGCGCTCGACCACTTCGAACGTCGCGATGACGAAGAGGACGAACGCCGTGGTCAGCAGCGATGCCCGCCACCCCGATGGACCCATAGGCGGACTATCGGCGCGAAGGGCCCCGGACGGCGACCGAACATTCGTCGAGTTGGCGTTTCACCCGTTCAAGACGGTGAAGCGGTGGGCGACACGGGCTGGGCCGCAGGCGCGGCGATCGTCACCCACGCCCGGTCGCGATCCGTCGTCGCACCGGCGCGCGCCTCGACGCTCAGGCGGTAGCGCCCGGGCGCGAGGGCCGGGAAGGTCATCGCCTTGCGGCCGCGGCCGCCGTAGACGGCGGTGCGTACGTGCACGGTGCTTCCCGCTCGCGCGATACGCAGTGTCACCTTCGCCCCCGCGGTGAGAACGAAGCGCACGCGCGTGGAGTCGGCGCCCGCCGGCGCGACATCGCCGAGGAGGACAGACAGCCGCGCGGGTGTCCGCCGGTTCTTGGCGAGGACCGGGCCGGCCGGGCCCTGCGCGCCCGCGGCACCCTGCGCCCCGGTCGCGCCGCGGGCGCCGTCGGCGCCCATCACACCGGCGGGGCCTGACGCGCCGGCCACCCCCGGCGCGCCATCGGCCCCGTCGACGCCGTTCGTCCCGGAGGACCCCGCAGGACCGGTGGCCCCCATCGGCCCGGCGGTCGGCGTCATGAGCTTGCGAAGTCGGTTCGTGCCGCTGTCGGCGATGAGCGCGGCGCCGCCCCCGAGCGGCAGGACGTCCCGCGGGGCGTTGAGCGAGGCCAGCGGCGCGGATGCCCCGTCGCCACACAGCGACGTCGCGGTCGCGCACGCGGTCCCCGAGCCGGCGGGCGTCGTGATGGTCCCCGTGGCGGACACGAGTCGCACACGGTTCAGCGTGGTGTCGGCGACCCAGAAGCTGCCGTCGCTCACTGCGGCGACCGTCGTCGGCCCGCTGAGCTGCGCGATCGCCGCGGGGCCGAAGTCGCCGCACAGCGCCGTCGTGGTGGCGCACGCGGTGCCGGTGCCGGCGACGGTGGTGATGGTGCCCGAGGCGCTGACCTTGCGGATGCGGTTGCCGGTCGTGTCGGCGATGAGGTACCCGCCGTCGGCCGTCGCGGCGACCCCCTGTGGGCCGCTGACGGTTGCGAGGATCGCCGGTCCGCCGTCGCCCGTGGAGCTCGCGGTGCCGGTGCCGGCGACGGTGGTGATCGTGCCCGAGGCGCTGACCTTGCGGACACGGTTGCCGGTCGTGTCGGCGATGAGATAGCCGCCGTCGGCGGTGGGATCGACGCCGCTGGGCACGTTGAGCGTCGCGAGCGTCGCGGGACTGCCGTCACCGGTTGACCCGGCGACGCCCGTTCCGGCGACCGTGCTGATCGTGCCCGCTGCCGCGACCTTGCGGATGCGGTTGCTGCCCGAGTCGGCGATGAGGAAGCCGCCGTCGGTGGTGACGGCCACGTCGCGCGGTGCGCTGATCTGCGCCAGCGTGGCCGGGCCTCCGTCGCCTGTCGCGCCGGCCGTGCCGGTGCCCGCGACGGTCGTGACCGTGCCGTCCGCGGCGATCTTCCGGATGCGGTTGTTCGTCGTGTCGGCGACGAGGACGGCGCCGTCGGCGGTCAGCGCCATGCCGCGCGGACCGTTGAGCGTGGCGGCCCCGGCCGGTCCGCCGTCACCGCCGTACCCCGCGGTGCCGGTTCCGGAGAACGTGATGAGGTCCGCCGCGTCCGCCGGCGCCGCGAGGGCGAGGGTGGAGGCGGTCAGGACGGCCGAGAAGATCAGGTCACGCTGTCTCACGTCCTGGGGTGGTCGCCAGAACTGGGGACGTATGTGAGCGGCAACGCGCCAACCCTCCCCGGAACCGGGGAGTACCGCCGTCAACGGGTCGTCGAGTCGCGTCTAGCGCAGACCCTCGCGCGCCTCGCGCACGAGGGTGACGGCCTCGGGGAACACCGTGGCCATCACGGACCGGATCTGCTGGGCCTGCGCATCGGCATCGCCCTGCAGGTTGACGCGGTTGATCGCGGCGACCGTCATGTCGACCGCCAGCTTGATGGCGTTGTCCGCCCAGGCCAGCTTTTGCTGACCCTGCATCTGATCGGCGAACTCCGCCATGCGGCGCTGGAGCTCGTCCGGATCGCCGAAGAGACCTCCGAAGCCTTCCATGCAGACAGCGTAGCGAGCGGCGTTCGTCGGCCTTCTCAGCAGTTGGGCTGCGGCGCGTTCGCCAGGTTGTAGGCGGTCCGCAACAGCCACGGCTTGACCATGCCGTACTGCGTGATCCCGTTGGCGCCCAGCTGGTACGGCGCGAACAGCGGGTTCATGAAGCTCGCGGGCGGCGAGGCCGGCGTTTCGTAGTTCGAGCCGTTCGGCAGCGTCGAGTTCGCGTTGACGAGCACGAACAGCTCCGGCGTCAGCAGCTGGGCCGACGGGTCCGCGTTGGCGAAGGGGTTGTAGCTGCTCGGGTCCGACCCGTACATCGTGCTGCACTGGTACACCCGCGCGTCGGTGACGCCCTGGTTCACGCCCGTGCCGCGCGGCAGCCGGACGAGTTCGTACGCGGCCGGAAGCAGCGAGCGCCACGACAGCTGCGCGGCGGCGAGCTGCAGCCCCTGGTTGACCGCGTCGCTGTCGTTCAGCGCGTACTGCGAGCCCTGGTCGAACGCCTTGAGCTTGGCCTTGTCGGTGACGATGAGGTCGCCGAGCTGGGTGAGCTGGTCGTTGGCCGTGCCGTAGCTCTCCGCCAGCTGCGCGGTGAAGTTCGCCGCCTTGACCTGGAAGGCGCCGAGCGCGGGGCCGCCGTTGGGGAGGTTCGCCGTGTCGCCGGAGACCAGCAGGCCCGCGGCGATGAACCCGAGCGGGCCGCCGAGGTCCTCGGAGACGACCTCCGCAAGGCGGTCCGCTGCGTCACTGAGATCGCCCGCCCACGACAGCCAGCTGCCGACGGCGTTCGCCCGCGCGGTGAGGGCGCTGACGATCTGCGCGGCCTCATCCTGGGAGATCGCGACCGCGTCGACGGCGTTCTGGGTGTTCGTGCCCTGCGCGGTGGAGATCGTGCTCCACACGGTCTGGACGGCGTCGAACTCGCCGTACCCCTTCGCGGGTGCGAGCTCGCCGACGACGTTGCTCCAGTCCGTCGACGTGAAGCCGTTGCCGGCGGGGTAGGGGAGCGCCGCGAGCTTGTCGGCGTAGCCGCTCCACGACGAGTAGTACTTCGAGTTGCAGTACTGCGAGCGCACGTCCGGCGTCGCCGGCACGTAGCACGAGACCCCCTGGGTCGGCGTGTCGAGGTCGAGCACCGTCGTCGCGATGTACGCCAGCGCCTTCTGCTCGCCGCTCGACGGGTTCCACGGGTCCGGCGCCTGGTAGGCCAGCGTCGCGAGGTCGAACGTGAACGGGCCGGTCTTCGAGGACGCCTGCGGCGTGAAGTTGCCGTTGCGCGCGCGTTCGAGCACGCCGGTGATGTGCGCCGGTTGGCCGGTCAGCGCCGAGCTGGCTTCGACGAGCGGGAAGCCGCTGATGCCCAGGCCGCCGACGAACGAGTAGCTGCCGCTGCCGTCGCCGATCGCGGCGATCGTGGCGCCCTTGGCCGCGAGGACGTTGGAGAGCAGCGCCCACAGGTCCGCCGGGGCGGACGGGTCGCGCGGCACGCCGATCGTCTGCACGAGCATGAGCAGCGTGCCCGCGCTCGTGCCGGCACCGAGTCCCTGGATGTAGTTCGCCGCGCTGAGGAGGTTCGCGCTGTCGGCCGCCAGGCCGCAGCCGTTCGTCGCGAACGTCGCGCTGCTCTGCGGGATGAGGTTCTCCGCGCTGAGGGTCTGGACCTGGATGCCCCCGGTGCACGTCGTCCCGTTGTCGCTCAGCGGGCCCGAGCTGTACGTGTTCGCGCCGACCACCATCTGGTTCTGACCGGCGGGCGCGCCGGGCGCGGAGAGGTCGAGCCGCAGGTGCTCGGCGGGGACGAACGCGAACTGGTCGTTGCTGTCGAGCTGGAGGTAGCCCTGCATCTCCCCCTGCGTGGGGTTGGCGGAGTTCTGCGCGGTGCCGTTGTTTTGGAACGCCGAGCCCGACGGCGCACCCGGCACGCCGACGACCGACCAGCCGCCGCTGTCGCCGTTGGTGATGTGCGGGATCGCGGTGCCGCCGATCGCCTGGACGAGCGTGTTCCAGGACGGGTCGACGATCGACTCGTTGTTGAAGTCCAGGTTCGCCAGGAACACGAGCGGCGGTTCCGGGTACGACTTCATCTGGTTGGTGATCGTCTGCACGTCCCCGGCGCTGCCGGAGAACGCGTTCTCGTAGAGCACCGCCTGGGTCGCGCGTTCGACCATGACGACCTGGACGGCGTCCTCATTGGGGTTGTACGCGTAGGTCGACCCGCCGATCTCGATCGCCGCCTGGTTGGTCAGCGTCGTGACGGGGGTGCCGATCGGCGGGACGTCCGCGACGCTCGTGACGGTGACCTCGTCGAGGGGCGCCGACGCGCCGGTGCCGGCGACCAGCCGCAGCGTGTACGTGCCGACCTTGTCCGGCGTGAACGTGGACAGCAGGCTCGTCGTGGTCAGCGGCAGCGCCTTGGAGCCCGGAGGGGCGTCGAGCACCATCCACTTCGCCGAGGCGGCGGCGCGTGCGCCCATACGGGGGCTCGTGACGATGCGGCCCGGGAGCGTCACCCGCTCGCCGGGCGTCGCGCGGCGCGGCGGGCCGGCGCCGACGAGCGGCTGCGCGGCAGCGACCCGGAAGATCCGTGTGACCGCCGCGTAGGTGCCGTCGGCCTTGATCGCGACGACGCGCAGCACGTTGCGCCCGTGGCGCAGCCCGTCGTCGGCGCCCAGCCGGCCCGCGCGTCGGGCCCCGAAGCGCGGTGCCAGCACGCGCGTGGCGTCGCGGCCATTGAGCGTCAGGCGCAGTCGCAGGCGGGGGTCGGCCGACGTGCGCACGCGCAGCGGCACGCTGCCTCGCGAGCTCGAGCCCAGGCGGACCTGGGTGAACGCGCGCTTGCGCGCGCCGTAGAAGACGCGCACGCGGGAGGTCACGGTGCGGCCGCGCTTCGTCCGGGTGGTCACGGTGAAGTGGTTGACGCCGGGGCGCAGCGCACTGCGCGTGACCCGAAGGGCCCATGTGCCGTCTGCGCGCCGGGTGAAGCGGCCCGGGAGGGCGGCGCCGTCGCGGCGCGCCGTCACCTTCGTGACGTTCTTCGCCGCGCTCACGCGCAGCGTGGTGCCAGACTGCTGGAGGATGCGGTCTGGGCTCGGGGCGACGATGCGGGTCGCCGCGAGGGCCGGAGCGGGAGACAGGAAGGCGACGGCAACCGCCGTGGACAGGACGACGCGTGAAGGCAGCACACCTCGACTGTATACAACGCCGAGCCCCTGATCGTCCATCTCTTGGAGTATGGGGATGATCGAAGGGGCGGGAGTACCCCTGGCGGCCACTACATCGGGCTCCGGCCCCGACGTCGTGCTCGTCCACGACCTCGCGTCGGGCGCCGCGCCGCTGGACCCGCTGCGCGAGGCGCTCGTGGCCGACGGGCATCGCGTCGTGGTCTACGACCGCCGCGGCTACGGGGGCAGCGGCGCGCCGGAGGCCTACCGCGCGACGACGATCCACGAGCAGGCCGAGGACGCGGCGGCGGTGCTCCGGGCGTTGACCGACGGGCCGGCGACGGTGGTCGGCCTCGGGTTCGGCGCGCTCATCGTGTTGGACGTGCTCGTCCGGCACGCGACGCTCGTCCGGGCGGCGGTCCTCGTCGACCCTCCCGCGTTCGCCTTCGTCCCCGAGGCCAACGAGGCGCTGGCCGCCGAGCGGCTGGCACTCGAGGAGGCGCTGCGGGCCTCCGGCCCGGGTGGTGCGCACGCGGTGTTCGGCGGGACGGCGGCGGAGTACCCGCGGGCGGCGCTGGCCGACTACGCGGGGCGTGCGAGCTGGAGTCCCTCGCGGCACGAGCTGCGGGCCATCGCCGTGCCGGTGGCGATCGTGGCCACGCCGGGCGCGCCGGCCCACGTGGCGCTGGCGACCCAGCGCCTCGCCGACCACCTGCCGACCGCCCGCTCTGCCGACGGGGTGCGCTCCGCGGTCCGCCCCCTCGCCGGGTGAACGTTGGTTCACCGGGGTTCTGACCCCGCACGACGTACGCTCGCCCGGCGCCGCGGGCCGAGCGTACGTCCAGCGGGCCTCTGACCCCGGTGAACCAACGTTCACCGTGGGTGGGGGTAGGCTGCGGGGCATGGATCCCGTGGTGCGGAACAACCCCGACGAGCACCGCTACGAGGTCCGCGTCGACGGGCAGCTCGCCGGCTTCGCGCAGTACCGCGACCGGCCGGGGCTCCTCGCGTTCATCCACACGGAGGTCGACCCGGCCTTCGAGGGGAAGGGGGTCGGCAGCGCGCTCGCCAAGGCGGCGCTGGACGACGCCCGCGCGCAGGCGGTCGCCGTCCTGCCGTTCTGCCCGTTCATCAACGAGTACATCCGCCGGCACCCGCAGTACACCGACCTCGTGCCGGCCGAGCACCGGGAGCGATTCGGGCTATGAGCCGCAAGACCTACACCGGCGCCGACGTCGACGTCAGCTTTGACAGCGAGGTGTGCCGGCACGCCGCCGAATGCGTCCGCGGCCTCCCGGCCGTCTTCGACACGCAGGCGCGCCCCTGGATTCAGCCGGACAACGCGCCGGCCGCCGACGTCGTCGAGGTTGTCGGCCGCTGCCCCAGCGGGGCGCTGCGCATCGAGCGCCAGTAGCCGGCGTCAGCCGCCGCGGTCGTGGAAGTAGAAGTCCGGCAGCGCCGTGCGAGCGACCTGCGCGGTCAGCTGATGCGCGAGCTCGGAGTCCCCCGTGCGCGCGGCGAGGTCGTCGAGCGTGACGATCCCCAGCAGCACGTCGTCCTGGACGACGGGCAGGCGGCGGATCCCGTGCTCGGTCATGAGCTGCGCCGCGCGGCTGACATCGTCGGCGGGCGCCACCGCGATGACGGGCGCGGACGCGTGGTCACGGACGGTCTCCCCGGGATCGCGGCCCTCGGCGAGCACGCTGACCGTGAGATCGCGGTCGGTCACGAGCGCCTCGACGGTCTCACCGTCGGCGCCCACGAGCACGACCGAGCCGACGCTGCGCTCACGCATGAGCTCGGCGACCTCGCGGACCGGGGAATCGGCCGGCGCGGTGACCACGGAGCGCGTCATGACCTCGCGGATCTCCATGCCACGGACCATACGCCTTCTCCCACAGGTCGTGGCCGGGCCCGCCTCGCTTAGACTTCGCCGCAGATGGCCGCCTCATCCGGACCGCCCATGCTCGCCTGGAGGCACCGCCTCGAGGTCCTCCTGCGCCTGGCGTCGCCCGGCCTGGACCTCCTGCTGTCCGCCGGGGACCGCGTGTCCCGGCTCGGCGGCTCGGAGCCGCCCGTCTACCTGCCGCCGGCGCCCGGCGGCGCGCTGCCGCGACGCACACGAGACGACGACTGATGGCGCAGCTCACCCCGGAGGAGATCTCCGCCGAGGCGGCGGAGCGCCCGCGCGCCGCGTACTTCGCGATCGTCGCCGGCGTCCTGTCGCTGCTGGGCGGGATCGGGTCCCTGGTCTTCCAGCGGTCGCTGCCGACCGCGACGGCGTCGAAGGTCGTCGACGTCCTTGAGGCGATGCAGGCGCGCGTGGTGGACGACACCGCCCCGCCGCGCAGCTTCAACGCCGTCCAGATCGAGTACATCGGCGACCACCTGATCGGCTGGATCGGCCCGCAGCTGCTCACGTCGCTCGGCGTGCTGCTGCTCATCGTCCCCGTGGTCTTCGTGTTCCGCGCGACGCGCGCCCGCAAGGACGACTTGCGATCCCTGGGCGGGACGATGGTCGTGGTGGGCGCCGTGACGTCCGGGATCGGCGTACTCGTCTACACCGTCGTCATCGGGATCGACGCGAGCTCGTTCAGCGGGTCGAGCGTCGCCGACACCCGCGACATGCTGACCTCGCAGCCGGCGATCGCTTCGCAGGTCGTCGGGATCATCGGCCGGATCGCGCTGGCCGTCGGCCTCATCGTCGTGTCGCTGAACGCGATGCGGGTCGGGCTGCTCACCCGGTTCGTCGGGATCCTCGGGATCATCGTCGGCATCACCGTCGTCTTCGGCGGCGGTGGACTTGACCAGATCAACCTGCTGCGCAGCTCCTGGCTCGTGTTCGTCGGCCTGCTGCTGCTCGGCAAGATGCCCGGCGCGTATCGCGATCCCCCGGCGTGGAGCCGCGGCGAGGCGATCCCGTGGCCGTCGCAGCAGGAGCTCCGCGAGCGCCGCGAGGCCGAGGCGGCCGCGGCGGGCGGGGCCGACGACGGTGGCGATGACGCGCCCGAGCGTCGCTCGCGCAAGCGCCGGAAGTAGCGGTTGCGCACAGCCGACTCCCGGGCGCTTGTCACTCGACGCTTCGTCGCTGCAACGTCGGGCTCGGTAGCGTCCCCGGCGGGTGTGTCCGCAACCGACGAGGAGTGCAGCGATGGCCGGTGCAGGAACTGAGGAGCAGCTCGCTCAACGGCTCGAGGAGCTGCTGGCCGTGGAGCGGTTCGCGCCCCCGGAGAGCTTCACCGAGCACGCGCTGATCAAGGACCGGTCCGTCCATGAGGCGGCCGCGGCGGATCCGGTGGCGTGGTGGGCCGAGCAGGCCCGCACGCTGGACTGGTTCAAGGAGCCCACCGTCGCGCTCGACGACAGCAACCCGCCGTTCTACCAGTGGTTCACCGACGGCACGATCAACGCGTCGCATGTCTGCGTGGACCGCCACGTCGCGGCGGGCAACGGCGACCGCGTCGCCTTCCACTGGTACGGCGAGGAGGGCGAGCAGCGCGACATCACGTACGCCGACCTGCACCGCGACGTCCAGCGGATGGCCGGCGCGCTGAAGGCGCGCGGGATCGGCCGTGGCGATGTGGTCGGGATCTACCTGCCGATGATCCCCGAGGTCGTCGTCGCGATGCTCGCGTGCGCGCGCATCGGGGCGCCGCACAACGTCGTCTTCGGTGGCTTCTCCGCCGAGTCGGTCCGCGAGCGGATGGAATTCAGCGACGCGAAGGCGCTCATCACCGTCGACGGCGCGCGCCGCAAGGGCAAGACCGCGCCGGTCAAGGTCAACGTCGATGAGGTCATGGGCGACCTCCCCGCGCTCGAGACGATCTTCGTCGTCCGCCACACCGGCGTCGACACGCCGATGACCGACGGGCGGGACGTGTGGGTGCACGAGGCGATGGAGGCGGCGCCCGCCGAGGTGCCCGCCGAGGAGCTCCCGGCCGAGCACCCGCTGTTCATCCTCTACTCCAGCGGCTCGACGGCGAAGCCCAAGGGCATCCTGCACACGACCGGCGGCTACCTCACCGGCGTCGCGTGGACGCACAAGTACGTCTTCGACCTCAAGCCCGAGGAGGACGTCTGGTTCTGCTCGGCCGACGTCGGGTGGATCACCGGCCACAGCTACATCGTCTACGGGCCGCTCGCCAACGGCGCGACGTCGGTCATGTACGAGGGCGCGCCCGACTACCCGCACAAGGGCATCTGGTGGGAGCTGTGCGAGAAGAGCGGCGCGACGATCTTCTACACGGCGCCGACGGCGATCCGCGCCTGCATGAAGTGGGGCGTCGAGCACGTCGAGCCGCACGACCTGTCCAAGCTCCGCCTGCTGGGGACGGTCGGCGAGCCGATCAACCCGAAGGCCTGGCTCTGGTACCACGAGGTCGTCGGCGACGGCCGCTGCCCGATCGTGGACACGTGGTGGCAGACCGAGACGGGCGCGATCATGATCACGACGCTCCCGGGCGCGCAGGACGCCAAGCCCGGCATCGCGGGAACGCCGTTGCCCGGCATCGACGCCGCGGTCCTCGACGAGGACGGCAACGAGGTCCCGCCGAACACGCAGGGCCTGCTGTCCCTGCGCCGGCCGTGGCCGAGCATGCTGCGCACGCTGTACCGCGACGACGACCGCTACCTCTCGACGTACTGGTCGCGCCTCGGTCGGGAGACCTACGTCGTCGGTGACGCGGCGAAGATGGACGACGAGGGCTACGTTTCGGTGATCGGGCGGATCGACGACGTGCTCAACGTCTCCGGCCACCGCATGTCGACGGCGGAGATCGAGTCGGCGATCGTCTCGCACGAGCTCGTCGCCGAGTCCGCGGTCATCGGCCAGGCCGATGAGGACACCGGCCAGTCCGTCGCGGCGTTCGTGATCCTCCAGGGCGACCTCGAGGGGACCGCCGAGCTCGAGGCCGACATCCGTGAGCACGTCGCGGTGCGGATCGGCAAGCTCGCGCGGCCCAAGCGGATCATCTGGACCGACGATCTGCCGAAGACCCGCTCGGGCAAGATCATGCGCCGCCTGCTGCGCGACATCGCCGAGGGCCGGGCGCTCGGGGACGTCACGACGCTGCGCGACCCCGGCGTGATGGAGGAGCTCCAGCAGCTCGTGGCCAGCGAGCAGAGCGAGAGCGGCTAGGGCGCCGCGTCGATCTTCCGCTGCGTCTTCAGCTCGCTGAGGATCCGCTCGAGCCGCGGCTCGGTCTCGCGGTCCACGTAGGTCATCGTCGCGGCGACGGCGGGGTGGACCGCTTCGATCTGCGCGTGCATCTCGTGGGCGATCGCCCGGTACGACGGGTGCCCCTCGCGGCCGGAGCGCAGCTCGATGAGCTGCATCGCCTCGCGGGCGTTGAGATCGAGCACGTAGCGGATGCGGTAGCCCAGGCACAGCGCGTACGGCGCGGCCTGCACCTGGCCGGCGGTGCGCAGCGCGTCGTACGCGGTGCGGGAGATCTCCAGGCCGCGACGGTACTCCTCGCCCGCGCCGGCCTCGTCGAGCTCGGCGGGGACGCCGGCGCCGAGGTCGGGGGTGAGCGTCTGCCACTGGACGGTGAGCATCCGGTGGCGCTGGAGGTCGCGGAACGCCCCGTAGTCGCTGACGATCTCGAAGCGGTAGCGCAGCGCCTCGAACCCGCGGCCTGGGCGATGGCGGCGGTTACGCCGGTCCCCCACGAGGTCGGCGAGCAGCCGCGCGCGCTCCTCGGTGGAGAGCGCGGCGACGGACGCGCGCGTGCGTTCCTCGCTGACGCCGGCGGCCTCGAACAGCAGCGACGCCAGCAGCGCCTCCTCGTCGCCGTCGACGTGCAGCAGCCGCACCGAGGGACCGGCGTCCTCGCCGGGCTCGCGATCGAGGCCGAGGTCGGCGACCCAGCGGCGCGCGGCCTCCGAGCGCTCCTCGAGGTAGGCGATCCACTCGCCGCCGCGGTCCGGGCGTTCCACCCGCGTGACGAACGACGGGATGACCGCCTGCACGGCCTCGAGGATCCAGCGGCCGTACTGGCGCGCCTCGGGCAGCGGGTGGGCCATGAGGTGCAGGATGAGCTGCTCGTAGCTCTGCCCCGACGCGTAGATGCCCATGTGGCTCAGCGATGCGGCGGGCAGCAGGCCGCGCAGCAGGTCGAGCGCCTTGGCCTTCGTCGCCCGCGCGTGTGCGGCGTCCGACTCCCCGGGTGCGGCCGGGAACCGCTCGGCGGCCCACGCCTGCACGCGCGGCAGCTGCGCGCCGTAGATCGCGAAGAGCTGGTCCATCGCGTGGGCGTAGTCGGCGCCGAGCTGCTCGTCGCGGTAGTAGCGGTACCGGCCGTCGACGTCCATCGGCGCGTCGTAGGCGATGTAGCGCGTGGACTGCTCGAGGTAGCTCGCCAGCCGGGGGCGCTGGAGGATCTTCGTCAGGACGTTGCTCGTCCACTCGCACGCCACATGCGCGCCGCCGAGCTGCGCGACGCTGTCGTCGCCGTAGCCCAGGAAGATCGTCTCGTAGAGCTTGGCGGCGCGCTCGCCCTCGTCGGCCTGCCACGCGCGCCCCTCGGGCAGCGAGGCGGCGAACTCGTCGAGCAGCAGGCGCTTGATCGTGCCGGGGTAGCGGCTGTAGCGGGCGAAGAGCGCGCCCTTCACCGTCTCCGGCAGCCCGACGAGCGCGAAGACCGGCCGGTCGAGATGGGTGACGTGGGCGCGGAGGAGGTCGCGCTCGGCGGGGGTGAAGCTCTCGTCCGGATACCGCACGGGGCCGGACAACCTAGCGGGTCGGCCGGAGGCCTCGGCGCCTCACGACGGGTTGACCTGGAGGCTGGCGATCTGCGTCTCGGACGAGTGCAGCTCCATCTCGAAGATGCCCTCGAGCTTGGCGGTGAAGTCGAACGTCGCCGGCTTCCCGGGGGCGACCGGTTCCTCGATGTCGTAGCCGTGGAGGTGCACCTCGTCCTCGGCGTCGTCGGTGACCGTGATGCGCACGCGGTCGCCCTTCGTGACGGCGATCTCCTTGATGCCGCCGACGGGCTTGCCGTTCTTCACCGTGACGGTGAACGAGGGCGGTGCGGTGGCCGTGGTGGTCGTGCGGACGGTCGAGACGACGGTGCCCGGCGCGGTGACGGTCACCGGGGCGGCGGTCGTCTGCGTGGCGGTCGCCGACGTCGTGGTGTCGTCGTCCTTCGGCTTGAGCGCGACGTAGCCGAGGATCACGGCGACGAGCCCGACGGCGACGATGGCGATGCGGTTCCCCGGAGTCATCGCCGCTCAGACTAGATGAGTCGGCGGGGGGCCGAGGTCGGCCCCCCGCGGTGGCTCGGCGCTACGCCCCGGTGGGATGGGCCCCGTGGCCCATGTGCACCCCGAGCCCTTCCAGCAGGCGGGGGATCTCCATCAGGGCCGCCACGCCGATGAGGCAGTAGACGACGTCCGTCACGGTGCCTGTGCCGAAGATCTCGGTCACGACGTTCGTGTCGAACAGGGCGATCATCGCCCAGTTCAGGCCACCGACGATGAGCAGGAGCACGAACAGCGGCTCCACGCGTCGAATCATGTCCATCACGTCTCTCCTTTGCTGACGCGACAGGTTGTTGCAAACGACACGTGATGTACGCCGCCGCGGCGACGCGGTTACACGTCGTCTTCAGACGGGCGCGCCCCGGCGGCGTTCGGGTTGCCGGTGGCTTTCCCCGGGTCACCCTCGATCGGCGCCGGGCCGCCGCTGCGGTCGGGCGATTCGTGCGGCGAGGTCCCGGCCTGGTTCTCCTCGGGGTAGCCCTGGCCGATGTCCTTGCCGCGCGGGTCCTCGGTCTCGTGGTTGGGGCTGGGCGGGTGCTGGGCGTCCATATCGGGTCCGTACCCCGAGAACGGCGGCGGCTACCGTCGACGTCGTGGACTACGCAACGATCGATCAGCACGTCGCCGGGTTCGTCGGCCTCGACGATCCCGCCGCTCCCGCCGCCGCGCGCGCCGACGCAGCCGGCCTGCCCGCCATCGCCGTCAGCCCGCTGCAGGGCATGTTCCTCCATCTGCTCGCGAGGACCATGGGCGCGCGGAGGATCCTCGAGCTGGGCACGCTCGGCGGCTACAGCACGATCTGGCTGGCGCAGGCCGTCCCCGCCGACGGGGAGGTCGTCACGATCGAGCTCGATCCGCGCCACGCCGAGGTCGCCCGTGAGAGCTTCGCGGAGGCCGGGCTCGACGGCGTGATCGACCTGCGGGTCGGCGCCGCGCTGGAGATCCTCGAAGGCGTCGACGGCCCGTTCGACCTCGCGTTCCTCGACGCCGACAAGGCGACGATGCCGCAGCAGGTCGAGCTCGTCATCCCGCGCGTGCGGTCCGGCGGCGTGATCATCTGCGACAACGTCATCCGCGGCGGCGCGGTCGTCGACAGCGATGACGCGTCACCGGCGGGCGCGCGCGGCGCGCTGGAGGTCCTCGCCGCCGACCCGCGGGTCGACGCGACGGTCCTGCAGACCGTCGGGCTGAAGGGCCACGACGGGTTCGCCTACGCGCTCGTCCGTTAGGACAGCAGGCCGGCGATCGCGCCCGCGGCGTCCGAGGCGAGCTCGAAGAGCGGCTGCGGGTACACGCCGATGGCCAGCGTCAGGGCGCCGAAGACGACCGCAACGCACGCGACCTCCCAGCGCAGACCCTGCGCGTCGGCCTCGGGTGAGCCGCCGGCCAGGACGGGCGGGGTGCCCGGGTTGATGCCCGCCGGCGCGGGGGCGGCGGGCTCGGGCGACTCGGTCATCCACATCGTCGCGACGACCTTGAGGTAGTACCCGAGCGAGATCATCGAGCCGATGACGATGAAGACGCCGAGCCACGTGTAGCCGCCCTCGACCGACGCCTGGATGAGCGCGAACTTCCCGATGAAGCCGGCGGTCAGCGGGAAGCCGGCGAGGCCGAGCATCGCGAGCGTCAGCGGCCACGCCAGCAGCGGGCGCTCGACGCCGAGGCCGCGGTAGGCGCCGAGGTCGTCGCCGTCGGGGCGCAGGCCCTGCTGCGCGGTGATGACGGCGAACGCGGCGAGGTTCATCACCGTGTACGCCGCGAGGTAGAAGACCGTGGCCTCGACGCCGCCGCGGGTCGCCGCGACGATGCCGGCCAGCAGATAGCCGGCCTGCGCCACGCCGGAGTACGCGAGCATGCGCTTCAGCGAGGACTGACCGAGCGCGCCGACGTTGCCGACGACGATCGTGATCGCCGCGAGGATCGCCAATGCGGGCTGCCAGATGTCGCTGACGGGCAGGAGCGCGACATCGAAGAGGCGGATCGTGATGCCGATCGCCGCCGCCTTCGTCGCGACCGCCATGAACGCGGTGACCGGGGTGGGGGCGCCCTCATAGACGTCGGGCGTCCACATGTGGAACGGCGCGACGGACGCCTTGAACGCCAGGCCGACGACGAGCAGGCCGACGCCCGTGAGCAGCAGCGCGCTGTCGCGGATGTCCTGGTCACCCAGCGCCTTGACGATGTCGGCGAAGCCGGTGGAGCCGGCGGCGCCGTAGAGGAACGCCGAGCCGAACAGCAGGGTGGCCGATCCGACCGAGCCGATGATGAGGTACTTCAGGCCGGACTCCAGCGAGCCCTCGCGCCGCATCTCCGTCGCGCACAGCACGTACAGCGGGATGGAGAGCAGCTCGAGGCCGATGAAGAGCGCGACGAGGTCCGTGGCGCCGACGAGCAGCACCATGCCGGCCAGGGAGGCGAGCAGCAGGGCGTAGTACTCGCCGTGCGCGGACTCGCGCGGCGCGACGTGCCGCCACGACAGCAGCACCGTCGCGATGCCGGCGACGCAGAAGATCCCGGTGAGCGCGAGCGTGAGGTGGTCGAGCCGCATCGCGCCGGCGACGAGGTCCTTCGTCTCGTCCCACTGCCAGATCGTCAGGCCGAGCGCGGTGCCGATGGCCGCCAGGGCGACGAACGGCACGAGGAACTCGCGGACCGGCCGGGCACGGAAGAGGCCGAGCAGCAGCGCGAGGATCGAGCCGCCGATCAGCGCGATCAGCGGGGAGAGGCCGGCCCAGTCGATCTCCGGGCCGTCGATCTTGGCGGCGGCGAGCAGCGGGGTCACGGGGTCACCTCATTCGTCGCGCCGGACTGCTGCACGGGCTGGCCGGTCTGCGGATCGATCGCGATCGCGCCCGCGGTGCCGGGATCAACCTGCTGGCCGGTCTGCGGGTCGACGTAGACGGCGCCGGGAATCGTCGGCTGGGCGGCAGGCTGTTGCGCGGCGGGCTGCTCCTCGGCGGCCTTGGCCTCCTCGAGGCCGTAGTTGCCGCTGACCGGCCCGAGCACCTCGCGCGCCGGCGCGATCGCCACCGCTGCGGTCTTCTGCGACTTCTCGAGCGCGAACTGCGGGTAGAGACCGAACGCGACGATCAGCAGCACGACCGGGATGAGCACGAGCGCGTCGGCGAACCGCAGGTCACGCGACTCGACGTCGACGCCGACCCGGTTGTGCATCGCGCGGATGAACAGCCGCAGCGCGTACACCGACGCCATCACGACACCGATCGAGGCGATGATCGCGATCGCCATCTTCGCCTTGAAGACGCCGAGCAGGATGAGGAACTCGCCGACGAAGTTCGACGAGCCGGGCATCGCCAGCAGCGCGAACGTCGTGATGACGAAGAACACGGCGAGCACCGGCGCCTTGAACGCGATGCCGCCCATGTCGCGGATGTCCTCCGAGCCGCCGGCGCGGGCGGCCAGCAGCGCGACGATGAACATCGCGGGCAGCGTGACCAGGCCGTGGTTGACCGACTGGAGGATCGCGCCCTGGGCGCCCACGCCCTCGATGGCGAAGATCCCGAGCGTGATGAAGCCGAGCTGGGCGATCGACGAGTAACCCAGGATGAGCCGGGCGTTCGTCTGCGTGAACGCCATCGCGCTGCCGTAGAAGATCGTCAGCACCGCGATGATGAGCATGAGGTCCTGGAAGTCCGCGGCCGCGTCGGGGAACAGCGGCAGCGAGACGCGCAGGAAGCCGTAGGCGGCCACCTTGCTCAGCACGCCGCTGAACAGCGCTAGCGCGGGCAGCGGCATGGCGCTGTACCCGTCGGGCAGCCAGCCGTGCAGCGGGAACGCGGGCATCTTCACGAGGAACGCCGCGGCGAAGAACAGGAAGATCCACTTCTGCGAGCCCTCGGACAGCCCCATCTCCTGCAGCGCCGTGAACGTGAAGTTGATCGGGTCGCCCGAGCCCTGCGCGGAGAGCACGCCCGTGGCGACGGCCGCGGTGAGCATGAGCAGCGATCCCACGAGCGTGTAGATCACGAGCTTCGTGACCGCGCGCACCCGATCGGGACCGCCCCAGCCGACCGTGATGAAGAAGAACGGCACGAGCATGAGGTCGAAGAAGACGACGAACAGCGCGAGGTCCTGCGCCAGGAGGGCGCCGAGCACGGCGGTCTCGGCGATGCCGAGCCACAGGAAGAACGTGCGGGGGTGATCCCAGTCGCGCAGGTTCGCCCACAGCGTCGCGCCGAACCACAGCAGCGTCGTCAGCAGGACGAGGAAGAGGTTCAGCCCGTCGAGCCCGAGCTTGTAGTGGATGCCGAGCGCCTTGATCCAGTCCTCGTCGGTGACGTACTGGAGCGTCGCCTTGCCCGAGTCGAAGTCGACGACGTACGTGATGCCGTACGCGAGGGCCAGCAGCGAGCCGAGGACGCCGACACGCGCCGGCAGCTTGCCGGGCAGCAGCGCGCCGAGCAGGCCGAACGCCGCCGGCAGCCAGAGCATGATCGAGAGATGGAGGGTCACGCGACGAGGAAGTAGAAGGTGACGACGACGGTGCCGACGGCGAAGGCCGCGGCGTAGAAGCGCAGGAAGCCCGACTGCACGCCGCGAACGGCCGCGCTGGCGCTCTTGACGAGGCCGGTGGTGCCGCCCGTCAGGACGCCGTTGATGAGCACGCGCTCGACCTGCCCGTCGAAGAACCGGCCGAGCCACGCGGCGGGCCGGACGATGAGGAAGTCGATGATCTCGTCAAACCACCACTTGTGGAACGAGAGCGAGTACAGCGGGCGGAACCGGGCGATGAGCGTCGCCGGGATGTCCGGGCGCTTGACCCACAGGAAGTGCGCCAGCGCGATGCCGCTCAGCGCCAGGACCGTGCCGAGCGCCATCCCGAAGTACGTGAGCGTGTTCGACGGATCCAGCGTCTGGAAGTACGTGGACTCCTCGAACGTGGGCTCGAGGAACGTGTCAACCGCGTGCGTGACGTTCGGGATCTGCAACGCGCCGGCCACCGTGGCCAGGAATGCCAGGACGCCCATTGCGATCTTCATCTCCGGCGCGCGCTCGGCGATGTGGTGCTCCGGACCGGGGAAGCCGACGTGCGTGTCCTCCGGCTCGCCGTTGGCGGGGTTGACGTGCTCGCCGTGGGCGAGGTGCCCGGCCTCGAGCTCGCGTGCCTCCTCGACCGGCTCGCCCCAGAACGCCCGGAAGATCAGGCGGAACGTGTAGACGGCCGTCATGAACGCGGCGATGTAGCCGACGACCGCCAGCGCGACGTGGAAGCCGCCGCGGTCAGCCGTGTAGGCCAGGATCTCGTCCTTGGAGAAGAAGCCGGAGAAGGGCGGCACGCCCGACAGCGCGAGACCGCCGACGATGAAGCACCCGTAGGTGAACGGCATGGACTTGCGGAAGCCGCCCATCTTGTTGAGGTTCTGGACGTTCGCCATCGCGGCGATCACCGAGCCGGCCGCCATGAACAGCAGCGCCTTGAAGAACGCGTGCGTCATGAGGTGGAACAGGCCCGCGACGTAGGCGCCCGAGCTCACCGCCATGACCATGTAGCCGATCTGCGACATGGTCGAGTAGGCGATGACGCGCTTGAGGTCGGTCTGCGTCAGGGCGATCGTCGCGGCGATGAAGAGCGTCGCGCAGCCGATGATCGCGCCGGTGTTCGCCGCGGCCGGGGCCTGCTCGAAGAGCGGCCACATGCGCGCGATGAGGTAGACACCGGCGGTGACCATGGTCGCCGCGTGGATGAGGGAGGAGACCGGGGTCGGGCCCTCCATCGCGTCCGGGAGCCAGGTGTGCAGCGGGACCTGGGCGGACTTCGCGAACGCGCCGACGAGCAGCAGGAGGCAGCCGGCGACGAGCTCGCCGTCGTTGGTCTGCGCGAACGCCGCGCCCTCCTCGATCTCCTTGAAGACCGTGAGGAAGTCCAGCGAGCCGGTGCCCTTGAAGATGAAGTACGTGCCGAGCACGAGGCCGACGTCGCCGAGCACGTTGATGACGAATGCCTTGATGCCCGCGGCCGTGGCCGTGGTCCGGCGGTACCAGAACGAGATGAGCATGTACGACGCCGCGCCGACGAACGCCCAGCCGACGATCAGCAGCAGGAAGTTCCCTGCCAGCACGAGCACGAGCATCGAGAACACGAAGAAGTTCAGGTAGGCGAAGAACCGCGTGTAGCCCTCGTCGCTCTTCATGTACGCCACGGAGTACAGGTGGATGAGCGACGACACGCCGGTGACGACCAGCGCCATGTAGAGCGCGAGCGGGTCGACGAGGATGGACAGCTGGGCGTCCACGCCGAGCGTCTTGGCGTAGTCCCACGCGACGCTCGTGTGCTGCTGGTCCTCGACGTTCAGGCCCTTGAGCTTGACCGCCGCGATGACCGCGCAGACGAACGCGGAGAAGAGGATGAGCGTCGCGATGACGCCGGCCGTCTTGCCGCGCCACACGCGGAAGCCCAGCCCGGTGATGATCGCGCCCGCGAGGGGCAGCGCCAGTGCCGCCCAGGTGAAGGTCTCGACCGTCTTCATCCGTTCAGCGCCTTGAGCTCGTCGACGTCGATGGGCAGGCGGCGGCGGTAGATCGCGACGATCATGCCGAGGCCGACGGTGACCTCGCAGGCCGCCACGACCATGACGACGATCGCGAAGACCTGGCCGTCCATGTTGCCGTGCATCCGCGCGAACGCGATGAGCGCGAGGTTCGCCGCGTTGAGCATGAGCTCGAGGCAGAGCAGGATCACCAGCGGGTTGCGCCGGATGAGGACGCCCGCCAGCCCGATGCAGAAGATGATCACCGAGACGCCGAGGTACCAGCCGATCGCCATCAGCGCACCTCGTCCTTCAGGCCGCTGCGGCCGCTGACCGACTCGGCCATGGTGCCCAGGCCCTCGGGCGAGAGCAGCTGGGCGACGGAGATGCGGCCCTCTGCGTCGGGGTCGCCGACGCCGCCGCGGCGGCGGGCGAGCACGACGGCGCCGACCGCCGCGATGAGCAGCAGGAACGACGCGACCTCGAAGGCCAGCAGGAAGTCCGTGAGGAACAGCTCGCCGAGCTTTGCCGGGGAGCCGAAGCCCGCGGTGTACGGCGCGCCCTCCTCGCCGATCGCGCTCAGGCCGGAGCCGAGCGTCGCGATGAGCAGCTCGATGAGCAGGAGGGTCACCACGCCGAGCGTCAACGCGCGTACCGCCGGCCCGCCGGGCCCGCCCGCATTGCCGACGGGTTCGGCCTGGCCGCCGACGTACGCGACGACGAAGACGTAGAGCACCATGACCGCGCCCGCGTAGACGACCACCTGCGCCGCGGCCACGAACTCGGCGCGCAGCAGGAGGAACAGCCCGGCGAGGCACAGCAGGTGGAACACCAGCGAGAGCACGCTGTACAGCGGATGCTTGAGCACGACGACGCCGATCGCGCCGCCGATCGCGCCGATGCCACAGATGAAGAAGAAGACGGGGGCCATGGGGGGATGGAGGCCGGGAAACCTACTCGCCTTCGGCGCGCAGCGGCGTGCGCTCCAGCGGCTCGGTGAGCAGCATCTCCTTGGTGAAGATCAGGTCGGACCGGTGGTAGTCCGACATCTCGAAGTCGTGTCCCAGCGTGATCGCGTCGAACGGGCACGCGACCTCGCAGTAGCCGCAGAAGATGCAGCGGCTGAGGTTGATCTCGTACACCGCGGCGTAGCGCTCGCCGGCGCTCACGCGGTGCTCGGGCGTGTTCTCCGCGGCGACGACGCGGATGCAGTCCGACGGGCAGGCGGCCGCGCAGAGCGAGCAGCCGACGCACTTCTCCAGCCCGGTGTCCTCGAAGCGATGCAGGCGGTGCCGGCCGCGGAAGCGCGGGTAGACCGGGACCTTCTCCTCCGGGTACTGGATCGTCGTCGGACCCTCGGGGATCCGCGCGAACGTCGTCTTCAGGCCGCGCAGGGTCTCCCCGAACGCGCGGTACACGCCGCCCGGGCCACCGGGCTTGGGGCCCCGCAGGACCTCGACGACGTCATCTCCGGGATGCCAGGTCACCAGACCACCACCAGGATCGCGGTCACAAGGGTGTTGATCGTCGCCAGCGGCAGGAGGATCTTCCAGCCGAAGCTCATGAGCTGGTCGTAGCGCAGGCGCGGGAGCGTCGCGCGGATCCAGATCCAGAAGAACGACAGCGCGAAGATCTTCGCGATGACGACGAACGGGTCGACCCACGTGGGCGGGTCGATGCCGAACGGCAGCAGCCAGCCGCCGAGGAAGAGCGTGGCGGTGATCGCCGAGAGGACGACGATGTTCAGGTACTCCGCCATGTAGTACGTGGCGAAGCCGCCGCCGCCGTACTCGGTGTTGTAGCCGCCGACGAGCTCCGCGTCGGCCTCGGGGAGGTCGAACGGCGCGCGGTTGGTTTCCGCGAACGCGGCGGTGAGGAAGACGATGAAGCCGACGAACTGCGGGATGAAGAACCACAGGCCGTCGCGCGCCTGGGCCTCGACGATCTCCGTCAGCGACAGCGAGCCGGCCATCATGACGACGCCGACGACGGCCAGGCCGCCCGCGACCTCGTAGCTGATCAGCTGCGCGGCGCCGCGCATCGCGCCGAGGAACGAGAACTTCGAGCCCGACGCCCAGCCACCCAGCACGATGCCGTAGAAGGCGACCGCGCCGAACGCGAAGGCGTAGAGGATGCCGATGTTCACGTCGATGCCGTACAGGCCGACGGGCTCGCCGAAGATGTCGACGACGTTGCCGAACGGGACGATCGCCAGCGTGGCGCTCGCCGTCAGCACCGAGATGATCGGGGCGAGGACGAAGAGGAACCCGATCGACGTCTTCGGGCGGAACTCCTCCTTCCACAGCAGCTTGCCGATGTCGGCGAGCGGCTGCATTGCACCGAACGGGCCGACGCGGTTCGGGCCGATGCGGTTCTGGAAGCGGCCGAGGACCTTGCGCTCGGCGAGCAGGACGATCGGCACGATCTGCAGGCCGACGGCGAAGATGATGATCGCCTTGAGGATCTGGATCCAGACGGGCTCGTAGAACCCGACCTCGGCGAGGACGGTCGTCATGCCTTCGTGACCTCCGCCAGCGGGTCGGTGATCGCCGCGGCGGGCGCGGCCTCGATGCCCTCCTCGAGGAAGACGGTGCCCTCGGGCGTGCCGGTGCGCAGGTGCGCGACGGCGGGCACGCCGCCGACGAGCACGTGCTCGCCGTGGCCGATGCCCAGGCGCGCGGCGTCGCTCGGGGCGAGCTCGGCGCGCTGCTTGGGCGCGAGGAACTTCAGCGCGGGCGAGGCCTCGACCTCGGGCGCCGCCCACACGGAGCGGAACGTGCCGACGCGCAGCTTGCCGTTCGGCGAGGCCGCCGCGGCGGGCGCCTCCAGGCCGACGGGCGCGCTCTCGCCGGCGGGCCACGCCGACGCGGCCTCGCGGGCCGGCCAGCGCACGCCGACGCCGCCGATGTCGTCGAGCGAGATCCCCGCGTAGAACGGGACGCTGTCGACGACCTGCGCGTAGACCATCGGCGCGGTGAAGAGCTGGAGGTCGTCGCCCAGGCGCTTGGACAGCTCGGCGAGCACCTGCCACTCCGAACGCGAATCGCCGGGATGCCCGATCGCCTGGCGCATGCGCTGCAGGCGGCCGTCGGTGTGGGTGAGCGTGCCCTCCTTCGCAGCCGGCGCCTCCGTGGGGAAGACGACGGTGGCGAACTCGCGCAGGCCCTCCGTGAGGAACGCGCCGTGCGCGATCACCGTGGAGGCGCGGTCAAGCGCGCGCTGCCACGTCGCGCGGTCGGGCAGGTCGCGCAGCGGGTCGGTGTGCAGGAAGTAGAGCGCCGGCAGCTCGCCGTTGGCGGCGGCCGCGGCGATGCCGGGCGTGTCCAGGCCCGGCGCAGCCTCGGTGAGGCCCGGGCCGATGCCCGGCAGCACGCCGACCTCGCGCAGGCCGCGCGCGTTCGCGCCGGCGGGGACCTCGAGGAGGCCCGCGCCCGGGTGCGGGTTGGGGTTCAGCCGGCTGGAGACCTTCAGCAGCGCCTGCGCGGCCTGCACGGCGCGCGGGCCGTGCGTGAGGCGCTCGCCCCAGACGATGACGACGTCCTCGCCGGCCTCGCGCAGCAGGTCGGCGACGGCCGTGACCGCGTCCTCCTCGGCGCCAGCGGCGGCGGCGAGCTCGCCGATCGGCGACCCGGCGATCGCGGCCTCGAGCGCGGCGACGAACGCCTCGCCAGCGCCCGGCGCGAAGCGCGCGACGGCCTTCGCGTTGGCGTCCAGCGACGACGGGCGACTCGTGGCGACCGCGAGCTTGACGCGGTTGCGCCGCACGCCCTTGCGCACGCGCAGGTCGAGGATCGGCATGTCGTCGACGAGCTCGGTGTCGAGCACGAGGACGGCGTGGGCGAACTCGACGTCCGGCACCGTCGCCTGCGTGGCGGGGGCGCTCAGCGCGGCGTGCAGCCCGATGGGCAGCGCGCCGCTCGCGCGGGAATCGACATGCGGCGAGCCGAGCGTCTCGCGGACGAGGCGCTGGAGGAGGAAGCCCTCCTCGTTCGTCGTCGAGCCGCCGGCGATCGCGCCGACCGCGCCCTTCGCGCGACCCAGGGCCTTCGCGGCCTCCTCGAGCGCGCGCTCCCAGGTGACCTCACGCAGGACGCCGCCGTCACGCACCATCGGCGCCGTGATGCGCTCGTCGACGTGCATCGCCTGGTAGGCGAAGCGGCCGCGGTCGCACAGCCAGCCGTCGTCGACCTCGTGATGGTCGCGGGCCAGGACGCGCAGGACCCGGTCGTCGCGCACGGTGTACGAGACGTTGCACTGGCCGGGGCAGAGGTTGCAGACCGAGCCCGACTGCTCGATGTCCCACGGGCGCGCGCGGAAGCGGTAGGGCTGCGACGTCAGCGCGCCCACCGGGCAGAGCTCGATGATGTTGCCGGAGAACGGCGCGACGTACGGGTGGCCGTCGAAGGTCGCGACGAACGATTCCGAGCCGCGCTCCTGGAGCACGAGCTGGTAGTCCTCGCTGACCTCCTGGCTGAACCGCACGCAGCGGTAGCAGAGGATGCAGCGCTCGCGGTCGATCGCGATGAGCGGGCTGAGCGCCAGCGGCTTCTCGAAGTGGCGCTTGGGCTCGACGACGCGCGAGCGACCGCGGCCCCAGCCGAAGGTGATGTCCTGCAGGGGGCACTCGCCGCCCTTGTCGCAGACCGGGCAGTCGAGCGGGTGGTTGACGAGCAGGAACTCGACGACCGAGTTCTGCGCCGCGCGGACCTTGTCGGTCTGCGTGTGGACGACCATGCCGTCCTTGACCGGGGTCGCGCAGCCCGCCTGGAGCTTCGGGATGCCCTCGATCTCCACGAGGCACATGCGGCAGGCGCCGACGGGCGCGCCGAGCTTGGGCTCGTAACAGAAGACGGGGATCTCGACGTCGCCGAGCTTCGCGGCGTCGACGAGCATCGTGCCCTCGGGGGCTTCGACCTCCCGACCGTCGATCGAGAAGGTGATGGTCTTGCGATCGGGCCTGGGCATTACGCCGCCGCGATCTCGATCGGAGGTTCTGCCTGGCCCGCGTCCTCATCCCCGTAGGGGTTCCGCGCCCGCGCGAGCTCGATGTGCTCCTCGAACTCCTCGCGGAACTTCTTGACCATCGACGACAGCGGCATCGCCATCGCGTCACCGAGGACGCAGAGGCAGTTGCCCATGATCTGGTCCTGGACCGACGCGAGGATGTCGAGGTCCATCGGGGTGGCGACGCCCGCGTCGATGCGCTGGAGCATCTTCACCGTCCAGTTCGTGCCCTCGCGGCACGGCGAGCACTTGCCGCAGCTCTCGTGCTTGTAGAACTTCGCGAGCTTCAGGGCGACGTCGACGACCTTGTTGCTGTCGTCGACCACGATGATCGCGCCGGAGCCGAGCATCGAGCCGGCCTTCGCCATCGTGTCGAAGTCGTACGTGAGGTCGAGGTCCTCGGGCAGCAGCACCGGGGAGGACGACCCGCCCGGGAACCAGAACTTCACCTGGCGGCCGTCCGGCACGCCGCCGGCCAGGCCCTCGATGATGTCCCGGCTCTTCATGCCGAGCTCGATCTCGAAGTTCCCGGGGTTCTTGACGTTGCCCGACACCGACACGAGCTTCGTGCCCGTGGAGTTCTCCGCGCCGAGCTTCGCGTACTCGGCGCCGCCCATGCCGATGATGAGCGGGGCGGTCGAGAGTGTCTCGACGTTGTTGATGAGCGTCGGCCCCTGGTACAGGCCCTGGTTGGCCGGGAACGGCGGCTTCAGGCGCGGGTTGCCGCGGCGCCCCTCGAGCGAGTCGAGCAGGCCCGTCTCCTCGCCGCAGATGTACGCGCCGGCCCCGCGGTGGACCCACATGTCCTGGGAGTGGCCGGACCCGAGGATGTTCTCGCCGATGTAGCCGGCGGCCTTCGCCTCGGCGACGGCGGCCTCGAGAATCGACGCCTGCTGGTCGTACTCACCGCGGATGAAGATGAACGACTTCGTCGCCTGCGCGGCGTAGCCGGCGATGAGGATCCCCTCGATGAGCAGGTGGGGGATCTTCTGCATGAGCTCGCGGTCCTTGAAGGTCCCCGGCTCGGACTCGTCGGCGTTGCAGACGACGTACTTGTCCATCGTGCCCTTCGGCAGGAACGACAGCTTCGTGCCCATCTGGAAGCCCGCGCCGCCGCGTCCGCGGATGCCGCTGGCCTTGAGCTCCTCGACGACCGCCTCGGGCGGCATCGTCAGGGCCTTCTTCAGGTTGTCGTAGCCGCCGCGCTTGACATAGACGTCGAGCGTGTCGAGGCCCGGCTCGTCGATGTCCTTGAAGAGGAGGTGTGGCGTGCTCATGCGTTGGCCTCCGGGTCCACAGAGCGGCGCTTGATCAGCTGCTTCTCCGGCAGGGGGTCCTCACCCTTGCGGATCTGCTCGACGAGTGTCGGCACCTCATCCAGCGCGATCGGCCCGACGTACACGCCGTCGACCGACGCCATCGGCGCGATGTCGCACGCGCCGAGGCATTCGAAGCCGCGCGCGTGGATGTCGTCGCCCTCGCGCAGCTCGCCCTTCACCGCGTCGAGCAGCTCGTCGGCGCCGTTCAGCGAGCAGCTGATGTTCGTGCAGACGTACACCCGGCACCGCCCGACGGGCTTGGTGTCGAGCATGTCGTAGAAGCTCGCGACCGCGATGAGGTAGCCCGGAGTGAGCCGCATGACGCACGCGACCTGGGTGATCGCCTCGGGCGAGCACCAGCCGTGCAGGCGCTGCGCGGCGGCCAGCGCGGGGATCGACGCGGACTTCGGGTCCGGGTAGCGCGTCATGAGGTCCTCGATCTCGGCGCGCAGCTCGTCGGGGACCGGCGTCGTCGCCGGATCGGGGATCGTCGCGGGGTCCTTCGTCAGGTCGGCGGCGTCGTCCCAGCCGGGGACGCGCGAGCCGTCGGCGTACCGCGGCGGCTCGTCCTTGAACGCGGCGATCGACTGCTCGATCGGCACGGGCTGCTCGGGCGCGGCGATGATCTCGCCGGCGAGCGCGCGCTCCTGCTCGATGACCTTGGTCTCGTCAGCCATGGCTAGCGGTCGATGCCTCCGAGGACCGGATCGAGCATCGCGAGCGTCGCGATGAGGTCGGCGATGTACGTGCCGCGGGTCATCGGCGCGGTCGCCTGCAGGTTCACGAACGACGGGTCGCGCATGTGCACGCGCGCCGGCTTGCTCGACCCGTCGGCGCGCACGAAGCAGCCGAGCTCGCCGCGGGGCGACTCGATCGGGTAGTAGTGCTCGCCCGGCGGGACGCGGAAGCCCTCGGTGACGAGCTTGAAGTGGTGGATCAGCGCCTCCATCGAGGTGCCGAGCTCGTGGCGCGGCGGCAGCGCGATCTTGCGGTCCTCGGTGATGTGCGGCCCCTCGGGCAGGCCGTCGAGCGCCTGCTCGATGATCCGCACGGACTGCTCCATCTCCGCGAGGCGCACGGCGAGGCGATCCCAGTTGTCGCCCTCGGTGCCGACCGGGATCTTGAAGTCGAAGTCCTCGTAGCTGCAGTACGGATCGGCCTTGCGCAGATCCCACGGGTTGCCCGCGGCGCGCAGCAGCGGCCCGGTGACGCCGAGGGCCAGCAGCGACTCCTCGTCGAGCGGGCAGATCCCCTTCAGGCGCTGCAGGGCGATCTCGTTCTTGTAGAGCATGTCGCGGTACTGCCCGACCCGCTTGGGCATGATCGCGATGAACTCCCGCAGCTTCTCCTCGAAGCCCCGCGGGATGTCCTCCATGACGCCGCCGACCTGGATGTAGCGCGTGTGCATGCGCTGGCCGGTCGACTGCTCGAAGAGGTCGAGGATCCGCTCGCGCTCGCGGAAGCAGAACCAGAACATCGACATCGCGCCGAGGTCCAGCGCGCTGGTCCCGAGCCACACGAGGTGGCTCATGATCCGGTTGAGCTCCATGTGGATGACGCGCAGGTACTGGCCGCGCTTGGGCACCTCGAGGTCGAGGAGCGACTCCACCGCGCCGCAGTACGCGGTCGCGTTGAACATGTACGCGAGGTAGTCCATCCGCTCGACGACGGGGATGGCCTTCCAGTAGCTCTTCTGCTCGGCGGTCTTCTCGATGCCGGTGTGGACGTAGCCGATGATCGGCCGCAGATCGATGACGACCTCGCCCTGGAGCGTCACGAGCAGGCGCAGCACCCCGTGCGTGGCGGGGTGGTGCGGGCCGAGGTTGACCGTCAGGAGCTCGTGCTCGCCGCCGTCGACGGTGCCGAACCGCTCCAGGCGGGCGTCCATCGTGATGGAGTCCTCCATCTGGCGGTACGCGCTGCGCTCGGTGGTCGCCATCAGAGGGCGTCCTCTCCGTTCGGGTCCCGGTCGATGCCCAGCGTGTAGTCCTTGCCGAGCGCCTCGTCGGCCGTGAAGAGCACCGGCTCGCCGCCGATGGGGAAGTCCCGGCGCTGCGGGAAGCCCTCGTAGTCCTCGGGCATGAGGATGCGGCGCAGATCCGGATGGCCGTCGAAGACGACGCCGAACATGTCGTAGACCTCGCGCTCCTGGTGGTTCGCGGTGGGCCACTCGTTCGTCACCGACGGGACGTTCGGCGCGTCGACGGGCACGCGGAGCTTCACCGTGAGCCGGTCGACCTTGCTCATGTCGAGCAGCTCGTAGTGCACGCCGAGGCGCGGCTCCTCGGGGTAGTAGTCGACCCCGTGCACGCTCATCAGGCTCTTGAAGCCCTTGCCGCGCAGCTGCTGCAGCGCCCAGCCGATCTTCTCGGGGGCGATGACGATCTGGCCCTTGCCGTGCGCGTGCACGGTGTCCAGCACGGCGTCGGCGTCGGCGTCGCGCAGCTCCCCGGCGAGGAGCTCGAGCCCGGTGGCGTCAGGCACCTTCGCCCTCGGTCGGGGTCGCGGCGACGGGCTCGTCCAGGACGTACGGCTCGCTCGGCGGCGTGGTCAGCTCCTCGGACAGCTCGTAGCCGGGCATGAGCTCGGCGGTCTTCTCCGCGTCGTAGCGCGCGCGCCAGCCCAGGTCGGGATCGTCCTGGATCATCTTGCGCAGCTTGAGGATGCCGTGGGCGAGCGCCTCCGGGCGCGGCGGGCAGCCGGGGACGTGGATGTCGACCGGCATGAACTTGTCCGCCGGGACGATCGCGTAGTTGTTGAAGACGCCCATCGAGCTCGAGCAGGCGCCCATCGCGATGGCCCACTTCGGCTCGAGCATCTGGTCGTACACGCGGCGGACGACCGGGGCCATCTTGATGGAGACGCGGCCCGACAGGATCATGATGTCCGCCTGGCGCGGGGAGGCGCGGAACGCCTCGAAGCCGAAGCGGGCGATGTCGACGCGCGACGCGACGATCGACATCATCTCGATCGCGCAGCACGCCAGGCCGAACGTCGCCGGGAACAGCGCGTTTGACGCGGCCCAGGCGCCGGCCTTCGACAGGGTGGTCGTCAGCAGGCGCGACTCGACGTACTCCTCGAGCTCCTGGCCGGCGAGGTCGCCCTTGAGGAAGTCGCGGGCGCGCCGCTGCTCGATCTTCAGATCCTGCTGCGACGGCGCTTCGACGATGCCGGGGAACACGCCCGGCTTCGAGCGGATCACGTCCATGAGAGAGCTCCTCGCCGCCAGACGTAGACGAACGCCACCGCCAGCAGCGCGATGAACACGCCGACCTCGATGAGCGCGAATGTCCCGAACGACGCGAGCTGGATCGCGACCGGGAACAGGAACACGACCTCGAGGTCGAACAGGATGAACAGCATCGCGATCAGGTAGAAGCTGATCCCGAACTTGAAGTTGGTCTTGACCTCCGACGGCAGGCCGCACTCGTACGGATCCGCCTTGTGCGGAACCCGCCGCGCCTTGCCCAGGAAGCGGTTCGCGAACGCGAACAGCACGCCGATTCCTGTGCCCAGGAAGATGAAGACAAGTGCGGGGAGATACGAGCGAAGCATCGGGGGGACCACCGTTCTATCACCCTTTGTGACAGGGTGATACTTAGTGCCGCTCGGCACGATAGTTCGGCCGCCCGAAATGTGCGCCGGACTACCCTCGCTCGCGCTGTGGAATCCGCCGCTCTCATCGCCGCCTGGCTCGCCGTCGCCTCGAACGGCCTCGCCGGCGTGATCGGCGCCGTGCAGTGGTGGCGGGTGGTTCCGAGCCGGTCGTTCTGGGCGCTGGCGCGGGTCGGCCAGGGGTTCGCGATCGCGCAGGCGCTCGTCGCCAGCGGCCTGTACGTGGCGGGCTTCGACCCCGGCAACGGGCTGTACTGGCTCTACGCGCTGCTGCCCGTGCTCGTCGGGTTCATCGCGGAGGGCGTGCGGATCGCCTCCGCGCACGAGGTCCTCGAGTCCCGGGGTCTGGAGAACGCGCAGGCGATGGAGGACCTCGATGAGGCCGGGCAGCGCTCGGTGGTGATCGCGATCCTGCGGCGCGAGATGGGCGTGGCGACGCTCGCCGCGCTCGTCGTCGCGTTCCTCGCGCTGCGCGCGATCGTCGAGATCTGAGCGTCTGAAACCCGGCGCGGCCCGCGGGGGCGGCTGACAGACTCGCCGCCATGTCCCGAGAGCCGAACAAGTGGTGGACGCTCGCCGCGGTCTGCACCGCGATCTTCATGCTGCTGCTCGACATCACCGTCGTGAATGTCGCGCTGCCGGACATCCAGTCCGACCTGGACTCCACGTTCAACGACCTGCAGTGGGTCGTCGACGCCTACGCGCTGACGCTCGCCGCGTTCCTGCTGACGATGGGTTCGCTGGCCGACCGGGTCGGGCGGCGGCTGATCTTCATGCTCGGCCTCGTCGTCTTCTGCCTGTCCTCGATCGCGTGCGGGCTCGCGCACACGCCGCTGCTGCTGAACCTCGCGCGCGGCGTGCAGGGGATCGGCGGCGCGATGATGTTCGCCACGTCGCTCGCGCTCATCGCCCAGGCGTTCACCGGGCGCGACCGGGGCACGGCGTTCGGCGCGTTCGGCGCGGTGACCGGCGCGGCGGTCGCCGTCGGCCCGCTGGTCGGCGGGGCGATTGTCGAGGCGATCGGCTGGGAGTGGATCTTCTTCGTCAACGTGCCGATCGGCGTGTTCGCGATCGCGATCACGCTGCGCTACGTCCGCGAGTCGCACGACCCGCGGCCCGGCCGGCTCGACATCCCGGGCTTCGCGACGTTCTCCGGCGGCCTCTTCCTGCTCGTGTTCGCGCTGGTCCGGGGGAACACGGAAGGGTGGGGCAGCCCGCTCATCGTCGGGTTCCTGGTCGGCTCGGTCCTGCTCTTGCTCGCGTTCGTGGCGATCGAGCTGCGCGCCGAGCACCCGATGCTCGAGCTCGCGCTGTTTCGCAACCGGTCGTTCGCGGGCGCGGCGCTCGTCGCGTTCTGCATCTCGTCCTCGCTGTTCTCGATGTTCCTCTACCTCACGCTTTACGTGCAGAACGTGCTGGGCTACTCGCCGCTGGAGGCCGGCGTGCGGTTCCTGCCGATCACGCTCATGTCGTTCTTCGTGGCGCCTGTGGCTGGCCGGCTGTCGGCGCGCGTGCCGGTGCGGCTGCTGCTGGGCACGGGGATGGCGCTCGTGGCGGCGGGGCTCGTCCTCATGCGCTTCGTCGATCCGACCTCGGGGTGGACCGCGCTGCTGGCCGGCTTCATCGTCGGCGGCGCGGGGATCGGGCTGACGAACCCGCCGCTGGCATCGACGCAGGTGGGGGTGGTGGATCCGCGCGAGAGCGGGATGGCGAGTGGGATCGGCAACACGTTCCGCCAGGTCGGGATCGCGACGGGGATCGCGGCGTATGGAGCGTTCTTCGAGCATGAGGTCCGGCAGAAGTTCCTGGAGTCCTTCGCGGCGAACCCGTTGCCTGACCCGCCGACGGGCACGAAGAGCGGCACGATCTCGGCGCTGATTGACAGCGGTGCGCTGACGAGCGGGCGAATCCGGGAGATCGCCGTGGAGGCGGAGCCGGGCGGCCCGTGGGCTGACGCCGCACGTCGGCAGGTCATCGACATGGCGCACGGGGCCTTCACCGGCGCGCTCGACGAGCTCCTGCTCATTGCCGCCGCCGTTGCGGCGCTCGGCTCGCTCGCCGGCTACATGCTCGTGCGTCAGCAGGACTTCGTCGTCCCGCCCGACGCGGCGCCGGACGCTGCGGCACCCTGACCCGGTGCCTCTCTTCGCCCAGATCACCGACTCCCACCTGCGCGCCGACGAGCCCGAGCGCGTCCTGAAGCTCCGCGCCGGCGTCGACCGGATCCTTGGGCTCGGCGTCGCGCCCGACGCGGTGCTCGTGACCGGGGACATCGCGGACGACGGCGGGTCGTCCGAGTACGAGGACGCCGCACGGGAGCTCGCCCGGCTCGACGTCCCGCTGGTCGTGCTTCCGGGCAATCACGACGACCGGGCCGGGATGCGCGCGGCGTTCGGGCTTCCGGGGACGGGGGAGGAGCGGCTGCAGTCCGTCTCCGTGCACGGCGGGGTGCGGGTCGTGGCGTGCGACACGCTCGTCCCCGGTTCGGACGACGGGGACCTCGACGTGGCCTGGGTCGCCAAGCGGCTCGCCGAGGATCGGCTGACGCCCACGGTCGTGGCGATGCACCACCCGCCGTACCTCGTGGGGATCGAGCAGATGGACGGGATGGCGCCGCCGGCCGACCAGCGCGCCGAGCTGGCGCGGGTGCTGGAGGCGGCCCCGAACGTGATCCGGGTCGTGGCCGGGCACCTCCACCTCACGACAGCGGCGTCGGTGGGCGGAGTCGTGGCCGTCACGGCGCCCTCGGTGAACATCCAGCTGGCGCCGGACTACGGGACGGGCCTGGTCGCGATCACCGACGCGCAGGCCGGCGTGATGGTGCACGCGGTGACGGGCGACGGCATCGCCTCACACGTCATCCCGGTCTGAGGGGGGTGATGCCGAGAACGGTCGAGATCGGACCGTATTCGGCCACACCCCCGGCGGGGCGCCCGCCCGCTCAGGGCGCCAGCACCCGATACCGCCCGCTCTCGAACACCAGCGGCTCGCGCTCCGGCGCGCTGTGCGTGCCCAACACCGCGCCGATCCCGATCGTGTGGTCGCCGCCGGCCACGAGCTCGGTCAGCGAGCAGGCGATCCACGCCGCCGCCCCGTCCAGCACCGGGACCCCGTGCTCCTCCACGTGCGTCACCGCCGCGAACTTCTCCGCCGCCATCGCCTTGGATGCGAACACCCGCGCCAGCTCCTCCTGGCCGGCGGCGAGCACGTTGACGCCGAAGCGCCCCGACGACCGCACGGCGGGCAGCGTCCGCGACCCGTTGTCGAAGCAGACGAGCAGCAAGAGGGGATCCAGCGAGAGCGAGCTGACCGCGTTGGTGGTCAACCCCGCCGGGCCGTCGGGGCCGAACGTCGTCACCACGCAGACCCCTGTCGGGAAGCGGCCGATCGCGTCGCGGAAGGTCCGCGGGTCGGCGGCGCTCATCGCCCGGTCACCGTGAGCTCGCCCCACATGCCGAGGTCGTCCTGGTTGGAGATGGTCGAGGCCATCCGGTAGGTGCCGGGCTCCAGCGTCACGGTGCCGACGACCGTCGTACCCGGCTTGGCGGTCGGGGTCCCGCCGATCGCGCGCTCGGGGGTCGAGGGGTTCTCACGGGGCAGTTCCACGCGGAGATTGTGATTGAGGCGGCCCACGTTGCGCGCGACGATGCGCAGCTCGCCCGCGGGGACGGTGACCTTCTTCGGGGTGATCGCGTACTCGTCGAGGGTCACTCGCAGCTCGCCGTCGGACACGCGCACGGGGTCGTCGCCGCACCCGGTCGGGAGCAGCGCGAGGGCGCCCAGGGCGAGGGGGATGGCGCGACGACGAGACATCGAACGGCAGATCATGCCTATAGTCTGCGCCGCCCATGACGCGCCGCATCATCATCCCCGCAGCCGCTCTCGTCGCCGCCCTCGCCCTGGGGGCCTGCGGCAAGGAGAACGTCGAGACCTCCGACATCGCACCGCAGTACCGAGAGGGCGCCACCCTCTTCGTGGAGAACTGCTCCGGCTGCCACACGCTCAGCAGCGTCGGCGCCGAGGGTTCGGCGATCAAGATCAACAACCGCGAGCGTGTGGACGGCCCGAACTTCGACCAGCGGGCGGAGACGAAGCAGAACGTCCTCTACGCGCTGCACAACGGCGGCTTCTCCGGCGCGATCATGCCGGAGAACATCCTGACGGGCGAGGACGCCCAGAAGGTCGCGGACTTCCTCGCGAAGTACGCGGGCGCCGAGAAGCCCGCGCCGGCCAGCCCGCAGGGCTGATCCCGACGCCGGTCCGCCGCGCCGCATAGGCTCAGGCCCATGCTCGACCTGCGGCTGATCCGCAAGGACCCCGACGCCGTGCGTGCCGCTCTGGCACGCCGCGGCGGCGACGTCGCCGACCACGTCGATCGCGTGCTCGAGCTCGACGAGCGCCGGCGCGCCCTCCTGCCGGAGATCGAAGGCCTGCGCGCCCAGCAGAACGAGGCGAATCAGGCCATCGCGCGCGCGAAGAAGGAAGGAGGCGACGCCGACGCGGCCATCGCCACCATGCGCGAGGTCGCCGGCCGCGTGAAGTCGCTGTCCGAGGAGCTGCAGGGCGTCGAGGCCGAGCTCGAGCCCGCGCTGGCCCGGCTCCCGAACCTTCCTGACCCGACGGCCGCCGAGCCCGAGGACGTCGTCCTGCGCGAGGTCGGCACGCGCTTCGAGCCGGCGTTCGAGGCCAAGGACCACCTCGAGCTCGCCGGTGAGCGCATCGACATGGAACGCGGCGCGCGGCTCTCCGGTGCGCGTTTCGCCTACCTGCGCGGCGACCTCGTCTTCCTCGAGTTCGCCCTCGTGCGCTGGGCGCTGGAGAAGCTGCGTGGCAAGGGCTTCGAGCCGGTCATCCCGCCGGTACTCGTCCGCGAACAGGCGCTGTTCGGGACGGGCATGTTCCCGGACACCGAGCAGCAGATCTACACGGTGCCCGAGGACGACCTCTACCTCGTCGGCACGAGCGAGGTCGCGCTCGCATCGCTGCACGCCGGCGAGATCCTCGACGGCGAGACGCTCCCGCGCCGCTACGCCGGGTTCAGCCCGTGCTTCCGCCGCGAGGCCGGCGCCGCCGGCCGCGACACCCGCGGCATCTTCCGCGTGCATCAGTTCGACAAGGTCGAGATGTTCGCGTTCGTCACGCCCGACGAGTCCGTGAACGAGCACGAGCGGCTGCTGAGCATCGAGGAGGAGATCCTCACCGAGCTCGGCCTGGCCTACCGCGTCGTGAACATCGCGGTGAACGATCTCGGCGCCAGTGCCGCCAAGAAGTACGACCTCGAGGCGTGGCTGCCCGGCCAGCAGCGCTACCGCGAGCTGACGTCGTGCTCGAACACCACGGACTTCCAGGCGCGCCGGCTGGAGATCCGGGTCAGGCCCGAAGGTGGCAAGCCGATGCCGCTGCACACGCTCAACGGCACCGCCGTCGCGGTCGGCCGCACGATCGTGGCGCTCTTGGAGACCGGGCAGCAGGAGGACGGCAGCGTCGTGCTGCCCGAGGTGCTCGTGCCGTTCGGCGCGCCGGCGCGCCTCGAGCCCGCGTCCTGAGCCGGCGGCAGGACGTCGTCGCCAAGCCGGCGCGCTCGAGGACGTCGGCGAGGGTCTCCCCGGGCTTCAGGCGCGCGCTCCTGGTCAGGACGGGCCGGCTGGTGTCGGTGCCGCACACCTCGTTGCGGATCGAGTCGAGGCGCCGCGCGACATCGTCGGGCGCGGCTTCCGGCAGCGCGCAGACGAACGTCCGCTCGCTCATGCGGACGATGGTGTCGAAGGACTGCAGGTGCCGGCGAATGGTGTCGGCGATGAAGACGAGCCGGGCCGCTTCGGTGACGTCGTCCAGGGCGCCGCCGGTCTCGCTCGCGTCGGTGAGGGACGCGATCGTCAGCGGGCGGTCGTGCCGGTGCGCGCGGGTGACCTCGTGCTCCAGGACGAGCTCTCCCAGCTCTCGCTGCAGCGCGCCGGTGACGTCGTCGTGGTGGGCGTGGCGGAGCGCCTCGCGGGCGAACTGCCGGTCGCGTGCGGCCGCGACGCGGTCGGAGGCCGCCATGTGCCGGTCCGCTGCCGCGCGGCGCCGGTCCACGCCGGCCCGCAGCCGCGAGGCGGTGAAGGCGTCGACGGCGGCCTGCCGGTCGGCGGGCAGCGTCCGCATCCGGGCCTCGCGCTCCTCGGCAAGCCGGTCACGGGCCTCGGCCGTCGCATCGCGGCTCTCGGCGCTCAGGTCGCGGCGGTGGGCGACGTTGTCGCACGTCACCACCACGCGCATGCGCTCGAGCGAGTTGGCGTACCGGGCGACGGAGTTCGACAGGCGCTCGGCGCGGGACGCCGCGTAGCGGGCCCTCGACCAGCCACTGGAAGAGGAGGACTCGGCGTCGTGGTCGGCGGTCTCCTGGTCGCGGTCGGAGGCGTGCTGGTCGACGTCGGAGGCCATCTGGTCGAGGCCGGAGAGCGCCTGGTCCTCGTCCGAGGCGGTCTGGTCGGTGTCGGCGAGCGTCTGGTCGGCGTCGGCAAGCGACCGGTCGGCGTCGCTGAGCAGCCCCTCCGGCTCATCGGGGAGCTCGTGGTCCCGCGAGTGGCCGTCGCGCCGGGGGTCGGGGTCGTCGCTCATCACTCTCCAGTCTCTCGCCGGTGTCAACGGCGACGCGCCGGGATTCCGGAGCGTCCAGGGTTTCCGCACGGGTCCCGGTGGCGGTCTCCGCGCCGGGGCTGCATCGTGTGCCGTCAGCGCCGCCCGGTCCCCCAAAAGTCCAGTAATTCGATCCGGAATTGCTATCTTCCCCGTTCTCCCTCGTCCCCAGGAGGCCCCGTGTCCGACCAGCTTCGCCCCGAGACCCTCGCCCTGCACGCCGGCCAGGAGCCCGACTCCGCCACGAATGCCCGCGCGGTGCCGATCTACCAGACCACGTCGTTCACGTTCGACAGCACCGAGCACGCGGCGAACCTCTTCGCGCTCGCTGAGCCCGGGAACATCTACACGCGGATCATGAACCCGACGTGGAACGTCCTCGAGGAGCGCCTGACCGCGCTGGAGGGCGGCGTCGGCGCGCTGGTCACCGCCTCGGGGCAGGCGGCCGTGACGTACGCGGTGCTGAACATCGCGCGCGCGGGCGACAACATCATCAGCACCAGCCAGCTCTACGGCGGCACCTACAACTTCTTCGCGCACACGCTGCCGCAGTACGGCGTCGAGGTGCGGTGGGTCGACGCGGACGATCCGGCCGGGATCGCCGCACTCGCCGATGACAAGACCCGCCTCGTCTTCGGCGAGGTCATCGGCAACCCGCGCCTGAACGTCCTCGACATCCCCGCGTGGGCTGAGGCAGCCCACGCCCAGGGGCTGCCGCTCATCCTCGACAACACCGTCCCGACGCCGGTCGGCACGCGCGCGTTCGACCTCGGCGCCGACGTCGTCGTGCACTCGCTGACGAAGTTCATCGGCGGCCACGGCACGTCGATCGGCGGCGCGATCGTCGACAGCGGGAACTTCGACTGGGACGCCAACGCGGCGCGCTTCCCGGGCCTGACCCAGCCCGACCCGTCGTACCACGGCGTTGTCTGGCGCGAGGCGCTCGGCCCGGCCGCGTTCATCGGCCGCGCGCGGACGGTTCTCCTGCGCAACACCGGCGCCGCGCTCTCGCCGTTCAACGCATTCCTCATCCTCCAGGGGATCGAGACGCTCCCGCTGCGCATGGAGCGCCACAACGCCAACGCGCTGGCGGTCGCGCGGCATCTCGCCGACCACCCGGACGTCGACTGGGTCTCCTACCCCGGCCTGGACGACAGCCCGTACAAGGAAGTCGCCGACCGGGTCCTGACGGGTGGCTACGGCGCGCTCGTCACCTTCGGTGTCAAGGGCGGCGCCGAGGCGGGCAAGACGTTCATCGAGTCGCTGAAGATCTTCAGCCACCTCGCGAACATCGGCGACGCGAAGTCGCTCGCGATCCACAATGCGTCGACGACGCACTCGCAGCTCTCCGAGGAGGAACTCGCCGCGGCGGGCGTCACGCAGGAGACGGTGCGCCTGTCCGTCGGCATCGAGCACATCGACGACATCATCGGCGACCTCGACCAGGCCCTGGCCGCGACGCGGAGCCTGGCCAGCGCGTGACCCGCGCCGTCCTCTTCGACGAGGACCGCCCGCTCCGACTCTCCACCGGCGCGACCCTCGCGCCGGTGGAGGTCGACTTCGAGACGTACGGGCGGCTGGACGACGATCGTGCCAACGCGGTCGTCGTCTGCCACGCCCTGACCGGGGACGCGCGCGCGGCCGACTGGTGGTCGACCCTCGTCGGTCCCGGAAAACCGCTGGACACGGACAGGTTCTTCGTCATCTGCGCGAACCTGCTCGGTGGCTGCCAGGGAACCACCGGGCCGAGCTCGATCGACCCGGGGACCGGCCAGGCGTACGGCCTGCGCTTCCCCCTCCTGCACATGCGCGACCTCGTCGCGGTGCACCGCGCGCTCGTCGCCCACCTCGGCATCGAGCGACTTCACGCGGCGGTCGGCGGGTCCCTGGGCGGCATGCAGATCCTGCAGTGGGCGCTCGACCATCCCGGCGAGATCGAGCGCGCCGTCGTGATCTGCGCGAGCGCGCGCCTGACCGCGATGAACACCGGGTTCACGGCGGCGGCCCGGGCAGCGATCATGCGTGACCCCGACTTTCACGGCGGCGACTACGCCGCGCACGGCACGGTCCCCGAGACGGGGCTGATCGTCGCGCGGATGATGGCCCACCTGACGTACATGAGCGAGGAGGCGCTGCGGCGCAAGTTCGACCGCGAGCGGCGCGTGCCCGGCGCGCCGATGTCCTTCGCCGACGACTTCGAGGTCGAGCACTACCTCACCCACCAGGGCGAGGTGTTCCCCGCGCGCTTCGACGCGCTGAGCTACCTCTACCTCACGCGGGTCATGGACTACTTCGCGCCGTTCGAGGACGCGGGGCTGGAGCTCGCGGCCGTGGACACCGCGTTCCAGCTGTTGAGCTTCGACACCGACTGGCGGTTCGGCACCGACCACTCCGAGTTCATCGCCGGAGAGCTCCGCGCGGGTGGTGTCGCCGTCGAGCAGGAGGAGATCGCGTCGCCCTGGGGTCACGACTCGTTCCTGCTCGAGGTTCCCGCCTACCAGGAGGCCGTCGCGCGCTTCCTCGACGCGCCTGCCGCTGCAAGGCGGGTTGCAGATCCGGGATCCCCCGCGGTTTAGCGTGCCGCCTTCGCCCGGGTCCGGCCGGGCGCGCCGTCCTCATGCCGAACCCCCGCCGAAACCGCCTCGCGGCGCTCCTGCTCGCCGTCGCCGTGCCCGTCCTCGCGTGGACGCTCCTGCCCCTCGGGGCGCAGGGCGCCGGCCAGGGTGAGCTGCAGCAGTCGATCAGCAGCGCGAAGGCGCGCGAGGGCCGGCTGCAGAACGCCGCCGCGAAGCTCGGTGAGCTCGAGCGCAAGGCCGCGGCCGGCGTGGCGAAGCTCCAGGCCCGGCAGGCGAAGGTCCAGGCGCAGCTCGACCGCTCGCAGGCCGAGCTCGACACGACCGAGACGCAGCTGGCCACCCAGCGCGCGCGGTACGTTCGGCTCAAGCGCCGCCTCGACAGCGATCGCGACCAGCTCGCCGACATGCTGCGCGCCGCCTATGTGGCCGCACCGCCCGACATGGTCACCGTGCTCATGCAGGCCGAGGGGTTTGAGGATCTCCTGACGCGCGTGGACTTCCAGCGCCGCGTGCAGCGCGCCGGCGCGAGCGTCGTCGACGCCGTGCGCGACGGGCGCGACGATGCCAAGCGCCAGCGCGCGAAGCTGACGAAGGTCGCGGCCCGCCAGCGCGTGGAGACCGAGACGGTTCGCCGTCAGCGCGATGCGGTCGCCCAGATGGCCGCGGCCGTGCAGGCGCGCCAGAACGCGCTCGCACAGGCTCGAGCGGCACGGCTCCAGGCGCTGAAGGCCACGCGCGCCGGCCGGCTGCGCGCGCAGAAGACGCTCGACAAGCTCCTCGCCGCGCAGGCGAAGGCCGCTGTGAACAAGCAGGGCCCCGGCGGCCCGTGGGCGATCCCGTGGGCGATCGTCCAGTGCGAGTCCGGCGGGCAGAACATGCCGCCGAACTGGGCGGGTGCGTCGGGCTACTACCAGTTCATGCCGGCGACCTGGCGCGGGATGGGCGGCTCGACCCCGCACGCCTACCAGGCCAGCAAGGCCGAGCAGGACCGGCTCGCCGCCAAGCTCTGGGACGGCGGGCGCGGCGCGCGCAACTGGGACTGCGCCGCCATCGTGGGCATCATCTGACTGAGGCGAGGCATCCTGTCGCTCTGACAGGGTTGGCTCCGGTTCGGGGAGGACGAGACCCGGGGCCGCGTACAACGTGAAGGACGACACCGCCACCGCGCACAGCGCGGCCACGGACGCCGTGGACGCGACACGCCGCCCCGACGCCGCCGGGGCGCTCACGCAGGACTACGACCGCCTGCTCATGCTGCGCCTGTGCACCTGGGTGTTCGGGTTCCTGACGATCACGGGGGCCGTCGCCACGGTCGTCGGCGCGCTCGCCGGCGAGGAGACGTACGCGGTGAACGTCGTCACGGTGGTCGTCGCGGGCTTCACGTTCGCGGCGCTGCTGCGGTGGGGCCGGCAGCTGCCGGCGTGGGGCGTGATCGCCACCCCCGTGTGGGCGGACGTCCTCATCGGGCTGAACGTGCTGTTCGGCGCCGGCGTGGCACGGGTGCTGTGGATCCTGCCGGTGGCGTGCCTGGCGTACGTCGGCCGCAGCCGCGCCGCGCTCGTCGTGGTGGCGGTCGACGGGATCGTGCTCGCGGCCGCCTTCGCCGTCAACGACAACTTCGACAGCGAGTACCTCGCGGCGTCGTGGCTGGTGCTCGTGGCCACCATGGCGGGCACGGTCTATCTCGTTCGCCGGCTGCGCAGCACCCGGGATGCCGAATCGCGGGTCCTGATCTCCCTGGCCCAGGCGCTCGACCTGCGCGACACCGGCACGTTCTCGCATTCGTCGACCGTCGGCATGCTGGCCGAGGCCCTCGCGCGCGCGGCGGGCCTGCCGCTCGATCGCACACGCAGCGTGGGGCTCGCCGGCGTCCTGCACGACATCGGCAAGGTCAGCGTCACCGACGCCGTACTGCGCAAGCCCGGGGCGCTCGACGACGCGGAGTGGGACGAGATGCGCGCGCACGCCCAGCAGGGCGCCGACATCGTCGCGGCGGCCGGCCTCGACGAGATCGCCGGGTGGATCTCGATGCACCACGAGCGGCTCGACGGCAGCGGCTATCCCCGCGGGCTGGCCGGCGACGCGATCCCCGTCGAGGCGCGGATCCTCGCGATCGCCGACGCCTACGAGGCGATGACGTCCGACCGGCCCTATCGCCGGGCCCGCACCGCGCGCGAGGCGTTCGCCGAGCTGCGACGCGACGCGCGGGGGCGACTGGACCCGGTGCTCGTCGGCCTGTTCCACGACGTCGTCACCGAGCGCCTCGGCCTCGATGTCACGCCGTCGCGCCCGCCGTCTTCACCGCAGCGATGAGTTTCGCGGGCGGGGCCGGTCTCACCGGGCATGACCTCTTCCTCTCTCCCTGACCGCGCCCTGTTCGTGAGCATGCCCGTCGCGGACCTGGACCGGAGCACCGTGTTCTTCGCGGGGCTGGGCTTCACGTTCGACCCGAGCTTCACGGGGGAGACCGCCGCGTGCATGCAGGTCGGCGAGGGCGCCTCGGTCATGCTCCTGAGCCCGGAGGCGTTCGCGCAGTACTCCAAGCTCCCGGCGGCCGATCCCCGGACCCACGCGCTGGCGCTGTACTCCTTCACGGTGTCGTCGCGCGACGACGTCGACGCCGTCGCTGACGCGGCGCTGATCGCAGGTGCGACCGAGGCGGACGGTCCTGAGGATCATGGCTTCATGTACACCCGCAGCTTCTTCGACCTCGACGGCCACGGCTGGCAGGTCATGTGGATGAACCCGGCTGCCGGCCAAGACGCCCCCGCGGAGACCGTGGACACCGCCGCATGACCCACGTGATCTACGAGATGGGGGTGTCGGCTGACGGCTACATCTACGGCCCCGACGGGACGTTCGACTGGTCGGAGCCCGACGACGAGCTGCACCAGTTCCACAACGACCGGGTCCGCGAACTCGGCGCGCACCTCCTGGGCCGCCGGCTGTACGAGACGATGCTGTACTGGGAGACGGCGGACGATCCGTCGCCCATCTCCCGTGACTTCGGCCAGGTCTGGAAGGCCCTGCCGAAGCTCGTGTTCTCGCGCACGCTCGACGCGGTGCAAGGCACGAACACGACGCTCGCGCGGCGGGATCTGGCGACCGAGCTGGCCGCGCTGAAGGCGCAGGTGGAAGGGGACATCGGGATCGGCGGGGCGGGCCTCGCCGCCGATGCCGCCCGCCTGGGGCTCATCGACGAGTACCGGGTGTTCGTCCACCCGGTCGCCGTCGGCGGCGGCATCCCGTTCTTCCCGCGCGACCACCGGCTGGACCTCGAGCTCGTGGACACGCGGACCTTCGGCTCGCGGATCGTGCACATGCGCTACCGCGTGGCCGGCCGGTAACGCGGGCCAGATTGCTGAGCAGGTCCCGTGGCGCGATCCTCGGGCGACGATCAAGCGGGAGCGTCGGACTACGTTTCCGCCACGAGCGGTGCGCCTATGGGAGTGTCACGCTCGAAGGCGACTCAGCCGGGCCGTCCATGAGGTTGTTCCGCCCGCCGCTGCCGAGTTGGCCCGAACGACCGTTCCCCCAGCATCGGACGCGCCCGACGCGCGATACGCCGCAGGTGTGCCAGTACCCGGCCTCTATCGATGCCATCGTCTCGGTGAGCCGCAGCGTGCCCGGCTGCTCTCCGGGTTGGTCCATCAGGTTCTGCGTGGAACCAACGCCGAGCTGACCGAACTCGTTGTGCCCCCAGCATCGGACCGCTGCGACCGCTGCGACGCACGAGTGGTAGAGCCCGGCGGTGACGTCAAGCGCGCGGCTCCCGATCCCGACCGCACTGGGGCCCTCGCCGGGGTTGTCCATCAGGTTCGTGACCGCGCTTGCTCCGAGCTGTCCGTACTGCCCGTAGCCCCAGCACCGCGCGATATCCCCCGGAACGAGTGCGCAGGCGTGAAAATCACCGCCCCCCAACCCGACCGCGGGAGAACCGAGTGTCACAACGCTCGCGTGTTCCCCCGGGGCGTCGAGCAGGCTCCCGCTCGTTCCATCCCCGTTCCGTCCAAACGTCCCCTCTCCCCAACACCTCGCCGTCCCGTCGACCGCAACGGCACACAGGCCGTACGCGCTCGAGGTCAGGCTCGCCACGCGAATCCCGAGCGGCACGGTGCTCGGCGCCTCGCCGGCGTCATCCATCAGCGTGGTCTTCGAGCCGGTTCCAAGCTGGCCATACTGGTTAAGCCCCCAGCAGCGAACGCTGCCGCCCTGCGTCAGAGCACAGCTGTGGCCGTACCCCGCAGTGACACTGACTGCGGGCTCACCGAGATCGATGCGGCTCGGTACCTCGCCTGGTTCGTCCATCAGGTTCGCCGTGGCTCCACTCCCAATCCTGCCATTGGCGCCTCGCCCCCAACACCACACGAGCCCATCGTCCGTCACAGCGCACGTGTGGTCGTCGCCCGCTGCGACGGAAACAGCCTTCGCGTTTGACCCCAGCGGCACCACACTGGACTCCTCCCCGGGCTGATCCATCAGGTCTGCGGTCGAATTGCTCCCGAGCTCGCCTGAGTCTCCGTTCCCCCAGCATCGAACCTGCTGCGCCGCTGAGATCGCGCAGGTGTGCCCGGCTCCGACCCCGATCGGATCGCTGATCTCGCACCCCGAGCGCACGTCGCCCGGCAGCCGTTCAAAGACGTCCACTCCGCCGTAGCACCAGAATGCGTCATGGCCGTCGCCGCCGACCACGACATCCGATCCCGCGTATCCGCCCAACGTGTCGTTGCCGGCTGCTCCGACGAGCACGTCGTCGCCAGCGTTCCCTTCCAGGACATTGTCGCCGTCGCTACCGACGAGAACGTCGTTTCCACTCCCGGTTGCCACATTCTCGACATCGCCGAGAATGTCGTCACCCTCGCCGGCCTCCCCATCCTCTGCGCCCACCCCCAGGGTGACGGTCACCGCTGCCGTCCTCGTGGCGTAGCCAACGAGGTCCTCGCCTTCGCCGCCGGCAATCACATCGTTCCCGGCACCGCCGTCGAGCAAGTCGTTGCCGCCGTCGCCGCGCAACTCGTCCGAGCCCCCTTGGCCGGACAATTGGTCCTTGTCGCTCCCGCCGATGATCAGGTCCCGTCCTCGCCCACCATGGATCTGATCCTTGCCACCGAGCCCGCAGATGACGTCATCGCCTGAGGTGCCACGCAGAACGTCATCACCGGCAGTGCCGATGATCGCCGAGGGGAGCGTGCACTCAGGCGCTTCTGCGATGGCCGGTAGGGGCGCCGCGGCAACCAAACCCATCACAGCGACGAACGGCAACACACGGCGAGGATGCATCTCGATACCTCCGGCGACGGCGACCATGGACACCATGGCTTGGGTACCGCTTTCGAACAAGGCTGCTTCACCAAACTGTCACTACCCGACAGAGGAGCGACAGTTCCTGGGTCGCCCCGGCCGGCGGCAGCGGAGGGGGCGGGATTCGAACCCGCGGTCCGGGGTTGCCGGACTCCGGTTTTCAAGACCGGTGCATTCGACCACTCTGCCACCCCTCCGAGCGACGGCAACGACTGTACGCGGCCGGGCTGGACCGCGCGTGAGCGCGAAATTTCCTGTCCAACCGCGCCTCGGACGTGCGTCCACCGAAAGCTGGCGCGTTGGCGCTCGATCGAACGAACGAGACGCGGAATCTCCCGTATCTGCTGGCCTTCCTGGACGACCGTTCGGCTGGACGCTGTCTAGAACGGCCCGCGTTTCTGGCTGGGGCGTATCGGCAGCACCACCCCGGACCTTGAATTCCCACGCGCCACAAGTACAGTCACGTACCCGCCGGGACCTGCTTTCCGGCCTATTGCTCGTATTTCTCATAACCATCGTCGGGGGGAGACCACGATGTCGACGGCTTCAGGCTCGCGCCTGCGGCTCGTTCTCGCGCTTATCGCGGGAGCGTGCCTGCTGCTGGGTACCGCCAGCAGCGCTTCTGCTTCCACGTCCACGGCCATCTCGGGGGCCAAGAGCGGCGACACGGTCGCGCTCACTTCGGACATCTCGCTCGTCGTCGGGTCGATCTCGACCAGCGGCGACGCCACCACGCTCAGCGACGCCACGCTGCAGCTCGGCAAGACGGTCTCGGGCACGGGCGTGTCCGGCACCCTGACCGGCACGAAGCTCACCCTCACGGGCGGGCGCTTCACCGTCCCGAAGTCGCTTGACGACTCCGTCTACACGATCAAGGACGGCGGCCTCGTCTTCGACCTCGGCGACACCGGCGCGACCAACGTCACCGGCGAGCTCGCCGAGACCAAGGAGACCGCGGCTCCGACCGTCGGCCTGCGCGCGTTCGCGGGCACCGACGCCGGCCAGGACGACATCGCCAAGGCGATCCCGGCCCCGCCCGCCGGTGGCACGTACGGCTTCGACATCAAGGTCTACGTCGACAAGCTCACCGTCACGGTGAAGCTCGGCGGTCAGCAGATCGTCTACGGGCAGATCCGCTACAACGCGTCGTACTGGTTCGACCTGACCTACCCCTTCTCGTTCAAGGGCCAGAACGTCGTGATCAGCGGCCGCCTGGAGGGGACGAACATCTTCCAGCCGGCGACGTACAAGGTCAGTGGCGCGATCACCGGCCAGATCGAGCTGACGAAGGGCGTCTACATCACGGGCGGCAACGTCTCGATCAGCCAGGACGGCATCAGCTTCGGCGGCAGCGCCAAGCTCGACTGCGCCACGGGCGGCCTGGCCGCCAGTGTGGCCGGCACGATCAACGACGAGAAGAACTGGAAGTTCTCGCTGTCCGGCGCCACGACCGGTGGCTGCGTGGTCTCGAAGGATCTCGCGCTTCCGGCCGGGGACATCACGGGTGACATCGAGAGCGTTGACGGGTCGGTGACCGGTGCGTTTGAGGTCGGCGGGAAGATCAGCACGACGCTGCTGCCCGCTGGGGTCAACCAGTGGGACGCCCGTTTCCGCTTCATCTACGACGGCACCGACGCCGGCAGCTACATCGCGTTCTACGCGTCGGCGGGCATCGGCACCGCGCAGGGCAAGATCCAGTTCGACGGGACGTTCGCGCTCAACGCGGACTTCACCATCCCGTTCGGTGGCTCGAACGTCGCGTTCCGCGGCGACCTCAAGCGCACCGCGCCCTCGGCGGAGGTCATCTACGACGTCTCCGGCGCGGCGAACATCGCGATCAACAGCAAGACGAGCCTCGGCGGCAGCCTGAAGCTGACGAACACGTCGATCGGCCTCTCGGGCAACGTGACGCTCGCGTGCCCGGTCTCCGGCTCGATCACGGGCGGCGTCTCGGGCAGCGTGCCGATCGGCAGCGGCAAGGATTGGTCGTTCGGGATCTCCGGCGGCGCCGGCGCGAACGGCTGCCAGATCACGAAGGAGTTCGGCCTGGCCGCCGGCACGAACCTCAGCGGTTCGGTCAAGTCGGTCGCCGGGGTCGTGTCCGTCGCCGCGGACGCGAACGCGACGATCACCACGAACCTGATCCCGACGAAGACGTCCTTCTCGGTCGGCTTCTCGTTCGCCGCGTCGCAGGGCGACTACAGCATCTCGGCCAAGGGCTCGACCCAGGGCGCCGGGTTCTCGATGGCGATCGCCTCGGACAGCACGTTCAACCTGTCCTTCAACCTCGATGACCTCGCCCTCGGCGGCGTGACGCTCGGGGCGAAGGGCACGATCAAGCGCGCGACGCCCGGTGCGGCCGTCACGTACTCGATCAGCGGCGCGCTGTCGGGTCAGGCGAAGATCTACGACAACCTGTACCTGCGCGGTGGCTCGCTGAGCATCGACAGCAAGGGTGGCCTCTCGTTCAGCGGCACCGTGCGCCAGATCTGCACGACCGGGTACCTGGACGCTTCGGCCAAGGGCATCGTCGTCGACAGCCGCAACTGGGCGTTCGACGCCAAGGGCATCGCCTCGTCCTGCACGATCGGCCGTGCCGCGAAGTTCGACGGCACGACGTTCTACGCGCAGATCAAGAGCGAGGACGCCAAGGTGCTCTACAACGCCGGCGTCCAGGCGTCGCGGATCAACCTGTTCAGCACGAACGTGTTCCTGCTCGGCCCGACGACGACCTGGCTCACGGGCGTCGGCGCGACGATCAGCAACACGTGCACCGGCTGCCTCGAGGGCAAGAAGACGCGCCTCTCGTTCGGCGGCACGGGCAACGCCTCGTTCCGGGTCCTGATCTTCGTCCCGGTGCAGATCAGCGTCTCGCTCAGCGGTCAGGTGGACATCATGGGCAACAGCGTGCGGAAGGTCAGCCTCGCGCTGAACCGCAGCCTGTTCCTCAGCCAGTTCGCCCAGAACCAGATCGAGATCGATACGGAGACGGCGTTCACCACCGCGTGACGCCTGCGGCACTCCGCCGCTGAACCGGCCGCCCGCTCGATCCCGCCGAGCGGGCGGCCTCTCCATCAGCGCACGGAGGCGCCGGTCCGCCGCCGGTCATCTGATGACCGGCGGGCCCTGTCAGAGGCCCGCCGACCGCGAACGAGCACGCGGTCGGCGGGCTTCGGCGCGTCTGACGCAGGCGTGCCGGCGAGACGGGGTACACTCGGGCCTTCCGCACGGAGAGGTGGCCGAGTGGCTGAAGGCACTCGCCTGCTAAGCGAGTATGGGGTTTATAGCTCCATCGCGGGTTCGAATCCCGCCCTCTCCGCTTCACTGCGCCCGTAGCTCAGCTGGATAGAGCGTCGGTCTACGGAACCGAAGGTCAGAGGTTCGAATCCTCTCGGGCGCGCTTCACGGACTCGACGAGTCTGGGCGGCATCGCGGAAGGAGCGCTCGCGTCGCCGTGACGCCCACGGTCCCGATGATCGTGACGCCCGCGAGTAGCGCGATGGAGGCGACCCCCGTGAACCACCACGTGGCGTAGGCGAGGTTGTGGCAGCCGTCGTCGTCATCGACCGCGCTGCACGAGAGGCTCGAGGCGGCATTGTGCGAGTCGACGAGGCTGAGCAGGAACATCGCGATGCTGAAGATGGCCGCCGTGGCGAGCATCGCAACGAGCGCGACCGGAAGGCGCACGACGGTTTCATGAAACGGGCGCGCCGCGACGTAGGCAGCAGCCGCGGCGAAGGCTGGTGCGAAGGCGGCAAACGCGAACATGCGTGTGGACAGGGCGCCTCGAATGATCGGGACATCGACGCACCGGCGATGAAGTTGAGGAACGTCCATCACTCGGTGGACGGTGATCGACGGCGCGTCGAAGGTCAGCGACCGGCTCCTCGACGGCGGATGTCCCGCGTGATGACCCGTGTGCAGTCGGTGTAGTCGGCGATGTCCTTTGGGACGTGCCGGAGCGTTCGCCGAAGCGTCGGGACCCGGTAGCGACGGTCGAGGCGGGCGTTGTGCACGCAGTCGCGCAGGACGACCTTGACCCGGTCGGGGCCGGGCGGGCGCCAATGGGTCTTCTCGGCGAGAGCGTCGCCCGGGGGGCCGAGGGCCAGCGCGGTGAGGGTGAGGACCAGCGTCGGTGTGCGCATTGTCGGCAGGGACGGGCGCACGGCGCGGAGGTTGCGCGGTTCCAGGCGAGAAGGCTCTGGTAGAACCCCGACGGTGACCGAGCCCACGCTGCCACCCATGCCGGGCGACCGGCGCACGCTGTACTCCGTCATCAACTCGTCGTCGGCGCCGTTCTTCCTGGCGATGATCCTCGCGCCGCGCTCGCGGTTCACCCGCGCGCTCGTCGGTCGCGCCTCGCCGCTGTTCATCGCGCTTGGCCTGGCGTACGACGTGCTCCTGGCCTCGGGCGCGTCCCAGCAGGGGAAGATGATCGACTTCCGCGACCCCGAGGCCGTGCGTGCGGCGCTCGCCGAGCCCGACGCGTTCCTGGCGGGGTGGACGCACTACATCGCGTTCGACCTCTTCGTCGGGCGGTGGATCTGGCAGGACGCGCTGGACCGTGGGAAGACCGCGCGGGTCGCGCTGCTGCTGACCTGGATGGCGGGTCCGGCGGGGCTGTCGCTCTACCTGCTCGGCCGCCGCGCCCGCTGAACGTCTGATCACCGTCGCCAGAGTGACGGTGATCGGACGTTCGGCGCCCGGGGCAGCGCTAGAACTTCGTGTAGCCGCCGTCGACCACGACCTCGTCGCCGGTGTGGAACGTCAGGCCCCGCTGCGCCAGGAACACCGCCACCGCCCCGAACTCGTCCGGGTCGGCCCAGCGGCGCACCGGAGTTCGCCCCACGGTCGCGGCGACGAACTTCTCGTTGCCCCGCCCCGCGTCGAGGATCTCGGTGTCCGTCCAACCCGGCAGCAGCGCGTTGCAGCGGATCCCGTAGCGCGCGAGCTCCACCGCGAGGCCGCGGCTGAGGCCGAGCAGCGCGGTCTTCGCGGCCGAATAGGGCTCGTTGCGCGGGGCGCCGTGGTAGGCCGACGTCGAGGAGACCGGGATGAGCGCGCCCCCTTCACCGCGCGCGACCATGTGCCGCGCGGCCTCCCGAAGCGTCAGCATCACGCCGTCGAGGTTGACCGTGTGCACGCGCCGCCACTCCTCGAGCGTCAGGTCGACGAACGCCATGCCGTTGCCGTTCACGCCGGCGTTCGCGAAACACGCGTCAACCCTGCCGAAGCGCGCGACCGTCGCAGCGAACGTGTCGACGATCTCGTCCTCGACCGCCACGTCGCAGACGAAGGCCTCCACCTCGGCGCCACGCGCCCGCAGGTCCTCGACCGCCGCCGCGTTCTTGTCCGCGTTGCGGCCCCAGATCGCCACCCGCGCGCCGGCCTCGGCGACGCCGCGCGCCATCCCCAGCCCGATCCCGCCGTTGCCGCCGGTGATGAGGACGACCTCGCCCTCGAGCACTCCCGCCATCTCGCCTCCCGTCGATGTGAGCGCGGGAAGCCTACGGCGTCAGGTGGTCTCGCCGAACACGACGAGCCGGTCCTTGCCTGCGGCCTTCGCGCGGTACATCGCGACGTCCGCCTCGACGAGCAGCGCCTCGGGGTCGAGCGTCTCGGCGCCGTCGAGGATCGTCGCGCCGATCGACGCGGTGACGCCGACCCGCGCGCCGTCGCGCTCGACGCGCCCGTGCGTGCGCACCGTCGCCAAGAGCTTCACGGCGGCGTTCCGGGCGCCTTCCAGCTGCGTGTCGGGCAGGAGGATCGCGAACTCGTCGCCGCCGATGCGCCCGATGACGTCGCTCTCGCGGAGCAGGCCACGCAGGTGCGTGGAGAGCTCGCGCAGCAGGTCGTCGCCAGCCGAGTGGCCGAAGCGGTCGTTGATGTCCTTGAAGCCGTCGAGGTCGAGCAGCAGGAGCGTCGCGCAGCCGCCGTGGCGGCGCATGCGGACGACCTCGCGGTCGAGCTCCACGGAGAGGCGGCGGCGTGTGTAGAGCCCGGTGAGCTCGTCGTGGTCGGCGGCGTGCTTGAGTTGCGCCTCGACGCGCTTGAGCTCGGTGAGGTCGACGAGCTGGGAGATGAGGAACTCGGGCGTGCCGTCGGCGCCGGTGATCGCGGAGACCGCGAGGCGGGCGTCGATCACCGTGCCGTCGGGGCGCAGGTAGCGCTTGTCGATCTCGTAGCCGTCGCGCCGGCCGTCGAGCGTGTCGCTCAGCAGGCTGAGGTCGATCGCGAGGTCGTCGGGGTGGGTGAGCTCCTGGAATCCCGTGGAGAGCAGCTCGGCCTCGCTGCGCCCGAGCAGCGCGCACAGGGCGTCGTTGACGCGCAGGAACCGCCCGTCCGGCGCGATGAGGCACAGCCCGATCGGCGCGCGGGCGAACGTCGCCTCGAAGAGCGACAGCGCGCGCTGGCGCTCCTCCTCGATCGCGTGCTCGGCGGTCCGGTCGGTGACGTGCATGAGGACGATCGGCGGGCCGCTCTCCTCGGAGAGGATCGAGTACCGCAACGTGACGGTCCGTGTGGTGCCGTCGGCCCGCAGGATCCTGCGATTGGTCGGGGGCAGCGTCTCGCCGGCAGTCGTGCGGCGGACGGCCTCGGCGCTCGCCTCGCGGTCGTCGGGATGCACGAGCGACGCCGCCGCGCGGCCGATGAGCGATGAGGGGACGGCGCCGAGGATCTCGCCCAGCGCGGCGTTGGCGCGCTGCACGACGCCGTCGCGCACGATGAACATGCCGACGGGCGCCTCGGTGAACGAGCGCTCGAACAGCGCGTTCGCGCGCCGCTCGGCCTCGCGCTGGGCGTGCTGGGCGGTGATGTCCGTGTAGACGCCGACGCGCTGGGTGACCTCACCGTGCTCGTCGCGGATGGCGACGATCTCCACGGCGACGGGGAAGATCCGCCCGTCACGGGCACGGTGAACCGACTCGAAGTCCAGGCTGCCGTCGCGGTCGACGATCTGCGCGCGGTGCTCGACGAGGTCGGCGGCCTCGGGCGTGAGCACTGCCACCAGTGGCTGGCCCTCGAAGTCCTCGGGTGTTCCCCCGTGCATCTCCGCGAATGCCGGGTTGACGGCGCGCAGCGTGCGGTCGGGCTCGATGATCGCCATGCCGCGGGGCGACGCGTCCCACGACAGGTGCCAGAGTCGCGCCAGCTCCTCGCCGCGCTTGCGGCGGGTGATGTCGCGGATCGCGGCGTGCAGCTCGACGACGCCCCCGGTCTGCGCATCGCGCAGGCCGCGCATGTCTGCCTCCAGCCAGCGCCATTCGCCGCTGGTGTGGCGGATGCGGAACTCGATGCGGCTCGGCTCGCCCCCGGCGTAGAGCCCCTCCCGCGCCCGGTGCGCCAGCGCGAGATCGTCCGGGTGGATCGCGCCCCAGAAGCGCTCCACGATCTCGTGCTCGTCCGGGCGGAGGCCGAGGATCTTCTCCGCCGCCGGCGAGGCGTACAGCAGTTCGCCCGGGCGGGCGCGGATGATCGCGTCGGTCGACGAGTCGGCCAGCAGCCGGAAATCTCGCGCAGTCGCCTCCAGCCGGCGCTCGGCCTCGGCGCGGGCCTCGTCGGCGCGCACGGCGTCGGTGATGTCGCGGGAGGCCGCCATCCCGCCGATGATCTCCCCGCCACGGAGCACCGGCTGAAACGTCGTCTCGTAGATCGCCGTGCCGTCGGCGGAAGGGACGCGCGCGGTCATCGTGTTGCCCGCGAGCGCCTCGGCGTAGAGGGGGCCGAGGTGCTCCCACGCGCTGGCCGGGACCACGTCGGGCGCGCGGCGGCCGACGATCACCTCCGGGACGTACCCGTGGCGCTCGAGCGCGCCGCCGTGCAGGCCCTGGACGCGCATGTCGACGTCGAAGATGACAATCGAGACATGGGCCAGCGAACGCAGGGCCTCGCTGACGAGGTCTTCGCCGGTGGTCGCGGATGCTGGGTCGTGAGCCAACGGGGATGGGGCGGCGGCAGCGGGTGGCCGAAAAACGAGACGGCCAGAACCCCCATCGGCAGGCACGCGTCGACAGTTAAGTGCCTCGTGCGCCAGGAGGGGCGTGCAATCCTCACGGTATGCCGGCTTCCGTCACCCCGCTTTCACGTGAGCGCATCGCCGAGCTGACCGAGCGGGAGACCGCCCGGCTGAACGAGCGCACCCAGGCCTCACACCAGATGTATGACCGCGCGCGTCACTCCCTCGCCGGGGGCGTCGCGTCGTCCTACCAGCTGCGCGACCCGTGGCCGCTGTACCTCGAGCGCGGCGACGGCCCGAAGGTCTGGGACGTCGACGGCAACGAGATGTGGGACTTCCACAACGGCTTCGGCTCGATGGTTCAGGGGCATGCGCACCCGGCGATCGGCGGCGCAGTGGAGGGCCGCTACCGCTTCGGCACGCATTTCGCCGCCCCGACGGAGGACGCGATCGTCGTCGGCGAGGAACTCGCGAACCGCTGGGGCCTGCCGAAGTGGCGGTACACGAACTCCGGCAGCGAGTCGACGATGGACGCGATCCGGATCGCCCGCGCCCTGACCGGCCGCACGACCGTCCTGAAGATCTTCGGCTCCTACCACGGCCACCACGACACGGTGATGGTGTCGATCGGCGTCGAGTACGACGCGATCGGCCCGCGCGAGGCGCCGAACTCGCTGCCCTACGGCGGCGGGATCCCGCAGTCCACGGTCGACGAGGTCTTCGCCGTGCACTTCAACGACGCCGAGTCGATGGAGAAGCGGATCGTCGCGCTCGACAAGGAAGGCCGCAAGCCCGCCTGCGTGATCATGGAGGCGGCGATGATGAACCTGGGCGTGGTCCTGCCGCAGCCCGGCTACCTCGAGGCCGTCCGCGAGATCACCGAGCGCCACGGCGTCGTCCTCATCTTCGACGAGGTCAAAACCGGCCTGACGATCGCGCCGGGCGGCGCGACTGATCGCTTCGGCGTGACGCCCGACATCGCCACCCTCGCCAAGGCGCTGGGCGGCGGCTTTCCGACCGGCGCCATCGGCATGACCGAGGAGGTCGCCGCGGTGGTCGAGAGCGGCGGCGTCTACCAGGTGGGCACGTACAACGGGAACCCGCTCGTCATGGCGGCGTGCCGCGCGAACCTCCTGGAGGTCCTCACGCCCGACGCCTACGCGCACCTGACGCACCTCAACGACCGCATCCTCGCCGGGTGCGACGCGGTCATCGAGGAGTTCGGGCTGCCGGGCTACACGGTCGGCATCGGCTCGAAGGGGTGCGTGACGTTCTCGACCGTCCCGGTCATCGACTACCCGACGTTCAAGGAGAACCAGGACGTCGAGCTCACCGATCTCACCTGGGTCTACAACGTCAACCGCGGCATCTTTATGACGCCGGGCCGCGAGGAGGAGTGGACGCTCTCGGTGACGCACACCGACGAGGCAATCGACGCCTACGTCGGTGTGTTCCGCGAGCTGGCGGCCGAGCTCACGAGTTGAGCCCCGCCGGCGTCGTGTGCAGCAGTGCGACGCGCCAGCCCTCCGGCTCGCGGATCGTCACGATCGAGTAGGTGCCGCGCGCGGGCAGTGCGGCGCCGCCGTGCTCGACGTGCTTGATCGCGCTGACGACGGCCACGCCGTCGGCGGGGAAGGCGACGCCGATGATCTCCGCGCGCGTGCGCACGTCGCGCAGCGCGGTGCCGAGCGCGGCGCCCACCGCCGATCGGATCGCCTCCCGGCCCTCGACCCGGACGCCCGCGATGTTCACGATCACCGCGTCGTCACGCAGGAGCGCCGCGAAGGCGTCGGCGTCGAACTGCGCCTCGTCGAGGGCGGCGACCAGCGCGCGCACCTCGGCCTCGGGGTCCTCGGTATGGCGGTCGTAGTTCAGCCGCAGGAGCTCGCGGACCGCCTCGACGTCGGCCGGGCCGGCGATGTCGCGCGCGGCGAGCTTGGGTGAGTGCCGGTTGACGGGGTGGGGGCCGACCTGGCCGCTGTCGCGGAGCTCCTGGCCAAGCCGGCGGTCGGCGAATGCGAAGTGGGCGACCCGGTCGCCGTGGAGGTGCCCGAGCTCGCGGTTTCCCGCCCAGAACCCGTACTCGCCGCGGCTGCCGAAGCGGACGGAGGTGCCGGGCCACGTGAGGACCTCGGCGGTGAGCTGCTGCGTCGCTGTCTGCGTCATGCCTGAGGGTGTACAACTTCAAGCATGGTTGAAGTCAAGGGCGAGCTGATGACGATCGGCCAGGTCGCTGCCCGGGCCGGCGTTGCAACTTCGGCCCTGCGGTTCTACGAGGAGCGGGGGCTCATCGCCTCCGAGCGCGCAGGCACGTCGGGGCATCGCCGCTACCACCGATCCGTGCTGCGCCGCATCGCGTTCATCACGTTCGCCCAGCACGTCGGTCTGACGCTCGCCGAGATCGGCGGGGAGCTCGCGCGGCTGCCCGCCAACCGCACCCCGACACGGCGGGACTGGTCGGCGCTCACGACGACGTGGCGGGCGCGGATCGACGAGCGGATCGCCGAGATGGAGCGCCTGCGCGACAGCCTGGACGACTGCATCGGCTGCGGGTGCCTCTCGCTCGACCGGTGCGCGATCGCCAACCCCGGCGACCGCGTCGCAGACGCCGGGCCGGGCCCGGTGCGATGGAAGCCCTGAGCACACCGTACGATTCGCCCGTGATCGACGGCCTTCTGGAGCGTGACGACGAGCTCGACGTCGTCCAGCGCGTCCTCGACGGGACCCAGGACGGGGAGGGGCGGCTGCTGCTCATCGAGGGGCCGGCCGGCATCGGCAAGAGCCGCCTGCTGGCGGAGGTGCGCCGTCGGGCCGATCGCCCCGCGACCGTGCTCGCCGCCCGGGCGGGCGAGCTGGAGGGCTCGTTCCCGTTCGGCATCGTCCGGCAGCTCTTCGAGGGCGTCCTCGCCGACCCCGACCGGGCCGAGCACGCGTTCCGCGGCGCGGCCGCCTCGGCGCGGTCGGTGCTCGGCGCGCCGGAGTTGGGCGGGATGACGCAGGGCAACACGTCGTTCTCGGTGCTCCACGGCCTGTACTGGCTCGCGCTCAACCTCGCCGAAGAGCGACCGCTCGTGCTCGCCATCGACGACCTGCACTGGGTCGACCGGCCGTCGCTGCGCTTCATCGCCTACCTCGTCCGGCGCCTCGAGGGCGTGCCGGTGCTCGTCGCCGCGACGCTGCGTACGGCCGAGCCCGGGCTCGACCCGGGGCTCCTGGCGGAGATCGCGCAGGACCCGATGACCGTGTCGCTGCGCCCGCGCCCGCTGACCCGGGACGCCGTGGGCGGCCTCGTCGCCGAGGCACTCGGCCAAGAAGGGGGGTCGGCGTTCCTCGATGCCTGCCGCCAGGCGACCGGCGGCAACCCGCTGCTGCTGCGCCAGCTGCTGCAGGCGCTGGCGGCCGACGCCGTCTCGCCGACCGACGATCACGTCGCCACGGTCCGGGAGATCGCGCCGCGCGCGGTCTCACGGACGGTGCTCTCGCGCCTGGCGCGCGGGTCGCAGGACGCGTTCGCCGTGGCGCGGGCCGTCGCCGTGCTGGGCGAGAGCGCGGGGCTGCCCGCCGTCGCGGCGCTCGCCGGCCTCGACGAGGAGCAGGCGGCGGCCGCGACGGGTGAGCTCGTCCGCTCGGAGCTGCTGCGCCCCGAGCCGCCGCTGGGCTTCGTCCATCCGCTGCTGCGTGACGCGGTCTACCAGGACCTGCCCCCGGGTGAGCGCGACTTGCTGCACGCCCGGGCTGCGCAGCTGCTGGCCGAGCGCGGCGCCCCACCCGAGCAGGCGGCCGCGCAGCTCCTGCTCTGCCCGCCGCGCGGTGAGGCATGGGTCGTGGGGGCGTGCCGGCAGGCGGCCAACGCGGCGCTGACCCGCGGTGCGCCCGACAGCGCCGTGGCGTACCTGGCGCGCGCGCTGGAGGAGCCGCCGGCGCCCGACGAGCGCCCCGGCGTGCTCCTCGAGCTCGGCATGGCCGAGGCGGGGGCGAACGGGCCGGGCACGGTCGAGCACCTCACCGAGGCGCTGACCTTCGTCGAGGATCCGCTCCGCCGCGCGGAGATCACGCAGGTGCTCGCGCGCGCGACGGTGTTCACGGGTGACCCGGAAGGGTGCGCCCAGGTCGTCCGCGCCGCGATCGCGGACCTCGGCGACGAGCACGAGGAGGTCCGCCGCTCGCTCGAGGCCCTGCTGCCGATGACGGTCTTCTTCGGCGCGGGCGACCCGGCGTCGCTCGACGCGCTGGCGCCCTACCGGCGCGTGATCCCCGGGGCTGGGGTGGGCACCCGGCTCCTGCAGTCGATGGCCGGGTACGCGTGGTCCTACGACGGCGGGTCCGCCGAGCAGTGCGCACCGGTCTGTCTGGATTCCCTGCTTGACGGCCAGATGGTGGCCTTTGACCCGGCACTGATCTCCGTCGCTGCGATGAACACGCTCGTCGCCGCCGGCCGCGACGACGTGCTCGTCGTCTGGGATCGGTTCCGGGCTGAGGCACATCGCTCCGGGTCGCTCATGGTCTACGCCACGATCCACCTCTGGTACGGCTACACGCTCTACCGCCGCGGAGAGCTGGAGGAGGCGCAGGCGATGCTCCTGGACTCCTTCGAGAGCCTCTCGCGCTGGGGGTTCAGCGACGCGGCGCTCATCTACCCGGCGGCCCACATCGCGTCGATCCACGTCGAGCGCGGCGAGCTCGACGCCGCGCGGTCGCGGCTGGAGGCGGTCTCCGACCCCGGCCTGAACGGCACGAGCGTGTTCTTCTGGCTGCGCGCGAGCATGGCGCTCGAGCTCGCGGCCGGGGACCCCGAGCGCGCGCTGGCCTGGGCCGAGCAGCTGCACGCCCGGTCGTGGGTCCGCTACCCGGTCGACCACATGTGGTTCGGCCTCGAGGCCCAGGCGCTGCACCGTCTCGGCCGCGCCGACGAGGCGCTGGCCGCGGCGCACAAGGAGCTCGAGGTCGCCCGGATCTGGGGCGCCCCGATGCTCACGGGGCCGGCGCTGCGCGTGCTCGGCGAGCTCGAGGGCGAGGCCGGCCTCGAGCGGCTGCGCGAGGCCACGGAGATGCTGCGCGGCTACGAGGGCGCGAAGCTCGAGGAGGCCAAGGCACTGGCCGCATACGGTGCGGCGCTGCGGCGCCTGCGCCAGCCCAGCGAGGCGCGAGAGCCGCTGCGGCGGGCGCTCGAACTCGCGTCGACGTGCGGGGCGACCGCGCTGGTGGAGACGGTCCGGACGGAGCTGCACGCCTCGGGCGCGCGGCCGCGCTCCGAGGCGCTGTCGGGGGTCGAGTCGCTGACGCCGAGCGAGCGGCGGGTGGTGGATCTCGCGGCGGCGGGGCAGGCCAATCGGGAGATCGCGCAGGCGCTGTTCGTCACGCCGAAGACCGTCGAGGTCCACCTGACGAACGCGTACCGCAAGCTGGGCGTGCGTTCCCGGCGCGACCTGGGCGGGGTGCTCGCGGGCGCATGACCGGCGGCCTGGTGGAGCGCGACGCCGAGCTCGCGGTCGTCGAGACGGCGCTGGCCGACGCCGCGGCCGGCGAGGGGCGGTTCCTCCTGGTCGAAGGGCCGGCCGGCATCGGCAAGAGCCGGGTGCTCGCCGAGGTGCGCGAGCGCGCGGGCCGGCGGATGAAGGTGCTGACCGCACGCGGCGGCGAGCTGGAGGGCGCGTTCCCGTTCGGGGTGGTGCGCCAGCTGTTCGAGGGCGTCCTGGCGGATGACGAGCTCGCCGGCCGGGTGTTCGCCGGGGCGGCGGCGCCGGCGCGCGACGTGCTCGGCGGGCCGACGGGCGAGACGCAGTCGGGTGGCGCGTCGTTCGCGGTGCTGCATGGGCTGTATTGGCTGGCGCTGAACCTCGCCGAGGAGCAGCCGCTGGTGCTGGCCGTCGATGACCTGCACTGGGTGGATCGCCCGTCGCTGCGCTTCCTCGCGTACCTGGTGCGCCGGCTCGAGGGCGCGCCCGTGCTCGTCGCCGCGACGCTGCGCAGCGCTGAGCCGGGCATCGATCCGGTGCTTCTCGGCGAACTCGTCCAGGACCCGGACGCGCAGGCGGTCCGCCCGCGGCCCTTGAGTGTCGAGGGGGTCGCGGGGCTGATCGCCGAGCGCCTCGGCGCCGAGGCCGCCCCGGCGTTCGTCGGCGCCTGCCACGAGGCGACGGGCGGCAACCCGCTGCTGCTCCGGCAGCTGCTCGGGGCGCTCGCCACCGACGGGGTGCGCCCGGACGCCGAGCAGGCGGCTGCGGTGGCGCAGGTCGCACCGCGGGCGGTGGCCCGAACGGTCCTGCTGCGGCTCGCGCGGCTCGACCGAGCGGCCGCCGACGCGGCGCGCGCGGTCGCGGTGCTCGGCGACGCCGCCACGCCCCGGGCGGTCGGCGCGCTCGGCGGGCTCGACGAGGACGGCGTCGTCGCGGCGACCGAGGCGCTCGTGCGAGCCGAGCTCCTCGCGCCGGAGAGCCCGTTCGTCTTCGTCCATCCCCTCATCCGCGACGCGATCTACCAGGACATCACCCCCGCAGAACGCGAACGGCTGCATGCGCGGGCCGCCGAGCTGCTCGCGGAGCTGGGCGCCGCGCCCGAGCAGGTGGCCAACCAGCTCCTGCTCACGCCGCCCGCAGGCGCGCCGTGGGCAGCCGCGGCGGCGATCCAGGCCGGGCGCGACGCGATCGCCCGCGGGGCGCCCGACGGCGCGGTGGCGTACCTCCGACGCGCGCTCGACGAGCCGCCGGCGCCCGAGCAGCGCGCGGAGCTGCTGCGCGAACTCGCCTTCACCGAGGCGCAGGTGACCGCGGACGGCGCGGCCGGGCTGCTGCGCCAGGTGCTCGACGCGACCCCGCCCGCCAACGCCGAGGCGCGGGCGCAGACCGCGCAGGCGCTCTCGCGCACGCTCGTCTTCACCGGTCACCCGAAGGACGGGCTGGCGGTCTGCCAGGCGGCGCTCGAGGAGCTTCCGCCCGACGACGGCGACGCCCGCCTCGGGCTGCTCGCGCTCGAGGCCACGTGCGTGCACTTCGGGGTCGGCGACCCGGAGGTCCTGACGCGCCTGTCGCGCCACCGCGATCTGCCGTGCGCGACGCTCGGCGAGGCGCTGCTGGCGGCGATCACGGCGATGCAGTGGTCCTACAGCGGCGGCCCGGCCGACGAGGTGTGCGCGCTCGCGCTCCGGGCGCTCGGCCGCTTGCGCCACGCCGACGACCCGCTCATCGCGGCGGCCGCGTTCTACCCGCTGCACTGCGCCGAGCGCGACGAGGTGCTGGAGATCTGGGACGCCGCGCGGGCCGACGCGTTCCGTTCGGGGTCGCTCATGGAGAGCGCGTCGATGCACAACTGGTACGGGCACGCGCTGCTGCGCCGTGGCGACCTCGCCCAGGCGCGGGAGGAGCTCGAGATCGGCATCGAGCAGGTCGCGCGGTGGGGCTACAGCGAGACCGTTCAGCTCATCGCGACGGCGTGGCTGGCGACCGTGCTTGTCGCCCAGGGCGAGCTCGACGAGGCCGACCGCCGCATGCGGGCGCTGCGTCTTCCGCCCGACGCCTCGACGCCGGTCTTCGCGTTTCTCCACGCGCGGGCCGAGCTCGCGCTCGCGCAGGGCGACGCCGAGGCCGCCGTCGAGGCGTGCCTGGAGGGCGAGCGCCGGGCGCTGTACATGCCCGCTCCGATCGGCTGGCCCTGGCCGGCCGTCCGCGCACAGGCGCTGGATCGCCTGGGGCGGACGGATGAGGCGATCGAGGTGGCGACGGCCTGGCTCGAGGTCGCCCGCGCCTGGGGCGCTCCGGGAACCGTCGGCGCGGCGCTGCGGATCCTCGGGCAGCTCGAGCGCGAGGAGGGACTGCCGCGGCTCGAGGAGGCCGTCGCCGTGCTGGAGGGCTCCTCGGCGCGGCTGGAGCGCGCCCGGGCGCTTGCGGCGCTCGGTGGGGCGCTGCGCCGGGCGCGCCGCGTCGCGGACGCCCGCGAACCGCTGCGCCGGGCGCTGGAGCTCGCGGCGGCGTGTGACGCGGGCGCCGTCGCCAAGGAGATCCGCACCGAGCTGCAGGCCGCCGGCGCGCGCCCGCGCTCCGAGGCGATGTCCGGCGTGGAGTCGCTGACGCCGAGCGAGCGGCGCGTCGTGGATCTCGCGGCGGCGGGGCAGGCCAATCGGGAGATCGCGCAGGCGCTGTTCGTCACGCCAAAGACCGTCGAGGTCCATCTCACGAACGCGTACCGCAAGCTGGGCGTGCGCTCCCGCCGCGAGCTCGGCAGCGCGTTGCAGCCGGCCGTCTGACCACGCCGGACACGACGTACGATCCAGACCGATGGCCGACGCAGACCTTCTCGAGCGCGACGACGAACTGGGAATCGTCGACGACCTCGTCGGTGACGCCGCCGCCGGGGAAGGGCGGTTCCTCCTGATCGAGGGGCCCGCCGGCATCGGCAAGACCCGCGTGCTGGCCGAGGTGCGCCGCCGGGCCGGCACGCGCGTGCGGGTACTCAGCGCCCGTGGCGGCGAGCTCGAGGGGGCGTTCCCGTTCGGGGTGGTGCGCCAGCTGTTCGAGGGCCTGCTGGCGGATGACGAGCTCGCCGGCCGGGTGTTCGCCGGGGCGGCGGCGCCTGCGCGCGACGTGCTCGGCGCGCCGACCGGGCAGACCCAGTCCGGTGGCGCGTCGTTCGCGGTGCTGCATGGGCTGTACTGGCTGGCGCTGAACCTCGCCGAGGAGCAGCCGCTGGTGCTGGCCGTCGACGACCTGCACTGGGTCGATCGGCCCTCGCTGCGCTTCCTCGCGTACCTGGCCCGACGGCTCGAGGGCGCGCCGATCCTCGTCGCCGCGACGCTGCGCAGCTCCGAGCCCGGCGTCGATCCCGCGCTCCTGGCGGAGATCGCGCAGGACCCTGCCGTCACGCCGCTGCGCCCGCGCCCGCTCAGCGTCGACGCGGTGGGGACGCTGCTGGCCGAGCGGATCGGCCCGGGCGAGCCGCCCTTCGTCGCGGCGTGCCACCGAGCGACGGGCGGCAACCCGCTGCTGCTGCGCCAGCTGCTCATCGCGCTGGCCGCCGACGGTGTCGCGCCGCAGGCCGACCAGGTCGAGATGGTCCGCCAGATCGCGCCACGCGCGGTGTCGCGGACCGTGCTGCTGCGGCTCGCGCGCCTGTCGCCCGACGCCTCGTCGGTCGCACGCGCCGTCGCCGTCCTCGGTGACCAGGCGGCACCCACGATGGTGTCGCGGCTGGCCGGGCTGGAGGCGCACGACGTCGCCGAGGCGACCGGCGCGCTCATCCGCGCGGAGATCCTCCGCCCCGAGCCGCCGCTGGACTTCGTCCACCCGCTGGTGCGCGACGCCGTCTACCAGGAGGTCCCGCCAGCCGAGCGCGAGCTGCTGCATGCGGCTGCGGCGGACGTCCTGCGCGGCGCCGGCGCGCCGCCGCAACAGGTCGCCACGCAGCTGCTGCTCGCGCCCCCGCGCGGTGAGGCGTGGGTCGTCGACACCCTCGTGGAGGCCGGTCGTGACGCCGTGAGCCGGGGCGCGCCCGACGGCGCTGTAGCGCAGTTCCGGCGCGCGCTGGACGAGCCACCGGAGCCGGCGCGGCGCATCGAGGTGCTGCAGGAGCTCGCGTTCATCGAGGCGCAGACGAGCGGGCCCGGCGCCGCCGAGCATCTGCGCGAGATCCTCGCCGGCGCGGCCGATCCGCTCGCCCGGGCGGAGATCGCCCAGGCACTGGCGCGCACGCTCATCTTCACGGGCGATCCCGCCGAGGCGGGCGAGGTCGCGCGCGCGGCGATGGCCGCCCTGCCGGACGACGAGGCGGGGGAGGACGCCCGCTGCGGACTGCGGGCCGTCGAGGGCGTGACCGCGATCTTCGGGGTCAGCGACCCGCAGATCCTGACCGCGCTCGCGCCGTATCGGCGGCAGCCCGAGGGTGGCGTCGGCGCGCTGCTGCTGACGGCGTTCGCGACGTACGTGTGGTCGCACACGGGCGGCAGCGCCGAGGAAGTCTCTGAGCTCGCGCTGTGGCTGCTGCGCGAGGGCGGGCTGCGGATCTCCGACGACCCGCTCATCGCCGTCGCGCCGTTTATCGCGCTGCACTGCGCCGAGCACGACGCCGTCATCGACATGTGGCAGGCCAACCAGGCTGACGCGTACCGCACGGGTTCGCTGCTCGGCAGCTCGACCATCCACACGTGGTACGGCCACGCGTTGCTGCGCCGCGGCGACCTCGCGCAGGCGCGCGCGGAGTTCGAGGCGGGGATCGGCGAGCTGCGTCAGTGGGGGTACAGCGACACCGTCATGGCCGTCAGCGGCGGGTACCTCGCGGTGCTGCTCGTCGAGCAGGGCGAGCTCGATGCGGCCGAGCGGCACCTCGCCGACATGCCGCACCCGCAGGACGACTCGCTGCCTTCCTTCGTCTGGTTGCACGGCCGCGCGGCGCTGTGGCTCGCGCAGGGCCGTCCGGAAGACGCGCTGCGGGCCTGCGACGAGCTTGCCGCGCGGTCGGCGTGGGTGACGCATCCCATCGACTACCAGTGGCCGCTGCTGCGAGCCCTCGCCCTGGACCGGCTCGATCGCCGTGACGAGGCGCGTGAGGCGGCGGAGGCGTGGCTCGTCAAGGCGCGGGACTGGGGCGCCCCGGGCACGGTGGGCGCCGCGCTCCGCGTGCTCGGGACGATCCAGCGCGAGGACGGGCTGGAGACGCTCGAGGAGGCCGTCGCCGTCCTCGAGACGTCGTCGGCGCGGCTGGAGCGGGCGAAGGCGCTCGCGGCACTCGGGGGCGCGCTGCGGCGGGCCCGCCGCCCGTCCGAGGCGCGCGACCCGCTGCGCCGCGCGCTCGAACTCGCCGGCGCATGCGACGCCCATGCCCTGGCGGAGTCCGTGCGCTCCGAGCTGCATGCCGCCGGCGCGCGGCCGCGCACCGACGCGCTCGCGGGCGTGGAGTCGCTGACGCCGAGCGAACGGCGGGTCGTCGACCTCGCCGCCGCCGGCAGCGCGAACCGCGAGATCGCGCAGCAGCTCTATGTCACGCCGAAGACCGTCGAGGTCCACCTGACGAACGCGTACCGCAAGCTCGGCATCCGCTCCCGGCGGGAGCTGAGCGGCGTCCTCGCCTGAGGTCCATCTTCACAACCACGGGGTTGTTCTCCGCTATGGTGGTGGTATGCACCACTGTGCGGTTGTGAAAGCGTGAACGAGCTCCTGCTCGCCATCCCCTTCGGGATCGCGATCGGCCTGGCCGTCGGCATGGTCGGCGGCGGTGGGGCGGTGCTCGCCGTGCCCGTGCTCGTCTACGTCGTCGGCCTCGATGTCCACGAGGCGACGACCGTCAGCCTCGCCGTGGTCGCCGCCGCCGCGGCGACCGGCGCCACCGTCCAGGTCCGCCACGGCGCGGTCTGCTGGACGTCGGCAGCGTGGTTCGCGGGCGCCGCGGCCACCGGCAGCCTCGTCGGTGCGGTGGCGAACCAGGCGGTCGGCGGCGCGGTGCTCCTCTTCGTGTTCGCCGGCGTGATGCTGCTCGCGGCGCGAGCGACCTGGCAGCGCGCGGGGCAGCCCGCCGCAGCGGTCGGCGGGTGTCCGCAGGCGCGGGCGCAGGTGCTCGTCCCGCTCGGCCTGCTGGTCGGTGGGATCACCGGGCTCGTGGGCGTGGGCGGAGGGTTCCTGGTGGTCCCCGTGCTCGCGGTCTGGCTGAGCTTCGGCATGCGCGAGGCGATGGGCACGTCGATGGTCATCGTCGGCATCGTCTCCCTGGCCGGGCTGGCGGCGCATCTCGCCGCGGGTGGGGAGATGGACTGGCCCGTCGCGCTCGTCATGGGCGGCGCCACGATCGCCGGTGCCCTGGCCGGCCCGTCGCTGGCCGATCGCCTGCCGCTGAAGACGCTGGGTCGCGGCTTCGCGACGCTCGTCGCCGCGGTCGCCGTCGGGGTGGCTGCCGCGACGGTGGCCGGAGTCGCGGTCTAGTTTGAACAACCCACTCGTTGTATAGTTGTAGATCCCGTTGTCCGCGAGGTCCTTCATGCGCACCACCGCCGCTCCCGTCCAGATCGCTCCAGCCGCGCTCGCCGATCGCCTCGACGCGCACGAGCCCCTGACGCTGCTGGACGTCCGCGACGATGCATCGTGGGTCATCGAGGCGCCGTCGGCGTCGCTGCGCCACGTGCCCGCGGCTGAGGCGCTCGCCGACCCGGCCGGCGTGGCGGCGATGCTCGACGGCCCCGTCGTGGCGATCTGCAACCGCGGAATCACCGCCGAGCGCGTCGCCCAGGCGCTCGCCGCTGAGGGCGCCGACATCGCCGTGCTCGAAGGCGGAATGCGCGGGTGGATCCGCCTGCTGCGCGCCACGCCGGTCAAGGTCGGCGTCCACGGCCTCGAGGTGCTGCAGGTCCAGCGGCCCGGCCGCGGATGCCTCTCCTACGTCCTCGCCGCCGGGGGGCGCGCCCTCGTCGTCGACCCGGCACCGGACCCCGAGGCGTACATCGGGTTCGCCGCGCAGGTCGGTGCGGAGATCGTCGCCGTCGTCGACACCCACCTGCACGCCGACCACCTCTCGGGCGCGCGGGAGCTTGCCCACCGCACCGCCGCGCGGCTGCATCTGCCCGCCGCCGCGCTTGAGCGCGGCGTCACGTACGCCAGCGAGGTCCTGCCCATCCGCGACGGCGACGCGCTGGATCTTGGCGGAGTCCCGATTCGCGTGATCTCCCTGCCCGGCCACACCACCGACATGACCGGGCTGCTCGTCGGCGAGCGCGCGCTCGTCGGCGGCGACTCGCTGTTCGTCGACGGGATCGCGCGGCCGGATCTGCAGGAGGGCGATCCGGAGGGTTCGCGCAAGATGGCCCGGCTGCTCCACCGCACGCTCCACGAGCGGGTTCTCGCGCTCGGCGACGACGTCGTCCTGCTTCCCGGGCACACGCATCCAGGGCTCCCCGCGGGGCCCGTCGCGGCGACGCTGGGCGAGATCCGGCGTACGGTGCCGGAGCTCGCGCTGGACGAGCCCTCGGACTTCGCCGAGGCCCTGCTCGCCGATATGCCGCCGCGCCCGGCCAACTACGAGGCCGTCATCGCCGTGAACGCCGGCCGACACCCCTACGATCCCGACCTGGAGTCCGGCGGCAACAGCTGCTCGACCCGGTGAACCCGCGAAGGACCGCCATGACCACGCTTCCCCGACCCATCCCGATGGACCTCGCCGAGCTGATCGCCGCGCGCCTGCGCGTCATCGGCGACGCCAACCGGATCCGCATCCTCGACCAGCTGCGCGACGGCGAGCTCTCCGTGGCGCAGCTGACCGAGCGGCTCGGCACGAGCCAGCAGAACACGTCCAAGCACCTCGGCGTGCTCCTGCAGGCCGGCATCGTCAGCCGCCGCAAGGAGGGCACGAGCGCCTGGTACTCGGTCGCCGATCCCGGCGTGTACGCGCTCTGCGAGGAGGTCTGCGGCGGGCTCCAGGCCCAGCTGGCCGACCTCACCCAGCTCGTCGGGGGCACGGCCGCCGGCTCCTGATCGGCCGTCTGCCGAATCTGAGGCGGCAAAGCTCGCCAGTTTCGGCGGGCCGTGCCGATAAGGGTGAGTGGTGCGCCTCCCACACCTTTCGCTCCGCCTCCCCAAGTTCACGCCGAACGACACGTCGACCGACGAGCTCTCCCGGCGCCAGCTCGAGCTGCCCGTCGTCCTGAGCCTCCTCGTCGTCGCGCTGATCGTGATCGGCGCCTACGTCGTCCAGGGCCACAACGCGTCCTCGCGCATGGGGGAGACCCGGGCGCTGAGCACCGCGGCGCGTCAGGCGACCGCCTCGCAGCGCATCGCGCTGCTCACCGCGCGTCTGGCGACCGACACCACGCAGGCCAGTCGCCGCCGTGACCGCGCCGAGCTGCGGTCGGCGGTCCAGGCGATGCGCAGCGACTATGAGCTGTTGACCCAGCGCCCGGAGGTCCTCGGCGCCGGGACGCCGCCGGCCGCGGCGCAGCGGATCCGCGAGAGCCGTGGGCTCGACGCCCAGGTCGCGTCGTTCACCGATGCCGCCGAGCGTGTCTCCAAGCGCGTGAATCCGCAGCTCGGCGACCTGCCCGTGCGCCGGGTGCTCGCCGCCGCCCGTGGCCCGCTCCTGCGCGACCTCGACGCGACCTCCCGCGCCTACGAGGAGGAGAGCGTCAGCGCCGGGCAGTCGCTGACGTGGAGCCTCTTCGTCGCCACCGGCCTCATCGTCTGCGCGCTGATCATCCTCGCCGCCCTCATCTTCATGCCGCTCGCCCGGCGGATGCGCGAAGAGATGGCGACGGTCTCACTGCTCGAGGAGATCGCCGTAGCCGCCAACAGCGCGGCGACGATCGACGCGGCGTATCAGGGCTGTCTGGACCTCATCTGCCGCCACGGCAAATGGCCGCTGGGCCACGTCTACCTGTCCAACCAGGACGGCAGCGCGAAGTCGACGGACATCTGGCACGTCGCCGACCGCACGCGCTTCGGGTCGTTCGTCGAGACGGCGAAGCGCGCCACGCTGCCGAAGGGCGTCGGCCTGCCGGGGCGTGTGATCGTTAGCGGCAACCCGGCGTGGAGCGCCGACGTCCGGCAGGAGAGCGGGTACCCGTACGCCAGCCAGGCTGCGCAGGCCGGCATCGTGGGCTCGCTCGCGTTCCCGGTGAAGGTCAACGACGAGGTCGTCGGTGTCATCGAGGTGATGTCCGACCACAAGATGCAGGCCTCGCCGCGGCTGCTGCGCGTGCTCAACCAGGTCGGGGTGCAGCTCGGGCGCGTCATCGAGCGCGACAGCCACCAGAAGGATCTCGCGTACCGCGCGCTGCACGACGAGCTCACGGGGCTGCCGAACCGCGCGCTCCTGCTCGAGCACGTCGCGACGGCGCAGGCGCGGACCCGGCGCTCGAAGGAGGTCATCGCGCTGCTGCTGCTCGACCTCGACAACTTCAAGCTCACCAACGACGCGCTCGGTCACGAGACCGGCGACCGGATGCTCGCCCAGGTCGGCGAGCGCCTGGCGACCGGCATGCGCGCGATGGACATCGTCGCCCGGTTCGGCGGCGACGAGTTCGTGATCCTCTGTGAGGGCCTGAAGGACGAGAGCGAGGCCGACCAGCTCGCCCAGCGCGTCCAGTTCCTCCTGGGCCAGCAGGTCTCCGTCGACGGCCGCTGGATGTCCGTGAGCGCGAGCATCGGCATCGCGATCGGCACGGGCGGCGAGTCCCCCGAGGACCTCCTGCGCGACGCCGACACCGCGATGTACGCCGCCAAGCGCCGCGCGCGTGGCACGTTCGCCCGGTTCGACGGTTCGATGCGCGAGGAGATCTCCGAGCGGCTGCGTCTGGCCGACGAGCTCGTGGGCGCCGCCCAGCGCGGCGAGCTGCGGCTGTACCTCCAGCCGATCGTGGATCTGGCCAACAACCGCCTGCGCGCGTTCGAGGCGCTCGTGCGCTGGCAGCATCCCGTCCACGGCCTCGTGCCGCCGGGCGTGTTCATCCCGCTGGCCGAGGACTCGGGGATCATCGGCGAGATCGGCACGTGGGTGCTGCGCGAGTCGGCGAAGTGGGCGGCGGAGATCCACCCGGGCGTCTACCTCAGCGTGAACCTTTCAACCCGCCAGCTCGAGGACCCCCAGATCGGTGCGACCGTCCGCCAGGCGCTGGAGGACTTCAACGTCCCGGCCGGCCGGCTGACGCTGGAGATCACCGAGAGCGTCCTGCTCGACGGCGAGGCCGAGCAGCTCGCGCGTCTGGAGGCGCTGCGGGCGACCGGCGCGAAGATCTCGCTCGATGACTTCGGCACGGGCTACTCGTCGCTGAGCTACCTGCAGGACCTGCCTTTGGACGTCCTGAAGCTCGACATGTCCTTCGCCCGGCGGCTCATCGACGGGGAGGACCCGCACGCCAGCACGATCATCGCGAGCGTCGCGTCCCTGGCGAAGGGCCTGGGGCTGGACTTCGTCGTCGAGGGCATCGAGACGCAGGAGCAGCTCGCACGGCTGAAGATGCTCGGCTGTCAGCTCGGCCAGGGCTACTTCTTCAGCAAGCCGCTGCCGGCCAACGAGGCGATCGCGTTCGCGTCGGCGGGCCGCCCGGACCGCGCGGCGACCGAGCCGCGCGCGGCGTAACCCGCGCCGGCCGGCGATTCGGCTGATGAAAGGGTCGCCAGGCGGACCTTTCGTCAGGAGCGTTCGCTAGCCCGTGCGCTTGAGCGTCCCGCCGCTCGTGACACCGCCGCCGCTGAATCGGTAGCGGGCCCGGTCGCCGCCCTTCCACGTGAGCTTGACCGTGCCGGTGCCCTTGCAGCTGGAGCTGTGGCCTGAGGTGATCGTCTCGCGGAACCGGTAGACGCTGCCCTCGCGATCGAGGAAGCGCCAATGGCCTTTGCAGTGCAGCGGCGCGCCGTAGAACACGGGGTTCTTCGTGCTGGAGCGATCCAGCGTCCGGATCGTCGCCGTCACCGTGAACTTCGGCATGTCCTGCTGCGTGAGCGTGCCCTTCCAGGTGCCCGTCAACGATTCGGCGGCCACGCTGGTTGACGTGGCGGGGGAGGCAGTGGCGAGCGCGGCGGCGAGAACGCCGGCGGTGGCAGTGAGCGCGCGGAGCATGGCGCGCAGCCTACGGGCGCCAGGGGCTGACCCGAGGCACCCACGCAGGCACGTGCGCGGCGTACTCGTCCCATGCGGCGCCGAAGCGCTGGGCCAGCAGCGGCTCCTCGAAGCGGTGGACGAGCAGCCCCATCGCGGCGAGGTAGATCGCGGCGGCGAGCGGCAGGATCGGCCGGGCGATGAGCAGCCCCTCGCCGACGATGATCGCCGCGGTCGCGACGTACATCGGGTTGCGCACATGCCGGTACGGCCCGCGTGCGACGAGCCGGTGCGTCGGCGCGAGCGGCGACGGCGTGCCGATCCCGTCGGCGACGAACCGCACGAAGCACGCCGCGATGACGACGAGCCCGATGGCGATCAACGCGATTCCGGCGGCCTTTGCGGCAGGGTGATCGAGGGCGCCGTCACCGGCCTTGAATCCGCCGGTGATGATGAACGGGCCGACGAACGCCTCGAGGAACGGGCCGACGAAGATGAAGCCGACACTGCCGGCGATCGCGCGGGTTCGGGGGGACATGGGGCGCGGACTGTACTGGCGCTACACTTGCCGACCCCTGCGCCCGTAGCTCAGCTGGATAGAGCGTCGGTCTACGGAACCGAAGGTCAGAGGTTCGAATCCTCTCGGGCGCGTGGAACGGAAGCCCCGGTCGTCATCGGCCGGGGCTTTCTGCGCGGCGTGGTCCGCCGGCGTCAGACGTCCCCGAGCACAGCGAACGTCGAGGAAGTGTCGCCAGAGCGACACCATTTCGACGTTCGGCTGTCGCGCGGGTCACTCACGAACCGCGCCGCTGCGCGCGTGCGATCGCGCGCCGGCCCCAGCAGGTCGGGCAGGGTTGCGACGTCGGCGGGCGAGCGGCTCGAACAGAAGGTCGTGGTCATCGCGACCGGTGAGTGACAAGGAAGCTTGACAACTTCGCAGTGGAAAGCTAGCTTTCCACCGCGATGCGCAACGACGTCAAGGCGCGCCGTCAGGAACGCGACCTCAGCCAGGGTGCGCTCGGCGGCGCCCTCGGGGTATCCCGCCAGACGATCAACGCCATCGAGAATGGCCGCTACCTCCCCTCGCTGCCACTCGCCATCGCGATGGCGAGGTTCTTCGGGGCGGCGGTTGAGGACATCTTTGAACCCGACGAGGAGGACATGCCATGAGCGCTCTCAAGACATCCACGACGGGGCAGTACCTGGCCATGCTCGCGCTGGCGGCGGCCGGCGGCGCCGCGTTCGCGATCGGCGTCGGCCCGGTCGCCGGCGTGGTCGTGTTCGCGTATCTCGCAGCGTTCGCCAGTCTGCTGCACTTCGGGCGGCGGCGCAGCCAGGCGCTCGAGGTGGCAGGCGGGCTGGGCGACGAGCGTACCCAGGCGCTCAACCTGCGGACCTCGGCGGCCGTGGCCAACGTCATGGCCGTAGTCCTGCCGGCCTGGTGGCTGGTGACGGTCGCGGCGGGTGACGTCGACGACACGCTCACCGCGGTGTGCGCGCTGTTCGGCGCGACGTATCTCGCGGCCGCCGCGGTGACCGCCCGCCGCGGATGATCGCTACCGCGGCGGCAACGACGCCGGCAGCCCCAGCGCCTCGAACTGCCCCGGCACGAACGTGAGGATCTCCGCCACGACACCGTTGGCCATCCGCAGCACGTCGACCGCCAGCGGCCGGTACTCGTCCTCACCATCGCGCCGCCGGTACACGCCGATCGCCGGCTGCAGGTTGGCCCGCGTCACGACGCAGCGAAGCTCGCCGAACTCGGGCGTGCCGAAGCCGCCTTCCTTCCACGCCGAGCACATCTCGGCCGCTCCGGTGATCGACACCGGATCCGGCGGCATCGCCCACCGCGCGTTCTCGGCGATCAGCGCGAGGAGCCCGTCCTCGTCGTAGTCCTCGTTTGCGTCGACGTACCGCGCCACCAGCTCGCGTTCCTCGGCGTCGTACTCGGCACTCCAGGCCACGCGGTCGGCGGGCAGGTGCTCGCCCAGCACCGCGCGCGCTCGCTGCAGCGACGAGTTCAGCGCTGCGACCGAGATGTCCAGCAGCTGCGCGCTGTCGGCCGCCGACCAGCCGAGCACGTCACGGAGCAGCAGCGCGGCGCGGCCCTGCGGTGGCACCTGCTGCACCGCGATGATGAACGCGAGCTCGATCGTCTCCCTCGAGGCGACCACTTCCTCGGGCTCGTCGGCGGCGGGGGCGGCGAGCAGCTGCTCGGGGTACGGCTCGAGCCACGGCACCTCGAAGGCGCGGTTGCCGTCCTCGGTGACCGAGGGAACCGACGGGCGGCGGCCGATGATGTCGAGCGCCGCGTTCGTGGCGATGCGGTACAGCCAGGCGCGGAACGTCGAGCGCCCGGCGAACGTCTCGCGCGAGCGCCACGCCCGCAGGAAGGTCTCCTGCACGGCGTCCTCGGCGTCGTGGACGGACGCCAGCATCCGGTAGCAGTGCAGGTGCAGCTCGCGGCGATGACGCTCGGCCAGCGCGGAGAAGGTCGCTTCGTCGGCAGGGAGCGGTGAGGCGGTGGAGGGGGTCATGCGGGTGTGACCGTTGTCCCCCGGAAAACTCATCACCCGTCGGGCCGCCCCGCCAGCGCCAACTGCTGGTTGCTGTAGCGCCGGTCGCCCGTCACCTCGGTGCCCAGCCACGCCGGCGGCGCGAAGGCCGCACTCTCGTCCTCGGACGCGAACTCCACCTCGGCGACGATCAGGCCGGCCAGCGCGCCGTCGTAGACGTCGACCTCGAACGTCACGCCCTCCTCCTCGAAGACGTGCCGCCGCTTCTCCAGCCGGCGGCCCTCGGTCGCGCGCCACAGGGCGTCGAATTGCGCAGCAGCGAGCTCGATCTCCTCCTCGAGACGGCGCAGGCCTGCGCCGCGCTTGACTGTCAGGACGTGCCGGTCGCCGATGCGGCGGACGCGCACCTCGGCGTCGTCATCGACGGCGAGGTAGCCCTGGGCGATCGGCAGGACGCGCGCCCCGGTCAGCTGCGGCGGCGGCTGCGCGAGGACGAACTTGCGCTCGATCTCGAAGCCCACGTCGCCACCGTACCGCCCTCAGCCCATCGCGGTGACGACGCGGTTGCGCCCGGTCTTCTTCGCCGCGTAGAGGGCCTCGTCGGCGCGTGCGGCCAGGGCGCGGGCGTCCTCGACGCCATCCCAGTAGGCGACGCCGACCGACACCGTCTGGTCCGAGGGCGTCGCCGCGCGGAAGCGCTCGAGGAGCGTGGCGACCTCCGCTGCCGGGCAGTCGGGAAGCAGGAGTGCGAACTCCTCACCGCCGTACCGGGCGATCGTGTCCGTGCTGCGCAGCGCAGCGCGCCAGCTGCGCGCCGCCTCGGCGAGCAGGTCGTCGCCCGCCTGATGGCCGTGGGCGTCGTTGAACTGCTTGAAGTGATCGAAGTCGACGAGCGCCAGCGCGAGCGGGTACTCGGCGCGGCGGGCCTGCGCGAGGGCCTTGGGGACCTCCTCGTCCCACGCCCGCCGGTTGAGCAGGCCCGTCAGGTCGTCGGTGCGCGCCAGGGCGGCGACCTGCTCGAGGAGTCGTTCACGCTCGTGCTCGAGCTGCTTGCGCTCCGTGATGTCGCGCGCGACGGCGTACTTGCGCTCGCGGTCCGACCGCGCGCGCCAGAGCAGCCAACGGTGGCCGCCGTCCTTCGTGACGTAGCGGTTCTCGAAGTCCACGACCTCGCCGGGAGCGGTGTCGAGGCGGTCGCGCAGGGCGACGGTCGCCGCGCGGTCCTCAGGGTGCACGAACTCCAGGAACGGGCGGGACATGAGCTCGTCGCGCGTCCAGCCCAGCGCGTCCTCCCAGCCGGAGCTCAGCCGCACGAACCAGCCGTCGAGGCTGGCTTCGGCGAGCAGCTCGTTCGAGCGCTCGAACCACCGCGAATCCGAGGCCGCAGAGGCGCGGCGCCGGCCGAGTTGCCAGCCGAGCGCGATCCCGGCGGCGAGGAGAGTCGTGGAGCGGGTGAGGGGCAGCACGGGCATCACCCTGATGTATCGGCCGGAAGATGTGTCGGCCGCATCCCCAGTTTGTGCCGGGATTCCGGTGGTCGTTGTGTCTCGCTCTAGACCTGCCGTTCAAGTGAACGTCTACGTACATTTTGCGCTACGGTGCGCCCATGAGGAGCCTGCGAAGGGCCGCTGCGGCGGCAGCCATCACCCTGCTCGGCATCGTCGCGATGCCGGCCGCGGCGAGCGCGGCCGCCGAGGACGTCGACGTGCCGCAGGGCTTTCAGAAGGTCCTATGGGTCGGCAACAACTGGGACGGGACCGCGACCGCGGTTCAGGCCTCGCCGCCGTTCAAGGCGCTGAAGACGATCAACGTCGTCCCCGACAAGGCCCAGCGGTTCCGGCGCATCAACAGCGACCCGCTGCGCTACGCGGTCTACCTCTCCATCCGCCTGTCGGTCCTCGGGCACGACCAGTACGCCGACGACCTCTACACGACCGCCGACGGTTCGCACCTCGTCCTGTCGCGGCCGAGCTTCGGGGACGTCGTCTCGATCAACATCGCCACCGGCAAGGTCGACTGGCGCTTCGAGGTCGGCGGCTGGCGCGCGGATCACATGGCCGTCTCCGGCGACCGCAAGCGCGTGGCGGTCTCAGCCTCGCTGTCGAACCGCGTCTACGTGCTCGACATCGAGACGGGCAAGCAACTCGGCCAGTTCCCGACGGGGGACCGCCCGCACGAGAACTACTTCTCGCGTGACGGGAAGGTCATCTACAACGAGTCGATCGGCAACGTCTTCCTCGACCTCGACGCGCCGCAGTGGGACTTCACGAAGGGCACCCGGCGCTTCACGATCGCCGACGCCACGACGTACAAGGTCCTGAAGACCGTGAACATGAACCAGAAGCTCCGCGCGTTCGGGCGGCCCGAAATCTCCCCGGCGATGCGGCCGTTCTCGTTCACCCCCGACGACCGGCGCGTGTACTTCCAGTCGTCGTTCTTCCACGGCTACTCGGTGTACGACATCGAGCAGGACAAGATCGTCAAGGTCGTCGACCTGCCTACCACGGCCGTCACGCCGAAGAAGCGCGAGGGCTACATCCTCGACTCCGCGCACCACGGCCTCGCGCTGAGCCCGACCGGCGACAAGGTGTGCGTCGCGGGCACGGTCTCCGACTACGCCACCGTCGTCGACGATGCCACGAACACGCCGGGCCCGCTCGTCTCGGGCAAGAAGCCCTACTGGGCGACGGTCAGCGGCGACGGCCGGCACTGCGTCGTGTCGCTCAGCGGGGAGGACAACGTCGTGTTCCTGAACATGGACACCGGGCAGGAGGTGGCCCGCACCCGTGTCGGTTACCACCCGCAGCGCGTGCGGATCGGCATCGCGCCCGCGAGCTGGGGCTAGGCGCGTTCGGGGCCCGACGGGCTGGAGAGCCGGGGCCCCGTCGTCGCCATCGACGTGCCGCGCACACCGACCACTGCGCCCTCGGGCGTGGTAATCGGCTCGCCGCGGATATAGACCCAGGTCGTTCCCCCGTCTGGCAGGGCGACCCGGGCGTCGAGCTCGAAGCTGTCGCGCTCCCCGGCGGCGACCTGGTCGCGGAGGCGCTCGAGCTCGTCCCGGCCCTCGAGCAGCATCTCCTGCGCTTCGGCGCTCGAGCGCTCGACCCGCGGGTCCGGCCCGCCGCGGATCCCGTCGCCGAAGATGACGTAGCGGTCCTCGTGCGGGTACCACCGCCAGACGGAGACTCGCGCTTCGCGGTAGGCGCGCAGCAACTCCTCTCGCAGCGCGACCTGCTCGGTGATGTCGCGCAGGAGGGCGAGCAGCGCGCGGCCGGTGCGCTCTGCCGGGAGCGCCGCGACGCTGATGAGCACCTGCAGGCGCCGGCCGTCGGGGCGCATGATGGTGAGCTCGTCGGTGCCCTCGAAGCGCCCGGAAAGGGCATCGGTCACGAACGACTGGAGGCGGTCGACTTCCTCGGGGGCCACCAGGGAAACGGGGGCGAAGCGCCGACGATGGCCGAGACCGGCCGGCCGATCATTCGCGCGAACGTCTCGTTGGCCTCGATCACCCTTCCGCGCGGGTCGAGGAGGACGATCCCGTCGTCGAGCGCCTCGAGCACCGCCCGGGCGCGGCGCTCGGTCAGCCGCAGCGCCATGTCGGCTGTTCGTGTCGCCGTGATGTCCTGGGCCGTGCCGTACCACCAGCCGTCACGCTCGTGGCCGTTCCAGCGCAGCCAGCGCACGCTGCCGTCGGCGTGGCGATAGCGGTTCTCGACGTCGCGGATGACGCGCTCCGCTGTACCGGGAAGGGTCTCCGCCGACGCGGTGGCGCACTGGTCTCCGCCGACCAGCAACGTCGCGGCCACCAGGCCGATCAGCTGATCCTCCCGGTACCCGAGCACGCGCTGCCACGCCGGGTTGACCTCCACGAAACGCCCATCCCCGTCCAGGACGCAGAACAACTCGGTCGCGTGCTCCCAGAACAGTCGCACGGGGTCGTCGCGCATGTGCTCAGCATCGGCACGCGCGCAGCAAAGGTCAAGGCGGCGCCTATTCCGAGGTGGGCGCCGGGGCTGGATGCTCGTAGCTGGCGCGGCTGACGCGCTCGCGCGGCGCGAGGATCGCCCTGACCGTGCCGTGGACCCCGATGATGTCGCCGTCTTCCGAGAGGATCGGGTCACCTGGGATGCGCACCCAAGGTGACGCGCCTGCGACGGAGACGCGCGCGTCGAGGTCGACGTGCCCGGTGCGGCCTGCGTAGACGGCGTCGAGGGCCTCGCTGACCTCGTCGGCGCGTTCGATCACATCCCCGAGGGCGTCGTCGCGGGTCAGTTCCTGCACCGCCGGACCGTCTGCGGACAGTCCGTTGCCGAGCACGACGAACTGTTCCTCGGCGGGGTACCACTCCCAGATCATCATGCGGGCGCGGCGGTGCGCGCGAAGGAGACGGTTACGGACGACGACGTGCTCGCTGATGTCACGGACGACGACGAGCAGTGCGGGCTGGGTGGGGTCGTAGGGGAACGGGGTCAGGCTCTCACGCACCGTGATCGTTCGTCCATCCGCCGTGATCAGCGTGCCCTCTTCCAGCTTGGCCGTCGCGCCGTTTTGCGCGGACTCGTGGAGCGCCTGCATCCTCGCGACGTGCTCGTCGGGCCACCAGGGATATGGCGGTGTGCTCCCGAGGATCCGGTGTGCGGATACGCCGACGAGCCGGGCGAACTGTTCATTGGCCTCGAGGACCTGCCCGTCGCCGCCGGCGATGAAGAGGCCGTCGTCGAGCGCCTCGAGCACTGCGCGGGCCCGCCGCTCGTTGAGACGGATCGTCATCTCGCTCGCGCGGGTCCCGCTGATGTCGGACGCCATGCCGAAGAAGCGGCCGTCGCGCAGGTGGCCCTTCCACCGCAGCCAGCGGTAGCTGCCGTCAATGTGTCGGTAGCGGTTCTCGACGTCGCGTACGACCATCTCGCCGGTCACCGGATCCGTTTCGACGGCGGCGGCGGTCCATGTGTCCCCACGGTGGAGCAAGTCCGTCGCGCGACGCCCGAGCAGCTGATCCTCCGTCCATCCCAGCGTGCGCGTCCACGCGGGGTTCACGCGAAGGAAACGTCCGGATTCGGCCTCGAGGACGCAGAACAACTCCGAGGCCTGCTCCCAGAACCGCTCGACCTCGTCCGCATCGGCGTCCACAGCGAGAGCATCCTCCGGTGCGGACCCCGCGTCAAATGGGACAGTGTGTTCTCTTCGGGGTCCGTCACATCGGACGGCTGCCAGCTGCGAGCTGCAGGAATCCGGCGAGTTCGCGCCGCACGTGCACCAGGCCGCGGTCGCGTAGCGCGGCGGTGACCTCATCGGCACCGAACACCCGCATGCCCGCAGGCCGCATGAGCGCGTCGGCCAGGCCGTGGAGCGGGGCGGGGCCGCGGTGCACGCTGGTCAGGACGACGACCCGGCCGCCGGGCGCCACCACGCGCACGAGCTCGTCGAGCACCGCCTCGGCGTCTTCGACGAGGTAGAGCGCGCCGAGGCACGTCACGGCGTTGAAGGCGCCGTCGGCGAACGGCATCGCCGTTGCGTCGCCCTGGATGTAGTCGACCCGTGGATCGTCAGTGTCGGCGCGGGCGCGCGCGATCATCGCCGGCGCGGCGTCGAGCCCGGTGATCCGGCCGTCCGGGCCGAGTGTCCGGAGGAGGCGGCGCGTCGTGTTGCCCGGCCCACACGCGACGTCGAGCACACGCGCGCCGGGGGCGAGCGCGAGGAAGGCGTCGATGCGCTCCTGCTCGGCCGTCGTCGACCGTCCGGCCGACGCGAGGGTGAAGCCGACCGGCCGCCAGACCCGCTCGTAGATCAGCGGGAGGACCGGGTTGCGCATCGCGCGCTGGGCGAGGGTTCGGCCGGCCATGGGGGTGGTTCTATCCGATGTCCCGCCGGCCGCGCGTCCGCGGCCGGCGGGATCGGGGGAACCGTCGGTCAGCAGCCCCAGCCGGGCACAGGCCCGCCGGAGCCCAGCGGCGGCAGCTGCACCGCGGGCAGCTGCCCGAGGACGCCGCTTCCGCCGTCACTGGTGAACGCCTGCTCGAGGTCGGCGTTCAGGCGGATCGTCAGCGCGCCCTGGACCGGGAGCGTGAGGAGCCCGAACTGCGGGTCCTTCAGGCCGATGGTGATCTTCTTGACCACGAGGCCCTTGACCTCGACCGTGCCGTACGCCGTGGCGGCCGTGCACGTCGTCGTCACCGTGTTGACGATGCTCGTGATCGGCTTGACGATCTGCCCGATCAGCGGGATCCACCCGACGACCTGGTTGACCGTCTTCGTGATCTGGCTGACCGTCTGGAACGCCGCGTTGGCCCGCGCCGAGAACTTCAGCTGGGTCACGCCACGGTCGTAGCAGCCGTCGCAGGTGTTCGAGATCGAGCCCGTGACGTTCGTCAGCCACGTTGAGACGTCGCCGATGATGAGCACCGGGGCCTTGATGAGGTTCAGCTGGGAGATCCCGATGCCGGCGTTGTAGAGGATCTTGCCCTTCTCGGCGCTGATGTCGGCGTAGAACGTGTTGCCGTCGAACATCGCGCCGTTGCCGATCCGGCACTTCGACGCCAGGCCCTTCGCCGACAGCGAGAAGTTCCCGCTGTCCTTGATCGCGCCCGACGCCGACGCGTCGATGTAGCCGGCGTTGCACAGCTGGCGCACCGTGCCGCTGAACGTCAGCCCGCCCTTGCTGTCGATCCCCAGCGACCCGCCGAGGAAGTACAGGTTGTTGTAGATCTCGACCTTGCCGGTGAGCCCGCCGCTGATCGAGTAGTCGACCGCCGCGCTGGGCGCCGTCCGCTTGATCGAGCCCTTCGCGCCGAGCGAGACCCCGCCGAGCTTCAGGTCGTCGAGGTTGAACGCCAGGCTGTACGAGCCGTTGCTCTGGATGTCGGCGGAGAACCCGGCGCCGTCGGTCGAGCCGCGCGCCGCGACGGCGTACGTGCCCGGCGCGATGTCGAGGTCGAAGCCGACGTTGAAGGAGTCCTTCGTCGGGATCAGCGTGGTGTTCACCGTCGCGTCGGCGTGCAGGCCGATGGCGAGCTTGCCGCCCTTCGAGCCGAGCGAGCCGCTGGCGCCGGACCCGGCGCTGAGGCCGAAGTCCTTCGTGATCGCGCAGCCGTCCGCGCCGGCCTGGCCGCCGAACGAGACGGACCAGTCGTGGTTGAGCGCCGACAGCGGGATCTCCGCCCCGACGCCCGCGGTGAGGTCACCGGAGATCGGGCATGCGACCGTGAGGTTGCCCTCGATCTTCAGCGCGTCGTTCGTGAGCCGCGCGCTGCCGCCGAGGCTCGCCTTCGAGCCGATCGCGACGTTGAGCGACCCGCCGACGGAGTAGACGACCGGGCCCTTCGGGTCCGGCCGGTTGATCGTGCCGTCGAACGCGACGTCCGTGCCCGCGCTGAACGGGATCGAGAAGTCCGCGTTCAGGCCGAAGGAGCCGTCGAAGTTGATCCGGCCCTGCGCGACGCCGATGCCGGCCTTCGCGAAGAACCCGATGTAGTTGTCCGCCGAGGGCGCATCCGAGTGGTAGATGAAGCGGAAGCGCGCATCCCAGGTGTCGACGCCCTTGGGGAGCAGCGTCGTGGAGATCACGCCGCCGACCTCGAACTCGCCGTTGACCTGGCCGTCGTCGACGACGAAGTCGCCGGTGATGTCGCCGGCCGGGAGCTTGAGGTCGTCACTGACCGTGCACTGGCCACCGGTGACGCCGCCGCTGATCTTCAGCGAGAAGTTCTTGGCGTCGGTGTAGCGGCCGGCGAGGCTGGCCGCGAGGCCGCCCTCGCGGCAGTCGATGCGCGCGCCGCCGGAGAGCGCGAAGCCGTCCTTGTCCCAGACGACTTCGCCGCCGGTGAGGAACAGCCCCGGCGCGAGCTCGAGGTCGCCGCTGATGGAGCCCTTGATGCCCGAGAGCGGAATCGGCTGCAGGATGTTCGAGCCGCTGATCGCGCCGCTGATGAGGACCGGGCGGCCCTTGACCTCGAACGGGAGCTTCAGCTCGAAGTTGTAGCTGCCGTTCAGCCGGACCTTGCCGTAGATGACCTCGGTGTCGCCGAGGAAGACGCGGATGGTGGTGGAGCCGTCGCCGTTGAGCTGGATGCCGAAGCGGAAGCTCTTGCCCGCGGGGGCCGGCGGGATGGCCGACGCCACGTCCGGCTCGGAGACCGTCGCCGCGAACGTGCGGGCCGCCGCGGCGCTGACCGGGGTGCCGGTCGAGACGAGCTCGCCGGAGACCTGGGTGGCGGCGGCGAGGTCGTAGACGAGCGGGTCGCCCGCGGCGATCTCGAAGCGCTGGTCGGTCAGCGTCTTGGCCACGGTGAACGTGCCGGCGGTGATCGTCAGGCGGCCGCCGGTGGCGGTGCCGGCGACGCCGGTGCCGACGACGAAGGCGCCGAGCTGGAGCGTGGAGTCCGAGATCGTCGTGGTGTCACCGGAGCGGCTGATGCTCCCGATGACGAGCGTCGTGTCCGGGGCCAGCGCCACGGAGTCGCCGGGCTTGGCGTCGGCCAGCGGCGCGGTGGCCGCCGGTGGAGCGGCGGGCGTGGTGGCCGGCGTCGTGGTGGCCGGCGTCGTCGCCGCGGGCGGCGGCGTCGTGGCGGTGGTGGTCGTCGTGGTCGTCTTCGACCCGCTGACCTGCTTCTGGAAGTTCTGCGCCGCCTTCTTCAGCGCCTGGTTCCAGCTGCTCGCCGTCGCCGCCTGCGCGGACGGCGCGAGCAGCAGCAGCGTGACCAGCACTGCGGCCGCACAGCACGCAATCGCGCGGGTGACCGCGCGCGAAGCCTTCGTCATTTCCCTCTCCCCCGGGTGAGCCTGGACCTGCAAGGACCGACTGACCCTATACCGGTGTTACCGGACTGTGCAAACCGAGACAGTCAGCGCAGCTTGCGCCGCTGGCACAACCGCAGCCCTGACCACGTCGCGTCGATCGCGCAGACCTTCACGTCGACATTGCCGCGCGGCAGGGTCACGTCGCGGACGCGGTCTTCGGTGACGTCGGTTGGGACCTTGCTGGCCTTCTTCGGCCAGGCGACCCAGAACGCGCCGTCGGGGCGGGTCGCCTCTTCGAGGGCGGGCAGCAGCTCGACGAGCCGCGCGAGCTCCAGCACGAAGGCGATCGCCAGGTCGGCGCCGTCCGCCAGCGAGGTCGTGAGGCGGGCGCCGTCGGGCAGGACGCCGAGGCCCTCCTCAATGAAGGCCTCAGGCGGGTCGATCACCGCGATCTGCAGGCCTTCTTTGACCCCGAGCTTCTTGGGCAGCGGGGTCTTCGAGTAGCCCGACTGGAACCTGGTGTCGCTCACAGCGGCACGATGATGCCCGCCGAATACTGCGCGCCGCCCTCGCGCACCACGACGGTCGTCCGCACCCGGGCGCGGAGCGTCGAGCCGTCCTTGCGGCGCAGCTGCATCTCGCCGTCCCATTGCTCGCCGCGCTGCGTGGCGGCGTACAGCTCGTGCGTCGCCGGGTCCTCCGCCTGGAGGATGCCGGTCTCGGCCGGCAGCGTCCCGAGGATCTCGTCACGGGAGAAGCCGAACAGGCGCAGCGCCGCGTCGTTGACGTGCACGAGGCGCGTGTCGGGGCCGCGGGCCATGAAGGCGACGTCGATGGCGTCGAGGACGTCGCGCTGCAGCGCCGCCTCGATCTCGGCGGTGCGCTGCGCGTCGATGCGCTGGGCGGTGCCTCGCAGGCCGGTGATCCGCCCGTCGGCGGCGCGCAGCTGCTCGCCGCGGATCTGCATCCACCCCATGTCGAGCGTGACCGCATCGGCGACGAACGTCTCGCGCAGGCCCTCGTAGGTCTCCTCGCGCAGGCGGCGCACCTCCTCGCGCCACGCGGGCTGCAGGTGCAGGAGCGACTGCTCGCCGGTCATCTCGATGGTTCCGCCCGCGCCGGTCGCCGTCTCGAACGCGAAAACGAGGTCCCGGTCGGGGTACCACTCCCACGTCGAGAGCTCCGCCACGCGGTGGGCCTCCTGGAGGCGGTTGCGCGTGGTGACGAGCTCGCTGATGTCGCGAATGACCGACAGGCTCACGGTGCGGCCGTCGCGCTCGCGCATCCGCGACGTGTCGATGAGGACGGGGAAGCGCTCGCCGTCGGCGCGCACGAACGTCAGCTCGTGGGTCACCCGCTCCTCGCGCGCGATCTCGTCGATGGCGGCGGCGATCTGGCGGCGCTGGTCCGGCGGCCACCACGGATACGGCGGGCGCAGGCCGAGCATCTCGCGCACGGGAATGCCCACCATCTCGGCGAACCGGTCGTTGGCCTCGACCACGCGCCCCTGGCGGTCGATGATGACGAGCCCCTCGCGCAGGGCCGCCAGGATCGCGCGGGACCGGCGCTCGCTCTGCTGCAGCGCGGAGTGCGACATGCGGGTCGCGGTGATGTCCCGCGCGCTGCCGTAGAAGCGCGGGCCACGCATGAACCCGCTCCAGCTCAGCCAGCGCACGCTCCCGTCGGCGTGGCGGTAGCGGCACGGGTACTCCTCCAGGCGCTGCCCGTCGCCGCCGCGGCGCATGTGCGCCTCGCGGGCGCCGGGGATGTCGTCGGGGTGGACGAACTCGTAGATGTTGTGGCCGAGCAGCTGCTCGGCATCCCACCCCAGGACGCGCTTCCAGGCAGGGTTGACCTCGAGGATCTTGCCCTCGTTGTCGAGCACGCAGAACAGCTCCGACGTGAGTTCCCAGAAGAGCTGGACGTCGTCCGGGTGGGCCGTCGGGAGGGTGTCATCGCGCTGCTCGGTCTGCCGCGGGGACGACACGCGGTTGCTATCGGCAGAAGGTTGGGTCACCTGAAACGGGGATGACCCAGCCTAGTTCGTCGCCGCTCTAGCCCGCGAACCGCGGCGCAGGGCCCTCGGGATCGGAGAGGTCCCGAACGACCTTGACCAGCGCGGGGCCGGCGCCGCCAGCGCGGGGAACGCCGACCGCGTCGACGAGCGCGTCAAACCGGGTGCCGTCCTTGCGCAGGCAGGCCCCGCGCCAGGTCGCGCTGCCGCCGCGCAGGGCGTCGCGCAGGTCGCGCTCACGGGCGGCGATGTCCTCGGCGGGCCACCACGCGTACGGCGGACGCGTCCCGAGGAGGTCCCGCTCCGTCCAACCGGTCAGGGCGGTGAACCGCGCGCTGACCTCCAGGACACGGGTGTCGGGGGCCACGGTGACGATGCCGTCGCGCAGCGCGCCCATGACCGCGCGGGCGCGCTGCTGGCTGGCGTGCAGCGCTGTGGTCGCGACGTGCATGGAGGTGACGTCGTGACCCACGGCGTACCAGAGGCCGTCGCGCTCCTCGCCCGTCCACTGCAGCCAGCGCGTGCTGCCGTCGACGTGCGCATACCGCGTCTCGACGTCGATGACGAGTCGACGACCGACGGGATCGTCGACCGAGAACGGCTCGGCCTGCAGGCGCCGGGCGTCCTCGGGGTGCATGAGATCCCAGGTCACGCGGCCGAGCAGGGCCTCGGCCTCGTATCCGAGGATGGTGCTCCACGCGCGGTTGACGGCGAGGAGGCGCTGCTCGTGATTGGTGATGCAGAAGAGCACTCCTGCGGCGTCCCAGAAGATCTCCAGGCCGTCCGGTGGTGGCATCCCGCGAACTGGTGAGTCGGGCATCCCGTTTCAAGCATTGCAAGTCCGCGACGAAGTGCCGACCAGTGCCGGTACGCTGCCGTCTCGCCATGGCGCTGCGCGACGAGTACGGCCACCAGCTGTCGATCCCCACCCGTTGGTACGACAACGACATCTACGGGCACGTCAACAACGTCGAGTACTACGCGTTCTTCGACACGGTCATCAACGAGTACCTCATCCGCGAGGGCGGGCTCGACATCCACGGTGGCGCGGCGATCGGCCTGTGCGCGGAGTCGCACTGCAGCTACGCGGCGGCGGTGACGTTCCCGGATGTCGTCGAGGCAGGACTGCGCGTCGGCAAGCTCGGGAACTCCAGCGTGCGCTACGAGATCGGCCTCTACCGGGCCGACGACCTTGAGACGCCCGCCGCGACCGGCTGGTTCGTCCACGTCTTCGTCGACCGGGAGACCCGTCGCCCCGTGCCCATCCCCGACGGCGTGCGCGCCGCGCTCGCCCGGCTCGTCCGCGAGGAGGCCGCATGAAGGTCCGCTCCGCTGTGCTCACCGACATGGGCGCCGCCCGGCCGTACGCCGAGAGCCGGCCCCTGGAGATCCGCGAGCTCGAGCTCGACCCGCCGGGGCCCGACGAGCTGCTCGTGCGCGTGCGCGCCGCCGGGCTCTGCCATTCCGACCTCTCCGTCATCGACGGCTCGCGGCCGCGGGTCATGCCGATGGCGCTCGGCCACGAGGCGGCGGGCGAGGTCATGGAGGTGGGGGACGGCGTCGACGAGTTCCGGCCCGGCGATCACGTGGTCCTGGCCTTCGTCCCCGCGTGCGGGCGCTGCGGCCCGTGCCGCGACGGCCGCGCCGCGCTGTGCGAGCCGGGCGCGGCGGCGAACGCGGCCGGCACGCTGCTCAGCGGCGGGCGCCGCCTGCGCGACCCGGAGACCGGGGAGGAGATCCACCACCACCTCGGGGTCTCGGCGTTCAGCGATCACGTCGTCGTCTCGAGCCGCTCGGCGGTGAAGATCGACGAGGGCGTGCCGTGGGACGTCGCCGCGCTCTTCGGCTGCGCGATCCTCACCGGGGTGGGGGCAGCGGTGCGCGGCGCGGGGGTCCAGGCCGGCGATCGCGTGGCGGTCTACGGGCTCGGTGGGATCGGGCTGGCGGCGGTCCTGGGTGCGCGGGTCGCGGGGGCGGCGCAGATCGTCGCCGTTGACGTCGTGCCCGAGAAGCTCGAGCTCGCCAGGGCGCTGGGGGCGACCGACGTCGCGCTCGGAGGCCCGGATGGCGACTCGGTGGTCGCGGTGCACGAGGCCACGGGCGGCGGCGCGGACCATGTCATCGAGACCGTCGGCAGCGCCGCGGTTCTCGCCGACGCGTACAGCGCGACGCGTCGCGGCGGCACCACGGTCACCGTCGGCCTGCCGCACCCCGAGCAGCTGCTCGCGATCCCGGCCGTCAGCCTCGTCGCGGAGGAGCGGACGCTGAAGGGGTCCTACCTCGGCTCGTGCGTGCCCGCCCGCGACATCCCGATCTTCGTGGACCTCCACCTGCGCAACCAGCTGCCGGTCGACCGCCTGCTCACGCACCGGCTGTCGCTCGACGAGGTCAACGAGGGCTTCGACCGGCTCGCCTCGGGCGAGGCCGTGCGGCAGGCGATCGTCTTCTAAGGCCTCCCGGTCGCCCGGCCGATGAGGGGGCTGTGATGCCCGCACGCGCGCTGAGCGCCGAGGACGCGGCGATCCTCGCGATCGAGAACGCCCGGATCGCCGGCCATACCTGCAAGCTGCTGCGCCTCTCGCCGCACGACGGCGCGGTGACCGCCGCCGCCCTGCGCGCGCAGATCGCCGCCCGGCTCGGCGACGCGCCCGAGCTCGCGTGGGTGCTCGACGTCGACGGCGGGACCGCGGCGTGGGCTGACGCCGGCGCGCCCGACCTCGACTGGCACGTCCGCGCGGTCCCCGGCCGCCTCGACGACGCCGCCCTGCGCGCGTTCGCCGCGGAGCTCATGGCGTCGCGGCTGCCGCGCGACCGGCCGCTGTGGAGCGTCGACGTCGTGGAGGCGCTCGACGACGGCGGCGCGGTCGTGGCCTTCCGCATCCATCACGCGCTCGCCGACGGGTCGACGGCGATGCGCCTCGCCCGCGCGGTCCTGTGGGACGAGGACGCCGTGGCGACTTCTGCAACCTCCACACGCTTAAGTCGACACGGCGGCGCGCCGGCGCCCCAGCCGCACCTCGCCGCCGCGCTCGCGCACGAGCTGCTCCCGCACGCCAGCGCGCACACGCCGCTGGCGGGGAAGGCCGGGACGAAGCGGACCGTCGCGATGGCCACGGCAGACCTGGAGACCGTGAAGGCGATCGCGCACAGCCGGACCCCGCGGGCGACCGTCAACGACGTCGTGCTCGCCGCGGTCGCCGGCGGTCTGCGGCGCTGGATGCTCCACCACCACGGCCCGCTGCCCGACGTGCGCGTCAAGGTGCCCGTCAGCCTCCATGCGCCCGGAGACGACGCGGGCAACCGCGACTCGTTCTACGCCGTCGACCTGCACCTCGCCGAACCCGACCCCCTGGCCCGGCTCGACGCCATTCACGACGACGAGGCCGCCTGCAAGGACGAGGGTGACGCGGTCGCGCTCGACGAGGTCTTCCACGTGCTGGCGAAGCGAGCACCCGCGCTGGCGAAGGTCGTGCACCGCTGGGAGAACAGCGCGCGGGTGTTCTCCCTGAACGTCAGCAACGTCCCGGGGCCGCGCGGCGTGGTGCGCGTGCTCGGCGCTCCGGCCCGTGCGCTGCACTCGCTCGCGGAGATCGGCGACCACCACCTGCTGCGCGTCGCCGTCGTCTCCATGGGCGGCGAGCTGGGATTCGGCCTGTGCGCCGACGGCGACGCGGTCACCGACCCGGACGTCATCGCCGACGGGATCAGCCGTGAGCTCGAGGAGCTTGCGGCGGCCGCCGGGATCTGAATCCGGCGGCCGCCGCGGCGCTCATCGCCGCTCGCCGCGTGCTGGGCGGTGCTCCCGCGCACCGCCGCGCCGCGCGAACGGCATTCCCCTGCCCGGGGTCTGGTGGACGCGCACCCGGCGCGTCGCAAGCTCGTGGCCGCTCATCCGGCGAGCACCGCCTTCGCGGCGGCGGTGAACCCGCCCTTGTCCTGCTCGTCGAGCGTCGTCAGGCCGAAGTAGTTCTCGCGGTCGCTGCTGGAGCCCGCGCCGCGCAGGTCGCGGCCGTTGTAGATGAGGAAGTGGCGGATGCGGCCGCCGTAGCGGGCCTTCATGTCCGCGACCGTGCTCGTCAGGGCGTCGCCGGCCTGCTGGTAGGTCATGCACTTGTCCCAGCCGTAGTTGTCGTTCAGGCAGCGGCCGTTGTCGGTGGACAGGCCCCACTCGGTGATGTCGACCGGGATGCTGCTCGGCGCGCCGTAGCCGGCGGTGCGGGTCAGGACCTCGTCGATGCGGTTCTGCCACTTGCTCTTCGGGCCGTACGGGTGGACGGTCCAGCCGGCGACGTAGTCGGCGAGGTTCGGGACGGCGGAGAACATCTGGCCGATCCAGTTGTCGCTCTGGTTGGCGTTGTCGGCCTGCACGAGGAGGCCGACCTGCGTGCCGGCGAGCGCTTCGGCGGCGTCGCGGACGCGCTGGGCGTACTCGCCGCCGCGCTTCTGCGTGCCCTGGTAGGCGAAGGACGTCTCGTTGCCGAACTCGATCTGGCGGACGGCGAGCGCGGCCTGCGCCGGGCGCGACGCCCAGAAGCTGCCGCCGGGGCCGAACTCGCGGGCCCACGCGGCGAGGCTGCGGGCCTCGCTCTGGCTGGGGATGCGGCCCCAGAAGCCGGCGAGCGGCAGGACGCGGATCCCGCGGTCGGCATAGTCGGCGATGAAGGACCGCATCGAGCTGACGGGCGTCCCGATCTCGAACTCGACCCGCACGATCCGCGCGCCGAGCTTCTGGCCGACCCGCGCATCCCATGCGTTGGCGCCACCCTGCATGCCCGTCCACCAGCTCTGCGAGGTGGTCGGGGACGGCGTCGGCGCGGCGGGCGCCTGGTCGACGGTCTTCGTGGGGGCTGAGGGGGAGGTCTTGGGCGCGCCCGACGACGTCTTCGGCGAAGACGTGGTGGTCGTCGTCGTGGTCGTCGTGGTCTTCGTCTTGACCTCGGTGACCTTGCGCGCCGAGCAGCCGTTGCGCTTCAGGGCGGCGGCGAGGAGCGATGCGCGTGCCGCCTTACGGCGCGACGCGCTGCGGGTCGTCTTGCGCGCCTGGCGCTCGGCGGCCGCCTTGAGCTTGGCGACCTGCGCCGGAGTGCACTTCGGCTTGGCCTTCTTCGCCGCGGCCTGCGCCGGGGCGCCGATCGCGAGCGCCGCGATCAGCGTGGTGAAGATGGTCAATGCGAGCAGCGTGAAGCTGCGCACGCGAACTGCGGGCATCCGGGCGGGTCTCCTTCGGCAGCTGGGCGGTCTCGGTGAGACCCCTGGCTTTGCGGCCCCGCCTCACGGCGGGTGTGCTCTTGTCGGGAGGTCCGATGGGGATGCTTCAGGCCTCCGCGGCGTGTCGTTCTGCTCTGACCATCGGAACGGCTCGGCCGGTGTGAGAGCGGTTTGAGCCAAGCTGGACGCCTGTCTGAACCCGGGGGCCTTCGACCAGGCGTCCAGGAACTTGAACGCGGCCCGCAGACGCGACCTGTCAGCCTCTTCGACCCGTGCCGTCCGCCTGGGTGATCCTGCCGACGTACAACGAGGCCGAGAACCTCGAGCCGCTGCTGACGGCCGTCCTCGGCGCGCTCTCACGCGCGCCGGTGGAGCCGCATGTCCTCGTCGTCGACGACGACTCGCCCGACGGGACCGGCGCGATCGCCGACCGGATCGCCGCGGAGGATCCCCGGGTCCACGTCCGGCACAACGGGCCCAAGCGCGGGCTGGGGCGCGCGTACCTGGCGGGCTTCCGTGAGGCGCTCGATGGCGGTGCGGACCTGCTCGTCGAGATGGACTGCGACTTCTCCCACGATCCGGAGGACCTGCCGCGCCTGCTCGAGCCCGTGCTGGCGGGAAACGCCGACGTGGCCTTGGGATCGCGGTACGTGGAGGGCGGCGCGATCGAAGACTGGGGGCCCGCGCGGCGCATCATCAGCGCGGGCGGCTCCTGGTACGCCCGGACGATCCTCGGCGTCCAGGTCCGCGACCTCACCGGCGGCTTCAAGTGCTTTGCCGCCGACGTGCTGCGGGCGATCGACCTCGATGGCGTGCGCGCCAACGGCTACGTGTTCCAGATCGAGATGACCTTCCGCGCGGTGCGGCTCGGCTACCGCATCGCCGAGGTGCCCATCGTGTTCCGGGACCGGCGGGTCGGAACGTCGAAGATGACCGCGCGCGTTGCGCTCGAGGCGGCATGGAAGGTGCCCGCCCTCAGGCTCGCCGCGTCGGCACGGGCGCGCCGGGACCGCCGAAGGGGTGGACGGATCCCCGCGTGACACGGGGTGGTCCACCGCTCTTCACCTTCTTCCGGTCCTTCGCTACAACCAACGTGGTCATGATTTTGCGCGCTCGCCTCTCCGCGGTCTTCGCGGCCTTCGTCCTGGCCCTCGCGGTGGCGGCGCCGGCGGCGCACGCGCTGCCCGCCGGGTTCGAGGAGGTCACGCTCGCCAGCGGCCTGGAGCAGCCCACCGCGGTGACGTTCGCGCCGGCCAGCGACGGCCGCATGTTCATCGCCGAGCAGCCCGGCCGCGTGAAGGTCCGGATGCCTGACGGCTCGGTCTCGACGATCCTCGACTGGCGCGACAAGGTCAACGCCTACGGCGACCGCGGGCTGGTGGGCATCGCGGCCGACACGGACTTTGGCGCGAACGGCTACCTCTACATCCTGTTCGTCGCCGACAACGACGCGACGGACGACGACGGGGCGCACAGCTCGCGGCTCGTGCGGCTGACCGTCGCGCCGGACAACTCGATCGCCGCGACGAAGAACCTCGTCGGCGGCAGCGGCGACCAGGGCGCGTGCGCCGAGCCCGACGGCAACCACACGACGACCGCCGACGCGTCGCTGGACTGCATCCCCGCGTGGGCGACGACGCACAGCATCGGCACGATCGCCAGCGACCCGCGCGACGGCACGCTGTGGTTCGGCTCGGGCGACGCGCAGAGCGTGGAGTTCACCACCGCCAACCGGCCCAAGCGCCTGCTCACGTTCAACGAGGAGACGTTCGTCGGCAAGGTCATGCATATCGACCGCGAGGGCCGCGGCCTGGCGTCGCACCCCTTCTGCCCGGGCGTGACGGACCTCGATCGCGTCTGCACGAAGATCTACGCGAAGGGCTTTCGCAATCCGTTCCGCTTCACCGTCCCCACGCGGCCCGGCGCCGGCGTGATCGCGGGGGACGTCGGGAACGTCTCCCGCGAGGAGCTCGACACGCTGAAGCCCGGCGGCAACTACGGCTGGCCGTGCTGGGAGGGCGCCGACGTGCGCCCCAACTACTACAACGGCTACAGCCTCTGCAGCGGCTACGTCAGCGGCACGTCTCCGCGCAACGTCGAGCTACCCGACTTCGCCTACGGCCACCCGATCGTCAACGGCAGTCCGCAGGGCGCGGTCATGTCCGGCCCGGTGTATGAGGGCGCCGGCTACCCCGGCGCCTACCAGGGCGCGCTGTTCTTCGGCGACTACGCGCTCGGCTTCATCCGGTACTTCCCGGCCGGCGCGACACCCGGCACGTTCTCCATCACGCCGCAGACGCTGCTGTCCTTCGGCGACGCCAACAGCTCGGTCCAGTTCGACCAGCGCGCCGCGTTCACCCAGCTGACGTCGGCGCCCAACGGCGATGTCGTGGTCGTCGACTTCCTCACGGGTGCGGACTACAGCGGCCCGGGTCGCGTCGTGAAGTACACGTACACCGCGTCGAACCGGGCGCCGCTCGCGTCGGCGACGATCGCGCAGGAGGAACTGGCGCCCGGCGCGGTCGCCGAGCTCGACGCGTCCGGTTCCACCGACCCCGACAGCGATCCGCTGACGTTCGCGTGGGACTTCGACGGCAACGGCTCGGTCGACAGCACCGACGTCTCCCCGTCGTGGACGACGCCCACCACACCCGGCGTGTACACGCCGAAGGTCACGGTGACCGACCCGCTCGGCCGCAGCGCGACGGCGACGGTGCAGGTGCTCGTCGGCGTCCACCGCCCGCGCGTGACGATCACGTCGCCGGCGGCCGACAGCCTCTACGACGGCGGGCAGGCCATCACCTTCTCCGGCGACGCGACGGACCCGGACGACAGCGGGACGTTCCCCGCGGCGCAGCTGCGCTGGGAGATCCGGCTGATCCACGGCTCGCACTTCCACCCGCTGGTGGACATGGCGGGCATGAAGTCCGGGCAGTTCACCGCCCTGCAGGACCACGGCCTGGACAGCTACTACCGGATCCGGCTCGTGGCGACCGACGCGACGGGGCTGGAGGGCTCGAAGACGATCACCGTCAAGCCGCGGCCCGCGACGCTCTCGGTGGCCAGCGAGCCCGCGGGCGCGCCCATCTCGGTCGGGGAGGACGCGGTCACCGCGCCGCGCTCGATCTCGAGCGCCGTCGGGCTCAACGCCGTCCTGCGTGCCGCCGAGACGTTCTCCCGGGACGGGCGGACGTACCGCTTCACCCGCTGGAGCGACGGGGTCACCGCGCGCGAGCGCGACTACGTCGTCCCGGCCGGCGGCGGCACGCTCACCGCGATCTACACGCCCGACCCGCTCCAGTCCGGCGGCTCGGGCGCCGGGGGCGGCGGCGGAGGCGGCACGTCCTCCGGTGGCGGCGGCACAACTGGCGGTGCCGGCGGGACGACCACGCCGCCCAAGGTCACGCCCAAGCTCACCCTCACGCCGCCGTGGACGGCGAAGCGCCGCGTCACCCGCACGATCACCGGGGCGCTGACCGGCGTGTCGGCCACGCCGAAGATCCAGGTCGCGCTCGCGCGGACCTCGGGAACGCGCTGCCGCTGGTGGGCGACGAAGACGAAGGGCTTCCGCCCCGCCGGGTCGTGCGCGTCACCGGCGTGGACGACGGCCAAGGTCCGCCGGACGTCGGCCGGCTGGGCGTACACGGCGAGCCTGAAGGCCGCCGTCTCACGGCGCGCCGGGCGCATCCAGGCGCGCGCGATCGTGGGCGGGAAGACTGTCGCGAAGGTGACAGTCCGCGTCTCCGGGTCGCGGTAGCGTACGGCCGCCCCACCGAACGAAAGAGGACTTGTGCTCAAGATGCGCAGCGTCCTGCTGATCGCCTTCGCGGCCGTCGCGCTCATCGCGGCGGGCTGTGGCGGCGACACGCAGGAGAAGAACGACTACGTCGACCAGGTCAACAAGGCCCAGACGCAGTTCGCCGATCAGGTCACGAAGCTGTCGTCGGCGATCACCTCGACGAGCTCCGACTCGGCCGACGTCAAGACGATCGAGAGCTACCAGAGCGCGGTCGACAAGGTCGTGACGGACCTCAAGGGGATCACCCCGCCGGAAGACGTCAAGGCCGAGCACCAGCAGCTCGTCGACGCGATGTCCTCCTACGCCAAGAGCGTCGGCACGGCGCTTGACGATCTCCAGGGCGGCACGCCCCAGGATCGCCTGAAGGCCGCCACGTCGCTGCAGAAGGCCAGCAGCCAGGCCGGCACGGAGATCAACCAGGCGATCGACGCGATCAACAAGAAGCTCCAGTCGTAGATGACCGCCGGCGCGGCGCTCCGCGCAGCGCCGGCGACGCTGCCCGGCGGTCTCGCCGTCGTCGCGCTGCTCGTCCTGGCAGCCGACGGCGGGGGGATCCGGGTCGGGCAGTGGACGCCGCTGGCGTTCGGGCTCCTCGCGCTCCTGGCGCTGACCGCCGTCGTCCTGCACGACGGGCTGCGTGACGCCCCCGCCGCCGCGCTCGCGGCGCTGGGCGGCCTCGCCGCGCTGTGCGCGTGGTCCTACCTGTCGATCCTGTGGGCGTCCGATCAGGGCGCCGCATGGGAGGGCGCGAACCGGCTGCTGCTCCTGCTGCTCGCCGCGTCGCTCTTCGGGCTGTGGCGCCAGCGCGCCGTCACGGCCACGTGGCTGCTCGGCGGCTGGGCCGCGGGAATGGTGGCGCTGGCCGCCGTCGTCGCGGTGCGGATCCTCGACGCGGACGCGGCCACCGACTGGTTCTTCGGCGACAGGCTCGTCGAGCCGCTCGGCTACGCCAACGCGCAGGCCGCGCTGTGGATGCTGCCGATCTGGCCCTGCGTGGCGCTCGCTGCGTCCCCGCGCGTGCCGCTGGCCATCCGGGCGTGGCTGGCCGGTGGGACGGTGCTGCTGCTTGATCTCGCGCTGCTGTGCCTGAGCCGCGGGGCCGTCGCGGCGTTCCCGGTGACCGCGGCGCTGTTCCTCGCATGCGCGCCCGGGCGTCTGCGCCATCTCGCGGTGCTTGCGGCGATCGGCGCCGGCGCGGCGGCGTCGGTGCCGTTCGTGCTCGACGTCGGGCCGGCGTTGCGGGTCGGGGCAGGGGAGCTCGGCGCCGTCCACGCGGCGATGCGCGCGGCGCTGGCCGGCGGCGTGCTCGTCGGGGCGCTCGTGGTGGCAGGGGTGCTGCTCGCGCGCCGGGCGGACGCGCAGACGGCGGCCCGGGTCCGCCGCGCCTGGGCGATCACGGCGACTGCCGGCGTCGCGCTGGTCGCGCTGGCCGCGGTCGTGCTGCTGGTCACCCGCGCAGGTGACGCGTGGCGATCGTTCGACCAGGGCTACGAGACCCGCGGGGCGGCACAGAGCCGCCTCGGCCAGCTGGGCTCCAACCGCTCGGACTTCTACCGCGCGGCGCTGAAGGCGTTCGGCGAGGAGCCCGTCCTCGGCGTCGGCGCCGACAACTACCAGGCGGCCTACCTCCGGCTCGGGCGCTCGCGTGAGACGCCGCGGTTCGCCCACTCCTGGCCGCTGGAGACCCTCGCCGACCTCGGCGCGGTCGGGGGGCTGATCGCCGTGGCCTGGCTCGCCGGCATCGCGTGGGCGGGAGCGCGGGTCCTGCGCGCGGGCGACCCGCTCGGCGTGGCGGCGGGGGCGGGCGCGCTGTTCGGGTTCACCGGGTTCCTCGTGCACGGCGCCGGCGACTGGCTCTGGCAGTTCCCGGCCGCGTCGCTGCCGGCGTTCGCCCTGCTGGGGATGGCCGCGGCGCTCGTGCCGCCGCGCGCCGCGCCGCGCGCGAGGGCCGCCGCCGTCGCGGGCGCCGCCGCGATCACGGCCGGCTGCGTGGTCGCCGCGGCGTCGTTCGCACTCCCGTGGGCGGCGGAGCGCGCCAGCGGCGAGGCGGGGACGACGTGGCCGCGGGACCCGCTCGGCGCGTTCCAGGACGTCGACCGGGCCGCGCGGCTGAACCCGCTGAGCGCCGGGCCGTACCTCACAGGCGGCACGATCGCGGTGCGCCGGCGGACCCTCGGCGTCGCCGACCGGTACTTCGCCGCGGCGCTCGCGCGCAACCCCGACCTCGCGTACGCGCTGCTCCAGCGCGGCGCGATCGCCTCGGCGCGCGGCGACCGCGCCCGCGCCATCGCGCTGCTCTCCCGGGCCGTGGCGCTGGATCCCCGCAACGAGGTGGCGGCGGACGCGTTGGCACGGGTGGGGCGGGGCGAAACGCTCGACGTCACGCAGGTCAACGTGGAGCTGCTCGCGCGGTCGCGCTCCGTCGGGACCTGAACGGCGTTCGATGCAGGGTGTCACCCGTCACTCGAACCCGCCTCGCAGACCCGATACCGTGGGATGACCAGATCTGGTGATTCCCCGACATCGCCGAGGCGCTCCGCCCGCGATGGACCAGAACATTGCCTGAGACCCACGTGACCACACCCGCCGGAGAGGCCGTCGCCCTCCGACGGCGCCTGCCCCGACGGCCGTCCGGGCCGCTGCGGCTCATCGTCCTGCCCAAGGGCCGGCTCGCCGGGTTCGTCGAGGGGCGAGGCATCCAGGCGCTGCGCCTGCTGCTGGACACGATCGCGCTGGTCATGGCGTCCTCGCTGGCGATGGCGTCGGCCGGCCTGCAGCCCGGCGCCGAGACGCTGCCGCTGATCTTCTTCCCGCCGGCTGCCGTCGCGGCGCTGGCGGTCCGTCACACCTACGAGCGGCGACTGCGGTCGCTGTTCCTCGACACCGTCGGCCCCGTCGCCGGCGCGATCTCGGTCGCCGCGATGGCGATGGTGGTGCTCGACACGGCGCTCGGCCTGCGGATCGAGGTCGGCGTCATGGTGCGCGCGTACGTCGGCGCGCTGGTGCTCGTGGGTCTCGGGCGCGCCGGTGTCTCGATGCTCGAGCGCTGGGCGCGGACCACGGGCCGCTCGGCGCGCCCCACCCTCATCGTGGGCGCGGGCGTCGTCGGCGCCCAGGTCGCTCGGCGGCTCGCTGACGCGCCGGAGTACGGGATGGTGCCCGTCGGCTTCCTCGACATCGACCCGCCGTCCCAGAGCGACGTCGGGGGCCGCCCCGCACCGGTGCTCGGCGATCCGGCGGACCTCGAGGCGATCGTCGAGCTCACCCGCGCGCGCAACCTCGTCCTGGCCTTCTCCAACGAGCCCGACCAGGACCTGCTGGCGACGATCCGCCAGGCCGAGGCGCTCGGCCTGGAGGTCTCCCTGGTGCCGCGGATGTTCGAGTCGATGAACGACCGCGTGCTCTACGACCCGGTCGGCGGCCTGCCGCTGCTGGGCCTGCGCCGCACCGACCCGCGCGGCTGGCAGTTCACCGTCAAGCACGCGCAGGACCGCGTCATCGCGGCGCTGCTGCTCGTGGCGCTCCTCCCGGTGCTCGCGGGGATCTCGATCGCCGTCCGGCTGAGCTCGCCGGGCGGGGTGCTGTTCCGCCAGCGCCGCATCGGGCGCGACGGCCGCAGCTTCGACCTCCTGAAGTTCCGCACGATGACCGAGGAGCGCGCCGACCGCGGCTTCACGCCCGATTCGGGCGCCGCGCCCGGAGGCGTGGAGGGGCTCGACCGCCGCACCAGCGTCGGGCGCATGCTGCGGCGCACGTCCCTGGACGAACTGCCGCAGCTCGTCAACGTGCTGCGCGGCGAGATGAGCCTCGTCGGCCCGCGCCCGGAGCGCCCGGAGTTCGTCGAGCTGTTCAGCGCCGACATGCGCCGCTACGACGACCGGCACCGCGTGAAGTCCGGGATGACCGGCTGGGCGCAGGTCCACGGCCTGCGCGGGCAGACGTCGCTCGCCGACCGCGTCGAGCTCGACAACTTCTACATCGAGCACTGGTCCCTGGCGCTGGACTGGAAGATCCTCGCCCGGACGGTCTTCGCGGTCCTCCGGTCCGCCGAGTAGCGTCCCGCCGGTGGCGGACCCCCTCGTCGAGCAGCTCCGCGAGCGCTATCCGCGCGTCGCCGTGACCCACGAGTGGCTCGCCGTGCCCGGCGGGTCGGAGAAGGTCATCGAGGCGATCCTGCGGCTTGTCCCGCACGCGGAGATCTTCTGCAGCGTCTACGACCCGGCGCCGTTCGACGAGTTCATCACCGACCGACCGGTGCACCCGAGCTTCATCCAGAAGATCCCGAAGGCGACGACGCAGTACCCGAAGCTGCTGCCGCTGATGGACACGGCGTTCCGGCGCTTCGACCTGTCGGGCTTCGACCTCGTCATCTCGTCGAACCACGCGTGCGCGAAGAACGTCCGCACGCCGGCCGGCGTGCCGCACGTCTGCTACTGCCACACGCCCATGCGCTACGCATGGGATCCGGACTTCCTGCTCCAGGAGGACCTCGGCCCGGCGGCCCGCGCGATCGTCAAGCCGCTGACCGCGTATCTGCGCCGCGTCGACGCGCGCGGCGCCAAGCAGCCCACGCTCATCGCGGCGAACTCGTCGTTCGTCGCGCAGCGCGTCCGCGACTGGTGGCATCGCGACGCCGAGGTCGTCCATCCCCCGGTGGAGGTCGAGCGCTTCGTTACGCGCGAGCGCCGGGTCGGCCCCGACGCGCCGTACCTCGTCTTCGGCCGGCTGGTGCCGTACAAGCGCCCGGACGCCGCCGTGGAGGCCTGTCGCAAGCTTGGCCGGCGGCTCGTCGTCGCCGGCGACGGGCGGTTCATGGAGCACGTTCGCGCCGCGGCCGGCGACGACCCGAACATCGACATCCGCGGCCGCGTCAGCGACACGGAGGCCGATGAGCTCATGGCGACGTGCCGCGCGCTGCTCTTCCCCGGGGTCGAGGACTTCGGGATCGTCCCCGTCGAAGCGCAGGCGGCCGGCATGCCGGTCCTCGCGCTGGGCGAGGGCGGGGCGCGCGACTCGGTGCAGGACGGCGTCACCGGCGTGCTCTACGACGACCCGTCGGCGGACGGGCTGGCCGCCGCGATCGAGCGCTTCGAGTCCCTCGCGCTCGACGACGCGGCGTTGCGCGCCCACGCGCGCGACTTCGGGCCGGAGGTCTTCCACGCCAGGTTCGGCGCGCTGTTGCTGCAGGGCTTCGATGCGGTGTCGATGAAGAGGGACGTGGCGAAGACGACTGGAGATCGATGAGTGAGCTGGTGACGGTCACGGGCGGCGCGGGGTACATCGGCGCGCCGCTGTGCGAGGAGCTGCTGCGCAGCGGGCGGCGCGTGCGCGCGCTCGACGTGCTGCTGCACGGGCAGGACGACATCGCGAAGGACCTCGAGGCCAAGGGCGTCGAGCTGGTGATCGGCGACATCCGCGACCACGACGTCCGCCACCGCGCCCTCGACGGCGCCGATGCGGTCGTCCATCTCGCCGCGATCGTCGGCGATCCGGCCTGCGCCCGCGATCCCGAGCTCTCCAACGACGTCAATCTCGAAGGCACGCGCGGGCTCATCGCCGACGCGGACGCCGCCGGGGTCTCGCGCTTCATCTTCGCCTCGACCTGCTCGAACTACGGGCGCATGGCCGATCCGACGGTCCCGATCACCGAGGAGGGCGAGCTCGCGCCGGTGTCGCTGTACGCCGAGCAGAAGGTCGGCATGGAGCAGCTGCTGCTCGACGGCGACACGGGCGACCTGCAGCCCACCTGCCTGCGGTTCTCCACGATCTACGGCGTCGCGCCGCGCATGCGCTTTGACCTGACGGTCAACGAGTTCACGCGGGACCTGTGGGCCGACAAGGAACTCGAGGTCTTCGGCGAGCAGTTCTGGCGGCCGTACGTCCACGTCCGCGACGCGGGCCGCGCGGTGCGCACCGTGCTCGACGCGGCGCCGGAGATCGTCACGCGTGAGGTCTTCAACGTGGGCCGGCCGGGCCAGAACTACCGCAAGGCCGACCTCGTACAGGAGATCGACCGCCAGGTCGGGCGCGGCAAGGTCTCGTTCGTCAAGAAGAACGAGGACCCGCGCGACTACAAGGTGAGCTTCGACAAGATCAAGCGCGTGCTCGGCTTCGAGACGACCATGACGGTCCCGGACGGGATCGCCGAGGTCATCGCGGGGCTCGACGCGGGCGCGTTCGGGGACCCGTTCGATGCCAAGTACCGCAACATCAGCTGACACCTTCCCGCAGATTCCGCTCTTCGACCTGCGGCTCGAGCAGGAGGATCTCGACGCGGTCGAGGCGGTCCTGCGGACCGGCTGGCTCACGATGGGCCCGAAGACGCAGGAGTTCGAGGCGGCGTTCGCCGAGCATCTCGGCTGCGAGCACGCGGTCGCGGTGAACTCGTGCACCGCGGCGCTGCACGTCGCCTATCTTGCGGCGGGGGTCGGGCCCGGCGATGAGGTCATCGTTCCGGCGATGACGTTCGCGGCGACGGCCACGGCGGTCCTGTACTGCGGCGGGACGCCCGTGTTCGCGGACATCGTCGGCGACCACGACTTCTCGATCGATCCTGACGACGTCGCGGCGAAGATCACGCCGCGCACGAAGGCGATCTCCGCGGTGCACTTCGCCGGGTACCCGGCGCCGGTGGACCGGCTGCGCGAGATCGCCGACGCGCACGGCCTCCCGCTCATCGAGGACGTCGCGCACGCCCCGAGCGCCACGCTGCACGGGCGCAAGCTCGGCACGTGGGGCGCGGCGGGCTGCTTCAGCCTGTTCAGCAACAAGATCCTGTCCGTCGGCGAGGGTGGGCTGCTGTGCACGGACGACGCGCGGATCGCCGACGTCGCGCGGTCGCTGCGCTCGCACGCGATGACCAGCGGGACGTGGGAGCGCCACACCGGCCAGACGACGACGTACGACGTGGTCGGGCTCGGGTTCAACTATCGGATCGACGAGCCGCGCAGCGCGCTCGGTCTCTCCCGGCTGCGCCGCCTGGAGGACGACATCGCGACCCGCCGCGACCTGACCCGCCGCTATCGCGAGCTGCTGCGCGACGTCCCGGGCCTCCAGCTGATGTTCACCGACGCGAGCGTGGACGACTCGTCGTGCTACGTCATGCCGATCACGCTGGAAGACCCGGCGCGGCGCGACGAGATCCGCATTGCGCTGCGCGAGAAGCACGGCGTGCAGACCAGCGTCTTCTACCCGGCCGTCCACGAGTTCACGGCGTACCGGGAGCGGTTCCCCGGCATCTCGCTGCCGAAGACCGAGCGCGCGGCGCGCATCGAGATCACGATCCCGCTGTTCCCGCACCTCACGCACGAGCAGCAGGACCGGGTCGTCGCGGCGCTGCGGGCGGAGGTCGGCGCATGAGCACGCCGTTCTCCATCCCCCTGACGAACGTCGAGATGACCGAGGACGACGTGCAGGCCGTGCTGGCCTGCCTGTCCGAGGGCTGGCTGACGATGGGCCCGCGCACGCAGGCCTTCGAGGCGGCGTTCGCCGAGTGGCTCGGGGCTGAGCGTGCGGTCGCCGTCGGCTCGGGGACCGCCGCGCTGCACCTCGCGCTGCTCGCGGCGGGCGTCGGCCCCGGCGATGAGGTCATCGTCCCCGCGTTCACCTTCGTGGCGACCGCAGCGGCCGCCCGGTACTGCGGCGCCGAGGCGATCCTCGCCGACGTCCGCGACCCGCTCGAGCCGACGCTCGACATCCTCGACGTCGCCTCGCGGATCACCCCGCGGACGAAGGCGGTCGTCGCCGTGCACTTCGGCGGCTACGCGGCCGACATGATCTCCCTGCGGGGTCTGTGCGGCGACCGCGGGCTCGCCCTCATCGAGGACTGCGCCCAGGCCGTCGGTGCGCGCTGCGCCGACGACACGCCCGTCGGCCTGGCCGGCGACGCGGGGTGCTTCTCGTTCTTCAGCAAGAAGCAGCTGTGCGTGGGGGAGGGCGGCATGGTCGTCACCCCGCACGAGGACTGGTCGGCGAAGGTCAAGTCGCTGCGCTCGCACGCGATGACGTCGGTGACGTGGGACCGCCATCGCGGCCACGCCGAGAGCTACGACATCCTCGACATCGGCTTCAACTACCGGATGGATGAGCCCCGGGCGGCGCTCGGCCTGTCGCGGCTTCCGCGGCTCGACGACGACCTGGCGCGCCGCCGCGTGGCGGTCCGCCGGTACCGCGAGCTTCTCGCCGACGTCCCGGCGGTGGAGTTGCCGTGGACCGACGAGGACGTCGAGCGCGCGTCGCACTTCGCCTTCTTCGCGCTGCTGCCCGACCGCGGCACGCGTGACGCCGTCCGCGACGCGCTGCAGGCCGACGGCATCCAGACGACGTGGTACCCGTCGCTGACGCAGTTCAGCGAGTACGAATCGCACGGGCGCCGGCCGGTGAGCGAGGAGGTCGCGGCGCGGCATGTCGCGCTGCCGCTGTCGTCGACGACGACGGTCGAGCAGGTGGAGTTCGTGGTCGAGCGGCTGCTGGCGGCGCTGTAGCGCGCGGTCGACGGTGACGAACTTCCCGGTGGGCGGGAAGTTCGTTCGGGTCCATCCTGCGCGGTGACGCGGCGTCCCTCTCGGGGGTGTGTCCCAAAACGGTCCGATCTGGACCGTTTTCGTCCACACCCCTACCGGACCGCCCGCGCGACCACGTACCGGCTCGTCGCCGCGAACGCCTCGCTGTCCTCGTTGACCTCGTGCAGCACGTCGAGTGACTGGCGGCGCAGGTCCGCCCACGCGTCGTCGTCGAGCACCCGCCGGCCGAAGCGCCACACCGGGTGGTGCTCCTCCTGCTCGCCGAACCACGCCTCCGGGGAGACCGCGGCGAACCGCAGATCGAACTCGAGGAGCTCGACGTCTCGGGCCCCACAGCGTGCGAGCAGCGACGAGATCCAGTCGGGGTCCTGCCACTGCGGGGGCGGCGGCCCGTCCTCCACCGCCGCCGTCGGGGGCATCGCGGCGGTGATCGCCTCGCGCAGGAGCTTCGCGGCGCGGTCGACCGCGCCGCCGGGCAGCCAGGACGAGAGCGCGATGACGCCGCCGGGCTTCGTGGCCCGGAGCATCTCGCAGATCGCCCGCTGCGCATCCGGGGCGAAGATCACGCCGAACACGCTCACGCACACGTCGAATGAGGCCTCCGGCACGGGCAGCGCGCTCGCGTCGCCGGCAAGGAACTCGGCGGCGAGGTCGTCCTTCGCTGCGCGCGACCGCGCGATCTGCAGCAGCCCGATCGCCGGATCGACGCCGGTTGCCGTCGCGCCGCGCCGGGCAGCCGCGAGGGCGGCGTTGCCGGTGCCGCACGCCACGTCGAGCACCGATTGGCCCGCGGACACCGCCGCGACGTCGAGGACCTGGTCTGTCGCGGGGGCCAGGGACGCCGCCGTCAGCGCGTAGTTGCCGTCGCTCCAGTCCAGCATGGTCAGCGCTTCGCCGCGTGCGCCCGCGCCTGCTCGAACAGCCCCTCGAGCAGCTCCGCCACCACCGGCGCCGCGTACGTCCGCTCGGCGAGCGCCCGCCCCGTCTCGCCCTGGCTGACGATGAGCGCCGGGTCGTCGAGGTAGCGGCGCAGCAGGCCGGCGAGCGCGTCGGGATCGTTCTCCGGCGACGCGATCCCCCCGACCTCCGGCGTGATCATGTCCGCCACGCCTTCGGGGCCCGTCGCCAGGGCGGGGCGGCGCGCGAGCATGGCGAGGATCGTCGCCCGCGGCTGGCCTTCCGTCGGGCTGGGGCAGAAGACCGAGACGTCGAACGCGGAGAGCACATCGCCGACGTTCTGCCCCGGCGTGGGGACGATGTGCATCCGGTCGCCCAGCGGCTCGCCGAGGCGGCGCAGCTCGTCCTCGGTCTCGCCGTCGCCTGCCAGCACCACGTGGACGTTCGGGTTCTCCAGGCGCTTGACGGCGTCGACGACCACGTCGTTGCGCTTCTTCGGGTGAAAGCGGCTGATGCAGCCCACGACGAACGCGTCGGCCGGGATGCCCAGCTCCGCGCGCACGGCGGCGCGGCCCTCCGCGCTGAAGTCGATCTCCTCCGTGCGCATGACGTTCGGGACCGTGACGATCTTCCACGGCGGGATCCCCACGTCGGCGACGTTGTCCGCCGTTCCGCGCGAGATCGCCAGGACGAGGTCGGCGCGCCGCCCGGCGGCCAGGTAGGCCTGGCGCGGCAGGCCGGTGCGCAGCGGGAACGGGACCGGGCCCCACTCGCACCACACCACGGAGGGGCGCAGATGCTTCGGCAGCATCCCGGCCAGCAGCTGCTCCTTCTTGTAGTGCACGAGCAGCACGTCATACGGCGCCTCGGCCTCCAGCGCGCGGCGGAAATCGCGCAGCAGCGACGGCCAGGTCAGCGCGAGCTCGCGCCAGCTCGACGTGGAGAGCTTGGGTCCGATCTCCAGCGGGTGAACCGGAACCCGGCGGTCGCGCGCGATCCCCGGCTGGTCGGTGAGCATGACCGGCTCGTGGCCGCGGTCGACGAGCGCGTCGAGCATCTCGACGGCCGCGAATTCCGCGCCGCCCCGCGAGTGGGTGGTCATGACCGAGACGATCTTCATATGCACAGGAGAGTCTGACCGCTGGCGTGGGATGCCGCGTTCACGTTCGGGACAGGATGGCGGTCAGTGATTCCAGGGAGTATCGCTGCTCGGCGATCTCCCGGCCTTGCCGCCCGACCTGCTCGCCGCGCGGGCTGAGAGCGACGAGGACCGCTTCGGCGAGCGCCTGCGGGTTGTCTCCCTCGAGGAACTCGGCGCCGGCGACGAGCTCCAGGCCGGCCGCGGCCTTCGGCGTGGCGACGACGGGAAGCGCGCAGGCCAGGGCCTCGATGAACTTCAGCGGGGAGCCGCCGCCCTGGCGCAGCGGGACGAGCACGGCGTCCGAGGCCGCGTAGACGGCGGCGAGATCGTCGACGAAGCCGCGCGCCTCGATGCGGTGCTCGCGACCTTCGATGCCCTCGGGCAGCCCGCGGCCGGTCAGGGTGAGGATGGCCTCCGGCTCACGGGCCCACACGGCCGGCATGATCTCGGCGAGCAGCCAGCGCAGCGCGTCGCGGTTGGGCGGGTACGTGTGGTCGGCGGCGAACAGCAGCCGCTTCTCCCCACGCCGCGGGGCGACCGTGGCGATGCGCGCGACGTCCACGACGTTGGGCACGTGGACGACGTGCGCCGACGGCACGAGGTCGTGGGCGAGGTCGACCTCGCGCGGGGACGGCACCCACGTCTCGGCGGCCCGTTCGAGCAGCAGGCGTTCGAAGCGCTCCAGGCCCGCGCTTCCACCGCTGTCGAGCTCGCCGCGGAACCCGGACTCCAGGTTTTGCGCGCAGTAGACGACGGGGCGCTTTCGCATCACGGTCAGCAGGGACGCCGCGGCGCTGAGCCCGTCCGCGATGATCCGGCCACGCGGCCCGGCGGCGTCGACGGCTGCGGCCGCCAGCTCGGAGGACGCCCCTCGGGCGAAGCCGTCGGGCGCGCCGGCGGCACGGGCGCGGGCGTAGGTCGCGAGGCGGCCGAGGCCGCGCGAGGGGGAGACGGGGCGGATCTCCAGCTGCGCCAGGCGGTCCAGGTCGCGGGACGGCTCCTCGCCGGAGAATGGCACGTAGGCCAGCGTGACCGGGCCGAGCCGGTCAAGCGCGGCGAGCAGGGAGATGACGCGCCGCGAGCCGCCGGTCGCGCCGGTGGGCGCGTACGGCGTGGCGACGACCGTGCAGGTCATGCGCCCAGCCGCTCCAGCGCCGTGCCGATCTCCTCCAGCCGCGCGTCCCACGAGTTCCGGGCGGCCGCGGCCGAGCGTGCCGTCCGCCGCTCCGGCGTGTCCTCGGCCAGCTCGCGCTCGATCGCGGAGATGAACGCCGCAGCGCCGTCGGCCACCGTGATCTCGGCGACGCCCTCGAGCGCCGGCAGTGGCGTCGAGACCACCGGCCGCCCGGCGGCGAGGTACTCGTAGACCTTCATCGGGAAGATGCTCGCGGTCAGCTCGCTGGCGCGGTAGGGGATGAGCGTGATGTCGGCGCCGCGCAGCACGGCCGGCAGCTCCTCGTACCTCCGGGCGCCGAGGAGGTGCACGTTCGGCTCGGCCTCCAGCGCCGCCACGTCGGTGTGCGGATCGCCCAGGCCGACGGGCCCGACGAGTGCGATCGTCCAGTCCCGCCGCGCCCGTGCGATCTGGGCGAGCAGCGGGAGGTCGAGCTTCTTCTCTGCGATCGCCCCGGTGAACACCAGACGAGGATGCGGCAGGGCGCCCAGGGGTTCGTCGATCCGTCCCTCGTCGAGCGCCGCCGCGAACGCGGCCGTGTCCGCGACGTTCGGCGCATACAGCACGTTGTCGCTCAGCGTCCGCATCCGCTCGGCCAGCCGCGGCGCGCTGGCCAGCACGAGGTCGGCCCGCCCGGCGTAGCGCGCCTCGGCGGCCTGGAACGACGCCGTGTCGATGCCCTCCTGCGTGGCGATGTCGTCGACGCAGTGGTAGACGACGAGCGACGGGTCGAGGACATCGAGCAGCACCTCGGCCTGCGGGACGTAGCCCCAGAGGATCGGCTGCCGCATCCCCAGCCGCCGCGCCGCATGGCCCACGAGCGCCGGCAGGATCCGCGCGTTCAGCCGCCGGACCGTCGGGTTGCCGTGCAGCGGGATGACGAGCGGCGAGAGGACGTGCACGCCGTCGCGCTCGCGCGGCGGCTGCAGGCCGCGCACGAGCCGGCGCGCCATCCGGGAGACGTCACGCCCGGCGACGGTCGGGCGCCGCAGCCCGAGCGACTCGATGAACAGCACCCGGTTGCCCGAGCCGGCGAGCCGCGCCATGAGATGGTGCTGGTTCGTCCACAGCTCGGTCTCCCAGTCGTTGAACCCGACGCAGACGATGTCGCGGCCCGTCATGACGACCTACTCGGGGATGAGCCGGTGGCGCAGCGCCTCGATGTCGTCCTGCGCCTGCTCGTAGTCCTCGGGCCGCCCGATGTCGAGCCAGAAGTCGTTGGACCGCCACGCGCGGACCTTCTCGCCCTCATGCACGAGGCGCAGCATGAGGTCGGGGAAGTCCAGGTGCTCGCCCGGCGAGATGAACTCGCGGATGCGCGGATCGAAGCAGTAGACGCCCATCGACGACTCGTACTCGATGTTCGGCTTCTCGAAGTAGTTCGTCAGCAGCGTCGAGTCGTCCGGGTCGGCGAAGTCGAGGACACCGAGGGAGATCTGCACCTTCGTCGTCCGCGTCGCGATGGTGGCGATCGCGTCGCTGCGGATGTGGTCGTCGAGCAGCTGGCCGTAGTCGAGGTCGGTGAGGATGTCGCCGTTCATCACGAGGAACGGGTCGTCGAGCTCGTCGATGAGGCCCAGGGCCCCGACCGTGCCCAGCGGTTCGTGCTCGCGGAAGTAGTCGATCGGCAGGTCGTAGTCCGAGCCGTCGCGGAAGAACGCCTCGATGAGCTCGGCGAGGTAGCCGGTCGCCATGGTCACGCGGTCGAACCGGGCCGCGTGGAGCTGGCGGATGACGATGTCGAGCACCGGCCGGTCACCGACCGGCATGAGCGGCTTGGGCAGCACGACGGTGTACGGGCGCAGGCGGGTGCCGAGCCCCCCGGCCAGGATCACTGCGCGTCGTGCCACGGCCGGAAGCATGACGGGCGTACCGGCGGCGGGCGTGAATACGATGCGCGGGCATGGATCGCGACCGCGTGCTCATGGTGGAGGAGGGCGGGTTCGGCGGCGTCGGCGACTACGCCGCCCGCCTGTGCACGGCGCTGGCCGCCGAGAGCTGGGATGTGCAGCTCGCGACCGCGCGCGACCATCCGCACGGCGCGCTCGACGGCGTCGACGTGCGCGCGATGTTCCCGTACCTGCGCGACCGCGGCCCGGTCTCCCGGCGCCTGCGCGACCTCGGGTTCGGCCGCGTCTTCAACGGGGTCGCGCACGCGCTGACGATCCTCGCGCTCACGCCGCGCGCCCGGCGCTTCGGCCTCGTCCACACCCACGGTGCGGAGTGGCCGCCGCTCGCGGCGTTCCAGCACCTCCTCTGGCGGACCGCCGGGGCGGCGATCGTCCACACGCCGCACAACACGTTCGACCGCGTCGGCGGCATGCGCGTGCGCTTCAAGGAGTGGGCGGAGCGCCTGGCTGACGTCGTCATCGTCCACGCGCAGGCCGACCTGCCCAACCTCCTGCCCGAGGTGCGCGATCGCGCGGTCGTCATCCCCCACGGCGAGTACGGCTCGCTGGCGCGGACCGGGGGAGACGCCGATCGGATGGAGGTGCGCGCGGAGCTCGGCCTGCCCGCCGACGCGACGGTCGCGCTGCTGTTCGGCCAGCTGCGCGAGGACAAGGGCATCGACCTGCTGCTGCAGGCCGCACGGGACGTGCCGGAGCTCTACGTCGTGCTCGCCGGGGAGGACAAGGGCGCGCTGGCGGCGGTCGCGCCGCTGCTTGACGAGCTCGGCGCGCGCGTCGTCGTCCGGGAGGGCTTCCACTCGATGGCCGCCGCCGCCGGGTTCTTCGCCGCCGCGGACGTCGCCGTCCTGCCCTACCGCCGGGCCAGCGCCAGCGGCGTCCTGCTGCTCGCCTACGGGTTCGCCTGCGCGCCAGTGGTCTTCCCGGTCGGCGGACTGCCCGAAGCCGTCATCGACGGTGAGACCGGCTGGATCTGCGCCGGCACCACGGCGGCCGCGCTCGCGGACACCCTGCGCGACGTCGTCGCCGCCGGGCCCGGCGAGCACGCCCGCCGGGGGGAGGCGGGCGCGCGGCTCAGCGAGGAGCGGTTCGCCTGGCCGGCGATCGCGCGGCGCACGATCGCCGAGGCATACCGGCCGGCGCTCAGGCGCCGGCGCGGAAGCTGAGGAGGAAGTTCGTCGCCTCCACCATGCTGCGGTCCTCTCGCCCGTCGGCCTGCACCGGCGCCGCGGTGAGCGGGTCGAGGTGCTTGGCGAACGGGATGAGCACCGAGCGACCCGGTCGCCGGACGATGCCGCCGGCCGCGCGCGCCGGACCCTCCCCGGCGATGAGGTTCAGCCCTCTCCAGGAGAACGCCGCGTCGTCCCACAGCAGGTGGCGCCCGAGCGCCCCCGGCCGCACGCCGAGCAGCGCCGTCATCGACTCGTAGGCGAGCTTCGACGGGAAGTAGTACTCCAGGAAGTCGTCCGGCGGCTCGAAGAACGCCCGCGCCACCTGCCGCAGATCCGCGGACTCCCGTGACGGGTTGGTGACGCGGTTCGTCGGCACGTCGCCGAGTGTCCGCCAGCCGTAGAGCGGGCCGCCGCCGTCCGGGGTCCGCGCGGCGGTGGGGACGACGAGCCGCCCGACGCCGAGCAGGTTGCCCGCCAGCAGGTTCAGCCCGGGGATGCGGGCCGCGTCGTTGGGGAGCGGGAAGCTCTTGGGCGCCAGCGGCCCGCCTGCGGGGTAGCCCATGCTGACCTGCGCGATCCCGCTGAAGTTGTACGAGTTGTCGTCGAGCATCAGCCCGAAGATCGCCTCGCTGGTGACCCGCAGGTCCGTGAGGTCCGGCCGGCCGCCGCGCCGATAGGCGGCGAGGTCGCGGCTGAACAGGATCCGCAGCGCCTCGGCGACCCGCCGGGTGCGCGGGATCTCCCGCGGCAGCGACGACTCGCGGCCGCCCTCCCAGTAGGCGTGGCCCGCCGCGCCCGTGAGCACGGCCATGACCTCCGGGTTGATGACCGGGAGCGAGAGGTAGGGCGGCATGCCGGGTTGCAGCTGGGCGAGCTGCGACGTGATGCCCGTGAGCGCGGGGACCACGGCGCGGTCGGCGCGGCTGACGGCGAACGTGTCGACGCTGAGGAAGCCCGCGCACTGCGCGACGCCGGCGTCGTCGGTGGTCGCCCGACGGCCGTCGAAGTCCCAGGCGGCGAAGAGGCCCGTGAGAATCCCGCCGAGCGAGTGCCCGCCGCAGACGACCTTGCGCCGGCGCTGCGCGGGGTCGGGGAACCCGTCGGCGATGACGGCGTAGTAGTCGCGGAGCGTCTGCTCGAGGCCGAGCTGGCGCTGGAAGTCGTCCTTGGCGTGCAGGTCGATCGCGAACGTCCCGGTCGTGTCGCCGTGGAAGTCCTCGAACCGCCGGCCTGCGATCTCCTTGCCGGCGTAGTAGTAGTCGAGCGCGACTCGTGCATCGCGCGCAGCCTTCGCGCCCTCGATGCCCGTGCGGTCCTCCAGGCAGTTCGAGCGGCGGTCGAGCCCCCACACCTCGACGTGGTGGCCGCTGCGCGCGGCCTGACTGACGACGTTGCGCGCGAAGATGTCGAAGCCGGCAGCCCCCTCGAAGATGCCCGGCATCGCGACGTAGACCGCCTCGGCGTCGCGGGCGTCGGCCGGCCCGTCGGCGTCGCGCCAGCGCAGGTACGACAGCCAGTCGCATGCTTCGGGATGCCTCGGATAGCGGGCGTCCAGAGGCGCCTTCAAGCGGACGAGGCTCTGCGTGACGCCCGTCCAGCGGGGCACGTCCGCCCCGGCCTGGGAGGTCCAGGGCGTCTCGGTGCGGTCAACGACGCCCGAAGGCGGCGGTGCGGCGTGCGCCGTGGCGGGCAGCGCGAGGCACGCGAGCACCGCGAGTCGGCCGGCGTGACGCCGGCGGGTGTCTCTTCCCATGGTCAGTACGCTACAGATGTTGCGTTAGGGAATGCAAGGGCTCGCTACCGTGACGGCGATGTCCGAGCCGGCCGACGACGACGCCCCGCGCCGGCGCACCGGCGGGCGCAGCGCGCGGGTCCGCAGCGCGGTCCTGCAGGCCACGATCGCCCAGCTCCTCGAGGTCGGCTATGACCGGCTCTCTGTCCACGAGGTCGCGGCGGCGGCGGGGGTCGCGCCGACGACCGTCTACCGCCGCTGGCCCACGCGGGCCGAGCTCATCCTCGCCGCGCTCCAGGAGCTCTCGGCCGTCGCGATCGAGGTGCCCGACACGGGCACGCTGGAGGGCGATCTGCGCAGCCTCATCCGCAGCATCGCCGCGACCGTCGGCCAGCCGGCCCTCCGGCCCGTCCAGCGGTCGATCGCCGCCCTGCCCGACGACGTCGCCGGCGAGTATCGGCGGTCGTTCTGGGCCGATCGGCTCGACCGCACGTCCGCCGTGGTCGAGCGCGCGATCGCCCGCGGCGAGCTGCCTGAGGGGACCGAGCCGTCGCACGTGCTCGAGCTGCTGATCGCCCCGATCTGGTTTCGCCTGATCATCTCCGACACCCCGCTCGACGATGACGCGCTGGACCGGTGGGTCCGCGCCGCGATCGCCGCCGCGTGAGCCGACCATCTACATTTGGGGGCATGTCCCCGTTCTGGCTCTGGACCCAGGCCGCGATCGTGGTCTTCGTGCTCGCGGGGATCGTGATCGCCGCGATCAAGCTCTGGGCGTAGCGGCGAGCGCCGGCGCCGGCGGCGCGGCGGCTCGCGCGCGGCCCAGCAGGATCTGCTCCGCCTCGACGGCGAGGTGCGCCGGCTCGAATCGCTGTGCCGCGATCGCCCGCAGCGCGTCGCCCTCGCGCAGGCTCCCGGCAGGATCGGCGCGCCGGGCCTCCAGCAGCGCCGCGACGGCGGCCGGGTTGTTCGCCGGCCGGGCGATGGCGTCGTCGCCGAGCAGCGACGCGGCACCCGCCGGGGCCGTCGCGATCACGGGGAGCCCCATGAGCATCCCGAGCATGAGCGAACGCGGCAGGCCTTCCTCCTCCTGCGGGGCGAAGACCTGGACGTCGAACGCCGAGAGGACCTCGTTGACGTGGCCGCGGACGCTCGGCAGGAACTTGACGCGGTCGCCGAGCGGCGCGGCGCGGTGCTCGAGGCGCTCGAGCTCGTCTCCGGTGCCCGCGATGACGAGCATCACGTCGCCGGGCATGCGCGCGACCGCGTCGATGACGACGTCGACGCGCTTCTTGCGGGCCAGGCGCGACACGCACCCGACCACATAGGTGTCCTCGGAGGCGCCCCACGCCGCCCGGGTCGCCGTGCGCGCGGCGACGTCACGGTGCACGTCCGCGCTGACGATCGGGGGCAGGACGCTGACCTTGCGCGGGTCGACCCCCGCCTGCACGAGCGACGCCTCGGTGCCGTCGGACACCGCGACGATGTGGTCGGCACCCGCCGCCGCGGCGAGGTACGCCCACCGGCCCGCGCCTTCGCGCATCGGGCGGGGCAGCGGGCCCCACTCGGCCCACACCACCCGGCCGGCGATGCGGCGGGAGAGCAGCGGGGTCATGAGCTGCTCCTTCTTGAAGTGCAGGAGCGTGACGTCGATCGGCCCGAGCGCCGCCTCGGCGGCGAGCTCACGACGCAGACGCACGGTCCACGGCAGGAACCCGGCGGCGACCCGCGCAGCCGTGCGCCGGCCGAGCTTGGGCCCGAGGTCGATCTCGCGGACGCGCACGCGGGTCCCGGCGGCCAGCTCGGGCATGTCGGTCAGCAGCGTCGCGTGCCAGCCGCGCCCGGCCAGCGCGTCGAGCAGGTCGACGTTCGCGTACTCGGCGCCGCCGTGCGACGACGTCGTCATCACCGACACGATGTGCGGGCGGACCGGGCTCATCGTCGCCGCAGCCGTCCCAGGAGGCCGCCGCGGCGCGGGCCGTCGGTCTCCGGTCGCGGAGGGATGGGCGCGCCCGTGACGATGGCGCCGGGCACCTCGCGCGTGAGCCAGTCGGCGAGCTCGTCGTCCTGGAGGGCAGCAGTCGCGCCACGCATGCCGGGGATGCGGCGCGTCACGTCGTGCGCGTCGGAGGCCAGGAGGTGGGCGAGCTCATCGTCGATCATCCGACGTGCTGCCCGCTGGACGGTCCGTCCGAACTCGCCGGTGACCGAGCCGGCGGTGATCTGGCAGAGCACGCCGGCGTCGACGTAGGGGCGCAGGCGCTCCGGGTCCTTCGCCAGGGCCGGCGAGCGCTCGGGGTGGGCGAGGACGAGCTTGTGGCCGCGCAGCAGCAGCGCGTCCAGCACGGCCTCGATGCCGGCGAGGCTCGGGGAGAACGGCGGCTCGACGAGCAGCCACGGGCCGTCGCCGAGCGTGAACGCCTCCAGGTCCTCCTCGGCGAGATCGTTGGCCCGGGACAGCGCGATCTCCGCGCCCGGAAGGACCTCCAGGGCGACGTCCGCCTCAGCGAGCGCGGCGCGCACCTCGGCGACGCCGCCGGCGATGGCAGCGGGCGTCGTCTCCGGGTAGTCCCAGCTGACGTGCGGGGTCACGGCGACCGCCGTCGTGCCAGCTTCGGCGAAGGCGCGGGCCATCGCGACGGCCTCGTCCATCGTCGTCGGGCCATCGTCGACGGCCGGGAGCAGGTGGCAATGGAGGTCGATCACGCAGGGATATGATGGCGCGCGTTCCTGGGAACTCGCTGGACGGCCAAGGGGAGACGCGGATGTTCAAGTCGATCGTCGTGGGGACGGACGGGTCGGAGACGGCCTCCGAAGCCGTCCGTCAGGCCGGTGAGCTGGCCGCGCCGCTCGGAGCGACGGTCGAGGTCGTCAGCGCCTACGAGCCCGTCTCGCAGGCCCGCCTGCGCGAGGAGTCCAAGGTCGCGCCCGGCGACCTGCAGTGGATGATCAACCCGCGCGAGGACGTCGACGCGACGCTCGAAGCCGCAGCCGACCAGATCCGTGCCGCGGGCGCCGAGGCGCGGACCTACGCCCGCCAGGGCGACCCGGCCGACGCGATCCTCGATGTCGCCGAGGAGCTCGGGGCCGACCTCATCGTCGTCGGCAACAAGGGGATGACCGGCGCGAAGCGCTTCCTGCTCGGCTCGGTGCCGAACAAGGTCAGCCATCACGCGCCGTGCTCGGTGCTGATCATCCGGACGACGTAGGCGTCGTCGCGGCCGCCGCGTCGAGCAGCCCGGCGCCGTAGCGCGTGTCGTACCCCGGCGCGCCCAGGTCACGCGCGGTCGCCTTCAGATGTGCCTCCAGCTGTGACGGCGTGGGCTTGGCGCCCAGCACCTTCGAGGCGATGACGAGTGCGGCCGTCGCGGAGACGTGCGGCGCGGCCATCGACGTCCCCTCGTACGTGCCGGGCAGCCCGAAGTTCCGCACGGAGTTCGTGAACGTCAGCTGGTAGATCGGGCGGCCCACCTCCGCGGGCTTGCAGTTCGGCTCACCGGTCGTGCTCGCGTCCTGCCCGCCGCCGGGGGCGACGATGTCCAGGCCGCGGCCCTCGTTGGAGAACTCCGACAGGCACCCGCGCTCAGTCGTGGCGCCGACGGCCAGCACGTTGCTCGCGCGCGCCGGCCAGGCCACGGAGCGGTAGCCCTCGTTGCCGGATGCGCCGACGACGAGGATCCCCTTGCGCCGCGCCTGGGAGATCGCGTCGAGCAGCTCGGGGATCTCCGAGCGGGTGATCTCCGGGGAGAACTCGAGTGAGAGGTTGATGATCTGCGCACCGCGCTTGGTGGCGAAGCGCACGCCCTTGGCGATCGCCAGCGCGTCACCCTCGCCGATGGTGTCGAGGACGCGCACCGGCATGATCCGCGCGCCGTACGCCAGGCCGGTCAGGCCGATCCCGTTGTTCGTCGACTCCGCGATCGTCGACGCGACGTGCGTGCCGTGGCCGTTGTGGTCGTCGGGGTGCGCGTCGTCGTCGACGAAGTCGTAGCCGCGGACGAAGTCCTTCGCGTTGAGGTCGGGGGACCGCCGGAATCGCCCGGCGGTGCGGTAGGCGACGCCCGTGTCGAGCACGGCGACGATCACGCCCCGGCCGCCGCGTCCGCCGGCGTTCGCCGCGTTCGCCCAGGCACGTGGCGCATTGACGCTGTAGGGCCCGGTGAAGTTCCACTGCAGCGCCTGCCACCCCTGGCCGGCGCCCGGGTCGTCGGGCACGAGCTCGGTGGGCGCGGGGGGCGTCGTCGCCGCGATCCGCGCGATCGGGTTCGGCGCGGCGCTGCGCACGAGGTCCGGCCGGGCGCGCAGGGCCTTGATCGTCGAGGCCACGCGGGCCTGCCCCACCTCGATGCGCTGGGCCGCGCCGTGCGTGGGCGCGACCACGACCTCGCCCTCGCGGTAGGCCGGATTGGCCGCGAGGGCGGGTGCCGCGCCGCACGCCGCGGCGAGCACGGCGAGCACGATCGTGAGAACGGGGCGCGACATGGTCCACCTAGGAAACAGGACAGACCTGCCAAAGTTCCTGCGCATGGCGGGTTCCCGCTTCTTTGCCATGGATGAGCACTTCATGCGGCTTGCGATCCGCGAGGCCGAGCGCGCGCTCGAGCACGACGACGTGCCGATCGGCGCGGTCGTCGTCCACGACGGCGAGGTCATCGGCGCGGGCCACAACGAACGCGAGCTGCGGCAGGATCCGACCGCCCACGCCGAGGTCCTGGCGCTCCGCGAGGCGGCCCGCGCCGTGGGCTCCTGGCGCGTGCTCGACGCCGTCCTGTACGTGACGCTCGAGCCGTGCGCGATGTGCGCCGGGGCGATCGTGCTGGCGCGCGTGCCACGGGTGGTGTTCGGAACGGACGACCCGAAGGCCGGGATGGCGGGCAGCGTGCTGGACATCCTCGCGGAGCCCAGGCTCAACCACCGGCCGGACGTCGCCGGTGGCCTGCTGCGGCACGAGTGCGCGGCGCTGCTGCGCGACTTCTTCGCCTCGCGGCGCTAACGCGCGACGACGACGGTGACCGGGCGGGTCGCGGCGATCCGCAGCCCGGCGGCGGGCAGCGACGTGACGACGCGGCCCTTGCGCATGTCCGTGCCGTAGCGCCCACGGGTCCGCCCGGTGCGGCACCCGGCGGCCTTCAGCGCCTTGCGTGCCCCGGCCAGCGTGCGGCCCTTGAGCTTGGGCACACGGCACGTGCGGCGGACGATCCCGTCCCGCGTCGGCGTCTGGGTCGGCGGCGTCGTGCTCGTGGTGTCGCGCGTCGCGGTCGTCGAGAAGGCGATCGGCAGAGCCAGGACACCGCCTTCGTCGTCGGGCGCGAAGTCCAGGGCGATCTCGCCGTCGGGCTCCGAGAGCGCGGCGACGGACAGGCCGAGCGACGTGCCCGACGCGACGCCGAGCTCGTCGATGCCGGCGGTGAAGCCGAAGCCGCCCGTGGTGCTGATGTCCAACTCGGTCGCGTTCTCGAAGTCGATCGCCTCGGCGGAGGCGTCCCAGCGGCCGAGCAGCGCGATGTAGCCGGGGCCGTCCTCGTCGGCGACGAGGCCCACGCCCTGGTCGGCGCCGCCGAAGCTCTTCGCGCCCGTGGACGAGTTCCCGTCCGTGTTGAGGTAGACGAGCACCGCGTCGTCGGCGAGCAGGCGGGTGCGGTTGGCGATGCCCAGCCGCACGCTCACCGTGCAGTCGGCCTTGACCTGCGCGTTGACGTTGGTGACCTCGGGAGCGCCGGCCTCGGCGTCGTCAGCCTGGTCGACGAGCGAGACGGCCTGCGGCGTCGCGCTCACGCACGCGGCGGGCGCGGCCTGCGCCGGAGCTGCCGTGAGGGCCGCGACGAAGGCGGCGACGACGAGCACGGCGAGGCGGATGAAGGCGGGCGGCGTCAAGAGTTCTTCCGTGGGGGAGGCGCGTGGCGGGCGGTCCGTGCCTGCCGTGTTTCGCCTGGACTCGAAGGTACTCCTCTGCGGGGTGGATTCCCCTCGGTCATGTGTCCAGAACACGGCGGACGGGGTCATGTCGGCGTCCAGTCGCCGGTACGTCATCGTGCGTAAGCAATGGGTGGCTGTGTCCCAGATCCGGCGGTATCGTCCGGAAAGGAGATGGTCATGGGACGGAATGTCATCCGAGCGGCCCTGCTGCTCGCGGCCGCCATCATCGCGATGCCGGCGAGCGCGTCGGCGCTGACGTTCGGCGCGGACCTCTCCGGCCCGCCGGTGCAGACGCCGACCTGTCCGCAGATCGCCGCCGCCGTGGCCGTCCTGCCGCCTGCGGGCCCGTCGTGCATGGTCACGTTCCTCGGGACGTCGCCTGCGACGCTCTCACCGCCGGGGTCCGGCACCGCCACCGCCGTGCGCGTCCGGGCCGGCGCGAACCCCGGGCCGATGCGTATCAACGTCGTCCGGTTCCTCTTCCAGCAGACCGGTGATCCCGCGCGTCCGAGCAGCGCCGGGCCGTTCCTGGAGGCGTACGGGCCGCAGTTCACGCCAGCGGCCAACGCGGTGACGACGGTCCCGACGTCGCTGGCGATGACGGTGACGGGCACGCCGGACCCGTCGGACCTCAAGACGGTGCAGGTCATCGACTTTCTCGCGCTGGAGATCCTCGGCTCGAACATCGGCGTGCCGCTGTACAAGGTCGACGGCGCGCTCACGTACCCGGTGTTCCCCGGCCCGACGGGTCAGAGCCTGGCCGCGCCGAGCCCGAACGCGCTGACGAGCTTCACCACGGCAGGGGCCGGCGTGGGGATGAGCGCGGACTTCGAGCCGAGCGGCAACCCGAACGTCACGCCCACCCCGCCGACGTCGCCCGGCACCGGCGGCCAGGCCACGGGACCAACCACCCTGATCACCCCGAAGCTCCTGCTCCCCGCCACCACCGCGCGCCTGCGCGACGGCGGCGTGTCGCTGCCCATCACCTGCCAGGGCGCCGACTGCGCCGGGCTCATCCAGCTGCTGTCGCGCGGCGGCGCGGCGGCGACCACGACGTACGGCTCGGCGAAGTTCACGCTGAAGGCCGGTGCGAAGAAGCAGGTCAGGATCAAGCTCAACGCGAAGGGCCGTGCGCTCGTCAAGCGCCGGAAGAAGGTCACGTTCACCGCGAAGGTGACCTTCTCCAAGGGCGGCGGCGCGACGCAGCGCTTCACCCTCACGGTGAAGCGCTGAGGTGACGTAGGGTCCTGCGCCGATGACGATCGGCGCGGACCCTCCTGACGGCGCGCGGACCGCCGACGAGGAGCTTCTCGCGGCCCCGCCCTCGCCACCGCTGCTCAACGGCCACGATGCGGCACGCATCGAGCGCATTCGCGGCGAGGTAGCGACGGGATTCCAGCGGTTGGCGGGGGTGTGGCCGGCCGTGTCGGTGTTCGGCTCGGCGCGCATCCACGAGGGCTCGCCGGTCTACGAGCACGGCCGTACTGTCGCGCGCATCCTCGGCGACGAGGGGTTCGGGATCATCACCGGTGGCGGTCCGGGGCTCATGGAGGCGGCGAACCGCGGGGCGCGCGACGCGGGCGCCGAATCCGTCGGGCTGGGGATCGAGCTGCCGCGTGAGCAGGTGATGAACCCGTACGTCGACCGGGCGCTGCACTTCCGCTACTTCTTCGCGCGCAAGCTCATGTTCGTGCGCTACGCGTGCGCGTTCGTCGTGCTGCCCGGCGGGTTCGGCACGCTCGACGAGCTCTTCGAGGCGCTGACGCTGCGCGCGGTCGACAAGATCCCCGACTTCCCGATCATCCTCGTCGGCGCCGAGCACTGGGCGGGGTTGGATGCGTGGATGCGGTCCCGGCTCGTGGAGATCGGCGCGCTCACCGAGGACGACGTGGCGCTCGTGGAGATCCTCGACGACCCGGGGGAGATCGCCGTCCGCGTGGCCGCTGCGCACCGGGCGCAGGCCGGGTTCGGCCCCGACGAGGAGTGAGCCGCTACCCTTGCTCGGCGCTCGCCCTGGGTGCTCAATGGAGGGGTGCCGGAGTGGTTGAACGGGGCGGTCTCGAAAACCGTTGTAGGTCTTACAGGTCTACCGAGGGTTCGAATCCCTCCCCCTCCGTCTCACGGGCAGAGCCCGCCTCCGGCCCACGCCGAACGCCGGGCCGTTGCGGGAGCGACCGGTAGGGTCCCGCCCTCGTCCACCACGAGGGGGAACCATGACTGTGGGACCAGTCCATGTCCCGGCCGGCGGTGGGGACACCGTCTGGCTCGTCGGCGACACGTACACGACGCTCCTCACGGGGGCGCAGACCGGCGGCGCGTTCACGCTGCTCGAGGCGCTCGTTCCGCCGGACACCGGCCCGCCGCCCCATTGGCACACCGACGCCGACGAGACGTTCTTCCTGCTCGACGGGACGATGGAGTTCCACGTCGGAGACGACGTCTACGAGGCGACGGCGGGGACCACCGTGTTCGTGCCGAAGAACGTGCGCCACCACTTCCGCAACACCGGTGCGGCGCCGGCACGGATGCTGTTCATCTACTCCCCGCCAGGAATGGAGGGCATGTTCGCGGAGATCGGCACGCCCGGCGAGCGCGGGGTGCAGGGGCCGCCGCTCGGCGAGGCGGATGTCGCGGCGATGATCGGCGTCGCGGCGAAGTACAAGTTCGAAATGCCGCCGCCGGCCTGATCTGTCCCACGGCGCCTGCCGGGACGGATAGGCTCGCCCGGTGGAACTGCACGACTGGCTGCTGTTCTTCCACGTGCTCAGCGCGTTTCTCGTCGCCGGCGCCCTCACCGCGCTGTGGTGGCTCGTCTACGCGACCCGTCCCGCCGGTCCGCTGCTCGCCGACGACGACGCGCAGCGCTTCGGCAACACCTTTGGCCCGGTCGTCGGCGCCGGCATGGCGGGCGCGATCGTCTTCGGCGTCTGGCTGGCGCTCGAGGACGACGCGTACGGCATCTTCGACGGCTGGGTCATCGCCGCGGTGGTGCTGTGGGCGGTCGCCGGCTGGAGCGGCGATCGCTCGGGGCGCCTGTTCGCCAAGGGCGAGCGCAGCCAGGCCATCACGTTCCAGCTCGTCAACACGATGCTCGTGCTCGTGATCCTCGTCCTCATGGTCTGGAAGCCGGGCGCCTGATGCTCGCCGCGATCCGCGCAGGCGACGTGAACATCGCCCTGTTCGTCCACATCCTCGGCGCGATGCTGCTCGTCGGGTCGCTGCTTGCGGTCGCCTACACGCGGGTGCTCGCCGCCCGCGCCACCGGGGGCACCGGGATGATCGACCGCCTGACGTTCAAGGCGACGATCCTCGGCGTGCTGCCGGCGTACATCGTCATGCGCGGCGGCGCGCAGTGGGTGGAGGCCCAGGAGAACCTCCCCAAGGAGGTCGAGGACTCCACGTGGCTGGGCATCGGCTACATGGCCGCCGACCTCGGCGCGCTGCTCGTGCTCGCCTCGGTGATCGTGTCCGTCGTCGGCCTGCGGCGCATCCCGGACGGGGGCGGCCGGGGCGGCGCGAAGGCCGTCGGGATCATGGCCGCGCTGCTGGTGGTCGTGTACGTCGTCGCCATCTGGGCGATGTCGGCCAAGCCGGCCTGACGGTTCGCACTGGCACCCTGCCATACCGCAAGGTATGGTCGATCCCGTCCACGGTCCTGGGGAGGATCCGATGCAGCTCGAGGGCATCCATCACGTGACGTGCGTCACCGCCGACGCGCCCAGCAACGCCGACTTCTACGTGCGCGTGCTCGGTCTGAGGATCGTCAAGAAGACGATCAACCAGACCGACCAGACCACGTACCACCTCTTCTACGGCGACGAGAAGGCGTCCTACGGCAACAACATCTCGTTCTTCGAGTACCGCGGGCGGCCGAACGGCCGGGCCGGGGCGGGCAACGTCCACACCATCGTCTGGCGCGTGGGCTCCGAGGCCGCCCTGGACTTCTGGGAGCGCCGCCTCGCCGACGAGAACGTGACGACGTCGCGCGAGGACGGTCGCCTGGACTTCGCCGATCACGAGGGGCTCGAGCACCAGCTCGCCGTCGTCGACGTCCCTGACACACCGCTGATCGGCGAGGCGCCTGACGTGCCCGCCGAGTTCGCGCTGCAGGGCTTCGACGGGGTGCGGGCGTACTCGCGCGACGACGAGGCCACCGAGCGGTTCGTCACCGAGACCCTCGGGTTCGCGCCGACTGGCGCGGGACGGTTCGACGTGCGCGGCGACGTGCGCGGCGCCTGGTACGCGCTCGATCCCGCGCCGCCGGAGAAGCGCTCGTTCGGCGCCGGCGTCGTCCAGCACGTCGCGTGGTCGTGCAAGCCGGAGGACATCGACGCATGGAGCGACCGCGTCGGGCCGCTCTGCCCCGACGCGACGGGTACCGTCGACCGCCACTTCTTCCGCTCGACGTACTTCACCGAGCCTGGTGGCGTGCTGTTCGAGATCGCCGAGATGGGCGGCCCCGGGTTCATCGTCGACGAGCCGTCGTGGGCGCAGATGGGCGACGACCTCCAGCTGCCGCCGTGGCTGGAGGAGCGGCGCAAGCTCTACGAGTACTCGCTGACGCCGGTGCCGACGACGTCCGAGCTGCGCGCCCGGACGAGAGTGCACGCCGGCGCGTGACCGGTCATCGCGTCCGCCGCGAGGCCTACGGGATCGGCTACGCCGAGCAGGCCGAGTTCAAGGACACGTACGGCGGCGTCGAGGGGTTCGTCTTCCTCGAGGCCTACCGGATCGTGCCGGAGGACGTCCCGTCCGACACGGTGCTGCTCTTCATGCACCCGGTGGGCGGCGGCGCGTACCTGCCGATGGTCACGCAGCTCGCGCGCGAGGGCAACCACGTCATCTACGCGAACTCGCGCTACCGCGGGGGTGACGCCGCGCTGATCATGGAGAAGGTCGTGCTCGACATGGCCGCGGCGGTCAGGCACGCCCGCGAGAAGCTCGGCTACGAGAAGGTCGTCCTCGCGGGGTGGAGCGGCGGCGGCTCGCTCTCGCTCTTCTACCAGCAGCAGGCCTGCGCGCCGAGCGTCACGTCACCGCCCGCCGGCGGCATGCCCGATCTCACGAGCGAGGACCTGCCTCCCGCCGACGCGATGCTCCTGCTCGCGGCGCATCCGAGCCGCCACCAGGTGCTCACCGACTGCCTCGATCCATCCGTCCTCGACGAGGCCGACCCGTCGCGCCGCGACGCCGAGCTCGACCTCTACCACCCGGTCAACGCGCCGCCCTACAGCGACGAGTTTCTGCGGCGGTTCCGCGCGGCGCAGGCCGAGCGCAATCGGCGGATCACCGCCGACGTCAAGCAGCGCCTGGAGGATCTGCGCGCCGCCGGGCGACCGCACGACGAGTTCGCCTTCGTCGTCCACGGCACGATGGCCGACCCGCGCGTCTTCGACGGCGGCGTGGACCCGAACGACCGCGCGCTCGGCACGTCGTTCCTCGGCGACCCGCAGGTCGTGAACATGAGTCCGATCGGGCTGGCGCGGTTCTCCACCCTGCGCAGCTGGCTGTCGCAGTGGAGCATCGACGACGCGAACGCCGACGGGCCGCGGGCGGCCGCCGACGTGAAGGTCCCGGCATTCGTCGTCGCCAACAGCGCCGACAACATCTGCACCCCCGGCTACGCCAACGCGCTGTTCGACGCGCTGGGATCCGAGGACAAGTCGCGGATCACGATCCGCGGGGCCAACCACTACTACATCGGCCCGGACCAGAAGCCGCTGCTGCAGGAGGCAGCAGCGGCTTGCACGGCGTGGTTGGGCGAGCGCGGGCTCGCGCCGGTCTAGATGACCTGCACGTTCTCCGCGTTCGGGCCCTTCGGGCCGTTGCCCGCGTCGTAGGAGACGCGCGCGCCCTCAGCGAGGGTCTTGAACCCGCTGCCGGCGATGCCGGTGTGGTGGACGAAGAGGTCCTTGCTCTGGTCGTCCGGCGTGATGAAGCCGAAGCCCTTTTCGTCGCTGAACCACTTGACGGTTCCTGTGGCCATGATGTGCTCCCTCCGGGAGTGTTGTGCAGAACGTGACGCGGAGGGTGCTGAATGCAACGACTGCGGAACGCTGGCACTGCTGGTGATCCGCGATCTTGCGGATCCGTACCCCATAGAGCCTAGGGGGTCTGCCCGTTGAGTTGTGCAGCAGCGCCCACGACGTCCCCGCGCTCGACGAAATCGACGGCGAGCAACTGAGGCCACAACCCCCGGATCTTCTGACATCTGCGGGCCCGATCGACGAGGAACGCCTTGCGGTTGACGATGTCCGCGTTCTTCGGGTTGGGCGGGTAGGTCTCCACCCAGCTGTTGATGAGGAACAGCGGCGCGTCGGGCTCGCCGCGGTTGTCGCGGCAGCTCGCCGCGGTCTCCAGCTGCTTGGGCGACGTGAACGAGAACGGCGTCTCCTGCGTGACGTCGTAGCCGCGGTGATACCACGTCCCCGGGATCCCACGCTCCTCACCGGCGACCCAGAGGCGCTTGCCCGAGCGCACCATCTCGCCGAGGGTCGGGAACGTCTTCCCCGGCGACCACTGGAAGTCGCTCGCGTACGCCGCGAGGCCGGCGTCCTCGAACCCGCGCATGATGTCGGCGGCCGGCGCGGCGTCCTCGACCATGATCGACAGGACCTCGTTGGGATTGCGATCCAGCCAGTCGCGGAGCTCCGTCAGGAACTTCTGCCCCTCGACGGCGCCGAGCTCGCAGACGATGTGGCAGAAGTAGAGCTGCTTGCGCCCTTCGATGGGGCCGAACGCGACGCTGCCCGCCAGTCGCTGGACGGCTGCGAGCCCGTCGGCGCCGAGCTTCGCCTCGGCCGCCACGACCGCCTTGGGCGCGAGGTCCGTGCGCACGACGCCGTTGCGGTTGCGCTGGCCGAGGTAGGCGTCGACCAGGAGCCCGCGGATCCCGCGATCGAGCTGCCGGGTGAAGCCCAAGCCGTGGTTGGCGTTGATGAAGCCGTCCTGTGCGGTGCTCATCGCGTTGTGCGACGTGGGGAACGTCACGCGGTCAAAGGTGCGATCGCACAGCGCTTTGGCCCCGTTGCAGCCACGGGACGCGACGGGCTGCGGCGTCGTGTCCTCCCGGCCGGTGAGCGCGATGGCGAAGAGCGCGACGGTGCCGAGGACGACCACACCCGCGCCGACCGCCCACGGCGCGGCGATCCGCCATGCCGCGCGGCGGTCGAGCTCCTGCTCCTCCTCGGCGGTGGGCGCCCCGATGACGAGCCGCAGCAGCGCGACCACGCCGGCGAACACGAAGTACGCGCCGACCGTCGTCGCGGCCAGGCGCACCGCACCAACGGGGTCGGCGATGACCAGCGCGCCCAGCGCGATGAGGGCGACGGCGCCTGCGATCTCGCCGAGCGTCGTCCGGCGCGGGGTCCGGATCCGCTGCCACACCATCCGCGGGACGTCCGCCGGGTCAAGGCCCTCGTTGAGGCTCGCCGCGGAGGCTGCGACGATCGCGCCCGTCAGCGCTACGGCCAGGCACCACCAGGTGAACGACCCCGTGAACGCGCCGAGCACGCCGGCGGCGATGTCCCGCGCGTCGCCGTCGAAGCTCGTGAGGATCAGCCCCCGCCCGACGATGCCGAGCAGGAGCCCCGTGACGCCGACGAGGAACACGGCGATGCCGATCTCGCCCGCGGCGCGGCGGCGCCCGGGCGTCAGCCACTGGGCGCCGGCGAAGCAGAGCAGCGCGATGATCGGCAGCACGATCGCGAGCTCGCGGACGCGCTCCGCGGCGGACGCCAGCTTCGTCGCGGCCGACCGGTCGGCGATCGGCACGATGATGTGCTGGTTGCGCTCGATGGTGTTGGCGAGCCGCGGATTACGGGTGCGGAGGAGCTCCCCGGCGATGATGCTGAGGTTCGCGACGTCGACGACGATCGACCCGCGGTCGCGGCTGAAGAACGCGTTGTGCGTCTGGATCGCCGCGGTTCGGATGATGTTCCGCCCCGCGCTTGACGCCAGGAACGCCTCGAGCCCCGAGGTCAGCACCGGGGAGGCGGACACCGCACGGGGGTCGAGCAGGACGATCTCCCGCGTGGCCTGCTCGGCGAGCGCGGCGCGGACCGCGTCGTTCTGCACCGCGTCCGCGGCGTTGTCGGCGAAACCCTCGGGGGAGAAGACGTTCCGATCGAGGTAGGCGAGCGGCAGCGTGAGCAGCAGGCAGAGGGCGCCGACCGCGATCAGCGCGCGAGCGACCCGGCGACGACTCCGATCCGACATGGCGCGCAACCGTACTGGGTACGGCACCGGGATCGTGGCTGTTCCGCCGACCTGTGCCGTAGCTCCGACCACATGGCGAGAGGCGACTCGACCGGCGGTAGGGAATTCCCTCGATGTTCACCTCTGGCGGCCCCGCCCGGCGTATCGTTGAGGCATGCCGCGTGGTGCTTCCCAAGCGGCCGACATCCGGGAGCGGACTCACCCGCCTCTCACCGCCTGCACGGCCGTGATCTTCGATCTCGACGGCGTCGTCACCAACACGGCGGCGGTCCACGCCGCCGCGTGGAAGACGGTGTTCGACGCGTTCCTCGCCGAGCGTGCGGAGCGCGAGGGCGGGCCCGTCGTCCCCTTCGACGCCGACGGGGACTACCGCCGGTACGTCGACGGCCGCGACCGGTACGACGGCGTCGCGACGTTCCTGGCGTCTCGCGGGGTCGACATCCCGCGGGGGACGCCGGACGATCCGCCCGAGGCCGAGACCGTGTGCGGGGTCGGCAATCGCAAGAACGCCGCGTTCGTCGCGCACCTCGACGAGCACGGGGTCGAGGCGTTCCCCTCGACGATCGCCCTGCTGCGCGCCCTGCGCGATCGCGGCACGCCGCGCGCGCTGTTCTCCGCCAGCCGCAACGCGCGGCCCGTGCTGCGCGCCGCCGACGCTGAGGACCTCTTCGACGCGATCGTCGACGGGCTCGTGGCCGAGGAGCTCGGCCTGCCCGGCAAGCCCGACCCGGCCATCCTGCTCGAGGCGGCGCGGCGCATCGACGCCGAGCCCGCGAACACGGCGGTCGTCGAGGATGCGCTGGCCGGCGTGCGCGCGGGCCGCGACGGCGGCTTCGGCCTTGTCATCGGCATCGCGCGCGGCGATGCCGACCCGGGCGCGCTCGCCGTCGAGGGTGCGGACATCGTTGTCTCCGACCTTGCTGACGTCACGCTGGAGGACCACCCATGAGCGTCTCCGAGATGTCCGGCGCGGCGCCCCCCGGCGCCCACGATGCCGGATCGGGCCCCGACGGCTGGACCCTGATCTACGAGGGGTTCGACCCGGAGAACGAGGGCCTGCGCGAAGCGCTGTGCACGCTCGGCAACGGCTACATGGCCACGCGCGGCGCGATGCCCGAGGCGATCGCCGACGACGTCCACTACCCGGGCACCTACATCGCGGGGCTGTTCAACCGGCTCGGTACCGAGATGTCGGGGCGCACGCTCGAGCACGAGAGCATGGTCAACTGCCCGAACTGGCTGTCGCTGACCTTCAAGATCAACGGCGACGCCTGGTTCGACCTCGACCGCGCGGAGGTCCTGCAGCACCGCCTGGAGCTCGACCTGCGTCACGGCGTGCTCGTGCGGATCCTGCGCTTCGCCGACGAGGCGGGGCGCCGCACCCAGGTGGTGCAGCGGCGGTTCGTCAGCATGGCGAAGCCGTACGTCGCCGCGCTGGAGTCGACGTTCACCGCGGAGAACTGGTCGGGCACGCTGGAGGTCCGCAGCGCGATCGACGGCAACGTCGCCAACCACGGGGTCAAGCGCTACCGCGCGCTGGCCTCACAGCACCTCGAGCGCTTCGAGACCCACGTCGTCGACGAGGACACCGTCACCCTGGCGTGCTCGACGACGCAGTCGAGGGTGCTCGTCGCCACCGCGATGCGCACGCGGGTGCTGGGGCACGAGGGGGACGAACTGCCGTGGGAGCGCGAGCTCGCGCGATCGGACCGGCTGATCGGCCACCACTTCCGCGGCGAGCTGCGCCAGGGGCTCGCGGTGACCGTCGAGAAGATCGTCGCGATCCACACCTCGCGCGACCCGGCGATCAGCGAGCCGATCACCGCGGCCGAGCGCACGCTGAACCGGATGCGCGGGTTCACGAAGCTGCTCGCCTCGCACGCGCTGCGGTGGGAGCACCTGTGGGAGCGCCTGCACCTCAGCCTCGGCCCGGGCCGCGAGCGCGCCTCGCTCATCCTCAAGCTGCACCTCTTCCACCTCGTGCAGTGCGTCAGCGAGCACACCGCCGGGCTGGACGTCGGCGTGCCCGCGCGCGGCCTGCACGGCGAGGCCTACCGCGGACACATCTTCTGGGACGAGCTCTTCGTCTTCCCGTCGCTGACCTTCAAGGTCCCGGAGCTCACGCGCGCGCTGCTGCACTACCGCTACCGGCGGCTGCCCGAGGCGCGGCAGGCGGCGCTGGAAGAAGGCCGCGCGGGCGCGATGTTCCCGTGGCAGTCCGGCTCCGACGGGCGCGAGGAGAGCCAGGTGCTGCACCTCAACCCGGCCAACGGCCGGTGGAAGCCCGACCGCTCGCACCGCCAGCGGCATATCGGCATCGCGGTCGCCTACAACGTGTGGCAGTACTTCCAGGCCACCGAGGACGACGAGTACCTCGCGCTGGAGGGCGCCGAGCTGCTGCTGAACATCGCGCAGTTCTGGGCGTCGATGGCCGAGCACGACGCCGAGTCCGACCGCTACGCGATCCGCGGGGTGATGGGGCCCGACGAGTACCACGACGGCTACCCCGACCGCGACGAGGGCGGGCTCGACAACAACGCCTACACGAACGTCATGGCGGCGTGGGTGTTCTGCCGGGCACTCGAGGCGATCGAGCGCGTCCCCGAGCCGCGGCGGCGCACGTTGCTGGAGCGGCTGGAGGTCGGCCCGGAGGAGCTTGCCCACTGGGACACGCTCAGCCGCCGCCTCATCGTCCCGTTCCACGCCGACGGCGTCATCAGCCAGTTCGAGGGCTACGACGACCTCCTCGAGTTCGACTGGGACGGCTACCGCGAGAAGTACGGCGACATCCACCGGCTCGACCGGATCCTCGACGCGGAGGGCGACTCGCCCAACCGGTACAAGGTCTCCAAGCAGGCCGACGTGCTCATGCTGTTCTTCCTGCTGTCGGGCGACGAGCTCATCGAGCTCATGCAGCGGCTCGGCTACCTCGGGTTCGACCGGGACGCGATCTACCGCACGATCGACTACTACGCCGCACGCACGTCGCACGGCTCGACGCTGAGCCGCATCGCCCAGAGCTGGGTGCTCGCGCGCGCGGACCGGCCGGGCTCATGGGAGTTCTTCGAGGAGGCGCTCGAGAGCGACATCAACGACGTGCAGCACGGCACGACGCCCGAGGGTATCCACCTCGGCGCGATGGCCGGCACCGTCGACCTCGTCCAGCGCGGGTACCTCGGCCTCGACGCGCGCGGTGACGTGCTCTACCTCAACCCACGGCTGCCGGACGAGCTCGACGCGCTCCGCACGACCATCCAGTACCGGCTGCACTGGGGCATCCGCATCGAGGTCGCCGAGGGGCGCTGCACGGTCATGGTGCCGCCGTCGCACAACCCGCCGATCACCCTCGGGCACAACGGGGACCTCTACGAGGTCGCGGCGGGCGAGATGCTCGAACTCGATCTCAGCGGCGGCTGACCGCACCCCGACGACGCCGAACGTCGAAATGCTGTCGCTCTGGCGACATCTCCTCGACGTTCGGCGGGGTTGGGGGTCAGACGCCGGCGCCCGCGCCGCCGCGGCCCTCGCCGCCGGCGAAGCGCTGCGCGCCGAGCAGCCCGACGGACGCGACCGCGGCGCCGTGGCGCCACTCCACCGCCAGCGCCGCGTCGAGCGGCAGGCCGAAGCCCTCCAGCGCGGCGGCGCGGTCCGCGAGCATCGTCTCCTGCGGGAACGCGGCGAGCCCTTCGGCCATCTCCAGCGCGCGCTCGAGCGCGGTGCCCGTGGGGACGACCTCGGTGACGAGCCCCATGACCCGCGCCTCCTCCGCCTCGACGATCCGGCCCGTGAGGATGAGGTCGAGCGCGCGGCCCATCCCGACGATCCGCGGGAGCCGCTGCGTCCCCCCGTCGATGAGCGGGACGCCCCAGCGCCGCTCGGTGCACCCGAACTTCGCGCTGTCGGCGGCGACGCGCAGGTCGCACCACAGCGCGAGCTCGAGCCCGCCGGCGACCGCCCAGCCTTCGACTGCGGCGATCGTCGGCTTCGGCGACGCCAGCCGCGTGAAGCCGAGCGGCCCGCCCTCCGACGGCGAGGTCAGCCCCAGCGACTGCAGGTCCTTCAGGTCGGCACCGGCGCAGAACGTCCCGCCGCCGCCGGTGAGCACGAGCACCCGCGCGTCGTCGTCGGCGACGAACGCGTCGAAGCCCTCGCGCAGCGCCCGCGATGTCGCGCCGTCCACGGCGTTGCGCCGCGCCGGCCGGTCGATGGTCAGCACCGCCGCCGCGCCGACGCGCTCGTAGCGCACCTCGTCGCTCATCCGGTCTCCTCCTGATCCGAACGCGTCGCGCCGAGTGCGCGACGTACGAAGATTCGCAAGGCGCGCAGGATCTCCTGCGCGTCCGTGTCCTGGTCGCCGACGGGCGATGTGGGCCCGACCAGCGCCTCGCCGACGCCGCCGACGATCGCCGCCGCCGACAGGTCGGCGTCCTGCTCCGGGATCTCGCCCGCCTCGATGGCCGCGCGCACGAGCTCGGCCAGCAGCTCGCGGTACGCCCGGCGGTAGGCCAGGCGCTCGGCGTCGACGAGCGGGTCGACGGGTTCGGCCAGCAGCGCCCACGCCAGCCGCCGCGCCGCCAACGCGCGGCCGGCGAACGTCGCGATGACCTCCTCGGCCCGGTCCACCGCCGGCACGCCCGGGCCGGGGTCGGCGGCGCGCATCGCGTCGACCTCACCGGAGCAGACGATGCGGAAGAGCTCGGCGAACAGCTCGCCCTTGCTGGGGAAGTGGCGGTACAGCGTGCCTGCGGCGACACCGGTGCGCTCGGCGATCGCCGCGACCGACGCCGCGCCGTAGCCGCCCTCGCGCGTGATCTCCAGGGCGGCGGCGAGCAGGCGCTCCCGCGTTGACGTGGGGGTCTCGAGCATCAGCCTTTGAACGTCGACAACCCTGCGTCGCCGAACGGCTCGTCGCGCTCGCGCACCGCCGCGCGGAACCCCGCGGTCGCCGCCCGCTGCTGGAACGCGTAGCCCTCGGCCGTGTGCCGCGTGATTCCGTCGAACACCGTGCCGAGCAGCTGCGTGGCGTGCAGGCCCTGCGCGTGCAGCGTCTGGTTGACGAGCAGCTTCATCATGGCCAGCTGGTTCTTCGGCATCTGCGCGATGCGCCCGGCGAGGATCTCCGTCCGCTCGTCGAGCTCGTCGGCCGGCGGGGCCTCGATCGCCAGACCCCACTCCAGCGCTTCGGCTCCGCTGAGGCAGTCGCCGGTGAACAGGAGTCGCTTGGCGCGCTGCGGGCCGAGCCGGTGCGCCCAGAGCATCGTCGTGGGCGACCCCCACACGCGGGCGGGCGGGTAGCCGATCTTCGCATCGTCGGCGATGACGAGCAGGTCGCTGCACAGCGCCATGTCGGTGCCGCCCGCCACGCAGAACCCGTGGACCTTGCAGACCACCGGCGTCTGCGACTCGAACAGCGTCATGAAGGCGCGGACGTTGCGGCGCATCATCGCGTGATCGACCATCGGGTCCCAGGTCCCGCGCGGGTCGTGGTTCTCCCCGATGACCGCGGGGTCGAGCGGGGAGCCCGCCGGCGCGGTTGACTCGCCGTCGGCCCCCATGCCCTCGGCGGACTCCACGAGGTCGTACCCGCCGCAGAACCCCGTGCCCGCGCCGGCGAGCACCATGACGTGGACGGCCGGGTCGAGGTCGAACCGCTCGACCGCGGCGGCGAGCTCGCCGATGAGCTGGGGCGTCAGGCCGTTGCCGCGCGACGGGCGGTTCAGCGTGATGCGCCCGATCCGCCCGTCGACCTCCGTCTCGACGACGGCCACTACGCCGCCAGCGCCCGGTCGACGATCGCCTTCGTGTCCAGGCCGGCGGGCAGCGTGCCGTAGACGCGGCCGCGGCCCTCGCCGAGCCGGCCGGCGCAGAACGCGTCGGCGACGGCAGCCGGGGCGTGGCGGACGAGCAGGCTCGCCTGCAGCGCGACCGCGAGGTCCTCGACGATGCGCCGCGCCTCGAGCTGCGCGGTCTCGACGTCGGCGAGCGACGCCAGCCGCGCCTTCGTGTCCGCGACGTGCGCGTCCAGGCGGTCGTTCGCGCCGGCGGCCAGCTCGACCTCGGCGAGGAACGCGGGTAGGCCCTCCGGCTCCTTGCCCATCGCGCGCAGCACGTCGAGCGCGGCGACGTTGCCCGAGCCCTCCCAGATCCCAGCCAGCGGGCTGTCGCGATAGAGCTGAGGCATGAGGGAGTCCTCGGCGTAGCCGTTGCCGCCCAGGCACTCGAGCGACTCGGCCGCGTGCGCGGCGGCGCGCTTGCACACCCAGTACTTCATGACGGCGGTCGCGAACCGGCGGAACGCGGGCTCGTCGGCGTCGTAGGCGGCGGCGACCCGGATTGCCGAGGCCGTGGCGGCCTCGCTCTCGATCGCCAGGTCCGCGAGCACGTTGCGCATGAGCGGCTGGTCGCTCAGCAGTGCGCCGAACGCGCTGCGGTGCCGCGCGTGGTGGACGGCCTGGGCGACGCCGAAGCGCATCGACGACGCGCTGCCGATGAGGCAGTCCAGCCGCGTGTGGTTGACCATCGTGATGATCGCGTTGACGCCGCGGCCCTCCTCGCCGACGAGCCGGCCGGAGATGCCGTGGAATTCCACCTCGCTGGAGGGCAGCGACTTCGTGCCGAGCTTGTCCTTCAGCCGCTGGAACTCCATGCCCGGGCCGCGCTCGACGAGGAAGCACGACAGCCCTTCCGGCGCCTGGGCGAGCACGAGGAAGAAGTCGCACGGCGGGTACGAACAGAACCACTTGTGGCCCCAGATCGCGTACGTCCCGTCGCCGTTGGGCTCGGCGCGCGTGATGTTCGCGCGCACGTCCGAGCCGCCTTGGCGCTCGGTCATCGCCATCCCGGCGATCTTCACCTCGTCGTAGTCCAGTCGGGTGAGCTGGGGCTCCCATTCGGCGGCCAGCTCGGGCGCGGCGGCGCGCAGGGCGGGGATGACCGCGTGGGTCATCGAGATCGGGCACTGCACCCCGCCGTTGACCTGGTTGAACATCCCGAACATCCCGGCGCGGACGACCTGCGCGCCCTCGCGCGGCTCACGCCACGGCAGCGCGTGGGTGCCGCGCTCGACGTTCGCGCGCATGAGGACGTGCCACGACGGGTCGAGCTCGACCGTGTCGATCCGGTTGCCGTACCGGTCGTACGGGACGAGCTTCGGGTCGTTGCTCTCGGCGCGGCGGCTGTGCTCGATGGCCTCCAGGCTTCCCGTGTACGCGCCCGCGTCGCGCAGCCGGTCCTCGCCCCACGCGCCGCCGTGGCGAGCGATCGCCTCCTGCAGCGCGAGATCCGCGTCGTAGACGTTGTACGGCGAGAGCGGCGGCGCCTGGTTGGCGACCTCGCGGATCTCGGGGTGGGCGGTGGTGTCGGGGACGGTGGCCATCGGGTCTCCTCCGGCGGGCTGTGAATCCGGATTCACATCATGGTGAATCCGGATTCACAATGTCAAGCGGGAGCCCGTATCCGCCTCGCCACCGGCCACGTCAGCACGCCTGCGAGCCCGGCGAGGATCGCCACGAACTTCAGGGACCCCGCGACGAGGGACACCTGCGGCCACGGCGCTGCCGGGTCACCCCACAGGCTCACGGCGAGGCCGAGGTTCTCGACGTAGTCGAAGACGATCGCCGAGGTCGCGATCCACGCCAGCGTGTTCGTCGCCTGCGCCATGCGCGCATTGCCCGCGCGCCGCCACGCGGCGCTCGCGCCGACGCACCCGCCCGCGATCGCGAAGCCGTAGACGAACGGGTAGACGATGTCGGCGAGCTGGATCGCCTTCGCGACGCCGATCACGTCGTCGGCCCGCCACGTCGCGAGGATCTCGTTCACGCGGCCGACCGAGCCCGCCAGCTCGAACGCGACGATGTCCTCGTCGCCGAGCGGCTGGAACAGCATCGCGTAGAGGATGAAGAGCGCGGAGGGGACGCTCAGCGCGATGAGCCACGCCGCCCGGTGGCGGCGCGGCCAGGTGGTGAAGGGATGCGGGGGCAGCTGCACCCGCGGATCCTCTCAGGCGAGCCTGTCCTCCAGCCAGTCGAAGATCCGCGCCTCGCGCAGGGCCGGCGCGAGCGGCTCGCAGTGGCGATCGGCGCCCTCCTTCGCGGAGAACGACAGCAGCTCGCGCTCGCCGGTCAGCCGGTCGTAGAGCTGCTGGGGCTGGCCGGGCCAGAACTGCTCGTGCTCCGGGTCGGTGATGAGCATCGGCGTGTCGATCTGGGCGACCTCGTCGCCGAGCTGGTACTTCGCCACCTCGGTGTAGAGATCGAACGCGTTGGCCGGGTCGATCCCGTACGGCTCGGCGCGGAAACGCAGCGTGCCCGCGAGGTCGTGGCTGAACCGCATGCCGTAGCCCATCTGCTTGTCGAACTTCTCCCGCTCGCCGGTCGCGAGCATCTTCTCCATCCGCGAGGGCAGGTCGTGTCGCCAGGAGGCGCTCACGTCGGTGACGCCCGGATCGACGACCGCCGCGGCAAACCGGTGCTCGAACGCCAGCGCGCGGGGCACCCAGTACCCCGCTTGGGAGATCCCGATGACAGCGAGCTTGTCGGCATCGACATCAGGCCGCGCGACCATCGCGTCGACGACGGGCGTCAGCACGGCCTCCCAGTCGTGGCGGAAGTGCAGACCCTGCTCGAACAGCGCGCTCTGCTGCCCCGGCCCGTCGAACGTCATCCAGTGCCACCCGCGCGCTGCGGCTGCGTCACCGCCCATGCCGCCCATCCCGGACGTCGCCCCGTCGCTGCCGTTGTTCATCACCAGCAGCGGTCGCTTCTCGCCGGGCGCCGCGTCGGGCGCGCGGAAGAACCAGGCCGACAGCGTCGTGTCCTCGCACGGGATCGCGACGCGCTCGCCGACGGGATCGCTGAGATCGACCATCTGCTCCCAGGCGGTCTTCTGCTCCTGCCAGAGTTCGAGCGCGCGGTCCGCCAGCTCGGAGTGCGCGATGAGGTAGAGCGCGGTGGAATACGCCGTCGCCGCGCGGTGGTGGTGCAGCCGCGCGCTGCGCCGATGGCCGGCGTCCTGAGCCTCGGACGCGTCGTGCGCCGCGTCCTCGGCGAGGTCCGTCCACGCCCGGACCCAGGCGTCGGCGTCACCGTCGGGGACCCGCGCGGCGACGGCGAGCACTTCGCCGGGATCGAGGTTGCTGCCGAGCGCGATCTCCAGGCCGAACTGGAAGTCGTCGCTGCTGAAGTGCCGCAGGCGGGGGCGCGCGCCGTGACCGGGGAGGATGTGTGGCATATCCCCATCCTCGGCTCGGCGACGCGATTTCCCAAGTGGGTTCGACAACCTCGCGACGCCGTATCGTTGCGCGTCCATGCCGTCGGTCACCCGCCAATCTCGCGGTCCGCGCGACGAGCGCCGCGCCGCCGTCGAGCAGCAGGTGCTCGAAGCCGTGGAGCGCCTGCTCGTCGAGGGCGAGTCGTTCACTTCGCTGCCGATCCAGCGGATCGCCGAAGAAGCCGGCATGGCCCGGACGACCTTCTACGGCCACTTCCGCGATAAGCCGACGCTGCTCATGCGCGTCACGGCGACGACCACGCGGGAGCTCTTCGCGGGCTCGCGCGCCTGGGTGCGCGACGACGACTCGACGCTGCCGCAGCTCGAGGAGATGCTCCTCGAGGTGATTCGCGGCTATCGCGAGCACGGCCCGCTGCTGCGCGCGCTCAACGAGGTCGCCGGCTACGAGCCTGAGGTGGCGGCGTTCTGGCGGGAGACGATGGAGGTCTTCGAGTCCCTGCTGTGCCAGCGCCTGGAGCGCGACCAGGCGGCCGGCCGGATCTCGGCGGAGCTCGACGCCGCCACGACGGCGACGTTCGTCGCGTGGGGGCTGGAGCGGACGTTTGCGGTCCACCTGGAGACGAAGCCCGAGGCCGAGGACGAGCGGTTCGTCAAGGGCGTGGCGGCGGCGATGTGGGCGGCGATGGGGCGGGCCTGAGGGCCGTGCGCCTCGCCGTCACCTGGGACGAGACCCCCGAGGCGGGGGCGTGGATCGCCGAGCGGCTGGCGCCGTTCGGGCCGACGGTGGGCCATGCGGTGCCGCTGGGGTACGAGGCGTACGCCGTGGTGCCCGTCGAGCGGTTCGGCGACCTGATCGGGGTGCTGGGCCCGTGCACCGGGGAGCAGCTGGTGCACTGCGGGATGTGGGAGGGGTTTGGGTGGTGGCTCGATTCGGGCCGGTCGGAGATCGGCCTGTACTGGGAGGAGGGCGACACGCCGACACAGGACGAGATCGACGCCGCGATCGCCCGAGCGCGCGCCTGGGCGCGGGCGCAGTGGCCAGAGCGTCCGGACGTTGCGCCGCTCCAACTCCCAGGGCGGGGCTACTACCTCTGGACGGGCCCACTCAATGACGTGCTGGCGTTCGCCCGCGTCGCCGAGGACCCACCCTCGGTGGTCTGGCCGGAGGACCGCTCGTGGTTCCTCGGCACGCCGATCTACACCAACGAGATCGCGGTCGGCGGCTCGCACGAGCTCGTCGCGGTCCTGTGCGCCGACGACGCGCTCGCCGCGCGCGTGGTCCAGCCGGACGACGACCTGGACATCGACGACTGACTCGCCGGCACGGACGGTGACGTTGTTCCCGCACAGCGGGAACAACGTTCGTGTCCGTCAACGGGAACCGCGGGTCAGACCTTCCGCGGCACGTTGCCCGTCATCTTCAGCATCCCGCACATCATCTTGTGCCCCGGGTCCGCGGTCGGGCCGAACATGCACGGGCAGCCGCCGTCGATGACGTCGATGCCGTGCTCGCGTCCGTACGCCGCGGCGGTCTCCGAAACGCTGCCCTCGCCGGGGCCGCGGTGCATCCACACGTTCTTGATGCCGAGCTCCGCGCATTCCTGCATCGTGGCGTCGGCGGTCTCGGGCTTCGTCCCGATGACGACCGCTTCGACGCCGCCGGGGATGTCTCGCAGGTCGTGGTAGGACCGGTCGCCCTCGACCTCGTCGGCGTTCGGGTTGACGGCGAACACCTCGTAACCGCGATCGCGGAACCGCTTGTAGACGAAGTTCGCGCCGTGGTCCTTGGGACTGCGGGAGACGCCGGTGACGGCGACGCGCTTGTGGGTCAGGAACTCCTCTGCGGCGGCCTTGATCTTCTGCATGGCTCCGTCTCCTTGTCCGCTTGCGCCGAGCCTATGCCCGCGGAGGCGGGCGGCCATCGGTACGGCGTACGGGTTCGGTCGACGGGGTTTCTGCGGTCGGCCTACGCCGGGTGTCCGGCGAACAGCTTTGCCTTGTGCTCGTCGCTGAGCTCGACCACCACGAATGTTCCGGTGGCGCTCGCCAGCCGGTGCCCGCCCGCGAACGTCTCCGCCGTCACCGTGATCCGCCGCCCCTCACGCGACGCGATCCGGCTGCGGATCTCCAGCGCCTGCCCGAGCAGCACCGGCCGCTCGAATCGGATCGTCAGCGCGCGGGTGAGCGCGAGTTCCTCGGCGAGCACGAGCGGCGCCGTGCCCATGCTGTCGTCGAGCGCCGCGGCCAGCGCGCCGCCGTGCAGCGTGCCGGGCGCGCCGGTGAACGCCGGCGTCGCCAGGAACGCGCTGACGATCTCGTCGCCGTCACGCGCGTGGCGCATCTGCAGCCCGCGGGGATTCGCAGAACCGCAGCCGAAGCAGGCCGAGCGGTGGGGGTCGACGATCGGCGCGCCGGCGGGAACGGGCTGCTCGTCCGGGATCACGGCGGCGCGCGCCGCGTCGCGGTTCCCGCGGAAGTGCTCGATCGGCACCTGGATGAAGACGGCCTCGCCGCGCGCGGTGACTTCGCCCTCGTGGCGCACGACGCCTTCGACGAACGCCTTGCGACTGTCGGTCTCGCGCAGCCAGGCCTCGGCGTCGATGGGCGTGCCGATCGGCGTGGGGGCGAGGTACTCCACCGTCAGCGTGCCGGTCACCGACGGACGCTGGTGCAGGACGTTGACCGTCGTGCCGAGCACCTCGTCGAGGATGAGCGCCGGGATGCCGCCGTGCGCGGCGCGCGGCGGGCCTGACAGGTGCTCGTCGAGCACGACCCGTGCGAGCGCATGGTCGCCGCGGCTGGCGAGCTGCAGGTGCACGCCGTCGGGCTGGCCCGGGCCGCACCCGAAACAGGCGTCGTGATGCGCGCGCATCGGCTGCTCAGACATGGTGTCGGTCGTCCCTCCGTGGTGCCATCCAAAGAACTCCGACACAGTGTCGAACACCATGTCGCGAGGTCGTATAGCCTATCGACATGCTCCGGACCAGATTCACAGAGACCTTCGGTGTCGACCATCCCATCGTGCAGGGCGGGATGCAGTGGGTGGGGCGGGCCGAGCTCGTCTCCGCCGTCGCCAACGCCGGTGCGCTCGGATGCATCACCGCGCTGACCCAGCCCACGCCGGAGGATCTCACGAAGGAGATCGCCCGGTGCCGTGAGATGACCGACAAGCCGTTCGGCGTCAACCTCACGATTCTCCCGGCGATCAAGCCGCCGCCGTACGCCGAGTACCGGCAGGCGATCATCGAGTCGGGCATCAAGATCGTGGAGACGGCCGGCTCCAACCCGTCGGAGCACCTCGCGGACTTCAAGCCGCACGGCATCAAGGTCATCCACAAGGCGACGTCCGTCCGCCACGCGCTCAAGGCCCAGACCCTCGGCGTCGACGCCGTCTCCATCGACGGCCTGGACTGCGCCGGCCATCCCGGTGAGGACGACGTCCCCGGCCTCGTGCTGATCCCGGCCGCGGCCGACGCGCTGGAGATCCCGCTGATCGCCTCGGGCGGCATCGCCGACGCGCGCGGCCTCGTCGCGGCGCTCGCGCTCGGCGCCGACGCCGTGAACATGGGCACGCGCTTCATGTGCACCGTCGAGTCGCCGATCCACCAGAACATCAAGGAGCGGATCGTCCAGACCGACGAGCGCGGCACGGAGCTCATCTTCCGCACGTTCCACAACACCGCGCGGGTCGCCCGCAACGAGATCAGCAAGCAGGTCCGCGAGATCGAGGCGCGCGGTGGCGGGTTCGAGGACGTCAAGGACCTCGTCTCCGGCCAGCGCGGCAAGCTCGTCTACGAGACCGGCGACCCGGACGCGGGTATCTGGACGGCCGGCATCTGCCAGGGCCTCATCCACGACATCCCGACGTGCCACGACCTCGTGCACGGGATGGTCAGCGACGCGATCGAGATCATCGAGGGTCGGCTCGCCGGCCTCGCCGCGGGGCAGCCGGCGTAGCCGAAGGTCCCGGCGTGACGCGGCGCGGCCCAGGGCCGCGCCGCACCTACACCCGCGCGCGGTACTCGTCCACCAGTTTGCGCTTGTAGAGCTTCCCGGTCTCGTGCCGCGGAAGCTCCGCGCGGAAGTCGATGCTGCGCGGGCACTTGAGGTCGGCGAGCCGGCTGCGGCAGTGGGCGATGAGCTCGGCCTCGAGCGCGGCCGCGGCAGCGTCGTCGGCGGGCATCTCCATCGGCTGCACGACGGCCTTGACCTCCTCACCCCACTCCTCGTGGGGGATGCCGAACACCGCTGCGTCGCTGACGGCCGGGTGCTCGATGAGCGCGTTCTCGGCCTCCTGCGGGTACACGTTGACCCCGCCGGTGATGATCATGTGGCTCTTGCGGTCGGTGAGGTAGAGGAACCCCTCGTCGTCGAGCCGGCCGATGTCGCCGAAGTGCGCCCAGCCGCGTTCGTCGTAGGCCTCCGCCGTCTTCTTCGGGTCCTTGTGGTAGGCGAACTCCGGCCCGTCGGAGAACCAGATCGAGCCCCCCTCGCCCGCGGGGAGCTCCTCGCCGTCGACCCCCACGATGTGGGGAACGCCGACCACGGCCCGGCCCACGGTTCCCGGGTGGGCGAGCCAGTCCTGCGGCGTGGCCCACGTCAGGCCGCAGCCCTCCGTCGACGCGTAGTACTCGTGGATGATCGGGCCCCACCAGTCGAGCATGCGCTGCTTGATCTCGACCGGGCACGGCGCGCCCGCGTGGAACACGCCGCGCAGCGACGACACGTCGTAGCTCGCCCGCACGTCGTCGGGCAGCTTCAGCAGCCGCACGAACATCGTCGGCACGAGCTGCCCGTGGGTGATCGCATGCTCGTCGATGAGCTGCAGCGCGCGCTGGGCGTCGAACTTGCGCATGAGCACCACGGTGCCGCCGAGCTGATGGACGCCCATGCACGCCCGCAGCGGCGCGGCGTGGTAGATCGGGGCAGGGGAGAGGAAGACGTCGCCGTCGCCCACGCCGAGCACCTGCGCCATGACCCCGGTGAAGAGCATGAGCTCGTCGATCGCCTTCGTCCCGCCGCGGGGCTCGATGCCCTTCGGGCGGCCGGTGGTCCCCGACGAATAGAGCATGTCGTTGCCGGCCACGCGGTCCAATGGCGGCGTCGCGGGCTGCGCGGTGAGCGCCGGTTCGATCGGCTCGTGGCCCGGGACGGCGCCACCCAGCGTGTACCGGGCGCGCACGTTCGGTGTGCCGTCGACGATCGCCTGAGCCAGGTCGCCGAGCCGGGCCGACACGACGAACGCCTGCGCGTCGCAGTCATCGACGATGTAGGCGAGCTCGTCGGCGGTCAGGCGGGTCGAGCAGACGGTGTAGAGGAGGCCCGCGAGATGCGCACCCCAGAAGAGGTCAAGCACCTCGAGCTCGTTGTCGACGCAGAACGCGACGTGGTCACCGGGCTGCAAGCCCAGGGTGCGGAAGAGGTTGGTGGCGCGGTTGGCGCCCGCGTCGAGCTCGGCGTACGTGCGCCGCTCGCCCGTGTCGAGGATGACGGCGGGCCGGTCCGGGGCGCGCTCGGCGACGAGGCCGGGGTGCATGGGAACTCCTTCGCGGTCAGCCGCGCAGCGCGGCGATCCGCTCGAGCTGCTCGAGCTGCGAGCCGCCGGGCGTGGGGGTGGGCAGCAGGATGAGCTCGGCGACACCCGCCTGCTCGTAGTCCTTCAGCCGCTGCGCGACGTGGTCGGCCGGGCCGCAGATGCACGTGGCGTCGATGAGGTCGGCCGAGAGATGCTGCGCGGCCTGCGTCTTCTTCCCCGCGAGGTAGAGCTCCTGGACCTCGTGCGCCTCTTCGCCGAAGCCGTACCGGTCGACGAGGTCGACGTAGAAGTTCTTCTTCTTCGAGCCCATCCCGCCGATGTACAGCGCGAGGATCCAGCGCATGGTGTCGCGCGCGGCGTCGATGTCGTCGTCCACGCAGATGCCCGCCTGGGGCATGACCATGACCTCGGCGGGGTCGCGGCCGGCGGTGCGCGCGCCCTCGTGGAGCGGGGCGAGCAGTTCCTTGACGTGCTCGGGACTGAAGAACGTGGGCAGCCAGCCGTCGGCGATCTCCCCGGCGAGCGCGACGTTCTTCGGCCCCATCGCGGCGAGCACGATCGGCAGGCGCTCCTGCACCGGGCCGATCGTGAGCTTGAGCGCCTTGCCGGGGCCGTCGGGCAGCGGCAGCGTGAGGGTCTCGCCCTCGTACTCCACCCGCTCGCGGGCCAGCGCCTTGCGCACGACGCTGACGTAGTCGCGTGTGCGTGCCAGCTGCTTGGCGAAGCGCACGCCGTGCCAGCCCTCGGAGACCTGCGGCCCGCTGGCGCCGAGGCCGAGGGTGAAGCGCCCGTCGGAGAGCTGGTCGAGGGTCGCGGCGGTCATCGCGGTCATCGCTGCGCTGCGGGCCGGGATCTGCATGATCGCGCTGCCCAGCCGCACGCGTTCCGTGGTGGCCGCGAGCGCGGCGAGCACCGTCGGCGCGTCCGACCCGTACGCCTCTGCGACCCAGATCGAGTCAAAGCCGAGCCGCTCCGCCGCATAGGCGATCGCGAACTGCTCGTCCTTGCCGACCCCGAGACCCCAGTACCCGACTCCGATGCCCACTCTCATGGGCCGGACCCTACACCGCTCGACAGGGTGTCGGACGGAATGACGGGCGAACGCTCCGGAAGAAATGGTCGCCTGGCGGGCCTTTCTTCAGCCCGATCGCGCGAGGACGTCGTCGCGCGCGCTGGGCGGCAGCCTGGCACGCGGCCGACCGTGCAAGATCGAAGGTGACGAACTTCCCGTTCAGCGGGAACTTCGTTCGTCTCCGCGTGCGCGATAGGCCGCGCGGGCCTCCCCGAGGCTCTCCTCGTTCGCGCCCCCGCGGTACGTCGGGTCGTCGAACTGCACCGGGTCGTCCTCCCACCAGCACTCCGCGCAGATCTCGTAGGTGCCGGGAGGCGGCTCCTCCAGCGTGAGCTGGCCGCAGCACGGGCAGGGGTACCGCCGCGGAGGTCGCCCGAAGACGCGTCGGAACACGCTCACTCGACCCGCCCGAGGACGTCGTCGAGCACGCCGAGCAGCAGCGCGACCAGCGCATCGCGCTCCATCGACGACGGGGCCGCCGCCCACGCGAGGCCCATGTCCTCGACCATCGCCAGCCACCCGCTGATCGCCAGCCGCAGTGCCGGCGAGGCGTCGTCGCGGCCGAGCGCTGCGAGCGCGCCGTCGACGATCTCGCCGCGCAGCTGCGCGGTGATCGCGGCGACGTCCGGGTCGGCGCCGCCGACGTCGCGCAGCACGGAGAGGTAGAGGTCGCGCCGGCGCTCGAGGAACGCGAGGAACCGATCGAGCATCACGGCCGCGCGGTTCTCGGACGGAAGGTCCTCGAGCGTCTGCCGCCGCACGCGGCGGGCGGCGGCCCTGATGATCGCCAGGTGGTACTCGCGCTTGGAGGGGAAGTAGTTGAAGAGCAGCGAGCGCGAGATGCCCGCCTCGCGCGCCACGTCGTCGATCGTGATCTCCGTGATCGGGCGCTCGGTGAGCATGCGCAGGCCGATGCCGACGAGCTGGCGGCGGCGCTCATCGGGCGGCAGTCGGCGGGGTGAGGGCGCGGCCACGCACCGCACCATAGTCGCTTGTTGAGCAACGCTCAATAACGCGCTAGGGTCGATGTCGTCATGGACTTCACGCACTCCGAGCGCGCGCAGGAGCTGCTGCAGCGCCTCCAGACCTTCCACGCCGAGCGCGTCGCGCCGGCGGAGGAGCCCTACCTCCGCGAGCTCATGGATCGCGACGACCCGTGGGTCGTCCTGCCGGTCATCGAGGAGCTCAAGGCCGAGGCCAAGGCGCTCGGCCTCTGGAACCTGTTCCTGCCGAACGCCGAGTACGGCGCGGGGCTGAAGAACATCGAGTACGCCCCGCTCGCCGAGCAGATGGGCCGCTCGATCATCGCCAGCGAGATCTCCAACTGCAACGCGCCGGACACCGGGAACATGGAGGTGCTCCTGCACTTCGGCTCCGACGAGCAGAAGGAGCGCTGGCTGCGCCCGCTGCTCGCCGGCGACATCCGCAGCGCGTTCTGCATGACCGAGCCGGACGTCGCCAGCTCGGACGCCACGAACATGGAGGCGCGCGCCACGGTGGAGGGCGACGAGATCGTCCTCAACGGCCGCAAGTGGTGGAGCACCGGGATCGGGCATCCGAACTGCGAGGTGCTCATCTACATGGCGCTCACCGATCCGGACGCCGACAAGTACCACCGCCACTCGATGGTGCTCGTCCCGCGCGACACGCCCGGGGTGAAGGTCGAGCGCATGCTGCCCGCGATGAACTTCCTCGACGCGCCGGGCGGCCACGGCGAAGTGTCGTTCACCGACGTGCGCCTGCCACTCGACCACGTCATCGGCGGGCCGGGGATGGCGTTCACGATCGCCCAGGCGCGGCTCGGGCCGGGGCGCGTGCACCACTGCATGCGGCTCATCGGGCTGGCCGAGATGGCGCTCGAGCTCGCGTGCCGGCGCGGCCTTGACCGGGTGGCGTTCGGCAAGCCGATCATCAACCTCGGCGGCAACCGCGAGCGGATCGCCGACGCGCGGATGGCGATCAACCAGGCGCGCCTGCTCGTCCTGCAGGCCGCGTGGATGATCGACACCGGCCACCCCGAGATGCTCAACGCGGTCAGCCAGATCAAGGTCGCCGTGCCGAACATGGCCCAGGACGTCATCGACATGGCGATGCAGCTGCACGGCGGCGGCGGGGTCAGCAATGACTTCCCGCTCGCCGGCGCGTGGGCCGTCGCGCGATCGCTGCGGATCGCGGACGGCCCGGACGAGGTCCACCGCGGCGTGATCGCCCGCTTGGAGCTGGCGAAGTACGGCGCGGGGAAATGGTCCGCCGCAAAGGGCTAGTAGCGCAGCGTCGCGACGATGCCGCCGGCCTCCGTCAGGCCGGCGTGCTCGGCAATCGCCGACACGCCTGCGTCCGTCTCGATCGCGTGCTCGACGGCGCGCTCGACGAGCAGCGCCTCGGGCACCTCGCCGAACACCGCGGCGACTGTGGGACTGACCGAGCTGGCGGGGATCGCCAGCGCCGGGTCGTAGACGAGGTGCGCCACGCGCCCCTGGGCGAGGGCGTCGAGCACTTCCGCCGCGCCCGTCGCACCCGCGCCGCCCGACGCCGACGCGCCACGCGCCGCCTCGATCACGCCTTCGACCTCGGCGCGCCAGGCGTCTTCGAGCGGGCCGTCGACGTGGTCGGCGAGCGCCGCCGTCTCGTGGCCGGTGATGTGCGTGTCGAGCACCACCACCACACGCTCGCGCGTGCCCTGCGGCAGCGCGTCGACGAACCCCTCGGCGACGCCCGGCGCCACGGCGACGAGCAGCCGGTGCCAGCCGAGCTCGTCGAGGCGCGCGGCGACCTTCGTGGCGGCGTCGGTGATGAACTTGCGCTGATGCTCCTCGACGCGCGCCTCGAACTGATCGCCGTGCGACGCGCGGCCCGGCGCCGAGCGGTTGTCGTGCCCGTGGCTGTCGCGGGTGACCCAGTCGCCGAGCTCCAGCGCATAGTGCGAGCGCTCCGGCTCGGTGATCCGCCCGGCCTCCCAGTGGTGCAGCTCGACCTCGTCGCCGTCGACGAGGACGAGCCCGGTCGCGCGGCCGTGGTCGATGACGTCGACGAGCGGGCTGATGAACGGGCGGCGGTCCCAGCGCACGACGTCGCCGCTGAGGGGCAGCTGCAGCGTCACGCGGACGTCCAGCGCACCGTCGGGGGTGACGAAGACCGAGAGGCTGCGGCCGCGCTCGCTCGGCTCGAGGTCCGGGAGTTCGAGGTCGACCTTCTCGGCGAGCCCGCGGAACGCGAGCTTCGCGTCGCGGTCGTCGCCGCCTTCGAGCTGGGCTTCGATGTCGCGCAGGCCGTTGCGCAGCGCGATGTGCCACGCGGGCTGATGGTTCGTGTTGGCCGGGTCGCGCGGGTCCGTGCGCAGATGCGCGCTCAGCACGCCGCCGCCGGGCTCCGCGGTCGCGAGGTCCTTCAGCAGCTCGGGGGTCGGCGTGGTGACGGTCGGCATCGGCGGGGCTCCTGGATCTGGGGACGGGACCTCTCCCGGAGCGTACGCCGATGACCGTGGCGTCGGCATCGCCCGAAGCGGGGGACGTGCGCGCCGAGGACGCCTTCGACGTCGGCGCCGTCCACGCGTGGCTGCGCGAACGCGCCGACGTTCCGGCCGCCGCGCCCGAGGTCCGCCAGTTCTCCGGTGGCGCGTCGAACCTCACGTACCTATTGCGCTACGCCGATCGCGACCTCATCCTGCGACGCCCGCCGCCCGGGACGAAGGCGAAGGGCGCGCACGACATGGCGCGCGAGTACCGCGTGCAGGAGCGGCTGCGGCCGGTCTACCCGTACGTGCCCGACATGGTGGCGCTGTGCGAGGACCCGGCGGTGCTCGGCAGCGACTTCTACGTGATGGCGCGGGTCGCGGGGGAGATCCCGCGCCGGCGCCTGCCCGACGGCGTGGCGGGAGATCCTCGGGCCACGCGCGCGATGTGTGTCGCGGTGGTCGACCGGCTCTGCGACCTGCACGCGATCGACCCCGTCGCTGCGGGCCTGGCCGACCTCGGCAAGGGCGAGGGCTACGTCGAGCGGCAGGTCACCGGGTGGTCGGCGCGCTACCGCCAGGCGCGCACGTGGAACGTCCCGAGCTTCGAACGGGTCATGGAGTGGCTGGAGACGCATCGGCCCGGGGACGTCGCCACCTGCGTCATCCACAACGACTTCCGCCTCGACAACGTCGTGCTGGCGGTGGACGACCCATTGCGGGTGGCGGGCGTCCTGGACTGGGAGATGGCGACGCTCGGCGACCCGCTCATGGATCTGGGCGGCGCGCTGGCGTACTGGGTCGAAGCGGCCGACGGCCGGGGGATGCGCCTGCTCAAGCGCCAGCCGACCGACGCGCCGGGGATGCTGACCCGTGCCGAGGTCGTCGCCCACTACGCCGAGCGGACGGGTCGCGACGTCGGCGACTGGGTGTTCTACGAGGTCTTCGGCCTCTTCCGGCTCGCCGTGATCGTCCAGCAGATCTATCGCCGCTACCACCTCAAAGAGACCCGCAACCCGGCGTTCCGCAACTTCTGGGTGGCGGTGCACTACCTCGACCGGCGGTGCCGGAGGATCATCCGGACGCGGGGCGGGTGACCGTGGCCCCCACGGAGAAGTCGGCCCGGCGGCGGCAGGAGCTTGTCGACACGGCCTTCACCGTGTTCGCCGAGCAGGGCTACGCGGCGACGACGGTGGCCGACATCACGGGGCGGCTCGGCGTCAGCCAGGGCACGTTCTACCGCTACTTCGACGGCAAGCGCGACATCCTCGACGAGGTCGTCGACGTGGGCGTCGAGCGGTTCATGCTGCTCGTCGAGCTCGATGAGGTGCCGGCGCCGCTGACCTCCACACAGGAGCTGCTCGACCGCGTGCGGGAGCTCGCCGGCAGCGTGCTCGATCTCGCCGAGGCCGAGCCGGGCCTGGCGCGGCTCATCATGCTCGAGGCGACGTCGGTGGACGACGAGCTCACGCACCGGCTCATGGGGCTTCTTGACCTGTTCGCCGGGCTGGGGGCGTCGTACCTCGACCAGGCCGTCGGTGCGGGCGTGCTGCGCGAGGGCGTGCCGACCGACGTCCTCGCCGACGCCCTCGTCGGCATGCTCCTGCCGAGCCTCGTGCTCGCCTTCCGCGGCGAGCTCGACCGAGCCGCCCGGGACGCCCAGATCGATGCCCTCGCGGACGTGATCTCACGAGGGATCCTACGGTCATAAAAACAGAAGTGACATCTCATTTGCTTAATTCGTAGGAGCTGACTACGGTGCCCGCGGGCGGCCGGTCCCGGCCGCCCGTACCCCCACAGGGAGGAGAGACCCATGGGTTCGCACCCTCGCCGGCGCCTGCGCCGGTGGATCGCCCCTGCCCTGGTCGCGATGACGGCGCTCGCCGCTGTTCCGGCCTCGGCATCCGCAGCACCGTCGTCCTACGACCGCCTCGCGAACATCACCCCGGCATCGGTGGGCTCGGGGGGCCTGAGCCTCGGCAACATCCAGCTCGTCCGCGGCGTCACGATCACCGGCGTCCGCCTGAATCTCAACGGCAGCCGTATCCGCGCCGCGGCGAACCTCAAGCTCGGCTGCGCCGCGGGTGGCGACATCACGGTCGGCGGCGCGGGTGACATCAACTTCCTCAGCAGCCGCAACTGGGCGGTCACGCTGAAGGCGAGCACCGGGGCGCGGGGCTGCCAGCTCGCGCGGGAGTTCGTCATCGGCCCGAACGCGGACGTCCAGGCGACGCTGCGCGCGCAGAACGGGGTCCTCTACATCGTTCTCGACGCCAAGGCGTCGCTGAAGACGACGATCATCCCCGGCATCTCGCAGATCGACGCCGACGCGCACATCGGCATCGGCGGCGGCGCGTACGACATCGACGTGACCGGCGGGATCCCCGGCCTGTCGGTGCAGGGCGCGATTGCCTCGAACGGCACGTACGCGCTGGGCCTCGACCTCGAGGGCCTCCAGCTCGGGGGCGCGAAGATCGGCGCGCACGTCAGCCTGAAGCGCACGAGCACGAGCGGGACCCCGCAGGTCGCGATCGCCGCCTCGCTCGGGACGAACCTCCAGATCCTGCCGGGGCTGAATCTGCTGTCCGTCAAGCTCGGGCTCGACAACTCCTCGATCACGATCGAGGGCACGATCCGGCTCGCGTGCGAGCGCGGCTTCGTCGATGCCACCGCGGTCGGCCGGATCCAAGATCTCCGGAACTTCTCGCTGAACGTCAAGGGCGTCACATCGCCGGCGGCGTGTGGGTTCGGCAACTTCATTCGCCTGCGCGGCGACGCGCTCGCCGGCACGATCGCCGTGCAGGACGGGGCGCTGCTGCTCGACGCCGACGTCGCGGTGCAGACCATCAACCTCGGATGGCTGCCGCTCACGCGCAACGACGCGATAGGCGTGAGCGTCGAGAACGCGATGGCCCACATCAGCAACGGCGCCGCGAACGGCGGTCCCGGCAACCAGCTCGCCCTGGACCTGTCGGGCAAGGGCATCGTGGCGGTGAAGCTCGGGTTCCTCCCGCGCACGATCACGGTCGGAGCCGGCGTGAAGGTCGGGTTCGCGATCGACACGACGAGCTTCGCGCTCAAGCGGCTGAACTTCGCGCTGACGAGCCTGTCGCTCGGCTCCGTGCCGAAGAGCTACGCGCCACTGATCGAGTCCGTGATCGGCGCGGCGCTCGACGATGTCGCCACGACACCGCCCTCCCCCGCGGGCGTCACGGCGTCGCTCACCGGGGCGCCACTGCCCACCGCGTGAGCACGGCCGCGCCCGCGGTCGTTCAGGCCGCGGGCGCGATGCCGCGCGCGAGGAGCTCGACCACTCCTCGCCGGTAGCGGTCGCGATCCTCGCCCTGCAAGCCACCGCGGATGGTGCGCAGCAGGCCCGGGACAAGGAGGTACAGCGCCTGCGCGGCGACGGCGTGCGTATCGAGATCGGCTCGGAGAAACCCGTCGCGGACGCCGTCCTCGAGCGCCGCGGCCACCGCGCCGGTGACGCCTTCGACCGCGTTGAGCAGGCGCAGGGTCATCGCCTCATCGATCGACGTCGTCTCGAGCAGGAGGAGGCACAGGACGTCGGGCTCGGCGTCAACGACGGCGAACACCCGGCCGATGAGCTCGTCGACGAGTGCCAGGAACTCCTCCGCGCTGCCGGTCTGCAGCGCAGCGGGGTCGGGGAGAACCGAGGCGACGAGCCGGGCGATCGCGTCGTCGACGACGTGGTCGAGGATCTCGCGCTTGCTCTCGAAGTGGCGGTAGAACGTGCCGTGGCCTGATTCGAGTCGCGCGTCGATGTCGGCGATCCCGGCCGCGGCGTACCCCTGCTGCGCGAACGCCTCGGAGGCGGCGGCCACGAGGGCCCGGCGCCGTGTCTCGGCAAGCTGCGGGTCGGGCGGGCGTCCACGGCGGCGGGCGGCGGGCATGGCGATGCCCAACCTAGACGACGTGTCTGCGGGCGACTACGTAGACAGGTGGTCAGCGCGGTTGCGCCAGGTGTTCAAGACCAGGAATTGGAGTGGCGATACCAAGACACGAAGACCCGCCGATCTCTGTCAGAAGGACCACGATGACGTCACGCCCCCGCCTCTCGCTCGCCGTGAAACTCGGCGCCGGCTTCGCCGCGGTGCTCGCGCTCACGGCGATCATCGGCGCCGTCGGCGTCCGCGCGCTCGGCCGGGTCGACGTCAAGGCGGAGAGCATGTACGCCGACCGCGTCGTGCCGATCCGCGACCTGGCGGAGAGTCGTGCGCTGCTCGGCGACATCGACAGCCAGATCCAGCGGGCGATCACGAGTGACGGCCCCGCGGCACCGTTCGCGCGGACCTCCGATCGCGATGCGGCGGCGATGGACCGGCTGATCCGCGGCTACCGCGCCACGTACCTCGTCCCGGCCGAGGTCCGCGGGCTGCGGCGCTTCGACGCGGAGTGGGCGGCATACCGTCGCGCGTACGGCGATGTCCTCGCGGCCGCCGCACGCGGTGACAAGGCCGCCGCCACCCGCGCGTACTACGCCGCTGCGGAGCAGCGGTACGCCGACGTCGACGCGGCGCTGCGCGGGCTCATCACGACGAACGATCGCGTCGCCAAGCAGCTCAACGAGCAGATCAGCGACACGTACGGTCGCTCGAGGACGCTCATGCTCGGCCTCCTCGCGGCCGCGCTCCTGGTGGGCGCCGCGGTCGCGTTCCTCATCACCCGCAGCATCCGCCGCGTCACGGCCGGCGTCCTCGCGCGGCTGCGCTCTCTCGTCGAGCACGACACCGCGGCGCTCCGCGGCGGGCTCGACCGCTTCGCCGCAGGCGACCTGACCGTGACGCTCGCGCCACAGACCCCCGCGATCGAGCGCTGGCCCAACGACGAGCTCGGCGACATCGCACAGGCCGTCAACGCGGTGCGCGAGGACACCGCGCAGTCGATGGCCGCCTACAACACGTCCCGCGAGGCGCTCGCCGCGACCATCGGCCGGCTTGCCGCCGCATCGACGCAGATCTCGGCCGCATCGGAGCAGATGGCGACGACCTCCGAGGAGGCGGGCCGCGCCGTTGGCGAGATCGCCACGGCGATCGGCGAGGTCGCCACGGGCGCGCAGCGGCAGGTCGAAGGCGTCGAGGACGCCAGCCGCTTGGGCCGCGGCGTGGTCGACACCTCTCAGCGCTCGGCCCAGGACGCCGCCGCGACCGCCGAGGCCGCCGAGGAGGCCCGCGTGATCGCCGACGAAGGCGCCGCGGCGGTGCAGCACGCCACCGAGGCGATGACGTCCGTGCGCGCCGCCAGCCGTCAGGCCGCCGACGCGATCGGCGAGCTCGGCGCCAAGTCCGAGCAGATCGGCGGGATCGTGGAGACGATCACCGCGATCGCCGACCAGACGAATCTCCTGGCGCTCAACGCCGCGATCGAGGCCGCGCGCGCCGGCGAGCAGGGCCGCGGCTTCGCCGTCGTCGCCGACGAGGTCCGCAAGCTCGCCGAGGAATCCCAGCAGGCCGCCGCCTCCATCGCCGGCCTCATCGCCGAGATCCAGGCCGAGACGGGGAAGGCCGTCGAGGTCGTCGAGCGCGGGGCCGAGCAGACCGCGGAGGGCGCCGCGACGGTCGAGCAGGCGCGCGAGGCCTTCGAGCGGATCGGCACGGCGGTCGGCGACATGACGCAGCGGGTGACGCAGATCAGCGGCGCCGTCCGTGAGATCTCCGACGCCGCGGGCGTCATGGGGTCGCGCATGCTCGAAGTCTCGGCGGTGGCCGAGGAGTCCAGCGCGTCGACCGAGGAGGTCAGCGCGTCGACGGAGCAGACGTCCGCGTCCGCCCAGGAGATCGCCGCCTCCGCGCAGGAGCTCGCGCGGACCGCCCGCGAACTCGAGGAGCTCGCGGGCACCTTCACGACGTCGTGAGGATCAGCCCTCGGGGATCGGCGCGAGCGAGTTCCCGGGGGCGATCGTCGCGCAGTTCTGCGGCGCCTCCTGGCCGGCGAAGCGCCGGGTCATCCAGGTGACGGCCGGGTTGAACCAGGCGAGCATCGTCGAGAAGTGGCTGAGCTTATCGTACTGCACGTACTGGACCTTCACGCCCTTGTCGCAGTACTGCCGCGCGAGCGCGCGGACGTCGCCGGCGACCATCACGCCGTCGCCGCCGCCGATGCCTTCCGGGCCGGGCTTCGTGCCCTCGAGCTGCCCGTTGGCGCCCTGGCCGATGAAGAGCGGGCTGCTCGGCGTGCCGTACGAGCCCATGATGAGCTTGTTCACCGTCGTGACGTAGATCGGGACGGACTCCGGCGTGCTGAACTCGGGCTTCGTCATCTTCGCCCACGTCAGGCCGGGGTACTGGCCGAGCACGTTGGCGATCGACGCGTACTTCAGCTTGGTGTAGAGCCGCTGGCCGTTCTCGTTGAGGTACGGCTGCAGGTCGATGTCGAACGAGCGCGCGATGCCGACGACGGCCATCCCCAGAACACCGGCCCACGCCTTGCTGCCGTCGATGTAGTGCAGGTTGTGCGCGGGGTTGACCATGACGCCGCCCGTCGCGGTGCCGACGAGGAGCTTGTCGACGTCGGGCGCGTACTTCGGCGCGAGCTCGGCGGCCCACTGCGCGGCGATCGCGCCGCCGGAGTATCCGAGCATGCCGACCTTCGCATCGGCGGCGACCCCGGCCTGCGACGACGCGAGCGTCGCGCGGATGCCGTCGAGCGAGAGCATCCCGTACTCCGGGCCGGCGGCGAAGTCGGCGTCCTGGCCCTCGGTGTCGGGGACGGTGACGGTGTACCCGCGATTGAGGAACGGCGCGACGAACAGCGCCTCGACCGCGTTGATCGTCCCGCCGAACGTCACGCCGCCCGCGATGGCGAACGACGGCTGGTCGGCCGGGTTCAGCGAGTCGTAGAACGACATGTAACCCAGAAGCTTCTTCGCGTCGGCCTTGGCCGCGGCGGGGCGCAGGACCGAGGTCACGTTGGTGACCGGCCGCCCGAGCTGGTCGGTCGAGCGGTAGAGCAGCTGAACGGCCTCGACCTTCGAAGCGACGCCCGCGACGTGGTACTTCGACGTCCGGGTCTTCAGGACGGTGCCCGGCGCGATGTCGGCGAGCGGCTTCTCACCCGTGTACGCGTAGAACGGGTCCTTGGCCGGCGACGTGTACGGATACGCCGCGGCGTGCGCGCTCGCAGGCGCGAGCAGCACCGCGGCGACGACCATCACGACCAGCTTGCGCAGGCGGCCTCCCGGCCCCCCGACGTCCGAGCAACGCATTCCCTCTCCCCACCTTCAGCCAACGACGGCCGCGGAGTGTAGACACGTGGGCGTCCGCGCGCACATGGCCGTCCGAAGGACATCCGGCACGGGGTCGGAGCCGGGCGTCGCATCGGGCCCGATCGCCCAGGAACGCTGACGTTTCCGGATCTGCGGCGAGGACTGGACGGTCCGTCCCGCGGCGTACCGGGCGTCCGGAAAAACCGAGGTGGCTGTCGCAGATCGTCCACCGGCGTAACGCGCGCCCGCTCCCGGCGTTCATCCGACATGGCTCTCCATCGTGTCGTGCTCACCGCGGCGCTCGCCCTCGCCGGCGGCGCCCTGGCCGCCTCGCCCGCGGCGGCCACCCCCGCTGCGGGGATCGCCGGCGGCCACGTGCTCGCGGTCTTCGACACCGCGCGCCCGGACGTCGTGAGCTTCACGCGGATCACCGGCCTCACGGCGAACGAGCGCGTCATCGGCCTCGACGTGCGTCCCTTCGACGGGCGCCTGTACGGCGTCACGGCGACGCAGTCCAACGCGACCGACGAGGATCTCCGTGTCGTCCAGGTCGATCCGGCGACGGCCGCCGTGGCCCGCCCCGGCGGCGCGACGGTCGCGGTCACCCACGCTGTCGCCGCCGCCTACGACATCGACTTCAACCCGACGGTGGACCGCATCCGCGTCATCGACAGCAACGGCCTGAACTTCCGCGTGAACCCGACGACAGGCGGGCTGGCCGGCGTCGACACCGCGCTGAGCCCGGGCAGCCCGGTGATCCTCGGGGTGGGCTACGACCGCAGTGTCGCGACCGCGACGCAGACGACGGCCTACGCGGTCCGCGCCGACACCGACCAGCTCGGCACGCTGGGTGGGGTCAACAGCGTGCCCAGCGCCAACGGCGGCGTCTTCACCGGCGTCGGCGCGCTCGGGTTCGACGCCGCCTCGCGCGGCAGCTTCGACGTGTCGACCGACGGGGTCGGCTACCTCGTCGACGGCTCGCGCCTGAGCAGCGTGAACCTCGCGACCGGCGCGGCCACGTCGCTCGGGAGCCTCGCGGCGCCGCTTGACGCGATCGCGGTTGGCGCGCCCGTCACCCCGCCGACGCCGCCTGCGCCGCAGACGGTGACGAACACCGTGACGGTCACGGTGCCCGGCCCGCCGGCCGAGGCGAAGGACCTTGTCGCGCCGGGGGGCGTGCTCGTGCTCCCGGCCAACGCGAGCGCGCGCGCCCTGCGGCGCGGCGTGACGGTGCCCGTCGCGTGCGGCGAGGCGTGCTCGGCGGCCGTGACGGTGACGTTCGGCAAGGCGACCGTCGCGTCCGCCACGGCGAAGCTGGCCGCCGGCGCGACCGCGAATGTCAAGGTGAAGCTGACCGCCAAGGGCGCGACGGCGCTCTCGGCGGCGCTGCGGCGCAGGCCCTCGGCGTCGCTGACCGTGGCGCTGCGCGTGACCGATGCCGCCGGCAACGCACGGACGCAGACCCAGCGCCTGAAGGTCACCCGCTGACGCCGGCTGGCATGCTTCGCCCGGCGATGGGCGTGATCCTCCTCATCCGGCACGGGCAGGCCTCGTTCGGGACCGACGACTACGACGTGCTGTCCGAGCAGGGCCACGCCCAGGCGCGACACACCGGCGCCGTGCTCGCCGCGCGGGGGATCGAGCCGGACCGCGTGATCGCCGGCTCCTTGCGCCGGCAGCGCGAGACGGCCGCGGGGCTGCTCGCCGGCCTCGGACGGACCGACCTGGAGATCGCCGAGGACCCGCGCTGGAACGAGTACGACCAGTTCGGCCTGCTCGCGCTCGCCCCCGAGGTCGAGGCCTGGCCCGAGGACCTCGGCCAGCGCAACCGTCTGTTCCAGGCCACCCTCGACCAGGCGCTGGCCGCGTGGGTCGACGGGGCGCCGGTGGAGGGCGGGGAGGTCCACGCCGCGTTCCACGAGCGCGCGACCTCCGCGCTCGCCGAGCTGCGCGCCGAGCCGGGCGTGACCGTCGTCGTCAGCTCCGGCGGGACGATCGCGCTCGTGGCCGCGCACGTCATGGGCGTGCCCGCGGCGCACTGGCCGGCGATCAACCGCACGATGATCAACGCCTCTATCACGAAGGTCATCACCGGCCGCCGCGGGGCGTCGCTCGTGTCGCTCAACGAGCATGGGCACCTCGAGGGCGCCGACGGCGTCGCCGTCACGTACCGCTGAGCTCGAACCCGGGCGCAGGCGCCTAGGCTGACGGACATGGCGTCTGTCCCAGCCATCTCGATCCGCGGCGTGGTCAAGCGCTTCGGCGCGCTCACCGCCGTCGACGGGCTCGACCTCGAGGTTCCCGCCGGCATCTGCTTCGGCCTGCTCGGCCCCAACGGCGCGGGCAAGTCGACGACGATGCGCATGCTCACCGCGCAGGCGCTCGCCGACGAGGGTGAGATCCACGTCCTCGGCCACGAGGTGCCCGGCGACTCGAAGGCCGCCCGCCTGCGGATGGGCGTCTGTCCGCAGCAGGACAACCTCGACGTCGAGCTCACCGTCCGCCAGACGCTCGAGGTGTTCTGCCGCCTGTATCGCGTCCCGCGCGGGGAGCGCGCCGAGGCGATCGACCGGTCGCTGCGGATCGCGCGCCTGACCGACCGCGCCGACGCGAAGGTCACCGACCTGTCGGGCGGCATGCGCCGCCGCCTGCTCATCGGCCGCGCGCTCGTCCACCAGCCCGACCTCGTCCTGCTCGACGAGCCCACCGTCGGGCTCGATCCGCAGGTGCGCCAGGAGCTGTGGACGCTCATCGACGGCCTGCGCAGCGAGGGCGTCACCGTCCTCATGAGCACGCACTACATCGAGGAGGCCGAGCGCCTCGCCGACATCGTCGGGGTGATGGCCGCCGGGAAGGTCGTCGCGCTCGGCACGCCCGACGAGCTCGTCCGCGCGCACGCGGGCCAGGAGGTCGTCGAGGTCTACGGACCGCCCGCCCACCTCGCCGAGATCGACGCCACCGCCGCCGCCAACGGCTGGCAGACGCGCCGCAGCGGCCCGGCCGTCGCGATCCTGCGCGCGGAGGCGCTCAACGGCGAGCTGCCCGAGGGCGTCCGCCGCGCCGCGACGCTCGAGGACGCGTTCGTGATGCTCACGGGGGAGGAGATCGAGTGAGGAACTGCGCAGCGCAGGACCGGGAGAACCCGCAGTCGATGTGCGGTCGGAGCCGGAGGACGACGCAGAGCGGTCGGCGTAGGTTGCGCATCGACCTCTCTGCCCCCCACGGAGCTCACCATGACCCTCTCCTCTCAGCTCGCCGGGACCAGCCTCGTGATCGCGGTGATCTTCGCGATGTACCTGCTGCCGCACGCGCTGACCTGACCGGCGGGCGGCGGTCGCGATGAGCGCCGTCGCCTCGCGCCGTCCCCGCCGCCTGGAGCCCGCCGCGATCGCGGGCGTGATGAGCCGCGACGTCATGATCTTCCGGCGGTACTGGAAGGCCACGACGTTCTCCTCCATCGTCGAGCCGACGATCTACCTGCTGGCCTTCGGCTTCGGCTTCGGCGCGCTCGTCACCCAGGTCAACGGCATCGACTACATCGAGTACGTCGGCACGGGTGTCGTCGCCAGCGCCGCGCTGTTCTCCTCCGTCTTCGCCGGGATGTTCAACACGTTCGTGCGGCGCGAGTTCCAGCGGACGTACGACGCGATGCTCGCCGCCCCCGTCGACACCGAGGAGCTCGTCACCGCCGAGATCCTCTGGATCTCCTGCCGCGCGGGCGTCTACTGCATGGCGCCGCTGCTCGTGGCGATCGCGTTCGGGCTCGACCCGCGGTGGACGACCGTCTTCGTGCCCTTCGTCGGGTTCCTCACGGGGTTCGGCTTCGCGTCGTTCGGGGTGCTCATCAGCGCGGTCGCGAAGTCGATCGACAACTTCAACTACGTCACGAGCGCGGTCATCACGCCGCTGTTCCTCGTCTCGGGCACGTTCTTCCCGATCTCCGGGCTGCCGCGCGGGATGGAGGCGATCGCGCACGTCAACCCGCTGTACCACTGCGTCCAGCTCGTGCGCGCGCTGGTGCTCGGCGGGTTGGATGCCGGGGACCTCGTGCACGTCGCCGCGCTGCTGGCGTTCGCCGCGCTCATGTGGGTGCTCGCGGTCTGGCGCTCGCGCATCCGCCTCATCGGGTGACACGCTGTCGGGGCTTTCCGACCGCGCAGGAGGACCCCGAACCATGTGGCAGCGCAGCCAGCTTCTTCACCCCGCGACGATCATCGCGACCATCGCGCTCTTCGTCTCGCTCGGCGGCGTCACGTACGCCGCGGCGACCATCGGCACCAAGCAGCTGAAGACCGGCGCGGTGACACGCGCGAAGATCAAGAACCGCGCGGTCTCCGCCTCCAAGCTCGCGAACAACGCGGTGGTGACCGAGAAGCTGGCCACGGGTGCGGTGACCCCGACGAAGCTGCGGACGGGCGCGGTCACGGCGGGCAAGATCGCCGACGGCGCGATCCAGACCTCGAACCTCCAGAACGGCGCGGTCACCGACTCCAAGCTCGGCTCCGGCGCGGTGTCCGAGACCAAGATCGGCGCGGGCGCGGTGACGTCGGGCAAGCTCGCCGCCGGTGCGGTGGGCGGTGCCGCGATCGCCGACGGCGCGGTGACGCTGGGCAAGATCGCGCCGAACACGGTGATCTCGGGCCGCGGCGCGGTCACGAGCTTCCATCGCCAGCTCACCAACGGGCAGACGATCTCCGTCGCGACGATTCCCGGCTTCGGCAAGCTCAGCGCGACGTGCACGAGCGGCGACGCGACCTCGACGTACGCCAACGACTCCGGGAGCACGGTGACCGTGCACAAGACCTCGATGCGCAACGGCGTCGCGCCGGTGGTCAGCACGGTCTGGCTCGGCAGCGGCAACTCGAACACCGTCGCCAACGCGGGTGGCGATCAGACGGTGACCTGGCAGCTCGGCTACACCGACGCCGCGAGCACCGACCACGTCGCGACCATCGAGGTGAGCAACATCTTCGACGGCACCGGCTGCTACGTCATCGCGCAGGTGCAGTCGACCGGCTGAGCGCCGCTACGGCCCGGCGGTGGGCACGCGCCCGGCGTCGATGGCGCGCAGCAGCGCCTCGTGGTCGCGCTCGGTCTGGTCGGCGTAGGCGTCCGCCCAGTCGCGCATCGCCTTGTCGAACGCCTCGCCGCCGCCGAGATAGCCCGCGATCGCGGACGGGTCGCCCGTCCGCGCGTGGGCGCGCGCGAGGACCCAGCCGCAGAGCTCGCCGTACAGCGTGAGCTCGGCGAGCTGCATGCGCTCGATCTCCGCCGAGCCCTTCATGTCGCGCAGCTGGCGGACGTAGAAGTCACGGTCGCCGTCGGCGCGCACCCAGCCGAGGAAGATGTCGCTCGTGGCCTGCAGCAGGTGCTGACCGACGACGACGCGCTTGCCCTGCTGGCGGTATCGCGACCGGCCCGCGTAGGGCTCCAGGACGGAGGGCACGGCCTCCTTGACCTGGAGGATGAGCGGGTCGTCGGCGTCGCGGCCGAGGAGCAGGACGATGAACGCGCGGGTGCCGACGCTGCCGACGCCGACGACCTTGCGCGCCACGTCCGCGAGCTCGTAGCGGTCGATGAGCGGGCGGCGCGAATCCGGCAGCGTGGCCCGGTAGTCGTGCAGGAGCCGCTCGATCGCGCGGCGGTCGTCGAGGATGGGCAGGTGCTCGACGATCGGCGGGTCGTCACGGAAGCGCAGCGCGCCGTCGACCGTCTCGCAGAGCTTGGAGAACGCCTGGAGGCTCGTCCGCGTGCGCGCCTTGTCGATGTCGCGCAGCGTGCGCTTGGAGATCGACGCTTGCGTGGCCAGGACGGCGTCGACGTCCGCGTGGGCGTACCAGACGTCGAGGTGACGCATGTCGGCGAAGCCGAGCATCGCCTGGCGATAGCTGCGTGCCGCGGCGCGGGCCGCCTCGGCTGCGTCCCGCGGCGCCTCGCCGTTCGCGCGCGCCGCGACCGTCGCGCTGGCGACCAGCCGCTTGAGGTCGAACTCGAACGGGCCCGGCAACGTCTCGTCGAAGTCGTTGAGGTCGAAGACCAGGCGGCGCTCCGGGCTGGCGAACAGGCCGAAGTTCGACAGGTGGGCGTCGCCGCAGCACTGGACGCGCAGGCCGGTGCTCGGCGCGTGGCGCATGTCGGCGGCCATGACCGCCGCGGCGCCCCGCAGGAACGCGAACGGCGAGACCGCCATCCGCGCGTAGCGGATCGGCAGCAGTTCGGGCACGCGCGTCTCCGCCTGGCGCTCGAGGATCGCGATCGGGTCCTCGCGGTCGTCCGGCGCCGTCCAGCCTGCGTGGGCGGAGCGCGGGGACGTCGCGCGGCGCGCGCGGCCGGCGGCGCGGCGCTCCTCGGGAGTCGGCGAGGGCATCGGCGCGGAAGTCTTCCACGTACGATCCGCGCCGGATGACGTTCGACGAGATCACGCAGCGCTTCTGGGCCAGCCTGCCCGGCCGGATGGTGACGGGCATCATCGAGATCAACATCGTCGACCGCGCGCTGGCGATCTCATCGAAGGCGTTCGTCGTCCTCATCCCGCTCTCGATCCTCACCGGGGCGTTCGTGCAGCGCCGCAGCCTCGGCGACACGCTCGTCGAGCGGTTCGACCTCGAGGGCAACGGCGCCGAGGCGGCCCGGACGCTGTTCGAATCGCCGGACGTCGTGCGCGCGAGCATCAGCTTCTTCGGGATCGCGTTCCTGCTGTTCGGGGCGGTGAGCCTCGCGCGCAACGTCGAGCGCGTGTATCTCGACGCGTGGGCGATGGAGTCCGCGCCCGGGTCGGTGATCCGGCGGCTCGGCTGGATCCTCAGCGTCGTCGGCTTCCTGGCGATCGCCGGGCCGATCCGGCAGCTGCTCGACGAGCTGGGTCTCGACGTCAAGCTCGCCATCGTGAACCTCGCACTCGGGACGCTCATGTGGGCGTGGACGCCGTACCTGCTGCTCGCGCAGCGCGTGCCGATCCGGGAGCTGCTGCCGTCGGGCGTCCTGACCGCCGCCGCCACGGTCGCGCTCGGGATCGCGAGTCTCGTCTACGTGCCGACGGTGATGACCACCAACGCCGACCGCTACGGGCTGATCGGGGTGGCCTTCGCGCTCGTGTCCTGGCTGTTCGCGTACGCCTGCGCGGTGATCGCGGCGATCGTCGTCGGCGCCGTGCTCGCGGGACGCGATCCCGTTTCCGACGAGGCCGGCAGGTGAGCACCGCGGTTCAAGCGAAACCGGTCTGAGGCCGATGTCCAAAACGATGGCACCTCCTCGCTCATCGGATCGCGCCATGCCGTCGCGCGAGCGCTGGCGCCTGCGCGCCGGCGCCGCCGTGGGGACCGCCCGCTGGGCGGCGTATCGCGCGGAGCGCCGCGAGCTCGAACAGCGCTTCGCCCTCGCGCTGACCGGGACGCCGCACGAGGGGCGCGCGCGCCAGACCGTCCGCCGCTACTTCGCCCTGACCGAACGCTGCGCCCGCTTGGAGGCGCTCCCCGCCGCGCGCGAGGCGATCCGCGTGCAGGGCATCGATGACCTGCCGCCGCTGCGCCTGTACGCCTTCGCCCATTCACCCGCGCTCTGGCTCATCCTCCACGGCATGGCCGGCACCGGCCAGCCGTTCTCGCCGGTCGTCGCCGACTGGTTCTGGGAGGACGCCCGCCGTGACCTGCGGGTCGACGTCGTCGAGCGCGCCGGCGGCGAGGTCATCCCGGCCGCGGGGGCGTTCGAGCGGATCGCCTCGGCCGCCGCGGAGGGGCGCCATCCCGCGCTCGCCGTCGACGTGGCGGGGCACACCCCGATGGAGTTCCTCGGCAAGCCCGCCGCGCTGCGCAGCGGCCTGGCCTCCCTCGCGCTCGCTGTGGACGTCCCGATCGTGCCCGTTCGTGCCCGCTGGAACGGCATGGTGCCCGAGGTGGTGCTCGGGGCGCCGATCGCGGCGGAGGGCACGCCGCCCGAGCTGCTCGCGCGTGTCGTCGCGGCCGTCGAGGCGCCGCTGCTCGCCGCGCCCGAATACTGGATGCCGTACACGAGCGAGCTGTGGCCGGCGGCGGCCGCGGAGGACCGGGCGGCGTTCGGCGAGTCCGCGCCGACCGCCGAAGTAGCATCCGTCTCATGAGCCGCGGCGAGCGTCAGGTGGGCGCGGAGGAGCACTCGCTCGGGTACGCGCTGCGCGTCCTGCGCGAGCGGTGGGTGCTCATCCTCGGGATCACCGTCGCGTGCGGCGTCCTGGCGTTCCTGCTGTCCTCCACGCGCACGAAGTCCTACGAGGCGTCGGCGAAGGTCGTCTTCGGCAACCTCGACGTGCAGCAGGCGGTCACGCAGCAGAACTCGCAGTCGTCCGAGCCTGAGCGCGACGCCGCCACCCGCGTGCTGGTCGCGACGAGCAGCTCGGTGGCCGAGCGGGCGCAGAAGGACCTCAAGACGGACGTCGCCCCGGAGGTCCTGGCCTCGTCGGTGGCGGTCGAGGCTGAGCCCAACGCGAACGTCCTGAACTTCACGGCGTCGTCGGACAACGCCGAGACAGCGGCGGCCATCGCCAATGCGTTCGCGAAGGAGTACATCGCGTTCGAGAAGGCGTCCACGCTCGAGCGCATCGCGGCGGCGCAGAAGAGCTACCGCGCGCGCCTGCAGACGCTGCAGCCCGGCTCGGTCGAGTACACCGAGACGCAGCAGTCACTCAGCCGCCTGGCCGATCTCAAGGACATCGGGCTCTCCGACTCGGAGATCATCAGCGCCGCCGAACCGCCGTCGACCCCGTCGTCGCCCAAGCCCAAGCGCGACGCGCTGCTCGGGCTCATCGTCGGCGCGCTGCTCGGCATCACGCTCGCGTTCCTGCTCGACCTTCTCGACCGGCGGGTGAAGACGTCGCAGGACTTCGAGCGGCTCTACGGCCTGCGGGCGCTGACGTCGGTGCCGCGCACGTCGTTCGTCGTGCCCACCGACGCGCTGACGACGCCCGCGTTCGAGCCCTATCGCATCCTGCGCACCGCGATCAGCTTCGCCGAGGCGCGCCACGACACCCGCGTGATCCTTGTGACGAGCGCGCTGTCGGGCGAGGGCAAGACGTCCGTGGCCCTGAACTTGACCCGCGCGCTCGCGCAGTCCGGCCAGCCGGCCGTCCTCGTGGAGGCCGACCTGCGCCGGCCGACGGTCGCGTCGCGCCTGGGCATCGACGACCGCGATGGCGGCCTGACCACGGCGCTGGCCGGCCGTCACCGCGCCCGCGAGCTCCTGCGCGAGATCCCCGGCGAGCGGGGCAGCGGCGCGCTCATCCTGCCCGCGGGCCCGCTGGCGCCCAACGCGCCGCAGCTGCTCGCCAGCGCGCGGATGACCGAGGTGCTCGACGAGCTGCTCAGTGGCCCCGAGGTCGTCGTCATCGACGCCGCGCCGCTGCTGCCCGTCGCCGACACGCAGGCGCTCCTCGACCTTCCCCGCGTCCCGACCACGCTCATCGTGGGGCGCGTCTACCAGACCCAGCGCGAGGACGTCAGTCGCTGCCGCTCGATCCTCGAGCAGCACGAGACCCGCCCGCTCGGCCTGGTGGTGACGGGGCTCGACCCGGGGGAGAGCTACGAGTACGCCCGCCGCGACGGCGCGGCGCCGAGGACGGCCGGGACGACCGAGATCCGGGCCGTCGCGCGGTGAGCCCGACCCGGCTCGTGCCGGACGACCAGCAGGCGCTGAGCCTGCTCGGTGCCGCAGCCGCCGCGCTGCTGTTGATGTTCGCGGCGTTCGTCGTGATCGGCCCCGTGGGGCTGCTGTTGCCCGTGGGCCTCGCGGTGGTGCTGGCGGGGATCCGCTGGCCGGCGTTCGCCGTGGGTCTCGCGGTCGTGCCGGCGGTGATCATCGAGCTGGCGCTCGGGGACGGGTTCGCTCCCGGTTCGCAGTTCTATCGCGTGGGGGTCGCGAACATCACGGTTTCCGAGATCGTCGTCTGGTTCGCCGTGGGGTGCGTCGTCCTGGACTGCGTGCGGCGTCGCCGCCTGCCGCCGGTCCCGGCGCCGGTCGGCGTCGCGCTCGGCCTCATGGCGGTCGCGATCCTCGTCGGCACGATCGTGGGCTACAGCGCCGGGGCCGGCCTGAAGACCCAGTTCGACGGCATCCGCAACGTGCTGCCGCTGCTCGTCTCGATCCCGATGGTCGCCGCGGTGATGCCCGAGAACGACCGGATGCGCCCGGTGCTCACCGGCGCGGCCGCGCTCATCGCGCTGAAGGCGTTCCTCGGGCTCGTCCAGCAGGCGCAGTTCGGCGGGCTGGGAATCACGAACATCGTCTACTTCGAGCCGACCGCCAACTGGCTGTTCGTCCTGTACCTGCTCGGCCTCGTCGCCTGCCGGCTGCGGCGCGTCTCCGTGCCGTGGTGGGTGTGGGCGTTCGCGCCACTCGTCGCCTTCGAGTTCGTCGCCGGCCTGAAGCGTTCGCTGTGGATCGGGCTGGTGGCCGGGCTCGTCCTCGTCGTGGCGCTCGGCCTGTCGCGGCTCGGCCGCCGCCTGGCGATCCCGGCGATCCTCGCCGTGGGAGCGCTCGTCTGGGTGCTCGTCAGCGCGGGGTTCGGCGACTCGCTGCAGGGGCCGGTCGCCCAGCGCGTGGAGTCGCTGCGCCCGAGCAAGCTGGCGGTCAACCGGGCCGACCGCTATCGCCTCGACGAGCGCGCGAACGTGTGGGACGCGATCAAGCAGCAGCCGCTGACGGGGCTGGGGCAGGGCGTGACGTGGAAGGCCGTCCATCCGCTCGGCATCGAGTACGAGGACCTTCGCGGGTACGTCCACTTCGCGGCGCTGTGGTTCTGGATGAAGTACTCGCTGCTCGGGCTGCTCGCCTACATCGCGCTCATGGGCTCGTCGCTGTGGCTCGGGCTGGCGGTGTTCCGGCGGCAGACCGACCCGCTGCAGGCCGCCCTGGGCCTCGGCTTCGCCGGGGCGATCGTCGCGCTCGTCGTCGCCGAGCTCACGGTGACATGGATCGGCGCCGAGCCGCGCTTCACGCTGGTCGTCGGCGCGGCGACCGGAATCGCCTGCGGGATGCTGCCTAGGACGCCGTCTCGGCTGCCGGCGGCGCCCGACGGGTGAGCGTCCGCAGGTCGTCGACCTCGATCGCCTTCAGCGCGAACAGCAACGCGGAGTAGGTGACCGCCGCGGCGGCCAGCACCACCGCGAGCGGCGCACCAAGTTCCTCGGTCAGGAGCATGACGGCGAGCAGGCCGCCGATCGCGCCGCCGATGCGCAGCGTCCGTCCCTGCCCGGCGCGCATCCCGATCGGCTTGGCCACGACGCGGTACGTCAGCCCGGTCACGACCGCCTGCGTGCCGAAGACCGCCCACGCGGCGCCCTGGAACCCGAACTGGGTCACGAGCGCGATGTTGAGGATGAGCATCGTGACGAGCCCGACAGCGGCGATCTTCGCCAGCTGCACCTGGCGCTTCATCGCGATGACCATGCTGTCGAGCGGGTAGTTGATCGAGATGAGGACGAACGCCGCCATGAGCACCGGCAGCGCCTTCGACGCCTCCTCGTACTGCTCGCCGAACACGATGCGGATGAGCTCCGGCCCGGCGACGTAGCCGATCGCCACCGCGGGGAGGGAGACGACGAGGAGGATGTCGAGGCTGCGCTGGAGCATCGCCCGGGCATGGGCCGGGTCGGTGTCGATCGCGCCGGCCAGCAGCGGCAGCAGGGTCGTCATGAGCGCGACGGGGACGAAGTGCGACTGGTCGAGCAGGCGGCTGGCGACGGCGTACAGGCCGGCCTGCTCGTCGCCGTCGAGCTCGTAGACGAAGAGCTGTGGCGCCCGGGACATCGCGCTGATGAGGACGACCGCGCCCCCGATGCTCACGCCGGTCACGACGATCTCGCGCCACAGCGGGCGGCCGAGCGTTAGCGGCCCGCGGCGCTGGCGGTAGGACAGGACGCCCTGCAGCGCGGCGCTGATCGTGCCGGAGATGAGGAACGCGACGGCGTAGGCGACGAGCCCGCCGTCGTTCAGGGCGACGAGGATCACGCCCAGGCCCCAGAGCACGCTGTTGACCGTCAGGACGAGCATGGTGATGTCGTTGCGCACGCGCAGCTGGTTGAGCGCGCGGAGAGAGCTCGGGACGCTCGTGAGCAGGCTCGCGCTGATGAGCGCGCCCGCGAGGAACATCTGGCCGTTGTCGGCCAGCAGCGCGCAGGCGACGATCGACACGAGCGTCGCCGGGACGGCGAGCGCGGCGCGCAGGACGAGCAGCGCGCCGATCCAGTCGCTCTCGCGCTTCTCGTCCCCGGCGGCCCGTGCGACGACCGCGGGCTCGAGCCCGAGGTCGGTGAACGTCGCGGCGAGCTGCACGATCGTCAGCAGCGTCGCCCACTCGCCGAACCCGGTGGTGTCGAGGTTGCGCGCGAGGATGAGCGTGACGACGACGCCGAGCGCGAGGTTCCCGCCGCGCGCGAGCACCTGGATGACGACGTCGCGCGCGGCGCGCCGCGGGGTGACGGTCATGCCGTCGCCCAGAGGGGCCGCGCGGCCCGCTTGTTCTCGGCGACCTCGCCGAACAGCGTCTCGTACTTCTTCCACTGGGCGTCCCAGCTCGTCGCGACGACCGCCTCGCGTGCCGCGGCGCCCATCCGGGCGCGCGCGTCGTCGTCGAGGGCGAGGAACCGCTCGACCGCCGCACGGATCTCGGCGGGGTCGTGCGGGTCGCGCAGCAGCAGGCCGTCGCGCCCCTCCTGCATGAGCTCGGCGCCGCCGGCGGTCGCGGTGGTGATGACCGGTGTGCCGCAGGCGAGCGCCTCGGTGATGACCAGGCCGAACGGCTCGTAGGCGGTGGGGAACACGAAGGCGTCGGCCGCCTGGAAGTACGGCGCGATGCGCGGCCGGTGGCCCGTGAAGCGCACCTTCGCGCCGATCCCGAGCTCGTCGGCGAGCGCCCGGAACGGCGCGGCGTCGTCACCGCCGACCACCGTCAGGCCCCACGGGGCGTCACGCAGGCCGGCGAGCGCGCGCAGGAGCGGCTCGAGGCCCTTGCGGCGGAAATACATGCCGGCGAACAGGAGCATCGCCTCGTCGTCGGCGGGTCGCTCGTCGGGCGGGAGCGCCGCACGCGCGGCTGCGCGCGAGGGCGGCGGGGTGAAGGTGTCGATATCGACGCCGTTGTGGATGACCCGGATGCGCGCCGGGTCGATCCCGAGGAACGTCTCGAGCTCGTGCGCGACGACGCGGGAGATCGCCACGACGACCTGGTCGCCGCCCAGCGCCGCGCGCTCCCACCGGTCGGTGAGGACGTGGCGCGGGTAGACGCGGCTCAGCAGGCCCTTCACGCCGGCGCCGCGGCGCACGTCGTCGAGCCACGCCGCGTAGCACGAGTGGGCGGTCTGGACGTCGGCGCGGCGGGCCTGGCCGTCATGGGAGTGCACGATGTCGTAGTCGGCCGGGACGAGCCGTCGCTGCACTCCCCGGGCGAACGTCGGCAGCTGCAGGATGCTCGGCCGCTCGCGCATCGGGACCTCGACGAAGCGCACCTTCGTGCCCGGCGCGGCGTCGAGGACTTCGTGCGCGTAGACGTCGACGTCGTGGTCGACGACCGCGCGGTCGCTGAGCTCGGCGAGCACACGCGAGACTCCGCCCTGGCGGTTGTAGTACCGCCCGACCATCGCGAGGCGCATCAGATCGCGTCCTCGCACAGTCGCCGCCAGCGGTCCGCCCACGTGCGCAGGTCGTGCTCGGCGCGCACGAGGTCCCGGGCGGCGGCGACCGGCCCGCTGAGGTCCTGCGTCTGCAGGCGGTGCAGCGCGGCGGCGATGCTCGGGACGTCGGGCTCGAGCAGCAGTGGCGCGTAGTCCGGCACGCGCGCGAGGAGGTCGTCCATCCACCCGACCTTCGTCGTCAGGACGGGCGTGCCGCAGGCGAGCGCTTCGAGGATCGCGTAGCTGCATGCCTCCCAGCGCGTGGGGAACAGCATGCAGTCGACCGCGCTGAGCGCCTCTGCCAGCTCGTCGGGCGTGAGCACGCCGAGTGCGCGGGACCCCTCGAGCTCACGGTCGCCGGCGTGCAGCAGCTCGACGCCGCCCTCACGCGCGCCGGCGGCCAGGACGTCGCTGCCCTTGCGCCACTCGGCGACGCCGACGAAGAGCGCCGAGGGCCCGGTGATCCCGAACCGCGCGCGGGCCGCCTCCCGATCGCGCGGACGGTACGTGTCGGTGTCGACGCCGTTGGGGATCACCGCGTCGGCCGTGATCCGGTAGTGGCGGCGCAGCTCGTCGGCGGTGCTGCCGGAGACGCCGACGACGGTCGCCCCCCGGGCCGCAAACGCTTCGGTGGCGGCCTGGAAGGTGCGGCGGCGCAGCTGCTCGCGACGCGGCAGCCCGCCCGGCGCGGCCTTCGTCTGCTCGGCGATGGTGCCGTGGAAGACCTGGACGTGGGGGAGGGCCCGCGGCACGCCGAACCCGAGCCAGTTGTTGCCGACGACGAGGTCGGGGCCGAGCGCCGCCGCGGCCTTGGAGGCCGCGCGCGAGCGCACCGCGCTGCCCAGGCCGATGCGGTCGATCGTCACCGAAGGCTCGGCGCCGTAGCCAACGATCTGGGTCTCCCAGCCCCCGTCGCGCAGGGCGCCGGAAAGCAGCTGGGCGAAGCGCTCGACGCCACCCGACGGGCGATCCGGGTCGGGCGACAGGATCGCGGCGCGCGGCATCCGGGCGAGGATAGAGGCGGGCTCCCCGGGAACTGGCGCGCAGCAGGGGGTTTGGTTCCGCGCGCATCTGCCGATACTGAGTCGGTGCGCCCCCTCGCGCTCACGAAGGTCCTCGCCCTCCCCCTCTCCCTCGTCGCCCTGGCTGCGCCCGGCGCGGCGTGGGCCGACGACGGCACCGGCGAGGCCTCGACGCTCATCGTGCAGCGGGTCCCCGGCCTCTCGCCGGACCAGCGCGAGGAGGTGCGCGAGGACGCCGACGTCGACTTCGTCCGATCGCTGCCGCTGCCCGACACCGAGCTCGTCGAGGCGCCTGAGGGCGACACGGAAGCCGCGCTTCGTGCGCTGCAGGAAGACCCGTCGGTCGCGCACGCCGAGGTCGATCAACCGATCTTCGCGCTCGGGACGACCGACGCGCTCTGGGGGAACCTGTGGGCGCTGGAGAACGTCGGCCAGTTCAAGGGCACCGCCGGCGCGGACCTCGACATCCAGGCGGCGTGGGCGGTCACGCGCGGAGCGGGGCAGACCGTCGCGGTGGTCGACACCGGGGTGACCGCCACCCATCAGGACCTGCTCGGCCAGATCGACAGCGACGACGCCTACGACTACGTCGACCGGGACACCAACCCGCAGGACTCCGAGGGCCACGGCACGCACGTCACGGGGACGATTGCGGCGCTCGCCAACAACAAGCTCGGCATCGCCGGTGTCGCGCCCGAGGCGCAGATCCTGCCGCTGCGGGTCATGTCCAGCAGCGACGGCGGCCGGCTCTCCGACGTCATCCAGGCGTTCGACCGCGCCGGCCGTCTCGGGATCCGCGTCGTCAACGCGAGCTTCGGCGCGTCGTCGACCTCGCGGGCGCTGCAGGACGTCATCGCCGCCTATCCGCGCACGCTGTTCGTGGCGGCGGCCGGCAACGACGGGGTGAACGTCGACGCCAAGCCGATCTACCCGTGTGCGGTTCCGCTCGCCAACGTCGTGTGCGTCGGGGCCAGCGACATGAACGACGCGCCCGCCACGTTCGCCAAGGGCGCGACGAACGTCGGCGCGCAGACCGTGGACCTGTTCGCGCCCGGCACCAAGATCCTCTCGACGTGGAAGTCGACGACGAGCTACGCGACGGCGGAGGGCACGTCGATGGCGGCGCCGCACGTCGCCGGCACGCTCGCGCTGATCTTCGCGCAGAACCCCGCGCTCACCGCCACGCAGGCCAAGGCGAAGCTGCTTGCCGGCGTTGACCGCGTGGCCCAGCTCGCGGGGCGCGCCGTGACCGGAGGCCGGGTCAACGCGGCCGGCGCGCTGCGGGCTCCCACCCCGCCGCCCGATGCCGACGAGGACGGCGTCGCCGACGCCCAGGACCTCTGCCCCGCCACGCCAGATCCGGCGCAGGGCGACGGCGACGGCGACGGGGTCGGCGACGCCTGCGATCCCACGCCGAACCCCCCGACGGTGACCGTCGCGGCGCCGCCGCCCGCGCCCAAGGCGCCCGCGGTCGCGCAGCTCAAGGGGCTCTCGCGGGCGGGCACGACGATCCGCGCGTGCCGGCGCGGCGAGCGCCGGTGCAAGCCGCTCCAGGTCACGCTCTCCTTCACGGTGACCGCCCCGGCGAGGCTCAAGCTCGTCCTCGAACGGCAGGCGTGCACGGCGCCGAAGGTCAAGCGCAAGGGCACGCGGAAGGTCACCCGCAAGCCGCAGTGCCGGTACGCGCCGGCCGCGTCTCGGGATGTCGTCGCGCTTGCCGGCAAGACGAGCCTCGTCATCGGGCCGACGGTCGGCCGGACGAAGCTGGCGGCCGGCACGTACCGCGCCGTTCTGCAGCTCGGCGCCCAGCGCGCCAGCGTGCCGTTCTCCGTGAAGTAGGTCCGTGGCCGCCCCGGGTAGGGTCCCGGGCATGACGAACGACGGGGTGCAGCGGCTGGCGGAGCTCATCGTCCGCTTCGGGGCGAACGTCCAGCCCGGGCAGGTGGTCGGTGTCGGTGCGGAGCCCGGCAAGGAGGACCTCGCGCGCGCGATCGCGGCGGCGGCCTACCGGGCCGGAGCGAAGTTCGTGGACGTCACGTACTTCGACCTGCACGTCAAGCGTGCCCGTGTGGAGTTCGCCGACGAGGACACGCTCGAGTACGTCCCGCCGTGGTTCGGCGAGCGCCTCACCCAGATCGGCGAGATGCACGGTTCACGCATCGGCCTGACCGGCCCGGTCGCGCCTGGCCTGCTCGACGACCTCGACCCCGCCCGCGTCGCCAAGGACCAGCTGCCGTTCCTCAAGGAGACGATCGAGATCGTCAACGCGCGCACCACCAACTGGTGCGCGGCCCCCGGCCCGACGCCGGCGTGGGCGAAGCTCGTCTTCCCCGACCTCGACGAGGACGCGGCATACGCGAAGCTCTGGGAGCAGATCCTCCACGTCTGCCGCCTCGACGAGGCCGATCCGGTCGCCGCCTGGAAGGAGCGCGCCGACAAGCTCGTCGCGGTCGCCGGCCGGCTGACCGAACGGCGCTTCGACGCGGTGCGCTTCGTCGGCCCCGGCACCGACCTGAAGGTCGGGCTGCTGCCGACCTCGAAGTGGATCGCCGCGCGCTTCGAGACCATCGACGGGCTCGTGCACATGCCCAACCTCCCGTCGGAGGAGATCTTCTCCACACCGGACCCGACGCGGGTCGACGGCCACGTCACCTCGACGAAGCCGCTGGTCGTCGCCGGCAACATCATCCGCGGCCTGAAGGTGACCTTCGAGGGCGGCGTGGCGACGCAGATCGACGCCGACGAGGGCGCCGACGTCATGCGCGGCATGGTCCAGCGCGATGAGGGCGCCGCCCGGCTGGGCGAGGTCGCCCTCGTGGACGGGGAAGGTCGCATCGGCCCGCTGGGCACCGTCTTCTACGACACGCTGCTCGACGAGAACGCGGCGTCGCACGTCGCGCTCGGCAGCGCGTACGCGATGTGCGTGGACGAGCCCGACGTGCCGGCGATCAACACGTCGGCGATCCACGTCGACTTCATGATCGGCTCGCCGGAGGTCGATGTGCTCGGGGTGACCGCCGACGGGGACGAGGTTCCCGTGCTGGTCGGCGGCGCCTGGGAGGTCTGATCGACTACTCTCGATGGCCGCCGCAAGCGCTTGGAGAGGTGCCGGAGCGGTTGAACGGGCGCGACTGGAAATCGCGTAACGGGGGTTAACCTCGTTCGAGGGTTCGAATCCCTCCCTCTCCGTCTTCCCCGCTCGCGGCGACCGCCATGAGCGTGCAGATCCGAGAACTCAACGGAATTCGCACGCTGGTGGTCCTCGAGCGCTGGCGTCCCGAACTGCTCGACGAGGTACGCGCGTCTGGCGTCAACGGCTTATCGTTGCGACTGACCGCCGAGCAACATGTCGACTTCCTGCAGGGCGTTCCGGACCTCGAGCTCTTGGTCCTCTCGGCCGGACCCCAGATCAGGGATCTCAGCGCGATCAGCGAGCTCCGATGCCTACGGCGGCTCTCACTCAACCTCCCGGCTCGTCCGACGCTTCACCTCGACTTGGCGAAGCTTCCCTACCTGACGGATCTGGGGATCTCGTGGAACCCTGGCTTCGCATCCGTCTTCGAGGCCGAGGGTCTCAGGTGTCTGAACGTAGGGAACCCTCCGGATTCCGACCTTCGACGGTTCGCAGATCTGTCACGGCTCACCAGCCTTACCGTTGGTGGCGGGCGCCGTCTCCGGACCACAGCCGGCATCGAGCGGGTCACGGGTCTCGAGATCCTCAGGCTGTGGCAGCAGAGTTCTCTGGAATGCCTCGACGGAATCGGCCAGCTCTCGCGACTGCGAGAACTGGACATCGAGACGTGCAAACGGCTCACGGACATCGACGAACTGCGCGACCTGCGTCGCTTGAGGAAGCTGAAACTCGCCAACTGCAGTGAGATCCGCTCGCTGGCGCCACTCTTCGACCTGCAAGAACTCACCGATCTGTACGCCTGGGGGAGCACGCGGATCGTTGACGGCGACCTCCGGGTTCTGCTGGAGCTGCCGAACCTCAAGACGATCGCATTCCAGCATCGCGGGGAGTATCAACCGCCTGTCGACGACATCGAGCGCCACTTGGCATCGCGACATGCTGGCTAGCGCCGCTTCGGAATAGCGCGACGGCGTGACTGCGCTGATCGTGATGCTCTGCCGTGACACCGCTGGTGGAATCAGCCGGCATCCGTCAGGGTTGAGCGTTGGCTCAAGTCCTCCGATGGCACCTCGGCGACGGCGAGGCCGAACGCGACGCTCGCCTCGACTTCGCGATTCCGCCCAAGGTGTGTCGTGCTGGCCTGCGCCCTGGCTGGAACGTCAAGCTGTTGTTCATGCCTGACTCGCCTCACCCGGACTGCGAAGCGGAGCGCATGTGGGTTGAAGTCGTGCAATTGCAGGCGGGGACGAGGTTCGTCGGCCGCCTGCTCAATGAGCCGCACTACCTCGACGGCATCCACGCCGGCGATCTCGTCGAATTCGGCCCTGAGCACGTGATCGGGTTGGACGCGCCGGCTGATGAAGTCGGCTACGACCGAGAGGCGTGGGTCGCCATGAACCGCCGTGTTCTCCGGTCGAGGCAGCGCCCAGGTCGTCTGATCTGGAACTCCGCGGCAAAGTGCTGGTACGCCTTCGTCGGTGACGAGGACGAGGCGGAACGTGAAGACGGCTCAGACTTCGACTGGGCCGGTCTCGACGAGCTGGTGGACCGTTTTCCCGAGCTGCACGACGTGTTCTCCTCGAAGGAGACCAGGGGCGCTTGGGACTACGACCCGGTGGCACAGCGCTACGACGTGATCCCGTTCTCGTCGTAGGGACGGTTCGCGGCCCGGTCTCCGCCGGACAGGCGGGAGAGCCGCCGGTCGAGCGAGGAGCCCGCTCCGTCCTCGCGGCGACCGGACGGTCAGCCGCGAGGAGGAACGCGTCGCGTCGGCCTAGTTCTTCACGGCGCCGATCGCCTGCATGAGCGCCGGCCAGACCTCGACCAGCCGCGCGTTCCACGCGGTCCAGTTGTGGCCGCCGTTGGCGTGGTTGGAGACGTACGGGATGCCGAGCAGCCCGAGCCTGGCCTCCAGGCCGCGGGTCTCGCGGTCGACCTGCTGCTCGACCATGTCGGCCTGGCCCGACGACAGGTAGAGGTACTTGCCGCGCAGTCCCTCCGCCTGATTCCACGGGTCGTTGCGCTGCCAGATATTGAGCTGGCCACCCGCCGGGTCACCCCAGACGCGCTTCCAGTCGGCAAAGCAGGCGAGTCCCGGGGTCGACACGCCGGTGCCGCCCGCGTACTGGTGCAGCGGGTCGACGTCGCCGCTGAACGAGGCGGCGGCCTTGTACTTCGCGCCCTGGTTGGCGGCGAACTTCATCGCGCCCAGGCCGCCCATAGAGTTGCCGGCCACGGCGCGGTTGGTGTTCGCGCGGTACGCCGACTCCAGGAGCGCGGGGATCTCCGACGCGACGTAGGTCTCCCACGCGGGGCGGCCGTACGCGCCGTAGTTCCACCAGTCCGAGTACGCGCTGCACCAGCTCGTGTCGGGCATGACGACCATGACCTGGTACTGCGCGGCGAGCGCCTTGACGGTCGTCTTGTCACCCCATGAGCGCCAATCGTCGGTGCCGCCGTGCAGCAGGTACAGGACGGGCCAGCGGTTCGCGCTCGTCTTCGACCACCCGCTCGGCACGAGGACCCGGACGGAGTAGTCGCGGTTCTGCTCGGTCGAGGGTGATCTCAGCGACAGGTCGAGCACCTGGGTGCTGGCGCGCGTCTCCTTGGTGACGACGGCCGTGCCGGCATGGGCCGCGGCGGGTGCCAGGGCCATGACGGCAGCGGCCATCAGCGCGGCGCGAGCCGCGGTTCTGCGGTGGGACATCGAGGTCTCTCCTCCGTTGAAGTTCCCAGCGCGGCGACCGTACCAGATCCTAGATGGCTATCTAGGAAGTTGGTTCGCGCTAGATTCGCGACGCCGTGGCCTCCACGAACTCGAGTGACCGGCGCACCCAGGCCGAGCGCCGCGCCGCATCCGAGCGCGCGCTGCTCGACGCCACGGGGCAGCTCATCGCCGAGCGCGGGACGACGAACGCGAGCCTGGCCGAGATCGCGGCGCTGGCCGGCTGCAGCCACAGCCACCCGCACTATCTGTTCGGGAACAAGGCGGGACTGCTCGAAGCGTTCGTGCGCGACGCCTCCGAGCAGCTCACCGACTACCTGCTGCTCGGCCCGCTGCGCGAGCGCGGCGGTCTCGACGCCGTGCTCGTGTGCGTGGACCAGTTCGTGCGCAGCCTGCGGGCGCCGTGGCCACAGACCCGCGCGATGTACGTCCTCATCGGCGAGTCGCTGGGGAGCAACAGCGCGCTGCTGCCGGCGCTCAACGAGTACCACGAGCGCCTGCGTGAGCTGTTCGCCGGGTGGCTCACCGAAGGGATCGAGGCGGGAGACGTCCGCGCGGACCTCGACGTGGAGGCGACCGCCGTGCTCATCCTGGGGCTCGTGCGCGGCCTCGGGTACGGGCTGCTCAGCGACCCGACGACGATCGACGTCGACGTGCTTGCCGAGCGGGCGGTGGAGTCCGTACGCCGCACGGTCACGGCGTGCTGATCGGCAGGCTCTACGAGGCCGCCAGCACCGTCGCCGCCAGCGCCATCCGGTGGTCCTTGCTCCACGGCGGCCCAAGCCGCGCGCGGGGACCGTCGAGCACGTCCGCAGCGCGCGGGCCGAGGATCCCGCGGGCGACCTCGACGACGTCCTTCGCCGCGTAGAGCTCGACGTCCCATCCGCGAGCACGGGCGACCTCGGCGAGGACCTGGCGGTACATGACGCCGTCCGCGCGCGCCTCGTACGGGGCCCGCCGCAGGACGGCGATGTCGGTGGGGAAGTCCGGCGGCCAGTCGCGCAGGGAGATCGAGAAGATCGGCGCAGGGAGCGCGTCGAACGCCGCGGCGCAAGCCCTCGCGATCGACGCCCGGGCCGTGGCGACGAGCGCCGCGGTCGCGGCCTCGCCCAGCCGGGCGCTCTCGTAGTGCATGGGCGCGGGCGAGACGCCAGGTTCGATCAGCTCGATGCGGCGGCGGTCGACGACCTCGTGGTCGTCCGTGGCGGTCACCGCGATCGCCCAGCCGAAGTGGTCGGCGATGCCCAGGCGCACGTTCCGACCCTACGTGAGGGGCAGCCCGGCGGGTAGGGTGGGCGCCGCACGGACGCGCACCTGGTCTTCCGGAGGTCCCGTTCGTGCGTCGCCTCGCTCTCGCGCTCATCACCCTGCTCCTCGTCGCCGCCGCGGGACCGTCTGCCGGGTTCGCGGCGCCGGCCGCGGTGGTCATCGACGACGCGCAGGTCGGCATGGTCGATGCCGGGGGCGGGCGCATCGCAACGGTTCGGCTGACGAACCTCACCGACGCACCCATCCCGGTCCGCGCCCGGGCGAGCCGCCCCGGCTGCGCGTTGCGGGTCGACCACGACGGCATGCTCGCGCCGGCTGCCCGCACCGACCTCGCGGTGACGATCCCGGCGGCGTGCGGGACGGCCGCGCCGTTCCCGTTCCTCGTCGTCGCGGGTGAGCAGGAACTCCGCGTCACCGGGGTCGCCGCGCCGAAGCCGGCCGCGGTCAACTGGACGCCGCTGCGCGCCTTCCTCTACGCCCTCGGCGCCGCACTCGCCGTCGTGCTCTTCGTCTACGCGATGTGGGCGTGGGGCGGGCGCGCCGTTCCCGGAAGCCGCTCCCCGGCCACGCCGCTGCGGGGCCTGGGCGCGTCCTGGTCGTTTCGCGACAGCTGGCTGAGCAACGTCACGGCGGCGAGCGGACTCGTCGTGGCGATCCTCGGGTCCTCTGATCTGCTCAAGCGCGTGCTGGGCACGAAGGCGGAGAACGCGATCGCCGTGGCGACCGTCGCAGGCGTCATCGCGGTCGGGCTGGTCGGCGCGGCCGGCGTCGTGGTGCTCGCGCTGCGCCGGCCCGGCGCGTCGGAGGTGTCGATCGGCGGGCTGCTGGCAGGCACGACGATCGGGCTGTGGGCCGCCGGCGGCCAGGTCTGGGCCATCACCTGGCTGCTGGCCGACCTCGATCTCGGGGTCGACCGCACCGTCGTGCCGGCGCTCGCGGTGGTCGCCAGCGCGCTGCTCGTGGTCTACGCCTACACCTCGATCACCGGGTTCCTCGTGCAGGGGACGGCGGCCAAGGCGCCGGCCGATCCGCTGAAGAGCCCGGTCCCCGTCGAGGTGCTCGCGGCGGCCATTGTGGCGGCGGGGACGGACCATCCCGATCGCGTGACCCGCGAGCGCGTCGAGGACGTGCTCGCGCAGCTGTCGGGGGAGGCCCGCGCGCCGGACGTGGCGATGACCACCGAGCCAGTGCCACCGCCGCTGGCGATGCGCGCGGCGATGCTGTGACGGGGTGATGCCCGAAACGGTCCGATTCGGACCGATCTGGGCATCACCCCCTCCAGGGTCTACGCGTCGTTTCGCCGGCGGTTCACGCGCGTGACCGGGATGGGCCCGCGCTACCGGGATCGGGCCATCAGCCCGCGCAAACCTCGGCGCAGCAGGTCCACCCGCGCCGAGCTGTCGGCCAGCTGCTCGACGCCGAAGCCGAGAAGGAGGCTGTCGTCGGTCGCCGTCGCCGCGTTGAAGTCGACGAGCTGCTCGCCGAACGCCCAGTCGCCCGCGTTCTCGGGGCTGCCCTCCGGCGGCCCGGCGACCGTCCACGTGCTCGTGTCGCCCTCGAACCCGTCGGCTGAGATGACCGCGCCGTCGGCCAGCACCTGCGCGTCGTCGACGAACACGCCGATGCCGCCGGTGCCCGGGTCGGTCACGTAGCTGATCGACAGCTCGACCTGCTTGCCCGCGAACGCGGAGAGGTCGAACGCCACCGGCCGCCAGTCGTCCCAGGCGCCGGTGAACGCGTTCCACGCGCCCTCGGTGCAGTCCGGGCCGCCGAGGTAGCGCTCCAGGAACGGGTGCAGCTCGAGCAGGAAGCCGCCGGCCTCGCACTCGGCGGGCGGGTCCGTAGTCGAGTTGCCGTTGAGGTCGGGCAGCGTGGTCCAGTCGTCGCCGCCGGCGGTCCGGGCCTCCACGATCACGTGGTCGTAGTTCGGCTCGGTGTTCAGCGAGAGCTGGAAGCGCAGCTCGGCGCCCGTCTTGCCGGTGAGGTCGACGGTCTTCGTCAGCCGCATGTACGACGAGTCCGCGTGGATCGCGCCCGCGTAGCGCGAGCCCTCGATCGGCGCGAGCGGGCTGCCGGGCTGCAGCGGGTACTCGGCCGCCCCGCGGCTGGTGAACTGCGGGAACTGGTCAGGCGGCAGCACGTCGCTGGTGACCTGGAAGTTCCCGGCTTCGTCGAGCGGGTTGTCGCCCTCGGTCACCGGGCCGCCGAACGCTGCGTCGTAACCGGTGAGCGGCGCGCCGGTCCCCTTCACCGACTCGGGGCCCGCGGTGTCCGTCCGGGCGAACGCCCCGAGCCAGTACTGGCGGAAGTCGTCGGCGAGGAGCAGGCAGTCCTCGAAGAACCCCGCCTGCGAGCCGACGACGCACTCGGCGTGCTCGTCGCCGTTGAGGCCGTAGTACAGGCCGCCCACGGCGTCGCCGATGCCCGGCAGGCCCGAGGTCTGCGCGGTCTCACCGGTATGGATGAGCTTGCCGCCTTCGTTGAGGTAGTCGCGCACCGCGATCGTCAGGTACTGCTGGCGCTCGGCGACCCCGATGTCGGGCAGCTCGCCGAACGGCGTGGAGATGAGCTCATCCTCGGCGTCCTGGGTGATGCGGTTGTCGCCGAGGTACCAGACCACGGCCCTGTAATGGCCGAGCACGCCGAGGTCGTGGGGGACGCCCTGCGCGTCGACGTCCCAGACGTCGGCTGAGGAGCCCGCGGCTCGGATGTCGTTGGCGTACTGCGCCGCGTACTTCGGGGCGCTCGTGCCCGGCGGGTAGGTCGGGTTGACGCCCGTGTAGTCCTCGTTGGCCAGCACGAGGACGTCCGCGCCGGTGTCCTTCGCCAACCGGTAGGTGAACCGCTCGCTGGCCACCGGTCCCCGGCCCGGCCTGACCCCGGTGAACCACACCTCGACGCGATCGCCGGGCCGGGCGCCGCGCACGAGGCCGCGGAACTCCGCGTAGTACCGGTCGTTCTCGTCGCCGTAGCGCTCACCGCCGCGCCACGGGGCCACCGGCGCGGTCCGCGGCCGGCCGCCGTTGATCCGGTATTCCAGACGCAGGTTGCGCAACGTGCGCTTGGCCGTCACGGCGACGGTCTGCGGGTCGCCGTAGGAGACGTCGAACGAGTCGACCGCGAAGTCCGGGGCGCGCCGCCCGACCGCCGAGGCCGGATCGTCCGGGTCGGCCGCCGACTTCGCGACGCTCAGCGCGAACGGGATGTTCTTCAGGAACTCGGCCTGGATGAGGCCCTCGTCGTCGGGGAACTCGAAGCCGCTGCCGCAGTCGGCCGGGTCCCACGCATCGTCGGGCACGGACGCCGATGCGTCTTCGCAGGTCGACATCTCCGGCGTGAAGCCCAGCGTGCCGTAGCGCTCGGTCATGTGCGTGTCGGTGTCGCCGTTGGTCGTGTAGAGCTCGGCGGAGAGATCCGGGTCGTAGCCCGGCACCGCGGGCGTCACGTCGTCGCCGGCCATCGCGACGGAGATGAGGTCGTCCGGGGTGGGCGTGGCGACCTGCCAGCCGGTGCCGTACAGCAGCAGTTCGGCCGCGGAGTGGTAGTTGACGAGGAACTCGAAGCCGACCCGCTTGGCGAATGCGTCGAGGGCCTTGGTCTCCGGCTCGGAACCCGCGGACGGGCCCCGGTAGGTCTCGCTCGCCGGGTCGGGCGACGACCCTTCGTTGTCGTAGCCCCAGCGCGTGGCGAAGTTCCGGTTGAGATCGACGCCGTCGCCGGGCGTGATCTGCCCGTCGTCGTTGTTGTCGCGCAGGTTCTTGCGCCACAGCCGCTGGTCGGTCTCGAACGTGTAGTCGTAGCCGTCAGGGTTGGCGACCGGCACGAACCACAGCTCGTTCTCGTCGACGAGCCGGCGGATCTCGCGGTCCCCGCGGTCGTAGCGGGCGAGCACGTACTGCATGAGCCGCCGCACCATCTCGGGCGTGATCCACTCGCGGGCGTGCTGGGCGCCGAGGTAGAGCACGGCGGGGCGCCGGCCGTCGCGGGTCTGCCGCGCGTTCTTCGTGACCTTCAGCGCGACGATGTCCTGCCCGCGCACCGTGCGGCCGTAGGTCTGCAGCTCGGCGATCCGCGGGTGCGACCGCGCCGCCGCCTCGAACTCGGCCTTCAGCCCGCCCGGTCCGGCGTAGCGCCGGAACACCTGCGGGCCGTCGGCGGCCAGCGTCGTGGCGCGCTGGGCGACGGTCTCGCCGTCGATCGTCTTGGGCTCGAGCTCGACGCCGTCACGGCGCAGCCCCGCGGCCTGCCGCGCGCTGAGGATCGCTTCCACGCGCACCTTGCCCTTCGGGCCGCGCTGGCCCCTTACCGGGGTGACGTCGAGGTCCTGCCGGTCGACACCGAGCTCCACGATCTGCTGCAGCTGCGGTGGCGCGACCTCACCCGTGTAGACGTCGAGCGCAGGCGGCGCGGCATGCGCAGTGCCGGTGGCGAGCAGCATCGCCGCGGCGAACGCGGCAAGTCCGGAGGGAACGGCGACAGGCACACGCAGCACGGTCTGCTCCTCGGTGGAAGGCGTCTGACCGGTGCATCATGCCCTGGTTGCCCGGACTTCAACCCGCAGGGGACATGCGAGCGCGCCGGGCTAGCGCGGATCGAGCACGTCGGCGAGCGCGCTGAACGCCGTCTCGGCCGCCTCACCGTCGGTGTTCGTCAGCACGGCGACCGTGAGCTTCGCGCGGCGATCGGTGAAGACCTGGCTCTGGTAGCCGCCGTAGTTGCCGTCGTGGCCCTGCCACGTGCGGCCCGCCTCGGTGTACCGGTACGTCCCCAGGCCGTAGAGGTCGCTGCCGCTCTGCGGTGACGGCGTGAGCATCGCCATGAACGTCGCGGGGGCGAGGAGCTTCCCGCGGTTCAGCGCGTCGAAGAACCGTGCGACCTCGCGTGCGGTGGTCACGACGCCGCCGTCGGTCCAGACCGGGCCGATGATGTCGGTCGGCACCCCGGTCGCGCCGGCCCAGTGGTCGTTGTAGCGCTCGCTGAACCACTCGTAGCCGCGGGCCATCTTCCGCGGGAGACCGGGGCGGGTGGCGTATGTCGTCTCGCGCAGACCCAGTGGCGTGGCGAGCTGGCGCTGCAGCGCGGCGTCGGGCGAGAGCCCGCCGGCGCGCTCGAGGACCTCGCCGAGCAGGAGGTAGTTCGAGTTCGAGTACTGGTACTTCGAGCCGGGTGTCCACTGCGGGCCCGCCTGGTGGCTGAGCACCTCCGCGCGCGTCCATGGGCGGTTCGGGTCGAACTGGTCGGTGAGGTCGAAGAACGGGGTGAGCGCCGCGCTGTTCTCGACGTCCGGGTACCCGGAGGTGTGGTTGAGCAGCATCCGTACGGTGACGGTGTCCGCCCCGGGGATCGTCGGCGCCCAGCGGGCGAGCGGGTCGTCGAGGC